>NZ_JBFAOQ010000027.1:43841-124381 GCF_040675285.1 Nonomuraea sp. NPDC049625 | reverse complement strand
GCGTTCATTTCGTTGTGTCTTTATTCTTTCAGCCGTTCAAGTCCCTGTCAAATTGACCCGACTTGCTCGACCTGCTGGAATTAAGACCCGCCCCGCTTCCGGGACAACCCCTCTAACTTACCAGCCCTCACGAGTGGACGCGCACGTCCGCCGTGATGGAGGAGGAAGAAGGCTTGTGCCGGACTGCTTCGGCTCTTCAAAATTAGCAGCGCTCCCGACCCCTCGCGCCGGATCGCCGCGTACGACGGACACAGATCGATCACGCCCGAACATAGACTCCCCACGTGAGCAGTAACACGCCGCCAGTGGCGAAGAAGGTTCCGACTGAGCGCACCCACCACGGTGACACCGTCATCGACGAGTACGCCTGGCTGAGCAACAAGGAAGATCCCGATACCACCGCCTATCTGGAGGCGGAGAACGAGTTTCTCAAACAGCAGACCGCTCACCTCTCCGATCTCCAGGAGCAGGTGTTCCAGGAGATCAAGGGCCGCACGCAGGAAACCGACCTCTCGGTGGCCAGCCGCAAGGGCTCCTGGTGGTACTTCTCGCGCACCTCGGAAGGCAAGCAGTACGCCGTCTCCTGCCGGGTCCCGGCCGACAGCGACGCGCCTCCGGAGATCACCCCGGGAGTCACTCTCGAACGCGAGGAGGTGATTCTCGACGGCAACGAGCTCGCCGGCGACAGCCCGTTCTTCTCGATCGGCACCAGCTCCGTCTCGCCCGACGGCACGATGCTGGCCTATTCGACCGACTTCAAGGGCGACGAGCGATTCACGCTGAAGTTCAAGAACCTCGAAACAGGCGAACTGCTCCCTGACGAGATCACCGACATCTTCTACGGCGGCGCCTGGTCGGCCGACGGCTCGACGTTCTTCTACACGCGCGTCGACGACGCCTGGCGCCCGTTCCAGGTCTACCGGCACACCCTCGGCACCGAAGAGGACGTGCTGGTCTACGAGGAGTCCGACGAGCGTTACTGGGTCGGCATCGGCCTCACGCGCAGCGAGAAATACCTCGTGCTCGGCGCGGGCAGCAAGATCACCAGCGAGGTGCGCATTCTCGACGCCACCGATCCCGCCGGTGAGTTCACGGTCGTGCGCCCCAGGAAGACCGGCGTCGAATACGGCGTCGAGCACGCGGGCGACTTCTTCTACGTGCTACACAACGAGAACGCCGAGAACTTCGAGCTGGCCACCGCCCCGCTCGACGCCCCCGGCACCTGGACGCCGCTGATCGCCCACCGGGACGACACCAGGCTCCTGGAGATCGACGCCTTCTCCGACCACGCCGTGGTGCACTTCCGCCGTGACGGGCTGACCGGCCTGCGCGTGCTGCCGTACCCGGCCGACGTCCAGGGCCGGCGCGAGCGGATCGAGGCCGCCGAGCGGAACGCGTACGAGATCGACTTCCCCGAGCCGCTCTACGACGTCGGGCCCGCGGGCAACCCCGAGTTCACCACGACGCGGCTCCGGCTGGCCTACACGAGCATGGTCACCCCGCCCAGCGTGTACGACTACGAGCTCGACACGCACGAGTTGATCCTGCTCAAGCGGCGCCCGGTGCTGGGCGGCTACGATCCGGCCGACTACGAGCAGTTCCGCGAGTGGGCCACGGCCGAGGACGGCACGAGGATCCCGGTGTCCATCGTGAAGCGCAAGGACTCCGCCAGGCCCGCGCCGACCGTTCTGTACGGGTACGGCAGCTACGAGACCTCCATCGACCCCGGCTTCTCGGTCCCGAGGCTCTCGCTGCTCGACCGCGGGTTCGTCTTCGCCGTCGCGCACATCAGGGGCGGCGGTGAGATGGGCCGCCGCTGGTACGAGGACGGCAAGCTCACCAGGAAGCGCAACACGTTCACCGACTTCGTGGCCGTGGCCAAGCACCTTAAGGCGACCGGCTGGAGCGAGCGGGTCATCGCCAGGGGCGGCTCGGCCGGCGGCCTGCTGATGGGCGCGGTCGCGAACCTGGCGCCGGAGGAGTTCGCGGGCGTGGTGGCCGAGGTGCCGTTCGTGGACGCGCTGAACACCATCCTGGATCCGTCGCTCCCGCTCACTGTGATCGAATGGGACGAGTGGGGCGACCCGCTGCACAACCCCGACGTCTACGCCTACATGAAGAGCTACACCCCGTACGAGAACGTGGACGGCCGCGCGTACCCGCCGATCCTGGCCATCACCAGCCTGAACGACACCCGCGTCCTCTACCACGAGCCCGCGAAGTGGATCGCCCGGCTGCGGGCGACGGCGAACGGCGGGCCGTTCCTGCTCAAGACGGAGATGGGCGCCGGGCACGGCGGCCGCAGCGGGCGCTACGACGCCTGGCGCGAGGAGGCCTTCGCGCTCTCCTGGATCATCGAGAGGGGCACCTCATGACCTATCAGGCCGACGACCGGCGCTACGAGCGGCAGCCGTACAACCGCAGCGGTCGCAGCGGGCTGAAGCTGCCCGCGGTCTCGCTGGGCCTGTGGCACAACTTCGGCGACACCCGCCCGATCGAGAACTCCCGGGCGATCCTGCGGCGCGCGTTCGACCTCGGGGTGACGCACTTCGACCTGGCCAACAACTACGGCGTCCCGTACGGCTCGGCGGAGACGAACTTCGGCCGCATCCTGCGCGAGGACTTCACCCCGTACCGGGACGAGCTGATCATCTCCACCAAGGCCGGCTACGACATGTGGCCGGGCCCGTACGGCGAGTGGGGATCGCGCAAGTACGTCCTGGCCAGCCTCGACCAGTCGCTGAAGCGCATGGGGCTGGAGTACGTCGACATCTTCTACAGCCACCGCCCCGACCCGGGGACGCCGCTGGAGGAGACGATGGGGGCGCTCGACCGGGCCGTGCGCTCGGGCAAGGCGCTCTACGCGGGCATCTCCAACTACTCGGCCGAGCAGACCGCCCAGGCCGCGCGGATCATGCGCGAGCTGGGCACGCCGCTGCTCATCCACCAGCCGTCCTACTCGATGATCAACCGGTGGATCGAGGACGGGCTGCTCGACGCGGTGGAGGAGGCGGGCATGGGCTGCATCGTGTTCTCGCCGCTGGCCCAGGGCCTGCTGACCGACCGCTACCTCGGCGGCGTGCCGGCGGACTCGCGGGCGGCGACGAGCAGGTTCCTCAGCGCCGATCGGATCGACCTCGACCTGGCCCGCGGCCTCGACGAGATCGCCAAGGGCCGTGGGCAGACGCTGGCCCAGATGGCGCTGTCGTGGACGCTCAGGGACCCGCGGGTGACGAGCGTGCTCATCGGGGCCAGCAGCGTGCGGCAGTTGGAGGACAACGTGGCGTGCGTGGACGGCCCGGCCTTCACGGAGGACGAGCTGGGGGCCATCGACAAGATCACCGAGCGCTACACGGCCCGCTGATCACAGGGATTCGTGCCGCTGGAGGTAGGTGAAGGCGGCCCAGCCGGGCAGCACCGGGAGCCAGAACGTGAGCAGCCGGTGCAGCAGCACGGCCGAGGTGGCCAGCTCGGCGGGCACGCCGGCCACGGTCAGGCCGCCCGCGAGCGCGAGTTCGACCGCGCCCAGACCGCCCGGTGTGGGCGCGGCCGAGCCGATGGCGTTGGCCGTGAGGTAGACGACCGCGACGGCGGTGAAGCTGAGCGAGCCGCCGAACGCGGCCACGCAGGCGTCCAGGCAGAGCACGAACGCCAGGGTGATCATGAGCGTGCCCGTGCACGCCTCCACCATCTTGCGCGGCGACTGCAGCACGTCGAGCAGCCTGGGGAGCACGTTCGAGAACAGCTTGCGCATCCTGGAGGTCACCAGCCTGCGCAGCGGCGGCACGCCGAGCACCACCACGACCAGCACCGCGACCGCGAGCAGCACCAGGACGAGGCCGCGCGACGGGGTGAACGACGTGGTCGTGGTGGAGCCGGTGATGTAGGCGAACAGCAGCAGCAGCGCGATGTGGAAGACCAGCATGATGAGCTGTGAGGCCCCCACGCTGGCCACCGCGCTGGCCGGCGAGATGCCGCGCTTCTGCAGGTAGCGGGTGTTGATCGCGACCCCGCCCACGGCGGCGGGCGCGACGAGCTTGACGAACGACGAGGCGAACTGCACGAGCACGGTACGCCAGAGCGGCAGCGGCTCGGGCACGAAGCCCCGCAGCATCAGGGCCGCGGCCACGAAGCTGACGAACGACGCGACCAGCGCCACCCCGGACCAGGCCCAGTTGGCCGTGGTGACCACCCGGTAGATGTCGACCCGGCTGAGCTGGGAGAGCACGATGTACGCGGCCAGCGTGCTGGCGATGATCGTGATCAGGGTGCGCGGTTTGAAGCGTTCGAGGCGTACTTCCTCGACCTTGCCCTGCGGCTTGAGCGCGACGATGTGCTCGCGGATGCCGGCCAGCAGGTTCTTGTTCTTGGAGAGGGCCGAACGGGTCTCCCTGGTCAGCGCGATGCGCTGGAGCAGCGGCATGGCGGCGGCCAGCGTGTCGGGCCCCATGACGGCCGCCGCCGTCCGTACGGAGCGTTCAGGGCCGACGCGCAGCGCCAGGTAGGTGAGCAGTTGGGCGATGTCGAGCCTGAGCAGCAGGTCACCGGCGGCGATCTCGCCGCTGCGCGCGTCGGTCAGCACGACGCGGCCCGCCCGGTCGAGGTGGATGCTGTCGCCGGTGAGCCGCCGGTGCGCCAGGCGCTGGATCTGCAGCAGCTCCACCTGCTCCCAGATCTGGGCGAGCAGCTCGTCGTCGATCTGCTCGTCGGGCACCTCGTCGAGGGGGCGGGTCTCGATGTGCTCGTACGCGAGCATCGCGGCCTCGGTGCCGATCTCGCTGGTGCCGAGCAGCCTGGGGGTGCTCGCGCCGGCCGCCTGGGCCGCGTACGCCATGAGCGCCTCGCGCTCCAGCTCCGCCCGGAGCGACCTGATGGCCCGGCGCCTGGTCTCGGAGTTGAGCCGGATGCGCCGCCACAGCCGGTACGGCAGCCCGGCCACCTGCCGGTCGCGGTCGAGCACGGTGACGTCGAGGCTGGTGCCGTCCTTGAGCCCGATGGCGTAGCGGCGGCTGCCCTGGTGGTCGTCCTCGATGCGGCGGGCCGAGACCACCGCGAACGACAGCTTGCGCAGCGCGGCCACCAGGGCACTGCCCGCCGGCCTGGTGTTGGGGCTGCCGACGCCGTAGAGGGTGGCGTAGCCGATGACCATGCCGACCAGCACCGTGACGATGGCGCTCGGGATCGTGATCTGCCGGCCGGAGAAGAACGCGAGGACGTAGAGGGCGATCGTGGTCCACATCAGCATGCGCCAGGTGGGACGGCGCGAGATGCGGACGGCGGTGGCGTACGCCACGACCGAGGTGAGCAGCGTGTTCACCGGCTCGATCGTCCGGTCGCCGGTCAGCAGCACGCGCAGGTCCTCGGCGTTGCCGGCGACCAGCCACTGCCCGAGCAGGAACGACCCGGCCATGCCGATGATCGCGGCGATCAGCCCTTCGGCGACGCGTAGCCCGTCGCGGTGGAAGACCCGTTCGACGGCGAAGGCCGCGGGCACGATGAGCACGGCCGCACCACCGAGGAACGCGGCGATCCTGCTGAGCAGCGGTACGAGCTGCGCGCCCTCCTTGACGTCGGCCTCCAGGCCGATGAGCGTCTGCTTGGCGACCAGCGCGAGCAGGACGACCGCGCCGAGCACGATGAGCGTGGCGAAGAAGCGCAGCAGGTCGGAGGGGCGGCGAAGACGCTGGGGCAGCAGCGGCTCTACAACGTAGACGTCGCTTTCCGCGCGTGACTCATCCACGGCTGGATCCCCCTCGAGGTCCTCCGTGTCATCTCGTTCCCTGATTTCGGCCACCGACAGCGATTCTGCACCTTCCCGGCCGGACCGTGCGATCTCTAGGCTTCCAGTGTCCTCAATCGCCCCCGCAATCGTCGCACCGGGCAGGCTACACGCATTTCCGCGTCTGCCGTCATTCCAGGTGCGGGACGTAGTCTGTGTCCCATGTCGGGTGAATTGAGGGTTTTGGGGGCGTGTCCGCTGGACTGCCCGGATGGCTGCTCCTGGGTGGTCACCGTGGAGAACGGCAGGGCCGCCAAGCTCCGCGGCAACCCCGACCACCCGTACACCAGGGGCGCCCTGTGCGTGAAGGTCAACCGTTACCTTGAACACACCCGGGCGGACGACCGCATCCTCCACCCCATGCGCCGCATCGGCCCCAAGGGCTCCGGCCAGTTCGAGCGCATCTCCTGGGACGAGGCGCTCGACGAGATCTCGGTGCGGCTGCGCGGCATCGTCGAGGAGCACGGCGGGGAGGCCATCTGGCCGTACCTGGGCACCGGCACGCTCGGCTACCTCCAGGGCTGCGAGGGCGTGGCCGGGCGGCGGTTCTGGAACATGCTGGGCGCCTCCAAGCACTGGCTCAACATCTGCTCGGCGGCCGGCAGCAGCGGCCTGATGCGGACGAACGGCACCCCGGGCGGCATGGACCCCGAGAACTTCGCGCTGGCGAAGCTGATCCTGCTCTGGGGCACGAACACGCTGACCAGCGGCCACCACCTGTGGAAGTTCATCCAGGACGCGCGGGCGGACGGCGCGCACGTCGTCGCCATCGACCCGATCCGCACCAGGACGGCCGACCAGGCCGACGAGTACCTGGCGATCAGGCCGGGCACGGACGCGGCGCTCGCGCTCGGGCTGCTCAACGTCGTGCTGGCGGAGAACGCGCAGGATGAGGAGTTCCTGGCCGAGCACACCGAGGGCTGGGAGGACTTCCGCCAGGAAATCCTGAAATATCCGGTCGAGACTGTGGCTGAAATCACCGGCATCCCCGCCTCCGCCATCCACAGCCTGGGGATACGGCTCGCCCACACCCGCCCGACTGCCATCCGCGCCACGCAGGGCCTCCAGCGGCACCAGGGCGGCGGCACCGCGCTGCGCACGCTCGCCTCGATCCCCGGCGTCACCGGCGACTGGCGCCACCCCGGCGGCGGCATCGCGTACTCCACCAGCGGCCACGTGCACTTCGACATCGACGCCCGCGACGACCTGCTGGCCAAGCCCGTCCGCACGCTCGTCATGACCAAGCTGGGGTCCCAGCTCGACGACGTGAAATGCCTGTGGGTGTACGCGGCCAACCCGGCGGGCTCGAGCCCCGACGCGAACGCGATCAGGCGGCAGCTCGCCCGCGAGGACCTGTTCACGGTGGTCATGGAGCAGTTCCCGACCGACACCGTGGACTACGCCGACATCGTGCTCCCCGCGACCATGCAGACCGAGCACCAGGACCTGCACGCCGGATACGGGCACCTCTACCTGCTCTGGAACGAGCCCGCCGAGCCTCCGCCCGGCGAGTGCCTGTCCACGACGGAGACGTTCCGGCGGCTGGCGGCGCACATGGGGATGACCGAGCCGTCGCTGTTCGACTCGGACCTGGAGCTGGCCGAGCAGCTGCTGTCGAGCGGGCACCCGTCGCTGGAGGGCATCACGCTGGACCGGCTGCGCAAGGAGGGCTGGGTGCGGATGAACTACCCCGAGCCCTTCACGCCGTTCGCCGAGGGCTTCCCGACGCGGTCGGGCAGGATGCGCTTCCCGTCGACGGGCAAGGCGTACACCCCGTCCCACACGGCCGGCGCGAGGGGCGGGTCACCGTACCCGCTGGCGCTGGTCACGCCCGCGTCGCACACGTTCCTCAACACGACCTTCGGCAACAACCCGGAGCTGCGCCGCCGCGCCAAGGACCCGGTGGTGCTGGTCAACCCGGCCGACGCGGCGGCCCGGGGGCTGGTGGCCGGTCAGCGGGTACGCGTGCACAACGACGGCGGCGAGTTCCTGGCGGACGTGGAGATCAGCGACCGGGTGGCGGCCGGGGTGGTGGCCTCGCCGAAGGGGCGCTGGCCGAAGCTGACCCCCGGCGGCGCCAACCCGAACGCGGTCGTGGCCGAGCGGGACGGGGACATGGGCATGGGGCCGGGCTTCCACGACAACCTGGTCGAGATCAGCCCTTGTGCCGGTCCATGAACGCCACGATCCGGTCGAGCACGTCCTTCCCGTGAGGGCTGGCGAACAGGGCCGAGGCGTGCAGGCTCTCCCCCGGGATGACCATGGTCTGGTTGTCGGGGGCCTTCGTGGCGGCGGCGTGCGCCGTGGCCAGGTCGTCGGCGCCGCCGTACCCGTCGTTCGCGGAGCCGATCTGCAGGAGCGGGACGGTCAGCCTGGCCGCGTTCTCCACGCTGATCTCGCCTGAGACGGCCACCACGCCGGCCACTTCCGAGCCGAGCCTCAGGGCGGCGGGGACGGCGGTGGTGGCGCCGATCGAGCCGCCGACCAGGAAGATCCGCTTGACGCCCGGCTCCTTGGCCAGGCGTTTGGCCATGGCGACGGCGCCGTCCTCGGGGAGGATGGCGGAGGTCCTGGCGTACAGCAGGACGCGGTAGCCGGCGGCCACGAGGCGGTCCGACAGGGGCCGCCACGTGCACACGTTGCCTCGGCGCTCGTAGGTGATGACCACGCCCACCGGGCCGTCGCCGGTGATCACGCCGGGCAGGTCGCCGTCGTGCTTGAAGATCTTGCCGTCCGCCTCGGTGAAGCACCCGGAGACGTTCGGCCCCGTGGGAATCGGGGCCGACGTCGTCGCCTCGGGAACCGGGGCCGGACTCGTCGCCGCGGGAGCCGTGCTCGGGCCGGGCGCCGCGGCACCGGTGCCGACCGCGCCCCCGCAGGCCGTCAGCACTCCCACCATGAGCCCCACCACACCTACCAACGCGCGCATGGCCGCCCTTTCCGCTCAACTATGTCAGAACTGACATAGTTGTAGGAGCACCATATCCTTGGGCGAACCATGACCTCAACGCTGGGATTCGCGATCCTCGCCGTGCTGGCGCGCGGCGAGCGCACGGGGTACGACCTCGCCGCGGCCATGCGGCGGCCCGTCGGCTACTTCTGGACGGCCGGGCACAGCCAGATCCACGCCGAGCTGCAGAAGCTGCGGGCCGGAGGGCTGGTCGGGTTCGAGGCCGAGCACGGGCCGGGGCCGCAGGGCAGGAAGGTCTACCACCTGACCGCCGAGGGCCAGGCGGCGCTGCGGGAATGGGTCACCGAGCCGCCTCGGGAGCGGCCGGAGCGCGACGAGCTGGTGCTGAAGACGTACGCGTCGTGGCTGGCCGAGCCGGAGCTGGTCAGGCGGATGTTCGCCGACCAGCTCGCCGCGCACGAGGAGCGGCTGGCCGAGTACGAGCGGCAGGAGGCGTCATTCGACGGGCCGCCCGCCTTCGGCGATCCCCGGTTCGGCAACTACGCCACGTTGCGCTGCGGGCTGAGCTACGAGCGGCACCGGGCCGACTGGTGCCGCTGGATGCTGGCTCAGCTCAGCGAGAGCTTGTAGCCCTCATGGGAGGCCGTGAAGCCGAGGTTGTCGTAGAAGCGGTGCGCGTCCGTACGTGACTTGTCGGAGGTGAGCTGCACGACGGCGCAGCCGCGCTCCCGGGCCCGGTCGACGGCCCACTTGATCATCCGGCCGCCGAGACCCTGGCCGCGGGCGGCGGCGGCGACTCTGACGGCCTCGATCTGGCACCGCTCGGCGCCCAGCCTCGACAGCCCGGCCAGGTACGTGAGCTGCATCGTGCCCACCACCTCGCCGTCCTGCTCGGCGACGATCAGCTCGTCGTACGGGTTGGCGTCGATCCGCTCGAACGCCGCCAGGTAGCGCTCGTCGCCGGGGTCGCCCTCGCGCGTGGCGCCGAGATGGTCGTCGGCCAGCATCGCCACGATCGCGGGCACATCCTCCTTGCGGGCTTCGCGGAAGAGCACTTTCTCACTTTGCTGCATGTCCGAATGATGTCAGGGATCGCTCAGGGTCCGTCCCCGATGCCCCCAAGGGGGTCGAAAAGGCACCATGAGTGACATGAACGAAATCAGCCGACGAGACGAAGTCTCGCTGTCGGGTGCCGCGCTCCGCGGCGCCCCCTGGAAGGCCGCCGCCGTCGGTGGCGGCGCCGTGGCCGCGACCAGCTTCGGTCTGGGCGTGCTCACGGGCGGTGGCGACCTGGTGTGGGCGCTGGGCCTGGGCATCAGCCTGTTCGCCCTGATCGCCGCGATCGGCGCGGTCTCCAAGCCGCACGAGGGCGACCGGGTGACCCGCCAGGCCCGCCTCTGGTCGCTGAAGCACCCGTGGAAGTTCGCGCTGCTGCCCGCGGCCATCACGGCCGTGCTGGACTACCCGGTGCAGCTCGTGCTCGACCACGAAGGGGTGTTCGGCTCCGGCGTGCAGGCGCTGTGGCACGGCGCGCTGGTCTACCTGATCGCCGGCATCCTGACCCTCACCATGCGGGGCCGCGCCGATTCCGCCCGGTGAGCTCAGCCCTGCGCCTCCCGCTCCGCCTGGCTCCGGCACACGCAGAACTCGTTGCCCTCCGGGTCGAGCATCGTCACCCAGCCGGTGCCGTCGGGCTGCCGCCGGTCGTCGTGGACGGTCGCGCCCAGCCCGATCAGCCGCTCGACCTCCTGGTCGCGGGTCCTGCCCTCGGTGCCGTTGACGTCGAGGTGGATCCGGTTCTTCACGGTCTTGCCCTCGGGCACGCGGATGAACAGCAGGAACGGGTCCTGCTTGGTACGCAGCATGACCTCGTCGTCGCCCGGCTTGTCACCCTCGCCGAGCGGCAGCCCGGTGGCCTTGCTCCACCAGGTGGCGATCTCGTACGGGTCGGCGGCGTCGATGGTCACGGCATGAATTTCGATCACCCGGACACCCAACCCGTGACGAGCCGAAACGTCAAGGTCAGGCGAGCACCCGCAGGCCGATGACCCCCGCCAGGATCAGCGCGATCGAGACGATGCGCGCCGGCGAGACCTCGTCCCCCATGGCGATCATGCCCAGCACCGCGGTGCCCGCCGCGCCGACGCCGGTCCAGACGGCGTACGCGGTGCCGACTTCGAGGGTCTTGAGCGCGTACGAGAGCAGGCCGAAGCTCAGCACGGCCGTGACGAGGAACGACAGGGTCCACCACAGATTGCCGAACCCGTTGCTGAGCTTGAGCGAAAGGGCCATGACGACTTCGAAGACGCCGGCCAGCACGAGGACGATCCACGCCATGATCAGAACTCCCTTGGGACGAGACATCAGTGCGTGCGTCGTCTTGGCGTTCCGGGTACGGCGCGTCTCGTCCGGGAGCTGTCAGCTCATGAGCAAGAACGCGGCCCTCGACGGGATCATTCCCACCAGATGGTGACCCATCGGTCGCGCGGCAACGGCCACATGCCCAGCTCCATCACTGTGGCCGCGACCTCCTCCGCCCTGGACGGGTCGAGGCACACCCTGCGGCACGCGCTGGCCGCCAGGTCCTCCAGCGAGGTGAATCGTTCCAGGGGAGCTTCCCGTTCCTCCACCTGCACCGGGTAGCCGAGCGCCGCGGCCAGCGCCACGCAGTCCTCGGCGATGGGCCGGACCGGCCGGTCCACCCCGTGGAAGTGCTGCCACAGCGGCGCCATCCAGCTCATGGGATGGCGGTGCGTGAGCTCCAGCACCACCCGCCCCTGCGTGCGCTCGTCGAGGGCCCGCAGGAAGTCGGCCAGGTCGAGGACGTTGTAGATCACGTGGGCGGCGACGGTGACGTCCACCACGGGCACCCGCGCGGCCACGTCGGGCCAGCGCCCCTCGATCGCCGTGACAGGCACGCCGAGCTTCTCCGCCCGGGCGGTCAGCCCCTCCAGCATCGACGCCGAGGTGTCCACCGCGTAGAGGTGGCCGATGCGCTCGTGCAGCGGCAGGGACGAGGCGCCGGGGCCCGAGCCCACGTCGAGCAGCGTGCCCTTGGCGGGCAGCGCCTCCGAGAGCCGGGACATGGTGGGGCCGTCGTCGGGCTCGGCCAGCGCCCTGTCGGTACGGGTGCCGAACCGCTCGGGCGAGTGACTCCAGGGGTCGGCAGAAACCTTGGCCATGATCTCGTCGGGGATGGCCCAGGATTCCAGGCGCTCTCGCCATCTCGCGGCGAGTTCTTCGGCGTCCATGGAGACGAGCATGCCACGCATACCTGGGGTTACCCGCGGGTAGCATTGCAGAGTAAGGTTACTCGCCAGTACGAATACCCCTCGGTTCAAGGAGATCGACCCCATGGGCCACTACAAGAGCAACGTGCGAGACCTGGAATTCAACCTCTTCGAGGTGTTCGGGCGACGCGAGATCCTCGGCACAGGGCCCTTTGCGGACGTGGACGAGGAGGTCGCCCGGGGCATCCTTGACGAGGTCAACAGACTGGCCTCCGGCGTCCTGGCCGACTCCTTCGAGGAGGGCGACAGGAACCCGCCGGTGTTCGACGCGGCGACCAGCTCCGTGAAGGTGCCCGAGGGCTTCAAGAAGTCCTACAAGGCGCTGGTGGACGGCGGCTGGGCCAACCTCGACCTGCCCCCCGAGCTGGGCGGCCCCGGCATCCCGAGGAGCCTGGCCTGGGCCACGGCCGAGATGGTGCTGGGCGCGAACCCGGCGCTGTACATGTACGCCGCGGGCCCCAACTTCGCCTACACGCTGTGGAAGGTCGGCACGCCGGAGCAGAAGCGCTTCGCCGAGCTGGCCATCGAGCGCGAGTGGGGCGCCACGATGGTCCTCACCGAGCCGGACGCCGGCTCCGACGTGGGCGCCGGGCGGGCCAAGGCGGTGCGCCAGGAGGACGGCAGCTGGCACATCGAGGGCGTCAAGCGCTTCATCACCAGCGCCGAGCACGACATGACCGAGAACATCTTCCACCTCGTGCTGGCCCGCCCCGAGGGCCACGGCCCCGGCACCAAGGGGCTGTCGATGTTCCTGGTGCCGAAGTTCCACGTGAATCTCGAGACCGGCGAGCTGGGCGAGCGCAACGGCGTCTACGTCACCAACGTCGAGAAGAAGATGGGGCTCAAGGTCTCCACGACGTGCGAGCTGACGTTCGGCGACAAGCACCCGGCCGTCGGCTGGCTGGTGGGCGACGTCCATGAGGGCATCAGGCAGATGTTCATGGTCATCGAGCACGCCCGCATGATGGTCGGCACCAAGGCCATCGCCTCGCTCTCCACCGGCTACCTGAACGCGCTGGAGTACGCCAAGTCGCGCCTGCAGGGCGCGGACCTGACCCGGATGGCCGACAAGGCCGCCCCGCGGGTCTCCGTCACCCACCACCCCGACGTGCGGCGCGAGCTCATGCTGCAGAAGTCGTACGCCGAGGGCATGCGGGCCCTGGTGCTCTACACCGCCACGTTCCAGGACACCCTCCTGGTCGACCCCGACGACCGGCACGCCAGCGAGATGAACGACCTGCTGCTGCCCATCGTCAAGGGCGTCGGCTCCGAGCGGTCGTACGAGCTGCTCTCCCGCTCGCTGCAGACCCTCGGCGGCTCGGGCTACCTGCAGGACTACCCGATCGAGCAGTACATCCGGGACGCCAAGATCGACTCCCTCTACGAGGGCACGACCGCGATCCAGGGCCTGGACCTGTTCTTCCGGAAGATCCTGCGCAACCAGGGCGCGGCGGTCGGGTCGCTGCTGGCCGAGATCGGCGAGTTCGCCGGCTCGGAGGCGGGCAACGGCCGGCTCAAGGAGGAGCGCAAGCTCCTCGCGGAGGCCGCCGCCGAGGTCAAGGCCATGGGCGACACCATGGCGGGCTGGGCGCTGGGCTCGCTGGAGGCGCCGGCCGAGGTGTACAAGGTCGGGCTGAACACCACCCGGCTCCTGCTCGCGCTGGGCGACCTGGTGATCGGCTGGCTGCTGCTGCGGCAGGCCGAGGTGGCGCTGGCCAGGCTGGCCGACGGCGAGGACCCGTTCTACCTGGGCAAGGTGGCCGCGGCCTCGTTCTTCGCCAAGACGGTCCTGCCGCGGCTGGCGACGGAGCGCCGGATCGTGGACTCCACCGGGCAGGAGCTCATGGAGCTCCCCGAGGAGGCCTTCTAAACCGTAGGGGCGGGGGTGCTTCGAGGGAGTACGGTCGCGGCATGAGCTCGACTTCTCACGATCATCCCCTTCCTCCGCCCCGGGTCGAAGAGGTATCCGAGGGTGTCTTCGCCTACATCCAGCCCGACGGGAGCTGGTGGATCAACAACACCGGCTTCCTGGCCGGCCGGCGCGGCGTGATCTGCGTCGACGCCTGCTCGACCGAGCGCCGTACGCGGGCCTTCCGCGAGGCCATCGGCACGGTCACCGACCGGCCGATCACCACGCTGGTCAACACCCACCACCACGGCGACCACACGTTCGGCAACTGGCTCTTCCCCGAGGCCACGATCGTCGGGCACGAGGGCGTGCGGGAGCAGATCCTGGCCGACGGCGTCCCCACCTACCGCGCCGCGTGGTCGCCCGAGGTGGAGTGGGGCGAGATGGAGGTGGCGCCGCCGTTCCTCACCTTCACCGACCGGATCACCCTGCACTCCGACGACCTGCGGTGCGAGGTGAGGCACGTGGGCCACGCCGCGCACACGACGAACGACTCGTACGTGTGGATTCCCGAGCGGCGGCTGCTGTTCTCGGGCGACCTCGTCTTCAACGGCGGCACGCCGTTCGTCCTGATGGGCTCGGTCGCCGGGGCGCTGGACGCGCTCGACCAGCTCAGGGCACTGGGGGCGGAGACCGTCGTGCCGGGCCACGGCGGGGTGTGCGGGCCGGAGGCGTACGACCGGGTCGAGGGTTACCTGCGGTTCGTGCAGGAGACCGCGGCGCGGGGCCGGGCGGCGGGCCTGTCGCCGCTGGAGGCGGCCAGGGAGGCCGACCTGGGCGAGTGGGGCGGGCTGCTGGACTCCGAGCGCATCGTGGGCAACCTGCACCGCGCCTACGCCGAGCTCGACGGGCAGCCGCTGGGCGCGCCGATCGACCTGGCCACCGCCGTGTTCGACATGATCACCTACAACGGCGGCAAGCCTTTGTCCTGCCTCGCCTGAGATGTTACGGGTGTGATCTTCTGTACCCGGGTATGACCGTGGCTGTACTCGCCGTTTGCCTGGAGGTCGTCATGGGTGTCGGGGTAAGCATCTTCTTCCTCACGCTTGGCGCCATCCTGAGATTCGCGATCGAGCCCGACGTGTTCGGCAAGGCCGTCCACATGGACGTCGTCGGGCTCATCTTCATGATCGTCGGTGGCGTGGGCGTGGTGCTGAGCGTCGTGCTGGCCCCCAGGAGGGGCCGCACTTCCGAGGGCCGGCTGATGCACCGCGAGAACAACCCGCCGGAGATCTAGAGGCTGAGCTGCACCGCGGCCCGGGAGGCCAGGATCGGCCTGATGTGCTCCACGATCACCGCCTGATGCTGCGGGTGGTCGCGGTAGACCAGGTAGTCGTCGACGTCGTCGAAGTCGGCCACCACCGCGTAGTCGTGGTTGCCCTGGTTGATGCCCGCGTCCGGGCCCACGGTGTACGAGCGGAGCTGCGGGATGATGCCGGGCAGCTTGCCCAGCTCGGTGGTCACCGTCTCCTTCTGCTCGTCGGTCGCGGCCTCGGTCCAGGTGAACAACACGATGTGGCGAATCATGCGATCAGGTGTATCAGATCGCGACGGCGTGACTCTGTACGGGATGGGTGCGGGTGTCCCCGGCCTACGGCGATCGCCGGGGGAGGGGTCCTCCCGGCGGTCGCCGTAGGCTTTCCCGGCTAGCTCCAGGCCAGCATGTGCAGCGGGTCCTCCAGCATGTCGCCGACGTCGCGCAGGAACATCGAGCCCAGCTCGCCGTCCACGATGCGGTGGTCGAACGACAGGGCCAGGGTGGTCACCTTGCGCACCGCCAGCTCGCCGTCCACCACCCACGGCATGTCCCTGATCTGGCCGACGGCGAGGATGGCGGCCTCGCCGGGGTTCAGGATCGGGGTGCCGGCGTCGACGCCGAAGACGCCGACGTTGGTGATGGTGAAGGTGCCGCCGGCCATCTCGGCCGGCTGGGTGCGGCCCGCCCTGGCGGTCTCCGTGAGCTCGGCCAGCCGCCCGGCCAGCTCGGGGAGCGACAGGGTGTGGGCGTCCTTGACGTTGGGCACCACGAGGCCGCGGGGGGTGGCGGCGGCTATCCCCAGGTTCACGTAGCGCTTGACCACGATCTCCTGCGCCGCCTCGTCCCACGACGAGTTGATCATCGGGTGGCGTTTGACGGCGGTGAGGACCGCCTTGGCCACCAGCAACAGCGGGGACACCTTGACGTCCGCGAAGTCCCGGAAGGTGCGCAGGCGCTGCACCGTCTCCATGGTGTTCGTCACGTCGAGCTGGAGGAACTCGGTGACGTGCGGAGCGGTGAAGGCGCTGGCGACCATGGCCTGGGCGGTCATCTTGCGCACACCCTTGACGGGGATGCGCTCCTCCGGCCGCTCGGCCGCCGCCACCTCGGCGACCGGGGCCGCCCCGGCCTCCGCAGCGGCGTGGACGTCCTCGCGGGTGATCGAGCCCTCGGGGCCGGTGCCGGCGAGGGTGGACAGGTCGACGCCGAGATCCCTGGCCAGCTTCCGTACGGGTGGCTTGGCGAGGACACCGACCCGGCCGGCCGGCGGCGCGACTGGGGCAGGGGCAGGGGCAGGGGCAGGGCCGCCGTCCACCTCCACGCGGGAGGGGTTGGCCACCGGGTTCGCCGGGATGCCGGGAGCCTGGGGCTTGCGGGGGCGGCGCTTGGTGGCGCCGGTCTTGACGCCGTAGCCGACCAGGACCGCCTGGCGCTCCTCCTTGGGCGCCGGGCTGCCGTGGGTCCCGGGCTCGACGGCGCCCTCCGCCGGAGGCGTGGGCACCATGTCCTCGGCCAGGGCCTCGGTCTCCTCCGAGACGGGAGCGGCGCCTTCGGAGGTCTCGACGGCGATGATGGGGGCGCCGACGTCGACCGTCTGGCCCGCCTCGGCCAGCAGGTCCGCGACCACCCCGTCCCAGGGGATCGGGAGCTCGACGATCGACTTGGCCGTCTCGATCTCGACGACGATCTGGTTGACCTTGACCGCGTCACCCGCCTCGACGTGCCAGCGGACGACCTCGGCCTCCGTCAGCCCTTCGCCGACGTCGGGGAGCTTGAACTCGCGTCGCATGAGAACCCCACCCCCCTCAGTACCCGAAGGCCCGGTCGACGGCGTCGAGCACCCGGTCCAGGTCGGGCAGGTAGTGCTCCTCCAGCTTCGACGGCGGGTAGGGGGTGGAGAAGCCGCCGACCCTGAGCACCGGCGACTCCAGGTGGTAGAAGCACTGCTCCGTGATCCTGGCCGCCAGCTCGGCCCCGAAACCGCTGTTGACGGGGGCCTCGTGGACGACCACCACCCGCCCGGTACGGCGCGCGGAGTCCATCACGGCCGGCTCGTCCAGCGGGTTGAGCGAGCGCAGGTCGATCACCTCCAGCGAACGGCCGTCTTCCTCGGCGGCCGTGGCGGCCTCCAGGCACGTCTTGACCATGGGGCCGTAGGCCAGCAGCGTGACGTCGGACCCGGGCCGCACGACCCGGGCCGCGTGCAGCGGCGGCCACCAGTCGGTGGAGCCGGTGTCGATGTCGGCCTTCTCCCAGTAGCGCCGCTTGGGCTCGAAGAAGATCACCGGATCGTCGCTGCGGATGGCCTGCTGGATCATGGTGTACGCGTCCGCCGGGTTGGAGCAGGACACGACGCGCAGGCCGGCCGTGTGGGTGAAGTACGCCTCGGGCGACTCGCTGTGGTGCTCGACCGCGCCGATGCCGCCGCCGCACGGGATGCGTACGACGACCGGGAGCTTGATCGCGCCCAGCGAGCGCATCGGCATCTTGGCGAGCTGCGTGATGATCTGGTCGGCGGCCGGGAAGACGAACCCGTCGAACTGGATCTCGCACACCGGCCGGTAGCCGCGCAGCGCCAGCCCGATCGCGGTGCCGATGATGCCCGACTCGGCCAGCGGCGTGTCGATGACGCGGTCCTCGCCGAAGTCCTTCTGCAGGCCGTCGGTGACCCGGAAGACGCCGCCCAGCTTGCCGACGTCCTCACCCATGATGAGGACCTTGGAGTCGTCCTCCATGGCCTTGCGCATGCCCTCGTTGAGCGCCTTGGACAGGCTCATCACGGTCATTTGGCGAACCCCTCCAAGTAAGCGGCGTACTGGGCGCGCTCCTGGTCCATCAGGGCGTGGGGCTCGCGGTAGACGTGGTCGAAGATGTCGAGCGGCTGGGGGTCGGGCATGGCCAGGCAGCGCCTGCGCAGGTCGGCCCCGAGCTGGTCGGCCTCGGCGTCGACGGAGTCGAAGAACGACGGGTCGGCGTGCTCGTTCTTGAACAGGTACGACCTGACCCGCTCGATCGGGTCCTTGAGCTTCCACGCCTCCAGCTCGCTGGCCACGCGGTAGCGCGTCGGGTCGTCGGTGGTGGTGTGGGCGCCCATCCGGTACGTGAACGCCTCGATGAGCGTCGGCCCCTGACCGGTGCGGGCGGCCTCCAGCGCCTTCCTGGTCACGGCCAGGCAGGCGAACACGTCGTTGCCGTCCACCCTGATCCCCGGGAAGCCGAAGCCGGAGGCGCGCCGGTAGAGGGGGATGCGGGTCTGCTTCTCCAGGGGCTCGGAGATGGCCCACTGGTTGTTCTGGCAGAAGAACACGATCGGCGCGTTGAACACGCTGGCCCAGATGAACGACTCGTTCACGTCGCCCTGCGAGGTGGCGCCGTCGCCGAAGTAGACGATCGTGGCGGCGCTGGCGTCGTCGCGCTGGATGCCCATCGCGTAGCCGACCGCGTGGAGGGTCTGGCTGCCGATCACGATCGTGTACAGGTGGAAGTTGTGTTCCTTGGGGTCCCAGCCGCCGTGGTTCACGCCTCTGAACAGGCCCAGCAGCTTCACCGGATCGACGTCGCGGCACCACGCCACGCCGTGCTCGCGGTAGGTGGGGAAGGCCATGTCGGAGTCGGTCAATGCGCGGCCCGAGCCGATCTGGGCCGCCTCCTGGCCCAGCAGCGAGGCCCAGATGCCCAGCTCGCCCTGGCGTTGCAGCGCCACGGCCTCCAGGTCGATGCGCCGTACGAGGACCAGGTCGCGGTAGAGCGACCGGACCTCCTCATCGGTCAGGTCGATGTCGTAGTCGGGGTGCTCAACCCGCTCGCCCTCGGGGGTGAGCAATTGGACGAGCTCCGGAGGTGCGTCTGCAGCACCACGAGAGGCTTCGGCTGTCACGAGGCCTCCTTCGTCGGCCTCGTGACAGAGGTGCTGTGTTCATTGATGACCTCGACAAGCTCGGTCATGAGCCACTCCTGTTGCGGTCGTCAGGGCAGGTCTTCGATGGGGTTGCCACCTTGAGGCCCGCCTTCCAAGCGATGAACCATCTGGTGGTGGTTCGTACGCGTTTGGGGACATCGTGGCAGACGTCACAGCCCTGCGCGCAAGCCCCATGCCCTCCCCGTTCCCGTTGTGTCGACAGCCACACGCGCCGGTAGGCTGTGCTTCCCAGTCACCCACCTCATCCAGGAGGAACGCAGTGGCCCGCGTCATCGTGGACGTCATGTTGAAGCCCGAGATCCTCGACCCGCAGGGCCAGGCGATCGCCAGGGCACTGCCCAGGCTCGGCTTCTCCGGCGTCTCGGCCGTGCGTCAGGGCAAGCGCTTCGAGGTCGAGCTCGACGGCCCGGCCGACGAGGCGGCGCTCGAGGAGATCCGCAAGATGGCCGAGACCCTGCTGGCCAACACGGTGATCGAGGACTACAGCGTCCGGGTTGAGGATTAGGGGAGATTTGCCGCCCGGATTCCCCCCTGGCCGGTTAAAGCGGGGTTCGGAGGCGGCACAATGCCACGGGCGTGCCAACACTAAATAACAACAACGTGATTTTGCGGTTAGCCCCGTTTTCACAGGGAAACCTACTCCAGGTGACGGTCTGGCGCCCGGAGGAGTCCGGTGGATATTGAGTTCTCGTTGGCACTGCCTCGGGATGCGATCGGCATTCCGATGGTCAGGCGAGTGCTGGGCGATGCCATGCGTTCACTCAACGTGAGTGAGACGTGCATCGCGGACATGCTCCTCGCCGTCTCCGAGGCGTGCTCCAACGCGGTGCGGCACGGGGGTCCTGCCAACCGCTACGAAGTGAGCGCGGCGATCGGCTACGGCCGCTGCGACGTGCGCATCGCGGACAACGGCGACGGGCTGCCGACGATGCCGCCGCACTTCCCTCCACCCGACACGGAGAACGGCCGTGGTCTGCTGATCATGCGCTCCGTGGTGGACGAGATCTCCTTCGGCATCACGCCCGGCCGTGGCACCACGGTCCACCTGCGCAAGCACCTCGCCTGGGACGACTCGGCCGACGCCCGTCCCCGCGAGCTGGCAGCAGTCTGACCTGCGCCTCCGCCCGACGCACGAGCCGATGTGGACCACCCGGCAGCACCCGATAATCTGAAGACACCGCCGCAGACCGCCGTCCACCCGAAGAGACGGTGGCGCGTGCGCGCGCATTCCTCGGAGGGGACGACTGTCATGAGCGCTGCCCGTGTGGGCGTAGTCACGTTTCCAGGAACTCTCGACGACCAGGACGCCGCCAGGGCCGTACGCCTCGTGGGCGCGGAGGCGGTGCCGCTGTGGCACGCCGACCACGACCTGAAGGGGGTCGACGCCGTCTTCCTGCCCGGCGGCTTCTCCTACGGCGACTACCTGCGCTGCGGCGCCATCTCCCGGTTCGCGCCGCTGATGGACGAGCTCGTCCCGGCCGCCAGGGCGGGGCTGCCCGTGATCGGCACCTGCAACGGGTTCCAGATCCTCTGCGAGGCCCATCTGCTGCCCGGCGCGCTGACCCGCAACGCCTCGCTCCACTACGTCTGCCGTGACCAGCGGGTCCGGATCGAGCAGACGGCCACCCCCTGGACCAGCTCCTTCGAGCCCGGCCAGGAGATCGTGCTGCCCGTCAAGCACGGCGAGGGCCGCTACGTGGCCTCCGAGGACACCCTGGCCGCGCTGGAGTCGGGCGGCCACGTGGTCGTGCGCTACGTCGGCGGCAACCCCAACGGCTCGCTCAACGACATCGCGGGCATCCGTAACGAGGCGGGCAACGTGGTCGGCCTCATGCCGCACCCCGAGCACGCGGTCGAGGACCTGGTCGGCGCGCCCAGCACCGACGGCCTCGGGTTCTTCACCTCCGTCCTCAAGAAGCTGGTGAACGCATGACCGATAATGTGAAGCGGGCCGGCGAGACGCCCGACGAGCCGATGCCCTTCGCCGAGCTGGGGATGAAGCAGGACGAGTACGACCGGGTCAAGGACATCCTGGGTCGCCGTCCCACCGGCTCCGAGCTGGCCATCTACAGCGTCATGTGGTCCGAGCACTGCTCGTACAAGTCGTCCAAGGTGCATCTCAAGCAGTTCGCCACCAAGGCGCCCAAGTCCGACGCGCTGCTCGTGGGCATGGGTGAGAACGCCGGCGTGGTGGAGATCGGCGACGGCTGGGCGGCCACGTTCAAGATCGAGTCGCACAACCACCCGTCCTACGTCGAGCCGCACCAGGGCGCGGCCACCGGCGTCGGCGGGATCGTCCGCGACATCATGTCGATGGGCGCGCGCCCGATCGCGGTGATGGACGCGCTGCGCTTCGGCGGCGCGGACGCCGTGGACACCCGCCGGGTCCTGCCCGGCGTGGTCGAGGGCATCAGCCACTACGGAAACTGCCTGGGCCTGCCCAACATCGGCGGCGAGGTCGTCTTCGACCCCTGCTACATCGGCAACCCGCTGGTCAACGCCCTGTGCGTGGGCCTGCTCCGCAAGGACCAGATCAAGCTGGCCACCGCGCCCGGACCGGGCAACAAGGTCGTGCTGTTCGGCGCGTCCACCGGCCCCGACGGCATCGGCGGCGCCTCCGTGCTCGCGTCGGCGACCTTCGAGGACGAGTCGCACGCCAAGCGGCCCGCCGTGCAGGTGGGCGACCCGTTCATGGAGAAACTGCTCATCGAGTGCTGCCTGGAGCTGTACGCGGCCGACGTGGTCGTCGGCATCCAGGACCTCGGCGCGGCCGGGGTGTCGTGCGCGACGACCGAGCTGGCCGCCAAGGGCACCGGTGGCATGCACGTCGACCTCAACCTCGTCCCGCTCCGCGACCCCTCGCTCAGGCCCGAGGAGATCCTCATGAGCGAGTCGCAGGAGCGGATGATGGCCGTGGTCCGGCCCGACGACATCGCGGCCTTCATGGCGATCTGCGACAAGTGGGATGTCCCCGCCACCGTCATCGGCGAGGTCACCGACACCGGCCGCCTCGTCATGACCTGGGACGGCGAGGTCATCGTGGACATCCCGCCGGGCACGGCGGCCGACGACGGGCCCGTCTACGAGCGCCCGTACCACGAGCCGTCCGGGCAGGCCGCGCTCAACGCCGACACGCCCGACCGGCTGGAGCGGCCCGCTGACCTGCGGGCCACGCTGTTCCAGCTCCTCGGCTCGCCCAACCTGGCCTCCAAGGAGTGGGTGACCTCCCAGTACGACCGCTACGTCCGCTCCAACACCGTGCTGGCCCAGCCGGCGGACGCGGGGATGCTGCGGATCTCGGAGGTCATCGCCGGCGCGGAGCCGACGACCAGGGGCATCGCGCTGTCCACCGACGGCAACGGCCGCTACGCCAAGCTCGACCCGTACGCGGGGGCGCAGCTGGCGCTGGCCGAGGCGTACCGGAACGTGGCCGTGACCGGCGCCAAGCCGCTGGCCGTGACCAACTGCCTCAACTTCGGCTCGCCCGAGGACCCCGAGGTCATGTGGCAGTTCGCCGAGGCCGTGCGCGGCCTGGCCGACGCGTGCCGCACCCTGGGCGTGCCGGTGACCGGCGGGAACGTCTCCTTCTACAACCAGACGGGCTCGACGGCCATCCACCCCACGCCGGTCGTGGGCGTGCTGGGCGTCATCGAGGACGTGGCCAAGCGGGTGCCGTCCGGGTTCACCGCCGAAGGGCTGAAGGTCGTGCTGCTCGGCGACACGCACGAGGAGTTCGGCGGCTCGGAGTGGGCGCACGTCGCGCACCGGCACCTGGGCGGGCTGCCGCCCCGGGCCGACCTGCACGCCGAGCAGGCGCTGGCGACCGTGCTGGTGGAGGCCGCCAAGAGGGGGCTCCTGGAGGGCTCGCACGACCTGTCGGACGGCGGGCTGGCCGTCGCGCTGGCGGAGTCGTGCCTGGCGCGGGGCGTCGGGGCCTCGGTGGCGCTGAGCGGGGACGCCTTCACCGACCTGTTCAGCGAGTCCGCCGCGCGGGCGCTGGTCACGGTGCGGCCGGAGGCCTACGAGGAGTTCGCGTCGCTGTGCGGGCGGCACGAGGTGCCCTGCTACGGGCTCGGCACGACCGGAGGCGCTTCGCTGGTGGTCGAGGGCGTGTTCGAGGTGCCGGTCGAGGAACTGCGGGAGACGCACTCGGCGGCGCTGCCCGCGCTGTTCGGCTGACGGTCTTCCGGAGGGCCGGTACGGGGTGCCCGTACCGGCCCTTCTTCGCGTGTCAGGCCTTCTTCTGGCCCAGGCAGACGACGTAGACGGTGCCGCTGACGTTGGTGCCGTGGCTGGTGGTGGTCGTCTTCTGGTCGGTGGCGGTGGACGAGTAGGTGTTGTTGCCGTTGTCGTCCTTGGCCACGCTGACCGTCCAGCCGGTGCCGCCGCTGGGCGCGCTGCTCATGACGATGGCGTTCTTGAGGGCCTCGAACGAGAACCCGCCGCCGGTCATCATGCCGCCCTTGTCGCAGCTGGCCGTCGCGGAGCCGGTCGAGTTCAGGGACGCGGTCCTGGTGTAGGAGGTGTAGCTCGCGCCGTCGCCGGAGTCACCCTTCGGGCCCTGCGGCCCCTGGGGACCCTGGGGACCGCGCGGGCCCTGCTCACCCTGCTCACCCTGCTCGCCCTGCTTGCCGGGGAGGCCGTCCTTACCGTCCTTACCGTCCTTGCCGGGGAGGCCGTTCTTGCCGTCCTCGCCGTTCTTGCCGGGCAGGCCGGTCTTGCCGTCCTGGCCATCCTTACCAGGCAGGCCGTCCTTACCGTCCTGACCGTTCTTGCCGGGCAGGCCGTCCTTGCCGTCCGCACCCTTCGGACCCTGCGGGCCGTCCGCGCCCTTGAGGCCCTGCGGGCCCTTCGGGCCCATCTCGCCCTTCGGCCCCTGGGGGCCGGCCGGGCCGGTCTCGCCCTTCGCGCCCTGCGCCCCCTGCTGGCCCTGCTGGATGGTCGTCTGGGAGGCGCCGCCGATCAGGATCCGCTCCTCCGTCTTCCGGCACTTCGTGGCGGGGTTGACGATGCGGGCGTACCGCGTCTTCTTGTGCACGCAGGCGTGCACCTCGCCAGCGGCCGACGATGCGGTGGCGACGCCACCGACGGTGAGGAGCGAGGCGGCCAGCGCCCCCACGGCGGCGAGGGTGAGCGTGCGCCCACCGCGAATCTTGTTAGCCACGGCTGTCCTTCCGAACAAGTGATGCTCATGTTGTCCATGAGATTCACGTTTCAATCGTTCCAAGAGATGGCAAGAACTACATAACGTATCCATCACGAAACGGAGGGTTACTGACCAGATTGACGGGATTTAGAGACAGCGGTGAGTAAAACGACGCATTGGCCGCGTCGATCTCCGGGGGATAATCGGGTCTGTGTCAACCCCCTACCTGCCTCCGGCCACTCAGCCCGTACGCGGCGTGGTCTGGGGGATCCACCTGGTGCTGCCACTGCTGGGGCTCTGGCTTCTGCTGGCCCAGCCCCAGGTCAACATCATG
The DNA here is from genome assembly GCF_040675285.1 of Nonomuraea sp. NPDC049625. Classification (NCBI taxonomy): domain Bacteria; kingdom Bacillati; phylum Actinomycetota; class Actinomycetes; order Streptosporangiales; family Streptosporangiaceae; genus Nonomuraea; species Nonomuraea sp. NPDC049625. The sequence continues at coordinate 99,835 of NZ_JBFAOQ010000027.1, read as the reverse complement.
TGGCACCACAACCTCAGCCACTTCTGGATGATCATCACGGTGGCCGGGATCAACGTGGTCCTCGGAGTGATGATCAGCGAGGCGTCGCGGCGCCGCCAGGACGCCCGGCTGTTCCTCGTGTCCATGGTCTTCCTGAGCAGCGCCGGCTTCTTCTTCATGCACGGCCTGGCCACGCCGGACATCATCCTGCCGATCGGCTCGCTGGGCTTCGACGTGGGCCAGCAGGTGGGGCTCTCCGTCGCGGCGGCGTTCGCGTTCGCCTCGGCGCTGCCGCTGGGCGACGCGGCGGCCAGGAAGGTCCTGGACGCCCAGCACTTCATCCGCGCGGTGCTGTTCGGCTTCATGCTCATCTGGGGCGTCACGTCGCTGGTCCCGGGGCTGACGCGGCTCAGCGAGCCGCCGATGGCGTCCCCGGTCGACTGGCTGGCCTGGGCGTCGATCCCCGGCGTCCTGCTGTACGGCGCGGCGAGCGTGATGATGTTCCTGCTGCACCGCAAGCGCCCGTCGGCCATGCTGATCAGCCTGATCACGGCGTACGCGCTGCTGGCCGAGGCCATGATCGCCGGGATGTCGCAGCTCAACTGGCATCTGTCCTGGTGGGAGTGGCACCTGCTGCTCACGCTGGCCTTCGTCTTCGTGGCCTACAGCGCCTACCTGCAGTTCAGGCGGGAGGGGTCGAGCGCGGGCCTGTTCGACTCGGTGACGCTGGCGGCGACCGTGCGGCGCATCCAGCAGGACTACGACAAGGCCCTTGAGGAGCTGGTCGAGCACGTACGGCGGGGCGAGCCGCTGGCCGCGGCCCGGCTGTCGGGCAAGTTCCGGCTGAACGAGAGCCAGGTCGCGGTGCTCGACCGGGCGGGCGAGGCGCTGGCCAACGAGCGCGAGCTGTCCGGGCGGCTGTCCGCCATGGTGGCCGTGAGCGCCCAGACCCGGGTGGGCCTGCCCGAGGACCAGCTCCTGGCCACGGCCCTGGACCGGGTGCGGCAGGCGTACGGCGACGTGAAGATCGGCCTGGTCGCGGAGGGCAAGACGGAGATCGGCTCGCGCGAGTACGAGTTCGCCGACAACGAGCCCATCAGGCGTGACAACCTGCTGGCCTTCCCCCTGACGGTCAAGGGCCACCTGGCGGGCGTGCTGGAGGTGCCCATCGGGCGCACCCAGCAGGACGAGGCGCTGGCCGCCACGCTGGCCGGGCAGCTGTCGATCTCGCTGGAGAACGCCCGCCTCTACCAGGAGCTCGACACGCTCTTCCGGCAGTACATGTCGCCCGACGTGGCCAACGCCCTGCTGGCCGACCCGGCGCAGGCCGCGCTGGGCGGCGAGCTGAAGGAGCTGACCGCGCTCTTCGCCGACCTCAAGGGCTTCACGACGTTCTCCGAGAAGGTCACGCCGGGCGAGATCGTCGAGATGCTCAACCGCTACCACACGGCCGCCGTCCCCTGCATCCTCAACAACGGCGGCACGATCGTGCAGTTCGTCGGCGACGCGCTGCTGGCCCTGTTCAACGCGCCCGCAGCCCAGGCGGGCCACGCGCGGGCCGCCTGCAAGGCCGCGCTGGAGATGCAGCGGGCCGCCGCCGAGGTGGCCGAGGAGATGGCGTGGAAGCGGGTGGACGACGTCCCGTGGCCGACGTTCAGGGTGGGCGTCAACACCGGTCCCGCGCTGGTCGGCAACATCGGCAGCCCGGAGCTGCGCGGCTTCAACGCGATGGGCGACTGCGTGAATGTGGCCGCCAGGCTCGAGGGCATCGCCGAGCCGGGCACGGTCGTCATCGGCGAGACGACGCTCCGGCAACTGGGACGTGGCGCGTCGGTGAACCCTCTGGGCCCGCTCAACCTCAAGGGCAAGGAAGAGCTCGTCAATGCGTATGTTCTGACTGATTTGCAATAGAAGGGTGACTCCCGTACCGCCATAATCGGGCGCATGGAGCCAGAGTCCGGCGAGTTTCTGTCCATGCTCACCGAGGAGGAGGTCGCGGCCCTGCGCGCGGCCGGTCGCCCGCGACGCTGGGATCGCGGCACGACCGTGATCAACGAGGGCGACACGTCCGACTGGGTCCTCGTGCTGACGGAGGGCCGGGTCAAGTGCTCGTCGCACACGAGCGCCGGCACCGAGGTGGTGCTGGCCGTGCGCGGTCCCGGCGCGCTGCTCGGGGAGATGTCGGCCATCGACGGATCGCCCCGCTCGGCCACGGTGACCGCGCTGGAGCCGATCGCGGGCATCGTGGTGCGGGACTTCTCGTCGTTCCTGGAGTCCCACGGGCGCATCGCCGTGCTGCTCATGCAGCTCGTCACCGGCAGGCTGCGGGACGCGGACAGGAAGCGCATCGAGTACGGCGCGTTCGACACCACGGGCCGGGTCGCCACGCGCCTGCTGGAGCTCGCCGACCGCTACGGCGAGAAGACCAACAGCGGGGTACGCGTGGCGCTGCCCCTGTCGCAGGACGAGCTGGCCGGCTGGACGGGCGCCTCCCGCGAGGCGGTCAGCAAGGCGCTGCGCACGCTGCGCGACCGGGGGCTCATCGAGACCGGGCGGCGGCGGGTGGTCATCCACGACCTCGACGGCCTGCGCAAGAGGGCCCGCTAGCTCCCGCCCGCCAGAACCGGTACGTACGCCGTACGTCATAGTGGAGGGCATGGTCGCGGTCATTCCTCACGACGCCAGCCGCTTACGCTACGCCTGGCAGGTCTGCGCGGTCACCAGCCTGGGGCTGGTCCTCATCGGCATCGCCGGCAGCACGCTCAACGTCGCGCTCCCGACGGTCGTGCGGCACTTCCACGCCAACGCCCTGGAGTCGGGGTGGATCCTCCTGGCGTTCCTGCTGGTGAACACCGCGAGCCTGGTCTTCTTCGGCCGGGTGGCGGACCTGCTGGGCAGGCGGGAGGTCTACCTGACGGGGTTCGCTATCTTCACGGTGGCCTCGCTGCTGGCCGGGCTGTCGCCGAGCGTGTGGTTCCTGATCGCGATGCGCGTGCTGCAGGCGATCGGGGCGGCGATGATCCTGGCGAACGGCACGGTGATCATCACGGACGCGTTCCCGCGGGACCGGCTGAGCCAGGGCATGGGCGTCTACATCGGCACGCTGTCGGTGGCGCAGCTGGCCGGGCCCACGCTGGGCGGGCTGATCGCGGAGACCGCGGGCTGGCAGTGGATCTTCTGGGTGAACGTGCCCGCCGGGCTGGCCGCGCTGACCGTGGGGGCGGTGATCCTGCGCAGGATGCCCAGGCGGCCGAAGGAGCCCGTGGACGCGCTGGGCAACGTGCTGGTGTTCGCGGCACTGACGGCGGTGCTGCTGGCGCTGTCGGAGACGGGCTCGGCCGGGCTGACCAGCCCCGTGGTGCTGACGGGCGCGGCGGTCTTCCTGGTGCTGCTGCCGCTGATCGCGCTGGCCGAGCGGCGCTCCTCGAACCCGGTGCTGGACCTGCGGCTCTTCGGCGGGCGGCTGCTGGCCTACGCGAATCTGGCCTCGTTCTGCAACGCCCTGGCCCGCTCGGCGCTGATCCTGGTGGTGGCGCTGTACTTCCAGGCGGCCAGGGGGGTGGACGCGTTCACGGCGGGGCTGAGCGTGCTGCCGGTGCCCGTCGGGATCGGGCTGGCCTCGCCGATCGTGGGCCTGCTGGGACGGCGGGTGTCGCCGTACGCGCTGTCCATCGGCGGGGCGGTGCTCAGCGCTCTCGGGCTCGGGACGCTGATGCTGACCGCCGATCCCGCCACGCCGTACTGGGTGATCGGGATCGGCCTGTTCGTGGCCGGCTGCGGCAGCGGAACGTTCCTGACCGGCAACACCACCCAGGTCATGCGGGCGCTGCCGACCGGCAGCCTGGGCGTGGTCAACGGGTTCCGCGTCATGATCATGAACGTCGGCATCGTGATCAGCGTCGGCCTGTCGCTCAGCGTCCTGACCGCCTCCGTGGGGCCCGGGCTGCGGGCCCAGGTGTACGCGGGCACCCTGTCCAGGCTGTCGCCGGTGGCGGTGGGACAGCTCATGGACGGCTTCCAGCGCGCGTACGCCGCGCTCTTCGCCGTGGCCCTCACGGGTGCGCTGCTCGCGGCCCTGGCGCGTCCTCAGAGGGCGGTGGCGAGCCTGGACTCCACGTCGCGGTAGCGGGAGACCGGGATGAGGTGGACGCCGTCGAAGGCGCCCGAGTCGCGCAGGGCGAGCACCTGCTCGCAGGCCGCCTCCACGCCGGCCATGCGGTCCGCGGCCACCTTCGCGATCAGGTCCTCCGGCAGGTGGATGTCGGGGATGGCGGCGGCCAGCATCCTGGCGTGGCGCTCGCTGGCCAGGACCATGACGCCCGCGTAGACCGGCACGTCCACCGGGTGGGTCTCGCGCCAGCGCAGCTGCGCCTCCAGCGAGAAGCCGACCTGAAGGAACAGGAAGTCGGCCGCGCGCTTCCACGCGGGCAGCGAGCGCATCGAGGCCGCCGCGCCCAGCCGCATGCCGGGCGAGAACTCCCTGGCCTCCTCGATCATCGAGCGCACGGTGAGGTCGCTGGTCCGGTTGCCGCTCGTGGGCTTGTCGCCGTAGACGAACAGGAACTGGTCCACCCCGTAGGCCGCCGCCGTGAGCAGGTCGCGGCGGAAGCCCAGCAGGTTGCGGTCGCGTGAGTTGAGGCAGGCGATGCCGCGCCCGCCCATGGCCTCGACCTCGTGCGCCACCGCCACGCTCGACACCGTCGCGCGCCCGATGTGGTTGTCGGGGATGAGGAACGAGTGGGCGATCTTGCTCATGGTGCCGATCTGGTGCCTGACGTGCTTCAGATCGGGCTTGGTGGGAGGTTCGATCTCGCAGATCAGCTCAAAGGGCATGATCGAGACTCTAACCTTTGGGCGCGAGCGCCTCTATGCCGCTGAGCACCAGATCGACGCCGAACGTGTCGTACAACCCCGGCTCCGTCCCCCTGACCAGCGGTGAGGCCATCTCGACCAGGTGCGGGTACGTCTCCTCGGGCAGCGACCGCAGGCCCGCCAGCTTGGTCCTGAGCGCATCCGGGTTGACGGTCTTGACGTGCACGGGGGCGTCGGCGATGGCGATGGCGCTCTGCAGCAGATATTTGCTGATCAGGCAGCTCTCGTCGACGCCGAACCCGGCGCTGCGGGCCAGGCCGAGCGCCTGGTCCCAGACGGCCAGGAAGTTCGGCACCTCGACGGGGTCGATCTGCTCGATCACGCTCTTGGCGCAGGGATGCGCGCGCAGCGTCCTGATCAGCCCCTCGATCAGGTCGCGGAACTGCTCCTGCCACGGGCGTTCGTCGGCCTGCTTGGGCGCGAAGCCGCCGATCAGGTGGTCGGCCATGCCGACGAGCAGCTGGTCCTTGTTCTTGTAGTGCCAGTAGAGGGCCATCGGGGTCACGCCCAGGTCCGTGGCCAGGCGCCGGATCGTCACGGTGTCGAGCCCTTCGGCATCACCGATCTCCAGTGCCCGCTCCGCGATCGCCTGGGCGGTCAGTTTTCCCATCACGGTTGACAACTATACGCCGTACAAGTTCAACTATACGACGTACAAGTACGGCGTATAGGAGGAGATGTCCGTGCGGTGGTGGGCGTTGGTCGCGGTGACCTTGGGCACATTCATGACTTACTTGGACAACAACGTCGGCAATGTCGCGTTGCCGACGATCCAGCGGGAGCTCGGGCTGGCGATCTCGGGTCTCGAATGGATCGTGAGCTCGTACATCCTGGTCTTCGCCGGGCTGATGCTGGTCGGCGGCCGGCTGGCGGACGTGTTCGGGGCCCGCAGGGTGTTCCTCGGCGGGCTGGCCGTCTTCACGCTGGCCTCGCTGGCGGCCGGGCTGGCCACGTCCGGCGCGGCGCTGATCGCCGCGCGGGCCGTGCAGGGGGTGGGGGCGGCGCTGCTCACGCCCACCGCGCTCACGCTGATCAGCCAGATCTTCCCCGACCCCGGCGAGCGCGGCAGGGCCGTGGGCATCTGGAGCGCCGCGGGGGCGCTCTCCATGGCGCTCGGGCCGATCACGGGCGGCTTCATCAGCCAGAACCTGCACTGGGGCTGGATCTACCTGATCAACGTGCCGATCGGCGTGGTGACGTTCGGCCTGGGGATGTGGGCGGTCAGGCCCGCGTTCACCCGCGTGCGGCACCGGATCGACCTGCCCGGGCTGGCCACCTCCGCCCTCGCCTTGTTCGCCCTGACATATGCGCTCATCGAGGGTGAGAGCGTGGGGTGGACCTCGCCGGAGATCCTGGCCGCGTTCGGCGTGTTCGCGGCGGCGGCCGTGGCGTTCGTGCTGGTCGAGGCGCGGGCCTCCGAGCCGATGATCGCGATCTCGCTCTTCAGGTCCAGGGTGTTCAGCGGCGGGCTGCTCACCAGCGGCATCTGGTCGTTCGGCGTGTTCGGGATCTACTTCTTCAGCGCCCTGTGGCTGCAGAACGTGCTCGGCTTCTCCCCCACCCAGGCGGGCGCGTCGTTCGTGCCGATGGCCCTGGTCATGGCCGTGATCGCGATCCTGTCGCAGCGGATCAGCGCGCGCATCGGCATCGGTCCCACGGTGGCGCTGGGGATGGCGCTCATGGGCACGGCGATCTACCTGCTCTCCGGTGTGGGCGCCGACGCCGACTACGCCGACGTGGCCCCCTGGTTCCTGCTGTACGGGCTGGGCGGTGGCATGCTCGTGCCCCTGACGGCGGCGGTCCTCGGTGGCATGCCCCAGGGCAGGTCGGGCGTGGCCTCGGGCGTCCTGAACGTGTCACGCGAGGTGTTCGGGCTGCTCGGCATCACCGTGCTGGGGGCGATCCTGAGCGCCAGGCAGAGCGGCAGCGACCGGGCGCCGCTGCTCGCCTTCCTGGACGCGTACCAGTTCACGCTGGTCATCGCGGCCGTCGTGGTGCTGGCGGCGATCCCGGTCGCCCTCTACTCGCTGCGGGACCGCCGCGAGACCCGGCGCGACGAGCCTCAGACCATGGCGACCGTCGGCTCGTCGAACTGAGTGCGGTAGAGCTCCTCGTAGCGGCCCCCGGCGGCGAGCAGGTCGGCGTGCGTGCCCCGCTCGACCACGAGCCCGTCCTCGATCACGAGGATGAGGTCGGCGGCGCGGATCGTGGAGAGCCGGTGGGCGATCACCACGGCGGTCCTGCCTTCGAGCGCCTCCCCGAGCGCCGCCTGCACGGCCGCCTCGGAGGTGGAGTCGAGCGCCGCCGTGGCCTCGTCCAGGATGACCACCCGGGGCCTGGCCAGCAGCAGCCGGGCGATCGTCAGCCGCTGGCGCTCGCCGCCCGACAGGCGGTAGCCGCGCTCCCCCACGACCGTGTCGAGCCCGTCGGGCAGCGACTCGATCAGGGTGGCCAGCCTGGCCCTGGTGAGGGCGTCCCAGATGTCGTCCTCGCTCGCCTCGGGCCTGGCCAGCAGCAGGTTCGCCCTGATCGTGTCGTGGAAGAGGTGGCCGTCCTGGGTGACCATGCCGAGCGTGTCGCGCAGCGAGTCGGCGGTCAGGTCGCGCACGTCCACGCCGCCGAGCCGTACGGCGCCGGAGTCGACGTCGTACAGCCTGGGCAGGAGCTGGGCGATCGTGGACTTGCCCGCGCCGGACGAGCCGACCAGCGCCACCATCTGGCCCGGCTCGGCCCGGAACGAGACGCCGTGCAGCACCTCGACGCCGCCGCGCGAGTCGAGCGTGGCGACCTCCTCCAGCGAGGCGAGCGAGACCTTGTCGGCCGAGGGGTAGGCGAAGCGGACGTCGTCGAACTCGACGGAGACCGGGCCCTCCGGGACCTCGCGGGCGTCGGGCTTCTCCTTGATGAGCGGTTCGAGGTCGAGCACCTCGAAGACGCGCTCGAAGCTGACGACCGCGCTCATGACGTCCACGCGGGCGCTGGCGAGCGCGGTCAGGGGCGCGTACAGGCGGGTGAGCAGCATGGCCATCGACACGAGCGCGCCGGGCGCGAGCTGGTCGCGCAGGGCGTAGAAGCCGCCGAGGCCGTACACGAGCGCCAGGGCCAGGGCCGAGACCAGCGTCAGCGCGGTGACGAAGGCCGACTGGGTCATGGCGGAGCGCACGCCGATGTCGCGCACCCGCCTGGCTCGGTGGGCGAACTCGGCCGATTCGTGCGCGGGCCGGCCGAACAGCTTGACCAGCGTCGCGCCGGGCGCCGAGAAGCGCTCGGTCATCTGCGTGCCCATGGCCGCGTTGTGGTCGGCCGCCTCGCGCCGCAGCCTGGCGATCCGGGAGCCCATCCGGCGGGCGGGCAGTACGAAGACCGGGAGCAACAGGAGCGCGAGCAGCGTGATCTGCCAGGAGATGCCGATCATGGCGATGAGCGTCAGCACGAGCGTCACGACGTTGCCCGCCACGCCGGACAGGGTGTCGGTGAACGCCCGCTGCGCCCCGATCACGTCGTTGTTCAGGCGGCTGACCAGCGCGCCGGTGCGCGTCCTCATGAAGAACGCGACGGGCATCTTCTGCACGTGGTCGAAGACGGCCGTACGCAGGTCGAGGATCAGGTCCTCGCCCAGGCCCGCCGACAACCACCGGTTGAGCAGCCCGAGCCCCGCCTCCGCGAGGGCCAGGCCCGCGATCGCGAGCGCCACCACCACGACCACGTCGAGCGGCTCGCTGTTGAAGATGGCGTCCACCACCCGGCCCGCGAGCAGCGGGGACCCCACCGCCAAGCCCGCCATCACCACGCTGAGCACCAGGAACAGCGTCAACTTCCGCCGGTGCGGGCGCGCGAACCCGCCGATACGCCGGAGCGTCGCCCTGGAGACAGGGCGACGCTCCTTCTGGTTGTTCATCGAATACAGCTGGTGCCAGGCGGTCATCTCCATGCTCATGGCATGGAACGGTATTGCCTCAAGTTAACTTGAGGTCAAGCGCCGATCTTCTTGCCCTGGCCGTGCCAGACCACCGCGACCGACGGACGCGGCTGGTCGCCGTCGGGCCAGTGGCTGCTGGGGTTGTCGGGGTTCGCGCCGTCGGTCTCGCCGGGGTGCTGCACCGCGACGAAGACGCTGCGCTGGTCGGCGGTCACCAGCGGGCCGCAGGTCTCCGCGCCGAACGGGACGGTGAGGAACTGGCGCAGGTGGCCGCGCTCCTTGCCGCGCACGGGCATCACGAACATGCCGTCGTTGCTGCCGAGTTGGTTGCCGTCCGTGGAGATCCACAGGTTGCCGTCACGGTCGAACGCCACGTTGTCCGGGCACGAGATCGGCGAGACCTTGGTCTTGTCGTAGCCGGCGAAGTAGGTGTTGGGGTCGTTCGGGTCGCCGCAGACCAGCGGGAGCGACCACGCGAACGTCTTCTCGCCCGCGTCGTCGCGCCGCTCCACGATCTCCAGGACGTGGCCGTGCTTGTTCGAGGGGCGCGGGTTGGCCTCGTCCACCTGGGCCGCGGTGCGGTTGGTGTTGTTGGTGAGCGCCACGTACACGGCGCCGGTGACCGGGTTGCGCTCCATGTCCTCCGGGCGGTCCATCTTGGTCGCGCCCACCTTGTCGGCGGCCAGGCGGGTGTAGACCAGGACCTCGACGGCGGTCATGCCGTCCACGTACGACTTGTCGCCCGAGACCAGCGGGATCCACTCGCCCGAGCCGTCGAACTCGCCGTCGGAGGGCAGCTTGCCGCTCCCGTCGATCTCGGAGGCGGGGCTGTCGCCGGTGAACTTGGCCACGTACAGGGTGCCCTCGTCCAGCAGCGTCCGGTTGTGCCGGTCGAAGCCGGGGATGTAGCGGTTCTTGGAGACGAACTTGTAGATGTACTCGGAGCGCGAGTCGTCACCCATGTACACGACCAGGCGGCCGTCGCGGGCCAGCGTGGTGTTGGCGGCCTCGTGCTTGAAGCGCCCGAGCGCGGTCCGCTTGATCGGCGTGGAGTCGGGGTCGAACGGGTCGATCTCCACGATCCAGCCGAACCGGTTGGCCTCCTGCGGGTGCTTGGCCAGGTCGAAGCGCTCCTCCACCCGGTCGAACCGGCGGTTGCCCGACGGGGTGCCGGTGGTGATGGTGTAGCGGGTGATGTACGGCTTCTGCGCCTCGGGCACCTTGTCGCCGTTGACGAAGTACTGGTCGAAGTTCTCCTCGGCGGTCAGCACGGTGCCCCAGGGGGTGGTGCCGCCCGAGCAGTTGTTCAGCATGCCGACGGGGGTGCGGCCCGCGGGGTCGGCGGCCGTCTTGAGCAGGTCGCTGCCGGCCGCGGGGCCGGAGAACTTCATCTTGGTCTGGGCGGTGATGCGGCGGTTGTAGCGGCGGCGGCCCTTGGTGACCAGCTTCCACTCGCCCGCGCCGGCCCGCTCGACCTCCACGACCGAGCCGCCGTGCGCGGCCAGCGCGATCTTGATCTGCTCCTCGGTCGCGGCGGCGCCGCCGGTGTAACCGCGGAACATCAGGGCCTCGTTGGTGTACTCGTGGTTCACCCACAGCAGGGCGCGGTCACGGCCCATCGGCAGGAGCGTGACATAGTCGCAGTTGTAGCCGAACTGCTTGGCCTGCGCGTCGGCGCTCTGGTTGTCGAAGTCGAAAGCGGGGGCGTCGGGCAGCACGGGGTCGCCCCAGCGCACGACCACGGACGAGCGGTAGCCATCGGGGATGGTCAGCTTGTCGTCCTTGTTCGGCGCGACCGGGGTGAACCGGAGGTCGCCGGAATTCCCGCCCCGGGCGAGCTCAGCGGCCTGCGCCTCGGGGTCGTCGGCCATGGCCGGCACGGCCCCCGCGATCCCCGCGCCCGCCACGAGGGCGCCGAGCGCGCCGGCGCGCAGCACGCCCCGGCGCGACAGCGCCTCCTTGACCACATCGCCGAAATAAGCGTTGCCACTGGTGTTCGCCACGTCATGCGCGCACGCGTTCCCGCAGCGGAACTGACACGTCATCGCGGAGCGACCGCCCTTGTGCGGGGTGGAAATCAGCGGCAGCAGCCGCCCGCCCGCGTTCCGGTTCGCCACAGATCCTCCATATTTGTGCGCGGTTGTACGGCGGGGAGGCTACGGCCGCTGTCAAAACCGGAGGTGAACGATGACCTCCGTCTCGATGAACGCTGCCAGGGAGACAATGGTGAGGTGCCACCACGCAAACTGGATCAAGAGAAGCTGAGAGCGGCGCTCGACGCCCAGCTCGTCGCCCTCGACGAGCCCGCCTACGACGGTCCCGCGTCGTCGTTGCCCGACGCGCTCGTGGCCGCCGTGCTGGCCGCCTACGACCGGGGGCTCGAGCCCGAGCGCGCCGCGGCCAGGCAGGCGGTGCGCTACCTGCTCGACCGGCTGGCGACCGCCGCGCCCGGCAGGACCGTGGAGGTACGCGTGCCGCCGTACGCCGCCGTCCAGGCCGTCGAGGGCCCCCGCCACACCCGGGGCACGCCGCCGAACGTGGTCGAGATGGACGGCCGCACCTGGATGGAGCTGGCCCTGGGCCGACTCACCTGGGCGGAGGCGATGGCGAAGAACCTGGTGTCCGCCAGCGGGTCGCGGGCGGACCTGTCAGAGCACCTGCCGCTCCAGCCTTCCTAGCCGCGGGTGCCGCCCATCCAGGGAAACTTGTCCTGGACGCACTTGTCCACGAGCGGGCTGGGCAGGTGCGCGCACTCCTGCACCACGTGCCAGAACCAGATCGCCACGATCGCGAAGAGCACCAGCGAGAGCCCGCTGATCACGATGCCGGCGATCGCGCGGCCCTTGCCGGCGCGCTTGGCGAGCGCCACGCAGCCGAAGACGATCGACAGGATGGCGGTGATCAGGCCCGTGAAGCAGACGAAGACCAGAAAGGGGCTGGCCACGCCCAGCACCAGCGACGCCGTGGCCAGGCCGCTGCCGGGCTGGGCCTGCTGGTAGGGGACGCCGTAGGGCGGCGGACCGTAGCCGGGCGGGCCGCCGTACGGGCTGGACGGCGTCGTGCCGGGGACGGTCGGCTCCTGTCCCGGTGGCGGGGCGGCGTACCCGCCCGGGGTGCCGCCGCCGGGCGGCCCCTGGTCCGGCGGCGGGGGCGGGTAGGGCCGCTGGTCGTCCTGTTCGTAGCGGGATGGCGCCGGCCTGGCCGGCGGCTCCCCCTGGGCGGCCCCCCAGCCCGGGTAGGTCGGGGTGGCCCCGGGGATCTGGTACGCCTGGGTCGCCTCGGCGTCGCCTCCCGTGGGCGGCGGGGTCTCGGGTGAGGTGGGCAGGTCGGGATGGGTCGGCTCACCACCCGGCCTGGGCTCGTGCGTGGGCGGCACGTCGGGCGGGGGCACCACGGGCGGCACGGGAGCGATCGGCTCCTCGCCCTCCTGAGCAGGCTCCCGCCGCTCCTCCTCCGGCTCGCCGTCGCGCCACCACTCAGGCGCGTGCCGGCCGGGCTCTTCCTCTTCCGGACGGCCTTCGCGCGGGCCCTGGCCCGGGCGGGGCTCGTTCGGGTCCTCAGGTGTGGTCATACGTCTCCCCGACGGCTCAATTGCCGGACACTTCACCCTTTCGCGGAGGGGGTCGGCTAAACCACGCGACACGGTAAAAGGCTTCCGATACTTGGGTCACCATGCGCCAAAACCGCAGGCGGCGGGCAAGATGGGTGCATGCTGGAGGAGACCCTGACGTACGCGCTGATCAAGGTCATGAAGGCGCACCGCAACCAGTTGGCCGCCGAGCTGGGCCCGCTCGGGCTGCACGCCGGGCAGGAGTTGCTGCTCAACCAACTGTGGCGGCAGGACGGCCTCTGCCAGGGCGAGCTCATCACCAGGCTCGGCGTCGAGCCGCCCACTGTCACGAAGACCCTCCAGCGCCTGGAGCGCGCCGGGCTCGTCCGCCGCGCGCCCGACCCCGGCCGGGCGCGGGTGACCCGCGTCTACCTCACGGACGCGGGCAAGGCGCTGCAGCAGCCGGTGGAAGCCATCTGGAACCGGCTGGACGAGGAGCTGCTGCGCGGCTTCGACGCCGAGGAGCGCACCCTGCTGGCCCGGCTCGTACGCGCCATCACCCATTAGTCGTTTCGCTCCCAGCGAAATCCCCTTGCGACCAGGGCGGCTTCTCCAGTTAGCTGGCTAATTAGTCGGCTAACTTGAAGGGATCGTCTCCATGCACGTACTGATCACAGGTGGCTCGTCGGGCATCGGCGCCGCCACCGCGCTCGCGTACGCCAAGGCCGGGGCGCGCGTCACGATCACCTACAACACGGGCGCGGACCGGGCGGCCGGGGTCGTCAAGCGGATCGAGGAGGAGGGCGGCCAGGCCGCGGCCGTACACCTGGACCTGGAGGACCACGCGACCATTGCGCCCGCGGTCGCCCAGGCGGGCGAGGTGGACGCCCTGGTGGCCAACGCCGTCCGCTGGGGCACCATCATGCCCAACAGCGTGCCTTTCGAGGGCGTGCCCGCGGCCGAGTGGTCGGCGGTCATGCACGCCAACGTGGTGGCCAACGCCCTGCTCGTGCAGGCCGTGCTGCCGGGGATGCGGCACAGGGGGTTCGGGCGGATCGTGTTCGTCTCGTCGGGCGCGGGCGAGGAGGGGCTGCCGGGGCCGGGCGCGTACGGCACCGCCAAGATGGCCCTGCACGGCATGGCCCGCGCGCTGGCCTGGGACGCCGGCAAGGACGGCATCCTGGTGAACGTGGCCGTCGCCGGGCTCACGCTGACCGAGCGGGAGCGCCCGGTGTCGCAGGAGGCGCTGGACGCCATCGCTGCCCGCACGCCCACCCGCAGGCTGTCCACCGCGGACGACCTGGCCGCGCTGATCCTCTTCCTCGGATCCGCGGCGAACCGAAACCTCACCGGAGAGATCATCCGGGACGGTTCAAATGCGGGCAGATCCAGCCACGTCGCCTGATATCGCCCCCGAGTGTGCGAGCACAGAAGCGGCCGACCTAAACTGAGGCATGTGCTGAAGGGCGACGGCCGGCTCGGCCATGACCTGGACCTCGATGACCGCGCGCCTAAAGATGCCTGTGGCGTCTTCGGTGTCTGGGCTCCAGGCGAGGAAGTTTCCAAACTCACCTACTACGGGCTGTACGCGTTGCAGCACCGCGGGCAGGAGTCCGCGGGCATCGCGGTCAGCGAGGGCAGCCGCATCCTCGTCTACAAGGACATGGGCCTGGTCGCCCAGGTCTTCGACGAGTCGGTGCTCAGCACCCTGCGCGGCCACCTGGCCATCGGCCACTGCCGCTACTCCACCACCGGATCGAGCGTGTGGGAGAACGCGCAGCCCACGCTGAGCTCCACCGACGTCGGCGGCCTCGCGCTCGCCCACAACGGCAACCTGATCAACACCCCGGAGCTGGCCCAGCGCCTGGCTCCGGGCTCCACCCGCGCGACGACCGACACCGAGGTCCTGACCACGCTGCTCGCGCAGGACCGCACGCGTTCCATCGAGGACTCGGCGGCGGAGCTGCTCCCGCAGGTCAAGGGCGCCTACTCGCTGGTGTTCATGGACGAGAAGACGCTCTACGCGGCCCGCGACCCGCAGGGCATCCGCCCGCTGGTCCTGGGCCGGCTGGAGCGCGGCTGGGTGGTGGCCTCCGAGACGGCCGCGCTCGACATCGTGGGCGCCACGTTCGTCCGCGAGATCGAGCCGGGCGAGCTGCTGACCATCGACGAGCGCGGCGTCAGGTCTCGCCGCTTCGCGCTGGCCGAGCCCAAGGGCTGCCTCTTCGAGTACGTCTATCTCGCCCGCCCCGACACCACCATCGCCGGGCGCGGCGTCCAGGTCACCAGGGTCGAGGTGGGCCGCGTGCTGGCCCGCGAGCACCCCGTGGAGGCCGACCTGGTCATCCCCACGCCCGAGTCCGGCACCCCGGCGGCCGTCGGCTACGCCGAGGAGAGCGGGATCCCCTACGGGCAGGGCCTGGTCAAGAACTCCTACGTGGGCCGCACGTTCATCCAGCCCTCGCAGACCATCCGCCAGCTCGGCATCCGGCTGAAGCTCAACCCGCTGCGCGAGGTGGTCGCGGGCAAGCGGCTGGTGGTCGTGGACGACTCGATCGTGCGCGGCAACACCCAGCGGGCCATCGTCAAGATGCTGCGCGAGGCTGGGGCCAAGGAGGTGCACGTACGCATCTCCTCGCCGCCCGTGGCCTGGCCGTGCTTCTACGGCATCGACTTCGCCACCAGGGCCGAGCTGATCGCCGGGTCGCTGTCGGTCGAGGAGATCCGCGCCTCGCTCGGCGCCGACTCGCTCGGCTACATCTCCCTGGAGGGCCTGACCAAGGCCACCACCATCCCCGCCGACCGCCTGTGCAGGGCCTGCTTCGACGGCTCCTACCCGATCCCCATCGACCAGGACAACGTGGGCAAGTTCGTGTTGGAGAGCAAAGCGTGAGCACTTATGAGGCCGCGGGCGTCGACATCGAGGCGGGCGAGCGTGCCGTCGACCTGATGAAGAGCAAGGTGGCGCGCTCGCGGCGGCCCGAGGTGGTCGACGACGCCAGCGGGTTCGCCGGGCTGTTCGACGCCTCGGCCCTCCTGCGTTACGAGCGGCCGCTGCTCGCCACCTCCACCGACGGCGTGGGCACCAAGGTCATGATCGCCCAGCGGTACGGCAAGCACGACACCATCGGCATCGACCTGGTCGGCATGGTCCTCGACGACCTGGTGGTGTGCGGGGCCGAGCCGCTGTTCATGACCGACTACATCGCCTGCGGGAAGGTGGTGCCCGAGCGCGTCGCCGAGATCGTCGGCGGCGTGGCCGAGGGCTGCCGCCTGGCCGGGGCCGCGCTGGTGGGCGGCGAGACGGCCGAGCACCCCGGGGCCATGGGGCCGGACGAGTACGACCTGGCGGGCGCCGGGACGGGCGTCGTCGAGGCCTCCGCCATGCTGGGGTCCTCCCGGGTCGTGGCGGGTGACGTGGTGCTGGGGCTGGCCTCCTCCGGGATCCACTCCAACGGCTACTCCCTGGTACGCCACGTGCTCCGCGAGGCCTCCCTGTCGCTCGACGCCGTCCTGCCCGAGCTGGGGCGGCCGCTGGGCGAGGAGCTGCTGGAGCCGACCCGGATCTACTCCCTCGACTGCCTGGAGCTGGCCCGGACCGTCGACGTGCACGCCTACGCGCACATCACCGGCGGCGGCATCGAGGGCAACCTGTCACGGTCGCTGCCGGGCCATCTCGACGCCGTGCTGGACCGGGCCTCCTGGACGCCGCCCGCCGTTTTCGGGGTGCTCGCCGGGCACGGGCAGATCGCCCAGAAGGACATGGACCGCACGTTCAACCTCGGGGTCGGGATGGCGGCCATCGTGGCCGCCGGCTCGGCGGACGAGGCCGTCAGGGTGCTGGGGGCACGCGGGCTGGACGCCTGGGTGCTCGGGGAAGTGGTGCCGGGCGAGGGCCGCGCCCGCTACCGGTAGCCGTTCCTCAGATCCCCAGCTTGGCGGCGATGCCGTCGAGGACGTACTCGAGGCCGGTCTCGAACCGCCAGAGAACGTCGTCCTTGCGGGTGGCCGTCATCAGATAGCCCTCGAAGGTGGGGTAACGCCCGGTCTGGATGTGCCAGGTCATCTGCGGGGCGAGCTCACTGCGCA
This sequence comes from Nonomuraea sp. NPDC049625, assembly GCF_040675285.1. Classification (NCBI taxonomy): domain Bacteria; kingdom Bacillati; phylum Actinomycetota; class Actinomycetes; order Streptosporangiales; family Streptosporangiaceae; genus Nonomuraea; species Nonomuraea sp. NPDC049625. Next base: position 83,426 of record NZ_JBFAOQ010000027.1, on the reverse strand, counting down.
GCTCGCCCCCGTCGGCCCAGCCCTGCTGGTCCATGAAGCTCTGCACGGCGATCTCGTACGCCATGGCGCCGTTGGCGTAGGCGTCCACGGCGCGGAACACGCTCATCGTCGTGTCGGGGTCGAGCCCCGATCCGGCCAGGGCCGAGAGGGAGCGCTCGGTGACGGCCATGCGGCGCGGGGTGAGCGCGAGCATGGCCTGCGGGGACAGCTGAGCCAGCCACGGGTGCCGCAGCATCATCTCGCGCGTGCCGTGCCCCAGGGCGCGCATCGTCTCCCGCCAGCCGAGTCCCTCGGGCAGCCGCAGCTCCTCGTAGACGTGGTCGACCATCAGCTCCAGCAGCTCGTCCTTGCCTGACACGTACCGGTAGGGCGCCATGGGCGCGACGCCCAGCTCGGTGGCCAGGCGGCGCATGGTGACCGCGTCCAGGCCCTCGGCGTCGGCGATCCCCACCGCGGCCGTGGCGATGCGCTGCGGCGAGAGGGTCTGCCGCGGGGCGGGGGCCGGACGTTCCAGGCGCGCCCAGAGCGGTTCGCGCGGTTTGTCTTTCTCAACGGCCATGTGGCTCCCCTTCCGTGTCCGATACAGCGTATCCGAAGTGGACAACGTACATTCTCGTGTGTACGTTGTATCTCGCTGGATACGACGTACACAAACGGAGTCCCCCATGAACGACAGCCCGCTCAAGGTCGCGGTCATCCTCGGCAGCACCCGCGACGGCCGCCTCGGCACGGTCGTGAGCAACTGGATCGTCGGCCTGCTCGACCAGCGCGGCGACATGGAAGCCGACCTCATCGACCTGGTCGAGACGCCGCTGCCGACCGTCTTCCCGGTCCTCGGCGAGCCCCCGGCCTCCCAGGAGGCCAGAGACCTGCTGGCCGCGGTGTCACCGCGGATGGCGGCGGCCGACGCCTTCGTGATCGTCACGCCGGAGTACAACCACAGCTTCCCGGCCGCGCTGAAGAACGCCATCGACTGGCACGGCCCCGAGTGGCACGCCAAGCCGGTCGCCTTCGTCTCCTACGGCGCCTTCTCCGCCGGTTTGCGCGCGGTCGAACAGCTGCGCCTGGTCCTGGCCGAGCTGCACGCGGTCACCATCCGCGACGGGGTCGGCTTCCAGCGCGTCTGGGAGCAGTTCGACGGCGAGGGCAGGACGGTCGACCCGGCCGTCGAGCCCGCCGCCAAGGTGATGCTGGACCGGCTCGCCTGGTGGGCGCAGGCCCTGCGCGAGGCCAAGGCCGTCCGGCCGTACGCGGCGTGACGCGCCATGACCCGATCCCTCTACGTCGGCGTGTTCGGCCTGCTGCTCGGCATGTTCCTGGCCATGCTGGACGGCCTGATCGTGGGCACCGCGCTGCCCACGATCGCGGGCGACCTCGGCGGCCTGGACCGCCTCCCTTGGGTCGTGACCGCCTACCTGCTCGCCGCCGCGGCCACCACCCCGATCTGGGGCAAGGTCGGCGACCTGTTCGGCCGCAAGGCGACCTTCATCAGCGCGATCGCGCTCTTCCTGGCCGGGTCGGGACTGGCCGGGCTGTCGCAGGACATGGGCCAGCTCATCGCCTTCCGCGCCGTGCAGGGGCTCGGCGCGGGCGGGCTCATGGTCGGGGCGCTGGCCATCATCGGCGTTCTCGTACCGCCGCGTGAGAGCGGCCGGCTGCAGTCGATGATCGGCGTCATCATGCCGATCGCGTACGTCGGCGGGCCACTCCTCGGCGGCCTGCTCACCGACTACCTGAGCTGGCGCTGGACCTTCTACGTCAACCTGCCCGTCGGCGCCGTGGCGCTGCTGATCATCTCCACCCGGATCCACCTCCCGCCTGCCGAACGCGTCAAGCCCCGCATCGACTACGGCGGCGCGGCCCTGCTCACCACCGCCATCGTGGCCCTGACCCTGCTGGCCGGCTGGGCGGGCACCGCGTACGCCTGGACCTCACCCCAGGTCCTCGGCCTGGGCGCGCTCTCCGCGCTCGCGCTGGCCGGATTCGTCGCCGTCGAACGCCGGGCCGCCGAACCGGTCATCCCACCCCGGCTGTTCGCCGACCGCGGCTTCACCCTGGCCCAGGTCCTCAGCTTCCTCGTCGGCGCAGCCATGGTCAGCGTGACCAACTACCTGCCCCAGTACATGCAGTTCGTCCAGGGCGCCTCGCCCGCGGCGGCCGGCATGCTGCTGCTGCCGCTGATGTTCGGCATGCTCGCCGCGCAACTGGTCACAGGCCGCCTCATCAGCCGAGACGGCCGCTACCGCCGCTATCCGATCCTCGGCGGCGCGCTCATGACCGCAGGTGCCCTGGCCCTGCTCCTGCTCGACGCCTCCACCCCCGCACCGGCCGCCTCGGCGCTCACCCTCGTCATCGGGACGGGGATCGGCCTGGTGATGCAGAGCACCACGCTCATCACGATCAACGGCGCCGACCCGCGCGACATGGGCGCCGCCAGCGGCACCGTCACCCTGCTGCGCACCGTCGGCGGATCGCTGGGCATCGCCGTGCTCGGCACCCTGTACGCGGCCCGGATGCGCACCCACCTGACCGCCCACCTCGGCCCCGGCCAGGCCGGGCAACTGGAGCGGAGCGGCGAGCTGACACCCGGCTCGCTGCCCCACCTGCCCGCCCCCGTGGCCGACGCCGTCCGCGAGGCCGTCACCAGCGGCCTGCACGCCCTCCTCATCGGCGCCTCGGCCCTCGCGGCGATCTCCTTCGCGATCGCCTGGCTCATCCGCGAGATCCCACTCCGCACCGAAACCCCACCCCGGCCCGACCCCGGAGCGACACCCCAGCCAGACTCCGAAGCGGCGCCCTCACCCCGGAAAGGCTGAGTCAAAATTCCCGCGACAGCGGGATCCGAGCCCGGGAAAAGGGAATCGCGCCGATAGCGGGCACTGCGATCCCAGAGGGAGTCATGAACGGATTCTATTGGGGATTCGCCACGGCGGGACTCGCGGCCATGGTCCTGACGATGGCCGGCAACTCCGGCATGCGTGCGGCCCTCCACGCCATATTCAGACGCCCTCTCGGCGAGCTGACCCTGATCGTGAAAGCCGGGACCACGCTCGAGTCCCCGCAGGGAGCACGCCCGGCCACGGAGGAAGAGGTCATCCCCATAGACGGGCTGATCATCAAGGTCGATGCGGACCGGAACGGCCCACCCGTGCCGAGCCCGGCGGCGCGCTCCCGCCGGTACGCAGGAGGGCCGGAATGAGCCCGGGCGGCGGCGCGACGACCGTGGACCGGAATTTCCGGCTCGTTTTCTTCGTGGTGCTCGGCTTTACCGTCCTCTTCGTGGGTGGGGCTATTTATTCAGGTTTTTTCATCGCCAATCCCACTCCCTCACAGGCGTCAACGACGGAATGGCTGCAGAGAGCCGCGTGGGCGGGTCTGGGCGTGATTTTCGGCCTGCTCGGCGGCAAAACAGTTTGATACGGGACGTCTCCCGACGTGACTTCTTGCCCGATGTCCTGGAGCCACGCGATCGGCCTTCACATCCCTTGGCCGGGGCAGCAAACCGTTACAGCCGATCCCGTCTGGCCGGCTGGTCGCGGACTTTGAGCACCCGACTGCGTGGCGGCCAGGCTCACATAGCCGGGGCGTCTAGGATGCCCGTTTCGCCTCTGCCCGAGGCGCTACGACATCGCGCAGGAATTCCACCCAGATCGCATGCGCACGCTCGTGCGCCTTGGTGCGCGCCTGCTCCATGGACGTGCTGCCATTCACCTCGAACGTCTCACTGCCCATCGGGAGACCGTCACGCCCGGGGAGCCGATGATGCAGTGTCAGCTTGTAGCGCTCGTCGATGATCGAGAACAGCATTCGAGCGCCGACCCAGCCCTTCTCGCAGGTCATGGAACCAGGGGACGGCTTCCATCCGATCTCGGGCGCTCTGGTCCTCGGTTCCTGCCTGCCCTCGGCCCGAGCGCTCATTGCGTCGCCTCCTGCGCGGCCAGCTTCTCCGCCAGCTCGTCAAGCTCGAGTCGCACCGTTCGCCTCCGTCGTCGCGTCACGGGAATAGATCTGATGTAGTTCACCGGCCGACGGCCAGGTTTCCCCAACCGTTTCCACGACGCCAGCGCGGGTATTCTTCAGAGGTATAGGGCACTATTTGGCTAATACCTCTCCGCTATAAACTCAGCTAGTGGAAGTTCGGACACTCCCCGAAGCCCTCATGGCGATCATGCAAGAACGCGGCTGGACCCAAGCCCAGCTCGGCCATGAGTTAGGTGTGTCGCAAGCATGGATCTCTCGCGTGTGCCGAGGTGTCGCCGATACGGGCCTGGCCAAGGCAAAGGAGTTGCTTGCGCGTGTCGGCTGGGAGGTGCGATTTACGCCTTCTGTGGAGGGACCTGTGGAGCGCAGGGAGTTCCTGGCAGCCGCGGCATCAGTCGTGTTCGTCCCGTCCGCTGCCAGCTCAAACCCTTATCTTGATCCCGACTACGTGCGAGCACTGGCCGGCAGTATGGCGCGAGGCCGCTACGAACTTGGAGGGCTACCCCTCACGGCCCGCGCCCTGGGCCATGTGAAGCAAATAGACGGCCTTCGAGCCAGCTCTCTTGGCTGCGATCTGCAAGCGGCGACATCGGATCTGCTGTACCAGGCCAGCATCGCTCTGTATGACGCCGGCAGGCTTCCCCAGGCGGAGCATGCCGGCGTGATCGCTCTCGAACTGGCGCACCATGCCGGGGATCCGTCAGCGCGGGCGCGGGCCTATGACGCGCTGAGCCGCGTCAGCCTCTATCGCGGCGACCAGTTCCGAGCGGTGAAGTATGCCCAGCGCGGACTACGAATCGCCGACCTTTCCCCAAGCCGCCTGTCCAGCCTGCATATGCGGCTGGGGCGTGCGCTGGCGGGCATCAAGGGGAATCAGAGGGAAGCTCGCGAATCCCTGGATCGAGCCTTGGACACTCGCGGGCTGAGTCCGTTCGCCGAGGCTGCTCTCGGCGGCGATGTGGCCATCGGCTTAAGCCAGCTGGGCCAGTACAACGAGGCCGACCGGCTCCTGCACGAAGCAGCTCAGGCCATGGGGCAATGGTCACCGCTCTTTCATGCTCAATATCTCGGCCGGCAAGCACAGACAGCTATACGAGCGGGAAAACCAGCACTTGTAGGCCAATACATGCAGAACCTCACCCGAGCACTACCCTTCATCAGCTCTGCTCGCGTGAATGCACGAGCGAAAGAGATCATTGCAGCATCGGCCAAATGGGAGCGCATTTCGGATATTCGCGTAGCACGCGAGCATCTTCAGTCCATGCTGCCCCCCGAGCACCCTTCCGCTTGACTGATCATCGCATTCATGCATCGGCTTTCTGAATCTGGCAGCCATTGCGAATATACCCGTCGCGGCATATCTGTTGAGAGCCGCCCCTTAAGGAAGTCGCCCCCACCAATCCGGCTTCGGGGCACCGTCACACCCGAGACGCAATGGGCAGGGCCGGGCCGGCACGGCCGCTACTGCCGGGCGGCCGGACCGTGGCCACTTAGGTCACCTCGGAAACGCGACTTTGGTTGCTGCCTGACCGTCCCGGCGCCCGGCTACGCTCTGCGGCTATGTTCGTGGCCACCGTGCAGGACCTGCGGCCCAGCCTGCTCCGGTCGCGCCGCGACCGTGCCGCCGCCGGGAGCAGCTTCCTGCTGCTGCGAGTGAGCGGTATCGATGGCGCTGAGCGCGATGAGTTTTGAGGTAACCGGCGGTCTGAGTGTGCGAGTGACCAATCACTGAGCACGAGCTGATCGAGCGGTGGACGCCGATCGGAGCTCATGCAAGCGCCCCCCTGGGGGTGTTGGGCCCGTGCTGGGACCGTCCCGGCGTGGGAAGAAACACATGGAGGCACCCGATGCGGAAGTTGATTCTGGGTTTTTACGTCTCGCTCGACGGCAAGAGCGCTGACGGGGACAACGGAATCCGGGACGTCATGATGAGCATCGACGACCCGAAGCAGGAGGAGTACTTTGTCAGCCGGCTGTGGGAGGCCGGGGCCTTCCTCATGGGCCGCAACACCTACGAGATCATGGCCGGATACTGGCCCACCTCCGACCACCCCTCTGCCAAGGCCATGAACGAGATCCCCAAGGTCGTGTTCTCCCGCACCCTGAAATCGGCCGACGACTGGCCCGAGACCCGGATCGCCGGCGGTGACACGGCGGAGGAGATCGCCAGGCTCAAGGCCGAGCCCGGCAAGGACCTCGTCGCCGCCGGCGGCACCGCGTTCATGCACTCCCTGATCAAGCTCGGCGTGGTCGACGAGTACCGGCTGTGGGTGCTGCCCGCCGTCACCGGCAAGGGCGCGCCGCTGTTCCCCGAGCTGGATCAGGCTGTGAACCTGCGCTTGGTGAAAAGCACGGCCTTCCCGTCCGGAATCCTCGAACTGGTGTACGTGCCAGCCGACAAGTAAGACCCAGCAAGCGACACACAGTCACGGTGGCACCAGGAGCAGGCGCCTGCCCGTCCCCGGTGCCGTTCAGTTCTCGGGCCAGGTCGTACCGGCCGCTGGTCCTTGATCGTTGGCGTTCGCTCGCCATTGATCGGCCCAGTAGCTCCTGACCTGGTCAAGCTTTACCTTGACGGTGTCGGGGCGTTGTGCGGGCGGCGGCGGTGTGATTCGGCACCGACCTGGAGCGCTCCCGGGCAGGACGAATTCGGATAGCCTCCCGGGCGTCGGTCAGGCGGGGGCGATCTGCAAGGACAGAGCCGCGGCACTGCAGCGGCAATGCGCCGCCCTTGATATCGGGCTCATCGACCAGCGTCCTGAGCGCGCCGCCTGGCACCAGCGGGCAGCGCCGCAATGATCGGCAAGCAGCTTGCCAAGATCGGCCACGTTGACCGCGATACGGGCGGCCGAACAGGCGAAGGGGCGCTGTTGCTTCTCACTGATTTTCCTGGCCCAATCGGGCCTCGAGCGCTGTTCAAACCGACCGTCAAACGCTGCTGCTACTCCTCACCGAACGAAATCACCCATGGGAGACGCGGCCCACAGCCGGGGGAGCGCGAGGTGGCCGCCGGGGATCGGGGCGAAGCCCCGATCCCCCATCAGCACGCCCGAGCGTCAGCGAGGACCGCGCCTTTGGGGGGGATCGAAAGGGGCTCGCCCCCTTGGGAGGCAGGGCCCGGCGCGTAGCGCCTCCCAGGTGAGGACCGTGCTTTCGCGTAGGGTCACATGTTGATCATGTGGCCGGCGAGGCCGTGGATGGCTTCCTTGACCGCTTCGCCGAGCGTCGGGTGCGCGTGGACGTTGCGGGCGACCTCGTGCACGGTCAGGTCCCACTGCTGGGCCAGGGTCAGCTCCGGCAGCAGCTCGGTGACCTCGGGCCCGATCAGGTGGGCGCCGAGCAGCTCGCCGTGCGTGTTGTCGCTGATGATCTTGACGAAGCCGGCCGAGTCGCCCAGGCCGTGCGCCTTGCCGTTGGCCGTGAAGGGGAACTTCGCCACCTTCACGTCGTAGCCCAGGTCGCGCGCCTGCGCCTCGGTGTAGCCGAAGCTGGCCACCTGCGGCTGGCAGTACGTGGCCCGCGGGATCATCACATAGTCGAGCTCCATGGTCTCCGCGTCGGCGATCGTCTCGGCGGCGATGATGCCCATGGACTCCGCGGCGTGCGCCAGCATCAGCTTGGCGGTGACGTCGCCGATGGCGAAGATGTGCGGCACGTTCGTGCGGCAGCGCCCGTCGACCGCGATGGCGCCCCGGTCGGTCAGCGCCACGCCCGTCTTCTCCAGGCCGTAGCCCTCGACGCGCGGCTGGAACCCGATGGCCTGCAGCACCTTGTCGGCCTCGAGCACCCGGGTCTCGCCGCCGCGGGTGACGGTGACCTTGACGGAGGCGCCGGTGTCCTCGATGGCGTCCACGCGGGTCGAGGTCAGCACCTCGATGCCGAGCCGCTTGTAGCGCTTGGCCAGCTCGGCCGACACCTCCTCGTCCTCCAGCGGCACCACCCGGTCGAGGAACTCCACGATCGTCACCTTGACGCCGTAGTTGTGCAGCACGTACGCGAACTCCACCCCGATGGCGCCCGCGCCCGCGATGATGATGCTCTCCGGCAGCTCCTCGGTGAGGATCTGCTCCTCGTACGTCACCACACGCTCGGAAAGCCGCGTGCCCGGGATCAGCCGGGTGGTCGCGCCCGCCGCGATGATGCAGTGGGAGAACGTGATCGTCTCGCCGTTCACCTGGATCGTGTTCGCGTCCAGGAACGTGCCGCGGCCGTCGTACTCCGTGATGGCGTTCTTCTTCATCAGGTAGTGAACGCCCTTGACCCGACCGTCGGCCACCTTGCGGCTGCGCTGGAAGGCCGCTCCGTAGTCGAAGGTGACCGAGCCACTGATGCCGAACGTCTTGGCCTCGTTGTTGAAGATGTGGGCCAGTTCGGCGTTGCGCAGCAGCGCCTTGGACGGGATGCAGCCCACGTTCAGGCAGACGCCACCCCAGTACTTCTCCTCGACGACCGCAGCGCGCAGTCCGAGCTGGGCGGCGCGGACGGCGGCCGTATACCCTCCGGGACCCGCGCCGAGAACGACGACGTCATAGTGAGTGCTCATGAGTCGGACCATACCGTCAGCTAGACCTCGACCTTGTACGAGAGGGTGAGCTCGTCGGCGGGCACCCCGCGGATCCCCCAGTTCACCTTGGGCATCTCGATGATCGTGATCTCCACGTCCTCGGGCTCGTAGCCGGATTTGTCGTAGATCTCCCTGATCAGCGCCCGCTTGGCGTCGTCGCTGCGCCCGGTGAAGCAGATCACCTCGATGATGAGGTAATTGTCACTGCGCCCAGGGCAGACGAAGTCGTCCTCCTCCAGCAGCAGGAACCGGTGGAACCGCTTCTCCGGCGGCACGCCCCACGCGCTCACCAGGCACGACTGCACCAGATCCGAGATCTCCCGCTGCCGTCCGGCCCACACATCCCTGCGCCCGTACACCTTCACCTGTGCCATATCGGCAATATAGAGGGCGTGATCCGCGTACTCCTGGCCGACGACGAGGCCATGATCCGGGCCGGGGTCAAGGCCATCCTCGCCTCCGACCCGTCGCTTGAGGTGGTGGCCGAGGCCGGGGACGGCAGGCAGGCCGTCGACCTGGCCATCAGCCACCGCCCCGACGTGGCGCTGCTCGACATCCGCATGCCCAGGCTCGACGGTCTGGGGGCGGCGAGCGAGATGCGCCGGGTCGCGCCGGGCACGGCCGTGGTGATGCTGACCACATTCGGGGAGGACGACTACATCGCCAAGGCGCTCGACATCGGGGCGAGCGGGTTCCTGCTCAAGTCGGGCGATCCGCGCGAGCTGATCGCCGGGATCCACGCGGTGGCCGACGGGGCCGCGTACCTGTCGCCCAGGGTCGCCCAGCGGGTGATCGCACACTTCGCGGGCGGAAAGATGACCAAGGGGGCGCAGGCCCGCGACCGCGTCGGCCCGCTCACCGACCGGGAGCGCGAGGTGCTCGCCCTGGTCGGCGCGGGCATGTCCAACGCCGAGATCGCCCGCGAGCTGCACATCGTCGAGGGCACGGTGAAGGCGTACGTGAGCGCCATCCTCACCAGACTCGGCGTGCGCAACCGCGTGCAGGCCGCAATCATCGCCCACGAGGCCGGATTGGTAGCCTGACCCGTGATGTATCGCCTCGTGTTCACGCAGGTCTTGCGGCGTTTCGACGCCGAGGCCGTGCACCATCAGACCGTGAGCGCCCTCGCGCTCCTCGCAAAGCTGCCCGTGGTCAAGCGGCTGCTCTTCCGCGCGCTCGCGCCCCGCGACCCGGCCCTGCGGGTGACCGCGTTCGGCGTGCACTTCCCAGGCCCGCTGGGCCTGGCCGCCGGGTTCGACAAGGACGCCGCGTGCGCCGAGGGCATCGCCGCGCTCGGCTTCGGCCACGTCGAGGTCGGCACGATCACCGCGCACGCCCAGCCGGGCAACCCGCGCCCGCGCCTGTTCAGGCTGGTCGGAGAGCGCGCGGTGATCAACCGGATGGGCTTCAACAACGCCGGGGCGGCCGCCGCCGCCCGCAGGCTGCGCCGCGCTCGCGGCGTCCCCGTCGTGGTCGGGGTGAACATCGGCAAGACCAAGGTGGTGCCCGAGTCGGAGGCCGTGGCCGACTACGTGGCCAGCGCCAAGGAGCTCGCGCCGCTGGCCGACTACCTGGTGGTCAACGTCAGCTCGCCCAACACCCCGGGGCTGCGCAACCTCCAGGCGGTCTCGCTGCTGCGGCCGCTGCTCACGGCGGTCAAGGAGGTGGCGGACGGCACGCCCCGTACCACTCCCCTGCTGGTGAAGATCGCGCCCGACCTCGCGGACGAGGACGTGGACGCGGTCGCCGACCTGGCGCTGGAGCTGGGCCTGGACGGCATCATCGCCACCAACACCACGATCAGGCACGACGGCGAGACCGGCGGGCTGTCGGGCCGCCCGCTCAAGGGCCGCTCGCTGGAGGTGCTCAGGCGCCTGCGCGCCAGGGTCGGCGACCGGCTCACGCTGGTGTCGGTCGGCGGGGTGGAGGACGTGGACGACGTCTGGGAGCGCCTGCTCGCCGGGGCCACCCTGGTCCAGGGCTACACGGGCTGGGTCTACGGCGGCCCGCTCTGGGCCTCGCGCATCCACCGTCAGCTCTCCCGGCGCGTGCGCCGTCACGGCCTCAAGTCCATTACGGACGCCATCGGCCGTACCGCCTGAATCCCTTATCGTGGGGCGAATGATCGAAGAGGTACCACTAGCGGACGGCATCACCCTGCGCCCGGCCGACGAACAGGACGTCGAGGCCCTGGTACGCGCCTACGACCGCAACCGCGACCACCTCAAGCGGTGGGAGCCCCGCAGGCCTGACGAGTTCTTCACCGCGGACGGACAGGCCAAGCGGCTCAAGGGCCTGCTCGAAGATCAGGCGCAGGGCCGGGCGATGGCCTGGGTGCTCGCGGACGGCGAGGAGATCGTGGGCCGCGCGACGCTCAGCGGCATCGTCCGCGGCCCCTGGCTGAGCGCCGACCTCGGCTACTGGGTGGACGGCGGCTACATCGGGCGCGGCCTGGCCACCGGCGCCGTGCGGGAGGTGTGCCGGATGGCCGACGAGGAGCTGCGGCTGCACCGGATCGCGGCCAGCGTCCTGCTCGACAACGCGGCCTCGCAGAACGTGCTGGTCAAGACCGGGTTCGAGCCGTACGGCACCGCCGACCGCTACCTCGAGATCGACGGCAGGTGGCAGACCTGCCGCCTCTTCCAGCGCATCCTCAACGACCGCCCGGCCCTGTAAGTCACACGCTGGGGCGGGTCGACTCCGCGTCGTGCGTCATGCCTTCGATGTGGGCCATCGCCTCCTGGACGCGCAACACGCCCGGCCGGTGCGGGCGCCGGCGCTGCCAAGGGTGCGGCCCCGCCGGCGGGCGGTACTCCACCCCGAGCGCGTCCAGCCGCCCCAGGTGCTCCTCCAGCCGTCCCTCGAAGCCGCCCGTGAAGCCGTCCGTGGGGCCGGCCCACGCGATCTCCGCCAGCGCGCACGCCCGCGGCCACAGGCGGTAGTCGACCGTGCGGGCGTCGGGCACGCGCTCGGTCCAGAGCTGCGCCTGGGCCCCCAGGACCCGGGCGCGCTCCTCCTCCGTCCACGAGGCCGGCGCGGGGTCGAAGGCGGCCACGTCCGAGACTGTGGTGGCGTCGCCGATGGCCATGGGCTCGTCCGCCGAAGAGGCCTCCGCGTAGTCGAAGTACAGCGGGAACACCGGGGTCGCCACCACGTCGTGCCCGGCCGCGGCGGCCCGGCGGCCCACCCCCATGCCCCGCCACGGCATGACCACGGTGTCCTCCCGCAGCCCGCCGCTGACGAACGCCTCGTCCCACACCACGGCCCGCGCGCCCCGCTCGGCCAGCGCGTCCGCGAGCCGCCGCAGGAACCACGCCTGCAGGTCGTTGGAGGTGGCCAGCCCGAGCGAGTCGCGGTACGCGGTGATCTCGGCGGACTCGCCCCAATGGTCCAGCACGACCTCGTCACCGCCGATGTGCACGTAGGGCGTCTCGCCCAGCGCCCCGATCAGCTCGTCGAAGATCGTGGTCAGGAACTCGACGGTCGGCGGCAGCGGCGACAGGATCGCCGAGGAGATGCCCCACCGGTCGAGCACGTCGTACCGCTCCCCGGTGGCCCCGAGCGACGGGTACGCCGCCAGGATCGCCGACGCGTGCCCGGGCACGTCGATCTCGGGGACGACCGTGACGCACCGGGCGCGGGCGTAGGCGCCGATCTCGGCCAGGTCGTCGAGCGTGTAGTAGCCCCCGTGCGGCAGGTCGTCGTATGTGTCCGGCTCCCGCCAGTAGTTGGACGCCGTACGCGGCCGGTGCGAGGAGACCTGGTGCAGCAGCGGGTACGCCCTGCTCTCCACCCGCCACCCCTGGTCGTCCACCAGGTGCAGGTGGAGGCGGTTGAGCTTGTGCGTCGCCATCAGGTCGAGCAGGCGGAAGATCTCCCGCTTGGGGAAGAAGTGCCGCGCCACGTCCAGGTGCAGCCCGCGCCAGGCGAAGCGCGGCGCGTCCTCGATCCGCACCCCTGGAACGAGCCACGAGGCCCCGGTGGAGAACCGGTAGGAGGCGGCGGGCAGCAACTGGTGCAGCGACTGCGCCGCGTAGAAGGCCCCGGCCCGTCCGCCGGCCACGATCTCCACGCCCCGCGAACCCACCGTCAGCCGGTACGCCTCCTCGCCGAGCGCCGGATCCCGCCGGACGTCGATCTCACCGGCGTCGCCGGGCCGCAGGTCGAGCCGCGGAAGCGCGAGGCGTACGGCGTCCACCAGGTCGCCGGACACGGTCGCGCCCGAGGTCAGCTCGAAGGAACCGGAAAGATCGCTGAGCAGCTCTGGGCGAGGAATCATGTTTCGAGATAGTGCTGCAATCCGTTCGCCAGCGCCAGCGCGATCTTCTGCCGGAAGCCGGGATCCTGGAACTTGGCCGCCTCGGCGGCGTTGCGCATGTTGCCGCACTCGATGAAGATCTTCGGCACGGTCGACAGGTTGAGGCCGCCGAGGTCGTTGCGGTAGTCGAGCGCGTTGCGGCCGATGTAGGTGGAGTACGGCAGGCCCGTGCCCTTGGCGAACGCGTTGCGCACGTCGATGCCGAGCCTGCTGGAGGCGCCCACGACCTTGTCCACGGGGCCGTTGATCTTCTTCGGCATGATGACGTGGAAGCCGTGGTTGGCGGGGGCCGCGCCGTCGCCGTGGATGGAGATCGCCGCGTCGGCGCGGGCCTTGTTGCCGATGGCGGCCCGCTGGGTGATGCACGGGCCCACACCGTCGTTGCTCGTCCTGGTCAGCTTGACCGTGGCCCCACGGGATTCGAGGATCTTGACGAGCCGCTTGGAGACGTCGAAGGAGAAGGCGGCCTCGGTGTAGCCGCTGTTGGTCTGGGTGCCCGTCGTGTCGCAGGGCTTCCACTTGGTCAGCACGTTGACCTTGCGGTTGACGGCCGCGGGGTCGCGGTAGTTGCCGCCGTTGTGGCCCGGGTCGATCACGACGACCTTGCCCTCCATGGGCTTGGCGTCGGGCGGGGACTGCTTGGCGGGAGTCTGCTCGGAGGGAGTCTGCTCGGCGGTCTGCTCCGCGCTGGTCGCGGGAGCGGCCTGACCTGCCGCGGCACCACCGGTGCCGGTGCCGCCACACGCGGAGGCGATCAGGCCGCAAACAACGAGAGCTGAGGCTGGCAGAGCACGCATGGCATCCAACTTACGGCAAGCCCGGAGCTCAAGCCCTTCTTATGCCAACTACGGCGAGTGGCGGGGAATGCTACATCCTGGCCGGGCCCCTAGCCCTTCACCAGACACGCTCGCCGATCTCCTGGCGCTCCAGCAGGGCGGCCAGCTCCCGCGCGTCCTCGGCGTCGAGCCCGAGGACGACGCGGGGCCGGCCCCACGGGTGGTCGAGGGAGTGGGCGACGTAACTGGCGACCGACTCAGCGGCGCCGTCGACGCCCCGCCCCCTCCCCGCCCGCCAGTGGCCCCAGGCGCGCTCGAGCTCGGCCGCCGCGCGCTGGGCGCAAGACACTAGTTCCGGATCACGCATGACTGTTCCCCCGGATCAGATCGTGGCCGGATCGAATCCGGCCACAAATAGCATGACCCTGACGAGTAAACAGCCGCGCGGCCACGTCTCCGCGCGGCTTGACCCAGCCTTGATCCTCTTTTAAGCGGGACCGGTGCTGCGTCGCACGATCAGCTCGGGGCGGATCTCGCGCAGGCGCGAGACCTTCGCGGGGTCCCCGATCCGGTCGCTCAGCAGCGCCGCCGCCGACCTTCCCATGGTGCGGCGGGGCTGGTCGACCGAGGTGAGCGAGATGTGGTGGGAGGCCGACAGGTGCGTGTTGTCGTAGCCGACCACCGAGAGGTCTTGCGGGACTCGCAGGCCCAGGTCGCTGGCGGCCGAGAGCACGCCGAGCGCGACCACGTCATTGGCGGCGAAGATCGCCGTGGGCCTGGGGTCGCGGGTGAGCAGCGCCGTTGCCGCCTCCCTGCCACCCTCCTCGGTCGAGTCCGCGGCTTCGACCATGATGTACGGCGCCAGCGAGTGCCTGCGCATGGCCACGAGGTAGCCCTCGCAGCGCGACGAGCGCCGGCCCTCGATGTGCGCGATGCGCTTGTGGCCGAGTTCGACCAGGTGGTCGATGGCCAGGCGAGCGCCGAGCTGGTCGTCGTCGACCACGATGTCGACTCCGTCGAGCTCGATGTCACGTTCCCCTACGACGACGGTCGGGGTGTAGGCGGTGGCCTCGATCAGCGTCTCGCTGGTCGGCGCGATCCCCAGGAGGACCAGCCCGTCCACCCTGAGCTCGAGGAAGGCCTCGACGGCCTCGTCCTCGAACGCCGGGTCCCACTGGCTGTTCCCTATGAGCATGCGCAGGCCGTCGCCGTGCAGGCTCTCCTGCAGACCGTCGAGGAACTCCGCGTAGAACGGATTGTGCAGGTCGGCGACGAGCGCGCCCACCAGATGCGTACGGCCTTCGACCAGGCTTCGCGCGACCGCGTTCGGCCGGTAGCCGAGTTCGCGGGCGGCCTGCAGCACGGCCTGGCGCCGGTGCTCGCTCACGTGCGGGGATCCGCGCAGCACGAGAGAGACCAGCGATTTCGAGACGCCGGCTCGTTCGGCGACGTTGCGGATGGTCGGTCTGGGCCGAGGCAGTGTGTCTACCTCTCTGAGCTCGGTAATGGTTGAAGTGTTGACGGGCGGTCCTGACATGTGTCTCCCCCGCGATGCGGATATGGGCACCTGTCTGACCAAACGATCGAGTTCGCGGCAGGGTACGGCCTTCTCACTGTTTGACTCAGGGAATCGTCGCGGGTTGACCCGGGGAACGGCCGGCACGGCGTCGGCTACTGTGCAGGTGTGACACCCGGGAAGTCAGCCGAGACGGCACGGCCGGCGCGGCGCAGGCTCAGCGTCGACCGGCGTCGCGAGGAGCTGATGGCGGCCGCGCTCGAGCTGTTCAGCACCCGTGACGCGGAAGACGTCTCGATCGACGACGTGGCCTCGGCGGCGGGCGCTTCGCGGGCCCTGGTCTACCACTACTTCGGTGGCAAGCAGGAGCTCTACGTGGCCGCGCTGAGGAGCGCGGCGGAGCAGTTGGAGTCCCGGCTTCGCCCCCATGAGGGCGGCAGGCCGCTGGAAGAGCTGGCCTCCGGGCTCAGGCGCTACTTCGACTTCGTCGAGGAGCACGCGGCCGGGTTCGCCGCGTTGCTGCGCGGGGGGCCCGCCAACCGGGCGGGCGAGATCGGCGAGATCGTCGACGGCGTACGCCAGCGTCTCTTCCGCCTCATCCTGAAGCAGATGCGGGTCGATGAGGCCAGCCCGGTGCTGCGCACGACCCTGCGCTCGTGGATCGCCTCCGTGGAGACGGCCGGCCTCGACTGGCTCGAGCACCGTGACATAGAGCGACCGACGCTGGAAAAGATGCTCGTCGATCACATGGTCGCGCTGCTCGGCGTGGCCGCCGCCTACGACGGCGCCGTGGCCACGCTGTTGGAACGACTCAAATAGAGAGATAGAGAGAAGGATGGCGCCGGGCGGGCGGCGCCAACTCTCCCATGCGACGTTGTGTCGCCACGACGGTGGACCAGGCCGTCGGCCTGGCTCACCCTCAACCCCCCTGAGGATCCGTGACGACCCTCACTTACTCCGAGCGCTGCTGCGGAATCCCCGCGAGCAGTGCCCGGACCTCGGTCTCCCGGTAACGCCGATGACCGCCGAGGGTTCGAATCGACGTCAACTTACCCGCCTTGGCCCACCGCGTAACGGTCTTGGGGTCGACCCTGAACATGGTCGCGACCTCAGCGGGCGTGAGCAGTGGCTCGGCCTCGGGTGTACGAGCTGACATTTGTGCGGCCTCTCCTCCGTGTGGACCGGCTTAGCGATCCTGTGACTGCCTTTGCGCGTGTCACGGATGTCCCCCTATGGCACAGAGCGTGCGGCTTTTCTGAGCCATATGCGGCATCACCCGATGTGACCATACCGCCACGCAGAGCGATTGGCGAGCCCTTCTTTGACCCAACTGCCCGCCCCCGCGGCGATGTCACGCTCGGTGATTCTAGCGACACGGTTCGTGGTATCGCAGTGAAAACGGCAAACTACTCAGTTCGCAGAAGAGAGCAGCCGGGAGACGTGACCTACTCATGCAGGTCAGACGGTCGTATTGAGCCTCAGTTGGCAGATTCCAGCTGTTGCATTGACTTCCACCGGAGGATCACCCTCTGGTACATGGCGTAGGCAAGTTCTTCTTGACCCGTGTCCAGGCCCGTCAGGGCGCCCGCCAGCTCGGCCACCGACTGGTCCGCCTGCAACGCGTCGTCGTCCATGAGGTGGACGAGGCCGCCGTAGTCGAGCTCGACCAGCGAGTGCGGGTGGAACTCCTCCAGCCACCTGGCGACGTCCTCCACGTCGAAGTTGGCCGCCACGTCGCCCAGGTGCCTGCGCAGCACGTTGAGCGCCCTGGCCGCCCGCCTCCTGGCCTGCGCCATGGAGGTGACGTAGATGAGGTTGCGTCCGGTAGCGGTCGTCACGTCCTGTCCCGGGTTGGCGGAGCCGAGCACCAGCCAGCGCTCGTTCCCATCAAACGGCACGAACCACGATGGCGGCACATGCCACGCCGTGGTGCGAATGTGCGTACGCAACGCGGACGAACCGGCCTGCCGCTTGTACCGGTCGAAGTCGTCCGCCACCTGGTCCGCGATCGCCTTGGGCACCAGATGGTCCATCAGCTTCACAGGAGTGGTGCCACGCAGCCTTGAGAACGCCAGCCACGAGCGCAAACGGCTTTGCCAGGGACAGACATAGAGACGGTCCTCAACACGCCGCAGATAGGCGTTGGGGCTCTCCTGGGCGGGAACGGGTTGAGGGGGCATACCGAGGAGGCGCATGACCGACTCGCCGTGCTCCGCATTGAGCGCGTTCGCGCGGCGCGGGCGGTCCCGTGAGTCGGCGTAGTCGGCCCACACCTTGCGCTCGGGTTCGGCGAACGCGGTCAGTGGCTCATAGACGCGGAGGTAGGCGGCATAGGGCAGCACGGAGGCATCGTGTCATGAAGCGAACCTGCGTGCACCGTTGTGGCTTACTACGCTGTGAGGTGATCTCCGTCGCAAAGGTGCGGCGGACCGGACAGGGAGTCACTACCGTGACCGACGTCTTCGGTTCGTCCCAAAAGGACGTCCACGAGCAGGTCGTGTTCTGCGCCGACGAGCAGAGCGGCCTGCGTGCCATCATCGCCATCCACAACACGGCCCTGGGCCCTGGGCTGGGAGGCACCCGCTTCTATCCGTACGAGAGCGAGAGCGCGGCCCTGGCCGACGTGCTCAACCTCGCCAAGGGCATGTCCTACAAGAACGCGCTGGCCGGGCTCGACCTGGGCGGCGGCAAGGCCGTCATCATCGGCGACCCGGCCCACGACAAGAACGAGGCTCTGCTGCGCGCGTACGGGAGGTTCGTGCAGTCGCTCGGCGGGCGCTACATCACGGCCTGCGACGTGGGCACCTACAGCGAGGACATGGACCTCATCGCCCGCGAGTCACGCTTCGTGACCGGCCGCTCGCCGGCTTACGGCGGGGCGGGGGATTCGTCCATCCTGACCGCGTACGGCGTGTTCCAGGGCATGCGGGCCTCGGCCGAGCGCGTGTACGGCACTCCGTCGCTGCACGGCAGGCGCGTCGGCGTCGAAGGGGTCGGCAAGGTGGGCCACCGCCTGGTCGAGCTCCTGCGCGAGGACGGCGCCGAGGTCGTGATCTGCGACGTCGCCCCCAAGGCGGTCGAGCGGGTGCGCCTGCGCCATCCGGAGGTCGACGTGGTGGCCGACGCTGCCGAGCTGAGCGGATCCGACCTCGACGTGTTCGCGCCGTGCGCGCTCGGCGGCGCCCTCGACGACGCGACGGTCGCCAGGCTCCGGGCGAAGATCGTCTGCGGCGGGGCCAACAACCAACTCGCCCACCCCGGGGTCGAGAAGCAACTCGCCGAGCGCGGCATCCTCTACGCGCCCGACTATGTCGTCAATTCGGGAGGCGTGATCCAGGTCGCGGACGAGATCGAGGGCTTCGACATGGAACGAGCCAGATCGAAGGCCACCCAGATCTACGACACGACCCTGAAGATCTTCCAAATCGCTGCCGATGAGGGCGTTCCGCCCGCTGTCGCAGCGGATAGGCTAGCCGAGCGCAGAATGTCGGAAGTCGGGCGTATTAGGGGCATTTGGCTGGGCCGCTGACGGCCCACGCCCATACGACGTACCGAGCTGGGCACAAAACAGGTACGGTAATAGGCGAACGATAGGCTGACGCCCAAAGAGACGCGGCGTCAGTGTGTGGTGCGTTAGCGACGAGGGGGTCGGGGACGACCCCACACGAGGGGGTCGAGCCAATGGGGCGCGGCCGAGCAAAGGCCAAGCAGGTCAAGGTTGCTCGCCAGCTGAAGTACAACAGCGGTGGCACGGATCTTGACCGTCTTCGCGATGAACTCGGGGTCGGAGACTCCAGCAGCAATGACGACGCCGACGACCTCAACGATGAGCTGGCGGATCGCTATGCCGATTACGCCGATGACTATGGCGCCGGAGACGACGAAGACGACCGTCCTCCCGGCCGTCGATAGCCGTTCCTGGTTGACGTGACGAGGACCGGCGCCCGCGCCGGATTCTCGTTCACGCTCGTCGGGCCCCACGGGTAACCGTGGGGCTTTCGTCACGTGGTCGTCTTTTCCAGGAAGTCCGCGATGACCGGCGCGATCTCCGGGAGCTTCTCCTCCAGCGCGAAGTGCCCGGTGTCGAAGACGTGCACCTCCGCCTCGGGCACGTCCCGCCGGTACGCGTGGGCGCCCGGCTCCAGGAAGATCGCGTCTCCCCGCCCCCAGAGCACCAGCGTGGGCGGGCGATGCAGGCGTAGCCATGCCTGCCAGGCCGGGTAGCGCGCGAGGTTCCCGGCGTAGTCGCGGGCGAGGGCCAGCTGCGCTTCCTTGCGTCCCGGCAGGTCCAGGAAGTGCTGGTCGAGCGTCCATCCGTCGGGCGCCACGAGCGCCGGGTCCGCCGTGCCGTCCTCGTACTGGCCGCGGGTGAACGGCAGCGTGAACAGCTCCCCGGACGGCGCCTTGACGGCCTGGCGCGCCACCTCGGACAGCCCTTCGTCGTACGCGTTGGCGTTCTGCACGATGAGCCCCGCGATCCACTCGGGATGCCGCTCGGCCACCCGGAACCCGACGGGCCCGCCGAAGTCGAACGCGTACAGCACGAACCGCCCGAGCCCGATCGCGCGCACGAACCCCTCGACGACGTCGGCCAGCCGGTCGAAGGAGTACGCGAAACCGTCGGGGACCCGCGTGTGCCCGAATCCGGGATAGTCGGGCGCGATCACCCGATAGCGACTGCCGAGGGCGTCCATGAGCCGCCGGTACTGGTGCGACGCGGACGGGAACCCGTGCAGCAACAGCAGCGGGACCCCGCCTTCCGGCCCCGCCTCCCGGTAGAAGACCTCGACCCCCTCGACGTCCACGAACCCGTGCCTGATGTCTGGAATCCGCATCTCACATGCCTCTTTCTTGCGAAGACACATTAGTTATAGACCGACAGGAGCTAATGGGTCAACTCGTGGATGTAGCATTAGCGGCATGGAGTTGCTGACGGGTGAGCCCCTGGCCCTGGACCTGGTCAACACACGGTCCCGCGACCACGACGCCCTGGACCGGACCGCCGACTTCGGCGACTGGCTGGCCAGGCAGTCGGACCGCCTCACCCTGCCCGGCGAGCCTTTCCCGGCCGCCGACCTGGCCGCCGTCCGCCGGCTGCGCGGTCATGTGGAAGCGGCCCTGGACGCCGCCCGCCAGGCCGTCCCCGCGCCGCCCGACTCGATCGCGGCGATCAACGAGGCCCTGCGGCTCTCCCCGCCGTACCCTCGGCTGGAGGCCCGGGGAGTCGTCTTCACGAGCGTCGCGCGGCGGGACGGGACGGACGTGAGCCGCCTGCTCACGCAGCTCGCCGAGGCGGCCGTGGAGCTGCTGACGGACCCCGACGTGGGCAAGGTCCGCTCCTGCGAGGCACCCGACTGCCGGATGCTCTTCCTCCCGGCCCACCCCCGCCGCCGCTGGTGCTCACCGACGCTCTGCGGCAACCGGATCCGCGTCGCCCGCTACTACCAGCGGCACAAGCCGGATCACTCCCAGACGTAGAGCGCGGCGCCCAGGAGGACGACGGTGAGCGCGCAGGCCCAGCCGCGCACGGTGTTGAAGCGGGTCCAGCGGGGCAGGTAGTCGGCCCAGTCGACCTCGCCCGCGTCGATCGCGTTGTTCAGCGGGACGTTGACCGCTCCCGTCACCATGATCGAGCCGGCGAAGGCGACGACGGCGCCCACCACGGCCAGGATGCCCGGCAGGCTGCCGGGCCCGGCCACGAACAGCAGGATCCCGGCGACCAGCGCGAGGATCGGCGCCAGCGTGAACGTGGACAGGAACGCCGGATTGAGGATCTTCTGGTTGATGCTCCGCATGACGGCTGCCGCCTGCTCCTTGTCGACGGCGTCGAGGCCCGGCATCACCGACGTCGAGAACGCGAAGTAGACCCCTGCCATGAGGCCGTTGAGCACGAGCGCGAGGATCACCGCGACGGCCGCGAGTACGTCCATGCGGCAATGATCCCGCGCGGGCGGGATCATTGCCACGGGGTTGTCGCCCGCGGTTGCTAGCCTGCCGGGCATGCTGGAGATCGGTGACGTCGTGGCCGTGCCCCTGCCGCTCGGCGGTTTCGGCGCGTGCCAGGTGACGGCGGCGGGCGGCGAGCTGACGGTGTGCGTGTTCGACTGGCACTCCGACGCGGCGCCCGCGCTCGACGACCTGCGCGGGGCCCGCCCGCTGATCATCGACCACCACAGCTGGGAGGGTGTCCCCCAGATCCTGTCCGTCGACGCGGCCGCCCCGCTGCCCGCCGGTTTCGTCCGGCTCGGGTCGCTGCCGGTGAGCGCCGGCATTCCGCGCTCGACCAGCGCGTACGGCGGATGGCCCGCCCTGGGCGTGCAGGTCGTCCTGCAGCGGCACTGGGACCTGCGGGTGCCCGACGAGGTCAAGGCCGCCTACAAGAGCGCAGCTCCCGGGCAGATCGAGGCCGACTTCGGCGGCCGGCGGATCCGCAGGCCGGCCATGGTGTCCGGGCTCGACCTGCGGGAGCTCCACGGCGAGGTGCGCTGGGCCGGGCTGGACGCGCTGCCCCGGGTGACCTCGCTGACCTGGGCCGGGCCCGACCGCGGTCTCGCCGCCGCCCTCTCGTCCCGGCCGATCATCACCAGCCTGCACTGGGCCGATCCGCCCGGCGAGGTCGAGCTGGGCGGGACGCATCTCAACGATCTGACGTTCGCCGGAGACTCGCCGCGCCGGCTCGTCCTGCCGCCCACCCTGACCCGCCTGCGCCTGGACGCGGCGCCGCCCGAGCTCGTCACTGCGGCCGCCGGCGGGCGGTGGATCCGCGTGACGACCCGCTCCGGCGTCCCCGCCGGGCTGAGCGGCGTGCGCGAGGTGGCGATGGAGGTGGCGGGCGACCTGCGGCTCGCGGCGCTGGACGGGCTCGCCGAGCTGGAGTCGCTGCGGATCCAGTGGCTCCGCTCGTACGGCGGGCTCGTCGGCGCGACCGCGTTCCCCAAGCTGCACACGCTGGAGCTGATCGACGCGTACGGGGTCGACGCGTCGATGCTGCCCCCGCCCGGCGGCGCCCTGCGGCACGTCAGCGTCGCCTCGCTCAGGAGCAGCCAGAGCGGGCCGATCAAGCAGCGCTACCGGGGATCGGAGGTGCGGGTCCGGTTGCGCGGCGCCAAGTCGGACAAATGGCTGGCCGCCAACATCGACAATCCGCTGCGCAACTGGGTCGACGACGACCGGCGGGCGGGAGCGGCGGCGTGCCGGGCCTACACGACGGCCTCCGAAGCCATCGGGCGGCTGAGCGCCGACGATCCGGGCGGGGTGGCCGACGCCAGGCAGACGCTGCGGGAGTTCGTGGAGAGGCTCAACGACCTCGACGGACGGCACGGGATGATCGACACGTTGCGGCGGGAGGAGGCGGGCGACGCCTTCATGGCGCTGGCGGCGCGGGCGGGCGTGCCCTCGGGCGAGGCCGGCTCATGGTTCGACGAGTGGCGTGATTTCTGAGGCCAGCGTCTGGCCCGCCTCGACCGCCTCGCGCAGGCTCCTGGCCAGCGTGTCCGCCTGCTCGGTCAGGTCGCGCAGGCCCTCGGCGTCGCCGGTCTGCGCCAGCAGGTCCCGATATCTGTCGTTGCTGCGCTGCAGCTCCTGGGCGCGCAGGGCCGAGTCGGCCGCCTTGACGCGGCCGGCGTACACCTCCAGCTCCCACACCCGCTCGGTGACCGCCGCCACGGAGCGGCGCAGGGCCTCCTGCTGGGGTTCGAGCACGGCGGCCAGCTCGGGCGTCATCAGCTCCACCCGCGCCTCGGCCTGCTCGGCCCGCAGCTCCGTCTGCGTACGCAGGAGGCGGGCGACGTGCCACAGCCGCTCGGGGAGCACGACGTCGTTGGCGACGGTGTCGAGGAGCCCCAGGCGGTTCACCCGGGAGTCGGTCACCTCCAGGATCGCCTGCCTGGCCCGGGCCAGCAGGGTGAGCGCCTCGGAGTCCAGCTCGGCGGGGTGGACGTGACGCTCGCCGCCCCTCCGCTCCGGCTCGGGCCGGGCGACGCCGATGTAGAGCACCATGACGAGGAAGACCATCAGCCCCGCCATCCCCGCCGACTCGTGGTCGGTCCTGAGGGCCGCGGCGCCGAACAGCGCGCCGCTCAGCCCCGTGACCCCCGCGGCGACGGCGAGCAGGCGCCTCGTCCACGGCGGCGGCGCGGGCTCCCGGCGGCCGAGCAACAGCATCCGGACACCGCGGATCCGCCGCCGTTCCCGCCGGGAGGCGGCGGGATCCACGATCGGTTCGTCCATACGCGACGCCTCCCCCACTAGGCTGCTCCTCGAGCACACCGCGTGCGGCCCCGCCGGATCCACCAGCCCCGTGTGCGGATGTGGTGCAGATGTCGTGCAGCTACGCTTTCACCCGTGTCACGACTTCCTGAGCTGTATGTCGCCGTGGACGTGGAGGCCGACGGGCCGATCCCGGGCCCGTACAGCATGATCTCCCTGGGGATGGCCGTGGCCGGGCGGCCCGGCCTGACCTTCTACACGGAGCTGCGGCCGATCTCCGACGACTTCGTGCCCGAGGCGCTGGCCGTCTCGGGTCTTGACCGCGACCGGCTGCTGCGCGAGGCCCCCGCGCCCGAGGTGGCCATGACGGCGGCCGCCCGCTGGGTCGACGGCCTGCGGAAGGTCGGCCGCCCGGTGTTCCTGGCCGCGCCCGCGGTGTGGGACGGGATGTTCGTGCACTGGTATTTCGTACGGTTCACCGGCAAGAGCCCGTTCGGGGTGACCGGCTCGGGTATCGACCTGCGCAGCTACTGGATGGGGCAGACCGGCTGCCAGTGGTCGGAGACGGGCAAGAGGACCATGAAGCGGCGGCTGGGCCTCGAAGGGCTGCCGCACACGCATCACGCCGAGGAGGACGCGGCGGAGCTGGCGCGGATGTTCGAGGCGGTCATTCTCACGAGATCTTCAGAATCCGCACAGGAAGCTCTGAGGGATCCCGGAGAGCGTTGAGGGGACCGGAGATTCCCCCCTCTCTCGTATCGGACGGTGGTCCCGCATGGCCTCGACCTCGACCTCGACCTCGGTGAAGCCCGCTGCCCGCTCGACGGGCCGCGCGGTGGTGCGTCTCGGCCTTCTGGGGCTGGTCGCGATCGGCATCATGGGCGCCGCCCTCGAGCTCGCCTTCGAACGCCACTGGCAGAGCCCGGTGCAGCTGATCCCGTGGGTGGCACTGGCGCTGCTGGGGTTCGCGCTCGTGCTGCTCGCGCTGCGCGACACTCCCCGGGCGGTCACCGTCGTACGGGTGGTCGCGCTGGCCGTGCTGCTCGCGTCCGCGTACGGCGTCTTCATGCACGTGAGCGTCAACCACGGCGCGGGCGCGGCCGATCCCACGTGGGACACCCTCTCCCCGCTCACCCAATGGTGGTACGCGCTCACCAAGTCGGTCGGCCAGGCGCCGCCGCTCGCCCCCGGCATGCTCGCCCAGAGCGCGCTGCTGCTCTCGCTGGCCACGCTGACGTCCAAGACCGATCGTCCGTGAACGGCGGCTGAACGTTCCCGCATCGGAACCTTTCCCCCACCTTTCGCGTCACACCCAGACAAAGCGCGTGTGACTCGTAAGGCTGGTGAGGTTCGAGTGGCGTTAGGTCGTACATTCATAGCGGCGGTCGCGGTGGCGGCCACCGTGTTCAGTGCTGACGGGGCGGCGGCGAAGACGGAGCCCGCGCCCCAGGCGGAGCCCCGGCCGCCCGTTCCGGCGGTGGCCGTGTCCACGCCCGCCGCCGCCGCCGTCGCGGCGGAGCCCGAGTGCGTCCGGATCAAGGGCGCGGAGGCCTGCGTGGGGCCGGACGGGAGCGACCGTCCGGGCATCACGATCGAGGACACGGCGAACGACGAGCTCCACGCCACCGTGGAGTACTACCTCAACGGTTACCTGGGCACCAAGTACGTCATCCACAACCTGGGGCGTAAGGGCGAGGTCCGGGGTAACCGAGAGATCGGGAAGATCGTGACGTTCCGGGCGGTGGTTTACGAGGGCAACCACCGGGTGCGGTTCGGGCGATGGAAGACCGTCCGCAATATCACGAAATATCCGATCAAGCGGGAGACGCGGGTCACGACGGCCGCCGCGCGGTCCCGGTCCAAGGTGTGCACCTCCACGAAGGGCGCCTCCACCCTGTGCTTCAACGAGCGGAACACGGTCGTGTTCGCCTGTGACACGAGCGCCGACCAGTACCAGGCCCGCGCCGAGTACTTCATCGCCGGCGACCCGACCGCTCGTTTCGAGATCCACCAGCTGGCCGGGGTGAACACCTGCGGCAAGGCCGAGCACGGGGACCTCGCCGTCAGCATGTACCGCGCCTCGCTCTTCGACCACAACAAGCGGGTCGCCACCAGGCTGTACAAGTACAACTAGGCGAAGGGCCTGATGATCTCCCGTACGGCCTCGGCGGACTCCCTCGGGTTGTCGTCGTGGGCGAGGCTGCTCAGCAGCTCGCGCAGGTGGAACACCCGCATGCGGTCCCGCCAGCCGTCGGCCAGGTGCGCCGCGTCCGCGTACACCTCGAAGAAGCGGTCCGAGGCGGGCGGGCGCGGCGAGCACCAGAGCATGCTGAGGTCGGCCTCGGCCCAGCTGTAGGAGACGGCCGGGTCGATCAGCGCCGGGCCGCCCGCGCGGCCGGACAGGATGTTCTCGCGCCACAGGTCGCCGTGCGTCAGCACCGGCGGCCGTGGCGGGAGCAGGTCGGGCAGGGCGGCGCACAGGCGTTCGAGCGCCCGCCGCTCCTCGCCGCCGAACGCGGCCGCCACCAGCGGCTCCGGCAGCCAGCGCAGGATCCTGCGCTCGGCGAAGAACGCGTGGCCGTCGGCGTCCCAGGTGTTGTCCTGGCGCAGCCGCCCCAGCCAGCCGTCCCGGTGCCAGCCGAACCTGTCGGCCGCGGTGGTGGTGTGGAGGGTGGCGAGGGTGCGGGCCAGGTCCTCCCAGAAGCGCTCGTCGCCGTCGCGGCGCGGTGGCAGGGGTTCGAGCACGAGCAGGCCGGGGGTGGCCGCCAGCACCTCGGGCGTGGTGACGCCGCCCAGCTCGCGCAGCGCCCGCAGCCCATCGGCCTCCACCTCGAACAGGCCGGGCACGGGGGTGCGCAGGGTCTTCGCGAACACGCGCGAGCCGTCGCGCAGGGTCGCCAGGCCGGCCAGCGCCACCACTCCCCCGCCGGCCGCCTCCGCGGACACGGCGTCGAACCCGGCCTCCCGCAGCCGTACGAGCAAGAGATCCACGATCGGCCCCCATGAAAGTTTCAACGGTGTTTGACGGGCGAGGCGGCGCACCTCATGATCATGATGCCTCCTGGTCAGGAGGAGGCGTCGAGTGAATTCCGCTATCCATGGCGAGGAACGCCGATGCCCACACCGCTGTTACGAGCCGCGTCCGCCCTCCTGCTGACGCTGACCGCCCTCAACGCCCCCGCGGCCCACGCCGACGACGTCACCCCGGTAGCGGTGACCGTCAACGCGCGTGCCGCTCTCGCCACCGTCCCCGGAACCGGCATCGGCTCCAACCATGCGATCTGGGACACCAATCTCGGGACCGACGACACCGCCGACCGGCTCAAGGACGCCGGCGTGAAGATGCTGCGCTATCCCGGCGGGTCGTACTCCGACATCTACCACTGGGCCACCCACACCGCCCCCGGCGGCTACGTGGCGCCCGACACCGACTTCGACACGTTCATGCGCGGCGTCCGCCGTACCGGGGCGCAGGCCATGGTGACCGCCAACTACGGCACCGGCACCGCCGAGGAGGCCGCGGCCTGGGTCCGCCAGGCCAACGTCACCAAGGGCTACGGCATCAAGTACTGGGAGATCGGCAACGAGAACTACGGCAACGGCCACTACGGCTCCGCCTGGGAGGCCGACGACCATGCCGACAAGAGCCCGGCCGAATACGCCCGCAACGTCGTGGCCTACGCGGACGCGATGAAGGCGGTCGACCCCACCATCAAGATCGGCGCGGTGCTGACCACGGCCGCCAACTGGCCCGACGCCATCACCGCCGACGGCGACAGCGGCACCTGGAACAAGGTCGTCCTCGCGAACGCCGGATCGAAGATCGACTTCGTGATCCTGCACTGGTACCCCGGTGCCCTCGACAGGGCCGGCCACGTGACCGACATGATCCAGCTCACCCGCCAGCAGATCGCCAAGTACGTGGGGCCCGGCTCGGAACGGATCGGCATCGCGATGACCGAGTTCAACACCGGGTCCAGCAGCAACGGCACCAACACCCAGCCCGGCGCGCTGGCCGCCGCCGACGCGTACGCGACGCTGCTGGCGAACGGGGTGTTCACGGTCGACTGGTGGAACGTCCACAACGGGATCGGCACCGTCACCCAGGTCGAGGGGCACACCGACTACGGCGACTTCGGCCTGCTGTCGAGCGGCACCTGCACCTCCGACAACAGCGTCTGCGAGCCGGCGCTCAACACGCCCTTCGCCCCCTATTACGCGCTCCAGATGGTGAGCAAGTTCGCCCGGCCGGGCGACCAGTTCGTCCGCGCCGCGACCGACCAGGCCAAGGTCGTCGCGCACGCCGCCCGCCGGCCCAACGGGGATCTGGCGGTCATGCTGATCAACACCTCGAACGACACGTCGTACCCCGTCGCGATCGACTACTCCGGCTACACCCCGGCGGCCGGCGCGCCGACCGTGCTGACCCACACCAACGGCGCCACCGCCATCACCACCTCGACCGGCGGGACCGCGGCCGCCCAGACGCTGCCGCCGCTCTCCCTGACCACCCTCGTCCTGCACCCCGCGTCCCCGCAGACCGGCCTCCCCGGCGCCCCCGGCCAGCCGGCGGCCACGCAGGTGACGGACACGACCGCCACGATCTCCTGGTCCGGCGCCGCCCCCGGCTCGCGCCCCATCGCCAAGTACGAGCTCCACCGCCAGCACGGAGCCGTCAGCGAGCAGCTCGGCGAGACCTCCGGCACCTCGTTCACCGTGAACAACCTCAAGCCGGGCACCCGCTACACGATCAACGTGATCGCCCGTGACAGCGGCGGCGGCCTGTCGTGGGCCTCCCCACCGCTGACGTTCACGACCGGCACGCCCGCCACCAGCTCCTGCTCGGTACGGCTGACCGTCACGACCGACTGGGCCAGCGGCTACGTCGGCGCCATCGACATCACCAACAACGGCGCCCCGGTCAGCGGCTGGACCCTGAACTTCGGCTGGCCCAGGTCGTGGCAGAGCCTGGGCAGCGGCTGGGGCGGCGTCTGGACGCAGACCGGGCCGGACGTGAAGGTCGTCAACGAGGCGGGCAACGGCGCGCTCGCCACGGGGGCCACCGCCACGGTCGGCTTCGTCGGCAACTACTCCGGCCCGAACGTCCTGCCCGCCGTCTTCACCCTCAACGGGTCCGTCTGCACGACCCGGTGACAGCGCGATCCGGGGCCGCTTCTGCGGCCCCGGATCTCAGGAGGTCGCGGGGCGCCAGGTGGAGAGGATGAACACCACCAGGAGGGTGGTCATGAGGGCATCGCCGACATGCAGGACGTACAGCCCCACCGGGTACGACTCATGCAGGACGGAACCGGCGATCATCATGGCCTGGAACCCGAGCCACACCAGCAGCCCGAACCCCACGGCCTCGCGCCGCGTGCGGATCTGGAACCGGCTCAACAGCACGGCCATGACCAGCACCTCGATGAGGTTCCTCCCGAGCTGCCCCGTGAGCTCCCAGGGCTGCGGCGCGGCGGTGGCCACGCCGCGCAGCGACGCCCACACCCCGCCGAAAACCATGTAGTAGACGGAGCTCGCGACGAGCGTCGCCACCGCCGCGGCCCCTACGGCCCAGTAGTTGATTCTGTTCATGCCGGTCATTGTGGGCAGCCGCGCAGGAGGCGGACAAAGGCTATCTCCGCATGCCAGCGATGAGTCTGGCTCATCGATGGGGTGAGCGGTCCGCCGTTGTTCCGGCGCGGGCATCGGCGAACGATGAAGGGCATGAGACTCTCAGATCCCCCTTGCCGCCCCGGCCGTCTCTGGTTGACCAACGCCCGGCTGTTCGACGGGACCGGCGGCCCCGTCCGGCCGGCCGCCGGGATCCTCGTCGAGGACGGCGTGGTCAGGCTGGTCGGGCGGGCCGGCGACGGTGTGCCGGACGGGGCGGAGGTCGTCGACGTGGCGGGCCGTACCGTCCTGCCCGGCTTGATCGACGCCCACGCGCACGTGTTCGCGACGCCGTCCGCGCCCGCCGAGGGGGCCGAGCCGCTGTGGCCGGACGTGACCGCGCACTTCCTGGCCGCGCGGTTGCGGGAGACGTTGCGGATGGGGTTCACGACGCTGCGCGACGTCGGCTCGTACGGCGACGCGGTCGTCACGGCGAGGCAGGCGATGCGGTACGGGGCCTTCCGCGGGCCGCGGCTGCTGACCTGCGGCCGGATCGTGTCGGCCACCGCGCCCGGCGGCCGGTTCTTCGACGGGATGTACCGGGAGGCGGACGGGCCGGACGAGGTGCGCAAGGCCGTGCGCGAGCAGGTGCGGCGGGGCGCCGACTTCATCAAGATCATGTCCACCGGGGCGCGCTCGGTCGAGCTGGAGGACCCGCGGCCCGCGCAGGTGACCGAGGAGGAGATGGCCGCGCTGGTGGACGAGGCGCACCGGCTCGGGTACCGGGTGGCGGCGCACGCGGAGGGCCCGCCCGGCACGGAGTTGTCGATCAGGCACGGCGTGGACACCGTCGAGCACGGCATGTACCTCCACCGGCGGCCTGACCTGCTGGACATGATGGCCGCGGCCGGGCAGATCCTCGTGCCGACGCTGTCGTGCTACTACGGCGTCGCGGGCCTCTCCGAGGGTCTCTCTGAGGGAGGAGCTCATGCGGCGTGGACGCCGCCGTTGGCGGAGCTCGCCGAGCACAACCTGGTCGAGGCCGCCCGTACGCTCGCCGCGGCCCGCGCGGCCGGCGTGCCGATCGCGCTCGGCCACGACTGGCAGCCGTTCTCCGACGCCGCCGTCGAGGTCGTACGCATGGTCCGGCACGGCATGAGCCCCGCCGAGACGCTGGTCGCGGCGACCGCCACGGCGGCCCGCGCCCTCGGGCTGGACGAGCGCCTGGGCACCGTCGAACCCGGCAAGCTCGCCGACCTGGTCGTGGTGGACGGCGACCCGCTGGCCGAGCCGGCGGTGCTGCGTGACCGTACGCGGATCTGGCTGGTGTTTCAGCTCGGCGAGCCCGTGGCCGGCCAGGCGCTGGAGGCCCCGCCGAGCCGCCCGGCCACCTCGGCGAACGCGCGGACCGCCGCCGTCTCCCGCTCGGCCGCCCACACCAGCGCGCTCTCCAACGGCGGCAGCCCGCGCAGCGGGATCACCGACACCCCGGGATGGGTGTAGTAGTCGGACAGCGAGGCCACCGTCGGATGGACGATCTCGCCTCGGGCCACCAGCGACAGCACCTCGATCATCCGGCCCTCCCGGTGGCGGCGGCCGATCGGGCGCCCCGCCGGGGTCAGCGGCGGGTAGAGCGCCTCCAGCGTCTCGGCCGGGACCATTCCCTCGGCGTCGATCACGTGGTGGTCGCCGAGGTCCTCGGCGGTGGCGTGGCCGCGTTCGGCCAGCGGATGCCCGGCCCGCACCACCAGCGCGCGATCGTCACGCATGAGGACGGGGCCGACGACCAGGTCCGGGCGGCGGATCGGCAGCCAGTGGGCGACGACGTCCAGCTCGGCGCGGCGCAGCCGGCCCAGCGCCTCGCCGGGGAACGCCTCGTACACCACGACCTCGCAGCCCGGATGGGCCGTGGTGAACGCCCGTACGATCTCCGAGAACGCCGGGCCGCCCGCGGCGAAGTTGAGCAGGCTGACCCGCAGCACGCCGGTGATCCCCGACGCGATCTCCCGGGCCTCGGCCAGGGCCAGGTGGATCTGCTCGAACCCCGGCCGCAGCCGGTCGCGCAGCCGCTCGCCCAGCGGGGTCAGCCGCACGCGGCGGGAGGAGCGCTCGAACAGCCGGCCGCCCACGCGCGTCTCCATGGCGCGGATGGTCTGGCTCACGCGCGACTGGGACAGGTACATCCGCTCGGCGGCCCGGCCGAAATGCAGCTCCTCGGCCAGCGTCAGAAAGATCTCGATCTCCCGGAGCTCCACCGGCTCCCTCCGTCCTCCCGGGGAGGACCAGACTAGGGAGTGACCGGCATCTTCGCCTAGCGCGCCTGTTGAGAGAGCGCGTTCTCATCAATTCCGGCATTTATAAAGGGCTCCTCCCTGGACGGGAGAAGCCCTTTACCCTAGGAGCGGGTCCACTTCTGGTTGGCGCTGCCCGCGCAGTCCCAGATCTGCAGCCGGGTGCCGTTGGCCGAGCTGGCGCCGGTCGCGTCTAGGCACCTGCCGGACTGGGGGTTGACGATCCGGCCGGTGCCGGAGTCGTAGGTCCAGCGCTGGGCGCCGGTGCCGTTGCAGTCGTACAGCTGCACCTTCGCGCCGTTGGCCGTGGCGCCGTCGGTGATGTCCATGCATTTGCCGAGCGCGCGTACCGAGCCGTCGGCGTTCCACGTCCAGCTCTGGGCGGCCGTGTTGTTGCAGTCGTACAGCTGGACGGCGGTGCCGTTGGCGGTGGCGGCGCCGGCCACGTCGACGCACTTGCTACCGATACCGGTGATCCGGCCGCCGGAGCCGCTGGTGGGCGGGGCGTAGACGCGGACGTAGTCGACGGACATCGTCTGCGGGAAGGTCGTGGTGCCGTCGGGGTAGCCGGGCCAGTAGCCGCCGACCGCCACGTTCATGATCATGAAGAACGGGTGGTCGAAGACCCATCGGTTGCCGCCGAGGTCGGCCGGCGTCCGGCGCTGGTATTCGACGCCGTCGACGTACCAGATGATCAGGTTCGGGGACCAGTCGACGGCGAAGGTGTGGAACGCGTCGGCGAAGACGCCGCCGATCGAGTACGGGGCGCCGATGCCTCCGGAGCCGGAGTAACCGGGGCCGTGGATGGTGCCGTGGACGGTGCTGGGCTCGCGGCCGATGTTCTCCATGATGTCGATCTCGCCGCTGCCGGGCCAGCCGACCGGCCCGATGTTGTCGCCGAGCATCCAGAAGGCCGGCCAGATGCCCTGGCCGCGGGGCAGTTTCATGCGCGCCTCGAACCGCCCGTACGCCCTGGTGAAGGTGGCGGCGGTGAGCAGGCGGGCGGAGGTGTACTGGCAGGTGCCGTAGTGGCACTGGTAGTTGGCCGGGTTCTCGCGGCGGGCGGTGATCACGAGGTTGCCGGCGCCGTCCATGGCGGCGTTGCGGGTGCTGTCGGTGTAGTACTGCTGCTCGTTGTTGCCCCAGCCGCTGCCGCCGATGTCGAAGCGCCACTTCGACTGGTCGACGGCACTGCCCGCGGCTCCGTTGAACTCGTCGGACCAGACCAGCGGCCCGGGGGCGGGGGCGGCGCCGGCGGTGCCCACCAGAGGGGCGAGCAGCGCGACGAGAACGGCGCCGACGGTGAATAACACTCTGAAATGGGGGGTGCGGACCATACTGATTACCTCATCCGATCCACGGCTGTCGCTTTACGGAAACAATCCGGCAACATCACGCCCATTGTCAAGAGAGCGCTCTCTCACGAACGGACTTTTGTCAGCCGTTCTCGAGGGTGAGCAGGCCGCGGCGGAAGGCGACGGCCACGGCGGCCGCGCGGTCGTTGACGCCGAGCTTCGTGTAGATGTGCAGCACGTGGCTCTTCACCGTGGCCTCGCTGATGAACAGGCGCGTGGCGACCTCGCGGTTGGTGGCGCCGTCGGCGATGAGCTGGAGGACCTCCAGCTCCCGGGCGCTCAGCGGGTCGGCGGGCGCGCGGACCTGGCCGAGGAGCCTGGTGGCGACCGACGGGGAGAGCACGGCCTCGCCCCGCGCCGCCGTACGGACCGCGCGGACGAGCTCGTCGCGGCCGGTGTCCTTGAGGAGGTAGCCGGTGGCTCCGGCCTCGATGGCGGGCAGGACGTCCCGGTCGGTGTCGTAGGTGGTGAGCACGAGGACGCGGGCCGCGATGCCCAGCCTGGCGAGCTCCTTGATGGCCGAGACGCCGTCCATCCTGGGCATGCGGAGGTCCATGAGGATCACGTCGGGGTCCAGCGCCCGCGCGAGCTCGACGGCCTGGGCACCGTCCCCGGCCTCGCCGAGCACCTCGAAGTCGGGGTCGCCGGCGAACATGCCGCGGATGCCGTCACGGACGATGGGGTGATCGTCGGCGATCAGCAGCCGGATCGGGGCCTCAGCCACGGGCCACCGCCGGGACGCTCGCGGAGATCGCGGTGCCGAAGCCGGGCTCGGACTCGATCTCCAGCGTGCCCGCCACCCGACTCACCCGCTTCCGCATCGAGGTCAGGCCGAAGCCGCCGCCGTCGCTGACCCGCTCGGGGTCGAACCCGGCGCCGTCGTCACGCACGTCCAGGGTGACCACATCCTCCATGTACGACAGGGTCAGCCCGACCCGGGACGCGCCGGCGTGCTTGGCCGCGTTGGCGAGGGCCTCCTGCGCGGTGCGGAGCAGCGTCTCCTCGACCTCCGGATGCATGGGACGGACCGTACCAGTGATGGTCAGATCCGCACGTACCCCATTGAGCTCCCCCCACTGAGCGACGACCTCCGCCAGCGCGTCGGGCAGCGGCGCCGCCTCCAGCTGCCCCGGCCCCACCGCGTGCACGGAGCGCCGGGCCTCGGCCAGGCTCTCCCGCGCCAGCCGGATCGCGTTGTCCACGTGTCGCCGCCACTCCTCGGTCCGGTGCGCCGCCTGGAGCTGGGTGATGATGCCGGTGAGGCCCTGGGCGAGCGTGTCGTGGATCTCCGCCGCCATGCGCTGCCGTTCGTCGAAAACGCCTGCCTCGCGGGCCTGGACCAGCAACTGGGCGTGCAGTCCGGCGTTCTCCTTCATGGTCGCTTCGAGCTGCGCCACCATCCGCTTGCGCTCGGCGCTCCGCTCGGCGGTGATCTCGCCGACGAAGCTGAACAGGCCGACCAGGGCCACGATGGCGGTGGTGAAGAACAGGAAGGCGAGGATCCCGGTCGGGGTGGGGTCGGGCAGGCCGCCGTTGTAGGTCGCGACGCTGATCGCCGCTGTGGCGGTCACCCCGGCGAACCGCCATTTCCCTTTCAGGTACTGCCACGAGTGGAGATATCCGGCGAAACCAAAGAAGCTCGCGAACCACAGCCCCTGCGTACAGAGCGCTCCGATCAGCACCACCAGCCCGGCCACGTACGCCGCGCCGCGGGGCACCAGCCAGATCCAGACGGCCGCGAGCGCGGCCAGGGCGAGCATGACCCACGGCCTGCCGCCCGTCTCGCCGGTCAGCAGGGAGAGCACTGTGGAGGTCCCGAGCAGGACATACGGTGCGGCCGCCATCTGGCGCTCCAGCAGCCGCTCCCATCGGTCGAGCCGCCCGGTCATACCTCACTACTCCCAGCGGAAGAACTTGGCCGCGGCCATGCTGATGACCACAGCGTACGCGGCCATCACGGCGAGCAGCAGCGGGCTGGGAGCGCCGCCTTCCCAGACGTCCCGCAGGCTCTGCCGGAACGCTCCCAGAGGGGTGAACTCCCCGATGCGGGCCACGAATGCGGGCATCTGCTCCGCGGGCTGCATGAGTCCGGCGAGGTAGGCCATCGGGAAGTACAGCAGGACCCCGATCCCGTTGGCGCTCCGGCCGTTCTTGGCCAGGGCCGCGATGAGCAGGCCGATGGCGAACATGGCCGCAGTACCGAGCAGGAAGACCAACACGCCGGGCAGCACCTGGGCGGGCAGGTGGGCTTTCAGCACGGTGCCGGCGACCGTCACCAGCAGGGCGCATGCGGTCAGCGCGAGGACGAGCTGCAGGAGCAACTGGACCACCAGCATGTTGACCGGACGTACCGGTGTGATGGAGAGCCTGCGCAGGATGCCGCGCTCGCGGTAGGTGGCCATGGTGGTGGGCAGCATGTACAGGCCCACGAGCCCTACGGCGATCGCCAGCGCCATCGGCAGGAGCACGGTGTCGCCCGGGCCGATCGAGCTTCCGAAGACGACCATGATGAACAGCGGGATGAGCAGCGAGAACATCGCTCCGGGTTCGCGGGTCAGCAACTTCAGTTCGACTATGGCGAGCTTGGTCATGATCTTCCTCCGTTGGTGGATGAGACGTTCGGTCGTCGGCGGGTCCATCAGCCAGGACCTTCGTCGGCCTGGACGCCGGCGGTGAGGGGCGGACCTCCGGGAGACGGACGTCAGGGCCCGTCGAACGAACGGCCGGTCAGCGCGACGAACGCATCGTCAAGGGTGCGTTTGTCGATGCGCAGATCGCTGACCAGGACGTGGTGACGGGCGAGCTGCGCGGTGACCGCCGTGGCGAAGTCGCCCCTGCCCGTGACGACCACCCGATCCCCCGTCCTGTTCACGCCGGTCACCCCGGGCAGCCCACCCAGCTCGACCATGTCCCCCGCCATCAGCGTGAACCGCATCTGGTGCTCGGCGTCGATCCCGTCGACCAGCCCGGCCGGGGTGTCGAGCGCGACCACCCGGCCGCGGTCGAAGACGGCCACGCGGTCGCAGAGCTCCTCCACCTCGTCCATGAAGTGGCTGACCAGCACCACCGTCACGCCACTCGCCCGGACCCGCTTGATCAGCTCCCAGGTGGTACGGCGAGCCTGCGGGTCGAGCCCCGTGGTCAGCTCGTCGAGGAACGCCACCCGCGGATTGCCCACCAGAGCCAGCGCGATGAACAACCGCTGCTTCTGCCCACCCGACAACTTCCCGAACCGGCCGCTGCGCTTGTCCGCCAGCCCCCACTCCTCCAGCAGCTCCCGCCAGTCGCGCGGTTCGGCGTAGAAGGAGGCGTACAGGTCGAGCGCCTCCCACACCTTGATGTTCTCGGGGAGCTGCGTGTCCTGGAGCTGCACCCCGATCTGCTCACGCACCCGGGGCCCGTCCTGGACCGGGTCGAGCCCGAGCACCTTGATCGACCCGCTGTCGGCGCGCCTCAGCCCCTCCACACACTCCACGGTGGTGGTCTTCCCGGTGCCGTTCGGACCGAGGATGCCGAAGATCTCGCCCTCCTCCACGGAGAACGACACCCCATCCAGAACCGTCAGGTCCGCGTACTTCTTGCGGAGGTCTGTGACTTCGATGACTGCCATGGCTCAAGCATCGTTTTCCCGCCCCCGGACCGAATCGATCTGCCGGCCATGCTCTCCGGCGAATGCTGCTGACCCGAAAATCCACCGAACGGTTGATGCGCCTCCCCCATCCTCGGCCGTCACCACGGCACTTGGCGTGACGTGG
Source organism: Nonomuraea sp. NPDC049625 (assembly GCF_040675285.1). Classification (NCBI taxonomy): domain Bacteria; kingdom Bacillati; phylum Actinomycetota; class Actinomycetes; order Streptosporangiales; family Streptosporangiaceae; genus Nonomuraea; species Nonomuraea sp. NPDC049625. The sequence goes on along the minus strand of NZ_JBFAOQ010000027.1, from coordinate 47,055 downwards.
TACCGCTCGAACCGCCACAGCACCATCGCCGCCTGAGCGAAGGGACATGCATAAGGAAAAAGACTTCGACCGCCGTTTGCGGCTCCAGCGCACGGAAACCAACCCACCGAAAATAGTCCACCTGGCGCTCTCTACCGACAATCACCCGCTTCGGAGAAACGCCCATATTTCGGGACTTTGATACGTTCCGGGGGATAAGATGTCCAAATTTCCTAATATCGCCTGGGTTCTTGCGGTCGGTGCCGCGCTGACTGGTGGGGTCATGCCTGCGGGCGCTCCTGCCATCGCCGCATCCGCCGCCACAAGCCGAGCACCTCAGAATCCGGATCCGCTGGCCACCGTGCCGGCACCGCGAGGCGATCGGACCGCCGCGGCGATGCGGGAGTACGTCCGGGACCTGGCCCGGAAGGAGCAGTTCACCGGCTCGGTGCTGGTGGTACGGCATGGGCAGGTGCTGCTGCGTACCGCTGCCGGCGCGGCCGACGAGGAGAGGCACATCCCCAACCGGCCCGACACCGTCTACCGCATCGCCTCGGTCACCAAGCAGTTCACCTCGATGCTCATGCTGAAGCTGCGCGACCGCGGGTTGCTCGGCCTGGACGACCCGATCTGCCCGCATCTCATCCCGGCATACATCGAGACCTGCCCGCAGGCGTGGCGGCCCGTCACGATCCGCCAGATCCTCACGCACACGTCCGGAATCGTCAACATCCAGGATCTGCCGGGCTTCTATGCCGAGCTCTCGCAGCCGACCACGACCCGGGCGCTCATCCAGCGGTTCGTGCACAGGCCGCTGGACTTCAAGCCCGGGACCAACTGGAAGTACAGCAACGGCGGCTACGTCCTGGCCGGGGCGATCATCCAGGCGGTGACGCACCAGCCGTACGGCACCGTACTGCATGAAGAGATCACCGGCCCGCTCCACCTCCGGCACACCGGCTACAGCCGGGGCAATCCGCCCGCCGGGTACGCGAAGGGCTACTTCACGGTCGGATCACCGGCCCCGCCCACCAACGGCTCCCAGGCGTTCTCCGCGACCGGCATCTACTCCACCGTGGACGACATCGCCCGCTGGGACCGGTCGTTCGGCGCGGATCTGGTCGCGCCGCCCGCCACCGTCAAGCAGGCGTTCACGCCACAGTTCCCGTGTCCCCCGAACGGCTGTCTCACCCTGCCGTCGACCGCGTACGCCTTCGGCTGGGCCGTCGACCGGCTCCACGGGCACCGGCTCCGGTATCACCACGGACTTCTCCAGGGCTACGCGGCGATGAACATGTACCTGCCCGATGACGACATCGAGGTAGTCGTGCTCAGCAACGTGCAGGACACCGACACCTACGGCATCGGCCGCCACCTCGCCACGATGGCCCTCGAGTCTGCGGACGCGGAGCGATCCTCGCGATGACGGGGCGCTTGTAACGGCGAAGCCCGGCGATGGCGTAGGGATGCCGTCATGGCCTGAGCAAGGAACCTTGGAAACGAGCTGAGGCGCCGCCCTCCGAGGGTGACGCCTCAGTCGTTCAGCTCTGTGCACGGTTGACGGCTGCCGGTTTCGGGCGGTGGCTCAGCTCCGCAGTCCGACCACTTATGCCGCCCTGCGCAAACCGGGCAACGCCCTCGGACAGCCAACCGCTTCCCGGCTGGTGCAGCACGCCGTCACTGTGCGTGCTTCCATTTGGTCCGATCCCGGAGAACACGAACGTAGTCGAATCCCTGAGCTTCCAGTTGCCCCACGACCCACTGAGCAGCACGATCGTCCGGATCAAGTTCCCGCAGGTGGAATCGGAGGCTCTCGATCGCCTTCCGCTCACGGATCTTGCGCCTCTTGGGGAACAAGTCCTGCGGAAGGTTGTGACACACGTCCGCGATCATGCGCATGTGCTCCAGATGTCTCAGGGCCGTGTCCGTCTCCCCGGCAGCCAGCGCGCGCTTCACGAGGTGGCTGTCGGCTCGGATCTCCATGAACCCCATGGCCATCAAGATCCTTACGGCCTCCTGCGCCGAACCACGTTCCAATCCGGCGGGCCGGTCACGCGCTGTCCGCATATCTTCCATGAACGTGAAGCAGGAGCAGTGGCCTGCACGTTCTTCAACGCAGCGCGGGTGCTCGCAGCTGTGGTCGTGCCGGTGATCACGGGACCACCGATGAAAGTCCCGCCCAATGCCCTTCGCACGTCGCGCTGTCCGATACTCCTCCCACCGTGACAGCGTCTTGGGAAGCTGCTGGAACCGCGTCATGGGCACAGACCTGTGGAGTCCGCTCTTGATGAGCGCACCGTCGTTCATCCTGAGCACCACGGCCGCAGAGACACAGCCTTCGACGGGCACATCCCACGGCCTACGTGGCCAAGGGATCACATAGTGCGTTCCTCCCGGAGCAAGGTGAGCGGCCAGAAGCTCGGTGGCCTGCGGCTTGGCGGAACCTGAGGTCTCTCGCAACAACTCGATCATCATGGCCGTGTCGACGGCACGAACGGTCCGAAGCACCCTGGGCAACACCGTGCCGTGATCAGGATCTTTCGCCACAGGCCAGGGAAGTAACCACACGAATATCAGCCTGCCAGCGAAGGTGGCGACGTTGCCGCCGCAAACACGAAAACACCCCGGAACGTTTCTCGCTTCGGGGCGTTTTGGCTGTTCAATGCTGGTGGCCAGGGGCAGGGTCGAACTGCCGACCTTCCGCTTCTCAGGCAAGCCGAGGACCCGCTCTCGCTGGGCTCATGACGCCGCTGACCAGGCCCGACCATCCGCAAGCGTCCGTCAACGTCCCTGATCGTCTGCCGCGGTAAGCATTCACCGCCTGACGTTCCGGAGCCGGTCGTACCGTTGCACACCTCTGAACGATCACGCACCGCGATCAACAGAAACGCACAGGCCGTGAATGCTTACTCATGGTGACCATCTTGCCGTGTCACCGCGACACCCTCGCCTCTATTTCAGCGTTTCGTAAATCCCCTTCGCCGTCATAGACGGCACCGGCCGACCGGACGCCGCCTCAGCGTCGAAATCAAACCTGCTCAGCTCCGCAGTTCCCGTCTCCGCCTGGTAGGACAGCAGATAACACTTACCGTACAGCTCGAACGGAGCGAGCGTCGTCCACCCCGTCGCCCAGTTCTGCTGCCACACATTGCTGTACGAGCCGTCTTCGCCGAACTTGTCAAGACTCGCTTCGCCCGACCCGCTCTTGTACGACAGGAGGTAATACTCGCCTACG
>NZ_JBFAOQ010000027.1:0-43748 GCF_040675285.1 Nonomuraea sp. NPDC049625 | reverse complement strand
GCCGTACGCCTTGAAGGGGACGACTGTCGTCCACCCCGTCGTCCACCCCTGCTGCCATACCCCGCTGTATGAGCCGTCCTTGTGGAACTTGCTGAGATCCGCGTTTCCCGGCCCGCTCTTGTACGACAGAAGGTACGGCTCGCCGTATAGCTCGAACGGAGCGAGTGTCGTCCACCCCGCCGTCCACCCCTGCTGCCATACCCCGCTGTATGAGCCGTCCTTGTGGAACTTGCTGAGATCCGCGTTTCCCGACCCGCTCTTGTACGACAGGAGGTAATACTCGCCGTACGCCTTGAAGGGGACGACTGTCGTCCACCCCGTCGTCCACCCCTGCTGCCATACCCCGCTGTATGAGCCGTCCTTGTGGAACTTGCTGAGGTCCGCGTTTCCCGACCCGTTCTTGTACGACAGGAGGTACGGCTCGCCGTATAGCTCGAACGGAGTGAGCGTCGTCCACCCCGCCGTCCACCCCTGCTGCCATACCCCGCCGTATGAGCCGTCCTTGTGGAACTTACTGAGATCCGCGTTTCCCGACCCGCTCTTGTACGACAGGAGATAATACTCGCCGTATAGCTCGGACGGAGTGAGCGTTGTCCAGCCTGTCGTCCACTGTTCTTCCCAAACTTGAGTTATTTGCATAGTGGGAGTCTTACTTGATGGTCGGACGGTGTCAACCGGCATGAGCGAACGGCATGATCCGCCTTTCCCGACCGAGTGAATCCGATGTAAGCATTCACGTCGTGCACAGGCCCGCGGAGGAGATCTGTGACTCCCCGACGCCACCCGGCCGTGCTCACCAGTTGTGATCACGACCGGTGGCCTGACAGCAGTCTTGCAGGCCCCCAGGTCACAGCAGATGACCTGAGCCCCGCGCAGACACGAGTTTCGGTCAGGACAGCCGGGGGATGAGTCCGGCGGTGGCGGCCGTGACAACGCTGCGGGGCGCGTTTTCCCATGTCGCGTTGCCCGCTAAGTGCTTTATGTCAAGCCGTCCCGGAGCTCCCGGTCACGCACTGTCGCTTTGGGCCGTGTGCCTTGATTCTTACTGGCACCCCTACTCGTGGGCGTGCGCTTGGCATAGGCGCTCCGAACCGGCCGGTTCACGTTGAGAAACGGGCATCTGAGAGCACTTCTAAGCGCTCCGAGGAGCTTTGCGACCCCATCCCCGGCGCGCGACGCGCGTTTGGAAGCGCTCGCGCGCGATTCTGGCCACGCGTAGACGCAAGCCAGAGCGCTCGCATCAGCGCGGTCACGGGCGGAGATCGTGCGAGTCCGGCGAGGTCGTCAGAGGGGTGCCGGCAGCAGTAACCGCGCGATATTTAGTTTGAGTACTACAGCGACCCTTCAGAAGAAAAGGACGGGTGACAATCGTGACGCTGGCAGAAGAGCGCACCGAGAAGCTGTTTGAGCAGTTCGAGCAGTTTTACAACGACGGCGACGGCTATTTGACTCGAAGGCAGTCCGACCCATGCCGGGCACGGTCATCCAGAATAGAAACTTCGGCGTCCGGCCCGGTCGCCTGACTTGCAGTTTCCGGTGAACGCGGCCCCTTTCAGCCGTATTCGAGCGGTCCTGCGGCGGGGCCTGCCGCGCCGCACTGCGGTTCGCGCTCCCGCCGCGCCCGACGCACCGCCTGCAACCGAGCCTTCTCCCCGCGTCGGCAAGCTCAAAGGCAAGCAATCCAAACCGCCCGAACCCGCCCGGTGCTCCATCCGCTGCCGCTACACCGAGGGCGAGGTCTCCCTCACAGACCTCGCCACCGACTACAGCATCGGCCGCTCCACCATCCATCGCGTCATCCACGACCCCCACGAACTGACCGGCCCAGGCTCCGCAACCGGTCAGTTCGTGGGGTCGTGGTCCGGGGCGAGGACGCCCGGGATCAGGCGATGGTGAGAGGTCCATCGGCCAGGTACGCCGCCAGCGGACCGGTCATCCGGTCCCGTGCCGGCGGATGCAGGTCCAACCCGTTGGCGTAGGTGGCGAGGTGGCCGACCTCATCGGAGGCCATGGAGTCGAGGTCGCCGAGCAGTTCGACCGCGCGCGGAACCACCCGGGAGAGGGTGTCCTGCACGCAGTACCGGACGTACAGCGAGTCGGCGAGCGTCGACTCGTCCGGGTCTCCGTCGTCGATCCGGCGGGCGACGCCCTCCGCGGCCGACATCACGCCCTCGGCCTCCACCAGCAGCTGGACCCGCTCGGACTCGGGCACCCGGTTGTCGAGCAGCACCCGCTCGACCAGTGCGCCGGCGGCCCCGAGGTAGCTGCCCGTCATCAGCAGTTGGAACCAGGCGAAGCCCGCGGTCAGCATGACCTCCGGCCGCCCGTCGGGGGCCGAGGCCTGCACCAGCAGCTCCGGCGGCACCAGGACGTCGTCGAGAGTGACCTGCTCGCTGTCCGCCCCCGCCCCGCCGACGCTCACACCCTCGCTTTCTGCGGACACCAGCGCCACCGCCGGTACCTCGCCGCCGTCGTCGCCCCAGGCGGGGACCATGACACTGACGGCGAGCACGTCCATCGACCGGGCCAGACTGCACGGGCGCGTCCTCCCGCTGACCGACAGCCCGTCGGGCCCCGCCGTGGCGGTCATCAAGGGGGACAGGATTCCGGCGCCGGGGCGCTCCTCGGCGAAGCCGAACGCCACGAGCTGATTGCCGGCTGCCACCCCCTCGACAAGCATCGACTCCTGGCCATCGTCGGTGGTGGCCAGACCGACCAGGGTGGCCATCGAGAAGTGGTGCAAGATGGTGGCCACGGCCAGCGACGGTGTCCTGCTGCCCAGCGCGCGCTGCACCCGCAGAGCGTCCAAGGCGGTGGCTCCCCGCCCCCGCTGGGCGATCGGCACCAGCAGCCCGGGGCCGCCGCTGTCACGGAACAGCTGGATGCCGGGACTATCCGGGCCCTCCAGCTCCATGAGGGATACCGCCCGCAGGCTCTCGTCCAGCCCCGGCAGCAGCTTCGCCACAGTGGCGCGTTCCCGCTCCAGAAACCGCATATCCCCTCCCACTTTCCCTGGGACGACCGACAAGGATGGGCAACAAGCCGATCAAGTTCACCCACACCGCAGCGCCGAGGGCATCAACCCGGCGGAATGGACTCCCCGGGAACTGCGGCACAGCTTTCGTCTTGCTGCTCTCAGCTCATGACGTGCCAATCGAGCACATCGTGATGGACGAGATCTTCCCGCTCGCTCCGGAACCGTAGTCACGCAGATAGACACGCGGACACAAATATGCCCCGTCCATGTGATCACGGGCGGGGCATTCCTGCTGGTAAATAATGGTGGTCAGGGGCAGGGTCGAACTGCCGACCTTCCGCTTTTCAGGCGGACGCTCGTACCAACTGAGCTACCTGACCCAGAGCGGTCCTGACGGGACTTGAACCCGCGACCTCCACCTTGACAGGGTGGCGAGCACTCCAAACTGCTCTACAGGACCTTGCGTTTCTTGCTGTTCTTTCCGTTTGCGCTCGTTTAGCTTACCAGCTTTTCGGTGGTCTTCGACCAGCCGTTTTCCGGTGCGCTAACCGCTCGCAGTGCCCCCAACGGGATTCGAACCCGTGCCGCCGCCTTGAAAGGGCGGTGTCCTAGGCCGCTAGACGATGGGGGCTCAGGATTCCCTGTCGCCTTCCGTCGGAGACCTCTGAAGCATAGGGGACGATTGCCCCTGATGCCAAAGTGGCTTACCGGCGGACGGCGTTTGTGTGCCAGAGATCGGTCCCGTTGGCGACGGGGCGTTCGTTGGCTCCGGGGAAATCATACGTTGTGGGTCGGGCTCCACGTGACGCTGGATGTACACCGACTGCTCCCCCAGCCCGCCCAGCGTGATGTCGTCCCATGCCTGCATGCGCTTCGTCTCCCTGTCGAAGTACAGGACAGAGGCCTGGACGGGCGTGGGCTGGGCGTGTTCGAGGGCGCGCAGGCCGGCGCCGCCGGTCGAGCCCTGGACGAGGAGGCGGGTGCCCGAGGGGAGCATGGACGTCTTGCGGGCGTGGGTGTGGCCGGCGAGGATCATGGGGGTCGCGCCGGAGAAGCCCTTGCCGACGTCCGGGTCGTGTACGGCGATCACGTCCGGCTTGTTCACCTTGGCGAGGTGGGAGCGGGCGTAGTCGCCGAGCACGGTCGGGTCCGAGTCGGCGGCCACGGATTTGTCCGGGGTGAAGCGGGGGTCGCCCAGGCCGTAGATCTTCAGGCCTGCCACGGTCTCGGTGGTGTCGTCCAGGACGATGGAGTTCTTCTGCTTCTCGACCGCTTTCTGGGTGGTCATCGAGTCGTGGTTGCCGCGTACGTACACGTACGGGACCCCGAGGCGGCCGATCTCGTCCACGAACTTGTTCTCGGCCTTGGTGCCATGGTCGGAAATGTCGCCCGTGTCGATGACCATGTCCACGCTGAACTGGTCCTTGAGGGAGCGGATGACGTTCCAGGCGATGGGGTTGATGTGGATGTCGGAGACGTGCAGGACCCGGATGGTCTTGGGGTTGGCGTCGTACAGCGGCAGGGTGGAGACCGTGTCGTACAGCTTGGAGACGTTCGTGACGAGTTTGGTGAGTTGCGACCGGTACGACTCGAAACGGGAGACGATCGACTCGGCGCTGCCCACGAGCGACGGCGCGGCGGCGACGAGGCCCGAGTAGCGGGGCTCGACGAGAGAGCTGGGGCGGAACGTCAGGGCCGCGAGGACCCCCGTGCCCGCCAGCGCCACGGAGGCGGCCAGAAGGCCCATCAGGGCCACCCTGGGGCGCCTGAAGACCATCAGGACCGCGATCAGCGCCCCGGCGCCCGCACAGAGCAGCGAGCGGATCACCAGCGCGCGTACGCCGTCGAGGAGGTCGTCCTCGATGAGCCCCGGCAGGCGGTCGGCCAGGCGCGGGTCCTCTATGAGGGCTTTGGCGCGTTCCTGGTCGATGTTCTCGAGCGTGATGCGCAACCGCAGCGGCGCGTCGTGCGTGCGGAACGTGAGCGTGCCGAGCGGGCTGGCGTCCACGATCGTCTCGCCGCTCCAGGCCGGCCGGAGCGACATGCCGGTCTCCACGGGCCCGATCTGAGCTCGTACGGTGCCGCTGAGGAAGATGCCCAGCCAAGCACCCACCGCGGCCACGAGGAGCACCGCCGCGCCCTTCGCCACCCTGGACTGAATGACTGCCTTTGACCTGTGAACGAACTTCATACGCTTTCTTGCCTACCCGAGGAACGGGGCAGAATGGCAAGTGTGATCGAGGTTACGCGGGAGAAGTTCGAGGAACTCGTGGCCGAGGCATTGGACACGATCCCCCCGAACCTCACGCGCGCCATGAGCAATGTCGTCGTCACGGTCGTCGATGACCCGCCGGAGCCCCACCTGCTCGGCCTGTACACCGGTGTCCCCCTCACGGAACGCGGCGACTGGTACTCAGGGGTCCTGCCCGACCGCATCGAGATCTACCGCAATCCGATATGCCAGATTTGCGATACGGAGGAAGACGTCGTCGCCGAGGTGCGCGTCACGGTCATCCACGAGGTCGGCCATCACTTCGGCATCGACGACGCTAGACTTCACGAGCTGGGCTGGTAACCCTTTGCTTTTGGTTGACTTCTTTGGGTTGCGGCTTGCCATAATGATCGGGCACCTTAGGTGACGTAGCGAACACTGTAAGTCAGGCACAGCGGAGTCCAATGGGGGCCATGCGGGCAGGTCGTCCGCCGGGACGGCATCGCCGTGCTGAAGGGCACGCCACATATCGGGAAGTCATCGCACTCAGGGAGTTCAGAGCACTCTGGTACGGACAGGGCCTTTCCCTCCTTGGCGACCAGCTCGCCCAGGTGGCACTCGCCGTACTCGTCTATGACCGCACGCAGTCACCGCTGGCCACGGCGGCCGTCTACGCGCTGACGTACCTCCCGTCCATCGTGGGCGGGCCGTTGCTGGCCGGGCTGGCGGACCGGTTCGCGCGTAGGGCCGTGATGCTGACCTGCGACCTGATCCGGGCCGCGCTGGTGGCCGCGATGGCGGTGCCGGGCATGCCGTTCTGGGCGCTGTGCGCGCTGGTGTTCCTGGTGGTGCTGCTCAGCGCGCCGTTCTCGGCCGCCCGGGCGGCGCTGCTGCCCGAGGTGCTCGAAGGCGACCGGTACGTCATCGGCTCGGCGATTCAGAACATGACGAATCAGGCCGTACAGATGCTCGGTTTCGCGGCGGGCGGAGCGGTGATCGCGACCATGGGCCCCTACCGGGCGCTCGCTCTGGACGCGGCGACGTTCCTCGGCTCCGCGCTGATCCTCGTGTCAGGGGTACGGCGCCGGCCCTCCGCTACCCACGACGGCTCGAAACCGTCCATGTGGACGATGACCGCGGCGGGAGCCCGGCTCGTGTTCGGGTCGCGGAAGCTGCGGACGCTCGTCCTGTTCGCGTGGTTGTGCGGCTTCTACATCCTGCCTGAGGGCATCGCCGTGCCGTACGCGGCCAAGCTGTCCACGGGGACCCTGTTCGCCACGTGGACACTGCCGGTTCCGGTGATCACCGGGCTGCTGATGGCGGCGATGCCGACCGGGACGGTGCTGGGGGCGTTCCTTTTCAGCAGGTTCGTGCCGCCGCCGCGGCGGCTGCGGCTCATGGGGTGGCTGGCCATGCTGAGCTGCGCGCCCCTGATCGTGACAGCGCTGTATCCGCCGCTGGAGGTGGTGCTCGCCGCATGGGTGCTGTCGGGGGTCGGCGGGGCGTACCAGCTCGCGGCCAATGCCGCCTTCGTCCAGCAGGTGCCGGCCGAACGTCGCGGCCAGGCGTTCGGCCTCGTGCAGTCGGGGCTGATGTCCGTACAGGGGATCGGGATCTTGGTGGGCGGGTTCGCGGCGGAGAGACTCGGTCCTGAGCCGGTGGTCGCGCTGGCCGGATTCACCGGCCTGATCTGCGCGGCCGTGCTGGCCCTGTTCTGGACCGAGCCTCGCGAACGCGTGCCCGCCGCAGCCTGATCACGACTGGGGCTTCTGCTCGCCGCTCCAGTCCGTCCTGCTGCGGTCCTGCTGCTTGTTGATGAGGTCCTGCACGATGGAGGTGTCGCTGTCCTCTTCGGGCATGAGGAGCCAGCCGATCGCGTACACGCCGACGCCCAGCCCGCCGAACAGCGTGGCGATCGCAAGCGCGATGCGCACCAGGTTGGCGTCGATCCCGACGAACTCGCCGATGCCGGAGCAGACGCCCGCGATGATCCTGCCCTTGTGGGTCCGACGCAGCTTCTTGACGTTGTATTCGCTCATGTCTCAAGACTGCCCGTGGGCCCGGTGTTAGCACATCAGGATTCCCCCTGGTAGAACCCTGGTAGCCCCCTATGTGATGAAGGGACCCGCGATGGACGACCTGCTCCGCCTGGACGACCGGCTCGACGCCGACCAGCGGCTGATCCGCGACACGGTCAAGTCGTTCGTCTCCGACCGCGTCCTGCCGCACGTGGGCGACTGGTTCGAGGAGGCGGTCTTCCCGGCGCGCGAGCTCGCGCCCGAGCTCGGCGCCCTCGGGCTGCTGGGGATGCATCTGCAGGGGTACGGCTGCGCCGGGACGGACGCGGTGTCGTACGGGGTGGCGTGCCGCGAGCTCGAGGCCGGGGACTCGGGGCTGCGCTCCTTCGTGTCGGTGCAGGGCTCGCTGGCCATGTTCCCCATCTGGCGGTACGGCTCCGACGAGCAGAAAGAGGAGTGGCTGCCGCGGATGGCGGCCGGTTCGGCCATCGGCTGCTTCGGCCTGACGGAGCCGGACTATGGCTCCGACCCCGCCAACATGCGGACTTATGCCAAGAAAGACGGATCCGACTGGATCCTCAACGGCTCCAAGATGTGGATCACCAACGGCTCCATCGCCGACGTCGCCGTGGTCTGGGCGCAGACCGACGAAGGCATCCGCGGCTTCGTCGTACCGACCTCCACCCCCGGCTTCTCCGCCCCTGAGATCCACAAGAAACTGTCCCTTAGGGCCTCGGTCACCTCGTCCCTCTATTTCGACGACGTACGCCTGCCCGCCTCCGCCGCCCTCCCGGGCGTCACCGGCCTCCGCGGCCCCCTCTCCTGCCTCTCCGAGGCCCGCTTCGGCATCGTCTGGGGCGTCGTGGGCGCCGCCCGCGCCTGCCTGGAGGCCGCGGTGATCTACGCCAAGAGCAGGGTCCAGTTCGACAAGCCGATCGGGGCGTTCCAGCTGACGCAGGAGAAACTCGCCTGGATGTACGTCGGCGCCGCCCAGGCCCAGCTCACCGCCCTCCATCTGGGCATGCTCAAGGACGCCGGCCAACTGGAGCCCCGGCAGATCAGCTTCGGCAAGCTGGCCAACGTACGCGCCGCCCTGGACATCGCCCGCCAGGCCCGCTCAATCCTGGGCGGGAACGGAATCACCCTGGAGTACCCTGTGATCAGGCACATGAACAACCTGGAGTCTGTGCTGACGTACGAGGGCACCCAAGAGATTCACACGCTGGTGCTGGGGGAGGCGCTGACGGGTCTGGCCGCTTACCGGTGATGTAGGCGTCGCGGGTTGGGCGGTAATCTCTGTACCCTTGCTGTTGCGAGGGGCGTTAGCTCAATTGGCAGAGCTGCGGACTTTTAATCCGTAGGTTCCGGGTTCGAGCCCCGGGCGCCCTACCACTCCCACCTTCGGATCGAAGAATCAAGCGGTGGGTCATGCCTGGATCACGTCTGGGGCAAACCGACACCACGGGTACTTTCCGGCAAAGCACTCAGCGGGGCTGCCGGTTCGCAGGGCGGCGCCGGAGCTGAATCGTCCGCTTCCCTGTGCCCGTATTGCCCGGTTCGCCCGAGCCTCTCGCGGACGAGGAAGGCGCGGCGGCCCAGGCGGCGAAGATCGGCTACCCGGTCGTGCTCAAGGCGCCGGCCGGGGGTGGCGGACGCGGCATCGTCCCGGTCCACGAGCCGGCCCGGCCGGCGGAGGCGTTCGGCGCCGCCCGTTGCGCGGGGCCGCTCCGTGCAGGGGCACCAGCGGAAGATCATCGAGGAGTCATCGGCCCCCGGCCTGCCCGATGATGTCCGGCACGCCTTGTGGGAGGCCGCCGTCACCGGAGCCCGCGCCATCGGGCTGCGCAACATCGGCACCTTCGGGTTCTTCATGGAGACGAACGCCCGCCTCCATATCGAGCACCCGGTGACTTCACTGCACCAAAGCAAGCCGACACACCCGATGGCGTGTCACCCAACACCCCAACATTCGTGGTCAGAGCTGTAGCGACTGAGTGCCCAGGACGATGGCGAGGGCCAGGCGGTCGGCGTCCTCGGTGCCGGGCTCGGCGGTGTAGACGGTGATGCGCAGGTCGTCCAGGGCGACGAACAGCGTGTCGCAGTCGAGGGTGATCGGGCCGACCGCCGGGTGGTTAATGGTCTTTTGTCTGGACGCGTCGGTCAGGGGTGGTGGTGTCTCGGCGTCCCAGAGTTCGGCGAAGCGCGGGCTGCCGGAGGCCAGGTCGGTGATCAAGCGTCGCAGGGTACGGTCGGCGGGGTAGCGCGAGGCCGTCAGGCGCAGGTCGGCCACGAGCCGGGCTTCGTGCTCGGCCTGCTCCTGCGGGGTGTGGACGACCCGCGAGGGCAGGCGGGCGACGTTGCGCCAGACGGCGTTGCGTTCCAGGCCGCGCCAGGTGGCCGTCTCGCCCATGAGCGCGTCGTAGGGCTCGTTGGCCAGCACGAGTGTCCAGCTGGCGTCGTACACGACGACCGGGGTGTGCGACAGCCGGTCGAGCAGACGTTGCACGCTCGGGGTGACCCGCGACGGCACGATGTCCGGGCCGGGCGCGGCGTGCCCGGCCAGCCGGTAGAGCAGGTCGCGTTCGGTGTCGGACAAGCGCAGCGCTCGGGCCAGCGACTCCACGACCTGCGCCGACGGCGCGGTCGCTCGCCCCTGCTCGAGGCGGGTCAGGTAGTCGGCCGAGATGCCGGCGAGCGCGGCCAACTCCTCGCGGCGCAACCCGCTGGCCCGGCGTCGGCGGCCCACCTGCACACCGACGGCCTCGGGTGCCACCCGGTCGCGCCAGCGGCGCACCGTCGGGCCGAACTCCCACGCTTCCACGCTCTCCATTCTGCGCATCTCTGCATGGGTTGTCCTGGCCCTGGCAGTCCTACGAAAACCGGACGAATGGCTGCGGCCCGACCGGTCCCGCAGGCTGGGGCCATGACCGAACCCGGAACCGTTCTGATCACCGGCCCGACCCGCAACCTGGGCCGTCACGCCGTGCTGGCCATGGCCGACCGCCCGGACGGGCGGCGACCCGACCTGCTGCTGGTCGGCCGCGCCGGGCGGGACCTGACGGCGGTCGCCGATGAGGCCCGCAGCCGCGGCGCCGGCGTCCACGAGATCGGCTGCGACCTGTCGCGCCTGGCCGACGTCCGTGCCGCCGCGGCCACCGTGCGCGCCCTGCTCGCCGCCGGCGCCGTACGGCCGCTGCGCGCGCTGGTCGCCAACGCCGGCACCATGTCGGCCGACACCCGGCGGGCCTCGCCCGATGGCTACGAGATGACGTTCGCCGTCAACTACCTCGCCCACGCCCAGCTCATCGGCGACCTGCTTGGTTCGTTCACCGCCCCGGCGCGGGTCGTGCTGCTCGGCTCGAACACCTATCACGCCAATTTCTGGCGCAAGCTGCTGGGTGTGGCCGAGGCCAAGTGGGCCGATCCCGTCGAGCTCGCCCGCCCGGCCACCGGTGAGCGGGCCCCGGGTATGGCCGCGTCCGGCGTCGCCTACTCCAACGCCAAGTTGGCGATCCTGTACTACGCCCATGAGCTGCAGCGTCGCGCCGGCGCCGGGATCAATGTGTCGGTGTTCGAACCGGGCTGGATGCCCGGCACCGCGCTGGGCCGTGGCGCCCCCGAGGCGGTTCAGGCGATGAGCCGCGCCTTGGGCCGGGTACCCGGCGTGTCGACGCCGCAACGCTCGGGGCCGCTGCTGGCTGCGATGGCCCTCGACGACAGGTGGGCGCACCTGCGCGAGGGCGCGTTCGTGGTGAAGACCAAGCTGACCGAGGTGCAGCCGGTCGCCCACGACCGCGACCGGGAGCGGCGCCTGTGGGAGGCGACCACCGAGCTGTTGGAACGCGCAGGCGCGTCGCGTCAGTAAGTACCGCCCAGGCCGTGCCGTATCGGGCTGTCCGCATCGCCGTGGCCAAGATCCCCCCGCGTCGCCCCAACTGCAAGCCGCACGCTGAGCGCTTCATACGTTCGGTACGCGAGGAGGGCACCGACCGGATCCTGCTGTTCAACCGCGGTCACGCCGGGGCCGGGTTCTGTATGTCGGAGAGCAGGCCGGGCTGAAGCGTCTTCTCCAGGTCGGCCGATGTCCAGGCATCGCCCTTCGTGATGGAACGGTAGGGCCGTTCCGGGAAGGCGCGTTGTACGAGGCCGCCCATCAGGTGAAACACCTCACCGTTGATCCGGGCCGCTTCGTCCGTGCACAGGTAGATGATGGCCGGCACGATGAATTCCGGGTCGGGCAAGGAGTGGGCTTTGCCGCCGGTCTGCTCGACCCCGGATTTGTCGCGCATTTCGTTGACACGGCGACCGTAGCCGAGGGTCACCCGCGTCTCGGCGGCAGGCGCTATGGCGTTGGACGTGATGCCGTACTCCGCCATCTCCCGGGCGAGGGCTCGGGTGAGACCGATGATGGCGCCTTTGGCCGCGCCGTAGTTGGCCGCTGCGGCACGCCCATGCGTCGCCACCCCGGATGAGAAATTGATGATCCGGCCGAACCCTTGCTCTCGCATAGAGGGAAGCGCCGCTTGGATGCAGGCGAAATGCCCTTTCAGATGCACGTCGAGGACGGCATCCCAATCCTTCTCCGGCATGTCGAAAATCATGTTGTGGCGGAAGATGCCCGCGACGTTGACGAGGATGTCGAGGCGGCCGAAGTTGTCCACGGCCGTCTTCACGAGGGCCCGTCCCCCGTCCATCGCGGCGATGTTTCCGGTGTCCGGTACCGCGGTCCCGCCCCGCCCCAGGATTTCCTGGACAACCTCACTGGCGGGACCGTCATCCGTTCCCGCACCCTCGGGGTCGACTCCGAGGTCATTCACGACGACACTTGCGCCTTCGCCGGCCAGCCCTATCGCGACCGACCGTCCGATGCCGCGTCCGGCACCGGTCACCGCGGCTACTTTTCCCTTGAGCAGGTCGCCCATTCGATTTCGCTCCTTCTGGATCGCCGCTCCGCGG
The DNA here is from genome assembly GCF_040675285.1 of Nonomuraea sp. NPDC049625. Lineage (NCBI taxonomy): Bacteria > Bacillati > Actinomycetota > Actinomycetes > Streptosporangiales > Streptosporangiaceae > Nonomuraea > Nonomuraea sp. NPDC049625. Next base: position 31,585 of record NZ_JBFAOQ010000027.1, on the reverse strand, counting down.
TCACGCTCTTGCCAGCGTCGGCATCAGTTGTGACAACTCCTGCGACGGCCACATCCCCGGGTGGAAGAGCGCATCCCCCGGAACGGGGTGGCTCAGGACGGAGATGGTCCGGCCCTTGACCTGGAAATGCCGGCCGTTGATGCCGGCCGCCTTGCCGCCACCGAGGTATACCGCCAGTGTCGCGGCCGTCTCCTCGTCTGCGGGTTGCGGGTGCCGAGGCGTCACGATCATGTTGACCGTGACCCCGTACCTGCCGACGTCTCGGCAGACCACGCGGGTGAATCCGGCGATCCCGGCCTGCGCCGCCACGAAATTCGCCTGCCCGCCGACCCCCTGGAGGCCCTCCTCGGAGGCCACGTTGACGATGCTCCCGGCCCTCTTCTCGCACATGAGCGCGGTCGCCGCTCTGCTACAGGTGAAGAGCGCGCGAAGGTGGCCGTTGACGACGGCGTCCCAGTCCTCCTCCAGCATGCCGGCCAAGGACACATCGCGAATGGGGCGGGACGTGTTCACCAGCAGATCCACGCCGCCCAGGCGATCCACGGCCGCCTGGATGAGCCGTTCCGCCCCCGGCGTCGTCGTGACATCCTCGTCAGCGGAGACCAGTGTCCCGCCATCCTCTTCGACGGGCGCGAGCCTGTTCGCCACGACTCCACCTCCTGCTTGCGCAGCTCGGATGGCGATGGCTCGTCCCAGGGCTGTGCTCGCGTCCGTCACGACGACGGCCTTGCCGTTCAGTGCATCCATCGGTCCTGACTTCCTGCCGGTAGCGGGGTTGTCACCAGGCGACCGGCAGTTCGTGGACGCCGTAGGCGGACATGTCATGCCGGAACTTCACGTCCTCCAACGGCACGGCCAGGCGCAGCCCCGGCAGCCTGCGCAGCAGTGCGGGCAGCGCGACCTGCAGTTCCACGCGCGCCAGGTTCTGTCCCAGGCACTGGTGGATGCCGTAGCCGAAGGCCAGATGCCCGCGGGTGTTGCGGCCGAGATCCACGGTGTCGGGCTGGTCGAGGAAAGCCGTGTCCCGGTTGGCGGCGGGCAGGTTGACGGTCACCGCTTCACCGGCCCGGACGAGTTGCCCGCCGACGGTGAGGTCCTCGGTGGCCACCCGTACGATCATGTCCTGGGCGATGGACAGATAACGCAGCAGTTCCTCGACGGCGTTCGCCACCACGGCGGGGTCGTCGGTGTCGCGGATCCGGGCGGCCTGATCCGGATGCTGCAGCAGCGCCAGCGTGCCCAGGCCGATCATGTTGGCCGTGGTCTCGTGCCCGGCGAACAGCAGGATCATGCCGTTCATCGCGGCTTCTTCGCGGCTGAGCTCGCCCGTGGCGACCCGCTCGGTGAGCAGGCGGCTGATGAGGTCGTCTCCCGGCTCGCGTTCCTTCTGCTCCACCAGGCCGAGCAGGTAGCCGAACAGCGCCCCGCTGGCCTGCGCCTTGTCCTGCGGCGAGGCGTCGGCGTGGTTCATGGTGGCGCTGTGCTGCTGGAAGAACTCGTGGTCGTCGTACGGCACTCCGAGCAGGAGCGAGATCACCAAAGATGGGAGAGGCAGCGCGTACTCGCGAACCAGGTCCGCCGGCTGCCCCTTGCCGATCATTTCGTCGATGAATCGTTCGGCCATCTCGTGGATCTGCGGACGCATCGCCTCCACGCGCTTGACCGTGAAGTCGGCGGTGAGCATGCGGCGCAGCCGGGCATGATCGGGATCGTCCATCCGCGGGAACGCCGGGACCTGCGTGTGCGGGAGCACGGACGGGTAGCGCTGGGCGTCGGCGCTGAGCCGCGGGTCGCTCAAGACCGCGCGGACGTCCTCGTACCGCGTCACCACCCAGGCGGTGTGGCCGTTCCACATCCGGACGTGCTGCAGGCCGTCGGCCTGGCGCCAGCCGGCGTACTCGGCGGGCGGGTCCAGGGGGCAGCGCTGGGAGCGTATGCCGGGGAAGACCGGAAGGCCGGAGTTGTCGTGGGTGTCGGTCGTGATGGTCATGCGAAACTCCAGAAGGGTGTCGTGGGCGGGGTCGGCGACGCCACGGTGCGAGTCACGCGGCTGTCGCGCCGGCGTGGGCGATGCCACGGTGCGAGTTACGCGGCTGTCGCGCCGGCGATGGCGGTGGCCCATGGGGTCCGAGCCGCGATGAGGGCGCGCCAGGCGCGCAGGATCCTGGGTGACAGGCCGGCGGCGAGCACTCCGGCCAGCCGGTCGCCGGTGCGGTAGGCGATCAGGAGACGGCGTTGGGAGACGTCGCCGTCCAGGACGAGTGCTTCGTCGTGGTCGCGCAGGTGACCGTAGGCCTGGATTTTCATGCCGTACTGGTCGGACCAGAAGTACGACACCGGCGCGAACGGCCGCCGCGCCTGCGGGTGGAGCAGGTTATGGGCGACGGCCAGGCCCTGCTCGGCCGCATTGGTGCGGTGCTCGATGCGCATCGCCGTGCCGAACAGCGGGTTGTGCCAGCGGGCCACGTCCCCGACCCCGTACACGCCGGGGGCGGCGGCGCTGAACTCGTCACACACCAGCCCGTCGCCCAGGGGCAGCCCGCTGCCGTCCAGCCATGCGGTGTTCGGCACCGAGCCGATGGCCACCAGCACGTCGTCCGCCGGCAGGACCGTCCCATCGGCCAGCCGTACCCCCGTGACCGCCCCACCGGCGCGAACGATCTCGGCGACGGCGGCGTGCGTGCGCAGCTCGACGCCATGGTCGCGGTGGGTCCGGGCCAGCACGTGGCCGGCCTGCTCGCCGATGGCCTGCGCCAGCGGAAGCGGGCCCGCCTCCAACAGCGTCACCTTCACACCCAGCCCGCCGGCGACGGCGGCCACTTCGGCGCCCACGAACCCGGCACCGACGATCACCAGTCGCCGCCCCGGAAGCAGCCGCGCCTTCAGCGATACGGCGTCGTCCAGGGTGCGCAGCGTGTGCACGCCCGACACGACCTCGCTGCCCGGCAGCTGCCGGGGACGCACTCCGGTCGCGATGACCAGAGCGTCGTAGGGCACTTCGGCGCCATCGGCCAGCGCCACACTCCCGCCGCTCAGGTCCAGCCCGGTCGCGGGCACGCCCAGACGCAGTTCCAGGCCCAGCGCGTCCAGCTCCGCCTTGCCGCGCAGGGCGAGCCGGTCCGGCTCCCACTCCCCGGTCAAGACCTGCTTCGACAGGGGCGGGCGGTCGTAGGGCAGCTGCGGCTCCTGGCCGATGAGCGTGATCGCTCCCCCGTACCCGGCCCTGCGTAGCCCCTCCGCGGTGGCCAGCCCGCCCGCGGACCCACCGACGATCACTATCCGATTCACGACTCGGCCAGATGGATGGCGGCCGCCGGGCAGACCGCGGCCGACTCGCGGACCGCGTCGTGCACCTCAGGTGCGGGCGTCTCGTCCAGCAGCACCACGATGCCGTCCTCGTCACGCTGGTCGAACACCTCGGGCGCGATCAGCACGCACTGCCCGGCGGCCACACATTTGTCGGCCTCGACTGCCACCTTCATCTGACTCTCCTTGGTTGAGCTCCGGCGGCGCGCTCCTCGCAGCAGGCAACGGCAGCCAGCGGCCGGTAATCGATAGCCAACTATTACTTATTGCGCCAAAGGAAGTCAACAACAATCGATAGCCAACTATCGGTTGCTATCCTTGCCTGGTGACCACCGACAGCTCACGGCCGCTGCGTGCCGACGCCATACGCAACAGCGAGAAGCTGCTGCGAGCCGCCAGGCAGGTCTGGGCCGAACAAGGGCCTGACGCACCCCTCGAAGAGATCGCCCGCCGCGCGGGGGTAGGCATCGCCACCCTTTACCGCCGATTCCCGGACAAGGCGGTGCTCGCCCGGAACGCTCTCGACCAGAGCTTCACCGAGGACATCGCTCCCGCCATCGAGCAGGCCATGAGCGACGACGACCCCAAGCGTGGCCTGGTCACCGTGCTCGAGGCGACGCTGTCCGTCGCGGCCCGCGAGCACAACACCGTGGCCGCCGCGAGGGACTCCGGCGCCATCACCCGCGAAGCCGGAACCCGCTCCTTCGAGTCACTCACCCTCCTGGCCCGCCGGGCACAGGAGGCCGGCCTCATCCGCGCCGACCTCGTGCCCGACGACATGCCCCGCATCATGGTCATGCTCGTGGGGCTGATGTGGACCATGGATCCCCACAGCGACGGCTGGCGGCGCTACCTCTCGCTCATCCTCGACGCCCTGGCTCCCGACGCAGCCAACCCTTTGCCGGCCGCGGTGCCGCTGCAGCAGCCGGACAACTGGCTCCTTTGACACGCCACAGCCTGCGGTGCCGACGGCATCGGCGGGATGCCGCACGAACGGAACGGCACGCGGCGAGACGTTGGCCGCACTCCTGAGGGAAGCCCGTGCCCGGTAAGCGGCGATCACCTACGGTTCCCGTTATGCGGACTCCTGCGCTCACAACCGACGTGCTCGTTGGCAGGCACGAGTTACAGCAGCGCGTCGACGAACTGACCGGCGCTGCTCGTACGGGACAGGGCGGCGCGCTGGTGCTGGAAGGCGAGGCGGGCATCGGCAAGAGTGCCCTGCTGGAATACGCCCGGAATGCGGCGTCCGGGTTCCGGGTGGTCCGGACAGCCGGGTCGGAGTTCGAGCAGGAACTGCCGTACTCCGCGCTGCACCAGCTGTGTGTGCCGATGCTGAAGCACCTCGTCGAGCTGCCGGACCGGCATCGCGACGCTTTGCGGGTGGCCTTCGGGCTGGCCGAGGGCACACCCGACCCGTTCCGGATCGGTCTGGCGGCTCTGGGGCTGGTGACAGCGGCGGCCCGGGAGCGGCCCCTGTTGTGCTTGATCGATGACGCGCAGTGGGTCGATACCGCGTCGGCGCGGGCGATGGTCTTCCTCGCCCGCCGGGTCGCCGCCGACCCCGCAGCGATGATCTTCGCAGTGCGCCCGACGTACGCGGCGCATGGATTCGGCGAGCTGCCGCAGCTGGCCGTCCGCGGTCTGAGCGACGAGGACGCCAAGGTTCTGCTGACGACGCGAAGCCCGTTCCCCCTCGATGATCAGGTCCGGGACCGGCTCGTCGCCGAGGCCCACGGGAACCCGTTGGCTCTGCTGGAGCTGCCCCGCGCCGGTGGCTTCGTCCCGCCTGACGGGTCCTCGGTGCCGACCCGGATCGAGTACGGCTTCCGAGCCAGGCTGGCCGGCCTGTCCGCCGAGGCCAGGCTGCTGCTGATCGTGGCGAGCGCGGACCCGACCGGCGACCCCAACCTGCTCTGGCCGGCCGCCGGTCAGCTGAACCTCGATGTGACACCGGCCAGCGCGGAGGCGGACGCGACGGGACTGGTCGAGTTCGGTGCCCGTATCCGCTTCTGCCACCCGTTGGCACGTTCGGCGGTCTACCGCGCCGCCGGCGCCGGCGAACGCCGCGCGGCGCACGAGGCGCTGGCGGCGGTCACCGACCCGGTCACGGCGCCGGACCGCCGGGCCTGGCACCGCGCCCAAGCCGGCCCCGGCCCCGACGACGACATCGCCGACGAGCTGGAGCGGTGCGCGACGCGTGCTCAGGGACGCGGGGGCGTGGCAGCCGCGGCGGCCTTCCTCGAGCGCTCGGTGGCGCTGTCGCTGGATCCAGAACGCCGGATCGTACGAACTCTGCATGCCGCCCAGGCCAGCTTCGACGCGGGGGCGTCCGGCAAGGCGGCGAGCCTGCTCGCGATCCTCGAGACCAGCCCGCTGGACGAGTTCCAGCACGCTGACGTCGACCTGCTGCAGGGCCGGATCGCCTTCACCAGGCACGGCGACGGCTCCGGACCGATGTTGATGGTGCGTGCCGCCCAACGGCTGGCGAGTCTGGATCCGGACCGGGCACGTGACTGTTTCCTCGATGCCGTCGAGATGAGCCTGTCCGTGGGGCGCGGCGGTGTCGTCATCGATCGGGTCCTCACCGCGGCCCGGTCCACGGCGCCGGCTCCGAGCTCGCCGGATGCCCTTGACGCCTTGATCGTGCTGGCCACCGACGGGTACGAGGCCGCGGTTCCGCTGCTTCGCCACGCCCTTTACGACAGAGGCGAGCGGTTCTGGACGCGCCGTCCCGCGCTCGCCACGATGATCGCCGTCGAGCTGTGGGACCCGGACACCCTGGCCGCCATCGCCGCATGGCTGGTGAAGGCGGGCCGGACGTCGGGCTCGCCGCTGCTGCTCAGGCTCGGTCTCGCGCAGAAGGCGGTCGAGGCCATCCTGATCGGCGACATCGGGCAGGCGATCGCCACCACCGCGGAGGAGGCGGCGATCGCCGACGCGACCGGCGCTCCCCCGCTGCTCCATCACCGGCTGCATCTCGCCGCGCTGCGCGGCCGCCGCGACGAGGCTCTCGAGCTGTGCGAGGCGGCCACCGCGGCACCGACCACCGGATGGCCCGGGCAGGTCACGAACCTGCACTGGACCACAGCCATGCTTCACAACGGGCTGGCCGACTACCCGGCCGCGCTGGCCGCGGCCCGTAAGGCCACCGAGCACGGTGACCTGTTCCTCACCGGAGCGGCCCTGCCGGAGCTGATCGAAGCCGCGGTCCGTTGTGACGACCGCATCACCGCAGCGCAGGCGCTGGACTCCCTCACCGAGCGCACACAGGCCGGCGGAACCATCACCGGCCGGGGAGTCGCGGCCTACTCACGAGGGCTGGTGACCGGCATCGAGGATCACTACCGCGAAGCCATCGACCTGCTCGCCGGGGGCCCGCTGCTCCCCTACCTGGCCCGGGCGCACCTCCTGTACGGGGAATGGCTGCGGCGCGAAGGGCGACGGCGTGACTGCCGCGAGCACCTGCGCACCGCCCACGAGCTGCTGTCCGGAGCCGGGGCGGAGGCATTCGCCCGGCGGGCCGCCGACGAGCTGCGCGCCGCCGGCGAGAAGGTCCCGGCCCGGTCCGAGCGAACGTACGGGAAGCTGTCCATGCAGGAGGTCGCCGTCGCCCGCCTCGTGGCCTCGGGCGCCACCTCGAACGAGGTCGCCGTCCAGCTCTACATCAGCAAACGCACCGTGGACGCCCACCTGCGCAACATCTTCCGCAAGCTCGGCATCAACTCACGCAGGCAGCTCAAGGATCACCCCGACCTCGCCGTCCAGGACAGACCCGACGGCCGGTGAGACTGCTCCCCGGAAGGGAACCGCTATCCGGCGTCGGGCACGAGGACGACCTTGCCGGTCACGGTTCGCGACTCGGCGAGGGTCAACGCCGCCGCGGCGTCGGAGAGCGGGAGCCTCGCGGCGATCTGCGGGGCGAGAGTGCCGTCGGCCAGCAGGCGCAGCACCTCGGTGAGGTCGTCGCGCAGGCGGGTACGGAAGGCGTCCGCGTGCCGGCGGCCGGCCCAGAAGTCGTAGAAGCAGGCGTTGCGGCCGTTGGGGAGGTAGTTCCAGAGCATCAGCCGGAAATACGACTTGAGGACCGGAATCCGGGCATTGCCCTCGCCGTCCTTGGTGGCCGCGGTCCCGTACGACACCAGGGTTCCGCCGCGGCGCAGCAACTGCCACGACTGCCGCAGCCCGGTGCCGCCGACGTGGTCGAACACCGCGTCCACGCCGTTCGGGGCGAGTTGCCGGATCCGGTCGTACATGCCGGGGTCGCGGTAGTCGACCGGGGTCGCACCCAGCTTCCGCACCGTCTCATGGTGACGTGCCGACGCGGTGCCGATCACCGTGATCCCGGCGTGGCGGGCCAGTTGCACCAGCGTCGTGCCGACGCCGCCGTTGGCACCGAGGACCACGATCGTCCCGCCGCGGCGGACCTTGGCCATCCGGTGCAGCATCTGCCAGGCAGTGATCCCGTTGACGACGACGGTCTCCACCTCGGCCGCGTCCAGGCCGTCCGGCACGGGCACCAGGTCGGCGGCGTCCACCTGGACGTGGCTGGCCCAGCCGCCGATCTTGGTCACGGCGGCGTACCGCTTGCCGATCATCGTGGCGTCCACGCCGGGGCCCGCCGCGACCGCCGTGCCGACCACGTCGTAGCCGGGCACGAAGGGGAAGCTCGGCTGGTCGTAATACCTGCCACGGCGCATCTGCTGCTCGGCGAACGAGATGCCGGTCGCCTCCATCCGCAGCAGGATGTTGCCGTCGGCCGGTGTCGGCAGCGGCCGGGTGCGGATCTGCAACCCGTCCGGATCGACCTTGCCGGGCATGACGATCTCAAGGGCTGTGCCGGTCATCGAAAGCTCCTCGGTTGGATTGTTGTCACGTGCTACTTGGCCGGCACCGCTGAGGGCCGTACACCGGTCTCCCGCAGGAACGCCGACGACAGGTGTCCGGGACTGCTGAAACCACAACGCCGGGCCACCTGGCTCACCGTCATTCCCTTCTCCAGAAGGTGCGTCGCGTGCGCGATACGCAGCCGGGTGAGGTACCGGCCCGGGGTCTCTCCCGTCGCCTGCTTGAACACCCGCAGGAAGTGATACGGGCTCAACCGCACTTCCTCGGCCAGCTCCGCCAGGCGCACCGGCTCGCTCAACCGGTCGCGCATGTACGCGATGGCCTTCCGCACGCGAACGTCCTCACGCCCCGTACGGTCCGCCGAGCCTCGCCGGCCGTCGCGGATCGCCAGGTGCACCACCAGAAATCGCGCGGCCGCATCGGCATAGAGCTCGTCCGCACCCGCCGCGGTGGCGGCGGCCAGCGACTTGAGCACCGCGCCGATCAGTTCGCCGCTGCCCGAGGCCGGATCCCGCGCCGGGGGTGCCGGGCCACCGAGCTCGGCAGCCGTCCGGCCGACCACCTCGGCGGGGAGATGGACGTGGATGGAGTGCATCGGCGCCGTCGTCTCGTACCGCAGGCGAGTCGGTACGCCCGGTGTGGCCATGCCGATCTCGCCCGGCGTGATGGAGGTGGTCCGCCAGCCTTCGCCGGTGTCGATGTGCAGCTTGCCGGCGCCGCCGGTGATCAGCCACAGGTGCGTGTCGGCCGAGGCCGGCATGACCATCTCACCGGCGGCCTCGAGGTGCTCGAACTTCTGGACGAGCAGCGAGCGCCATCCGGGCCGTTCCCAGCTGCACAACGATCGGCGGACGAACCGGTCCAGGTCCAGGCCGGCGTAGCCGCCCATGTCGAAGCGCGATTCCCTCTGCATCAGCGAGACCACTTCTCCGGTACGGGTGACGAGCAGCGCACGCGCAACCATTGCGTTACGCTGACTCACTTCTGTTACACCATATAACTGCCTCTCCATTTTCGTCAATCGCGATAGTGATAGCCTCTAACTCCAGTTAGTCGCGCGGAAATCGGAGAGGCTGACCCATGGACAGCGATGTGGTGAGCCCGCGCGAGCGCTACCGGGCGCAGGTGCAAGCCGAGATCAAGCAACACGCCTGGCAGCAGATCGCCACCACGGGCGTGTCGGCGTTGTCCCTCAAGGCGATCGCCAAGCACCTGGGCATGAGCGGCCCGGCCCTCTACCGGTACTTCGCCAGTCGCGACGATCTGATCACGGCGCTCATCAGGGACGCCTACCGCAGCCTCGCCGACGCCGTTCGCGAGGCGTACGACTCCGGCGCCGACATCGCCGCGCTGGCTCAGGTCGTACGCGCGTGGGCCCTGAGCGATCCCCACCGGTACCTGCTGATCTACGGCACCCCCGTGCCCGGGTACCAGGCGCCCGCCGACACCGTCGCGATGTCGCAGGAGATCATGTCCGTGCTGATCGCCGCCTACCGCAAGGCGGACATCCCGTCGCCGGAAACCCCTTTTGCCGCTCACCTCGACAGCCACCGGCACTGGTCGCCTGATCCCGCGGCGCCGGCGGCCGTCCTGCGCCAGGCCATGACGTTCTGGACCCGGCTGCACGGCGTGCTGTCCCTCGAACTCGCCGGCCACTTCACCGGCATGGGCATCGACGCCGCGCTGCTGTACGCCGACGAAGTCGATTCACTGCGGCAGTAGAACCTCCTCGGCCGGTTGTTCCGATGGCTGCCGCCGCGCCAGCGGTGCCAGCGTGCGCTGGACGATGAAGTACTCCGCGACCAGCACATTGCCCAGCAGGGACAGCCACGCGGCCGACTCGTAGACAGAGCTGTATTCCAGTGACGGCATGACGTTCATCAGCGGCAGCAGGGCCAGCTGGTAGAGCCGCAGGGTCACGGCGGCGAACGTGAACGCGTAGTTGCGGACCATCCAGATCCGGTGCAACTGCACCTCACGGCGCCGGATCGCCCGATACGCCTTGGCGGCCGTGTACAACCACACCACGACCAGCCCGAAGAACGCGACCTGCAGCGTGAAGCCGCTCGGCGTCACCGCGGCGGAGTAGAGCGCCGCCAGCGCGGCGGCCAAGACCGAGATCAGGTACACCCGCCCCGCTATCCGGTGCGCCCTGGGGAAACGGGCCCGCAACCGCGGCACGAACTGCCACGGCCCGATGAGAAGTGCCAGGCCGGCAGGCACCCCATGGATCACGAGACTCGTGTAGTACCCCGGGATGCTCATGTCGAGATTCGGAATGTTCGTACTTCCGATCAAATACGGCGGAACGAAGTAGGCCGTGATGCCGATCGCCAGCACGGTGAGAAGACTCCACAGGGTCCACCACCAGCGGCGGCGAACGGCCCGTGACATGGTCGCAGTGGACACGCGAACTCCAATACCTGCGCGGGAACGAGAAGGAATGGGCGCAATGCGCGAAGTCGGCGGCAGCGGGCCTTCGCCTCGCCACAAGCGATGCCGATCAAGCGGCAACCGTAGGCGCAGGTGGACCATGAAGTCGATGCGGGAGATTGCGGAACAGCCAGCTTGAATTGCGGTCGGCCGGGGGGCACCTTTGCCGACAGGCGTGTGCCTACGCGCCGTTGCCGTCGAATAGGCAACTCGTGCCGATGCGACGAGGAACCAGGCCAGTTCATAGTCGGGTGCTCAGCACCGTACGCGCGGTGGGCGCGCGCCGTCGTCAAGGCCAGGCCGCTGGACCTCTACGTTCCGCACCTACGAAAAGGAGCACGATGATTTACCACAGCATCCGCATGAAGGCCAAGGCGGGCGTGACGCAGGAGCAGGTGGAGGAGGCGCTGGAGAGCATGCGCAACCAGGGCCGGGTCATCTCCGCGGTGAAGTCGTTCGTCGTCGGCCGCGACTTCGGAGGCGATTTCGACTGGGGTGGCGTGTTCGTCATCGAGGACCTCGACGGCTACTGGGAGTACCTGACGCATTCGGCGCACGCGCGCACCGACCGGATCGGTATGCCCCTGGTCGAGAAGTATGAGTCGTACGACATCACCGACGATGACGACCCGCAGATGGGAGAGAAGATCGCCGACCTGCACCGGCGACGGTACGAGAGCGACCCCGAGTTGGCCGCGCTGGTGGGCATGCTGCCGTAAGGCAACCTGTCGGCAGAGATCGTGGAGATGCCGATGGCGGGCCGGGGTCATCAATGCCCTCCGATTCTCTGTGACTCGCGTAGACCTCGAGGCTTAGTGTTCTAGTTCACTTGCTAGTACACTAGAACACTTTGTCGCCTGTTCTGTGGCAGTTTTGCATAGAGCTCCGGCCAGCGTTCATACGATGTACGCATGACACTCGATACACCGTACGCACTTGGGCGCAAGTTGACCGTCTCGCGCACCGACATACGGTCATGGCACCGTCCCCTCGTGATCATGACGGCGGCCATGTCCGTGCTCGTCGTCGTGGCGGGCATCGGCCTGTTCGCCGACGGTCGCGAACTCATGCACCAGTCGGTGTGGGCCAAACCGTTGAAGTTCGGCGTGTCGTTCGTCATGTACGGTGCGACGCTCGCCTGGCTGATACCGCAGCTGAGCCGGGCACGGCGCACGATGTGGACCCTCGGGACGGTCTTCGCCATCGCAGGGGTGATCGACGTCGGGTTCATCGCGGTGCAGGCCGCGCGCGGCACCTACAGCCACTTCAACGTCGGCACCGACCCGTTCGACCAGATCGGGCAGCAGATCTTCTCCGGCGGCGTGTTCGGGCTGTTCGGCGCGAGCCTGATCGTCGCCGTCATGCTGCTCTTCCAGCGTGTCGGCGACGCGGTGCTCACCTGGTCCCTGCGTGCCGGGCTCGGCCTGGCCGTCGCCGGCATGGCGCTGGCGTCCTTCATCACCGGGTGGACGTCCTCGGCCGGGCCTCGCACGGTCGAGGACGCCTACGGCCGCCCGGTCCCGCTGGTGGGCGGGCACGGCGTCGGGGCACCGGACGGCGACGGCATGCCGATCACGAACTGGAGCATCACCGGCGGCGACCTGCGCGTCCCGCACTTCATCGGCCTGCACTCCATCCAGGTGTTCGTGCTCACGGCGCTGGTCCTCGCCGCCCTCGCGACCCGGGTGGGCCGGCTGCGCAGCGAACGCGTCCGCGCCCAGTCGGCCGGAGTCGTCATCTTCGGCTACGGCTCCCTGTTCGCCATCACCGCCTGGCAGGCGCTGCGCGGCCAGTCGCTGATCCACCCCGACGCGGCCACAGGCATCGCATTCGCGGTGGCAGCCGCCATCACCGCGCTGCTGGCGGTTCTGGTCGTCACGGCGGCCCGTCGCGGCCAGTCGGCCCTTCGCGCCGAAGCGGCACGCCGCAGCGAACACGTCCGCCGGAGCAGGGCGGCGCGCCGCGATGAGCGCGCGCACGGCGGCGGGTTGGCGAGCACGAGCCAGGTCTCGCTCCTGACCGATCCGACCGCGCGAACCAGGGGGGAGTCCTAGCGCGACTCAGCCAGGTGGGAACCACGATCTGCTCATCCCGATGGCGGCCGAGGCGTGCCGCGCTCGGGCAGACGCAGCACGAACCGGCCCCCGCGGGGACTGTCCTGGGCGGTCAGGGTTCCGCCGTGGGCCTGGGCGATCTGCCGGGCGATCGGCAGCCCGAGCCCGGTGCCGCCGGGGTCGCGGACGCGGGAGGCTTCAAGGCGGATGAAGCGCTGGAAGATGACCTCCCGCTGCTCGGGGGCGATCCCCTCACCGTCATCGCTCACCTCCAGCGACACGACGCCGGCATCCAGCGTCAGGGTGACGGTGACGGCGGATGTGGCGTGCCGTTCGGCGTTGTCCAGCAGGTTGTTCAGCAGCCGGGACAGCTCGATCCGTGAGCCGTCCACCATGACGCCGGGCATGAGGCGGTGGCGCAGGTCGGTCTTGGTGAGGCGGCGCTCCAGCTCACCGGCGACCAGTTCGGTGAGATCGATCGGCTCGTGGCGGCCGGTGACGCCGGCGTCCAGCCGCGCTTCCTGGAGCAGGTCGCAAATGAGGGCCTGCATGCGTTCCACGCTGTCCAGGAGCGCGTAGGCGGGCGCGTCGACGCCGCCTACCGGCAGGGCAATCGGGTCACCCCCGCGTACGACTCCCTCATGGCCAAGCTGGTCGTGCACGCGAGCACCCGGGAGGACGCGATCGCCAGGGCACGGGAGGCGCTGGCCGCCTTCACGATCGCGGGTCCGAAGCAGAACCTGCCCTTCTTCACCGAGCTCCTCGACGAGCCCGAGTTCGCCGACGGCTCCTACAGCACCGCGCTGGTCGCGCGGATGCGCGCCACCCCAAGGAAAGGAAGCTGAGATGGGCCGGCAGATCACGTCCGACCTGGCGGCCAACGTCTGGAAGGTGCTCGTCTCCACGGGAGACAGCGTCGCCGCCGGCGACACGCTGGTGATCCTCGAATCCATGAAGATGGAGATCCCTGTCGAGGCCGAGACGTCCGGCGTCGTCACCGGGCTGCCCGTCAGCGAAGGCGACGTCCTGGAGGAAGGGGATCTGATCGCGGAGATCTCCTGACCCTTCGGACCGTGGTTTTCCGCTGAGTGTTGCGCCGGTGACGCCTGGTAGCGATGCTGGCAGCATGGGCAGTGGAGGTCGGGGCCGCTGGGTGGTGTCGCCGGTCGCGCTCGCGGTGGTGCCGGTCGGGATCGGGCTGGTGGGGAATCTGGCGACCGGCACCGTTGAGGTGAAGGCTTGGTGGTGGACCCCGGCCACGTGGGTGTTGACCGGCGTGCTGGTCATGGTCGCCACCGCGTCGCAGATCGTGCAGTCGCGCGCTGTGCCGCAGAGCCGGGAGGCGGCGATGCGCAGCGCTGCGGCGGGTTTGCGACGGATGGTCCGCGAGCAGTGGGAGCACGAGACGGTGCTGCGGGGCGTTCGGCAGCCGGTGCCGTTGCGGGTGCGGTGGTCCTCGACCGACCGGCAGGTCGCGGAGACGCGTCAGGTGGTGCTGGACGAGCCGGAGACCACGTGGCAGGACAGGCCGTTGGAAGGCGACGTCACGCAGGTCGTCGAGAAGTTCTGCGAGCTGCCCCATCGGCAGTTGGTGGTGCTCGGAGAGGCGGGCGCGGGCAAGAGCGTCCTGGCGATGCTGCTCACCCTCGGGCTGATCGAGCGGTCGGTGGAGGACGACCCGGTCCCGGTGCTTCTGTCGATCACTTCCTGGAACCCGCAGGACGAGTCGGTACGCCGGTTCGCGGCTCGGCGGATGGCTGAGGATTATCCGATGCCGGCCGGTTTGTCGGAGGGCCGCTGCGTGGCGGAGCTGCTGATGAGCGAAGGCCTGGTACTGCTGGTGCTGGATGGACTGGACGAGCTCCCGGCCGAGTCGCAGGAGCGGGCGCTGCGGAGGCTGGACGAGTTCGCCGCGACAGGACGGCCGCTCGTGGTGACCTGCCGGGCCCGCGAATACCAGCGAGCCGTGGACGCCAGTCGTTCGATCATCTCCCGGGCCGCGGTCGTGGAGATCATGCCGGTCGATGTGGAACAGGCGATCGCGTTCCTGTCCCACCCCGAGCCGTTCCGGCATCGCTGGGAACCGGTTTTCACCCACCTCCGCCACGACGGCGAGGGTCCGCTGGCGCGGGTGTTGTCCACGCCGTTGATGGTCTCACTGGCCCGTACCGCCTACAGGCCCTCGAGCACCGACCCCATCGCCTTGACGCGCCTCGACAGCCAGGACGCCATCGCCGCGACGCTTCTGGACACGTTCGTGACCAGCGTTCATGACCCCGACCGGCCGATGCCGCCCGAAGGCCGGCCGGTGCGCCGCTACAGTCCCGCCGCCGCCCGGCGCTGGCTCGGCTGCCTGGCCCTGCACCTGCAGTTGGTGGGCAGGACGGAACTGGTGTGGTGGCAATTGTCCCCCGACCTCTTCACCTTCAATGCGGAGGCGATCAGGACCCGCGCAGTGCTGGCTGTCGCAGTCGGCGTGGGTGCCGGTGTCAGTGCCGCGGCCGGGCCCGTGCCGGGGGGCGCAGCAGCGCTCACCGTGTCCGCCGCGGCCTTGGCCGCGGCGGCGGGCCTGCTGCGGCCGCTGTGGCCCCACGCTTACCCGGCGTACACCCCCACCTCCTACTCGCTGGCTCGCGAACGTCGTCGCCGGGTCCTGGCGCTGCGGGCCGGATTCGGTGTCGCGCCGGGGCTGCTGACCGGGGTCATTCTCGGCAATCCGCTGATCGGAGCGGCCGGTGCCCTGGTCACCGGGCTACTCGCGTTGGTCATGCCCACCCTGCCCTCCAGGACCCGCCCTCGGGGCACCACTCCACGCGCCACGCTGAACGCCAATCACCACGCCACCGCCATCGCCGCCGCCCAGCACGGCATCACCGGCGCATTGGTGTTCACCGCCTCTGTCGCAGTGCTCGCCCCAGCATCAACCCTCTGGATCCCCGCCGTCACCGCGGCCGCCGTCTACGGATGGGTCGCAGCCTGCGGTGCGGGCCTGTGGACCTGGATCGATTACAAGATCACCCATCTTCGTCTTGCCGCCAAGGGCCGGCTCCCCTGGAGACTGTGGACATTCCTCGAAGACCAGCACCAACGCCAGACCTTGCGCCAATCTGGAACTGCCTGGCAATTTCGCCACGCCTTGCTTCAACACCACCTCGCCGCCACCCCGTACACCCAGCACCTGTATGCCTGCGCCCGCCAAGGTGACGCGGGCGCCCTTGGACGCATCGCCGACCGTCTGGTCGAAGAGGACCGGCTTGATGAGGCCATCACCATGCTCGGCGCCTGGGCCGACCACGACGCCTCCGGCACCGCCGCGTCGGCCAGCCTGAAACTGGCCGACTTGCTGGCCAAGCACGACCGTGTCGAGGAACTGCGCACCCGTGCCGACGCGGGCGACGGGCATGCCGTCGCGATACTGGCCTACCGGCTGGAACGACAGGGCCGGATCGAGGAGGCCATCACCGTACTCCGTCCCCACACGGACCGAGGCTCCGCCCCGCAGCTGGCTCGGCTCCTCGCCCGCCACGATGGCGCTCAGGAGGCCATCGACCTACTCAACGCCCACCCCGACCAGGACGACAACTGGACTCTCATGATGGCCGAGCTGCTGGCGCAGCAGGGCCGGACTGAAGAGCTGCGCGTCCGCGCCGACCAAGGCGACCGGGCCGCCGGCAACCAACTGGCCAAACTGCTCGCCGAACAGGGCCGCGTAGAAGAACTGCAGGCCCGCGCCACAGCAGGCGACCCCGACGCCGCCTTCCGGCTCGCCCTGCAGAGCTGCGTGGAGGACGCCATCACCCTGCTGCGCCCCCATGCCGACCAGGGTGACTGGGCCGCCGGCGACCGGCTGGCCCGGCTGCTGGCCGAACAGGGGCGTGTAGAAGAACTGCGGGCCCGCGCCACGGCAGGCGACCCGCACGCGGCCCACAGCCTCGCCCGGCTGCTTGCCCGACAGGGGCGGTTGGAGGATGCGGTCACCCTGCTCCTGCACCACGCTGTCCCAGCGGTTCAATCCGTCGAAGCGTATGCCGTCCTGCCGTTGCTCAGCCATCTCCTGACGATGCTGGGGCGGGAGGAGGAGGCCATCACCGTGCTCCGCGCCCACGCCCATCTGGGCAACACCGTCGCCGTCAGCCTGCTGGCCGACCGCGGTCTCGCGCCTGAGCGCGCAGAAGGGGCCGTTTGAACGCGGTACAGGGTCGGCGCCACCGGAGCCGCCCGGCGCGTTGACCTCAAGCAAGGTTGAGGGGACAGGATGACGGCATGACCTCTCCTCAGTACGGAAAAGCGCTGGTCCTCGGTGCCGGCGGAGTTGTCGGCACGGCGTGGCTGTCGGGCCTCGCCGCAGGGCTGCGCCGCGAGGGCATCGACCTCGCCGAGGCCGACCTCATCGTGGGCACCTCTGCCGGCGCGATCGTCGCAGCCATGCTCACCACCGGCCGGGCCCTGGCCGATGTGGAGACGCTGCCGTCCACGCGCGCCGGACGTTCCGGGCCACCGGACCTGGCCGCGATGTCACAGGCGTTCGCCACGCTGGTCGACCCGACCCTGGAACCGGATGACAAACGCCGTCGAGCCGGGCGCATCGCGCTCGCTGCCGAGGCCCCGTCCGAAGACGGACACCTGACCGGGATTTCCTCCCTGGTCGAGACCGAGAAGTGGCCCGATCGCCCCTTGCTGATCACCGCAGTGGATGCCGAGACCGGCGAACCGAAGGTATGGGACCGCGACGGCGAGGCGACCCTGGTCGAGGCCGCGGCGTCGAGCTCCGCGTTTCCCGGAACGGTCGCTCCGATCACCGTCAACGGCCGCCGTTACATGGACGGCGCTCTGCGCAACGGCGTGAACGCCGACCTCGCCGCCACCGCCGTGACCCGCGTTTTCATCGAGCCGATGGCCGACCGTTTCCCGGCGAGCGACCCTCGGGACGTGCGCATCGGCCCGGATGCCGAGGCGTTGGCGGCGTTCGGCCCCGACCTCGGAAACCGGGAGGCATGGACGCCTGTCTACCACGCCGGAGTCCGGCAGGCCCCGCAGGTCGCCGTGGTGCTGCGTCCTGTCTGGGACGCGGCCCCCGTCACCTGATCAGCAACGGCCGACACCCTGCTCGTCGGCGGCGCCGTTGTGATCGTCATCTCGTTCCTCCGGTGAGATGATCTCCGCGGACGCGCGGCGAACCTCAGGCTCCCGCCCCCGTACCTGCTCGTGACGGATCGCCGGCCCCCACCCCCCACTCCGGAGGCAGCACATGCCACAGCCAGATCCCCATCACCCCCTCATCGGGCGCAGAGCCTTCGGCCTCGGAGTCGCCGCGGCCTCCTTGACCGTCGCGCTCGGTCCCGCCTTGTCCGCGAACGCGACGACGTCCCGGCGGCGGGCGACACTGTCCGACAGCACGGCCTTCGACGAGACGACGCTGTGGGACAACACCGTGGATCCGCTGGAGAGCTACCACGTCCACGGGCTGGCCGTGCTGCCGGACGACACCATCCTGGTCGTCACGGAAGGCCGCCACGAGGTGTGCGACGCGGGCCCCCGAGACCTGCTCGTACGCCGTAGCCCCGACGGCGGCGACACCTGGCAGCCGACCCGAACGCTGGTCGCCTCGGTCGGAGGCCAGTCGTGGGGGAACCCGACCTTCGTGGTGGACCGGCTCACCGGCGGCATCTTCCTGTTCTACATGCTCTCCACCCGGCTGCCGGAGAACACCGGTTGCTCCGGCGACAAGGGCGACCTCTTCATGATCTCCAGTGAAGACGGCGGTCTCACCTGGAGCGCGCCGCGCGATATGTCAGGCTTGTTCAGCCAGTTCCCCTACGAATGGACGCTGCACGGTCCCGGCCCCGGACACGGCATCCAGCTGGACAACGGCCGGCTGCTGCTCAACTGCGCCCACCGCCGGGAGGTCACCGGCAACACCGTCGCCGAACGCCGCTACGGCGTCGCGTCGATCTACAGCGACGACCACGGCAAGACCTGGCACGCCACCGGGGAGGTACCCGTCTCCGCCGCCTATCCCATCAACGAGGCCAGGCTGATCCAGAGGTCCGACGGCACGGTGCTGATCAACGGCCGGGCCGCGGCGGGCGGCAACCGGCAGCGGATCGTGTCGGTCAGCGCCGATCGTGGGCTCAGCTGGTCGCCGCCGCAGCTCGACGGGGCCACCGGCACGTTCAACGCCGTGGACGCCAGCCTGCTGCGCTACACGGGCGGGCCGGGCACGTCCGAAGTGAGCCGGGTGTTGTTCAGCCGCCCCGACTCCCCCGTCCGTACCAACCTGACCGTGTCGATCAGCTACGACGACGCGCACTCCTTCCGCTACAGCCGCGTGATCAACGAGGGCCGGTCGTACTACTCCGAACTCGGCCGGCTCTCCGACGGCAGGATCCTGCTCCTCTACGGCCGTGACGGCGACGACCCGAGCTTCCCCCGCCGCGTGGTCATGAGCCGGTTCTCGCTCGAATGGCTGAGCGGCGGCCGCGACAGCCTGTCCGGCGGCCCCGGCTACACCGAACGTCTCATCGACCTCACCACCGGCGCCACCACGTCCGGCGGCACCATGTCCGTCGTCCAGGACCCCATGGCCCGCGGCGGGAAACGGGTGGCGTTCACCACTTCCCAGACCGGCACGTACTTCGAATACACCGTGAACGTCCCGGCACCGGGAACCTATGAGCTGCTGCTGCGCTACTTCCGTACCGCTGACGGAGGTCTGGTCACCGTCTCGGTCGACGGCGTCAAACCCCGGGCCGCGCTGGTGGACACCACCGCCGACCGGGCTGACGGCCACGACGTCGCGCAACTCGGCAGCCTCGATCTGACGGCCGGGTCGCACAAGATCCGGTTCACCGCTTCCGGGGTGGGCCGCGGCGGCGGCAGGCTGGTCTCGCTGGACACGCTGAGCCTGATCGACGCGCCCTCCCAACCCGACGTACGGGAAGAGGCGGTGGTCGACAACGACGAACTCGGCTACGAAATCATCAGCGGCACCTGGTCTGCCAGCTCGAGCGTGCCCGGCTACCGGGGCGGCAACTACCACTACGCCCCCGCCGGTACGGGCGGACACGTCGTCCGGTGGCGGCCCGTGGTCCCGCTCACCGGCGACTACGAGGTACAGGTCTCGTACACCGCGCACGAGAACCGCGCCGGCAACGCGCCCTTCACGGTCCGTCACGCCAGTGGCACGGCGCTCGTACGTGTCGATCAGCGCAGGAGCGGAGCGACGGAGGCGCGCGGCGGTTCCTGGGTCTCGCTCGGCACGTACCGCATCAGCGAGGGGGTGGGCCGGGTCGAGCTGAGTAACAACGCGAACGGCGTGGTCATCGCCGACGCCGTCCGGCTGCTCCGCGCACCTGGATGACATGGCGTCCGCAGAACGCCGGAAAATGCGACAGAAGGTGTCGGGTTTTTGGTCGAGGATCGTGTCACCGGTCGGCAGATGTGGACCGGCCCCACGGATAGACAGGACCTCGATGCGCGAAACGCCAGAAGATCTCAGAAGGCTCCAGGCCCTCCTGGACGCCTCCCTCTCCCGCTCCACCTCGCACCTCCGCTCGATCATCAACACCGAGAGGACGCTGACCGCAGAGCAGCTCACCGGGCTCCTCACCGGCATGTGCACCCTTGCCCTGTCCACCGTGACGGCCAAGGGCGAGCCGCGAATCAGTGGCGCGGACGGGCATTTCCTGCACGGCAAGTGGCACTTCGGCACGGCGCCCGGCGCCGCCAAGGCCCGCCACCTGGCCGCCCGCCCCGCCGTCAGCGTCGCGCACATGCGCGGGGAGGACCTGGGCGTGTTCACGCACGGCACGGTGGAGATCCTCAACCCCCAGAACGGCGAGCCGGCCGAGGACTGGCCGGACCTGCTCGCGTACTTCAAGGACTTCTACGGCGACGACGCCTTCGACTGGGACAACGACGTGGTCTACTACCGGCTGCATCCGCACTGGATGACCGCCTACGCCCCCGACATCGCCAAGCTCACTGCGGCGTCGCACGAGGGGGACGAAGGTTGACCGCATTCGTACGGGACGTCGAGACCATCGAGGTGGTGGGGGCTCGTACCAACAATCTGCGGGACGTGTCGGTGAGCATCCCCAAGGGCAGCTTGTCGCCTTCACCGGAGTGAGCGGCAGCGGCAAGAGCAGCCTGCTCGGCGCGCTCGGGACGAGCGTGGAGGCCGCCCTGCCACAGAGCTGTCCGGCGGCGAGGCGCAGCGGCTGAAGCTGGCGTCCGCGATCCAACGCGGTGCGGCGAGCCGCAGGGCCGGCCTCGTCGTTCTCGACGGGCCCGTCTCGGGCCTGCACCCGTCTGACCTCCAGCGGGTGGTGGGCGCGCTCGATGTGCTGCCGTCGCGACGGCGGGCACCCCGACCGCCGGTTTCTTCCGGCGGTACGCGGCGGGCCTGCCGCTCCTGGAGGCGCGATCTTGTTAGGTGTCCCCGGCCGCTCGTCGTGATCGGGTGGCTGTTGTCGGCTCCGTCGGCCTGCAATGAGGTCGCATACGTGACCGGCGCGACGATGTCGGCGTTGCGGGGCTGGGAGCCTTGAATCCTCATCGGAAGGATCATTAGGCTCTCATTTGGTGCCTGCATTGGAGGTACGGTGACCCCGGACTCAGCCTCCGAAATCGACCATATTTCGGCCGGATACGACCCTGATCCCGCGCTGTCGATGTCCTTGCATGCCGATGCCTACACCGATGTGAAGTGGTTCGACGTCGACCAGCGGGCGATCTTCGCGCGTACGTGGCAGTGGCTGTGCCATGTGGAGAAGCTGCGGGAGGCAGGCAGCTACGTGACGGGCACGGTGGCCGGCATGCCGATCGTCGCCGTCCGGGACGAGGCCGGCACGCTGCGGGCGTTCTACAACGTGTGCAAGCATCGGGCGCACGAGCTACTGTCCGGTTCCGGCGTCCGGCGCAGCATCGTGTGCCCGTACCACGCCTGGAACTTCGAGCTGACCGGCCGGCTGAGGCGAGCACGCAACACCGGTGCCATGCCGGGCTTCGACCCCTCTGCGGTGTGCCTGGATCAGATCCAGGTTGCCGAGTTCGGCGGCATGGTCTACGTCAACCTCGACCCCGGGGCGACCCCGCTGCCGGAGCAGGCCGGAGGCCTGGGGGCGGAGATCGAAGCGCGGGCGCCGGACGTGGCCAAGCTGACCCTCGCCCGCCGGCTCACTTACGACATCGCCTCCAACTGGAAGAACGTCGTCGACAACTTCCTGGAGTGCTACCACTGCCACGTGGCCCACAAGGACTTCGTCTCCCTGGTCGACATGAGCACCTACAAGGTCACCACGTACGGGATCTACTCCAGCCATATGGCCCAGGCGGGGAAAGCGGAGAACACCGCCTACGACGTGTCGGGGGCGACCGTCACCGAGCACGCGGTCTGGTGGCTGTGGCCCAACACCTGCCTGCTGCGCTATCCCGGCCGCGGAAACTTCATGGTGCTGCAGATCGTCCCTGACGGCCCGGAACGCACTCGCGAGATCTGGGACTTCTACCTGGAGACCGCGGAGCCGAACGAGGCCGAGCTGGACGGCATCCGCTACATCGACGAGGTTCTCCAGGTGGAGGACATCGCCTTGGTGGAGAGCGTCCAGCGCGGGATGCGCACTCCTGCCTTCACCCAGGGGAAGATCGTCTACAACCCCCAGGAGTCCGGGTTGTCCGAGCACGCGGTCCACCATTTTCACGGCCTCGTCCTCGACGCCTACCGACATGAGCTGGAGCGAATCAGCTCCCCACGGGTCACGCCGTGAGGGCGGCCGCGGCTTCCCGGTAGATGACGCTCGGGTCCTCGGACAGCCACGCCTTCACCTGGTGGCTCCAGGCGTCGGCGAGCACCTCTGACCGGTGCGCCTCGATGCCGTCGAGGGCTGCCGCGACGATCGTCTCGGGGGCGGTCTTGTCGCCGTCGTACCAGGCCATCATGTCGGTGTCCGCGGCGCCGAGGTGCAGGCCCGTCACCAGAGTGCGCTGGTCGGCCAGCTCCAGGCGGACGCTGTTGGTGAGCGCCCACTCGGCGGCCTTGGCCGCGTGGTAGGCGCCCGCGCCGTTGAAGGCGAGCCACGAGATCGCCGACAGGACGTTGAGGATCGCGCCGTCGGCCAGTTGGGGCGCGAAGGCGCGGATCACGTTGAGGGTGCCGTAGAAGTGGGTGTCCATCTCGCGGCGGATCGTGTCGAGGTCGCCGGTGACGAGGTTCGCGCCGGTGGAGATGCCCGCGTTGTTGATGACGATCTTGACGTCCGATGCGGCGGCGGCCGCGGCGGCGACCGACGCCGGGTCTGTGATGTCCAGGGGCAGCGGGATGACTCCTGGTACGTCGATGAGGTCGGGACGGCGGGCGGTGGCGTACACCTTGCCGGCGCCGCGGTCGAGGAGGGAAAGGACGAATTGCCGGCCCAGGCCCCGGTTGGCGCCGGTGACCAGCACATGTGCTCCGTTGATCTGCATACCGGATAGGCTAAAACCTGACGTTGACGTCAGAGGCAAGGGTTGTGATGGAGGTCACGATGCGTATCGGCGAGTTGGCGGCGCGGTCGGGCGTCAGCGTACGGGCCTTGCGTTACTACGAGGAGCAGGGGCTGCTGGAGGCGGGCCGGAGCGGATCCGGGCAGCGTCACTATCCCGAGTCGGCGGCCGACCGCGTTCAGCTGATCCAGATGCTCTACTCCGCCGGCCTGTCCAGCCGGACCATCGCCGAGCTGCTGCCCTGCGTCGATGCCAAGGTCAGCACCCCCGAATCACGTGCCCGGCTGGCCGCCGAGCGTGATCGCATCGATGCCCAGATCGCCGCGTTGACCCGTACCCGTGACAAGCTGGACACGGTCATCGCCTTCGCCGGAAGCCCGGCCAGCGGCTGCGCGTGGATCGCGGACGGAGACGTCGCCGCGCAGGTGAGCCACTCCGCGGCGTCATGATCGTACGCGCGCTCCTGCGCTGCACGCGTCACAACGGGCGCAGGTGCTCGATCGTGACGCGGTGCTGCTCGGTCAGCCGCTGGGCGATCAACGAGCGGTGGCAGGCCTCGGCGTCGCGCTCGACACAGAGCAGCGCCGCGGTCCCGCCGCTCGGCAGCGCCGACACGATCGGCGTGAGGTCGGCGCGGTCGAGGATCTCGGTGGTGTAGCGGCGGGTGTACTCGGCGGCGAGCTCGCGGCGCGAGCGCTTGCCGACCCCCTGGCGGTCGTCCTCGGCGTACTGGAGCCGGCGTAACTCGGTGGTCGGGGCGAGCTCAAGGTGGTGCTCGTAGGTGATCCCGGCATGCGCGAGGGCCGCCTGCAGCCGGAGCGAGTTCGCCCAGGCGTACTCGGGTCCGCGGACACCGCGGCGCTGGCGTACGTCGAGCAGCAGGCGGACGTCCGCGTGCCGCAGTCGTTGCAGGAAGGACTCGCCGTCGAAGCCGTACACGCCGATTGTCACCATTCTGAGCACCGGAAATCACCCACCTGCCTACCAGCTCGTGCCGCCTCCGGCAGTGCGGCCCTGCCGGAGGCGGCGAGGCCCATCACGCGACGGCGGTCCCCTCAAGCTCGACCATCAGGTCGGGGATCGCCAGCCGCGTCACCCCGAGCATCGTGGTGGACGGCGCCACCCCGGCGGCGCCCAACCGCGACGCCAGCACGCCGTAGTGCTCGAAGAGCCGATCGACGTCGGTGGTGTAGACGTTGAGCCGGACGAGGTTCGCGAGGGACATGCCGGCCTCGCCGAGCACGGCCGCCAGGTTGTCGAGGCTCAGCGCCAGCTGCGCCGCCATGTCCTCGGCATGCTGGGGCTTGCCTTCGCCGCTCATCGCGGTCTGCCCGGAGCAGTACAGGGTCCGGGTGTGCCCGGAGACGATCTCACCCTGGTTGTAGCCCATCTCCACTGACCACGCCCACGGGTTGACCGCCGTTCGCTCCATTGCCACATCAGCTCCATTCGATTGATGCACGTAGATCGCGTCATCTTCTTGGTCGCGCTGATGAGCCTCCCAACAAATCACGACATCCTGTGTCGTGTATTGCTTGTAATGTTTCCGTGTGCGTGCCGACCGGTTGGTCTCGCTGGTGCTGCTGCTGCGGCAGCACGGTCGGCTGTCCGCGGTCGCGCTGGCCCGCGAGCTGGAGGTATCCACCCGCACCGTGCTGCGCGACATCGAGGCGCTGTCCTCGGCCGGCGTCCCGGTCTACGCCGAACGCGGCCGGCACGGCGGTTTCGCGTTGTTGCCCGGTTTCCGTACCGAGCTCACCGGACTGAACCACGACGAGGCCCTTGCCCTGCTGATCGCCGGATCGCGGCGCGGCGCGCAGGCGTTCGGCCTCGGCTCGGCGCTCGCTTCGGCGATGCTCAAGGTGGTTGACGCGCTGCCCGAGAGCTATCGGGACACCGCGGCCGGCGCGGCCGAGCGGTTGCTCATCGACCCGGAGACCGACCTCCTCTCGCGTCGGCTGGTCGCCGAGGAGGTGCCTGACACCGTGGTGGCCGAGGTCCGGCGCGCGGTGCTCGCCGGGCACAAGCTGCGCATCCACTACGCGGCTGTGGACCAGAGCCCGAAGTGGCGCACGGTGGACCCGATCGGCCTGGTCACGGTACGCGACCAGGGCTACCTGTTGGCCACGAGGTCTGGCGAGGACCGCACCTACCGGCTGTCCCGGGTCCTGGCCGCCCAGGAACTCGCCGAACCCGCGCAGCGACCGGACCGGGTCGATCTGGACCGGGCCTGGCAGGAACGCAGCACGCGGTTTCGGGCCGGCGGCGACCAGGTCATCGTGCTGCTACGGGTGAATCCGGCGCGGCGGGAGGACCTGCTGGGCACCGCGCTGGCCGTTCGCGCCGAGGAGGCCGACTCGGACGGCTGGCTGCGGATGGAGGTGGCCTTCCAGGATTCGAGACACGCCGAGTGGGCGGTGTGGCAGCTCAGCACGAACGCGGAAGCCCTGTCCCCGCAGTGGTTGCGCGACTCCCTGCGTAACCGCGCCACCGCGCTCGCCACCCGCTACGGAGTGTCGTCCTGAGAGCCGGCCGGTCTCCGACGCGATTACGTCGAGCGGCTTGCCGCTCTCCGACACACAGGCATCGCGTCAGGCTGCCGCCGGACGGAGGACGCAGAACTCGTTGCCCTCCGGGTCGGCGAGGACGATCCACGGGACGTCGCCCTGGCCGACGTCGGCGAGCGTCGCGCCGAGGGTCTGCAGCCGGGCCACCTCCGCCGCCTGATCCTCACCGCGGTACGGCAGCAGGTCGAGATGGACGCGGTTCCACACGGTCTTCGCACCGGGCGCTGTGCGGAGGAACTCAAGATACGGCCCGACACCCTTGGCGGAGCGCAGCCGCGCGTGATCGTCGGTCACCTCGTGCACGGTCCAGTCCATCGCCTCGCCCCAGAACCGGGCCATGGCCCGCGGGTCGGCGCAGTCGACCACCACCGCGGCGATCGGCCCGGTGTCCCGGTAGATCTCCCGAGGCTCCAGCACGCAGAACACGTTGCCCTCCGGGTCGGCCAGCACCGTCCACGGGACGTCACCCTGGCCCACATCGGCGGGTGTCGCACCGAGCTCCTTCAGGCGCGCGACCAACTCCGCCTGATGGGCCGCAGAGGTGGTGGCGAGATCGATGTGCACGCGGTACTTCACCGATTCGGGGTCCGGGACGGTGACGACATCGACGCAGACGGCGGTGGGGTCCGGCCAGACGAAGCCGATGGGCTCGACGTTGGTCACACCGGGTCCCTCGCTGGAAACACCCCAGCCGAGCGCCTCCGCCCAGAACCGGCCGAGCGCCGAGTCATCCCGAGCCTTGAAATTCACCTGAACGAATTGCAGCCCCATGGCGCCCACCCTATGCCCAGCAAATACCGGCGGTAGCGGGCAGGTCGGGGACTTCTCCGAGCGGCCGAAGGCTCTGGGCGGGCGGCAACGGGACCCGCGGAGCGTTCGGGAACCGAGCCGCCCGCGTAAGTGGCCGCCTCAGACAATCTCGGCCGTACGTGAGCCCATCTACCGCCTTACAGCCCGGCCTGAGCTGGCCTTTCTCGCCATCGGATCACCTGTCAAACGGCGCGTACGCCCGTACGGAAAAGCCCGTCGAACAGGCTGACAACACCGATCTTCTACCGGACACGCGAGCGAACCGAAACGTTGGATCCCGCCAGACCGGATTCGCCCCAGCCCCTGAACCAGGAGTAACGATGAAGCTGCCCTCACGCGCCGCCGCCCTCATGGCGGCCGTCCTGTTCACTTCGCTGACAGGAGTGTACGAGGCGTCGGCGGCGACACAGACGGCTGACGCTGAGGCCCTTCCGAACGTGAACATGGAAGCCACCGTCAAGGCGGCCCAGATCGACCCGCGGCGGCCCGACAGCACGCTGACTCCGGGCGCCAAGGCCAGCGTGCTCCTCGTCGAGCAGGCGCTGCGTGACGGACGCTTTCTCGACGCGAAGTGGGTGGACGGCTACTTCGGCTCCACGACGGTCACCGCCTACGCGAAGTACCAGAAGTCGCTCGGCCTCAGTGGTCTCGACGCCAACGGCCTGCCAGGCAAGACGTCGCTCACCAAGCTCGGTGCCGGCCGCTTCAAGGTCACCGACGTCATCGACCCGGGCGCCCGGGTTTCCACCGGCGGTTTCGTCATCAACGCTCGCACACGAAACATGCTGGCGGAGGCCAAGCGGCTGCTCGGTCGCGACCTCAAGCTGGATCAGGGCTCGTACAACCCCGGCGGCGACCCCACATCCGCGGGCACCCACGACGGCGGGGGCGTCGTCGACATCTCGGTCAAGGGGATGAACTCCGCCACCCGCACGGCGACCGTCCGCGCGTTGCGCCTCGTCGGCTTCGCCGCATGGCTGCGTAACCCCCAGCAGGACGACTGGCCGTGGCACATCCACGCCACCGCCATCAACGACACCAGCCTCTCCGGCCAGGCCCAGCACCAGATCGGTGACTACTACCTCGGCCTGAACGGGCTCGCCGGCCGCGGCCCGGACGACGGCCCGAAGGTGACCATCCGTACCTGGGAGGAGTACCAGCGCCGCTGACTCCTCCATCCGAAACCCAGACTCCGCACATAGAAAAGGAACAGCACATGAGAACGCTCGCCAGGATCCTCACCGCGACGACCGCAGCGATGGCACTCAGCGGGACGGTCCTCGCCACCGCATCGCCCGCCTCGGCCGCGAACCGCGACGGCGTCTGCGATACCGGCGAATTCTGCTACTACTTCAACAGCAACAACCAAGGGTCGGTCTCCGACTTCACCGGATCGATCGACGACTACGCCACCACCCAGCCCACCTGCTACGACTTCAAGGGCCCCGGCGAGGGCAAGGGCAAATGCATCAAGAACGCCGCCGCCTCCGTCTGGAACCGCAGCAGCAAAACCGTCCGCGTCTACTTCAACAGCGGCCACACCGGCACCTACCAGGACTTCGCCGCAGGCGCCAAGGGCAACCTGAACGCCACCCTCAAGAACCAGAACGCCTCGCACCAGTTCAGCCCGTCGTCGTCGCCGTCGCGCAGCAACATGTCGACCTCGCTCTACAAGGCCAGCGGCACGATCACCTGCGGCTTCGACGGTTACACCTCCACCTCCGGCCGGCACGAAGGCATCGACATCGCCCGCGGCCTGGGCTCGAACGTGTACAACCTGGTGGCGGGCCAGGTCATCAACGTCGTACGCGGATCCACCGGCAGGGCGGGACTTTCCACGATCGCCGTCTACAACGCCGCATCGAACAAGACGGTGATCTACCTGCACTCCGCTCCGTCGTCCTCCCTGCGCGTGGGCCAGCAGGTCAGCCGCGGCCAGATCATCGCCACCGAGTCGTGGCATGGAGTGTCGAGCCGTTCATCCGCGCACACCCACGTCGAGATGCGCCCCGGACGGGTCACGCGTGCGGCCAAGAGCGTCGGCGACCCGCACCTGGAGAACCCGAACCCGACCTCGTTCTGGAACTCCCAGGGCTACACCGTCCGATAACGCTTCGCGGCCACCGACAAGATGAGGAAGACAACTGTGCCTTTACGAACTGTCCGGCTGATCTCGCGGCTCGCGGCCGCGGCGACCGCCGTGATGGCGCTCGGCGGGACGGTCCTCGCCACCGCATCGCCCGCCTCGGCCGCAAGCCGCGACGGCGTCTGTGACACCGGCGAATTCTGCTACTACTTCAACAGCAACAACCAGGGATCGCTCTCCGACTTCACCGGATCGATCGACGACTACGCCACCACCCAGCCCACCTGCTACGACTTCAAGGGCCCCGGCGACGGCAAGGGCAAATGCATCAAGAACGCCGCCGCCTCCGTCTGGAACCGCAGCAGCAAAACCGTCCGCGTCTACTTCAACAGCGGCCACACCGGCACCTACCAGGACTTCGCCGCAGGCGCCAAAGGCAACCTGAACGCCACCCTCAAGAACCAGAACGCCTCGCACCAGTTCCTGAGCTCCACAACGCCGACGCCGACCGGTTGCAAGACCGACGGCACGGACACCAAGCTGCCCACGACGATCCTCGTGTACCGGAAGTCCCTCGATCGCGTGGAGCGGGTGGAGTTCAAGACCTACGTCAAGAACGTCCTGCCCAACGAGTGGGTGTCGAGCTGGCCGAGCGAGTCCCTCAAGGCCGGGGCGATGGCCGTGAAGAACTTCGGCTGGTACTGGGCGCTGCACTCCAACCGCAAGACGGCAGACGGCCGGTGCTTCGACGTCTACGACCACACGTCGAGTCAGGTGTACAAGCCCGGCTCCGCGAAGGCGGTGACGAGCGCCGCGGTGGACGCGACCTGGGGCACCCGACTGACCCGCAGCGGGAAGATCTTCCGAGCCCAGTACTGCTCCACGACGACGGCGTGCGAAAATTGGGTCGACGGCGACTGGATGTCGCAGTACGGCTCTCGCGATAAGGCCAGAGCCGGCTGGAGCTACTCCAGGATCCTCCAGAACTACTACACAGGGATCGTTCTCGGCTCCTGACTCCCCTGAGACCGTCCGACTCCGGTTCCCCGGCGTGCCACGCACGTCGGGGAATCAGAGTCCGTCGACGATGATCTGGAAGTTGATCGGCCGGCTTCCGGGGAACACGACCGCTCCCGAAGCGTCCACCATCTTGAATCGCACGTAGCACAAGCCCGGCTTCTTGGGCGTGGTGATGTCGGTCCGGATGTCGACCGTCTCGCCAGGTTGCGTGTCCTTGATCGGCACGTCGGAGATGGTCTGGCAATGGTCAGCCTGCTGCGTGGGGTCGAGGCGCCGCAGCGAATATCCCTTCCACGGCACGGTCCCGGCGTTCTTGAGCCGCCATACCTTGGTCATGGTCTTGCCGGGACCGACGCGCGTGCAGTCGGCCAGCGTGACGTCCTCGATGAACGCGGCCGCATCGCCCTTGTACAACGGCGGGGACCAAGGCGGGTTGGTCGAACGCACCGGGCAATCGGCTGGGGACAGCGCGGCGATCGATGGGCTGCCGGTCGGGTCCGGGCTGTTTCCCACGGGCTCGGAGCCGCGATTGACGACGACCACGACGAGGACCGCTGCCCCCACGATGACAGCCACTGCTGCGAACGCGGCCGCGCTGGTCAGCCGTAATCGTCCTCTGCTCCTCGGCGCGGGGAGCAGAGGCTGGATGCTGCCCGCGAGCTCGTCGGACGGCGGCCGCGGCGTAGGCACGGATGCCGAGGTCTCGCCGACCAACCGGGGCGCTTGCATTGTCCGAAGCTCTGTGGCGGACACTGCGAGTCCACCGGACAGACCGTCCACCGAGGCGTCCACGCGGATCGCGGGATCCCCGGCGCTCGTCGATCTGACCGCCTGGTTCGCCCTCTCCCAGAGTTCGCGGTACGCGGCCGGGTCCGCGTTACACACCTTGACGAATTCGACGGTGGTCTCCCAACTCGGGAGCCGGTTACCCTTCGTGGCTTCATGCAACGTCGTGTGAGAAATCGCCCCTGACCGGCCGGACATCTCACGGAATGGTGGGTTGCCGACCGCGTTGCGTAACTCCCGCAGCGTCGCCGCAAAGTCCTCGATTATCTCCGCCCGTGCACGCCTGTCGTCCACCGTGTGAAGGTAACAGCACTCACGGTCGTCACTCAACTCGAACCGGAATCGGTGCGAAGCCGGGCAAGATGAGCGCGCAAAAGGCCGTACGGCTCATCCCGCTGCGACTTGAAGTGGCCGCTGACCAGGCCTTACAGGGCCGCATCCCAGTCGAACACGCCGAAGGAGACCGGACCTCCACCCCCACCCAATAATGCTGGATATAGGGACACCACGTTGACCGGAACGCCCTTAACCGAGCCGGTCCCGGCGGCGTATGTTCAGGTCGATGATTCGTGCGGAGTCCATGGCCAGGGGCCGGAATATTACGCAACGGAGCGGCTCGGTCACGGCTTTAAATACGGTGTGGCTGGCCCGGGATAATTACTGTCGGCTTTTAATCGGCAGCCGGACTCTTTCCCTCTCTCCCGGAATCCGCAGGGCCGCCTTCGCGTCGGCACCGGCGGCGTGAGCGAGCGTGGCCGCGACCGAGCGGCTGGACCACGAGACCGAACTCGCCGTGGTTCCGCTGGGACGCCACTCCGGCAGTGAGGGTTACTCCGTCGTGAGCCGTTCGTGGCCGCCCCGGACAGGCGACGACCCGAGGCCTTGATTACGGATTGTTCAACCACTATGACCGCGCGTTTCCCTGAGCCGGACCTCGTGCGGGACCCCCGTTGAGCGAAGCGTCCAAGGTGGGAGGGCCTTTGTAGCTCTTTTGGATGTTCTTTGTACGCGGGGCTCCCAATCTTGATCACCGGCAAGGGCGCTACGCAAAGTCAACAGTCAAGATTTCGCGCACCGTCCGGGGCATCGGCCCTCCGGTGCGCGCAGAAAGGTATCCGCATGAGAACCAGAGGGGTGCTTACGGCCGGGCTCGCCCTGCTCTTCAGCCTCACGACGGGCCCGATCGCGACGGC
>NZ_JBFAOQ010000026.1:0-134900 GCF_040675285.1 Nonomuraea sp. NPDC049625 | reverse complement strand
ACGGGGTGGATCGGCGGGTGAGGTACGGAGCGTGCTGTGATGAGCGGCGTGTCGCGGGTGTTGTTGATCGAGGATGACCCGGCTGTGCGGGAGGGTCTTGAGCTGGCCCTGACCCGGCATGGGCATCGGGTGAGCGCGGTGGAGTCCGGTGAGCAGGGGCTGGAGCGGCTGCGTGCGCATCTTCCCGATGTCGTGGTGCTTGATCTGATGTTGCCGGGGATGGACGGGTTCGAGGTGTGCCGTCGTATCCGGGCCGTCGGGCAGGTGCCGATCATCATGGTGACCGCGCGGGGTGATGACATGGATGTGGTGGCCGGGTTGGAGGCGGGTGCCGACGATTATGTGGTCAAGCCGGTGCAGCCCAGGGTGTTGGAGGCGCGTATTCGGGCGGTGTTGCGGCGGATCGGCCGGGATCAGGCGGAGCTGGAGCGGTATGGGGAGCTGACCATTGATCGGGCCGGGTTGGTGGTCGCCCATCGTGGGGTGGTGGTGGGTCTGGCTCCGACCGAGCTGCGGTTGTTGCTGGAGTTGTCGGCTGCGCCGGGTCGGGTGTACAGCCGTCAGCAGTTGCTGGAGTCGGTGTGGGAGCACGGGTATTTCGGTGACTCGCGGTTGGTGGACGCGTGTGTGCAGCGGTTGCGCGCGAAGATCGAGGACGACTCGGCGGCGCCTGTCTATGTGCAGACGGTGCGTGGGTTCGGGTACCGGTTCGGGCCGGTGTGAAGCGGCCGGTGACGCCTCGGCCGAGCCTGGGGCTGCGTGCCCGGTTGTTGTTCGCGTTCGCGTTGCTGTGTGTGGTCACTGCGACGGCGGTGGCCGGTGGGATGTACGTTCAGGCCCGCAACGACATCCTGCAACGGGCTCAGGATGCCGCGGTGCAGGCGATGAGGAGCCGTCTGGAGGCGCTATTCCCGTTGCGGAGTGCGGCGCCGGACGCGGGCGAGCTCGGCGAGATCGCCCGGGCCGTGGCGGACGGGGAGAACGACACGGTCGCCGTCTACCACGAGACGCGCTCACCGGCCGGCCCCGGCCGGCCATGCCTGCCTTTCGGCAGGCCATGCCGGCAGGGTCTGGATCCCGGGATGATTCCCCAAGGGCTGCGGCGGGAGGTGGCCGACGGCAACATCGCGTGGCAACGCATGGTGTGGCAGGACGGGCCCCAGCTGATCATCGGCGCGCCATTGCTGATCGTCGAGGGGGACCGCACGACCCGGGCCTCCGGCATCGAGGTCTACACCGTGCACAGCCTGGCTCCCGAACAGCGCAGCATCGACCGGCTCTCCGCGTCCGCCTGGCTCATCGGCGTGGCCGCCCTGGCGTTCGCGGTCGTCCTGGCATCGCTGGCCACCCGCGGCGTGCTACGCCCGGTACGCGAACTCGGCCACGCGGCACGCCTGCTGGGCCAAGGCGAACTACGGACCAGAATCACGGTCCACGGCTCCGACGAGCTGGCCGAGGTGGCACACACCTTCAACAACACCGCCACCGAACTCGAACGACACGTCAAACAACTACGCGAGATGGAAGCCGACGCCCGCCGATTCGTCGCCGACGTCTCCCACGAACTACGCACCCCGCTGGCCGCACTCACCGCCGTCGCCGACATCCTGGACGAGGAGGCCGCCCGGCTGCCCGAGCCCGCCGGCAGAGCCGCCCGGCTGGTCAGCCAGGAAACCCTCAACCTCACCGCCCTGGTCAACGACCTCATCGAGATCAGCCGATTCGACTCCGGCGTCGCCACCCTCGCACTCAACGAGGTCGACGTGGCCGAACTCGTCTCCGCCACCCTGCGCGTCCGAGGCTGGACCCAGCAGGTCCACACCGACCTCCCACCCGCCGTGACCACACGACTGGACCCACGCCGCGTCGACGTCATCCTCGCCAACCTGGTCGGCAACGCCCTACGCCACGGCCAACCACCCGTGACGCTACACCTGACCGCCGACCCGCACTGGATCACCTTCCAGGTCCGCGACCACGGACCAGGACTGAACCAGGCAGTGCTCCCGCACGTGTTCGACCGCTTCTACAAGGCCAGCGCCGCCCGGGCCAGATCCGAAGGCAGCGGCCTCGGCCTGGCCATCGCCCGGGAGAACGCCCGCCTGCACCAAGGCGACCTCACCGTCACCAACGCCCCCGACGGCGGCGCTTTCTTCACCCTGCGCCTGCCACGCCGGGCGGACGCTCCCGACGGGGGCCCCGAGTGACGGCCGGACCCACCCGCCGCCTGCTCGCCGCGGCCCTGCTGACGCTCGCGGCCGGCTGCGGCGTGCAACCCAGCGACGCCATCTCCGCCGGCGACCCGCCCAGCGGACCCATCGCACCACCCCTGAAGGTCACCCTCTACCTGGTCAAGAACGGCCGGCTCAGCACGGTGACGCGACCCGGCTACCGACTGTCCCCGGCCGACACACTCGCGCTGCTGGCAGCCGGACCCACCCCTAGAGAACGAACCCGGGGGCTCACCACCGACGTCCCACCCGAAGCCGGCCCGTTCTCGATGACCGCCGAACCCGGCGGCCACCTGGTGGTGACCCTGTCCACCCCGCCCGGCCAACTGCCCGCACTGGCCATCGACCAGATCGTCTGCACGGCCGCCGCCCTGGCACCGGAAACCCCTGCTGGCCAGGTCACCGTCGTCGGCGCCGGGCAGGACAGCGGCCCCCGAAGCTGCCCGAGGCAACGCTAGCGACCTGTCCACCAGCGGTCTTGGTCAGATTGTCCCATTCAGCGCATACGCGCCACGTCGCCGAGCCTGACCCTGGCGCCCGTCCGCAGCACCGCCCGCTGGTACACCTTGGCGCCGAAGGCCAGCGCCGCGAGCACCGCCGCCACCATCGCCGCCATGGCGAGCCCCGCCTGCCACAGCGGCACCTCGGTCGCGGCCATCCGCACCGGCATGACGATCGAGGAGAACGGCGGCACGTACGACATGACCATGGCCGGCGTGCCCGTGGGATCGATGGTGGCGTAGAAGGCCACGAAGTAGCTCACCATGATCACCATGATGACCGGCGTCAGCACGCTGTTGACCTCCTCCAGGCGCGAGACCAGCGAGGCGAACGCCCCCGCCAGCGTGGCGAAGAAGGCGTACCCGAGGACGAACCACACCACCACACCGGCCACCAGCCCCGGCATGCCGGGCGGGAAGTCGCCGGCGATACCCGAGGCCATGGAGGCGGCCAGGCCGACCGTCAGGATCGTGACCAGGTTGATCAGGCCGACCGCGCCCAGCCCGACGATCTTGCCGCCGAACAGCTGCCACGGCCGCAGCGTGGAGAGCAGGATCTCCACGATCCTGCTGCCCTTCTCCTCCACCACGCCCATGGCCACCATCCCGACCTGGCCGATGAGCATCATGAAGAGCACGATCACCAGCACCACGGCGAGCCCGGTGCGCGCGGCCTGATAGCGGGTGTCGGCCCCCACGGACACCATCTTCAGCGGCGGGATCGATACGCCTGCGGCCCCGAGCTTCGCCTCCCGGTTGACGCTCTGCAGGAGCACGCCGAGCTGGTCGTCGATCTCCCCGTCCGTGAGCACCTTGGTGCCGTTGACCAGCACCGCGTCCACGTCCTTTGCGAGCACGGCCCGCTTGGCGGCGGCCTCGTCGGAGAACGCGCGCCAGGTGAACTCCGAGTCCGGGGCGGCGGCCTCCAGCGGCAGCCGCTGGGAGTTGACGGTGCCGAGGGTGTAGGAATTAGGCCCGTCGAGCAGCTTCGGCGCGAAGGAGACGGCCGCCACCAGCACGGCCGTGATGATCAGGCCGGTGACGAACGCCTTCGTACGGAGCTGCGTCACGATCTCCCTGCGGGCGACCAGCATCCACTCGTTCACGCCACGGCCTCCTTGAAGATCTCGGTGAGGGTCGGGCGCTCGTGGCCGAAGTGTTCGACATGCCCGGCCTTGATGGCGCGGCGCAGGATCTCCTGGTCGTCGCCGTTCGTCGTACGCAGAATGTGCCGGTGGCCGGACACGGTGACCGTGCCGGGCAGGCCGTCCGCCCAGCCGGGGGACGGATCGCGGACGACCACCCGCAGCGTGTCGTTCTCAGCCGAGCGCAGATCGGCCACCGTGCCCGTGGCCACCATCCGCCCGGCGGACACGATGCCGACCGAGTCGCACAGCCGCTCGACCAGCTCCAGCTGGTGGCTGGAGAAGATCACCGGCACTCCGCCCCTGCACCGCTCCTGCAGAGCGGTGGCCAGCGCGTCCACCGCGATCGGGTCGAGTCCGGAGAACGGCTCGTCCAGCACCAGAACCTCGATGTCGTGCACCAGCGCCACGGCGAGCTGCACGCGCTGCTGGTTGCCCAGCGAGAGCGCCTGCACCGGGTCGTTCCTGCGCTCGGCCACGCCCAGCTGCTCCATGAGGTCCTGGGTGGCCTTCTTGGCAGCGGCGGCGCTCATCCCGTGCAGGCGGCCGAAGTATTCGATCTGCTCGGCGACCCGCATCTTCTGGTAGAGGCCGCGCTCTTCCGGCATGTAGCCGAAGCGGCGCCGGTCGTCGTAGCCGAGCGAGCGGCCCTGCCAGCTCACCGAGCCGGAGTCGGCCTGGAGCACACCCATCACGATGCGCATGGTCGTCGTCTTGCCCGCGCCGTTCGCGCCGACGAACCCGAACATCTCCCCCGGCCGCACGGCGAAACTGATCCCGTCCAGGGCGAGCTTGCCGTCGGGAGCGTCGGGGCCGCCCGCGAAGCGCTTGTGTAACTCGCTGATCTCGAGCATCAGGTGCTCTCCTTCATCATGGGTGCCGTCAAGGACTGTGCGATGAGCCGACGTGATGCGTCATGTCAGCCGCCGCCGCTCGCCGCCGCCGCCCTGGCCTCATCGACGCTCTTGCGCAATGCGGTCGCGATCGGCTCGACCGGCGCGGACAGCTGCTGGATCCGGTCCCGGCGCAGACGCGCCTCCCGCCAGGAGGGAACCACCGTCTTGAGCCGGGCCGCCGTGGCCAGCGCCGCCAGGACGCGGACGTCCTCATCCAGGAGCCCGACCGGCTGCCCGCCGCGAATGGCCTGGCCGACGCGCTCGGCCAGCCTGCGCGACAGGTACGCCTTGCGCGGCGTGATCCGCTCGACCGGGAACAGCAGGATCCGGCGTCGCTCCACGTTGATCATCCGGGCGGCCGCCAGCTCGTCGCGTACCAAGCGGACCGCCTTGCCGTTGTGCTTCTGCACCCACCGCCGCCACGAGCGGGGCGGCGGGTTCGAGATCTGCTCCCAGACCACAGCGCGCAGGGAACCCGGCTCGGCGGCCGGGGCGGTGAGAGCCCGCGCCTTGCCCGACTCGTCCGCCAGGTTGCCCGCCAGCAGCAGCTCGGCGAGGGTGGCCGCGCGCAGCAGATAACCCAGGTCTCCCCGCTGGGTCAGCTTCTCCTTCCGCAGGTCGAAGGCCAGTAGGAAGGCCGATCGGGTCAGTGACTCACCGTGCTTCACTTGCGTCTCCATCCGCCTGCTCCCCTTCTTCTTCCTGATGTGTGTCGTCCTCCGGCGCCTTCCTCGGCCGTCCGCGTGGGCGCATCCGCCCCACGCTGTCGGGCAGGCGACCGGCCTCCGAGAGGGCCCTGCGCAACAGGAACTCGATCTGCGAGTTCGTGCTGCGCAGGTCGTCGGCGGCCCACTTCGCCAGCGCGTCGTGGACCACCGGGTCGAGCCGCAGCAGGATCTTCTTCCGCTCCACGGCGATTACTGGTAGAGCGTGCCGGTGTTGACCGCCGGCCGGGTGTCGCGGTCGCCGACCAGCACCACGAGCAGGTTGCTGACCATGGCCGCCTTGCGCTCCTCGTCGAGCTCGACCACGTCGTGCTCGGCGAGCCTGGCCAGCGCCATCTCGACCATGCCGACCGCCCCCTCGACGATCCGCTGCCGGGCCGCCACCACCGCGCCGGCCTGCTGGCGGCGGAGCATCGCGTGGGCGATCTCCGGCGCGTACGCCAGGTGGATGATGCGCGACTCGATGACCTTCACCCCGGCCGAAGCCACCCTGGCGCCGATCTCCACGAAGTCATCCACCTCGAACACCGCCTGCGCCGTGTCCCGCACCTGCCAGACCACCACGGTCGCGTCGTTGACCTTCGTCACGTCCGTCGCCTCGGCGCACCGTGATCGGGTTGACCCGCTGGAAGCCGGGGGCGCGCAGGGTGCCGACGTACCGGCCGAGCAGCTGCACCACCCTGGCCTCCCCCGGTGCCCCCGCGGTGAGGCCGAAGGACATGAAGAGCCCGAGCAGGATCATCAGGCTGCTCGCGATGACCACCCACATGCCGCCCTGCCCGGCCCCCGCGGCGAGCAGGACGATCCCCACGACGAGCAGCGCGATCCCGGCCAGGTCCAGCCCCGTCGCCACCCCCAGCATGACGAACCCGCTGGCCACCCGCACCGGGTGCTCGCTCGTGCGCGGTGCGGGCATGTCCACGACGGCGGTCTCAAGTGCGGTCTCGCCCGATGCGTTCGCCATCGTCCGCCCCTTCTATGTGACTTCACCTTGCTAGCAAAGTGATATCACTTTTTGGGCGACTGTGGAAGGCCGGGCCTGAGCTTCTCCCCTCCGCGCCTGTCAGAGCGACTTGACGAGTGCGGCGGCGAATGCCGGGGCGTCGGTGATGAAGCCGATGTGGCCGCCGGGGAGTTCGGCCACGTCGCGGCCCAGACGCATGCCCAGCGCCACGGTCGCCTCGTAACAGGGGTGTCCGCGTGATTCGCGGCCGACCGCGGGAGTGACATGACCGGCGTGCGCCGCGAGCGAGGCAAGGTCGAGAGGGGCCGGCGGGTACTGGCGTAGCTCGTGCTCGAACCAGTAGGCGGCGTTGGCGTCGTTTCTCGGGGCGTTGGCCATGTACCGGTGGTCATAGGGGGCGAATGTGCGTTCCCGGAACAGCGTCATCGCGGGCTCGGGGCCGGAGCGCCGATGGAGGTCGTAGACCTCGGAGAAGAACCGTACCCATGTGTCGCCGTCGGGGAGCAGTCGCGTCACGGGCGGTTCGTACGGGATGAGAGTGCGGATCGCAGAGGGGTGGCGGGCCAGGAGTTCCAGTCCGACCACGGCTCCGGAACTGGCGCCGAAGACGATCGCCGGCCCGGCGCCGAGGTGCTCGATCAGACGGCGAGCGTCGTCGGCGTCGGTTTCCAGGCGGCGGTCGTAGTCCTGCGAGCCTTCGAGGAGGCTGCGGGAGAAGCCGCGGCGGTCGTAGATGGCGACGGTGCAGTGGGCGGTCAGGTGCTGGGTGACGGCTCGATATACGTCCGCCACGCCGGGGGCGCCTGTGATCAGGAGGAGGAGAGGGCCCCTCCCGTGGGTCTCGTAGTAGAGACGGGCTCCTGGGACTTCGAGCGTGCTCACGTGTCCAGCACTCCTCATCTGTTCGCGGTGTTGCGGAATTTTGCGATACAGAGTGTATGTATATAGTACGACATGTTCCGGACCGAGACAGAGAGGCAGTCGCATCCCCGACGGCGTCCTGGCCCGGCTCGCCGCGCTCACCGGAATCCGACCCTCACCGAATCCCGAAAGGACTGCCGATGCCGACCGCCGAAGCCCGCGTCGCAACCGAACGCGCCGGCCGATACCTCGTCCAGCTATGCCGCCACGCCACCCAGATGGGCCACGGCTTCCCCGCTCACCCCGGCCGCGACCGGCACACGGGCAGCGAGAGGCCGAAGAATGTCCAGGCCGAGTGGTCGGAAACCAGCGGGACCATCACCGTCGACCGGGGATCCTGCGTCCTGGAGGCCACTCCCGAGGCCCTGACATTACGGATCGAGGCCGAGGACGAGGACGGGCTGCAGCGCCTCCAGACCCTCCTCACCAGGAACATCACGCGGATGGGCAGGAGGGACGGCCTGACCGTGGACTGGAACCGTACGGACGCGAACGCCGGAACGGCGCCTGCCGTGGCGGAGGCCACGCCGCGTCGAGGCCGGCACGCGGTGCTCGGCCTTACGGTGGCCGCCGTCCTGGCGGTCGGCGTGCACGCGGGCCTGGCCGCGGGCATTCTGGCGATTCCGCGTTGGGCCGGACTGGGCGCGGACGTCGTCCTGGTGGCCCTCCTGGTGAAGGCGGCCCTGGTGGCGACCCATCTCTGGCGCCGCCGCCGCCCATCCGTCAAAGCCCGCTGAGACCGAGCGGGCGTCCGGCTCAGCGGGCTCGCAACCCGGACAAAGTGAGTGTGACGAGCCGCTGGACAGCGGCTTTGGACGGAAGGGCGCCGGCCGCCTGAAGCGCGTGGAGGCAGAACGCGGCCAGCTCGTCCGCCGCCACGTCGTCACGTATGACGCCGGCCCGCGCGGCATCGGCCAGCGCATCGCGGAACATGGCGTGCAGCTGCTGCCGGGCGTGGCCGGCGTCGTGCGATCGGTGCAGGAGAGTGACGAGGTCGGGGCTGAAACCGTGCCCTGCCATCTGCTGATGGATGAGCGCGTACGTCTCCAGCATGGCCTCGAGCCGCTGCCCGGCATCGCTCGCACGCTCCCCCGCCCGTACGAGGTGCTCCAGATGCCCGGCGACCTGGCGGTTGTGCCAGGCCACCAGAATCGTCTCGACGTCGGGGAAGTACTTGTAGAGCGTGGCCCGCCCGATGCCGGTCTTCTCGGCGATCTGCGACATCGTCACCGCCAGCAGCCCTCGCTCGCCCACCAGCTCCACTGTGGCGTCCAGGATCGCGTCATGCACGGTACGGCGGTGCGCCTCGATCGTCTCGTTCCACAGTTTGGGCACCCAGCCAGTGTACGAGGCGACGCAGGGGCCATCTGAGGTGTCGCCGCGGGCGGCCCGTCCGGAAGGCCGAGCCTGGTCAGCACGCGCGACCCCCGAACTGTCACCGCAGGAGTCGCGCTTCGAAAGGCGCGAGAGTGACCGCACCGGGCAGCCGGTCTCCCTCGCCGACGGTCGCATGCGATGACCAGAGCGTGCTCCTGGAACCGGGAAACGCGACCGTCTGGTCGCGGTCGGAAAGGTTCACCGCCACGACGAGTGAGTTCTCGCCGTCGCCACGGAGGTAGGCGAGATGGTCCGGGTCGGCGGAGAGCACGGTGATGCCGCCCTGACGCAGCGCGGCCAGCTCTCGCCGGAGCTTCAGGAGTTCCCGGACGCGGGAGAGGAGCGAGCGGGAGTCGAGCTCCTGGCTCTCGACGCTGAACTGCCCCGCCCACGCGGGTATGGGCAGCCACGGCTCGACGTCGTCGGGCGTGAATCCGGCGTGCGACGGCGTCGCCTCCCAGGGCATGGGCATCCGCTGGGGGTCCCGGCCGAGTCCGAGGCCGGGCGCGCGGAGTTCGGCGCAGTCGCGGGCGCGCCCGGCGTCGACCGGGGCGTCGGGCAGGCCGAGTTCGTCGCCGTAGTAGAGCGTCGGCGTCCCCTTGAGCGTGAGCAGCAGGGCCAGCGCGCCGGGGACGCGTTCCGTCCCGATGCGGCTGGCGAGCCGGGACCTGTCGTGGTTGCTCAGCACCCAGTTGGGGTGCGAGCCGGGCGGGAGCGCGGCGTAGTAGCGCTGGATGAGTTTCGCCAGGTCGAGGCCGTTCCAGGGGGCGTCGATGAGGGAGAAGTTCATCGCGATGTCCAGCCCCCGCGTGCCGAGGGCGGCGACGCGTTCGAGCTTGAGGTGGAGCTCACCCATCAGCATCCGGTCGTCGTACTCGTCGATGACCGTGTGCATCTGCGCGAGCAGGCCCGGGAGCTCGGGTTGGTCGGCGGTGTACTTCTGGATCTGCCGGACCGTCGTGTGGGCGCCCGCGCCGCCGATCTCGAACGACTCGCCGCCGTCGTCCATCATCGGGTTGTCGCGCAGTCGCGCGTCCTTGATGAGCCGCCACACCGCGTCCACGCGGAACCCGTCGACCCCGCGGTCCAGCCAGAACCGCATGACCTCGAACATCGCCTCCCGGACGGCCGGGTTGCGCCAGTTCAGGCTCGGCTGCTCGGGCAGGTGCGCGTGGTAGTAGTACTGCCCGGTCGGCTCATGGAAGGTCCAGGCGGGGCCGCCGAAGGCGGAGGCCCAGTTGTTGGGCGGGCTGCCGTCCGGCTTCGGATCGTGCCAGAGGTACCAGTCCCGGTGCGTGCCGTCTCGGCTCGACAGCGCGTCGCGGAACCAGGGATGTTCGCTGGAGGTGTGCTGGGGCACGTAGTCGAGGACGACACGCAGCCCTCGATCGTGCGCCCCTCGAACGACGCGATCGAAGGTGGCCAGATCGCCGAACACCGTCCCGACCTCCGTGTGACCGGACACGTCGTAACCGAAGTCCAGCAGCGGCGACGCATAGATCGGGCTCAGCCACACCGCGGTCACGCCGAGTGCCGCGATGTGGTCGAGGCGCCGCTCCACTCCCCGCAGATCGCCGAATCCGTCCGCGTCGCCGTCCTGGAACGACGGCACGTACACCTGGTAGAAGGCGCCCTCGCGCCACCACCGTCCGTTCTGGGCGTTCATCCTTTGACTGCTCCCGCAGTGAGGCCGGACACGATCTTTCTCTGGAAGACCAGCACCAGGAGAACGAGCGGGATCGAGATGATCACGGACGCGGCGCTGATCGTGCCGAGCGGTTGCTCGTACTCGCTCGCGCCCGTGAAGAATGCGATGGCGACGGGAACGGTGCGGGCCTCGGGGCTGTACGTCAGCGTGGCCGCGAGCAGGAACTCGTTCCAGGCGAAGATGAACGCGAGGATCCCCACGGTGGCTATACCGGGCGCGGCAAGCGGCAGGATGACCTTGTAGTAGGCCTGGAACGGGGACGTGCCGTCGATGTACGCCGCCTCCTCGAGCTCCACGGGGATCTCTTTGAAGAAGGACACGAGGGTGTAGATCGACAACGGCAGGGTGAACGTCAGATAGGGGATGATCAGCCCGACCAGCGTGTTGTAGAGCCCGAGATCGTTCCACAGGGAGAACATCGGCGCGGCGATCGCGATGCCCGGGAAGGTCGTCACGGACAGCACGATGCTCAGGATGAGGAACTTGCCGCGCATCCTGAGCCGCGCGAGAGGGTACGCGGCGAACGACGCGACGGCGAGCGCGAGCAGGGTGGTCGTCGTCGCCACGATGACGGAGTTGACCAGCGCGCCCACGAACTGGCTGTCGCCGAGCACCGCCAGGTAATTCTCGAAAGTGGGGCGCGGAGGGGTGAGACTCGCCGTCGAGAGGTCGGGCCCGGTCTTCAACGACGTGTTGACCAGCCAGTAGACCGGCACGATCGAGAAGACCATGACGACGGCGATGGCACACCAGACCAGCGGGTTGTGCTCCGGGCCGCGCCGCCGGGCCCTTCTCCGTGGCGACGGCTGCCGGCCGGTGGCGGTGCTGCTCATCGCGAACCTCCCTTGACGACCGATCGGATGTTGCCGCCGGCGAAGCGGATGTAGAGGAAGGACACGAACATGACGATGACGAACGTGAGGATCGACACCGCGGACCCTTCGCCGATCAGCTGGTTGCCGCGCAAGGTCTGGTAGGCCAGGACGGACATCGTCTCCGTGCCGTAGGCGCCACGCGTCAGCACGAACGGCAGGTCGAAAACGCGCAGAGCGTCGAGCGTACGGAAGATCATCGCCAGCGCGATCGCGGGCCACAGCAGGGGCAGCGTGATGCTCCAGAAGTGCCGCAAAGCGCCGGCGCCGTCGATCTGCGAGGCCTCCCGCAGGTCGGCGGGGATGACCTGGAGCCCGGCGAGCACCAGGAGCGCGACGAAGGGCGCCGTCTTCCAGACGTCCGCCAGGATCACCACCGTCATCGCGTATCCGCTCTGCCCCAGCCAGACCACGCCGGCGTCGGTGAGGCCGAGGGAGCTGAGCATCGTGGAGACGAGACCCAGATCCGGGTCGAAGATGGTCCGCCACGTGACGGCGGACACGACCGTCAGGATCGCGTACGGGAGCAGCACGATGCTGCGCAGCAGCGTCCTGAACCGGAAGGCGATGTTCAGCAGGAGCGCCAGGCCGATCCCGATGACCAGCTCGAGCGGGACCGAGATCGCGGTGAACAGGAAGGTGTTGCGCACGGCTTCCCACCACGCGCGCGAGGTGAGCTGCTCGGCGTAATTGCCCAGGCCGACGAATCGCGAGAGCCCAGGGGTGATGACGCTGTACTGGTGCAGCGAGAGCCAGATCGCGTAGAGCACGGGATAACCGGCGACGCCGGCCATGAGGATGAGGGCGGGCGCCACCATACGCGCCGCGAGGCGCCTCTCGGTGGAGTCCGAGAGGTGCCTCGAGGATCGGAAGAACCGCATCGCCATCA
Organism: Nonomuraea sp. NPDC049625; assembly: GCF_040675285.1. NCBI lineage: Bacteria > Bacillati > Actinomycetota > Actinomycetes > Streptosporangiales > Streptosporangiaceae > Nonomuraea > Nonomuraea sp. NPDC049625. The sequence goes on along the minus strand of NZ_JBFAOQ010000026.1, from coordinate 122,672 downwards.
GAACGTCTTCAGGGCGGTGCCGACCTTGTCCGCCATCTGCGAGGCCCCTGCCTGCGGAGTCAGCTCTCCGGAGAGCACCTTCCCCACGGTCTGGTAGATCGCCTGCGAGATCTGCGGATAGACGGGCGACACCGGCCGCGCCTTCGCGCTCGTCAGCGCCTTCAGCAGCTCCTGCGAGAACGGCAGCGCCTTCTTGACCGGCTCGGACGCGTAGGCCGCCGCGACGGCGGGGGCGAGCGCGTTCTTGACCGCGATCTGCTCCTGCCAGCTGTCGCTGGTCATGAAGTCGATCATCGCGAGGGCGCCCGCCTGGTTCTTGGAGAACGTGCTGACCGCGACGTTGCTGCCGCCGAGCACGCCGACGCCGTTGCCCGGCGTCTTCCACCCGGGAAGCGGCGTCACGGCGAACTTGCCGGCGATGGCCGACTTCTGGCCGGCCGCGTAGGCGTAGGGGTAATTGCGCATGGTCGCGCCGGCGCCGGACTCGAACGCGAGGCGGGTGGCGTCCTCGTCGTACGTCAGCACCGCCTTCGGCGCGGCGCCCTTGTTGATGCCGTTCTGCATGAACGTGAGGACTTCGGCCGTCTGCGGCGAATTGACGGCCACCTCGCCCTTGTCGTTCAGCACCTCGCCGCCCGCGCTGTACAACAACTCGAGAAAGCTCACGGTGAGCGACTCACTTTGTGAGGCCTGGTAGAGGAATCCCTTCTTGGAGTCCGCCTCGCCATATGAGTAGAGCTGCTGCCAGGTCTGCGGAGCCTGCGTCTTGTCGGTGCGGTAGTAGAGCAGACCGGTGTTCGAATAGAACGGGACACCCCAGTATTTGTCCTTGTAGAGCAGGGTGCCGGCCGTGGACGGAATGAGTTTGTCCAGCTTGGACGAGATGACTTTGCTCATGTCCGCGAGCCAGCCCTGGGCGGCCAGCTGCGCCGTCCACACCACATCCAGGCGGACGACGTCACACTGCGTCGACTTCGTCTGCATTCGCTGCGTAATCTGCTGCAGCTGGTCGTCGGCCGACGCTCCCAGCTCCACATAATTGGCCACCGTCCCCGGGTTGGCCTTGTTGAAGGCCTCCATCGTGGCCTTCCAGACGCCCGACGAGTCCGTGGGCCCGCAGACCGTGACATTTCCCTTCGCGGACTTGGCCAGCGCCGGATCCATAGCCGTACTGGTGGAGGCCGACTGCTGGGAGTCGGAACACGCGGTGAGCGCTACGGCCAGTGCTGAGCCCGCTCCGATTACCGTGACGGCACGGAGCAGACGTCGTTCACGTGTCAACATCATTGCCGCTTTCTCTGATTACTTCTGGGCTATGTCGTCGTAGCGCCACGAATCGAGCAGGCCCGGGGAGTTTGCTGTTGAAGGGGATTCTCGCTAGAATCCGAATAATCCTATTTGTAGGATGAATGGAGTAGATCACATGATCGAACCTCGTGTCAAGGTGACCAGGAGGAACCTGTCGGCCTCGATCGCCGACGACCTGCTGTTCAAGATCAAGAGTGGCCAGTATCCACCGGGCTCGAAGGTGCCGGGCGAGAAGGAGCTGATGGAGGCTTACGGGGTTGGCCGCAACACCGTCCGGGAGGCGGTCCAATCGCTGGTGACCATGGGTTACCTCGACGTGCGCCCACGCGTCGGAGCGCGGGTGACCTCCGTCCCGATCGAAGAGGCGGTCGAGGCGGCGGCGATCTCCGCATTACTGGAGGGGCAGGCCGTTGGGGACATCTATGAGCTGAGGCGCGTGCTGGAGACCGCGATAGCCGAGCGGGCGGCGACCGAGGCGAGTCCCGCCGACCTCGAAGCGATCGGCGTCGCCCTCGACGACTACGAACGCGCACACCGGGACGGGCAGGGCGCCTACCGCGCCGACGTCGCCTTCCACGCGGCGCTGGCGGTCGCGAGCCACAACGTGGCGTTCCGCAACGTGCTCGAGGGTGTGGGGGATCTTCTTCTGAACGCGCGCCAGCTGACCGATCGTCTGCCTGGCGCGATCTCACTTGCGCTGAAGGAGCACACGGAGATCTTGCGAGCGGTCGAGCAGCGTGACCCCGACAAGGCGCGTCACGCGATGAAGGTGCACATGGACACTTCCGTAGAGGCGTGGAAACGCGCCCAGCGACTCTTCGTCGAGAGCTGATCGGCGAGTGAGCGATCACAAGAAGCCGGACGGGGACCGACTCCCGCCCGGCCGGAAGAACCTTCGGGTAGCCGTCGCCAACCCCCTTCACGAGGAGTCCTACCAGCTCATCCTGGAACGCGAACCGCGCGTGACCCTGCTGTTCGATCCCTCGTTGCTGCCGCCCGCCCGGCACCAGGCGGACTTCTCCGGCGATCCCGGGTTTCGGCGGACTCCGGAGCAGCAGCGAAGATTCGAGGCCCTCCTCGATTCCGCCGACGCGCTGCTGGGGATCCCCGACGTCGATCCTGCGGCGCTGGCCCGTACGGTGCAGTCGAATCCGCGCCTGAAGTGGGTGCACACGACCTCCGCCGGCGGCGGCCAGCAGGTCGGGAAGGCCGGGCTGAGCCCGTCGCACTTCCAGAGGGTCACGTTCACCACTTCGGCGGGCGTGCATGGATCGCCGCTGTCCGAGTTCGTGGTGCTGGGCGTCCTCTGCGGTGCCAAGGATCTTCCCCGCCTGCTGCGGCAGAAAGGCCGGCGCCAGTGGGGCGAACGGTGGATGTCGCGGCAGATCTCCCGGCAGAAGGTGCTGATCCTCGGCTTCGGGGGGATCGGCAGGGCCGTCGCCCGCTCTCTCTCCGCGCTCGGCATGAGCGTCACGGCGACCTCACGCCACGCCGACGCCAAACACCTGGACGTCGACAGGTTCGTGAGCATCGACGAACTGGACGACGTCGTCGGCGAGATGGACGTGATCGTGTCCGCGCTGCCGGGCACCGACCTGACGCGACGGATCGTCGGCGAACGGCTGCTCGCGCGGGTCAAACGCGGGGTCACGTTCGTGAACGTGGGCCGCGGCAGCGTGGTCGACGAGCCGGCTCTGATCGCGGCGCTGGAGGACGGGCGGATCGGTTTCGCGGCCCTCGACGTGTTCGAGGTCGAGCCATTGCCCGCCGCGAGCCCGCTCTGGGGAATGCCCAACGTCTTGATCAGTCCGCACACCGCGGCTCTCGCGGTCGACGAGGAGACGGCCGTCGTGGAGCTGTTCGCCGACAACGCCACCCGGCTGCTGGACGGGCACGAGCTCGTGAACGTCGTCGACACGGTCGAGTTCTACTGATGCCGCGGGTCGATATCGGCCGATCAGACCGAGGAAGGGGATTTCCGCTGCGACCACTTGTTGTAGTGATGGGCGTGTCCGGGGCCGGAAAGACCACCGTCGGCCGCTTACTCGCCGAGCGGCTGCGAGTGCCTTTCCTCGACGGCGACGACCTCCATCCGCGGGCCAATGTGGCCAAGATGGCTTCGGGCGTCCCGCTCACGGACGACGACCGTTTCCCGTGGCTCGTCACGGTCGGAGGCGCCCTCGCCGGCTTACGCGCGGAAGGGGCGGTCGTCGCGTGCTCGGCGCTCAAACGAAAATACCGGGAGACCATTCTCGCCGAGGCCCCGAGTGCGGTGTTCGTCGAGCTCCATGCCCCGCCGGACCTCATCGCCCGTCGCGTCGAGGCACGCACCGGGCATTTCATGCCGGGGGCGCTGTTCGACTCGCAAATGAAAACCCTCGAGCCGTTGGAGGCGGACGAACCGGGATTCCGCGTGGACTGCACTCACGAGCCGGACCGCGTGGTCGCGAACCTCATGGAGGAGATCCTGCCGCGCGACTCCCGCGTCCCGCCCTGCTGAGCGCCAGGTAGCGGATGAGCGTCCGGCGTGGACGGTGCTCGTCGAAGTACTTGTATTCGGTACCCAGGTACGGGTTTACCGTCGAGGCATGACACGAGAGGCCATGACCCTGGACCAGCAGTGGGTGCCGTCGGCGTGCACGCTGCCCACCGCCGAGCAGCCGCTTCGCGTGGCCGAGTTCGACATACGGGTGCCCGGGCAGCACGTAAAGGTCCTGGACGCCCTGCAGGCGCGGGCCGAAGCGGCGGCCGGCCTGACATGACATCCGGCTCGAACCCCGCTCCAAGATCACCGCGACGCAGCCGACCGAATCCATCCACCCGCGCACCGGGCGAGTAGCCGAGCTCGCCGGGGTCAACATCCAGACGCCGCGCTACTACGAGCGCCGGGGCTTGATCGCCAACGAGCCTCACCCGACCCGGTGGTCCTCACGTGAGTACGGGCGCCGTGGAGGAGCGCCGGTCAGCCAGGCGGCGGCCGAATCGCTGCAGGGGGCGCTCGATGAATCGGTGGCTCAGCCAGCTGGCCGGGAGGAGCACACCGACGAAGAGCACGCTGATGCCGATCTGCAGGGGCAGGGGTGACCAGCGCATCTCCCCCGCCAGTTGCATGACGACGAGCAGGATCGGCAGGTGCACCAGATAGAGGGAGTAGCTGACCGTCCCGAGCCAGGTGAGGAAGACGGGCACGCGGCGCGTGCGCCAGACCATGGCGGCGGCGAAGGTGGCGCCCGCCAGGACGATGGTCAGGCTCCACACATCAGGCTGAACCCACCACCATCCCGCGTTGATCGCCCACAGAGGCGTCGCCGTCACCAGGACGGCGGCGACGGCCACCGGCCACAGCCGGCCGTCGCCGCGCTCCCACCGGTGAATCGCCGTACCGGCGAACATGACCGCGAGGATCGCGGCGGCGAACCACGGGACGCGGCTGCTCACCAGGACCAGAGCCAGCGCCATGACGCCCAGCGCACAGGAGCCAACGGTGATCGCGCGTCCGGAGATCACACCCGCCAGACCGATCACGAACACCGCGAACGACAGCCAGGCCAGCCACCCGCCCGACAGCGACGCGCCGGACAGAGTCAGCCCGGTGACGGCGCAGATCAGCCCGAACAGGACCGGGAGCAGAGCGTTGCGGTCACGCACGCCCGTCACGAACAGCGCGGCGACCAGCAGGTAGAAGACCATCTCGTACGACAACGTCCACATGGTGTTCAGCACGCCGGCCACGCCGATCGCGTCCATCAGCATCGTCGCGTGCGCGGCCACCGACGCGGCCTCCCTGGGCACCTCGTCGCGTACGGGAATCCACCACGACAGGGCCAGCACCACGGCGATGACCGCGAGGTAGAGCGGATAGAGGCGGAAGAGGCGACCGATCCAGAAGGCGCGCACGCCGCCCTGCCGCTCCAGCGAGGCCGGGATGATGTACCCGCTGACCAGGAAAAAGACCAAGACGCCGTACACGCCCAGATTGAACGAGGTGGGGCGCAGCCAGGGCATGGCCCAGGTCGTCAGGTGCTCTCCCACGACCGCGAGCGCCCCGACGCCACGCAACGCGTCCAGCCACGCCAATCGGGTAGGCGCAGTATGCGCGGCTTGAGGAGTTTTCGGAGGGGCCGTCACCATATGCCAAACGTATCGGAGCGATGATCCAACGCCACATCGCTCCGTCAAGGCCGGCGTCAGGAAGCCTTTTGTCGGAGCGGCCGGGTAGCCTGCGTCGGTGTTCATGGGCAAGAAGCAGCGAGAGCCGTTCCCCGCAGCAGCGAAGACGCTGCTGTGGATACGGGTGCTCAACCAGCTCGGCTCCTATGCCCTGGCCTTTCTCGCGGTGCTCACCGGCCCTGAGCTCGCACCCGCCGCGCTGGCGAGCTTCGGGATCGCCGCCTTGATCTCACGCTGGATGGGGGCCTTCCTCCTGGACCGCATGCCGCCACGGACGGTCCTCGGCCTGGGCCTCGGCCTGACCGGCCTGTCCTTGCTGGCCCTCGCCGCCGCCCGGACCCCGCCGCACATGCTGGGAGCGGTCGTCCTCGTGGGTCTGGCGTTCGAGCTGTACGAGCCCGCCACCCAGGAGCTCATCGCCCGCGTCGCCACCGGAGCACGGCGGCAGCAGGTGTACGCCCTGCTCGGAGTCTGCCTGTCGGCAGCGGGGGCGATGGCCGGCCTGCTCGCCGCCGTCCTGCTGCCTCTGGGCGTGCGGTGGCTGGTGATCACGGATGCGGTCACGTGCCTGGTAGCCGCCGGAGTCGCCCTGCGCTTCCTCCCACGCGGCGAGGAACGGGCCATCGCGCCGAAACGGCGCTGGCGGCCTCCCGCGCCCTTGCTCCGGCTGACGCTCGCCAGCACCGCCTTCGCGGTGGGCTGTCTGGCCGTGATGATGTTCATCCCCTTGGCCCTGCTCGAACGCGGCGCCCCTGCCTGGGCACCCGGGCTCACCCTCGCCGGCGCGGCGGTGCTCAGCCCGCTCGCGCTGTGGGCAGGCGGGCGACGACTGGCACGCCTGGGTCACGGGATCGTGCTCGGTGGCGGCGCCGTGCTGCTCGGCCTGCTCGCCCTGACCATGGCACTCACCGAACAGCCGGGGCTGACCGCGGCGGCCTATCTCGCGTCCACGGCCGTCAACGGACTGCTGCTCGGACGCTGGCAGACCCTCGTCGCCGACTCCGCACCCGAGCCCGAACGGCCGCGCTGGTTCGCCTTCCAGGGATCGTCCTGGGGTGTCGCCCAACCTGTCGTCCCAGGCCTGACGGCGATGTTCGGCTCATTGGCGGGCGCCCCGGGTGCGGGCGCGTTCTGGACCGCGGCTCTGGCTTTCCTGGTGGTGCCCCTCACCCTCAGCTACTCCTGACCCAGCGCCGCCCGCACGCCCGGCTCGATCGCCGCGCGGAAGGCCGCGTCCAGTTCGGCGGGCGTAGCGGTGCTCTCGCCGTCCACCCACGCCCGCATCAGCCCCATGAACGCGCCGACCACGCACACCACCAGCAGGTCCAGCGAGGCCGACGCCCGCGCGCCCGCGGCCATGAGCTCGTTCCTGACCGCGGCCGAGAGCAGTTGCTCGCCGCGCGCGTACACCTGGCCGCCGCCCCGCCGCCCCAGGAGCGCACGCACGAGCCGCCGCTGCTCCCGCACGTGCTCGAACATCGGCAGGCTGAACGCGAAAAGCTCCCCCGACCGGGCAGCCGGTACGGGATGCAGGAACGCGAGCTCGTCGAGGTTGCTGAACAGCACGTCCTGCTTGTCCGTGAAGTGCGAGTAGAACGTGGACCGGCCCACGTCCGCGCGCTCGATGATGTCGGTGACGGTCACCGCGTCGTACCCCTTCTCCAGGATCAGCGCCACCAGCGCCTCCTGGACGATCCGCCGGGTACGCCGCACCCGCCTGTCTCCGGACACTTCCCCACCCTCTGTTCGGTACCGCACAACACGGCCGATCTGCTCGTTGCTCCCTCACCATTATGAACGCATCATTCATAACTGAACAGCTTGTTCATCATTGGGAGGCAATGCCATGGGTCTGGGAAAGCTCCTGCACACCCACGAAGAGCACGCCGACGCCGGCGGCACCATCGACCACCCGCGCGCCTACGAGACCCTCGTCTCGATCGGTTTCCTGGGCGGCCGCCGCGCCGCCTTCACCCGCGTGGCGGCAGCCGCCAGGCCACGAGCAGGCGATCGCGTCCTGGACGTCGGCTGCGGCACCGGCTATCTCAGCCGGATCCTCGCCCCGGTCGTCACGCCCAGCGGCCACGTCACCGGCGTGGACCCCTCCCCCGCGATGATCGACTACGCCACCCGGCACGCTTCGGCCAACTGCACCTATGTGGAAGGCGAGGGCCAGGACCTGCCGTTCCCCGACGGCTCGTTCGACCTGGTGGTCTCCAGCTTCGCCGTCCACCACATCCCCGCCGGTGCCCGGCCCGAGGCGCTGCGCCAGATGTTCCGCGTGCTGCGGCCCGGCGGCCGCCTGCTCATCGCCGAATTCCGTCCACCTGCCAACCCCCTGGCCAGACACCTCATCGGCGCCCTCAGCGGCCCCGCCATGCGGCACGACCCTCGTCACCTTCTCGGCACCATGATCCCCGACGCCGGTTTCCAGGTGGAATCAGAAGGCCGTCTGCCGTACCTCCTCTACTACGTCCGCGCCACACGGCCATAGAACGGAGTCACCTCGGCAGGAGGAACGGGCGTGCGGAGCGGCGGGCTCGTTAGGGTCTGCGGTATGGCTCAGCACTGGTTCGATCCCGACCGGTCCGGCTCCACCGGCTGGGACCTGGCGGCTGTGGCACTGTGCGTCCTGGTGTTCTGGCTGCCGATCGACAGTGGTGGCCGCGCCGCCTGGGTTCATGACGTCGTCTCCCACTCGCTCGGCACGATCGCCGTCACCGCCGGGGTCGCGGCCCGCGCGGACGACATGGGGCGCATGCGCGTCAGGCTCGGCCAGATCGAGCAGGTGAGCAAGCAGGCGATGGAGGAACTGCGGACGACCCTCGGCGCCGTCCGTGAGAGCGACGAGCCCGCCGAACGCCGTCCACCGCCGGGGATCGGCGATCTGGCCGCGCTGGCGGACCGGATGCGGGAGGGCGGCGTTCCGGTGACGTTGACGGTGACGGATGCCGAGGGGGTTCCGGCGGGAGCCGGGCTGGCGGCGTACCGGATCGTCCAGGAGGGGCTGACGAACGTCGCCCGTCACGCCCCGGGCGCGCGCTGCACGGTCACGGTGAGCGGCGTGGACGGCGAGTTACGCGTCGCGGTCGTCGACGACGGCGGCGGCGGCGCGTTCGCCGGACGGGGTGAGCCCGGGTTCGGGCTGGTCGGGCTGCGGGAGCGGGTCGAGCTGCTCGGCGGCGCCTTCACCGCGGGACACCGGCAGGGGGCCGGGTTCGAGCTGCGCGCCGTGATCCCGATGCCGGAGGTGGCGCGTGACTGAGCCGATCAGGATGCTGGTCGCCGAGGACCAGGATCTGCTGCGGGCTTCGCTCGTGGAGCTCGTCGACTCCGGCCCCGCGCTGACGGCGGCGGGCGAGGCGCGTGACGGCCGGGAGGCGGTCGCGGCCGCCGCACGGCTGCGCCCCCACGTGGTGCTGATGGACATCCGGATGCCGGTCATGGACGGCCTGGAGGCGACCCGGGCCATCTGCGCAGCCCGCCCGGAGGTCAAGGTCGTCATCCTGACGACGTTCGACCTGGACGAGTACGTCTTCGAGGCCCTGCGCGCCGGCGCCGGCGGCTTCCTGCTGAAGAACGCCGGCACCGACGAGATCCTCAGGGCGGTCCACACCGTTCACCACGGCAACGCGATGCTCGCCCCCGAGGTGACCGGGCGGCTGATCGCCGGCTACGCCCGCCCCCGCCCGGACGCGGCCCGCCTGGCCGGGCTGACCGAGCGCGAGCGCGACGTCGTGGCCGCCGTCGTCCAGGGGATGTCCAACGAGGAGATCGCCGCCGCTCTGTTCCTCAGCCGGGCCACCGTCAAGACGTACCTGAGCAGGCTCTTCCTCAAGCTCGGCGTGCGCGACCGCACCCAGCTCGTCATCCTGGCCTACGAGTCCGGCTTCGTGGACGGCCTGCGGTAGCTGTCAACCTTTGGCCGATGCGGCCGTCCGGCCCCGGCTGGAACGCTGCAGGCCATGATCGAAGTTGTCGGCCTCACCAAACGTCATGGCGCCCAAGTCGCCATCAGCGACGTCTCCTTCGCCGTCGCGCCCGGGCGGGTGACCGGGTTCCTCGGCCCGAACGGGGCGGGGAAGTCCTCCACGCTGCGCATCCTGCTCGGCCTCGACCCCGTGCCGAGGATGCCTACGGCCAGCTCCGAGTCGGTCCCCTCCACCCAGAGATCGGTGGCCTCCATGACCTCCCGATCGTTGCGCAACTCCGTCCGCCGTCCCGACCGATACGTCGCAGGCGTCTTGTGGATACCGAGGACGTACTCGTGAACGGTGCGCGTCCTCGGCCCGGACCCGGCCCATCACCGATCTGTGAAGCTCGGGCGTCCACACCTCACCCATGCCCGCCGGCACGTCGGCGTCGCGGTCCAGATCGCTCATCAGCCCCTCCCCGCGGCCCCGAACCACTGCCTACAGAGTGATCCAGTAGCGGCGCTTGACGCCCACCTCCGTGGTGCGGACATCCTCCAGGACGCCACCGTTGCGCTCGATGCTGCGCGCCGATCCGACATTGTCGTCGTCACAGGTGACCAGGACCTGATCCATACCGAACGCCCGCGCCTCGGGCAGAACCGCCCCGAGGGCCCACGTGGCCAGGCCGCGCCTTCGGGCAGAGGGCCGGACGCTGTAGCCGATGTGCCCGCCGATATCGAGGAGGACGGCGTTCAGGTAGTGCCGCAGATCGATGGCTCCCAGATAGTCGTCGCCCTCGACGATCCACCAGTAGGTGGCGTGGACGCTCCCGTCTCCCAGGGTGACCGACCTGTCCGACTGCTGCCGCAGTTCCTTGACCCACGCCGAGAAGACCTCGGGGCTGTCCAGCTCGGCTTCAGGTGCGAGGCGCAAGCCGGTCCCGTCCTGATGGGCACCTGGAGGCCACTCGTCACGCGCCGCGAGCCATGAGGACTGGAGTCGACGTGTGGGTGTGATCAGTTCGGGCATGCGGGCGAGGATAGCAGCCTCTGATCAGGCATTTTGCGCTGCCCCTGGCCCGCGACGCCCCACTCTCCGCGGACCTGGCAGGGTCAGGCTTCGTAGGCGCTCGTCAGCCGTGACCGCGACGCCTCGAGGTGCGCGGTCATGGCGCTCGCCGCCGCCTCGGGATCCTTGCGGCAGATGGCGTCGAGCACCGCGCGGTGCTCATCGGCGGCGTGGGTGGCGATCCCGTGGCGGAAGTAGAGGCGGTAACCATGGGTGTGCGCGCGGAACCTGCGCAGCGTGTCGGCGATGAGCGGGCTGCGGCTGGCCTCGGCGATCGCGTTGTGAAACAGGGCGTCCAGTTCCGCGAAGCCACGGTACGCCTCGTACGTGTCGCCGAGCAGCGGCGACATCATCTGCTCCAGCGCCTCCCGCATGGCGGCCACCTCGGCGGCCGTGGCGTGCCGTGCGGCACGCGCGGCAGCGGACGGTTCGAGGAGCAGGCGAACGTCGTAGAGGTCGTCGAGGGCGGCCCGGTCGAGCAGCGGAGCCACCAGATAGCCGGCGTTCGGCCGGCGGACGACGAGCCCCTCCGACTCGCAGCGCGCGAGCGCTTCGCGGACCGGTGTCTGCGACACGTCGAGTTCGCGGGAAAGCCCGTCGATCGACAGCTTCGTCCCGGGCTCCAGGTCGTGATCCATGAGCCGGGCCTTGAGCGCCTGGAAGACCGATTCGCGGACACTGACCTTGGCCCGCTCGTCGGAACCCGGGCCGCTGGATGCGCCTGCCACCGGCGCGGAGTCACTCATCGTCCCTCCCTCTGAGGCCACCACGGACATCTTCGCCGTCGTGGTTGACACATGCCCGAACCGCCCTGCATCCTCATGCAAATCGTATCGTATCCGATCTGGGCAAGCTCGCCCAACGCAGAAGGATGAGCTCGTGACCATTCCCGGCTGGTTCGGTGACGCGGGTTTCGGCCTGTTCGTGCACTGGGACCATGCGAGTCAACAAGGCGTGGAGATCGGCTGGCCCCTGGTCGGCCATTCGATCCTTCCGGGCCGGACAGAACCCGAAGCCGACATCACGATCACGCAGTACCAGTCGAGCGCGGCCACGTTCGACCCGCGGCGCTGGGACCCGCGAGACGTGGCGCGGCTCGCCCGCGACTCGGGTGCCCGCTACGTGGTCTTCACCGTCCGCCATCACGCCGGGTACTCGATGTACCACACGAGGCAGTCGGAGTTCTCCGTCGCGGCGTCGCCGTACGGACGTGACATCACCCGGGAGTTCTTCGACGCGTTGCGCGCCGAGGGCCTGCGCGTCGGCGTCTACTACTCGCTGCTCGACTGGAACCATCCCGACTACCCGGCGTTCACCGACGCCGATCGTCCCTACCCGCACGAACGCTACCGGCGGCCCGCGCCTGAGCAGTGGGCCCGCTATCTCGACTACGTCAAGGGGCAGCTCACCGAACTGCTCACCGAGTACGGGACCATCGACCTGCTGTGGTTCGACGGGGAGTGGGAACGCACCGCGGAGGAGTGGCACGCCGCCGAGCTGCGCGAGCTGATCAAGTCCCTGCAGCCGGACGTGATCATCAATGACCGGCTGCCGGGCCAGGGCGACTACGCGACCCCCGAACAGGGCATGCCGCGCCGGCCACCGGGCGGACCGTGGGAGCTGTGTCTCACCATGAGCGAGAGCTGGGCGTACCGGCCCGACGACCTCGACTACAAGAGCCCGCGACTGCTCGCCTCCTACCTGAGCGAGGTCGTCTCCCGGGGCGGAAACCTCCTGCTCAACATCGGGCCGCGGGGTGACGGGTCGCTGGTGCCGACCGAGGTCGCCACGCTCAAGCAGCTCGGCGGCTGGCTCGCCAGCCACGGCGAGAGCATCGTCGGGGCCGCGCCCGCGCCGGAACGCCTCGACTTCCACGGCCCGGCCACGCAGCGCGGCAACAACGTCTACCTCCACCTGCTGCTGCAGCCGCAGGAGGTGCTCATCGTCCGGAACGTTCCCATCGGCTCGGTCGTCGGCGTCCGCCTGCTCGGCACCGAGCAACAGCTGCCGTACAGCGTCAACGAGGAGGTGCACAAGGCGAACGGCGCGGACGACGAGCCGCTCGGTGAGCTGTTCATCACCGTGCCACCACCGACCGGCGCGCTCATCGATGTCATCGCCATAGAGCTGTCAGCCCCCTGGAAGGACGGGTCCCGTGCCACTCTCTAGAACTCTCAGGGCAGTCAGGCCGGTCCTCGCGGGCGTCCTGCTCGCGGCCGTCGGCGTCGCGTGCGGCACCGGCACCGGACCGGGCGGCGGCGACGGCAAGTCGCTCCGGATCCAGATCCCCACCGGACCGCTGGCGAGCGCCATGCAGCAGGTCGGCAAGGACTTCGAGAAGGCCAACCCGGGCACGGTGGTCACCTTCGAGGGCGTCGACTCCGGCAGCTCCCGCGGCCCCAACGTGGCCCTGCTCAGCTCGACCGGCACCCCGGACATCGGCTACCTGCAGCGCAGCACGGGCGTCTGGTCCGCGCTGCTGAAGAACAAGCAGCTGACCCCGCTGGACGACGTCTGGAAGGCCGCGGGCCTGGCGGACAAGTACTCCAAGAGCCAGGTCGACTACTACACGACCGACGGGCGCCACTACGGCGTCCTCTACGAGCAACTGCTGATCAACCCCGTCTACTACAACAAGGCGGCCTTCGCGAAGGCCGGCATCCCCGAGCCGGCCGACCACCAGATCGCCTCCGTCGCCGACTTCGAGTCCATGGTGGGCAAGGTCAAAGCCGCCGGCTACGAGGGTTTCGGCGTGGGCGGTTCGAGCCCGTACGACCTGGGGCACACGCTGGACGCGCTGCTGCCCACCGCGGTGTCGGCCGACGACTACGCCGCCATGCTCACCAACTTCAAGCCCGGATCCCCCACGAACGTCAAGTACACCGACCCCGGCTTCGTGAGGGTGCTCCAGACGATCCAGGACTGGCAGAAGAAGGGCATCTACCAGAACGGGATGCTCGGCATGGACACCGACCAGGCCCAGGGACTGTTCACCAGCGGAAAACTCGCGATGCTGCAGGGCGGCAACTACACCTACGCGAGCCTGAAGGAGGCCAAGCCGTCGTTCGAGATGGGCTGGTTCCTGCTGCCCCCGCTCACCCCGGGCCGGAAGACGCCGTTCAACGCCTTCAACGGTGACACCCTGGTGGTCCCGGCCAAGGCGGCGAACCCGGAGCTGGCCAAGAAGTTCCTCCAGTTCTTCATGACCGACAAGTACCAGGTCAGCGTCATCGCCGCCACCGGGTCGCTCCCGGTGTTCACCTCGATCCCCGCATCGAGCCTGTCGAACCTCGGTGACCTGGTGCAGCAGCAGTTCGAGCTGTCGCAGTCCGTCGGATTGGTCAACATCTGGGACTCCACCGTGCCCTCCACCCTCGGGCAGGCGTTCTCGGTGCCGGTGCTGCAGAAGCTCGTGGCGGACAAGCTGACCCCGCAGCAGGCGGCGCAGCAGTACCAGTCGGCGCTGGAGGACCTGCAGTCCGGCAAGGTGTCGGGGGCGTCCGACTGATGACCGCCGACAAAGTCGTTCTGGCGGCGGCCGCCACGGCGCGGCCGCCTCGCCGGAGGGCACGGATCTTCCCGATCGCGGTGATGGCCCCGGCCCTGGTGCTGCTGCTCGCGCTCGTCGCCTACCCGATCGCCGGATCCGTGCGCATCAGCCTCGGTTCCTGGGACGGCGTCGGCGCGGTCGTCTACCACGGCCTGGACAACTACCGGCGGCTGCTGCACGATTCGCTGGTCTGGCAGTCCATCGGGACCAGCCTGCAGTTCTTCATCGGGACCGTGGTGTTCACGGTGACCTTGGGCTGTCTGCTGGCCAACGCGATCAGCCGGAAGGTCCCCGGCGCCCGGATCTTCAAGGTCGTCTGGTTCCTGCCGGTGATCATCCCGGTCAGCATCGCGGGCATCTTCTGGTCGAACGCGTTCCAGCCCACGACCGGTGTGGTGAACTCCCTGCTCGGCCTGATCGGGCTCGGAGACGGGCACGCCTGGCTGGCGTCGTCCTCGACGGCGCTGTACGCGGCGATCTTCGTCGCGGTGTGGACGCAGACCGGGTACGCGATGCTGATCCTGCTGGGCGCGATGGAGGCCATCCCCCAGGAGGTGCACGAGGCGGCCACGATCGACGGCGTCGGAGCGGCCGGACGGCTGTTCCGGATCACCCTGCCGAACATCGTGCCGATGCTGGGCACGATCACGACGTTGACCTCGGTGTTCTCGTTCAACGCGTTCGGCGTCATCTACGCGATGACCCGGGGCGGCCCGGGCAACTCCACGAGCATCCTCCCGGTGCTGGTCTACAAGCAGTCCTTCGTCGACCAGGACTACGGCTACGGCTCGGCCACCGCGGTCATCACGACCCTGATCGTCGCCGTCATCGGGATCATGGTCATGCGGATCTTCCGCCAGCAGACCCTGGACGCGCGATGACGGCGCCGCGGACCCCGAGCGGGGCACGGCCGGCCGTACGGCGACGATCTGCCTGGCGGCACGGCCCGCTCTGGTACGTCGGCTACACGCTCCTGCTGGTCTGGACGGCGATCACGGTCGTGCCGTTCGTGTCGATGCTGCTGCTGTCGCTGCACCCGACCAGCGACATCTACGCCCACCCGCTGGGGCTGGGCGGCGAGTGGGTGCTGTCGAACTACGCCGACGCCTGGCGGGGCGTGGTCGGTGGCGCGCCGCTGTCGACGTACATCATCAACAGCGTGCTGGTGGCACTCTGCAGCCTGGCCATCGGCGTGACCTGCGGCAGCCTGGCCGGCTACGGCCTGGCCCGCGCGACCAGGGGCCTGTCGAACGCGGTCAGCCGCGTCATGGTCCTCGCCTTGAGCGTCCCGCTGGTCGTCGCGCTGATCCCGACGTTCGAGCTGCTGGGCAGGTATCAGATGCTCAACAGCGTGCCGGGCATCTCGCTGGTCTACGCGGCGTTCATGACGCCCACCATCGCCCTCATCATGCGGTCGGTGTTCGCCGCCGTACCGCGGGAGCTGCTCGAAGCGGCCAAGATCGACGGCTACGGGGAGCTGGCCGCGCTGCTCCGCGTGGTCCTGCCGGTCAGCAAGGGCGGTTTCGTCTCGGTCACGCTGCTCGGGCTCATCTTCGTGTGGAGCGAGGTCCAGTTCGGCGTCGTCCTGCTGACCCGCCCGCAGAACCGCACGCTGTCGGTCGGCCTGCTCTCCTTCCAGGGCCAGTTCGTCAGCGACCAGGGGGCCTTCTTCGCCGGCCTCGTCATCGCGACGTTCCCGATCGTCATCCTCTTCCTGATCTTCCAGCGTTACGTCACGAGCGGCATCACCCTGGGTGCGCTCAAGTGAAGAAGGCATATGACATGACCCGAATCGAACGAATCGACGTCCAGTTGGTCGACCTGCAACCGGCGGCCGTCCGCGTCGACGCGATGCAGTCCTTCGTCAAGCAGGAGACGGTGCTGGTCACCGTGCACACCTCCGACGGGCTGTCCGGTACCGGGTACTCGTACACGATCGGGACCGGCGGGCGGGCCGTCATGTCGCTCATCACCGACCACCTGGTCCCGGCGCTTCTGGGCCGGGACGCCCGGCCGGTGGAGGCGCTGTGGCGGCACATGCTCGACCAGACCCGCGCGACCACCGTCGGGGCCATCACCTCGCTGGCGTTCGCCGCCGTCGACACCGCGCTCTGGGACCTTCGCGGCCGGCGTACCGGTGAGTCGCTGTGGCAGATGGCAGGCGGCGCGCACGAGCGGCTGCCCGTCTACGACACCGAGGGCGGCTGGCTGCACCTGCCCGTCGAGGAACTGGTGGACGGCGCGAAGCGAGCGGCCACGGCCGGGCTGTGCGGGGTGAAGATCAAGGTGGGCAGGCCGTCGCTCGCCGAGGACGCCGAGCGGCTCGCGGCCGTCCGCGAGGCGGTGGGACCGGGCTTCGAGGTCATGGTCGACGCCAATCAGGCGTTCACCTCCGCGGAGGCGATCCGACGCGCCCGGACCTACGAGCCGCTCGGCATCGCCTGGTTCGAGGAGCCGCTGCCGGCCGACGACCTGCACGGGCACCGAAGACTGGCCGCCTCCACCTCGGTGCCGGTGGCGGTCGGCGAATCCCTCTACTCCGTCCAGCGGTTCGGCGACTACCTGGCCGCGGGCGCGGTCGGCATCGTGCAGGTCGACGTGGCCCGCATCGGCGGGATCACCCCATGGCTGAAGGTCGCCCACGCCGCCGAGGCGTTCAACGTCGCGGTGAGCCCGCACTTCCTCATGGAACTGCACGTCAGCCTGGCCGCCGCCGTGCCGAACGGGATGTACGTCGAGCACATCCCGCAGTTGCAGGCGATCACCCGCAGCTCTCTGGTGATCGAGGAGGGCCATGTGACACCGCCCGACATGCCCGGCATCGGGATCGACTGGGATCCCGATGCCCTCGACGACCACCGCGTCGCCTGAGCGGGACGAGGGGGCCGATGACACGGGTGGCGACGGACCGGGGCAGCGGGACCGCCCACCCGCTGCCCCGGTCGCCCCGCACAGCGCCGCCGGCACCCAGCGCCGAGGCCGGTTCAGGGTGGGTCCGCCGAGTTGACCTCAAGTTTGGTTGAGGTAGCAGACTCGTGGACATGAGCGAAGACAGAGTGATCATTTATGAGGAGACCGGCGCCGACCCGTGGACCGACGTCATGACGATCCAGAACGAGGGCGGGCGCACGCGGGTGCGGGCCGTCGGCGAGCCGGGGCAGATGACCGAGCTCGTGTCCCGGCTGGTCGGCGAAGGGGCGACCCAGGTCGAGATCTGCGGCGGGTTCGGCGCGGTCTGGCACGCCGCGGCCGGCCGGGCGGCCGGTGGGAAGGTCCCCGTGGGGGCCATCTACTACGGGTTCGAGTCGCTGACCGGCGTGGCCTCGTACAAGACCCGTTTCGAGGCCGGGGAGACGCTGTCCGAGGCGTTCATCATCGTGCACGAAGGAGCCGATCCAGCGGTCGACGTGGTGGTGCACGAGAAGGCCGACGGCAGCAGGACGACCTTTGTGGCGGTGCCCGACGAGACCGTCGCCGGCGAGGTGGCCGGGAAGATGGCCGGCGAGCTGCAGCTGATCGAGCTGTACGGCGGGTCCGGGCCCGAGGGTGCCGAGCCGGTCATCCGCGCCGTGGACGGCCAGGTGCCGGTCGGCGTCAGCGCGTACCGGCGTTAGAGGAGGGTGCCTGGCACCGCCGAGTATGGGGCCGGCGGGTGTTCCGGTTGAGGCCCCCGTGCCACATACCCAGATCGCCTCGATTTGCAGGGAAACCTGAAGATAGAGCTCTTCGAATGGATTGATGGCAATTTAGCACTCCCACGATATCGATCCGATCCCTTTCGTGAAATGATCGCGTTTCACGACCCTCTTTGTGCGGGTATCCCTGACTCGGCATGCCAATTCTGGCGACACGGAAAAATGCCGAATACATCATCATTAGGGAAGCTCGGTGATTGCTCGCCTCAAGCCGACGAATTCGAGTAGGTGGTCCGGCAGACTCCGCACCGCCACCGCCGCTACGAGGCCGGAAATGCTGGGGCCGGCCTTCGTCGCGGCGATCGCGTACGTCGACCCCGGGAATGTGGCCACCAACCTCACCGCGGGCGCGACGCTGGGCTACACCCTGGTATGGGTCGTCGTGGCGGCCAGCCTCGTCGCGATCCTCGTGCAGTTCCAGGCGGCGAAACTCGGCATGGCGACCGGGAAGAACCTGCCGCAGTTGTGCCGGCAGCGGTTCACCCGGACGGGCAGCCTCATGCTGTGGTTGCAGGTCGAGGTCGTCGTGCTCGCGACCGACCTCGCGGAGTTCGTCGGCGCGGCGATCGGGATGCAGCTCCTGTTCGGCATGCCGGTGGGGGTGTCGGCGGTGGCGACGGCGGCGGTGTCGCTCGCGCTGCTCGAACTGCGTCGAAAGGACCGCACCCGCCCGTTCGAACTCATGAGCGCCGCGGCTCTCCTGTTCGTCGGCGCAGGCATCGGGTACGACATCATCGTCACGGGAAACCAGTCCGCGAGCGGACTCGCCACCGGGCTGATCCCGAGCCTCGGAGGTGAGGGAGCGCTGCTCCTGGCCATGGGCATCGTCGGCGCCACGGTCATGCCCCACGCGGTCTACCTGCACTCGGCGCTGGTGCAGGGACGCGGCATGACGACCGCTGCCGCCCGCTCGCAGCCGGACCTCGTCCGAGGGATCCTGCGCCTGGACTGCTCACTGGCCCTGGGCGTCGCCACGGTCATCAATGTGTCGATGATCGCCCTCGGCGCCGGGCTCGGCGCCGAGACCGGCGGCGCGTGGGCCGGCGACCTGCCGGCCGCCCATGCGGAACTGAGCGCCCGGATAGGCGGAGCCGCCGCCCTCGCCTTCGCCATCGCGCTCCTGTCGTCCGGGATCTCCTCCTCCGGGATCGGAACGCTCGCAGGCGACATCGTGATGCAGGGCTTCCTGGGCCGGCGGGTGCCCGTGCACGTGCGCCGGATCGTGACCATGACGCCGGCCGTCCTCGCGCTGTTCTCCGGCGCGCCGCTGACCGACCTGCTGATTCTCAGCCAGGTGGTCATCTCCCTCGGCGTGCCCGTGGTGCTGTTCCTGCTCGTCCGTTTCTGCCGCGATCGGTCGCTGATGGGTCCGCTCGTCAATGCCCCGCACACGACCTGGATCGCAGGCACCGCCGCGGCGATCGTCGCTCTTCTCGGCTGTTCGCTGCCGGTTCTCCTGCTGTTCTGACCTGTGAACGGGGTCTTTCGATGCACGACCACACCGGGCCCGACGAGGACCGCACCCCGCCCGAGACAGTCATTCCGATTTCCCTGGCCAGAATTCGGGTCAAGTTCTTCGTCTTCGCCGGACTGGCCGTCGGCTGTGCGATTTTCGGTGCGACCGTATGGCTCACCCTCACGCTGCTGCTCACGTGTGCCGCGATTCTGCTCGCCGTGGCGATCATAGGAGGGATGGAGCTGGTCCGTTCCCTTTTCTTCATGCCGCCGAAACGAGACTGGCGATGAGAGCCGCCGGCCGTCATTGCCGAACAGGATCGCTGGGGTTGGCCCGGGCGACGATGAGCGGGTCTATCGGCGTGAAGGGGAATTGAGGAAGCTCACGCTCGGGAATGCCGAAACTCGCGGCGAGGACTTCGCGGGAGAACGCCGACGCGGTGGCCCGATAGCCGATGTCGCCGGGCATGGGCTGATCGAAGAAGATGAGGAAGTGGATGTCCTCGTCGCCGATGACCTCGATATGGTGCGGGAAGGCTCGCGGCACGAAGTACAGGTCGCCGGGGCCGAGCAGATACTCGTCGAGGGTGTTGTCGGGGTCCAGGACGCGCATGCGCGCGTGACCTTTCTCGACGTATCCCATCTCGGCGGTCACCGGATGCCAGTGCGGTTCGCGCATCCCGCTCTCCCTGATGCGCAGGGAGTACATGGAGATGTCCTCCAGGGCGGCCCAATACTGCTTACGGGCCAGGCGGGCGTCACCGTAGGCGTAGGACAGCGGCGCGTGCTGGCCCTCGGCGTCGAACAGGTGAGCATTGGGCAGCCCGGCCGTGGACGGGACGTCGGCGGCACCGGTACGGCGGACGATCTGCTGGGCCGGAGACCGCTCGAAGGCGCTGAACGCCGATGAGGGCAGGTCATAGGTGTTGCCGAGCACCGCGTCGGTCATCGCGTTGAAGCTGTCGTGCAGCGAGAAATGCTGCGGGCGCTCGTTGCGCAGTGCCAGGAGGAACTCGGCGCGCTCGGCACCGATGTTCTCGATGTGGTAAACGGCGCCGGACTCGACGTGATACATCTGACCGGCGCTGACGATGAACGAGGAGAAGGCGTCGGCGTTGCCGAGGATCGACACCAGGACCGTGCCGGAAAGGCAGTAGCCGAGCTGGTTGGCGTTGACATTCCACTGCGGCTCGCGGATCGCGCCGGGTTCGAGGACGACGCGCTTGAGCGAGAGCCGGTTGAGGATCGGCAGCACGGTGGCGTCGACCATGGTGACCGAGCCGAGCTCGTTCTCGAATGCGGGTGACACGGTCGCCAAGGAGGTGATGTGCGGCGATGCGTTCGTCATGGCTTTCCCTTCGTTGCCGCAACCCGCACGCTCAAGGTCGAATGCGTGCCACCGCGAAAATGTCGCCCCGGGTCGCGTGGCGCGTCCACGCCGGTGGTCTATGAGTTGGCCTTCGCCCGCTCCCGTTTTCCAAGGTTAAGCATGATGTGTCCGCTGCAGCGGATTGTGGTGCAGCGTGTCGCCCGTTCGACCACGTTGTGCAACTGGCCGAAAGGCATGGCTCTGCGTTCACGCCGGCAGCACAGCGCCGGCACGACAAAGGCGGCCACCGCGACGACGGCCGGCACCGCAGGGGCGATTCCGGCGAACAGCGCGGCCACCACCGTGGTGTCCTGCCACAGGATGTAGCCGGCCGACAGGACCAGCAGCGCCGGCATGCCGGGCAGCACGAAGAGGGTGCCCGCCACCAGCCCACCTCGGGTGGTAAATGGCCAGTTGCCGCGCCTCCGGTCCGGGCAGCAGCATGCGGTAGTTCAAGGCGTGGTTGAAGAGCGCTGCCGACCGATCCAGCGCTTCTCCTCGACGAGTGTGCGCTGCATGACGCCTGCCGAAACGGGATCAGGTCGTGGCGACCTCATCAAGGAGAAGGCTGATCGGCGGGCAGGCGGACGGATCGGAAGATCCGCCATAAGGTCAGGTCGTAGCCGGTCTTGGCGACTCCGGCGATCAGGAAGGGCAACGCCAACCCGAGCGGGAACAGCAGGCCGGCAAGTGCCGGGCCGACGGGCCGGGTGAGGTAGCGGGCGGTGTTGGTGACACCCGCCGCCGCGGTCCGCTCCTCCGCCGGGACGAGCGCCATCACGTACGCCTGCCGGGTGGGCACGTCCATCTGCGACAGGCAGGCACGAGCCAGCAGCAGTGCGACCGCGACAGGCAGGACAGGCGCGAACGGGACCGCTGCCAGCAGCAGGTTGGCCGGCAGGTGCGTGAACACCATCGTGCGCAGCAATCCGATGCGCCCCGCCACCACCGGCGCGGCCAGCAGGGACGCGGTCTGCAACACACCGAGCGCGGCGAAGGTGATCCCGATCGTCTGCGTGGTGGCGCCGTAGCTGACGCTGAGCCAGTACCCGAGATACGCCTGCACCACGAACCCACCGGCCAGGCTGTCCACCGCGAACAGCGCGGCCAGCCGGGCCACCGGCCCACGGGAACGAGCGAGCAACCGCGGACGCGGCAGACCGGGCAGCGTCACCGGCGCCTCGACGCTCGCGGGCAGCCGCGCCGCCAGCACCGCGCCGACGGCCCCTGCCATGATCAGCACACCGCCGAGCAGCCGCCGGTCCGCCGGAAGCGCGCCGAGGAGCGCACCCAGCGTCCCGGCGACCGCCGCGACCGCGTTGTAGAGCCCGAACCCGCGGACGACCTCGCGTTGCGGGCGCCCCGTGCTGGCCAGCATGACCTGCTCCAGCGTGGTGAACGGCCCGGATTCGATCACCTCGACCGACAGTGCGCCCGTCATGGCCACCACGGCCAGCAGCCATATGGGCGCCCCGACCGCGATGACGATCCCGCAACAGGCCAGCGCGCCGTACAGAGCCGCGTACGCCCGGCGGCGGCCGACACGATCACCCCAGCGCGCCAGGACGAGGCTGGAGGCGAACGTGCCGACCAGGATCGCCGCCAGCATCAGCCCGACCTCGGCCGGCGACAGCCCGTCGGCTCGCAGGATCACACCGAGCTGGACCGCGGCGACGCCGTACCCCAGGCCGCGTAGCGCCTGGGCGGCAAGCAGGATGCCGACGACATTCCGGATCATGCCGGCTCGCGTTCCAGCAGCATCGAGCGCCGGTAGAACTCGTACAGCCCCTCGAAGAGCGGGCCCGTGAGCTCGAGAACCCGCCGATCGTCGCAGGTCGTCGACAGCCCGCGGAGGATCACGTCCAGACCGGCGGCCTCGGGCGCGTCATAGCGCTCATCGTCGACATCGGCCTCATGCACGATCTCGGCCAGCTTCCACAGCACCGGATCGTCGAGGTCGTACCGGCGCAGGATCGTCTCGAAGCTGCAGTCGCCGCCGTGGTGCGACAACTCCACGCCGCGCATGTCGAACGGCGTGGCATCGGCGGGGACCTCGGCCGGATCATCGACGAACACGAACTCCGCCTCCGCATCGAGACGGCGGCGGATCAGCCAGGCACACGCCGCCCGGTCGATGTGCACCCCGGCACGCGTGGCCCACCTCATCCGGCGCTCTCCATCTCTCGGGCCAGAGCGCGCACGGCCCGCTGCGCGGTCTCGCGCTCGGCGGGCGGGAAGTAGTCGCGGCGGCCGATCCTGCGCAGCTCGGCCTGCAACCGCTTGACCGCCCGGCTGCGCTCTCCGGGCCGCGCGTGCGCGGCGGCCTCGGCGTGTGCGATCACCTCGCGATATTCGGCCGTCCGCGCCCGGCGCATGTCCACGGCGATGGCCTTCTCCTGCGCCGCGTTGCCCGGCGCGGCCAGCCAGATGGTCGAGCTGCCGCCCAGCTCGCCGATCTCCTCGGCGAGCCACTCCAGGTGCTCGCGCGTACGGGCGTCGGCGGGCAGCGCCACAAGCCCGTCGCCCAGCCGCGCCACGCCGAGCCGGTCCAGCTTGCGCCAGATCGTGATCCGCAACGTCGAGGGCTGGCGCGGGATGCGGTACGCCAGCAGCACCCACTGCCCCACCGTCTCCGCCATCCGGCCTCCCTTGCTGCAACCACAGTTACCGTAACCATGGTTGCGCTCATGAGTCCAGGCATGGTCGTCAGAGATACGAACCCTGACCGCTACTGTCCGGCAGCCGAAAGCAGCGCTGAGCGAACCGGGGAGACTCGCACGATGCTTACAGCCGCCGCGAGCCGGTCCATGACGCCACGCCGCGCTCGAATCCCCTACAGGAAAATGGATGCGCAGGATGAGGGCCTTCTCAGGCCCGGAGGCCGTCGAGCATGACCGTGGTGAGCGGGTCGTCGAAGTGGGCGCCGGGGCGGCAGACCATGACGTTCAGCAGGGCGACGACTTGTGCGGGAGCGAGGTCGCGACGCATCGAGCCCTCCTTCTGCGCCTGCCCGGCTATCTCCGCCAGCAGTACGTCGATCTCGCCCACGAGTCCCGCCCGGGAGGCGGGCACCGGCGGTGAGCCGGCTAGCGACGTGATCAGTGCCAGCGGTTGTCCCGTGCAGTAGCGCACCACCTGGAGCAGCACCTCCCAGTGCGTGCCTGCCCGTGCGTCGAGCTGGGCTCGGATGTACGCCCGCAGGCCCTCCAGCGTGCTCGCCGCCAGGTCGTCGACCAGGGCGCGGCGGTCGGGGAAATGGCGGTACAGGGTGCCGACGCCCAGGCCGGCCGCCTGGGCGATCTCCTCCATCGAGACGCCGGGCCCCCGCTCGGCGAACAAGTCGAGCGCCGTCGTCACGATGCGTTCGCGGTTGCGCCGCGCGTCGGCCCGCATGATGCCCACCTCTAATGTGAATCCCGGATTCCGGATACTGTACCGTACTGGACCGGAACCGGAATTTCCGATTCATGTTAGGAGTGCGGCATGAGAATGGGCGTCTACCTCCATAGCGGTGGCGCGGATCTGGACACCCTCCTGGAGAAGGTGAGTGCGGCCAGGCGCTCCGGCTTCGACAGCGCTTTCTTCAGCCAGTTGACGTCATGGGACTCGATCAGCGTGGCCGCGCTGGCCGGACGGCAGGCGCCGGGCATCGAGGTGGGCACGGCCGTGGTTCAGACCTACCCCCGGCACCCGCTGGCGCTGGCCGGACAGGCGCTCACGGCACGGGCGATCAGCAGGAACGCCTTTACTCTCGGCCTCGGCCCGAGCCACCGGGAGATCATCGAAGGCTCGTACGGGCTGTCGTACGAGCGCCCGGCCAGGCATGTACGCGAGTACCTCACCGCGCTGATGCCACTGCTGCGCGGCGAGGCGGTCGACTACCGAGGTGAGACGCTGTCGGTCACCGGCCAGATCGACGCGCCCGGCAGCGGCGCCCCGCCCGTGCTGCTGGCGGCGCTCGGCCCTGAGATGCTGCGGATCGCCGGAGAGCTGGCGGACGGGACGATCACCGTCTGGACGGGTGCCCGGGCCATCGGCGACCACATCGTGCCCCGTATCTCCGAGGCCGCGCGAGCGGCGGGCCGCCCCGTACCACGCGTGGTCGCCAGCGCCATGGTGGCGATCACCCATGACCCCGACCGCGTGCGGCGTGACGTCCACGCGCGCCTGGGCTTCGCCGGCGACTTCGCGGGCTATCGAGCCATGCTGGAACGCCAGGGTCTGTCGGGTGTGCACGAAACGGTCATCGCCGGGGACGAGCGCACCGTTGAGAAAGAGGTCGCCAGGTTCGCGGCTGCCGGCGTAACGGATTTCCTGGTCAGCCCGGTCGGCGACGCGCAGGAGCAGGCGCGCACCCTCGCCTCCTTCAGCCGTGACGCACCCACGTAAAGCCTCGGGTTGGCGTGCTGGACCACGGCCAGGCGGGGCGGCCCTTGCGCGGGCCGCTCCGCCTGGTCATCCGAGCGAGGAGGTCATGCGATCGCCGGTTCGCCGGAGGGGCGCGGCGCGCTCACCGGAGACTCGTCGAGCGGCTGTGGCGGAGCGTTGAGCACCGCCTCGTCGATCCGGCCCTCGCCGCGGGCGACGAGGACCGGCACCACGATCTGTCCCGCGACGTTGGTCGCGGTGCGGATCATGTCCAGGATCGGGTCGATGGCGAGCAGCAGGCCGACGCCCTCGAGCGGCAGGCCCAGCGTGCTCAGGGTCAGCGTGAGCATGACGATCGCGCCGGTCAGACCGGCCGTCGCGGCCGAGCCGACCACGGAGACGAACGCGATGAGCAGGTATTCGCCGACCCCCAGCGGGATGTCGAACACCTGCGCCACGAAGATCGCCGCCAGCGCCGGGTAGATCGAGGCGCAGCCGTCCATCTTGGTGGTCGCACCGAACGGCACGGCGAAGGAGGCGTAGTCGCGGTCGACTCCCAGACGCTCGATCGTGACCTTCTGCGTCAGCGGCAGCGTGCCGACCGAGGAGCGGGAGACGAAGGCCAGCTCGATCGCGGGCCACGCATTGCGGAAGAACGTGATCGGGTTGACCTTGCCGACCAGCGAGAGCAGCGCCGGGTAGACGGCCAGCAGGACGATGAAGCAGCCGACGTAGACGCCGAGGCTGAACTTGGCCAGCGGCGCGAGCAGATCCCACCCGTACGTGGCGACCGACTTGCCGATCAGGCCGGCGGTCCCGATGGGGGCCAGGCGGATGACCCACCACAGCGCCTTCTGGACCAGTTCGAGGATCGAGCGGCTGAAGTTGAGGAACGGCTCGGCCTTCTCGCCGATCGCGATGGCCGCCGCGCCGAGGACGATCCCCAGGAAGACGATCTGGAGGACGTTGAGCTCGGTGAACGCCGTGACGATGTTCGTCGGGATGATGCCGGTGAGGAAGTCGACCCAGGATCCGACGTGCTCGGGCGCCTTGGCGCCCGCCGTGCTCAGGGTGACACCCTGGCCGGGATTGATGATCAGGCCGAGACCGATGCCGACGATGACGGCGATCAGCGCGGTGGCCAGGAACCAGAACAGCGTCTTGCCCGCCAGCCTGGCCGCGCCGTTGACGTTGCGGAGGTTGGCGACGCTGACCACAACGGCGGTGAACACCAGCGGCGGCACTGCCAGTTTGAGCAGCTGGACGAAGATTGCTCCGACTTCGGTGAGGGTCGTGGCCAGCCAGGCAAGGTCCCAGATGCGGGCGGCGAAGCCGAGAGCGACTCCCAGGACCAGGCCCAGCAGCAACTGCAGGGAGAAAGAGAATCTCTTCACGATGA
Organism: Nonomuraea sp. NPDC049625; assembly: GCF_040675285.1. NCBI lineage: Bacteria > Bacillati > Actinomycetota > Actinomycetes > Streptosporangiales > Streptosporangiaceae > Nonomuraea > Nonomuraea sp. NPDC049625. The sequence continues at coordinate 96,376 of NZ_JBFAOQ010000026.1, read as the reverse complement.
GGAAGGCTCCGAAAGAAGGCGTGCGAGAAGGGGGGGGTGGGATCGAGCGCTACGTCAGAGCGCGATCAGTGACGGGGGGAGCCGGTCAGACAAGCCACGCAGACAGGACGATAGACCTCACTAGGCGAGTAAGTCGTACGAATGGGTCAGTATTTCGACTGTAAGAGTGATCTACTTCGCAAATCAAGACTTTCCCGGTAGGGAGTTAAGAGTCGGACGCCGGCCGAGCCGCGGCGAGCTCGCCGCGCACCCGTCGACAGCAGGTTGCGCGGCTCAGGTGGAATCATCTACCGTAATTCCCACTAAACCAGTCGCTTTTGGGGAATAGGGGAAGAGCCGGTGATCCGTGGTGTCGGGCTCCGGGTGGCGGGTGTGGTCCTGCTGGCCGCGATCTGGTGGGCGGTCTCGGCCGCCCACCTGTGGCCCGAGGTGTTCGTCCCCTCCCCCGGCTCCGTGTGGGAGCAGCTGTTCCTGACCTCCTCCGTGCACGACGGGCAGCGCGGCTACAGCGGCTACCTGCTCTCGGAGCACCTGCTGGCCAGCCTGCGCCGCATCGCCCTGGGCAGCCTTTACGGCATCGCCGGCGGGATCGCGCTCGGCCTGGTCGTCGGGCTCGTGCCGACCGTGCGGGCCCTGTTGAACCCCCTGATCACGTTCGTGCGGACGCTGCCGCCGCTGGCCTACTTCAGCCTCCTGATCATCTGGCTGGGCATCGACGAGCCGCCCAAGGTCTCGCTGCTGTTCGTGGCCGCGCTGCCACCCGTGGCGGTGGCCACCGCGGACGCGGTACGCGGCGTGCACGAGGACTATCTGCACGCGGCCCGGTCGCTGGGGGCGAGGCGCTGGCAGCTCCCGTACCGGATCGTGCTCCCCTCGGCCCTGCCCGAAGTGATCACCGGCATCCGGGTGGCCGTCGGGGTCGCCTACACCACGGTCGTGGCCGCCGAGACGGTCAACGGGGTGCCGGGCATCGGCGGGATGATCCGCGACGCGCAGCGCTACAACCAGACCGACGTGGTCGTGCTCGGGCTGCTCGTCATCGGCGCCTCCGGCCTGCTCATCGACGCTCTCCTGCAACTCACTGAGCGCCTGCTCGTGCCCTGGCGCGGCAAGGCATGACAAGAAGGCATCAGCCATGAGACACCGCCTCGTCCCCGCGCTCGTGCTCGCCCTGTGCCTGGCCGCGTGCTCCAGCGGCACCGGCGCCACGACGAGCGCCGCGCCCAACGCCGACGGCAGCCCCAAGGAACTGCGCATCGGCTACCAGCTCATTCCGAACGGCGACCTGATCGTCAAGGACCAGCGATGGCTGGAGACCTCGCTGCCGAACACGAAGATCAGCTGGATCAAGTTCGACTCCGGCGGCGACGTGAACACCGCGATGGTCGCCGGCAGCATCGACATCGGCCTGGCCGGCAGCAGCCCGGTCACCCGCGGCCTGTCCGCGCCGCTGAACATCCCGTACCAGGTGCCGTGGATCTTCGACGTCATCGGCGAGAACGAGGCGCTCGTGGCCCGCCAGGCCGCCTCGGTCGCCGAGCTCAAGGGCAAGAAGATCGCCACCCCGTTCTCCTCGACCTCCCACTACAGCCTGCTGGCCGCCCTGCAGGAGGCCGGGCTTGGCGAGTCCGACGTCACCGTCGTCGACCTGGAGCCGCCGGACATCCAGGCCGCCTGGACGCGCGGCGACATCGACGCCGCCTACGTCTGGACGCCGGTGCTCGGCGAGCTGCGCAAGTCCGGCAAGGTGCTGGTCACCAGCAAGGAGCTGGCCGCCAAGGGCAAGCTCACCGCCGACCTGGCCGTGGTCCGCACCCAGTTCGCCACGACGTACCCGGCGGCCCTGCGGACCTGGCTGCGGCAGCAGGACCGGGCGGTCAAGCTGGTACGCGCGGACAAGGCGTCAGCCGCCGCGGCCGTCGGCCGCCAGCTCAACCTCGACCCGGCCGCGGCCGCCGAACAGATCGACGAACTCATCCTGCTCGACGGCAAGGAGCAGGCCGGCCCCGACTACCTGGGCACGCCCGAGAAGCCCGGCGCGCTCGCCGAGAACCTGCGCAGCGCCGCCGAGTTCCTCAAGTCGCAGAACAAGCTCCCCGCCGTACCCGAACTGACCGTTTTCCAGAAGGGGCTGGCCACCGAGGAGCTACGCGATGCGTTCGCAGGATGAGACGCTCACCGCGGCGCGCACCGCGGCCGCGGTGCGGCTGAGCGAGGTCTCGCTGACATACGGCCCACGCTCCCGCTGGTCCAGGTCCGAGCCTGTCGAGGCGCTGCGCGGCATCGGCGCCGACATCGGCGCGGGCGAGTTCGTGACCATCGTCGGGCCGTCGGGCTGCGGCAAGAGCACGCTGCTGCGGCTGGTCGCCGGGTTCGCGTTCCCGACCGCCGGGCAGATCGCCGTGGCAGGCGAACCGGTGACGGCACCGGGGCCGGACCGGGGCGTGGTGTTCCAGCAGCCGCGCCTGTTCCCGTGGCTGAACGTGCGCCGCAACGTGGAGTTCGGGCTGCGGATGGCCGGGGTCTCGGCGCCGGTCAGGCGGTCCCGGGCCGCCGAACTGCTCGACCTCGTGGGGCTGGACGACGTGGCCGGGCGGCGGCCGTACGAGCTGTCGGGTGGCATGCAGCAGCGCGCCGCCATCGCCCGCGCGCTCGCCCCCGACCCCGCGATCCTGCTCATGGACGAGCCGTTCGCCGCGCTGGACGCGCTCACCCGGGAGCGCCTGCAGGAGGAGATCCGGCGCATCTGGCAGGCCACGGGCAAGACCGTGCTGTTCGTCACGCACAGCGTCGACGAGGCCGTCTACCTCGGCACCCGCCTGCTGGTGATGAGCCGCCGGCCCGGCCGCATCGTGCTCGATCAGCCCTCCGACCTCCCGCACGCGCTCGACCCGCACACCCACCCGGAGTTCCCCGCCGTACGCGAGACCGTGGCGGCAGCCGTACGGCGGGCCGCCTCCTCCGATCCCGAGGTGACCTGATGCGCTTCCACTGGTTCCTGCCGACGACCGGCGACGGCCACGACGTCCGCTCGGCCATCACCACGACCGACACGTTCCGTCCCTCGGCCCGCCCCGCCACCGTCGCCTACCTGACCCAGGTCGCCAGGGCCGCGGAGCAGGCCGGGTTCGAGGCCGCGCTCACCCCGGTCGGCGCGGGCTGCCCCGACCCGTGGATCGTGTGCGCGGCGCTGGCCCAGCACACCGAGCGCCTGAAGATGCTGGTCGCCTTCCGCACCGGCTACGCGCTGCCCACCCTGCTCGCCCAGCAGGCCCAGGCCTTCCAGGAGGTCTCCGGCGGGCGGTTGCTGCTCAACGTCGTGACCGGCGGCGACCCGGTGGAGCAGCGCGCGTACGGGGACTTCCTCGACCACGACGCCCGCTACGCCAGGACCGCCGAGTTCCTGCAGGTGCTGCGCCGTTCCTGGGAGGGCGTGCCCTTCGACCACCACGGCGAGCACTACCGCGTCGAGGGCGGCGGGCTGGCCGAGCCCCTCGACCCGGCTCCCGAGCTGTACTTCGGCGGCGCGTCCCCGGCGGCTGAGCAGGTCGCGGCCCGGCATGCCGACGTGGTGCTGATGTGGGGCGAGCCACCACACGCGATCGCCGAGCGCATCGCCCGCCTGCGCTCGCTGTCCTCTTCAGCCGGGCGGGAGCTCCGGTACGGCCTCCGCGTGCACGTCATCGCCCGCGACACCGGCGCCGCCGCCTGGGCCGAGGCCGACCGGCTGCTGACGGGCATGGATCCGGCCCGCATCGCCGCCGCCCAGCACCGCTTCGCCCGCTACGACTCCGTCGGCCAGCGCCGCATGGTGGATCTGCACACCGGCGACACCCGCGACCTGGAGATCCACCCGGGGCTGTGGGCCGGGATCGGGCTGGTGCGCGAAGGGGCGGGCACCGCGCTGGTCGGCTCGTACGACGAGGTCGCCGCCCTGCTCCGGGAATACGCCGCCGCCGGGGTGGACGAGTTCGTGCTGTCGGGCTGGCCGCATCTGGAGGAGGCGTACCGGGTCGGCGAGCACGTACTCCCCCGCCTGGCGCGCGTAGCGACGCTTGGCTTCTCCACGGACGTGCGCCGGCTCCCTGGGCGACTTACCCGGTGAGCTGGCTCTTGTAGAAGACGGTCGCCTGGAACTGGTCAGGACTGCCACTGATCTTGCTGGAGAAGCCGAACGCGAGGCGCTGGCCGTCCGACGAGCGCCAGATCGCCATTCCCTGAGGTTCGCGACCGGGCAGCGACTCGCCCGCTCTCGTCCGGTACACCTCCTCGACCGAACCCCCGGTCTTGTTCATGTCGAGACGGACCAGGTAGGACGGCTTGGCCGGGTCCGAAGGCTGCGCGGGCGGACCGCCGTAGGAGAGGTACGCGTACTGGCCGTACGAGGTCACGCCCTGGAAGAGGTCGGAGCCGGAGAGACCGAGTTGGGCGTTGGTCGGCAGAGCGCGCATGGCAAGGACGGGAGTGGTGTCGCCGATGCCGTTGTCGAGGACGGCGGCGAGGTCGAACAGCGCGAGGCGCCACGGGCTCGTCGTCCCCATGTACCGGACGAGCAGCCGGTTGGTGTAGGGATCGATCGACGGTCTCGGACAGTCCAGGAAATCGGAGAGGCGGACCGGGAAGTTCCGGACCCCCGCGCCGTTGGCGTAGTCGAGCACGCCCCCGTCGCTGTACTTGATGCGGCAGATCGTGTGACTGTTCGGTGCCGTATCGGGGGACAAACTCCTCCAGTCGCCCGCGAGCCACACATACGGAGACCCGGACGTGTCCGGCTGGATCGCCATCGACGAACCGTGGTCGAACCCGTGGAGCGCCATGGCGCCCAGCACCTTGCCGCTCAGGTCGGTCCTGGCCATCCAGAGGTCGCCGTTCGTGCTCCCGACCTTGCTCTGCGCGAAGTAGATGTGCCCGTGGACGTGGTCGAAGGCGAAGGACTGCATCGGCCAGTAAGGCTGGTGAAGCGGGGCCCGCACAACGGGATCGCCGCCGGCCCCTTCGAACACGAAACGCTGCGATGTCGGGACGGTCGCGGACGCCGCTTCGGCCGCGAACAAGGAAAGGCCGCCGCTGGCGGCGGCGGCGGCTATCCCTGTACCGGTTCGGAGGAGCGTGCGACGGCTTATGGCAGATGCTCCGCCGATGTGGGCATTTTCGCGCAAGTGCATCACCCTGCCGGTCGTTCGGCTGATTTGGTTGATCACGACGAACCTAGCAATCGGACCGATGGGTGTCGATAACACGAACTGCGGCCGAAATATGGGCACTTCACGCGCCAGCAGCCGGCCAGCACCCGCCGGGATCGGGCTTGGCATCGGACGATCAGGTGCGTCGTCCCGAGCTCGCGCACCCAGGCGAGGCACGATCCCGACTCGGTGAACTGCGACAGCGACTCCTGCTCAAGACAGTCTGGCCGGCTCAGTTGCTCAGCAGTGAAAGGCCCTGCCACCAGGCGTACAGCGGCTGTGGCGTCCAGGCCTCGGCGGTCATGGCCACGGACCGACCTGTGTACGTCCAGGACATGGCGTAGTACGGCCCGTTGAGGGTGCAGAGCAGCTTGCCCCTGACCCAGGTGCCTTTGTACTCGGCCCCGGTGGCACAGTTGCCTCCCCGGCCGTCGTGCAGGGCCCACCAGTACGACTCCACCCACGTCTCGGCGTCGGCGTCGCTGCGGAACAGCACGATCATCGGATCGTGAACCGGACCCGACCGGACGGCCGTGCAGTCGAGCGCGGCCACCGCACCGGCCGGAGGACGAGCGGCAGGCCGGCAGTTCCGCAAGTCCGCCGAGCCGAGCATCTTCTCCAGCCGGCACTCGCCCGTCGTCATGACGCACGCCGACCCCGTCGGCTCGGTCGACGGGTCCTCTTCGACCGTCGGCTTCGGCGTCCTGGAACGAGAGCGGGAAGACGGGGCCGCCGATTCGGTCACCGTCACCGTCGGCGTCGGTGACGCCGACGTGATCCCTGATCCAGGTTCTCCACCCGCCCGAAGCGCGGCAAGAGCGACGATCAACCCGCCAATGCCCGCCAGAGCGCTCACCATCTCCCAGTGGATGCGGTCGCGCCAGGATTTCCGGCCGTTCCGGGCCGGTCGTGAAGGGCCCTTCGATCCGGGAGCCGAGGAGCCCATCGAAGTCACGTCCGACCTCCTGCTCATGAAAGACCCCCGGCGTGAACAGGAGAAACAGTCCCAGGTGGCCGACTTCTCCACACCGCGGCTTCGGCCACTTCCGCCAACCTGCCGAGGCTCCTTCGCCGGGGACGGGGGGTTCCAGGTGTTCCTCAATGTTCTCCCGGACGCGAGCGCGTCGTCCGGGGAAACGTGGAGAAGCCGCCACTGCAGTATCCGTTCTATCGATCCCCGACTCGAACCCTTCACCAGTGGCCCGTGGACGGGCGAGATCAGGACCTTCGCCGTGCAGCGCCCCGACCCATCGCGTCGGCCCAAGGGCACCTACCGCCACTCGGTTGCTCATGTCGCCGTGGGCGTGCGCCAGGGCACCACCATGGTCTACCTCCGCCGGCAGGGACCGGTCGAGACCGACCCGGCCGCCGCCCTGCGCACCGGTCAAGCCGCCATCATGCACACACTCGACCGTCTGCCCGTCGGCGGTTGAAATTTCGATCCTGCCGCTTGCACCGCGCTGACCTGTTGTGATCTAAAGCGTCTCCGGACTCATGATCGATGCCGCTGGAGCGTCCGAAACGCCTACCCGCGACGGCTGGACGGGTCAGCGTGCGTGCGCGGCCGCCCGTTCGCCCGGCGGCGCGTCCAGCCGAGCCTCGGCCTGACCGGCCCCTTCAGCCTGGCCGGCTCGGTCGAGGTGGTCGGCGTGGAACAGTCCTTCGGCCAGCAGGCGCCGGACGTGCTCGTCGGCGGCGCTGTAGTACACGAAGGTTCCCTCGCGGCGGCCCTTGACGAGTCCGGCCAGCCGGAGTTTGGCCAGGTGCTGGCTGACCGCGGTGGGAGCGGCGTCGGCGAGCTCGGCCAGGCAGGCGACGTTGGACTCGCCCTGCAGCAGCGCCCAAAGGATCTTGATGCGGGTGGGATCGGACAACAGGCGGAACGACTCGGCGGCCAGATGCACCTGTTCCTCGTTCGGCATGTCGAAGTCGGGCAGCGAGGTGTGCATGCGGCAAGCCTACCCCGAACCTCACTGCATGCGTATCTGCGTGACTGCGCATATACGATGCTTCGGTGACCACTGATCTGACCACGTTCGAAGCCGCCGCACGCCCGGCGCCCGTATCCAGACCACTGCGCTGGTGGCGCTCGGGGGCGGGCTCACTGCCGGAGGTGCGCTGGGCCCTGGCGGCCACCGCGCTGTTCGCCGCGGGCGGCCTGGCCCAGCTCGCCGGCGCGCCCGCCTGGCTGTGGTGGGCGCTGTATCTGACCTGCTACGCCGCCGGCGGCTGGGAACCGGGCCTGGCCGGGCTGAAGGCCCTGCGCGAGAAGACCCTGGACGTCGATCTGCTCATGGTCGTCGCCGCGATCGGCGCCGCGGCGATCGGTCAGGTCTTCGACGGCGCGCTGCTGATCGTCATCTTCGCCACCTCCGGCGCGCTGGAGGCGGTGGCCACCAAACGCACCGAGGACTCGGTGCGCGGCCTGCTGGACCTGGCCCCCGACCAGGCCACCCGCATCGACTCCGACGGTGACGAGGAGGTCGTGGCGGCCGCCGACCTGCGGGTGGGCGACGTCATCGTGGTACGGCCGGGCGAGCGGATCGGCGCCGACGGGCGCGTCGTGGCCGGGGTCAGCGACGTCGACCAGGCCTCCATCACCGGCGAGAGCCTCCCGGCCGACAAGCAGAGCGGCGATGAGGTGTTCGCCGGGACGATGAACGGCACCGGCGCGCTGCGCGTCCAGGTCACCCGGCCCGCCGGCGAGACGGTGATCGCCCGGATCGTGGCCATGGTCGAGCAGGCCAGCGCCACGAAGGCCCGCACCCAGCTGTTCATCGAGAAGGTCGAGCAGCGCTACTCGATCGTCATGGTCGCCGCCACCCTCGCTCTGTTCACGCTGCCCCTGCTGTGGGGCACCTCGGTGCAGGACAGCCTGCTGCGGGCGATGACGTTCATGATCGTGGCCTCGCCGTGCGCGGTGGTGCTGGCCACCATGCCGCCGCTGCTGGCCGCGATCGCCACCGCCGGCCGCAACGGCGTGCTGGTCAAGTCCGCGGTGGTGATGGAACACCTGGCCGACGTCGACCTGGTCGCCTTCGACAAGACCGGGACCCTGACCGAGGGCCGGCCGTACCTGTCCTGCCTGCGTGTCCTGACCGGCACGACGGCCACCGCGAGAAGTGGATCAGAGCGCGGGGCCGGGGTGCAGGCCGATCGGCTGCTCGCACTGGCGGCGGCGGCCGAGCAGGGCTCGGAACATCCGCTCGGCCGCGCCATCGTCGCCGCCGCCCGCCACCAGCGCCTGCCGCTGCCCGCGGCGGCTGACTTCGCCGCCCTGCCCGGGCGCGGCGTCCGCGCCCGCGTCGATGGACGCCTGGTCGAGATCGGCAGCCCCGCTCGCCTGCTGGACCAGACCGCGGGCGGCGCCATGTCCGGCGATGCCGAGCAGGCCCGCCAGGTTGTCGCCGAGGTCGAGGAGGACGGGCACAGCGCCGTGCTGCTGCTCCTGGACGGCCGTCCCGTCGCGGTGCTCGGTCTGGCCGACCGCATGCGTGCCGGCGCAGCACGGGCGGTGGCGCAGCTGACCGGCCTGACCAGGACGGCCCCCGTCCTGCTGACCGGTGACAACCCCCGCGCTGCGGCCCGCGTGGCCGACCAGGCCGGCATCACCGACGTACGGGCCGGACTGCTGCCGCAGGACAAGGTCGAGGCCGTCCACGAACTGCGGCGGCAAGGCGCCCGGCCGGCCTTGGTCGGCGACGGCGTCAACGACGCCCCCGCTCTGGCCAGCGCGCACGCCGGCATCGCGATGGGTGGCTCCGGGGCCGCCCTCACCCTGCAGGCCGCCGACGCCGTCATCACCCGCGACGACCTGTCCACCGTCCCGGCGGTCCTCGCCCTGGCCCGCCGCGCCCGCCGCCTGGTGGTCGCCAACCTTGTCATCGCCGGCACGTTCATCGCCGTGCTGGTGGCCTGGGATCTGTTCGGTGAGCTGCCGCTGCCGCTGGGGGTGGCCGGGCACGAGGGCTCCACCGTCATCGTCGGCCTCAACGGCCTGCGCCTGCTGCGCGATGCGGCGTGGAGGCGTGTGCCGCTCGAACATTGAGTCACGGGCCCTGAGCCCTGCAGCCAATGCCGCCCGGTCGGCCCAGCCCGGATTCCGCGCGGGCCGTCCACGACTTCTGGACCACCCTCCTCCCGGCCACGCCTAGCCGAGCGGAAGGCGGAGGATGAACCGTGTGCCGTGGGGGCTGTCCTCGATCCGAAGGGTGCCGGCGTGCGCCTCGGCGATCTGCCGGGCGATCGGCAGGCCCAGCCCGGTGCCGCCGGCGTACCTGTCACGGGCGGTGTCCAGCCGGGTGAAGCGCTGGAAGACCAGCTCGCGCTTCTCCGGATCGATGCCCGGACCGTTGTCGATCACTTCCAGCATCGCGATGCCGTTCGGGAAGCGCTGGATGTCGCGCTTGGGGCAGAACGAGCGCCTTACGTGGAAGGCGACGGTGGTGGCGGCGTGCCGCTCGGCGTTGTCGATCAGGTTGGTGAGCAGGCGCGACAGCTGAACCCGGTCGCCGGTCACCACCACACCGCGCTCGAGCGAGAACTCGAACCGCTTGTCCTGCTTCGGGCGCCTCTCGCACTCCGAGGTCACGAATTCGGCCAGGTCGATCGGCTCGCGTTCCACCTCCTTGCCCGCCTCCAGCCGTGCGATGGTCAGCAGGTCGCCCACGATCGCCTCGAGCCGGTCCACGCTCCTCAGAACGGTGTTGCCCAGCGTGGGCACGCTGGTCTCCTCGGGCGCGTGCAGGGCGTCCTCGACCTCGGCCCGTATCGCGGCGATGGGGGTACGCAGCTCGTGGGAGGCGTCCGAGGTGAAATGCCGCTGCAGTTTCATGGCGGCCTCCAGCCGCGCCAGAGTCCGGTTGACGCTGTCGGCCAGCTCGTGGATCTCGTCCTGGCTCCGCGGAAGAGGCACCCGCCGGTCGGGACGGGTCTCAGTGATCTTGTCGAGCTCCATCCGGATGGCGTTCACCGGTCTGAGCGATTCGGTGACGATCCGATGGCCGATCGTGGTGATGGCCACGGCCATCGCCACGGCGGCGCCGATCACCGTCGCGGCCAGCCACGGATCGACGTACAGAGGGACCGTGGGAGAGGAACTGTAGACGACCCAGTCGTCTCCCGGCCGGTACGCCGACTGCGCGACCACGACGTTGCACTCGCCGGAACGGAAGACCCCGCCGCAGACGACGCCGCTGGAGACGTTCTTGCGGTCGGGGGTGATGCCGGCCATGACCGGCTTGCCCTGCAGTTGCGGCGTCGCCGCGACGACCTTCCCCGTGCCGTCGACGATCTGCAGGTTGCGGCCCTTGTACTCGACCAGCGGCGTGACCACCTCGTTGTGCTCCACCTCATGGGCCACACGACCACCAGCGGCGGCGAGCTCCCCCATGAGGTCTCCCATGGCGACCCGATGGATCGCGATCATGACCATCGTGGCGAGGAGCGCGGACAGCAGGGCCGCCACCGCCCCCGCGAACACCGTGATACGCACCGTAATCGTCCAACGTCGCGGAGTCTTCATGCGCCATCCCTCCGCCCCAGTTGAACACGCGGGCCGTAGCAGGCTGTGCACGAGGCGTTCGGGTAATGGCATGGGACGTTCCAAGACCTTTCCAAGTCTCGGACCACCGAGCGCCCGGGTGCGGTGGGTCAGCGGCCGAGCTCACCAGGCCGCACCTGGGTCAGGGCGGTCTGGCCGGCCCGCTCACCACCGGTCCCAGTGCAGAACCTCCTCCCGTGGGATGCGGGGAGCGGGCTTGAAGTCGGTGCCGAGCGTGAAGGCCAGCGGGATGAAGGCCGCCAGCATGACCTCCTCGTACGGCACGCCGAGCACCTTGGCCAGCTCGCGTTCGAGCGGCGCCTGCGCGGTGGTCCACACCGTGCCCAGCCCGCGCGCCCGGGCGGCCAGCATGAAACTCCACACCGCGGGCAGGATCGACCCCCACGCCCCCGCCTGCACGGCCACCGGCTCATGGTCGGTGCGTCCCTCCACGCCGGGGATGACGAACGCGGGCACCCGGTGGATGTTGGCGGCCAGGTACCGCAGGCCATCGAAAACCCGCTCGGTGGAACCGGAATGGTAGCTCATGCGCCACAGATCACGTTCGGTCAGCGGCTGCCCCGTGGCCAGCGTCAGGGCGCGCAGGAAGATGTCGGCCACGGCCCGGCGCTGCTCGGCCTCGGTCACGACCATGAAGTGCCAGCGCTGCCGGTTGCGCCCGGTGGGCGCCTGCACGGCGAGGTCGACGCACTGCTCGATCAGCTCGCGAGGCACCGGCCGGGTGAAGTCCAGGCGTTTGCGCACGGCCCGGGTGGTGCTCAGCAGTTCGTCGGGGGTGAGGTCCAGCGTCACGATGGGTCTCCTGTCAGGCGGTGGGGACGGGTACGGGGCGGCGCGAGCGCAGGCCGTAGGCGGATGAGGGCGCCGGCCAGGGAGAAGCCGCCCGCGACAGATCACGCCCGATGGCGGGCGGGGCCACGCCCATCAACGACAGGTCCATCGAGTCCAGGAACACCGCGGCGCACGGCAACGCCAGGGCCACCTGGTGGCGGCCGTCGGTTCGGATCACGGTCACTCTCCATCTGCGTGCAAACAATTGGCGGACAGACGGTTCGGACCGTATGCCTGCAAATCATCTGCTGTCAAACAATCTTCCTGGAGATGGATCTGCGATAGGCTGCCGGGTGGACGCAAGAGGAGAGTGATGGCGGCAACGACCAGGACGACGGGGCGCGGGACGGCCTACTTTCCGCGACTCGCCGCCGAGCGGCTGGACATCGCGCCGCACCGGGCCTCGGCCGCCGTGACCCGCGCCGCCGAAGTGCACGCCGCGGGGGCCGCGTCCGCAGGGAACGCAACCCGCGCGACCGGCGGTCCTACGCAGTCACCATCACCGGCTCAGGCCGCCGCCGGCCCGCCGGGGCCCAAGCCCTGATTCCGGCCTTCCTTGATGACGCCTTCCAAGCCCTCACCTTCGACGAGCGCGGCCGGCCGAGCGCGATCCTCGCCAAACTCCTGCGGCCGGGGCGTAGGAGTTTGGGTGTTGGGGTTGGCCGTGCGCGGGGTGGCCGGAAAGGCCCTCAACGAAAGCCGCGAGAGATCATGACCGGTGCTCGGCGTTCCGGTCTGCCCGGCCCTGCTGCCACTGCTCCATGGCCTGCCGGAGGGGCGCGTTCACGAGGAGCAGGAACTCGGCAGAGAAGCCGAAGCGGGCGCCGGCCGGGGTCGTGGCCCCGAGGATCTCCGCCGCGCGCTGCGATGCGGCGATCAGAGTGTCGTTCATTTCCAGTGCCGCAAGGATGGATCGGACCCAGAGCTCGTCGTCGACGACATAGCGTTCGCGGCGCCCGCCGGGAGTTCGTTCCCGCTTGAGCAGTCCCTGCTGTTCGAGGAAGGCGATGGACCAGGTCGGCGGCGGTGAGGGTGCCAGAGTCGGTGACGTACAGGCAGGTGCTCAACCACGGGATGCACGGCAGCGAGCGGATCCTGTCCCGGCCCGCCGTCGAGCTGATGACCACCAACCGCCTCACGCCCGAGCAGCAAGCCGCCCGAGAGGCCTGGGCCCGCGGCGTCGCCCATTTGGCGTACGGCACCGGGCAGCATGGCGGCTGGGGCTTCGGGATGGCGGTGCGCACCTACCGTGGCGACTACGCGCCCATCGGCCAGTTCGGCTGGGACGGCGGAGCCGGCACCACCACCTACGCCGACCCGCGCAACCAGCTCGTCGGCATCCTGCTCACCCAGACCGGCATGTCCACCCCGGACTCGGCGCGGGCCATCCACGACTTCTGGACCACCCTCTACCAGGCAATCGACGACTGACCTCGCCGCGCTGGGCATTGCCGTCCGGGACGAGTTCACGGGCTTCCTTCGTCCTGCCCCCGCTCCTCCGTCGGAAAGAAGATCGCGCTGATCACGTGCGGTCGCCGCTCCGGTCCGGGCCCGTTCCCCGTCCGCGCCCTGAGCACCTCCCGCAGCTCAACCGCGAGTTCCTCCATCTCCTCCGAGGTGAGCCACAGCGTCCCCTGCCGATACCCGACCCGATCCGCGACCGGATCGGCGCCCGGCCGGTCAAGATAGGCGTTGAACTCGGCGAGCAGCGCCGCCATGGCCGCCGCGAACCCGTGGCGATGGTCCTGAAGTGACATCGCCCTGGCCGTGTCGAGATCGATGTGCGCGGCGTTCTGCCGCAGCCGGTAGTAGCGCTCGACCATCCCCCGTACCCGCTGCTCGTCGGCCACTTCCAGCAGCCCGGCGTCGGCGAGCAGGCCGACGTGCCGGTACAGGGTGGTCTTGGGCACGTCGGGCAGGCTCTCGCACAGGTCGGACGTGGTGCGGGTGCGCCCACCCGACAGTGCCCACATGATGCGCAGCCTGACGGGATGCAAGATCAACTCAAGCGTGTCCATTCTCCAATATTCCCATAACTGGTACTGTTCCCAAAGTTGGGACTATTCGAGAGGGGCAATCGATGACCGCGGCCACGACACCGGCACGGCTCAGCGACGAGGCGGTGATCCCCCTGCGCACGCTGGACCCGGGCGCCGCGCTGGACGACCTGGAATGGCTGGACGACGCGATCGGTGACGCGCGGGTGGTGGCGATCGGCGAGAGCGCGCACTACAACCGGGAGTTCTACGAGCTGCGCCACCGCCTGCTGCGTTACCTGACCGAGCGGCACGGGTTCGGCGCGTACGCGATGGAGACCGGATTCACGGAGGGCCGGCGTACCGACGCCTGGGTTCGAGGCGGCGAGGACCGGCTCGGCGAGATCATGGCGAGCGGCCTGACCTCACTCACGGGACTTTGGCGGCAGATGGGAGCCCACCTGGAGTGGATGCGCCGGCACAACGCCACCGCCGGGCGCCCCGTCGGCTTCTACGGCATAGATCTGGGAGGCCAGAACGCCTCCCTGATTCCCGCCCTCGACGCCGTGCTCGCCTACCTCGCGCAGGCCGATCCCGGCTTCCAGCTCGACCCGGCCATCCGGGAGACGGCCTCGGCCTTCGCGGCGACGTCGGCGTTCGCCGCTCCCGCGACCATGGCCGTCTACGCCCAGCTCCCGCCCGAGACGAAGGACGCGCTGACGGCGGGCCTCACCGGCCTCGCCGCGCGCATGAAGGGCCGGCGCCTGGAGTACGTCCGGCGCACCACCGCCGAGGAGTACGAGCGCGCGCTGCGATCCATGCACCACGCGCTCACCCTGGAGTCCGTCATCCGCGGCATGACCGGCGGCGACCAGCAGAGCGTGATGTACAACCGCGACGCCGAGATCGCCGACACGGTCGAATGGATTCTGCGGCGACAGGACCGGATCGTCCTGGCCGCCCACAACGGCCACGTCCAGCGCGGGCCCGCCACGCTCCCCGGTATGGACCCGGTGACCCCGATGGGGATGCACCTGGCCGACCGGCTGGGCAAGGACTACCTGGTCATCGGCGCCACCTCGGGAACCGGTCACATGCTCAACTCCGACTTCGCGGCCTTCCAGGCCGGCGTCCTCTTCGCGCCGATGGAGGCTCCGGAGCCCGGCAGCCTCGACGCCCTCATGCACGCCGGCCACGACGGCCCCTTCGCCACCGATCTGCGGCGACTGTCGCCGGCCGACGCCGAGGCCGTCCGGGGTGCCACCGTGCAACGCGCCGGTGTCGGCGCGTACTACTCCCCTGTGAGCGCGCTGGACGCGTACGACATCGTCGTGCACCTGCCTCACGTCACGGGCGCCGACCCCGACCAGGCCGCGCTCGCCTGTTCGCCGCAGGAGGTGCGGGACGTGTTCTCCCACTACAAGCCCGAGTAGCCGGGCGCATCCCCCGCGAGGTCGCCCCCGTCGCGCTAGACCTCGATCTGCGAGCCCATGATGACCGTGCGGTCTCGGGGCAGGCCGAAGAACTCGGCGGCGTCGGCGGTGATGTACGAGGTGGCGATGAACAGCCGCTTGCGCCACGGCGCCATCGTCGGAGCCGTGCCACGCCGAAGCTCGACCTTCGACAGGAAGTAGGACGCCTGGTCGAGCCGCAGCCGCCCCTCGGTCATGGCCGGGTCGAGCAGCGCCAGCGCGCCGAGCACGTCCGGGGTCTCCATGTAGCCGAAGCGGGCGGTGACGTGGAAGATCCCGTCGTCGGCGTAGCCGAGGTCGTCGACGGCGATGCGCCGATCGGCCGGAACGCGGGGCACGGGCTCCGTCTCGATGGACATGATCAGGACGTGGTCGTGCCGCACGTGGTTGTGCTCGACGTTGGCGCGCATGGCCAGCGGCGCGGTCTCCTTGCCCCGGTTGAGGAAGACGGCCGTGCCCGGGACCCGCCGCGTCGCCGCCTTCCCGGTGCGCAGCCGGCCGACGAACTCGCGCAGCGAGCCTTCGCGCCGTTCGCGCTCCGCGGTGATGATCTCGCGGCCCCGTTGCCAGGTGGTCATGACGGTGAACGCGGTGAGGCCGATCAGCAGCGGCAGCCACGCGCCGTGGACGAGCTTGGTCAGGTTGGCCGCGACGAACAGCAGGTCCACCGACAACAACACGGTCGCGCCGAGGCCGATGATCCAGACCGGTGTGCCCCACTTCGCGCGGGCCACGTAGAAGAACAGCAGGGTGGTGATGGTGATCGTCCCGGTCACCGCCATGCCGAACGCGAAGGCCAGCGCCGTGGAGCTGCGGAAGGCGAAGACCAGGGTGAGCACCGAGACCATCAGCAGCCAGTTGATCCAGGGGACGTAGATCTGGCCCATGGTGGACTCGGAGGTGTGCGCGATCCGCAGCCGCGGCAGGTAGCCGAGTCGTGCGGCCTGGGATGCGACCGAGTACGCGCCCGTGATCACCGCCTGGGACGCGATCACGGTCGCCGCCGTGGCCAGCAGGACCATCGGCAGCCGCCCCCAGCCGGGAACGAGCAGGAAGAACGGGCTGCTGATGTTGGCCGGATCGGCGAGGATCAGCGCGCTCTGGCCGAGATAGCTGAGAACGCACGCGGGGAACACGAGGATCAGCCAGGCGCGGTTGATCGACCGGCGGCCGAAGTGGCCCATGTCGGCGTACAACCGCCTCGGCGCCGGTGACCGCGAGCACGACCGCCGCCAGGGAGAAGAAGGCGACGCCGAAATGACCGGTCAGGAAGCCGATCGCGTACGTCGGCGACAGCGCCTTGAGGATGTCCGGGTGCTCGGCGATGCCGGCCACGCCGCACGCGCCGATGGTCACGAACCAGACGATCATCACGGGCCCGAACACCCGGCCGACGGCCGCGGTCCCCCGGCGCTGCACCAGGAACAGCAGCACGATGATCAACGCGGCGATCGGCACGACGAGCCCTTCCAGTGACGGCTCCACGACCTTGAGCCCTTCGACCGCGGACAGCACCGAGATCGCCGGGGTGATCATGCTGTCCCCGAAGAACAGTGAAGCGCCGAAGATGCCCAGCGCCGCCAGCACGGCGACGGTCCGCCGGCCCCGCTGCGTGCTCCACCGCCGCACCAGCGTGATCAGCGCCATGATGCCGCCCTCACCGTCGTTGTCGGCGCGCATCGCCAGCAACACGTACGTGACCGTGACGATGATCATCACTGACCAGAAGACCAGCGACACCACCCCGAACACGTTCTCCGTGCTCACCGGAACGGGATGCGGGTCGCTCGGGTTGAACACCGTCTGCAGGGTGTAGATGGGGCTGGTCCCGATGTCGCCGAACACCACACCGAGGGCACCGACCACCAACGCGAGCCGCACCGCGTCGTGCGCGCCCGGACCACGAGCCGCCTCCGGCGCGGGCACGTGCCGGCGATCGCTCACAACGCTCCCCTATCGCGCGACCGGACGATACCGATGCCTCAACATAACCGCCGGTAGCCCAGATCACCCGCACCGACCATGTCGACACCACGCATCCGCCGACTCGGTCGAGACGATCACCCCCGAGGCGTTCGACCGCGCTGCTTCCTCGGCCCCCGGGTCTGAGCAGCCGCATCCACCTCCTCCGGCCCGCCATTGAACTCACGAACGTCATCGCCCCAGGTGCCATGTCAGCACGGCAACGGCCTCATGTCAGCGCGGCAGGCGATGGTGGACGCCATGAACATCCGCGCCGGCGAATCCGGGGATCGACATCCCGGCTTGCCTTTCAGCTATTCAGCGTTACTATGTACCAGTAGCTAGCAATACCGAGTAGCTGAAGGATGTTCCATGGGCAAGCAGATGACGGAGATGCTCAAGGGCGTGCTGGAGGGCATCGTCCTGGCGATCCTGTCCGGTCGGCCCGCGTACGGCTACGAGATCACGGCGTGGCTGCGGGATCAGGGCTTCTCCGACATCGCCGAGGGCACCATCTACGCCCTGCTGGTCAGGATCGAGCAGCGCGGCTTCGTAGACGTGGAGAAGGTCCCGTCCGAGAAGGGGCCGCCGCGCAAGGTGTACTCCCTCAACGCTCAGGGACAGGCGTACCTCGAGGAGTTCTGGAGGACCTGGAGCTTCCTCGCAGAACGGCTCGAACAGCTCCACGAAGGAGGTAAGTAGGCATGGCCACAGAGCCGAACGAGCAGAAGAGCCGCTACCTGCAGTACCTGGAGGTGGTCACGGGGTCGCTCGAGGAGAAGCGGCGCTACCGCCAGTACAAGGCGCGCATCAAGCAGCTTCCCGAGAACTACCGCACGGCAGTCGAAGCGATGGATCGGTACCTGATCCACACCGGGCCGGTGGAGGGCTCGATCGCGATGTACGAGGACCTCGCCGACCTGTTCGAACGGAGCGCGGCGGACGGAACCCCGATCCGCGACATCTTCGGGGAGGACCCCGTGGAGTTCGTCGAGGCGTTCGCACAGAACTACCCCATCGGGCAGTGGAGAGCCCGGGAGCGAAACCGCCTCACCAGCGCCATCGTGCGCGCCGCCGGCGAAGACACAGAAGACAGGACCAGCTGATGACGAAACAGCAAGCCCAGGCGATCCAGGTGCGAGGCCTGGAGAAGTCGTACAAGGAACTACACGTGCTGCGCGGCGTGGACTTCGAGGTGGCGCCCGGCAGCATCTTCGCCCTGCTCGGCTCGAACGGGGCAGGCAAGACCACCGCCGTGAAAATCCTGTCCACGCTGCTCAAGGCCGACGCGGGCACGGCGAGCGTGAACGGCTTCGATGTCGCCACGCAGGCCGGCGACGTGCGGGAGTCCATCAGCCTCACCGGACAGTTCGCCGCCGTCGACGAGATCCTCAGCGGGCGGGAGAACCTCGTACTGGTCGCCCGGCTACGGCACCTCAAGAACCCGGGCAAGGTCGCCGATGACCTGCTCGCTCGTTTCTCGCTGACCGACGCCGGCGCGCGGAAGGTGGCGACGTATTCGGGGGGCATGCGCCGCCGCCTCGACATCGCGATGAGCCTCATCGGGAACCCGCCGGTCATCTTCCTCGACGAGCCGACCACCGGACTCGACCCCCAGGCGCGCATCGAGGTGTGGCAGGCAGTCAAGGAACTCGCCCACCGGGGTACGACGGTGCTGCTGACGACGCAGTATCTGGACGAGGCCGAACAACTCGCCGACCGGATCGCGATCCTGCACGAGGGCCGGATCATCGTCAACGGCACCCTGGCCGAGCTCAAGCAGCTGCTCCCGCCCGCCAAGGTCGAATACATCGAAAAGCAGCCGACCCTCGAGGACGTCTTCCTCTCCCTCGTCGCCGCCAACAACACCTAAGGGAACCACGATGACCAAGCACTTCTTCGGCGACACCACCGTCCTGCTGGGACGATCTCTGCGCCACATCACGCGCAGCCCGGACACCATCATCACGACCGCGGTCATGCCGATCGCCATGATGCTGATGTTCGTGTACGTGTTCGGCGGTGCGATCAACACCGGGTCGGACTCGTACGTGAACTACCAGCTGCCCGGCATCCTGCTCATCACGGTCGCCTCGGGCGTCGCCTACACCGCGTTCCGGCTCTTCATGGACATGAAGAGCGGCATCTTCGAGCGATTCCAGTCCATGCCGACCGCGCGCTCGTCCGTGCTGTGGGCGCACGTGCTGACCTCGCTGGTCGCCAACCTGATCTCGCTCGCGGTCGTCGTGCTCGTCGCCCTGCTCATGGGCTTCCGCTCGGCGGCAGGAGTGCAGGCATGGCTCGCGGTCGCCGGCATCCTGATCCTGTTCACCCTGGCGCTGACGTGGATCGCCATCATCCCCGGCCTGACCGCGAAGACCATGGAAGGCGCGAGCGCGTTCTCCTACCCGCTCATCTTCCTGCCGTTCCTCAGCTCGGCCTTCGTACCCACCGCCACCATGCCCGGCCCGGTGCGCTTCTTCGCCGAGCACCAGCCGGTGACCTCCATCGTCAACGCCATCCGCGCCCTGTTCAGCCGGCAGCCGGTCGGCACCGATGTCTGGGTCGCCCTGGCCTGGTGTGTCGGCATCCTCGCCGTCGCGTACGTCTTCGCCATGAACGCCTACCGCCGCAAGATCTCCTGACTTCCCCCATTCATTGCAACGAAGGAACGGTTATGACTGAATCCCTCCACACCCTCCCCACGATGCCGACGGAGCGTCAGCCCGGCTGCCCCTTCGACCCGCCCAAGGAGCTGATCCAGGCGCGCGAGCACGGCCCGATCAGCCGCTTCCCCTTCCCCGACGGGCACGAGGGCTGGCTGGTCACCGGCTACGACCTGGCGCGGTCGGTCCTGGCCGACCCGCGGTTCAGCTCGCGCAAGGAGCTCATGCGCCACCACCCGCTGATCGACTACAGCGAGTACGGCGACATCGAGGTCCCCCCGGCGCCGCCCGGCGAGTTCCTCCTCATGGACGACCCGCAGCACAGCCGCTACCGCAAACCGCTGGTGGGCAAGTTCACGGTCCGGCGGATGCGGCTGCTCACCGAGCGCGTCGAGCAGGTCACCGCCGAACACCTGGACGCCATGGAGAAGGCCGGACCGTCGGCCGACCTGGTGACCGCCTTCGCCAAGCCCATCCCCGCCATCATCATCTGCGAGCTGCTGGGCGTGCCGTACGAGGACCGGGGCTCCTTCCAGGACAACATCGACAAGTTCCTCGGCGGGGAGGTCAGCGACGAGGAACTGATCGCCGCCTACACCGCCACCCAGCAGTACCTCGCGCAGCTCGTGGCCGCCAAGCGCGCCAACCCCACCGACGACGTGCTCAGCGACCTCATGGACGGCGACCTGACTGATGAGGAGCTGCAGGGCATGGCCCTGATCCTGCTGTCGGCCGGCTTCGACACCACTGCCAACATGCTGGCCCTGGGCACCTTCGCGCTGCTGCAGAACCCGGAGCAGCTGGCCGCGCTGCGCACCGACCCCGCGCTCGCCGAACCGGCCGTGGAGGAGCTGCTGCGGTATCTGACCGTCGCCAAGCAGTTCCAGAGAGTGGCGCTGGAGGACGTCGAGCTGGGCGGCCAGACCGTCAAGAGCGGCTCGACGGTCATCCTGTCGTACGCCACCGCCAACCGCGACCCCGAGCGCTTCACCGACCCCCACGTACTCGACATCCGCCGGCAGGACGGCGGGCACCTGGCCTTCAGCCACGGCATCCACCAGTGCCTGGGCCAGCAGCTGGCCCGCGTCGAGCTGCGCGTCGCGCTCCCCGCACTGGTCAACCGCTTCCCCACCCTGCGCCTGGCCGTACCGGCCGAAGAGGTCGCCCTGCGCCCGGAGACCGCCGACATCTACGGCGTCAAGAGCCTCCCGATCGCCTGGGACGCGTGACCGACGGCCGATGGCGAGAACGCCACCGCGTTCCGCAACACTGCCATCGTCGCCGTCGAAGCAGCCACCCGGACCTACCGGGGCCGACATGATCCGCAAGATCACCGCAGCCCTCGACGCATTCGCCATCTACACCGCGACCTGCCCGGCTGGGCACCAGATCCCCTTGTCGGCGCCGTCAGGCTGAAACCCGTGGCGCAAGGCGTTCCGCCCGATGCGCTCGCGCCGCACCAAGGCCAAAGCCGGTCGCACTCTCATCACGGCAAGCTCGCTGCTGCCCGTCAGCGCACTACGCCGCCGTCTCCGCGCGCTTCGTCGGCCGCCGCCGATCCCACCGACAGCAGTAGGAAGGCACATGTCAAACTCCCGACGGCGAGGGTTCCTCGCCGCAGTCGCACTCGCGATCCCGCTCGTGGTCGCCGGTGCTCCCGCCGCATCCGCGACGGCGGAGCCGAAGATCAAAGTCTCCGGTGGGCTCACCCGGCCGGTCTTCTCCTACAAGGACGCCATCCGTGAGCACGTCCGGGTGCAGTCGCAGGTCGACAGTGACGGCGACGGCAAGAAGGACCTGGTCCGGGTGGACATCATCCGGCCGAAGGAGTCCGGTTCCGGACTCAGGGTTCCGGTGATCATGCAGGAAAGCCCGTATTACGACGACCCTGGCGTCGGCTTCGAGATCGAGAAGAAGAAATACGACGCGAACGGGAACGTGACGAAATTCCCGATGTATTACGACAACTACTTCGTGCCGCGCGGGTACGCGTTCGTGTCCGTCGACATGATCGGCACCAGGTTGTCCGACGGCTGCCCCACCTCCTACGGCGCCTCCGACGTGCTCGGCGGCAAGGCGGTCGTCGACTGGCTGAACGGCCGGGCGACCGCCTACGACGACCAGGGCGATCCGGTCAGAGCCACCTGGACCACCGGCCGTACCGGGATGATCGGCCACTCGTACGAGGGAGCGCTCGGCGTCGGCGTCGCCGGCACCGGCGTGCAGGGGCTGGCGACGATCGTGAACATCTCGGGCTACACCAGCGGCTACGAGAACTCGCACGCCAACGGCACCCTCACCTGGTTCAAGGGCGGGGCGAGGTGGCAGTCCGAGCGGGTCGACAAGGATCCGGCGGAGAAGTGCGAGGCGGTGCGCCAGCGGATGGACGCCGAATCCGACGATGAGACCGGCAACTACAACGCCTACTGGGACGAACGCAACTACCGGACCGGCCCGATCTCCAAGGTGCGCAACGTCCGCGCCAGTGTCTTCTCGGTGATGGGTATGCAGGACCGCAACGTGGTGGGCAGCCAGTTCTCCGAGTGGTGGACCAAGCTGCCCCGCACGGTGCAGCGCAAGGCGTGGGTGACGCAGTACGGGCACCTCGACCCGTTCTGGGCCCGCCGCGAGGTGTGGCTCACCACCCTCAACCAGTGGTTCGACCACGAACTGATGGGCGTCTCCAACGACATCCTGCGCCGTCCGCGCGTCGACGTGCAGCTCGGCCCGGACCGCTGGATCACCCAGGCCGACTGGCCCGCACCCACGGCGCGGACGACGACCCTGCGGCCGCGGCAGGACGGCTCCCTGGGCCGCACGCCCTCGACCGGCACCGCCGGCTACGTCGACATCGCCCAGACCGAGATCGCGATGGCCGCCGACCCCGCCACCGCCAACCCCCACCGGCTGGCCTACCTGACCCCGCCGTTGAAGAACGCGATCAGGATGTCCGGAACGCCGACGGCGAGCCTGCGCCTCAAGATGGACAAGCCGACCGCCAACCTGGGCGTCCTGCTCGTCGACTACGGCCAGGACACCCGCATCAACTACCGCGAACGCTCCGCGACGTCCGCGGAGGGCCTCAAGTTCATCGGCGGCGAGGACTGCGTCGGCGAAAGCACGGCCGATGACGACGGCTGCTACCTCAGGGGCGGCGACAACACGGCGACCTCCGGCTTCAACGTGGTCACCCGCGGAATCCTGGACGCCCAGAACCACAAGTCGCTCAGCCGCTCGACACCGCTGACGCCGGGCAAGTCGTACCAGATCACCTGGAAGACGCTGCCGCAGGACTACGAGTTCAAGGCCGGGCACCGGCTGGGCCTGATCATGACCGGAGCCAACGACGACTTCAACCTCGACGAGAGCGGCACCGGAACCGGCACCGACGTCGAACCCGGCACCGGGGCCAAGGTCACCGTCGACCTGGCCGGCACCTCGATCTCGCTGCCGGTGGTCAACGGCACACCCATCGAGTAGGAGCAAGATCGACACGAGCGGACAGTCGCGACCGTACACACGGCGGCCCCGACCTGCCGACCGGAAGCATGGCAGGCGGCATCAGGCCCCTGTCCGGATCAGTGTGAGGAGCGCGACGAGCGCGATGAGAGCCAGGAGCACGAGGCCCTCTGGTCGGACGCCCTTCCGGACTCCCTGCCGGGGCCGGATGCGCGTCACAGTCCCACGTCCCGGCGCAGCAGGTCGTCGATCTCCTCCCGGCGCACGACCACCCGCGCCGCGCCGTCGGCGACCGCGATGACGGGTGGGCGGCCGGTGAGGTTGTAGGTGGAGGCCATCGAGTGGTGGTAGGCGCCCGTGGCCGGGACCGCGATGACGTCGCCGGGCCTGATGTCCGAGGGCAGCGGCACGCTTTCGGCTATGACGTCGCCCGCCTCACAGTGGTGTCCGACCAGGGTGACCTCGCGGGCGGCCATGGCGGAGCGGCGGCCGATCAGGCGGGCCGTGTAGCGCGCGCCGTACAGGGACGGGCGGGGGTTGTCACTCATCCCGCCGTCGACGGCCACGAAGGTGCGGGTGAGGGTGCGCTTGACGGCGATGACGCGGTAGAGGGTGAGCCCGGCCGGGCCGCTGATCGCCCGGCCCGGCTCGACGGTCAGCCGGGGTACGGGCAGGTTCAGCGCCGCGCTGCGCTCCACCACGGCCTTGGTGACCGTCGTGGCGTACTCGTCGGGGGTCAGGCCGTGCTCCGACTCCAGGTAGGCGATGCCCATGCCGCCGCCCAGGTCCAGCTCGGGCAGCACGATCCCGTACGTGTCGCGGATCGCGGCCAGTTGCTCGACCATGACCCTGGCGGCCTGCTCGTACGGCTCGGTCGTGTGGATCTGGGAGCCCAGGTGGCAGTGCAGACCCGCCAGCCGCAGCTCCGGCTGGCGCAGCACTCTGGCGACGGCTGCGGCGGCGTCCCCGGAGGCTATGGACAGGCCGAACTTCTGGCCCTCGCCACCGGTGCGGATCGCCGCACAGGCGCCCGCCTCGATGTCCGGAATGACCCGCAGCAGCACCTTCTGCCGGTGCCCGTGCGGGACCAGCATCGCGAGCCGGGCGACCTCGGCGAGGTTGTCGACGACGATGCGACCGACCCCGTAGTGAACCGCCTCGGCCAGCTCGTGCGGGGTCTTGGCGTTGCCGTGGAAGACGATCCGCTCGGCGGGGAAGCCGACGGAACGGGCGGTGGCCAGCTCGCCGCCGGAGCAGACGTCCAGGCCGAGCCCCTCCTCCCGGATCCAGGTGGCCATCGCCCGGCACAGGAACGCCTTGGCCGCGTACCGGATGTCGGCGTCCGGCAGGGCGGCGTGGAAGGCCCGGCAGCGCCGGCGCACGTCGGCCTCGTCCACCACGTACGCGGGGGTGCCGAAGCGCTCGACGATGTCCATGAGCGGCACGCCTCCGGTGGCGGCGACCGGCCGGAAACCGGTGGTGGCCGACCAGGGCTCCACGGCTTCGTCGAAGCGTGCGGGCTCACGCGGGCCGGGGACGAGCAATCGGGGCTCTGACATCTGGTTCCTCCTGCGAGAAATGCTTCAATTTGGACGCTAAAGGCATCGCAGGATAAATCGGCAAATTTCTACGCAATCTGGACGCATATCACGAAAACTCTGACGCGGTTTTGACGCCGCTGCCTGCAGGCCCGGCTGGTCGCGGTCACGCCGGCGGACCAGGCAGGCGCCGCGATCGACACCGCCGGCACCGGCCGCTCCTGACGGCCGGTCCCCGACGCTTCAGCAAAGGGGACGGTCTCCCCCCGCCGCCCGAGGGGAAGCACCCGGCGTCCCCTCGGCGTCCGCGACCTGCTGGAATCCGGAGCCGGACTCCTGCCCCGCCTGATCCTGCTGCAGGAGGCACATCAGGCCACCCGCTTCGCGGGCCTGGTCGTCGTGCCCGCAGGATCGATGACGATGCCGATGACGTCCAGGTCGGCGATCATGCCACGCAGCGCCGGGGCCGTGAGCAGCACCCACCGCTGGTCGGCTCCGAGCACCTTGGCCAGCTTGAGCGGCGAGGAGAACGCGACCGCTGTCCGCTTGCCCGAGGCCGTGCGGAACAACCGAAGGGTCAAGGCGCACGTTCCTACCGTGACCGGGACGCACAATCGGGGCTCTGACATCTGCTTCCTTCCAGCGAACTGTCGTACGCAGAAGACGCTAGAGCCGGCGTCGGCCGCAATCCGCGATCGCTACGCAATTCTGACGCTGACCGCGTAAATACTGGCGCAGCTTTGACGGCCTTTACTGGCTCGGGGACGCGCACGCCCGCGTTTCGAGCGGGCGGGGCGAACTGCCCGCCGCCAGGGCCTGGCCGCCGGGTCTCGAGGTCGAGGCGTTCACCATCGCGGAGCTGCGCCACCGGGCCGAGGACATGGTACGGATCCAGGACGGCACGACCGCGTCCCTCACGAACTGGCAGGATGCGATCAAGCTCTTCGAGGGCTACCGCGCGGTGGAGTCACTGCTGAACGTGTTGCTGCACGGGTGCGCCGCCGCACTCAGCGCGGTCGTGACCGTGGACGTGGGCATCGAGTCCGCCCGCGGCGACCACAGCGGCCTGAACGATCTGGCGGCGGCGACCTTCGCCCAGGGCCCCATGCTCATCTGGCGCACGGCCAACCGGGTCGAACGCGGCCTGACCGCCCACGGCCTCACCGGCCGCGTCCCGGGCGAGGGCATATGGGCGAGCCCTCCGCAGGGCCTGCCCCAGCCGGCGGGCGCCGAGGCGGTCAATGACATCTCGACGGGCAGCCAGACGGTGACCGGCCGGTACGTGTCGGAGCAGGCGGCCGACGGCTCCCCCCGAGCGGCCGGCGGCCGACGCCGACCGCTTCTTCGGCCGGCTGAGCCGCCTGCGGGACAGTGCCGCGACGACCCGCGCGGAATCGCGGGACGGCTGGGTGAGCGTCGAGTACAGCAGCGCGTCAGGCGTCACGGACCTGCGGCTCGACGCACGCGCCATGCGCATGGAGTCGGCGCGGCTGGCCGAGACCATCCTCGGCCTGATCCACCAGGCCAGGGAGCATGCCGAGGCCGAACAGCGCAAGAGAGCCGAGGAGTTCCTGGGCGGCAACGGGCTCGTCACCGACCAGCAGGTCATCGCCGACCAGCTCCGGCACGCCACCGGCACGTTCCAGGAGAATCTGGAGCGCGCCGCCGCGACCATGGACCGGGTACGGGCCCTGCTCCGACCATGACAAGCCCAACCGAACCGGCGCTACGGCCCTGACGAGCGGTACTCGCGCCACTCCCGATCCACCCGCAGGACGGCCCGGCGAGCGGCCCACCACGGGAGCAGCGCCCCCACGACCAGCCACCCCAACGCCCCGGCGGGGACGGCGGCGATGAAGGCGCCGAAGACGACCTCCACCGTACCGAGAGGCCGCGGCGCCAGGCGGCCACGCGCGTCCAGCCAGATCCGGGCGGTCGTGTCCGAGACCCGGTCCAGCGGCCCGCGGGCCCAGCCGCCCTGCCGCCCGCCGTCCCAGACCACGTGCGACACGATGGCCCGCTCCTCGACGATCCGCGCGACGACCTGCCGGTGCGTGGCCCGGTAGGCGTCGATCTCGCGTACGAGCGACCCGGCCGCCGGCAGCCCGGCGAGACAGCCGGCCAGGAGCGCGACCAGCGCCGTCACACCGTGCGCCCGATGACCCCGTCCCGCCCACGCCCACTCCCCCGTGGGCCTCATGAGACGCGGAACCTCATCCGGCACACCACCGCGTCGGTACGCCGCCGCAGCGCCCTGGCCAGCACCGCGCCGCGCTGGTTCTGCAGCATCCGCTGCCAGGCGTGCTCCGGCTCGACCTCGGCGATGAGCACGAACACGTGCGGTTCGGGCACCTCGGCCAGGTAGGTGAGCAGCGGTTCGGCGAGCCGCCGGTGGGCATCGAAGAGCTGCACCAGCTCCACGCCCGGGTCCCACCGGTCCCAGTCGTCGACGAACGCCCGCGCCTGCCGCTCGTCCTCGGGGTGGGTGACGTTGACGGCCACCACCCGGTCCCCCAGCGACAGCGCCGCCGACAAGGCGTCGCGGGTCAGCCGGGTGACCGCGTGCACCGGCACCACCACCAGCGAACGGCGTGGCCGCGGCGGCGACGGCGTCCTGCCCAGCTCCAGCCGCCCGCCGATCCGCGCGTACGAGCGGTTGACCCACTCCATGACGGCCACCATCAGCGGCAGCGCCACCACGATCAGCCAGCCGCCCTCACCGAACTTCGAGCCCGTCACCACGATCGCGGCCACGAAGGTCAGCAGCGCGCCGAACCCGTTCAGCCCGGCCCGCCACCGCCACCCGGCGGGCCGCTCGCCCACCCAGTGCCGGACCATGCCGGCCTGCGACAGCGTGAACCCGACGAACACCCCGATCGCGAACAGCGGCACCAGCAGATTCATCTCGCCGCCCGCCACGATCAGCAGCAGGGCGCTGGTGACGGTCAGGAACGCGATGCCGTAGCGGTGCACCTGGCGGTCGGCGCGCAGGGCGAAGAAGTGCGGCAGGTTGTTGTCGCGGGCCAGCAGCTCGGCCAGCACCGGCAGGCCGCCGAAGGAGGTGTTCGCGGCCAGCGCCAGCAGCACCACGGTGGCGAACTGCACCACGTAGAACAGCGGCCCGTCCCCGAGCGAGGCCCGCGTGACCTGGGCGAGCACGGTCACCCCGTCCGCCGGGGCGATGGCGAACTTCTCGATCAGCGCGGCGATGCCCAGCAACATGACCGCCAGCAGGGCGCCCAAGGCGACCTCGGCCCGCTGCGCCCGCCGTACGCGGGGCTTCCTGAAGGACGGCACGGCGTTGGCGATGGCCTCCACGCCGGTCAGCGACGCGCAGCCGTTCGCGAACGCCTTCAGCAACAGCAGCACCCCGACCGTCTGCAGGCCGCTCACCTGGTGGGAGACGTCCACGGCGGGTTCGCGGCGGATGAGCCCGGCCACGACGACGAGCAGGATCGCGCCCACGTAGATCACGGTCGGGGCGATGAACGCGCGGGCGCTGTGCGCGATCCCGCGCAGGTTGACCGCCGTCACGAGAGCCAGCACGGCCAGGCACAACCACACCGTGTACGGCAGCAGCTCCGGGAAGGCCGAGGTGAGCGCGGCCACCCCGGCGGCGACCGAGACGGCGACGTTGAGCACGTAGTCGATGACCAGGGAGGCCCCCGCCACCAGGGATGCCCGGCGGCCGAGGTACGTCCTGGCCACCCCGTAGGCGCCGCCGCCGTCGGGGAAGGCGGCGATGACCTGCCGGTAGGAGAGGGTGAGCACGGCCAGCAGGCCCGCGATGGTCAGCGTGACCGGGATGGTGAAGCCGAGCCCGGCGCCGCCCGCGAGGGCGAGCACCAGCACGATCGCCTCGGGCCCGTACGCCACCGACGCCATCGCGTCCAGGGACAGCGCGGCCAGACCGCCGACGACGGACAGGCGATGCCGTTCGCCGGTATCGGCAGGCTCCTTGGCGGTGGGAGTTTTCACGATGGACATGGAGA
This sequence comes from Nonomuraea sp. NPDC049625, assembly GCF_040675285.1. Lineage (NCBI taxonomy): Bacteria > Bacillati > Actinomycetota > Actinomycetes > Streptosporangiales > Streptosporangiaceae > Nonomuraea > Nonomuraea sp. NPDC049625. The sequence continues at coordinate 67,734 of NZ_JBFAOQ010000026.1, read as the reverse complement.
ACATGCTGATCCCGACGCACTGCCAGGGATGTCCATATATACGCATTTAAGACGTGAAACGCCCAAATACCTATGTGAAACCTACGAGGCCGGTCAGCGGCGGGACGTCACCGCCGCCGAGGACCAGGTACCGCAGCATGGCCGCGACCGGGGAACTCCAAGGCGCGCTCGGAGCGGCGCGTAGAGATGCCGTCAAAAATCAGGCTCCGGCCGTATGGAAGCCGTCAAGAAAGGAAAAACGCCCCAAATCTCGGGGTTTGCTGGCCTTGGCGCCGCCCGAGATGGGCGCGGCCCAACCAACATGTCCAGATTGAGGAGTGGGGATGGCTGACGTCATCTTCGTCGCCCTGACGATCGCGATCTTCGTGATCTTCGGGCTCGTGGTGAAGGCGGTGGAGCGGCTGTGAGTGCCGTCAACGCCGCCGGCCTGATCGTGGTCGCCGGTCTGGTGATCTTCATGGTCGTGGCCCTGCTGTTCCCGGAGCGTTTCTGATGAGCACGACCGTCGCAGGGATGATCTTCATCGTCTCCCTGATCGCCGCTCTGGCCCTGGCGCACAAGCCGTTCGGCGACTACATGCACCGGGTCTACACGAGCGCCAAGCACAACGCCGTCGAGCGCGTGATCTACCGGCTGCTCGGGGTGCGCGCGGACGCCGAGCAGAGCTGGGGTGTCTACGCCCGCAGCCTGCTGGCGTTCTCGCTGATCTCGATCCTGTTCGTGTACGCGATCCAGCGGCTGCAGGACAAGCTGCCGCTCAGCGTCGGGATGAAGCCGGTCACCGACCACATCGCCTGGAACACGGCGATCAGCTTCGTGACCAACACCAACTGGCAGGCCTACTCCGGCGAGTCCACGATGGGCCACCTGACCCAGATGGCCGCGCTGGCGGTGCAGAACTTCGTGTCGGCGTCGGTGGGCATGGCCGTGGCCATCGCCCTGGTGCGCGGGTTCGCCCGGCGCACCTCCGACACGATCGGCAACTTCTGGGTGGACCTGGTCCGCGGTTTGCTGCGGATCCTGCTGCCGATCGCCTTCGTCGGCGCTCTGGTGCTGGTGGCCGGCGGGCTGATCCAGAACTTCTCCGGCCCGCACGAGGTCACCACGCTGACCGGCGGCACCCAGCCGATCACCGGCGGCCCGGTGGCCTCGCAGGAGGTTATCAAGGAGCTGGGCACCAACGGCGGCGGCTTCTACAACGCCAACTCGGCCCACCCGTTCGAGAACGCCACCACCTGGACGAACTGGCTGGAGATCTTCCTGATCCTGGTGATCCCGTTCACGCTGACGCGCACCTTCGGCAAGATGGTCGGGCAGGTCAGGCAGGGGTACGCGATCCTCGCCGTGATGAGCGTGATCGCGCTGGCCAGCGTGCTGCTCACCAACGTCTTCGAGCTGGGCGGACACGCGACGGTGCCGCAGGCGGTCGGGGCGGCCATGGAGGGCAAGGAAGCCCGCTTCGGCGTCTCCAACTCGGCCACCTTCGCCGCCGCCACCACCCTGACGTCGACCGGCGCGGTCAACTCCTTCCACGACTCCTACACGCCGTTCGGCGGCATGATGACGCTGTTCAACATGATGCTGGGCGAGGTAGCGCCGGGCGGGGTCGGCTCCGGCCTGTACGGCATGCTGATCCTGGCCGTGATCACGGTGTTCGTGGCGGGCCTGATGGTGGGCCGCACCCCCGAATACCTGGGCAAGAAGATCAGCTCGCGCGAGATCAAGCTGGCCTCCCTGTACTTCCTGGTCACGCCGGTGCTGGTGCTGGTCGGCACGGCGTTCGCGATGGGCTCGGCGCAGCAGCGGGCGAGCATGCTGAACGCGGGCCCGCACGGCCTGTCCGAAGTGCTGTACGCGTTCACCAGCGCCTCCAACAACAACGGCTCCGCCTTCGCCGGGATCACCGTCAACACACCCTGGTACGACGTGGCGCTCGGCCTGTGCATGGCGTTCGGCCGGTTCCTGCCGATCATCCTGGTGCTGGCGCTGGCCGGATCGCTGGCCGCGCAGTCGCCGGTCCCCGAGAGCGCCGGCACGCTGCCGACGCACCGGCCGCAGTTCGTCGGCATGGTCGTCGGCGTGACGATCATCCTGGTCGCCCTCACCTTCCTCCCGGCGCTCGCGCTCGGCCCCATCGCAGAAGGACTGTCCTGACATGTCATCCCCCGCGCTCAAGACAGCGGAGCGGAACGGCCGCGTGGGCGGCGGTCTGCTCGATCCGAAGCAGCTGCTGAGGTCGCTGCCGGACGCGCTGAAGAAGCTCAACCCGGCCACGCTGTGGCGCAACCCGGTGATGCTCATCGTCGAGGTCGGCGCCGCGTTCACCACCGTGCTGGCGATCCTCGACCCGTCGTTCTTCGCCTGGGCCATCGTGGTCTGGCTCTGGCTGACCGCCGTCTTCGCCAACCTGGCCGAGGCCGTCGCCGAGGGGCGCGGCAAGGCGCAGGCGGCCACGTTGCGCAAGGCCAAGACCGACACCCGGGCCCGCCGCCTCAAGAGCCGCACGTCCACGGACTGGGACGTGGTCGGCGCGCCCGAGCTGCGGCAGGGCGACTTCGTGATCGTCGAGGCCGGGGAGACCATCCCCGGCGACGGCGACGTGGTCGAGGGCATCGCGTCGGTGGACGAGTCGGCCATCACCGGCGAGTCCGCCCCGGTGATCCGCGAGTCCGGCGGCGACCGCTCGGCGGTCACCGGCGGCACCAAGGTGCTGTCCGACCGGATCGTCGTCCGGATCACCCAGAAGCCCGGCGAGAGCTTCATCGACCGCATGATCGCCCTGGTCGAGGGGGCGAACCGGCAGAAGACGCCGAACGAGATCGCCCTCAACATCCTGCTCGCCGCGCTGACGGTCATCTTCCTGGTGGCCACCGTCACCATGCAGCCGCTGGCCATCTACTCCAAGCTCACCAACCCCGGCGTGCCGGACTCGCTCGCGCTGAACGCCGACGGCGTCACCGGCGTGGTGCTGGTCTCGCTGCTGGTCTGCCTGATCCCGACCACGATCGGCGCGCTGCTGTCCGCGATCGGCATCGCGGGCATGGACCGCCTGGTCCAGCGCAACGTGCTGGCGATGAGCGGCCGCGCGGTGGAGGCCGCCGGGGACGTGTCCACGCTGCTGCTGGACAAGACCGGCACGATCACCCTGGGCAACCGGCAGGCGTCGGAGTTCGTCCCCGTGAACGGCGTCACCGAGGCCGAGCTCGCGGAGGCGGCGCAACTGTCCAGCCTGGCCGACGAGACCCCCGAGGGCCGCTCGATCGTGGTCTTCGCCAAGCAGCGCTACGGCCTGCGCGAGCGGGAGATCCACGGCGCCGAGTGGGTGCAGTTCACCGCCCAGACCCGCATGTCCGGGGTCAACCTGGGCGAGCGGCAGGTCCGCAAGGGTGCGGCGACCGCGGTGATGAAGTGGGTCCGCGACCGGGGCGGCCACCCCACCGACGAGGTCGGGCACATCGTGGACGGGATCTCCGGCTCCGGCGGGACTCCGCTGGTCGTCGCGGAGAAGGGCCGCGTGCTCGGGGTCATCCACCTCAAGGACGTGGTCAAGCAGGGCATGCGCGAACGCTTCGACGAGATGCGCCGCATGGGCATCCGCACCGTCATGATCACCGGCGACAACCCGCTGACCGCCAAGGCCATCGCGGACGAGGCCGGCGTGGACGACTTCCTGGCCGAGGCCACCCCCGAGGACAAGCTCGCCCTGATCAGGAAGGAGCAGCAGGGCGGCCGCCTGGTCGCGATGACCGGCGACGGCACCAACGACGCCCCCGCACTGGCCCAGTCGGACGTCGGCGTGGCGATGAACACCGGCACCTCGGCCGCCAAGGAGGCCGGGAACATGGTCGACCTCGACTCCAACCCGACCAAGCTGATCGAGATCGTCGAGATCGGCAAGCAGCTGCTCATCACCCGCGGCGCGCTGACCACGTTCTCCATCGCCAACGACATCGCGAAGTACTTCGCGATCATCCCGGCCATGTTCGCGGCGGTCTACCCGGGCCTGGACGCCCTGAACGTCATGCGCCTGGCCAGCCCGCAGTCGGCGATCCTGTCCGCGGTCGTGTTCAACGCCCTGGTCATCATCGCGCTGATCCCGCTGGCGCTGCGCGGCGTCCGGTACCGGCCCTCCAGCGCCTCCAAGCTGCTCTCGCGCAACCTGTACGTCTACGGCCTGGGCGGCATCGTCGCGCCGTTCGTCGGCATCAAGATCATCGACCTGTTCATCCAGTTTCTTCCGGGGATGTCGTAATGGACCGTCTACCCAGCTGGCTGCGCCGGCATCTGGCCGCGATCAGGGCCGTGGCCGTCCTGACCGTGCTGCTCGGCCTGATCTATCCGCTGGCCACGACCGGGATCGCGCAGGCGCTGTTCAACGGCAAGGCCAACGGCTCGATCGTGCGGGCCGGCGGCAAGGACGTGGGCAGCGCGATCATAGGCCAGTCCTTCACCGACGCCGACGGCAACGCGGTCAAGAAGTACTTCCAGTCCCGCCCGTCGGCCGCCGGCGACGGCTACGACCCGACCTCGACCGGGGCCAGCAACCTCGGTCCCGAGGACGTCGTCGACGTGCTGCCGGTGCCGGGCGCCGAGGGGAGGCAGTCGCTGCTGACCCGGGTGTGCGCCCGGTCCAAGGCGGTCGGCGAGCTGGAGGGCGTCAGCGGCGCCCGCCCGTACTGCACCGCCGACGGGGTCGGCGCGGTGCTGAAGGTCTTCCCCGACCGGGCGGTCAGCGTCAACCAGGCCTGCCCGGCCGCCCCCTTCGTCGCCACCTACCAGGGGCTGAAGGTGGAGTGCGCCAAGCCGGGCGAGGACTACGCCGCCGGCCGGACCGTATCCGTGCGCGGCGAGGTGAGCCGGGTGCCGGTGCCCGCGGACGCGGTGACCGCGAGCGGATCGGGCCTGGACCCGCACATCTCCGTCGCCTACGCCGAGCTCCAGGCCCCCCGGGTGGCCAGGGAACGCGGCCTGGCCCTGGACAGGGTCAAGGCACTCATCGACGAGAACACGACCGGCCGGGTGCTCGGCTTCATGGGCGAACCCGCCGTCAACGTCCTCGAACTCAACCTGGCGCTGGATCGATCATGAGCCGGGGCCGCCTGCGGGTCTACCTCGGGGCGGCGCCCGGGGTCGGCAAGACGTACGCGATGCTCAGCGAGGGCCGTCGCGGTATGGAGCGCGGCCGGGACGTGGTCGTGGGCTTCGTCGAGACCCACGGCCGCGCCCGCACCGCGGCCCTCCTGGAGGGCATGGAGGTGATCCCGCGCGGGACGCTGGTCTATCGCGGGGCCACCTTCACCGAGCTGGACGTGGACGCCGTCATCGAGCGCAAGCCGAAGATCGCGCTGATCGACGAGCTGGCCCACACCAACGTGCCCGGCTCCAGGAACGTCAAGCGCTGGCAGGACATCGACGACATCCTGGACGCCGGGATCGACGTCATCTCGACGGTGAACATCCAGCACCTGGAGTCCGTCAACGACGTCGTCCAGGAGATCACCGGAATCCCGCAGCGCGAGACCGTCCCCGACGAGGTGGTGCGCCGCGCCGACCAGGTCGAGCTGGTCGACATGTCGCCGGAGGCGCTGCGCCGCCGCATGGCGCACGGCAACGTGTACATGCCAGAGAAGGTCGACGCCGCCCTGTCGAACTACTTCCGCGTCGGCAACCTCACGGCCCTCCGTGAGCTCGCCCTTCTCTGGGTCGCGGGAAAGGTCGACGACCAGCTCGACCGCTACCGCGCCGAGCACGGCATCGCCACCACCTGGGACACCCGGGAACGCGTCGTGGTCGCACTGACCGGCGGCCCGGAAGGCGACACGCTGGTACGCCGGGCGGCCCGCGTCGCCGCCCGCACCAAGGGCGCCGACCTGCTGGCCGTCCACGTCACCAGCGCCGACGGACTGGCCGGCGGCGACCCTGCCAACCTGGCCCGCCAGCGCACGCTGGTCGAGAGCATGGGCGGCACCTACCACCAGGTCGTCGGTGACGACATCCCCCAGGCGCTGCTCGACTTCGCCCGCGGCGTCAACGCCACCCAGCTCGTCCTCGGAGCGTCGCGGAGAGGCCGCTTCGCCCAGATCTTCTCCCGGGGCGTCGGCGTGGAGACCACGGCCCTGTCCGGCTCCATCGACGTCCACATGATCACCCACGAGGAGGTCAAGCAGGGGCGCAGGCGTCCCGAACGCTCGCGGGCCGCGTTGACCAGGAAGCGCCGCCTGACCGGCTGGGCGCTGGCGGTGGCCGGGATGCCGCTGCTCACGGCCCTGCTCGCGCCGTTCAGGGACGTGCTGTCGCTGCCCAGCGAGATCCTGTTCTTCCTCTGCCTGACCGTCGGGGTCGCGCTGGCCGGTGGCATGTGGCCGGCCGTCACCGCGGCCGTCGGAGGATCGCTGCTGCTCAACTGGTACTTCACGCCGCCGCTCGGCGAGTTCACCATCAACGATCCGGAGAACCTGTTCGCGCTGGTCGTGTTCGTGCTGGTCGCGGCGGCGGTCAGCTCGATCGTGGACCTCGCCGCGCGCCGTACCAGACAGGCCGCCCGCGCGAGCGCGGACGCCGAGGCGCTGTCCACGCTGGCCGGGCACGTGCTGCGCGGTGAGGCGGCGCTGCCGTCGCTGCTCGGCCGCCTGCGCGAGACGTTCGGGCTGGACTCGGTCACCCTGCTCGAACGCCTCGGCGAGCCCACCCCGGACGACCAGTCCGAGCCCGCCGCCTGGCGCATCATCGCCACCACCGGCCAGACCCCGTGCACCAACCCCGGCGCGGCCGACACCGACGTGCAGATCAACGACCGGCTCGTGCTCGCCGCCCGCGGCCGGCTGCTGGACGCCAGCGACCGGCGGGTGCTGGAGGCGTTCGCCGCCGAAGCCGCCGTCGCGCTGCGGCAGGAACGCCTGGAGGAGGAGGCCGGGCAGGCCAAGCCGCTGGCCGAGGCCGACAAGATGCGCACCGCCCTGCTGGCCGCCGTCAGCCACGACCTGCGCACCCCGCTGGCCGCCGCCAAGGCCTCCGTCGACAGTCTGCGCAGCGCCGACATCGACTGGTCTCCCCAGGACCGCGACGAACTGCTCGACACCGCCCATGAATCGCTGGGCCGCCTCGACCGGCTGGTGGAGAACCTGCTCGACATGAGCCGCCTGCAGGCCGGAGTGCTCGGCCTGGCGCTCCAGCCCGTCGCCCTGGAAGAGGTCGTGCCCCGCGCTATCGACGACCTCGGATCGCTGCGCGACCGCGTCGAGGGCGACATCTCCATCGAACTCCCCGAGATCGTCGCCGACCCCGCCCTGCTGGAGCGCGTCCTGGTCAACCTGATGACCAACGCCGTCCGCTACAGTCCCGCCGGCCGGAAGGTGCTCATCACCGCCAGCTGGCACGACGAGCAGGTGGAGATCCGCGTCATCGACCGCGGCCCCGGCATCCCGCCCGAGGCCCGCGACCGGGTCTTCCAGCCGTTCCAGCGGCTCGGCGACCGCGACAACGGCACGGGCGTCGGCCTCGGGCTCGCGCTCTCCCGCGGCCTGACCGAGGCCATGGGCGGCACGCTCATACCGGAGGAGACACCAGGGGGAGGTCTCACCATGACCGTCCAGATGCCCATCTCATCCCAGGCGGTGACAGCATGACCAAGATCCTCGTCGTCGACGACGAACCGCAGATCCTGCGGGCCCTGCGCATCAACCTGGCCGCCCGCCAGTACGAGGTCGCCGTCGCCGAGAACGGCTCCTCCGCGCTGCGCGAAGCCGCCGAATGGCATCCCGACCTCGTCGTGCTCGACCTCGGCCTGCCCGACATCGACGGCGTCGACGTCATCCACGGCCTGCGCGGCTGGACCCGGATCCCGATCGTGGTGCTGTCCGGCCGGGCCGGGAACCAGGACAAGATCGACGCTCTGGACGCCGGCGCCGACGACTACGTGACGAAACCGTTCAGCATCGAGGAGTTCCTGGCCCGCATCCGGGCCGTCTCCCGCCGCGCCGCCATCCACGAGGCCGAGCTGGCCAGCATCCAGATCGGCGACCACACGGTCGACCTCGTCGGCAAGACCATCTCGGGTGGCCAGCGGCTCACCCCCACCGAATGGCACATCCTGGAGATCCTGCTGCGCAACCCCGGCAAGCTCATCCCCCAGCGCTACCTGCTGACGGAGGTGTGGGGCAGCAAGCACGTCAAGGAGACCCACTACCTGCGCCAGTACATGGCCCAGTTGCGCAAGAAGTTCGAACGCGACCCGGCCCACCCGGTCCACCTGATCACCGAGCCGGGCATGGGCTACCGCTTCACCCCATGACGCGGCTCGGAGTTGACAACAGGTGATCCCCTGCAACACTCTTTCACTAATCGAATAGAGAAAGGGTGTTGCGGTGATCGAGTTCCATCTCGACCGCGGCTCGGGAGTGTCGACCTACCTCCAGCTCGTCCACCAGGTCAAGCAGGCTCTCAGGCTCGGCACGCTGCGGCCGGGCGACCAGCTGCCCACCGCCCGCGAGGTGGTCGAGAGCCTGGCCATCAACCCCAACACCGTGCTCAAGGCCTACCGCGAGCTGGAGCGGGACCGGCTGGTCGAAGGACGGCCGGGCATGGGGACATTCGTGCTGCAGAGCGTCACGGGCGCGACGCTCGTCGCGCACACCCGATTGCGGCGCGACCTGGAGAGGTGGGTACGCGAGGCGCGCGAGGCCGGGCTCGACCAGGAGGACCTGAGGGCGCTGGTCACCGTTGTCCTCGCGGACTCCCAGAAGGGCGGCCCCGGGAAGGGCACGAAGGAAGGGGCGGCGTGAGGCCGGCGCTGGAGACGAACGGGCTGGGTGTGCGGTACCGCCGCTCCTGGGCGTTGCGTGACTGCTCGTTGTCCATCCCGGCCGGGCGCGTGGCCGCGCTCGTAGGACCGAACGGCGCGGGCAAGACCACGCTCATGCACACCGCCGTCGGCATGCTCAAGCCCACCTGCGGCAGCGTCGTGGTGCACGGCGAGGTGGCGTTCGTGGCCCAGGACAGGCCGCTGACCGAGAGGTTCACCGCCGCCGAGATGCTCGCCTTCGGCCGCCGGGTGAACTCCCGCTTCGACGACGGCGCCGCCCGTGACCGGCTCGGCCGGCTGGGTGTGCCTCTGGATCGGAAGGTGGGCGTCCTGTCAGGCGGGCAGCGGGCGCAGGTGGCGATCACGCTGGCGATGGCCCGGCGGCCCGACCTTCTCGTGCTGGACGAGCCGCTGGCCAACCTCGACCCCCTGGCCAGGCACGATGTGATGCGCTCGATCATGGCGGAGGTGGCCGAGCGGGAGCTGACCGTGCTGCTGTCCTCGCACGTGGTCGCCGACATCGAGGAGACCTGTGACTGGCTGGTCATGCTGAACCACGGTCAGGTGCAGGTGAGCGGCGACATCGAGGAGTTACTGGCCGGCCATTACGTCCTCACCGGGTCCACCGAGCCGGCCGGGCCGATGGCAGCCGGGGCCGCGGTCGTGAGCGCGAGCCGTGCCGGGAGGCAGGCCGAGCTCCTCGTCAGGGGCGAGCCCGCCCCCGACCCGAGCGGGCAGGCGCGGCGGGCCGGGTTGGCCGATCTCGTCATGGGATATCTGCGCAGCCCCGAGTCGGCGGCGCTGCCCGGCCCGGAGCACGTGATCCGGGGGTAGCGCCCGGACGGGCCGGGCTGCTGCGATCCCCCTTTTGTGTGACATCCGGACGCCCGGGGGCGACACGTACGGTTCGGCTATGGCACACCCTTCCTGGGCTCCGAGCCGGCGCATGGCCCCGCGTACCCCCTATGAGGAGGTTGTCGCGGACATCTGGCGCGACATCCTCGGCTCTCCGCACCTGAGCGTGTTCGACGACTTCTTCGAGCTGGGCGGGCACTCGCTGCTGGCGCCCAAGGTGGTGGCGCGGATCAGGAAGATCCTGGGTGTGCGGGTCTCGGTGAAGGAGTTCTTCGCCGCCCCCACCGTGGCCGGGCTGGCGGCGGTGGTGGCCGCGCGCTCGTCGTCGGAGGGTTCCGCCGTCGAGCCGCGTACGGCCGAGGCCGAGCCGGTGCTGTCGTTCGACCAGGAGCGGTTGTGGCTGGAGAACCAGCTCCGGCCCGGTACCGCCTACAACGTGCACGGACGGCGGCGGCTGGTGGGGCCGCTCGACGTGGCGGCGATGGAGGCGAGCATCCGCGCGATCCTGGTCCGGCACGAGACGTTGCGTACCCGCTTTCCGACCGTGGACGGGCGGCCGGTCCAGGTGGTGGACGATCTCGGCGCCGACTGGAGGCTGGAGGTCGTCGAGGGCGCCGATCTCGACGAGGCGCGCCGGCTGGCGGACGAGCAGGCGACCACTCCGTTCGATCTGGCGCGGGGGCCGTTGTTCCGGTGCCTGCTGGTCAGGCTGAGCGACACCGAGCACGTGCTGGCCGTCACGATGCACCACATCGTCTCCGACGCCTGGTCGGTCGGGCTGTTCGTGCGTGAGTTGTCGGCGTTGTACGAGGCCGGCGGCGACGTGGAACGGGCGGAGCTGGCCGAGCTGCCGATCCAGTACCGGGACTACGCGGTGTGGCAGCGGGCGGCGCTGGCGGGCGAGGCGCTCCAGCGGGAGGTGGGCTACTGGCGCGAGCATCTGGCCGACGCGCCACCGCCGCTGGCATTGCCGCTGGCGCGGCGGTTCTCGCCGGCCAGGGGAGCGCGGGGTGAGCGGCTGCGGTTCGATCTGTCGCCGCAGGAGACCGGTGAGCTGCACGAGTTGTGCCGCAAGCACGGTGTGACGCCGTTCATGGTGCTGCTGGCGAGCCTGGCCACCACGCTGGGCCGCTGGTCCGGGCAGCGGGACGTGGTGATCGGCGTGCCGGTCGCCGGGCGTACGGACGAGGGCACCGATCGGTTGATCGGGTTCTTCGTCAACACGCTGCCGTTCCGGGTGGACCTGTCGGGCGAGCCGACGTTCGCGGACCTGCTGACCCGGGTGCGCCAGGTCGCGCTGGACGGGTACGCGCACTCCGACGCGCCGTTCGACGTGCTGGTGAAGGAGCTGCGGGTGCCACGGGACCCGGGCCGGACGCCGCTGTTCCAGGTGCTGCTCAACGTGATCGGGAGTCCGGTGGCGGAGGAGATCACCGGCGTCGCGGTCGAGCCGATGGAGATGCCCGCGCTGGACAGCAAGTTCGATCTCATGATCAGCGCGCAGGAGGTCGGGGAGGCGCTGCAGATCCACCTCGAGTTCAACGCCGAGCGGTACCGGTCGGCGATGATGCGGGTGTTGATGGAGCAGCTGCGGGTGTTCCTGCACGCCGTGGTGGAGGATCCCGGCCGGGGGTTGCTGGACTACCCGCCGGACGCGGCCGGGAAGACGGCCGCCGGTGACTGGCCTGCCGTGGCGCCGCATCTGGCGGTGGACTGGTTCGCGCAGGGGCGGGATCGGGTCGCGGTGATCGACCGGGACGGCGAGCGGAGCTACCGGTGGATCAGCCGCGCGGCCGATCGGGTGGCTCGCGTGGTGTCGGAGCGTGCGGCGTCGCAGATGGAGCACTTCGGGGTGGTACGGCGAGCCTCGGCGGCCTTCGTGGCGGCGGTCCTCGGATGCGGGAAGGCAGGCGTGACCTTCTCCGTGATCGAGGAGGCGGGGCCGGTCGCGGCACGGTATCTCGGGGTTTCCACGGTGGTGGACGTGCTCCCGGGGAGCGAGGCGGATGTCGATCTGAGCCCGATCTTCGCCGAAATTTCCGGCAACGACGGCGAAAGGGTGACCGGAGACGGAGAGGGGCCGGATCAGGAGCCGCCGGACGCACGGCCGGAGGCTGACTGGGCGGTGCGGAGGTTCGGGCTGGAGGAGGATGACCGGTTCGCGGTGTTGTCGGCCCTGCCCGGTCACCTGGTGTCGGCGATGTCCAGCGCGTTCGGCGCCGGGGCGGCGCTGCTGCTGCCGGAGCGCGGCGACCTGTCCCTGCTGAGGGAACACGCGGTCACGGTCGCCTACCTGACCCCGGCGATCCTGCGCGGTCTGGACGCTGCCCGCGAGACGCTCCCGGCGCTCCGCCACGCGTTCGTGGAGAACTCCGGCGACCTGATCTCCCACGACCTGGTGGCGCTGCGCCGCCTGTCGCCCGGATGCCGGGGTGTCGGCGTCTACCGGGTGGGCCGCGACGGGCGGCCGGTCGCCGTCTATCCGGTCCCGGCCGACTGGCAGCCGCAGAACGCAGGCGTGCGGGTGCCGCTGAGCGGCGGCCCGGCCGACGACCGGGCCGAGCTGCGCCACGCCGGCGATCAGCTCGCCGCCGTGGGCGAGGTGGCCGAGCTCTGCTCCGGCTCCCAGCACTTCGGCGACCTGGCCCGCCGCTGGATCGACGGCACGCTGGAGTTCGTCGGCCGGGCGGACGCCGATCCCGTCGAGACGCTGGCCGCGCTGCGCGACGGCCCGGACATCCGGGACGCGCTGGTGACCGAGCATGTCGCGGCGGACGGCAGGATCGTGCTGGTCTGCTACCTCACCGGCCCCGACCCGGCGCTCGGCACCGTCAAGATCCGGCAGTACCTCCTCACGGTGCTGTCCGACGCCTTGATGCCCGAGCACCTGTTCATCCTGGATGAGCTGCCCCGCACCCGCGACGGCGACTACGACCTCGACGCGCTCCCCGTCCCCGACGACGACGGAGACCCGGTCGACGACTACGCGCCGCCGAGCACGCCGATCGAACACCGTCTCGTCGCGATCTTCGAGGAGCTGCTCAGCGTGGAGCGGGTCGGCGTCCACGACACGTTCTTCGAGCTGAGCGGCTTCTCACTGCTGGCCACCCAGCTCGCCTCGCGCATCCGTGACACGTTCGGCATCGAGCTGTCGCTGCGGGACGTCTTCGGCTCGCCGACGGTGGAGAGCCTGGCCCAGTTGATCGTCCGCGCTCAGGGAGAGCTGTACGGCGCCGACGACCTCGAAGCGCTGCTGAACGAGATCGAGTCGGCAGGACCGGGAGCTTGAGGACGATGACCCAGGAAACCGAGCACCACACGCCGCTGGGCGCGACGGGCTGGATGCTGTGGCGCGAATGCGCGCTGCGCAGCACGGGGTTGCCGGCCGCGTGGTTCGCCGAGCTGTGCGACGCCGAGCTGGCCGCCGCGGCGGACCACCTGGATGAGCGCGCTCCGGCCACCCAGCAGCAGTGGGAGAAGGTCTGGGCCGCCGCGACCGACCGGCTGACCGCCGTGATGCGCCGGGCGTCCACCGATCCCCTGTTCCGCGAGGCGGTGGCCTGGCAGAACCCGCAGGTCGTCCGCGTCTGCCTGGACAAGGTGGCCGCGGGTGAGCCGCGCTCGCACCGCGAGGGCCGCCGCCACGAGCTCACCATCACGACATACCTGCAGCGCTACTCCCTCAAGAACGACACCGTCGGCTTTTTCGGCCCGCTCGGCTGGGCCCGGATCGGCGCGGATGACACCGGCCTGGAAATGACTCCGGGGCCCGGGTTGCTGTCCCGGCGCACCGCCTACTTCGAGGGCTGGGCTATCGACGCCGTGGCGGAGACGCTCGCGGCGCGTCCCGAGGTGTGGCCCTGGCTGCGTCCCACGACGGACGCGGCGGCGACGCTCACCGGAGGCGTGCTGCGGCTGCCGTTCCGCAAACCGGTCCCGCTGCGGGCCGCCGAGCTGCGTGTCCTCGGACGCTGCGACGGCCGCCGCACCGTGCGCGACCTCGCGGGCGACCCGCCGGATCCGGCGATCGTCGCCGTCCTGCTACGGCTGTGCGAGCTCGGCGCGGTGCGCGTCGACCTGAACGGCAAGCTGGTCACCTGGCCCGAGCGGGAGCTGGCCGAGCGCATCGACCTGATCGCCGACGCCGCGGTACGCGCCCGCGCCCGGTCCTCGCTGGACGAGCTGGTCGGCGCGCGTGACGCCGTGTCGGCCGCGGCGGGGGACGCGGAGCGGCTCATGACGGCGCAGGGTGAGCTGGCCGAGACGTTCGAGCGGATCACCGGCCGGCAGGCCACCCGCCGCTCCGGTGGCGTGTACGCCGGCCGTACCCTCGTCTATGAGGACACCGTCCGCGACCTCGACGTGCGGCTGGGACGGAGGGTGACCGACGCGCTGGCCGCGCCGCTCGGACTGATGCTGGACAGCGCGAGGTGGCTGACCGATGCTGTCGCCGAGCGCTACGAGGCGCGGGCGCGCGAGTCGTTCGACCGCGAGACGGCCCGCACGGGCTCTGCCACGATGCCGCTGCTGCAACTGCTGACCTCGGTCATGCCGGAGCTGGGCAGGCTCACGCTGACGCCGGGGTCGGAGATCGTGGACGAGGTCGTGGAGGAGTTCCGGCGGCGCTGGCTGCGGGTGATCGAGCTGCCGCCGGAGGAGTTCGGCTCGACGCGGGAGCTCCGGTTCACCGCCGGGGAGCTCGCCGGCCGGGTGGCGGCCGAGTTCGCCACGGGCGTGCCGCGCTGGAGCGCCGCGCACTGGTTCTCGCCGGACCTCATGCTCCTCACCGCCGACGAGGACGCGCTGGCCCGCGGCGACGTGGACTTCGTGCTCGGCGAGCTGCACTGCTCGGCCAACACGCTGGAGAACAAGGTGTTCGTCAACCAGCACCCGGACCCGCGCCGCCTGCACGAGGCCGCCGTCGCCAGCGGCCTGGACGAGCGCGTGGTGGTCGTCCCGCGCGCCGACTCGCCGCTGGCCACCACGCGGATGTCGCGCGCCGACGAGATGATGCTGTCCGGCTACACCTACCTGTGCATCGGCGCCGAGTCGTTCGAGCCGCCACCGGAGTCTCCGCTGGTCTCCGTGCTGGACCTGGTGGTGGAGCGGCGCGGGGACGACCTCGTCGTGCGGCATCGCTCCGGGCACGGCCGCGAGCACACGTTCACGGAGGCCGCGGGCGACCTGTTCAGCTCGCTGGTCGTCGACGCGTTCAAGCCGTTCGGCGGCGCGGCGCACAGCCCGCGCATCACCGTCGACCGGCTGGTCGTCAACCGCGAGGCGTGGACGTTCCCGGCCGCCGACGTGGCCTGGGCCTTCGTCAAGGACGAGCGGCGGCGTTACGTGCAGGGACGACGCTGGCGCGCTCAGCATGGCCTGCCGGAACGCGGCTTCGTCCGGGTGCCGACCGAGCGCAAGCCGATGGCCGTGGACTTCAGGAGCCTGTCGCTGGTGAACCTGCTCGGCAAGTCCATCCGCCGCAGCGCCGAAACCGGGTCCGGTACGGTCACGATCTCGGAGATGCTGCCGGACATCGACCGCCTGTGGCTGCGCGACGCCCGCGGCGCCCGTTACACCGCCGAGCTGCGCATCGTCGCGATGAAGCGCCCTTAGGGGTACGGCAGGGCAGCCCGGTCGACCTTGCCGGTGGTGGACAGCGGAATCGCCGGCAGGGTCTCGTACCGGGCGGGCACCATGTAGGCGGGCAACACCGTCCCGCACTCGTCCCGCACCAGCTTGGGGTCATAGCCGTCGCCCGCCACCACATAGGCGATCAGGAGATCCCCGAGCGTGCGATCGGCGACCAACCGCACCACCGCGTCCCGGACCCCCGTGCACCCGCGCAACACCGTCTCGATCTCCCCGAGCTCGACGCGCAGCCCGCGCAGCTTCACCTGCCGGTCGGCCCGCCCGAGGTACTGCAACTCGCCGTCACCTGTACGGCGGGCCAGATCCCCCGACCGGTACCAGCGAACGCCGTCCGCGACGACGAACCGCTCGGCCGTCAGGTCGTCACGGCCCAGGTACCCCACGCCGACCCCGCCGCCGGACACCCACATCTCGCCGGCCTCGCCGTCCGGCACCGCCACGCCGTACGCGTCGCGGAGCACGACGTCCAGATGCGGGAGCGAACGGCCGATCGGCGAGCGGTCGGGACCCCGCAACGCCGTCTGGTCGAGCTCCTTGAAGGTGACATGCACGGTGGTCTCGGTGATCCCGTACATGTTGACCACGACCGGTCTGCCGTCCTCGGGCAGCGCGTCCAGGAAGGCGGCGGTGACGTCCAGGTCCACGGCGTCCCCGCCGAAGATCACATAGCGCAGCGGCAGCGGCGGCCGCCCCGCGTCGGCGTGCGTCTCCACCAGCACGCGGAACACCGGCGGCACCTGGTTGAGCACGCTCACCCCCTCCCGGATCAGCAGCTCCAGGAACTCCACCGGGTCCACGGAGGTCTCGGCGTCCACGATCACCAGGGTCGCGCCGGTGGCCAGCGCCCCCCACAGCTCCCACACCGAGAAGTCGAAGTTGATCGAGTGGAACAGCGTCCACCGGTCGTCGGCCCCGACGTCGAACAGCGGCAGCGCGGCGTCGAGCAGGCTCAGCACGTTCGCGTGGGTGAGCACGCAGCCCTTCGGCCGCCCGGTGGAGCCGGAGGTGTAGATCACGTAGGCAAGGTCGCCGGGGGTCAGCGCGGGCAGCCCGTCCGCCGGTGCCGGCTCGTGGCCCCAGACCGGCACGTCGCCGCCCACCGTGTGCCGAATCCCGGATTCGTCCACCATGAGCCGCAGCCGCTCGGCCGGATACCGCGGATCGAGCGGCACATACGCCGCGCCCGCCAGCATGATCCCGAGCACCGCCACCGGAACGTCGGCCGACCGGCTCACCCGCAGCCCCACCAGCTCACCGCGCCGCACACCCCGGCGTACGAGCTCGGCGGCGAGCCCCCGGGCCGCGGCGTCCAGCTCCGCGTAGGTCAGGCGCTCCGCACCGCAGACGACCGCGATCCGGTACGGCTGCCGCGCGCACACCTCCGCGAACAACGCGGGAAGCGAGTCGTTCACAGGAGCACCCCGTCACCCGTCACCAGCTCCGCCACCGACATCCCCGGCCGCGCGACGACCGCGCGCAGCAGCGTGAGGTAGCGATCCAGCATCCCGCGCACGGTCGCCGCGTCGAACAGATCCGTGCTGTACTCCAGCAACACCGTGATCGTCTCCTCACGCGGCCCGGAGCCCGCGTCCTGGAAGCGGTCCTCGGCATGCGGGATGATCACCGCGTTCAGGTCGAACTTGGCCGAGCGGTTGTGCGCGTTCAGCACCTCCAAGCGCACGTCGGGCAGCCGCAGTCTCGGCATCGGCGTGTCGAGGAAGCTGAACATCACCTGGAACAACGGCGTGTGGCTCAGGCTCCGCGCCGGTCGCAGGTGCTGGACGAGCTTCTCGAACGGCATGTCCTGGTGTGCGTACGCCTCCAGGCAGGTGTCACGGACCCGCTCCAGCAGTTCCGGGAAGGCCGGTTTCCCGGACAGGTCCACCCGCAGCAGAACGGTGTTGATCATCATGCCGAGCAGGTTCTCCAGCTCGGCCCGCTGCCGGTTGGCGATCCCGCTGCCGATGACGATGTCCTGCTGGCGGCTGTCGCCGTACAACAGCATCGCGAACACCGCGAACATGGTCATGAACAGGGTGGCGTCGTGGTCCCGCCCGAGCTCGCGCAGTCGCCGCGCGAGGCCGTCCTCGATGACCAGGACCTCCTCACCACCGCGCAACGTCGGCTCGGCGGGCCTGGGCCGGTCGGTGGTGAGTCGCAGCAGGGGCGGCGCGCCGTCGAGCCGGCGGCGCCAGAAGTCCAGCAGGGTCGTCAGCCGCTCCCCCGCGATCGCGCGGCGCTGCCAGTGCGCGAAGTCGGCGTACTGGACGGGCAGCTCGGGCAGACGTGGCTCGCGGCCGGTGGCGTGCGCCTCGTACAGCTCCAGGAAGTCGCGCAGGAACACCCCTTGTGCCCACCCGTCGTGGATCATGTGGTGCTCCACGACGACCAGCACGTACTCCTCGGCCGCCAGCCGGACCAGGGACACGCGAAGCAGCGGGCCCTCCGCCAGGTCGAACGGCTCCTGTCCCGCGGCCAGGATGTAGTCGCGGATCCAGGCGTCGCGCTCGTGCTCGGGCAGCCCGGTCCGGTCGAGCGTGGTCACCGGGATGCCGCGTGGCTCGTGCACGTGCTGCACCGGCTCGCCGTCGAAGTCGGGGAAGGTCGTGCGGAGGATCTCGTGCCTGACCTCCAGGTCGGCCAGCGCCCGGGTGACCGTCTCCAGGTTCACCTTGCCGTACAGGCGCATGGCCCGGGGGACGTTGTAATTGGTGCTGTCCGGCTCGACCTGCTGCAGGAACCAGATGCGTTCCTGGACGAACGACAGGGGCAGCGGCTGGTCCCGCGGGGCGGGCGGCACCGGCCCGGACCGGGTGGGCGCGGCACCGGGAAGGCGGGCCGCGAGGGCGGCGAGCGTGGGCGACTCGAAGACCGCGCGCAACGGCAGGTCCAGCCCGAGGGTGTCGGCCACGCGGGCCAGCACCTTGGTGGCCTGCAGCGAGTGGCCGCCGAGCGCGAAGAAGTCGTCGTGCCGCCCCACCTCCGGCACTCCCAGCACCTCGCGCCAGATCTCCGCCAGCGCGCGCTCCTCCGGCGTCCGCGGCGGCTCGGCCGGGCCCTCCCGCACGGGGGCGGGATCGGCCATGGGCAGCCCGGCGTAGTCGATCTTGCCGTTGACGGTCCGGGGCAGCGCGGCCAAGGGGACGTAGTGGGCCGGGACCATGTACCCGGGGAGGACGGCGCGCAGAGACGCGCGCAGTTCCTCGGCGGGCAGGGCAGGCGTCACGTAGGCGATCAGGTGCTCTCGCAGGGTCACCGCCGCGTCGGCGACGCCGGGCAGGCGGCGCAGCGCCGACTCGATCTCGCCGAGCTCGACGCGGTAGCCGTTCAGCTTGATCTGGCGGTCGGCGCGGGCCACGAACGCCAGCGAGCCGTCCGGCAGGTGCCTGACCAGGTCGCCCGTCCGGTACAGCCGCCCGCCCGCGGGGCCGAACGGGTCGGCCACGAACCTCTCCGCCGTCAGCGCCGGCCGATGGAGATAGCCGTGGGCCAGCCCGATGCCACCCAGATACAGCTCACCCACCACTCCGGCCCGCACCGGCCGGCACGCCTCGTCGAGCACGTAGGCGCGGGTGTTCGCGATCGGACGGCCGATGGGGGCCGCGGCGCCCGTCAGCTCGCCGGACGTGGCCACGATCGTGGCCTCCGTGGGCCCGTAGGTGTTGACCAGCCGCACCCGGTCGCCGGCCCGTTCCCGCCAGGCCGCGACCCGGTCCGGCAGAGCGCGCTCGCCACCGATGATGACGAGCCTCAGGGTTTCCGGCAGTACGGCTTGGCCGTCCTCCAGCGCTCCCACCAGGTCGTGCCAGAACGCGGTCGGCAGATCGAGCACGGTCACCGCCTCCGCCGCGCAGGCCCGCAGGAACCCGGCCGGGTCGGCCAGCATGCGGTCCGTGCGCAGGACCAGGCAGGCGCCCTGAGCCAGGGCGGGGTAGATCTCCTCGGCGCTGGCGTCGAACCCGATCGAGGCGAACTGGAGGATCCGGTCGGCCGGGCCGATCCCGTACATCCCGGCGGCGTGCAGCGTGTGATTGGTCAGGGCCGCGTGCGGGACCGCCACCCCCTTCGGCGTCCCCGTCGAGCCTGAGGTGTAGATCACGTATGCCGTGTCGGAGGGCTTCATCCGTGGCGGCGTCGTCGCCTGCCGCCGGATCTCCGGCCGGTCCGCGTCGAGCAGGATCACCGGAGCTTCCGGCAGCTTGTCTCTCAGGGCACGCTCGCTCAGCACGCCCGTCACGGAGGCGTCGGCGAAGGCGGTGGCGACCCGCTCCGGGGGGTTGAGGGGATCGAGCGGGACATAGGTCGCTCCCGCCTTGACGACCGCGAGCAGCGCCTCGACCATGGCCGGGCCCTTGTCCAGATATATCCCCACCCGTGTTCCCGGGCTGACCCCCCTCTCGCCGAGCAGGTGCGCGAGCTGGTTGGCGCGCTCGTCCAGCTCCCGATAGGAGACCCGCTCGCCGCCCGCCACGACGGCCGTCGCGTCCGGTGTCCGGGCGGCCTGCCGTTCGAACAGCTCCGCCACGGTCGTGCTCGTGTCCACGGCGCGATCCGTGGCGTTCCACTCCCGCAGGACCCGCACGCGCTCGGCCCCCGTCGCGGGCAGCAGCGTGCCGAGCCGGGTCTCCGGATCGCCGGCGGCGGCCTCCAGCAGCGTCAGGAAGGTCTCCGCGAACCGCTCCGCTCCCGGGCCGTCGAACACGCTGGTCCGGTATCGGAGCAGGCCGCGGACCTCGCCGTCGATCTCGGACAGCGACACCTCCACGTCGAACGCGCTCTCCCGGGGTTCGACCGGCAGCGACTCGGCCACCAGACCGCCGCCGAAGGCTCTGCGCACCCCCGCGTGGCCGAGCAGCACCGCGGGGAAGCGCGCCAGGTCGGCGGCGTTCGGCTGGTTGAACACGAACATCGTCTGGAACAACCCGCGGCGCGCGTGCCGCTCGGCCAGGAGGGCGCTGGGCAGGCTCTGGTGCTCAATCGCGCCGATGACCTGGCTTCTGGTCTCCTTCAGCAGGTGCCGGAAGGTGAGCCGTCCGTCGGCGCGGCTTCTGATCGGCACCGGGTTCATGAGGTAGCCGACGATCTCCGCGAAACCCGGTCCGGTGCGGGCGGCCACCGGCGTGCCGACCACGATGTCGTCCTGGCCCGTCAGCCGGTGCAGCAGTGCCTGGAAACCGGCGAGCAGCAGCACGTTCAGCGTGACGCCTTCTTCCGCCGCGCATCGCTTCAGCCTGCCGATCAGCGCGCTGTCGATCCTGAAATGCCGGGCCTGACCGCGATCCGATGCGTTGTCCGCGTTCCACGACGCGAGCTCCAGCGGAGGAGCGCCTTCGCCGATCCGCCGGCTCCAGTAGCGATCCAGCTCACGTCCGGCCGGGCCGGAGAGCAGCGCGTCCTGCCACGCGAGCACGTCCGTGACGTTCGCGCCGGGCGGTGCGAGCTCGGCGGGCGGGCCGCCCGCCCGTTCCGTGTACAGCGCCGCGAGCTCACGGCCGAGGATCATCGTCGACCAGAAGTCCGTCACGATATGGTGCGCCGTCACCAGGACCACGTGCTCGTCGCTCGCGCGCCGGTACAGGCGCAGTCGCACGAGCGGGCCGGAGGCGAGGTCGAACGGCCGGTGGGCGTCCTCGGCCAGCCGCGCCCGCAGCGCCTCGTCGTCGAGCCCGTCCACCTCGACGTGCTCGAAGGCTCCCGGCAGGTTCGGCCGGGTCACCCGTACGGGCTCGCCGTCCTTGCCGGTGAAGGCCGCCCGCAGCGCGTCGTGCCGGGACACGAGCGCGTCGAAGGCCGCCCGCAGCGCGAGCGGGTCGAGCGGGCCGCTCAGCCGGAACGCCGCCACCGTGGTGTGCGCGGTGCTCTCCGGTGCCAGCTGCTGCAGGAACCACAGGGTGCGCTGGCCGGGGGTGAGCCGCGTCGTCGTCTCAGGCACCGCCGGTGCCGTGGTGTGCGGGTCCGGTACGGCCTCGACGTCCGCGGACGCGGCGATCCGGGTGGCGACCTCGGACAGCGCGGCGCCGCTGAGGATGTCGGCGAGAGGCAGGCGCAACCCCAGCTCGGTCTCCACGTCCTGCTGGAGCTGCTGCGCGCCCAGCGAGTCCAGCCCGGCGGCCAGCAGCGGCAGGTCCGGCGTCAGGTCGTCGGCGGGCACGGCGCAGAGGGCGGCGAGCCGGGCGCGCAGGTAGTCCTGGACGGCCCCGGCACGCCGGTCGCCGGGCATGGCGAGCAGCGCCTCCCGGGTGAGACCGGCGGCGGACACGTCCATCGCGTCGGGGTCGCTTTCGCTCCTGCCGATCTCGGGCAGGTCTCCTGCCAGCAGTCGCTGACGGCAGGCGTCACGCCGTACCTTGCCGCTGGTGGTCTTGGGCAGAGCGCCGGCGGGGATGGCCACGACCAGGACGGCGCTCACCCCGTGCTCCTCCGCGACCCGGTGGCGGATCGAGCGGGAGACGGCGGCGATGTCCACGTCACCGGCGTCCCTGGCGAGCTCGTACACCAGAGTGAGCCGGTCCTCGACGAGGAAGGCGGCGACCCCGCCGGGACGCACGGCGGGGTGGGCCCGCTCGGCGGTGGCCTCGAGGTCCTGGGGGTAGTGGTTGCGGCCCCGGATGATGATCAGGTCCTTGATCCGGCCGGTGACCACGAGCTCGCCGTCGCGCAGGAAGCCGAGGTCGCCGCTCCGGAGGTAGCCCGAACCAGCGGCGAGCTTCGCCTGGAAGACCTCGCGGCTCAGGTCGGGACGGCCCCAGTAGCCTCCTGCCACGCTGGGGCCGCGTACCCAGATCTCGCCGACCTGACCGGGCGGGCAGGGGCGGCAGGTGCCGGGGTCGACGATCTCGACGCTCTGGTCGGGTGCGCTTCGGCCGCTGCTGACCCGGTCGTCCACGGAGTCGTCCACGGAGTCGTCCACGGTGGAGGCGAAGCCGCCGGTGACGATGAGCGTGGCCTCGGCGAGGCCGTAACAGGGGAAGAAGGACTCCTTGGAGAAACCGGCGGGTGCGAAGGCGTCGGCGAAGCGTTCGAGGGTGGCGCGGCGGACGGGTTCGGCGCCGTTGAAGGCGACCCGCCATGAGCTGAGGTCCAGGCGGTCCCGCTCGCTCGCCGTGGTCTTGCGCACGCACAGGTCGTAGGCGAAGTTGGGGCCGCCGCTGACCGTCACACCCACCCGCGACAGCGTCTCCAGCCAGCTCAGCGGCCGCCGCAGGAAGTCGAGGGGAGACATGAGCCAGACGGGGAAGCCCGCGTAGAGCGGCTGGAGGAGACCGCCGATCAGGCCCATGTCGTGGTAGGGAGGCAGCCAGCTCATGCCGCGGCTGTCCTCGGTGGTGCCGAAGAACTCGTGGATGAGCCGGGAGTTGTGCAGCAGGTTGCCGTGGGAGAGGATCACGCCTTTGGGCTCGGCGGTGGAGCCGGAGGTGTACTGCAGCACGGCGGTGGAGGAAGCGGTCGCCTCGGGCGGCCGCCATTCGGCGGCGTCCGAGGCAGGTGCGTCGGTGGCGATCCAGGCCGGCTGCCCGGGCAGGCTGCCGGCCAGGGGCAGCAGCGGAGTGACGGTGAGCGCCGCGCGAGGGTCGGCGTCCGTGACGGTGGCCAGCAGCCGCGGCAGCGTGCGGTCCAGCCGGAGCGGGTCGGGAGGGAACGTGGGGACGGCGACCACACCGGCGTACAGGCAGCCGAAGAACGCCGCGAGGAAGTCCGCGCCGGGCGGGTAGAGCAGCAGCGCCCGATCACCCTCGGCCAGGCCCGCCCGCCGCAGCCGGACCGCGATCGCGCGGGCCCGGAGGTCCAGCTCGCCGTAGGTGAGGGGGGTTTCGGCACCGTCTTCGGCGAGGAAGACGTGACCGACCTGCTCGGGCCGGCGGACAGCCCGCCACCGGAGCAGCCACGCCAGCGTCTCCACCTCGGCGACCGTGCGAACGTTGGGGAAGTCTCCTCTGGTCACTGGCCCTCTTACCTCCGCGGCGCGGGTTCAGTAGATGATGCGGTTGTCGGCAGCCGGCCGCCATGCGCGAGAGCCGCGAAGGTTGCGGGTGATGTTGAGGCGTTTGAGCCAGCGGTCGGACCCGTCGTAGCGAGGACGGAAGGACTTGCGGCCGTGCACGGCCCGGAAGTTGTCGATGAACACGCAGTCGCCGGGACGCAGGCTGACGTCCTTCATGTTGGCTTCGATCTGGTCGCACAACCCCTGGAAGGCACGCAGCGACGCCTCGGACCAGCCCTCGGTCTTCATGTGGTACGGGTCGAGCGCCATGTACGGCTGCGCGCGGTCGCCGAACAGGACGGGCCGCCTGACCGGATCGTCGTTCCAGGACTGGATGAGCGCGAAGCTCCTGGCCCGGAGCCGGTCGATGGTCGGGTCGCCGGTGGACTCGGTGGCGTTCTGCGGCAGGTGCGAGTTGTCGGGCATCTGCGTGAACTCGGCGGCGAACAACGTCTCGACGTCGATGGCCGGCCAGTCGAGGTCGGCGGCGTCGCAGACCATGGTCTCGACGGCGTCGGGGTTCTTCAGGCACATGAGCGCCACGTAGTCGCCCCGGCAGGGGTGGAAGGCGTCCTCGGTGTGCCAGGACAGGTGCTGCAGGCTGTTGGAGCCGATCTCGTAGTGCTCGTGGCCCTTGATGGGGAGCACGTCGTGCATGATCCGGCCGTCCTGCTGGGTGGCCCAGCCGAACACGTCGCCGAGCACGGAGCCGCACAGGAGGAAGAACACCTCCTGGGGGAAGGCCGGGGAGTCGTACTGGCTGTCGCGCCAGTGCTCGGGGGTGTGCCCGAGCTGCGCCTCGTCGACGTCGAGCCCGGAGATCACGCACAGGGCCGAGGGTTCCCCGATCCGGTACTCCTCCAGGAACTCCAGCACGTGGACCGGCAAGGACCGGGCGAGCACCGGCGCCCGGCGGATCAGCTCGGGGTTCTCGACCGTGTCATAGGCCTTGGCGATCTCGGCGATCATCGGGGACAGCTCCGCGTTGTCCTCCGGTGTCAGCGTCAAACGGCGCACCGCGGTTCCCTTCCATGTCGGTGACATTCCGGAGTGTAGGAGCCATCCGCGTCCCGCATGGGTCCCCGTTAGAGGGGACATCCGGGCGAGCGGCGTCCTCGTTAGCTTTGCTGGTGGAGCGTAAGGAGAGGACTTCATGAACCCGTTCGATGACCCCGATGGCAGCTTCACGGTGCTCGTCAACGACGAGGACCAGCACTCGCTGTGGCCGGCGGCGCTGGACGTCCCCGCCGGGTGGCGGGTCGTGCACGGCGAGGACACGCGGCAGGCGTGCCTGGACTACATCGAGGCCAACTGGACGGACCTGCGCCCGCGCAGCGCCCGTCGCGAGCACCTCGCGAGTACCGCTCACGAGTAGGAGTGGCGATGACCGACGCAGGAGCACCGCGATGCATCCACGAGATGGTGGCCGAGCAGGTCGCACGCACGCCTGACCGGATCGCGGTCAGTTTCCGCGGCAGCACCCTGACCTTCCGCCGGCTCGACGAGGCCGCGGAGGCTCTGGCGTCGCGCCTGCGAGCGGCCGGGGTCGGCAGCGGATCGGTGGTCGCGGTGGTCCTGGGCCGCACGCCGGAGCTCATCGTCACCTTGTACGCGATCCTCAAGGCGGGCGGCGCCTACCTCTATCTCGACCCGGCGGAGCCGTCCGGCCAGCGGGAGCAGATCGTGTGCGACGCGCGGGCCCGGTTCGCCGTCGTCGGCTCGCGCTTCGGTGAGCAGGCGCCGGACGTGGAGCACATCCTCTACGTCGAGCCCGAGATGACCCAGGCGAGCGCACCTGAGCCGGCCGGAACGGCGCAGCCGCTTCACCCCGACACCCCCGTCTACGTCTGCTACACCTCGGGCTCCACCGGCGAGCCCAAGGGCGTCGTCGTCCCCCACCGCGCGGTCTGGCGGCTGATCAACGCTCCCGGCTGGATCGACGTCCGCGACGACGACGTCTTCCTGCAACTGACCCGGGTCGGCTTCGACGTCTCCACCTTCGAGATCTGGATGCCGCTGGTGAAGGGGTGCAGGCTGGCGCTCGCACCGACCGGGCACGCCGACCTCGAGGAGATCGTGGCGACGCTCCGCGACGAAGGCGTCAGCGTCTTGTGGCTGACGACCGGCCTGTTCCACAAGATCGTCACCCATCACCTCGACGGGCTGTCCGGCATCCGCCACCTGCTGGCCGGAGGCGACGTGCTGTCTCCCGCGCACGTCCAGCGGGTGATGGCCGCCTACCCGGATCTGGTCTTCACCAACGGCTACGGCCCGACGGAGAACACCACGTTCAGCACGTGCTGGACCACCCGCGACAGCGGCGACGCGACGCGCGTGCCGATCGGCGTGCCCATCGACGGCAGCACCGGCAGGGTCCTGGACGAACGGCTGCACGAGGTCCCCCACGGGGACGTCGGCGAGTTGTGGGTCGGCGGCGACGGCGTCGCCACCGGCTACCTCAACCGGCCCGGCGCGACGGCCGAGCGCTTCGTCGCCGACCCCGACCCGTCCAGGCCGCCGGGCAGCCGCATGTACCGCACCGGCGACCTGTCGCGCTGGACCGAGGACGGCGTGCTGGACTTCCTCGGCCGCTCCGACCGGCAGGTCAAGATCCGCGGCTACCGGGTCGAGCTGAGCACGGTGGAGATGGAGCTGCTCAGGCAGCCGGGCGTCGAGCAGGCCGCCGTCCTCACCCGTACCAACGGGGCCGGTGACACCCGCCTGATCGCCTACGTGGCCGTGGGCGACATGGATCCGGCCGAGTGGACCTCCTTCGGTGCGGCGCTGCGGGAGAAACTCATCGCGACCGTCGCCGCCCACCTGGTGCCGTGGGCGGTGATCGTGGTGAGGGACATCCCGCTCAACCCGAACGGCAAGGTGAACCGCTCGGCGCTGCCCGCCGAGAAGATCCCCCGCAACGTCTGGAACGACTACGTCGAGCCGGACCGCCCGGTCGAGCGCCGCCTGGCCGAGATCTGGAGCGACGCGCTGGACGTCGAGCCGATCGGGGTGGACGACAACTTCTTCGACCTGGGCGGGCACTCGCTGCTCGCCGCCGAGCTGCTGTCCGCGCTCCAGGCCGAGTTCGACGTCAACCTGCCGGCCCGCATCCTCTACCTGCGGCCGACGATCGCCGCCCTCGCCGAGGAACTGCTCCTGAGGCAGGAGCCCGGCACGACCAGGAAGGAGAGCGCGGATGCAGGGACCCAGTAGCACCGGCGAGCAGGCCGCGCCCGGCTGCCCAGTCGGCACCGCCGCGCGAGGGCTGGCCGACCCGATGCTCTACGCCGATCTCGACTTCCGCTTCCGCGAGAAGTGGGCGGACCTGCGCAACCATGACCACCTGGACTGGGAGCAGATCGACGAGCGGAACGGGTTCTGGTCGGTGGTGAAATACCACGACGTCGACCGGGTGCTGCGCGACGCCCAGACGTTCACCTCCGAACGCGGCACGCTCCTGAACATCCTCGGCGTCGAGGACCCGGCGGGCGGCAGGCAGATCGCCGCGACCGACCCGCCCCGGCACACGATCATGCGGGCCCGCCTGCAGAAGGCGCTGGCCATCAAGTCCATCGAGGCGCAGCAGGACCTGATCCGCGACCTGGTCCTGGAGGTGATCTCCCCGCTCGCCGACGGCGGTCCGTTCGACTTCGCCCAGGCCATGCTGGCGCTGCCGGTCGCGGTGGGCGGCGAGTCCATGGGCCTCCCCCGGGCCGACTGGCCCTGGCTCGGCCGGCTGCTCAACGCCTCGATCGCCGCCGAGGATCCGGAGTACCGGGTGCCCGGCGGCGCGCAGGCCACCCTGGACCAGGCGCACCGCGAGTTGTTCGCCTATTTCCAGGACATCTACAAGGAGCGCCGCCGCAACCTCGGCGACGACCTCATCAGCATCCTGATCACCACCGAGGTCGACGGGCGCACCATGTCGCCCGGCGAGGTCATGTCCAACTGCTACAGCGTGCTGCTGGGCGCCGTGGTCACCACCCCGCACTCGCCGAACTACATGATGACCGAGCACATCGGCGACGGCCTGCTGGACCGGTGGGCGGCCGATCTGAGCGTCACCCCCACCGCGGTCGAGGAGGGCCTGCGCCTCGGCTCCCCGGTCAGCCACTTCATGAGGTACGCCGTCCAGGACACCGAGGTGCGCGGCACCAGGATCAAGGCTGGTCAGGCGGTGGTCTCCTGGCTCGGCGCGGCCAACCGCGACCCGGAGGTCTTCCCGGACGCCGAGACGTTCGACCTGCGCCGCAAGCCCAACAAGCACCTCGCCTTCGGGATCGGCCCGCATTACTGCGTCGGCCACACCGTCGCCCGGGTCACCCTGCGCATCCTGTTCAACCAGCTGCTGTCGCGCTTCACCGCCTTCGAGCCGGCCGGCGAGCCCGTCCGCCTGCACTCCAACTTCATCTCCGGCTTCAAGCACCTGCCGATCACCGCTAAGACGCTCTGACTCCCGGAGGGCCGCTCATGGCAAACCGCCCGAAGCGCCGCAACCCATGGCTGCCGCACGAGCCGTCGGCCACGGCGACCGGCCGGGTCTTCCTGATCCCGTACTCGGGCTGTGGCGCCAGCATGTACCGCCAGTGGCCGCGGCGGCGCGGCGGTGTCGAGTTCCTGCCCGTCGAACTGCCCGGCCACGAGACCCGCTTCGCCGAGCCGAACTTCGAGACCTACCAGGAGCTCGCCAAGAGCATGGTGATCGGGCTAGAGGACCATCTCGACGTGCCGTTCGGCTTCTTCGGCCACTGCGGGTCCGCTCTGGCGGCCTACGAGGTGTCGGCCGAGCTGATCAGGAGCGGCATGCCCGCGCCCGCCCGGGTCTACGTCTCCTCGGAGGTGGCCCCGCAGGACGGGCCCGCCGGGCGGTTCCTGTCCATGGACGACGCCGGGCTCGGCGCCGAGCTGGAGAAGTTGATCACCCAGCTCGGGGGGAAGCCCAGCGCGGAGCTCATCGAGCTCTACCTGGAGGTGTTACGGGCCGACGTCGAGACCAACAAGCGGTACGTGATGCCGGAGCCGTACCGGCTGTCGTGCCCGATCACGGCGATCGGCTGGACCGAGGACGACGAGATCCCGTTCTCGACCATGGGCGGATGGGAGGAGTGCGGCGAGACGACCTCCGTGCTCCTCGACGGCCGCCACCACCGCTTCATCGAGGCGCCCGAGGATCTGCTGGACGTGATGTGCTCAGGGCTGAGCGCAGCGTAAGGACGGGTTAGGAAGGACGGGCAGGTGCGGCACGGCGACCCCCGCTGGCTCAAGCGTTTCGGGCGTGGCACGCCCGCCGAGGTCCAGTTGCTCTGTTTCCACCACGCCGGCGGCAGCGCGGCGATGTACCGGCACTGGCCGCAGCTCGTGCCGGGCTACGTCGAGCCGATCGCGGTGCAGCTTCCCGGCCGGGCCGACCGGTTCGCCGAGCCGCCGTTCGATCGGATGGCGCCGCTCGTGGACGAGCTGATCGCGGTGATCAAGCCCTTGCTCGACCGTCCGTTCGCCTGCTACGGCGTCAGCATGGGCGCGCGGGTGGCCTGGGCGCTCGCGCACGAGCTGCGGGAACGCGCGCTGCCGCTGCCGCGCGTGTTGTTCGTGGCGGCCAGCATCGCCCCCTGCCTGGACGACGGCACCTGGGCGTGGGAAGACCGCGAGGACGGCCTGGAGGGCTACGTGCGCGAGATGGGCGGCACGCCGGCGGAGGTGCTGGCCGAGCCCGAGCTGCTCGCGGGCCTGCTGCCCACGCTGGGCGCCGACCTCACCGTGCTCAGCACGCACGGCTTCCACCCGGACAAGCCGCTGGAGGTGCCGATCCGCGCCTTCGCCGGCACCGAGGACATCGAGTCGCCGCCGCCGCGGATGGACGGCTGGCGCGTGGAGACCGCGGCGCGTTTCGACCTCGACCCGGTGCCCGGCGGGCACTTCTTCGACTCCGCCGGCGAGCAGCAGGTGATCAGGACCATCAGCCACGACCTCGCCTGAGCGGTACGGCCCGGCCCGGGCCGTACCGCTCGGCTCAGGTACGAGGGGTCACCACGCAGGGCAGCGAGGTGAACCCGCACTGGTGCGGCGAGTGTGACCGCCGGGCGTTGGCCAGGTCGATCTCGTACGAGGAGATCAACGCCCCGATCTCCTCCAGCGCGATCCGCATCTCCAGCCTGGCCAGCGCGGCCCCGAGGCAGTGGTGCGGCCCGTGCCCGAAGCTGATCATCCGTTTGGTCTCGCGGTCCAGGTCGAAGGTGTCCGGGTCGGGGAACACCCGCCGGTCCCGGTTGGCCGAGGCGGGCAGCAGCGCGATCCGGGCGCCCTTGGGCATCCGGACGCCGTGCATGACGGTGTCCTCGGTCAGCACGCGCGCCACCATCTGGCTGGAGGAGTCGTAGCGCAGCGTCTCGGCGGCCCAGTCGTCGGCCCGCCCGTTGAGCCCGGCCCGCTGCACGTCGGGCCGGAGCCAGCCGTGGTACCACGCGTTGCCGAGCGTCTTGCCGGTGGACTCGTTGCCCGCGCCGATCATCACGAACAGGAAGGCGACGATCTGCGCGTCGGTGAGCCTGGCGCCGCCGACCTCCGCCGCGATCATGGCCGAGGTCAGGTCGTCGCCGGGGCGGCGGCGCAGCGAGGTCACCAGGACGACGAAGCGGCTCGCCAGGCGCAGGGCGGCCATGGCCGAGTCCGGGCTGCGCCCGTCCGAGCCGTCCACGTGGTGGTTGAGCAGGTCGGTGTCGGCGCGTACCGCGTCCCACTCGTCGGCGGGGAAGCCGAGCATCTCGCAGAGGACGTCGTTCGGCAGCGCCGCGGCGTAGTCGGCGCAGAAGTCGAACGTCGGCTCGTCCCACAGCCGCTCCAGCCGGGCGCGGGCCAGCTCTCGGATGCGGGGTTCGAGCGCGGCCATGCGGCGGGGGGTGAACGCCGAGGCCACCAGCCCTCGATAGAGGCCGTGCTCGGGAGGGTCCATGGACAGGAACAGGCTCGTCTTCTTCGCCTGCGGCCCCCACAGCTCCGGCTCCAGCGAGATGCCGTGGCTGTTGGAGAAAAGGTGCGGCTCGCGCAGCGCGGCGTGGACGTCGGCGTGGCGTGACAGCGCCCAGAAGTCGCGCTCCTCGTTGCGATAGACCGGCGCGTGCTCACGCATCCACGCGTAGACGGGATGCGGATCCTCCTGCACCTTGAAGTCGAACGGATCGTAATGCGGCATCAACACTCCACTGCTGCTCACGGCGACTGTACGGCGGGGCCACGCGCTCGTCGCGTCCCCGGAACCTGGGGCCTGGCGAGTCGTGACCGGTGGAGGGCCCCAGTGGCTACACTCGCTGCCCATGACAGACATGGACGAGCACGATCGGCCCTGGCCGCCCGTCGCGGGCGACGAGACCGCGACCCTCCTGGGTTTCCTCGACTACCAGCGCGCGACGCTGGCCTGGAAGTGCCGGGGCCTGGACACCGCGGGCCTGACGGCGACGGTCGGCGCCTCGTCGATGACGCTGGGCGGGCTGCTCAAGCACCTGGCCTACGTGGAGGACGACTGGTTCTCCCGAGCGCTGCACGGCCGGGACCGCTCCGCTCCGTGGAACACCGTGGACTGGCGCGCCGACCAGGACTGGGAGTGGCACTCCGCCGCCGGCGACACCCCGGACGAGCTGTTCGCGCTGTGGCAGAAGGCCGTGGACCACTCCCGCGAGGCGGTCGCCGAGGCACTGGAGGACGGCGGGCTGGACCGCCCGGCCCAGCGCGCCTGGCCCAACGGCCAGGCGCCGAGCCTGCGCTGGATCGTGGTCCACATGATCGAGGAGTACGCACGCCACAACGGTCACGCCGACCTCCTCCGGGAGTCGGTGGACGGGGAGACGGGAGAGTAACCGGGGTTCACGGCTTTCGCGCGGACATCTCCGTGTACGACTGGACCAGTGTCCGCGCCGCCGACTCCACCGTGTCGTACGGGCGCGCCAGGGACACCCGGATGAACCGGAGACCGCTGTCCGAGTCGGCCCAGTGGAACGGCGCGCACGGCAGCACGTGCACCCCGCGCCCGACCATGTCCTTGTACAACAGCGACGAGTCCGGCCCGTGGGAAGGCAGCTCGATCCGCGCGACGCTGATCTGCGAGGCGGGGTCGGCCAGCCGCAGATCGACCTCGCCGATCGTCTCCCTGAGCACCGTCCGGTTGCGCGTCACCAGGTCGCGGGCGCGCTCGTAGCCGCCGTTCACCCAGTCGCCGGCGAGGTTCGCGATGAGCAGCAGGACCACCGGCGAGGCGGACAGCAGCGACTCGGAGAACGCCCGGTCGATGGGCAGCTTCGTCCGCGCGCTGTAGGCCAGCAGCCCGATCTTGAGTTCGTGCGTCGGCCACAACTTGCCGGTGTCCTCGATCACGATCCAGTCGGCGCCCGCCTCGTCGAGGACGGCGTAGGTGTCGTACTGCGCGTCGCGCACCTGCCCGCGGAAGCTGGCGTCCACGATGATGATCTGGCCGTGCCGTACGGCGTGCTCGGCGAGCGAGCGCAGATGGCCTTCGGGGGTGACCAGCCCGGTCGGGTTGTTCGGGTGCGTCACCACGATGGCGCTGACCGGCGGCCCCGGCCAGCTCATGTCGAGCAGCTCCTCCTCCGCCAGGGGCACCAGCTTCAGCCCGCGGGTGACGAGCAGGTCGGCGATGTTGTCGAAGGTGGGGTGCAGCACGGCGACGGTCGACCCGGCGGGCAGCGCCCGCGCCACGATGTCGGTGGCGAGCGTCGAGGAGTAGCAGCTCAGGATGCGACCGGTGCCGACCGGGGCGCTGTGCTGCCCGATCGCCTTCAGGAACGTGGCGTGCGCCTCGCGTTCGATGTCGGGGAATGGACGGCGGGACGCTTCGGCGAACATCTCCGGGATCCGGGCGACGATGGCCGCCTGCTGCTCGGAGAGGACCAGCCTCGCGTGACCGTCGGTTAGGTTGAGGCCGCCATCGACGTCGGTCAGCGCGTCGACTTCCATCGTGGTGAGGTTGCCAACCTCGATCATCTGTGGCCCTCCCAGCGGCATGACATGGGGCTTCGCGGCATATGCCGCCGCAGCGGCAGCCTAGGTCGAGCCACGGTCGCGCACCTGTCCCCTCTACTGGGGACCTCACGGGGATCTGCCCGGGAGGCGGGGGCTGAGAGAATCCGGGCATGAAGCTCACCGCGCGGGCACTCAACCGGGCCACACTCGATCGGCAGCTCCTGCTGCGGAGGGAGCCGCTGGAGGTGGCCGAGGCCGTGCGCCGCGTGATGGCGTTGCAGGCGCAGCAGGCGGCCTCGCCGTATGTCGCGCTGTGGAACCGCGTCGCCGACCTGGACCTCGCCGACCTCGACGCCGCCTTCTCGAGCTACACGGTCGTGCGGGGGACGATGATGCGGATGACGCTGCACGCCGTGCACGTCGACGACTATCCGGCCTTCCGCGACGCCATCGAGCCGACCATGTACGCCACCCATCTGAACGGCCGCTTCACGCCGCGCGGCCTCACCGTCGAGGCGGGGCGGATCCTGGTCAGGGACCTGCTGGAGTTCGCCGCTGAGCCGCGGACCGTGGAGGAGATGAAGGACTGGCTGGAGCCACGCCTCGGCGGGCTGTCGGCGGCGGGGGTGTGGGCGATCCTGCGCTCGTACACGCCGCTGCTGCGGGTGCCGACCGGCGGGTCGTGGTCGTTCACCACGCGGGTGTCGTGCGTGGCCTCCTCACCTCGGCCCACGCTCGACCTGGACGCCTCGGCCGAGGCCCTGCGGGTGCTGACGCGGCGTTACCTGGAGGCGTTCGGACCGGCGTCGGTGGCGGACGTCGCGCAGTTCGCGCTCGTCCAGCAGGCCCGGGTCAAGGTCGCGCTGCGTGCCATGGACGGCGAGGTCGAGCAGTTCGAAGGCCCCGGCGGCAAGGTGATGTGGGACCTGCGGGGCGCGTCCCGCCCGCCCGAGGACGTCCCGGCGCCGCCCCGGCTGATGGCCATGTGGGACAACACGCTGCTCGCGCACGTGGAGCGCGACCGCCTGCTCCCGCCGGCCTACCGCAAGCTCGTCATCCGCGCCAACGGCGACGTGCTGCCCACGCTGCTCGTCGACGGCTACGTCGCCGGGGTGTGGCGGCCGGCCGAAGGAGGGATCGAGGCGGCGGCGTTCCATCCGCTGCCGGACGAGGCGTGGGACGGGCTCGCGGCCGAGGCGAAGGCCCTGGTGGCGCTGCTGGCCGGGCGCGAGCCGCACCCGTATCGCCGCTACGACCGCTGGTGGGAGAAGCTTCCCGACCTGGAGACCACGCTGCTTCCGGGGTAGCCCCTGGTTCGCGTGACAGGCGACACGGGCGACATGTCCGTACGTTCCGAATATGCGCAACCTGGCACCGGGTGAGCTCGTCTACGACCCGTTCTCGTACCGGATCCACGAGGACCCGTATCCGGTGTTCGCCTGGATGCGCGAGCACGCGCCGCTCTACCACAACGCCGAGCGGGACTTCTGGGCGCTGTCCCGCTACGAGGACGTCCTGCCCGCGCTGCGGAACCCGGGCCTGTTCTCCAGCCGTAACGGCATCTCCCTGGAGCCGGATCTGTGGGGGCAGGCCGCGGTCAAGACCAGCTTCTTCCTCGCCATGGACCCTCCCGACCACGGTGCGATGCGCCGCCTGCTGGGCAACGCGTTCAAGCCCCGGTGGGTGGCGGCACTGGAGCCCCGGATACGGGAGCTGACGCGGGCCAGGCTGGCGCCCGCACGGGACGGCGGGGTCTTCGACTTCGCGGACTTCGCGGCAGCCGTGCCGAACGACGTCATGTGCGAGGTCGTCGGCATACCGGCGGCGGACCGGGACCGGATCCGCGCCGACAACGACCTGCTCAACCACTGCGAGGACGGCACCGACGAGAGGTCGGGCGAGACCATCGGCGCGGGGCTGCGCCTCGCCGTCTACTACGTGAACCTGATCGCGCAGCGGCGCAGGCGGCCGGGTGACGACCTCACCTCGATGATGATCGAGGCGCGGGTCGACGGGAGGCCCCTGACCGACTCGCAGCTCGTGGCCTTCCTCTTCCTGCTCGTCAGCGCGGGCAACGACTCGACCGGCAAGCTGATCGGCAACGCCTGGTATCACGGGTGGCGCCTTCCCGACGTCGGCCGCGCGGGCCTGAACGGGCGGGCCACGGACTGGGGGGCGGAGACGCTCCGCTACGACTCGCCCAGCCAGATGACGGGCAGGACGCTCACCGAGGACAGCGTCATCCACGGCGTCCGGCTGGCCGAAGGCGCCAGGATCGCGTTGCTGCCCGCTTCCGCCAACCGCGACGGGCGGGTCTTCCCCGACCCGGACACCTTCGACCTGGACCGCGACACGAGCAGGCACATCGCCTTCGGCCACGGCCCGCACTTCTGCCTCGGCGCGGCGCTGGCCCAGCTCGAGATCGCGGTCGTGCTGCAGGAGGTCGGCGCGGTGGTGGCGGACTACGACCTCGACCTGTCCGCCGCCCGGCGCGTCCACTCGCCGCACCAGCGCGGGTTCGCCTCGCTGCCCTCCGAGCTCACCCTCCGCCCCGAACCGTCGCCCGCCGCCTGAGGAGCACCCCATGTCGATCTCTTTCGAGATCCGTCCCAGCGACCACCCCGTGCCGGCCGCGGAACGGCAGGCCGTGCTGGCCGCGCCGGGGTTCGGCGAGCATTTCACCGACCACATGGCCACGCTGCGCTGGACGACCGAGCAGGGCTGGCATGACGCCCGCGTGGAGCCGTACGCGCCACTGAGCCTCGATCCGGCGACCGTGGTCTTCCACTACGCGCAGGAGTTCTTCGAGGGGATGAAGGCGTACAGGCAGGACAGCGGGGCGATCGTGATGTTCCGGCCGAGGCGGAACGCCGCCCGGTTCAACCGGACGGCGCGCCGGCTGGCGGCGCCCGAGCTGCCCGAGGACGTCTTCATCAGGATGCTGGAGCTGCTGGTCACCCAGGAGCGGGACTGGGTGCCGTCGGGCGACGGCAACAGCCTCTACCTGCGCCCGTTCGTGATCGCGACCCAGCGCGGTCTCGGCTTCACGCTGCCCTCGCGCAGCTACCTGCTGTGCGCCATCGCCTCCCCGGCGAGCTATCTCGGCGGAGGCACGCCGAGACCGCTCACGGTGTGGTTGTCGGAGGACTACACGCGCGCCGCTCCCGGTGGCACCGGCGACGTCAAGGCGGCCTGCAACTACGCTCCCGCGCTCGCCGCCCAGCAGGCGGCCGTGGCGCGGGGCTGCGACCAGGTGGTCTGGCTGGACGCCGCCGAGCACGTCTGGGTCGAGGAGATGGGCGGGATGAACCTGTTCTTCGTCTACGCCACCGAGGACGGCCGGCACCGGATCATGACGCCCGCGCTGACCGGGACGCTGCTGCCGGGGGTGACCCGCGACTCGCTGCTCCACCTCGCGCCCACGCTCGGCATCGACGTCGAGGAGGGCCGGATCTCGGTCGATCAGTGGCGCGCGCAGTGCGCGTCCGGCGAGCTCGTCGAGGTGTTCGCCTGCGGCACGGCGGCCACCGTGATCCCGGTCGGCGTGGTCAGGAGCACCTCGGGTGACTGGCTCGTCGGCGACGGCGGAGTGGGGCCGGTCACGCTCAGGTTGCGCCAGAGCCTCATGGACATCCAGTACGGCCGCACCCCCGACCCTTTCGCCTGGATTCACAAGGTTTGTTGATATACGGGATCAATGTCCCCTGAAGGAGGGAATGGTGTTGTCACGCGGTGCTCGGGATGCTCAGTGCCATACGAAGGGAGCATTCACTTGCGACTGAGTCCGAGGACGGTGCGCCAGATCGACTCGCCGTTCGGCGAGGCACGCGAGTTGGAAAATCTGCGCCGCAGGGAACGCGACCTGCTCGACCTCTCTCAGGCGGCTCCGTGTTATCCGGCCGCTCCGGCCGTGGTCGAGCACATCGCCGCCGTCGCGCGAGACCCCCACGGCGGGGACTACACCGACATCGCCGGGTTGCCGCACCTGCGCGAGGCATTCGCCGCCGACCTCTCCCGAAGTTATCTGAGCCACGTGCGCGCGGAGCAGATCGTCATCACGGCGGGCTGCAACCAGGCCTTCTGCCTCGTGGTGTCCGCGCTGGCGGAGGCGGGCGACGAAGTGGTGCTGGCGGTGCCGTACTACCCGAACCACGACATGTGGCTGCGCCTGAACGGCATCCGGCCGGTCTACCTGGAGCCCGGCCCGGATCTCCTGCCGAGCCCGGAGACGGCCGAGACGCTGATCACCCCGCGGACCCGGGCGATCGTCCTGGTGACTCCGGGCAACCCCAGCGGGGTGACGGCCGGCCCCGAGGCGATCGAGCGCCTGGCGGAGGTGGCCAGGCGGCATGACCTGGCGCTGATCCTCGACGAGACCTACCGCTCCTTCCGCGACACCGCCGAACCGGCGCACCGGCTCCTGTCCGACCCCCGGTGGGAGCAGACGGTGGTGAGCCTGCACAGTTTCTCGAAGGACTACGCCATTCCCGGCTACCGGGTGGGGGCGCTGGTCGCCTCGCCGCTGCTCAACCGCGAGGTGATGAAGCTGCTCGACTGCGTGGCGATCTGCGCGCCGCGCATCGGGCAGGAGGCCGCCTGGGCGGGCCTGACGCTGGCCCAGGAGTGGAAGCTCGCGCGGGCGCGCGAGATGGAGGAGAAGCGGCGACGCTTCGCCGCCGTGATGGCGGAG
Source organism: Nonomuraea sp. NPDC049625 (assembly GCF_040675285.1). Lineage (NCBI taxonomy): Bacteria > Bacillati > Actinomycetota > Actinomycetes > Streptosporangiales > Streptosporangiaceae > Nonomuraea > Nonomuraea sp. NPDC049625. The sequence continues at coordinate 30,789 of NZ_JBFAOQ010000026.1, read as the reverse complement.
CGGCCGGGCGGCTTCGAGCTGGTCTCCGCCGGGGGTTTTTACGGGTGGATACGCCATCCGTTCGCCGGGCGCCCCACCGAGGAGGTCGTCCGGGACCTGGCGATCACGTATGACACGCTCGTCATTCCCGGTACGGCATTTCTCCCTGAAGATGGTCGGATGCTGCGGGCAAGTTTTAGCAATGTGGATCAGGAATCGTTCACTGATTTCGCCGGTCGCTTGACTGCCGCGGGAATGTCGTACATGACCATACCTGCGAATTGATCACATTTACCTAGATCCCGAATTCATCCAGAAGTGCAGGCCGCGGCGGACCTTATCATCTCCGCCGCGGCGCTGCCTATAGGCCTTATCGGGCCAGCTCCAGGTCACCTCCGAGAATTACCGACCGGCGCGGAATCATCACTCGATGTGAAATTCGATAGGCACGCCGAGAGGTTGACATCGACGAGAAAACGGCTTAGAAAAGGCTGGTAAGGTGAAAAGCGAGCCAAGAAGTATATTTCCTCGCTTGTAATGGAAATCCATGATGATGCCCGGCCGGCGGGATGTACGGGGGCCCCGTGATCAGAATCGACGTCCTTATCAGTTCGCCAATCTTCCTCGCTGGGCTCGTCCAGGCTCTGACAAGTGCCGGTATTCAGGTGGTCGCGGAGAGATCCTCTCCCGACGAAGAACCCTCCTGGATAGCGGACGCCGCGTTAATCGACGTGGACGCGCTGCCGCTGTCCGACAATCTCGCCTACATCAGGGAAGTCGCCAAGCGCACCGAAGTGCTGGTTCTGAACGACGGGGACGACACCGACAGCTACCTGCACGCGGGAGCGTCGGGCGTCATCGGCAAGCGGGCGACGGCCGAGCGCGTGGTCTCGGCGGTGCGGGCCGTGGCGTCCGGCTCCCGCTTCGTTCCCGTCGAGTGTGAGGTACAGCCCATGCTCGAACGCCAGGAGGCGCCCGGCTATCACCTCTCCGAGCGGGAGGAACAGGTGCTCCGCCAGATCTCCAGGGGCCTGACGCACGGGCAGATCGCCACGCGGCTCGGCATCAGCCCCCACACGGTCGACACCTACGTCAAACGGATCAGGACCAAGCTCGGCGTGGGCAACAAGGCCGAGCTCACCCGCGCGGCCCTGCTGGGCCGTCTGGTCGGTAGCGAGAACGGATGAGCCGAGAACGGCCACGTGAAGAACCTCGCGGTGGCCCACGACAGCTCGGCACTCCGGAAGTGAGCACCCCACGCGGCCTGACGGGGAACTCCCCGTCAGGCCGCGTCAATGGTGACCGTGGTGACCACCAGCCCACCCTGCACGGCGAAGCGCCCCGTGAGCTCCCGCAGCCGCTCACCGGCCACGAAAGGCCCCGGCACCAGCAGGCGAGCCGCGAAGGACGCCGTGGCCTCCTCGATCACCACCTCCACGGCGTCGAAGTCGAGGAACGACCCGGCCAGCGGATACCACGCCTTGTACACCGACTCCTTCGCGCTGAACAGCACCCGGTCCCAGGCGATCCGCGGGTTGCCGCCGGCCAGCCTTTCGAGCCTGGCGCCCTCCGCCGGCGTGGCCACGAGCTTCAGCACCTCGGAAGGCAGCGGCCCATGCGGCTCGGCGTCGATGCCGAGCGCGAGCAGGTCGTCCGTTCGCGCCACCGCGGCGGCCCGGTAGCCGGCGCAGTGCGTGATGCTGCCCACCACCCCCTCCGGCCAGCGCGGCGCGCCACGCTCACCCTTGGGGATGCCTACCGGCGGCAACCCGAGCCGGACGAGGCCGGACCGGGCCAGCCGGCGCCCGGTCGCGAACTCCTGGCGGCGGCCGCGCAGCGCCCGCGTCACGCAGACCGCCTCCTCCGGGTGCAACGGCACCCCCGGCGCGTCGCCGTACGCCTCGGCCGCCGCCACGACGGGCGGGAGCAGCCGCTCGATCACGACGGCTCGACGGGAAGGGGCAGCACCTGGCGCGGCCCGGTGCCGTTGACCCCGCCGCGCCTGGACCACTCCCGCGGATAGCCCACGGAGACCTCGATGTGCGGCACGCCGTCGTGCCAGGTGGTCCTGCGGATGTGCAGGTGGCCGTAGACGACCGCGGCGGCGTTGAAGCGCAGGTGCCAGTCCGCGGTGCGCCGCGTGCCGCACCACTGCGCGAACAGCTGGTGACGCAGGACCCGCGTGGGATCGCGCACCAGCGGGAAGTGGTTCACCAGCACCGTGCGGACCCCGGGTCCGAGCTCGGCCAGGCGCTCCTCCATCTCCTTGACGCGCGCCTCGCACCAGGCTTCGCGGCTCACGTACGGGTCGGGGTGAAGCAGCATCTCGTCCGTGCAGACGACACCGGACTCGTACGCCCGCGCGAGCGCCTCCTCCTTGGTCGTCGTCCCCTCGGGCAGGAAGCTGTAGTCGTACAGCAGGAACATGGGCACCACCGTCACCGGCCCGCCGGGCCCCGTCCAGATCGGGTAGGGATCCTCGGGGGTGACGACGCCCAGCCGGCGGCACATCTCGACCAGGCTCCGGTAACGGTCCTCGCCACGCGGGCCGAACACGTCGCCGGGCAGCGTCCACAGCTCGTGGTTGCCCGGCGTCCAGATCACCTTGGCGAACCTCTCGGTGAGCAGCCGAAGCGCCCACTCGATCTCGCCGGGCCGCTCCGCGACGTCCCCGGCCACGATCAGCCAGTCGCCCGGGGACCCGGGCTCCAGGTCGAGGAGCAGCCTGCGGTTGTCCCTGTGGCCGACGTGGAGGTCGCTGACCGCCAGGAGCCTGGGGCCGCTCACCGCGCCTCCGGGACCGGCATGCCTTCGAGCAGCGCCCGCCGTACGCTCGACAGCCCGGCCGTCAGCTCCGCGGTGGTGCCGCCGAAGCCCAGCCGCGCGTAGCCGGTGAAGGCATCGCCGAAACACTCGCCGGGCACCAGCAGCACCCTGTCCCGCTCGGCGAGCCGGCGGCACACGGCGGTGGCGTCGGGGTGGCCGGGGAACTCCACGAACGCGGTCACGCCGCCGTCGGGCGGGTTAACCCGCACCAGGTCCGGGAGCTCCGCCGCCCAGTCGCGCAGCAACCGCAGGTTGCCGTGCGCGTGCTCGCGCTGCATCGCGACGATCCGGTCGGCGTTCCTGACCGCCTTCTCGGCGAAGAACTCCAGGACCGGCGAGACGTACAACGCGATGTAGTCGCGCAGCACCGCCATCCGGGACAGCAGCTCGGGGGGTGCGAGGCACCAGCCGACCCGGAGCCCGGCCAGCCCGTAGCTCTTGGAGAACGTGCCGAACGTGATGCACCTGTCGTACCGGCCGAAGGGCAGCGGGAGCGGGTCGGCCGTGTACGTCAGCTCGCCGAAGGCGTGGTCCCACACCAGCCAGGCCCCGGCCTCGGCGGCGATGTCGATCAGCTCCTGCTGTTGCTCGCGCGTGATGGAGACGCCGGTCGGGTTGTGCGGGAAGTTGACCACGATCATCTTCGGCCCGGTGGAAGCCAGCTTCCGCAGCAGCGGCAGGTCGGCGGAGAAGCCCTCCTGCGCACGCAGCGGCCACGGGGTGATCCGGCAGCCCATCCCGGCGGCGATGTCGTACAACTGCTGGTAGGCGGGATCGACCACGATCACCTCGTCCCCCGGGTCCAGCAGCGTGTGCATGACGATGTAGATCGCCTCGCTGGAGCCGTGGGTGACCATCACGCCGTCCACGTCGCCGCCCGTCCACCGGTCGGCCAGCGCCGCCCGCAACGCGCCGCCGCCGAAGCACTCGCTGTCATGAAAGATCATCGAGCCGAGCTCGGACAGGTCGAACCCGCAGATCGTCCTCAGCTCGTCGATGGTCAGGTCACGCACGCCGCTGCTGCCGATGTCGTGGTCGACGTTGTGGTAGTAGAGGCGCATCCACTCTTCGAGTTTCGCGATCGCGAGCTTCATGAACGGTCATCCTTTACCGGTCGGTGCGAAGGTGAGGACGTGCTCTGCCGCCGCCTCGATGCTCTTCCTCCTCCAGCGCATGGGGGTGTCCTGTCCCGTACGCCAGAGCTCCAGCTGGTCGTCGAAGTGGGGATGGAAGGCGTGCCCGGAGGTGCCGGCCAGCAGGACCCATCGCGACCCATCCGGATCGGACAGGTCGACGATCATTCGCATCGTGGGCACGAAGACGACGTCGTCGTACCCGCCCGCGGCCGACCAGCTCGTGGAGTTGACCGCGTCGCCGCCGCCCGCGATCGGCACCGGGCCGCGGTTGAACAGCCACTCCACCGGCGCGATGCCGGACTGGCCCGGCCCGTAGCCCCGCAACGTCAGCGTGTGCAGGTCGCCCCAGCGCCAGGCGGCCGGGTCGGGGCCGAGCCGCGCGGTGAGCTCGGCGGTGGCCTCGTCCATGGCGGCGGCGAGGATGTCGGCCATCGACTCCCTCTTGCCGGTACGCCGGTCGTCCCACCACGGTGACCCGGGCGACTTCAGCAGCGTGGCCACGACCTCCCACCAGCGGTCGCCGTTGCCGGCCTTGCGGTCCTGCGGCAGTTCGTCGAAGGTCCGCGCGAGCAGGCTCCGCCAGGTCGCGTTGTAGTAGGCCGCCGCGGCCGAGTCGGCGCTCTGCTGGAAGTCCCAGCCCTTCAGCAGGTTCCGCGCCTTGGCGACGGCTCCGTCGTTCAGGGGAACGGCCAGCAGCGCGGGCACCACGGCGGCGGCGCCGCCGTTGAGGTTGTCGGACTGCATCCGCCGCATGTCCGCCACGCCGATCTTCCCGCGCGCCGTGCGTTCGGCGATCAGGTCGAGGATGCGGCGGCCGCGGTAGCCGTACGTCCAGTCGGTGGTGATGACGTGCCGGTAGGACGGCCCGGCCACCGCCTGGTTGGCGGTCACGATGACACCGCCGGGCGGGTCGGACAGCGTCGGCAACTCGGCGAACGGGATGAAGCCCGTCCAGTCGTAAGCGGGGTCCCAGCCCGGGACCGGCCAGGATCCGTCACCCTTGCCGCGGACCGGGATGCGTCCCGGCGCCTGGTAGCCGATGTGGCCGTCCACGTCGGCGTAGACCAGGTTCTGCGCGGGCTCGTCGAAGAGCGCCGCCGCCGCCCGGAACTCCGTCCAGTTCGCCGCCTTGTTGATGCCGAAGAGCGCGTCCATCGTCCGGCCGGGCTCGGACGCCGTCCAGCGCAGCGCCACCGCGTACGGCTCCGCCGCCGCCGGCGCGGGCACCCCGGGCTCGCCGGTGTCCAGGCTGGGCAGCGGCCCCGGCCTCAGGCTCGGCAGCGGTCCGCCCGACGGGTCCAGGGGAGGCCGGGCCGCCACCCCGAGCATGTCCGCCCGCCGGTCCGACAGCAGGGGACCGTGCCGCGTGGCGCGCACGGTGATCGTCACCGGCTCGCCGCCCGCCACCTTGATGACCTCCTGCCGCGAGTCGAGCGCGCGCCACGCCTTGCCGTCGAAGTACCGCTCACCTTCGACCTTCTCCAGGTACAGGTCGGACACGTCGGCGGGCAGGTTGGTCAGCCCCCAGGCGATCCGCTCGTTGCGTCCCGTGACCACGCCGGGCAGGCCGGGCATCGTGAAGCCCTGCACGTTGTACGCGCAGGAGCACCGGAGCCCGATCTGGTACCACGTCCCCGGCAACGACGCCGCCAGATGCGGGTCGTTGGCCAGCAGCGGCTTGCCCGACGCCGTCAGCGCGCCGCTCACCACCCAGGAGTTCGAGCCGATGCCCGCCGTATCCCCACCCGCGCGGAGCGGGAGTGAGCGCAGCGCGTCGAGCGCGGGGGCCGCCTCCCGCCACACGCGAGCGGGAACCGGCCGGGACGGGGTGCCCGGCGTGTCCACGATGGGGCGGTTCCTCGCGTACGGGTAGGGCGGGTAGAGCTGCTCGATCTGGCGCCAGCTCAGGCCCTGGGCCAGCAGCAGCGAGCGGTCGATCTCGGCGTCCATGTTGCCCAGCAGCTCCCACGCCAGCGCCTTCAGCCAGGCCAGGGAGTCCACCGGGTCCCACGGCTCCACCGTGTAGCCGGGGTTCTGCAGGCCGAGGACGGTGTACTCCAGGCTCTTCGCTCCGGAGGCCGCGGCGGCGCCGTTCGCGGCGATCCAGGCGTTGACGCCGTCGGCGTAGGCGCGCAGGTAGCTTCTCGCCTCGGGTGAGATCCGCTGCCATTCCCGCTCCGCGGTCCGCCGCCAGCCGAGCGTGCGCAGGAAGGCGTCGGTGCGCACGAGCGGAGGGCCCAGCAACTCCGCCAGGCGGCCCGAGGTCAGGTGCCGCCGGTAGTCCATCTCCCAGAAGCGGTCCTGGGCGGTGACGTAGCCTTGGGCCTGGAGCAGGTCCGTGGCCGAATCCGCATAGATCTGGGCGACGCCGTACGAGTCCCGGAAGACCTTCACCGGCGCGGTCAGGCCGGGCAAGGACAACGTCCCGTCGTACTGGGGGAAGCCGCGCCGCACCGACCACACCGCCAGCCCGGACGCCACCAGCGCGAGCACCACGACCACGGCGCCCGTCCACCGCACCACCCTCCACAGCCGGCGGCGACGGCGCGGGACGGGGCCGCCGGGTTCCGGCAGATCGGGACGGGCAGCCGGCCGGGTCTCATCGGGGATCATGCGCACCTGCCCGGAGAGCTCGTCATGCCTCGTCCACGAGCCGCGCCAGCTCGTCGACGGTCGAGGCCGCGAGCACGTCCACCAGCGACACCTCCACCGCGAACACCTCGCGGACCTGGGCGGCCAGCCGGGTCGCCACGATGGAGGAGCCGCCGAGCGCGAAGAAGTCGTCGTGGACGCCGACGTCGCTGACGCCGAGGAGCTCCTGGAAGATCTCCGCCAGGCGCCGCTCCACCGGCGTGCGCGGCGCCACGTGCGCGCCGGCCGGGCCGAGGTCCGCCTCCGGCGTCGGCAGCGCGCTCAGGTCGTAGTCGCCCTCCGGCGTCAGCGGCAGCGCGTCCAGCACGAACAGGTGGTCCGGGATCAAATAGCCGGGCAGCCTGCTGCTGAGGTGCTGCCGGATCCGGATCGTGCCGACCGCCGGGTCCGGGCCGGTGACGTAGCCGAGCAGCATCGTCCGGCCGTCCACGCCGACGTATCCGGTCACCACCGCGCCGCGCACGTCTGGAACGCGGCGCAGGGCTGCCAGGGTCTCGACGGTGTCCACCTGCGGGTCGGTGTGGTTCACCACGATGTTTCCGGTCCCTTCCTCAGCGGAGCTTGCCGACGAACTCCAGCGTCCCGTCCGCCCAGCGGCGGCCCAGGTCGCTGGTGTGGTAGTCGCCGAAGCAGATCTCGGCGACCTCGCCGGTCGCGGCCGGCTGTCCCGACGGGTGCAGCAACCGCGCGGGCAGGTCGTCGAGCGGCGCGCCGAGCGGCACCCGCAGCGGCGCCGCGTCGAGCTGCCAGTCGTAGGGCACCGCGTACGCGGCCAGCGGCCGCCCGTCGAGGCCCATCCGGTAGACCGCCACGTACTGACAGTCCGGCGACAGCCCCCGCAGCGCGTCCAGGTCGTGGGAGATGAGATCGCCCGAGTTGTCCACGAACACGCACCGCAACCCCGGCAGCTCCGTCATGTTCCCGCCCGCGGCGATGGTGCGCAGGAGCGGCGCGTCGACGTAGGCGACGCTGACCGAGTTCTCCTTCAGCCATGCCATGAGGCCGTCGAGATCCCCGGTGAACGAGCGGTCCGGCACGACCAGCGTCGCTCCGGCGTGGAACGCGCTCGTCATCGCCGACACCAGATGGGCGGGGTTGCTCGACACCGCCGCGAACCGGTCGTCACCGCGGAGCCCGAACCGCTCGGCCGCCCAGTCCCGCCGGTCCGCCGCCGCGAGGTCGTCAAGACCCTCGGCAGCGCCGCCGAGATCGCCGAGGTCGAGCGGGCCTTCACCCACGTCGAGCACCGCCGGTCCCTGCGCGCCGGCCGCGTCCATGCCGAACGCCGCTCCCGCCCGCACGCATCCGAGGACCGCCGCCACGAACGCCGCCGTGGGCCGCCTGACGATGCTGATCCTCTCCGCGTCGGGAAGCGCCCGCGCGAAGTGCTCGGCCGCCGCGGCGAGCCATCCGTAGCTCCACTCGCCGTCCCGGTCCGCCACCGCGACCCGCTCAGAGGTACGGCCCTGCCGCACCACCGCCAGGTGCGGCGCGGGAAGCACCCGCTCGCCAGGCGTGACCTCGGCCGCCTCCTCCAGCGGATAGTCGAGGATCCCCTTGCCCGAATCGCGTACCACCGCGTTGAGCATCGTGCGCAGGTGCTCCAGCAGCGCGTCCATCATCGGCGCCTGGTACCGTTCGGCGTCGTACTCCAGCCGGAGCTGGAAGGCCCCGAACGCCTCCAGCGCGGTGAAGACGAGGTCGAAGCTGCTCAACAGCTCCGGCAGCGGCATCACCTCGAGGCCGACGTCGCCGATGCGCCGGATCGGCGGCAGGTCGAACACGTTCAGGACCACCTGGAAGATCGGCGTCCTGCGCGGGTCTCGGGGCACCTGCAGTTCCTTCACCAGCACGTCGAACGGCGTGTCCGAGTGCGTGTAGCCGTCCACCGACACCTGGCGGGCCCGCCGCAGCAGCTCGGTGAAGTCCGGGTCGCCCGACAGGTCGAGGTGGAGCGGCATGGTGTTGATGAAGCAGCCGATCAGGTTCTCCAGCGCGACGTCGGTCCGCCCGCTCACGGAGGTCCCGATCACGATGTCGGACTGGCCGGACCAGCGCCGCAGCACCGTCGCCAGGCACGCCAGCACCAGCATGAACGGAGTGACGCCGAGGCGGCGGCACAGCTCGTGCAGCGCGACCGTCTGCTCGTCGGTCATCTTCAGCATGCTGCGCCCGCCCCCGGCTCCGAGGTTCAGCGGCGCGTTCGGCATGGTGATCGCGGGTGGCGCTCCGGCCAGGTGGCCGCGCCAGTACTCGACCTTTTCCGCGAGCGCGTCCCCGGTCAGGCGTTCGCGCTGCCAGACGGCGAAGTCGCGGTACTGGACGGGGAGGTCGGGCAGGCCCGCCCGCGCCAGGTCCCCGCCCGACTCGTACAGCGCCAGCAGCTCCCGCCCGAACAGGCCGATCGACCAGTTGTCCGAGACGACGTGGTGCGAGGTGATGTTGAGCAGGTGCTCGGTGTCGCTCAGCCGGACCAGCGTGCACTTGAACAGCGGGCCCTCGGCCAGGTCGAAGGCGGCGCTGAACTGCTCGTCCAGCATGCACTTGCCGATCTCGAAGCCGTCCTCGGCGGCGGAGAGGTCCACCACGTCGAGCCGCCAGTCGCCCACCTCGCCGACCACGGGCACCGGCCGGCCGTCCACGACGGGGAACGTGGTGCGCAGCACCTCGTGACGCGCCACGATCGCGCGGATGCTGGCCTCCAGCACGTCCACCTGGAGCGGGCCGGCGAGGCGGTAGCGGCCGCCGACGTGGTAGGCGGTCTTGGGCCGAAGCTGGTGTTCCAGCCACAGGCGTTCCTGGTCGAAGGAGAGCACCGGCTCGGCGTCCGGCGGCCGTGGCCGGACGATCCGGTCCGGGCTGGCGTCCGTGGCCGCCTGTGCCAGCAGCGCGATCGTCGGCTGCTCGAAGAAGTCGAGTGGCGACAGCCCGATCCCGTCCTCCTGGGCTCTGGCCACGACCTGGATGGCCTGGATGGAGTCGCCGCCGAGCTCGAAGAAGTTGTCGTAGATGCCGACCTTGTCCACGCCGACGACCGTGGCCACGATGTCGGCCAGCCTCCGCTGCAGCGGCGTGCTCGGCGCGACGTAGTCCTCGATCAGTTCGGGCCTGCCGCCGTCCGGCGCGGGCAGGCGCTTGCGGTCGAGCTTGCCGTTGGCGCTGAGGGGAAGCGCGTCGAGCTCCACGAGCGTCGAGGGCACCATGTAGGCGGGCAGTCCGCGTTCGAGGTAGCGGCGCAGCTCGGTGAGGGTCGGCGCGGCTTCCGCGCGTGCCGGGACGAAGTAGGCGATCAGGCGGCGGTCGCCGGGCACGGGCTCGTAGAGGGCCACGACGGACTCGCCGACCTGCGGATGCCCGCTGAGCACCGACTCGATCTCCGCGGGCTCCACCCGGAAGCCGCGGATCTTGATCTGCGTGTCGACGCGGGAGACGAACTCGAGGTTCCCGTCGGGGCGCTGTCGGACCAGGTCGCCGGTGCGGTAGAGGCGCTCGCCGGGGTGCGCGGGGTCGGCGACGAAACGCTGCGCGGTCAGGCCGGGGCGGCCGAGGTAACCGCGGGCCAGGCTGACCCCGCCGATGTACAGCTCGCCGACGCCGCCCGTCGGCACCGGCGCGAGTCTGCTGTTGAGGATGCGCAGGTCGGCCGAGGGGATCGGGGTGCCGATCGGCAGGTTCGGCCAGGCGAAGCTCTCGCCCGGGTCGAGGCGGAAGAAGGTCGAGCTGACCGTGGTCTCCGTCAGCCCGTAGACGTGCATCAGCGGCACGCCGAGCCGCGGCCACATGGCCAGCCGTTCGGGCAGGACCCGCTCCCCGCCGATGATCACCAGGCGCAGGCAGCTCGGGAGCATCCGGCCCAGCCGGTCGAGTTCGCGTACCCACTCGTGCCAGTACGCAGTCGGCAGCTCCATCACGGTGAGCCGCTCGCGTTCGACGAGATCCACCAGGTCGGCCTCGCCGCTGATCAGGTGCTGGGTCGGGATGACCACCGCGCCGCCGGCCAGCCAGATCGGGAACAGTTCCTCCACCAGCACGTCGAAGCTCGGCGAGGCGAACTGCAGGAACCTGTCGCCGGCGCCGAGCCCGAGGCGCTCCATGATGTCGCGGGCGAACGTCACCAGCGAGCCGTGGTCGATCATGGCGCCCTTGGGCCGCCCGGTCGAGCCCGAGGTGTAGACGACGTAGGCCAGCGAGGCGAGGTCCGGCGGGTCGTCCAGGTCGTGGTCGGCGTGTTCGCCGGTCGCGGGGCCGTCGAGGAGGACGGTTGCGGCGGGCGGGTCGGTCACGAGCGGCGCGAGCCGTACCTGCGTGATCAGGACCTTCGCACCCGCGTCGGCGAGCATGAAGGAGATGCGCTCGGGCGGATACGACGGGTCGAGGGGGACATAGACGCCGCCGGCCTTGAGCACGCCGAGGATCGCCACGGCCAGCTCGGGGGAACGCTCCACCAGGATGGCGACGGGAGTCTCCCGGCCCACACCCCTGGCCCGCAGCTCCCGCGCCAGCCGGTTGGCGGCCCGGTTGAGGTCGCCGTAGCTGGTCGCGACCCCGTCGCAGACGACGGCGGGCGCGTTCGGCGCGAGCGTGACCCGGCGCTGGAACAACTCGACGAAGCCGGCGTCCGAGGTCTGCGGCCGGACGGGTGCCACCGGGGCGGCGATCAGCGTCAGCTGCCGCACCGCCGCGTCGGGCACGGCGACGAGCTGCCGCAGGATCTCCTCGAACTGCCCTGCCAGCAGGACGATGGTCTCCCTGTCGAACAGCTCGGTCATGTAGTGCCACTGGAGCTGCAGCGACTCGGGACTCGGGATGGCCGACAGGGTGAGGTCGACCGACACCAGCCCGAGGTCGATCGGCTCCGGCTTGATCCGCAGGTCGGGAACCTCCAGGGTCTCGCCGGGCACGGTGAGGACGTTGATCCACAACCGGCTCAGCGAGGTCTGCGACGCCTCCCGGCCCAGGTCCAGCAGCTCGATCACGCGCTCGAAAGGCACGTCCTGGTGGTCCATGGCGACGGCCATGGACTCGCGTGCCCTCCGGACGACCTCGCGCAGCGTGAGCTCGCCGGTCAGCCGCACGCGCAGCGGGAGCGGGTTGGCGAAGCAGCCGATGACCTGCTCGGTCTCCAGCCGGTTGCGGCCGGACACCAGTGAGCCGACGACCAGGTCGTCCTGTTCGAGGTAGTGGTGGAGGAGGATGGAGCACCCTGCCAGCAGGATGGAGACCAGCGGGGCGTTCTCGCGTTCACTGAAGGCGCCGAGCGCGGCGGTGAGCTCCGCCGGCAGGTTCACGATGTGGACGTCGCCGGCGAACGACGGCCGCGCCGGATACGGCCGGTCGGCGGGCAGCTCGGGCGGCGTCTCGATGCCGTCGAGCGTCCGCCGCCAGTGCTCCAGCTCGGCGGCCACCCTCTGGTCGTCGAACTGCCGGCGTTGCCAGGCGGCGAAGTCGCCGAACTGGATGCCGGGGGCGGGCAGCGTGCCGCCGCCGTTCTTCTTCAAGCCGTACAGGGTGACGAGCTCGCGCACGATGATCGACAACGACCACGCGTCCGAGGCGGCGTGGTCGGTGGTGAACAGCACGACGTGCAGGTCCTCGGCCAGGCGCAGCAGCGTGACCCGCAACCGGTGCGGGTCGCGGGGGTCGAAGGGACGCATGATCTCGGCCTTGCAGTGCCGCCGCACCGCCGCGCGCTGGTCCTGGGGCGCGACGTGCGTCAGGTCCAGCACGGGAGTGGGCACGGGACCGGTGGGATGGACGACCTGCACAGGCGTGCCGTCCTCCTGGAGCTCCACCGTGGAGCGCAGCACCTCGTGGCGCTCGACGACCTCCGTCAGCACGCTGCCGAGCAGGCCGAGGTCGAGCCTGCCCTCGATGCGGAAGGCGCTGTTGATGTTGTTGGCCGACCGGAGCCGCTCGATGGCCCATTCCCGCTGCTGCGCGATGCCCAGCGGGGTGGGGAGGGAACGATCGCGTGGCCGGATCCGCTCCTCGCGGGCGGGCTCGCGGGTCGCCAGCAGGTCCGCGACCCGTGACTCCAACTTCGCCCTCTGCTCCGGTGAGAGAGCTGCGATCCGGCTTTGCAGGTCGGTCATGAGGTCTCTCCATCCGCGCGTTCCCGCGCAAGAGCCATTGCTGGTGGATCGGGCTCGTCTTTCGCCGCCGCCTTCTTCGCGCCGCCGGTGGGCCGGTCGGGCAGGGCACGCAGGTCGGGCTGCCGGTAGGCGACCAGCGCCGTCACGATCACGGCCAGGCCGCAGAACAGGATGAGCAGGGCGGTCCCCCGGCCCGGTCCCACCCCGAAGAACGTCCCCACCGAGCCGGTGAGCGGCCCGCCGTTCCGCAGAAGCGGCTCGAAGACCTGGTCGGCCAGCGGACCGGCGAGCGCGAAGGCCACACACTGGACCGTGTTGGCGACCATGTTGAACAGGGCGAACACCCGGCCCTGGATGTCCGGCTCGACCTCGACCTGGAGGATGCCTCTGGCCGTGCCGTCGACGATCGTGGAGAACAGCGAGTAGCCGAAGGCCGCGATCATGATCAGGACGACGCTGGGCCGTACCACTCCCAGGCACATGAACGCGCCGATCGGCAGCGTGAGGCCGGCCAGCGCGTGGATGCGGCGGCGCGGCCCGCCCCAGGCGGCCAGCACCAGACTGCCCACCACGGCGCCGACTCCCGCGGCCGCCAGCACCACGCCGAGCGCTTCGGCAGAGGAGTAGGAGAGGACCACCGGCGTGATCAGCACGTCGGCGGGGGCGACCGCGACGCCGACCGTGCCGTACAGGACGACGAGCGCCAGCAGGCCGCGGCGGGCCGACAGGTAGCGCCAGCCCTGCCGGATCTCGGCGCCGAGGCCGTCCCCGCCCGTCGAACCGCCTTCGGACCTGCGCCGGTGCGGGATGGAGACGAGCAGCACGGCCAGCATGTTGACGACGAAGGAGGCGCAGTCGATCAGGAGGACGCCGCCGAGCCCGACGCCCATCAGCAGCACGCCGCCCGCGGCGAAGCCCAGGGTGCCGCCGAGGGCCTGGGCCAGGAGCACCATCCCGTTCGCGCGGCCGACCTGCTCCTTCGGCACGAGCAGGATGACGATGGAGTTCATGGTCGGCGCCGTCAGCGCGCGCAGGAGCGACTGGATGCCGACGACGATGAAGATGTGCCACGGCTGGAGCGTCCCGCTCAGGAACAACGCCGCCAGCGCGAAGATCGTGACCGCGGACAGCGCGTTGCTCACTCCCAGGATGCCGCGCCGGCTCCAGCGGTCCACGAGCGCCCCGGCGACCGGCGTCGCCAGGATGCCCGGCAGGAAGCTCATGACGATGATCAGCCCGTACTGGGTGGCCGAGCCCGTCCGCTGGAACACCCACACGCCGAGCGCGAGGCTGGTGAGCGAGGAGCCGAGCACCGAGACCAGATAACCCACCCAGAGTGTGGTGAACCTACGCATGAGCGATCGCTCCGTCCGCCGTCGATGGCCGTCGCACGCGCCCATGCTCGTGGATCCGGCAGCCGCCATCACCTCCCCACTTCAGGGGACACACCCGTCGCTTTCCGGCGCGCGTAACCGGCGGCCAACCGCCGCCGCCTACCCTCGCCGCCATGGCGACAGCGCTCATCGACCTCGACGATCTCGACCTGTTCGTGTCCGGCGATCCGTACGCCGCCTGGGCGTGGCTGCGCGAGCACGCGCCGGTCTACTGGAACGCCACCGCCGACGGCGGCTACTGGGCCCTGACCACGTACGCGGACGTGAGCGCGGTCTACCGGGACCCGGCGGCGTTCTCCTCCAAGGACGGCACCGTGCTCGGCGGCTCGTTCCGCAGCGCGACCGACACCGCGACCGGGCAGATGCTCATCTGCTCCGACCCGCCCGAGCACCGGCTGCTGCGCCACCACGTGCACAAGGCGTTCGACAAGCGGATGATGCACGCGGCCGCCGAGCACGTGCGCGCGTACCTCACCGACGCGCTCGACCGCCTCACCGCCGACGGCGGCGGCGACTTCGCCACCGACGTCGCCCCCACGCTGCCCGCCGGTCTCCTCGCCGCGATGTTCGGGATCGGCCGCGCCGACGCGCTCCACCTTCTCCACCTCACCCGCACGATGATCGGCTTCCGCGACGAGGAGTACGTCAGGGACAGCGGCGAGGCCCTGACCCTGGTCGGCGCCCAGGTGGAGATCTTCGACTTCCTCACCGAGCTGCTCGACCGGCGCCGGGCCGAGCCCGGCGAGGACCTGGTCAGCATCCTGCTCGCCGCCGAGACGAACGGGCGCGGCCTGACCGAGAGCCAGATCCTCTACAACGCGCTCAACGTGGCCGTCGGCGGCAACGAGACCACCCCGTTCACCGCCTCGGCGATCGTCGAGACGCTGATCGGCCACCCGGAGGAGGAACGCCGCCTGCACGACGACCCGAGCCTGGTCCGTACGGCGGTGGACGAGTTCTTCCGGTGGACCTCGACCAACGCCTACGTGCGCAGGACCGCCACGAAGGACGTGACCCTGCGCGGGATCCGGATATCCGCCGGGCAGACGCTGACGTTGTGGAACTCCTCCGCCAATCGCGACGAGAGCGCCTTCCCCCACGCCGACCGGCTCGACCTCGGCCGCGCCCCCAACCACCACCTGGCCTTCGGCGTCGCCAACCACCGCTGCGTGGGCATGTCGGCGGCCTGGATGGAGATCACGCTGCTGGTGGAGGAACTGGTACGGCGCCGCCTGCGCTTCACGCCGAGCGGGAAGATCGAACGGCTGGCCTCGAACTTCATGCTCGGCATCAAACATCTGCCGGTCGAGGTGGCGGCCTAGGCGGTCGAGCGCAGCAGCGAGGTGTGGCCGTCCGGCTGCAGCTCGTGCTGCCACAGCCGGGGATCGATGGCCCGCCCGGTGAACGCGCCGTGCGCCGCACGGGCGTAGAGCCGCCGGGTGGCCAGGTCCGGAGCCGTCTGCAGGTGCCGGCGCAGCCGTACGTCGCACAGCCGGTACCAGCGCTGCACCTGCTCAAGCTGCCCGAGATGGCCGTGGACCAGCATCAGCGCCCGGAACGCCTCCTCGTGGAACGGCTCCACCTCCAGCATCCGCTGGCACCACCTGATGACGCCGACGTGGTCGCCGCGCAGGATGTTCGTCTCCGCCAGGTAGGTCAGTCCGCACAGCAGCCTGCTGCGCAGCCACACCCGCTGCGCCACCGCCCACTCATACGGTTCGTCCGGCAGGAAGTCGCCCGCGTACAACCCGTCGGCGCGCAGGTAGAGCGCCGCCGCCTCCGCCCGGCCGCCGCGCCGTTGCGCCGCGTGCGCCTCGTCGGCCAGGCGGATGAAGAGCTCGAAGTCGAGCGGCACGCCGGCCGCCTCCAGGAGGTAGCCGGACTCGCGGGTGAGCAGGCGCAGCCCCGGGCCGCCCTCCGGCTGCCCGTCCAGGACCTTCCTGAGCATGTGCGCGGCGACCTTGAGCGAGCTGGAGCCCTTGGGCCATGGACCGTCCGGCCACAACGCGTCGTACAGCGCATCGCGCGAGACGATCCGCCCCTGCCGCAGGAGGAGGAACTGCAGCAGGTTGCGGGCCTTGCCCGCCTTCCACCGTCCCACCGGGCGGCCGTCGAACGCCAGCTCGAACGTGCCGAACGTGCGGACAGAGATGCGTTCTTCCACGTCTTCTCCCCGTCTCTCCGGGGACTCGAAGCTACCCGCGGGTGCGGCGGCCGGTGATGTCACATGAAGAAGGGATGCCTGGGAAACGGGGCCGCAGTTCATCCTGTGCGTATGCCATCCGTACCGCAATCGCCCGTCAGCGCGGCACAGACCGACGGTCAGGAGCGGGACGGTCATCCCAGCCGCGCAGCCCGGCCCCGTCGGCGGCGGCTCGGTGGCCGCATCGCCCTCGGCGTGCTCGCGATCGCCGTCACGATATTCGTGAGCCTGTCCATTCCGCGTTACCTCGCCTTCAACCCGAAGGTGGGCAGGATCTCGCCGGACGAACAGCCGTGGTTCTTCCCCGTGCTCATGACGCACATACTCGGCGCCACGGTGGCCATGGTCGGCTGTGTCTTCCAGGTGTGGCCGTGGCTGCGCCGCAGGCACCCCCGCGTGCACCGCGTCGTCGGCCGGGCCTACGTCGTCGCCGGCGTGTGGCCTGCCGCGACGGCCGCGGTGGTGATCTCGGTGCTGTGGGGGTTCGGCCCGGTCAGCGCGCTGAGCGACATCGTGCTGGCGTCGTTGTGGTTCACCGTCACGACCTTCGGCTTCGTGAACGCCCGCCGGGGCCGCTACGCCGAACACCGCCGGTGGATGTTGCGCAGCTTCACCCTCACCATCTCGATCATCTTCAACCGGCTCCTCGGCTTCCCGATCGGGATGATCCTCGCCAACCAGCTCGACACGACGTTCGGCGGCGACAAGCACGCCCTGGAACAGGCGGTCTCGGCGAGCGTCACCTGGCTGCCATGGACGCTCGCCTTCATCTTCATCGAGTGGTGGCTGGACCGTGAACAGCGCCACACCGTACGGGAGACGGCATGAGCGAGCTCGACTGCGTGGTGATCGGATACAACGAGGGCGACTTCGACGACTACCGGGTCATGTGCGAGCGGGCCGGTCCCGGCACGCCGGAATACCAGATCATGCGCGCCGAGCACCTGGTGGTCGACGGTACGGCGATGCCGTGGCTGGACGCGTTCAGCCGGCTCAGGAACCGCGGCACCGGCCGGGCCGACAGATACCACGTCGGTGAGGTGTTCAACCTGGCGGCGCTCTACCTGACCAGCTACCTGCGCAGGCGCGGCCTGCGCGCCGAGCCCGTCTCGCTGTTCACCGGCGAGCGCGACCGGCTGGCGGCGCTGCTGGCGGAACGGCCCGCCGTCGTCGCCATCACGACCACCTTCTACGTCAACATCCTGCCGGTCGGCCCGGTCGTCGAGTACATCCGCCAGATGTCGCCGACCAGCCACATCGTGGTCGGCGGCCCGCTCATCGACAACCTGTGCCAGTCCGGCGTGAACGGCGCCGTCCAGGACTTCTTCTTCGCCATGGGCGCCGACTCCTACATCCAGGAATCGCAGGGTGAGCACAGCCTGGGCCAGCTCTGCCAGGCCGTACGCGCCGGCGGCGACCTGTCCGGCGTGGACAACCTGATCCACTGCCCCGAGGACACCTGGGTGCGCACCAGGCGCCGCCCGGAGGCCAACGATCTGGACGAATGCTCGATCGACTGGGCCGGCTTCAGCCCGGACCTCATCGGCCCGACCGCGCAGCTCCGCACCGCGCGCAGTTGCGCGTTCAAGTGCAGCTTCTGCGACTACCCGACCCGCGCCGGGGCGCTCACCACGGCCTCGGTGGAGACGGTGCGCAAGGAGCTTCGCGCGCTGGCCGAGCTCGGCGTCCGCAACGTGGTCTTCGTGGACGACACGTTCAACGTGCCGCCGAAGCGGTTCAAGCAGCTCTGCCAGATGATGATCGACGAGGATCTCGGCCTGCGGTGGTACTCCTACTTCCGCTGCTCCAACGCCCGCGACGAGGAGTCGTTCGACCTGGCCGCCGCCAGCGGCTGCTCCGGCGTCTTCCTGGGCATCGAGTCCGGCGACAGCGACGTGCTGGCCAACATGCACAAGCTCGCGCAGGACAGCCAGTACCGCGCCGGCATCGCCAGGCTCAAGGAACGTGGCGTGACCACCTTCGCCTCGATCATCGTCGGATTCCCCGGCGAGACCGAGAAGACCGTCGGCAACACCATCGACTTCCTCAACGAGACCGCCCCCGACCTGTGGCGGGCCCAGGCCTGGTGGGCCAACCCCCGCTCGCCGATCTACCAGCAGAAGGAACTGCTGGGCATCGAGGGAGAGGGCTACAAGTGGTCGCACTTCAGCATGACCTCCTCGCAGGCCGCCGACCTCACCGACGAGATGCTCGACCGCGTCACCGAGTCGGTGTGGCTGCCCTTGTACGACTTCGACTTCTGGTCGCTGCCCTACCTGGACGGCAAGGGCGTGAGCGTTCGGGAGCTCATGGGGCTCCTGCGGACGAGCCAGGAACTCATGGGGGTGCGCGACCGGGGCGGCGACCCGGAGCGCCTGGCCGCCCTGGAGCGGCGATTCGCCGAAAGCGTGGCCGTGCTGGACGTGGCGCCGGCCAAGTTCAGCTACTGACGCCCGGGAGAACCGCATGACCTTGCCCGCGCCTGCCGACACGACCGACCCGGCGGCCCCGGGCCCGCGTACGGTGGTCAGCCGATTCGAGCAGACGGCCGCCGCCTGCCCGGACCGTCCGGCGATCGTCCACCGGGGCGGCGTGCTGACCTACGGAGAGCTCGCCGCTCGCAGCGCCGCGATCGCGGCCGGGCTGATCAGGCGCGGCATCGGCGCCGAGTCCCTGGTCGGGCTGCTGCTGCCGCGCGGGATCGACCTCGCGGCCGCCCTGCTCGGCACGTTGCGCGCCGGAGGCGCCTACCTGCCGCTGGATCCGGCGCTGCCCATCGACCGGCTGCGCTACATGTGCCGGCAGGCGGGCGCGGAGCTGGTCCTGTCCGATCCCGTCACCCGCCGCCGCGTCTCGCCCGCCCTCGGCCGGCAGGTCCTGACGGTGGACACCTGTGCTCGCGTCGCCGCCGGAGCGGTCCCGGGCCGCGCCCCGATCCTGCCCGGAGACCGGGCCTACGTCATCTACACCTCGGGCTCGACCGGGCGGCCGAAAGGCGTCGAGGTCACGCATGGGTCGCTGGCCGCGCTCGTGGACAAGCTGGCGCACGTCGCCGGGCCGGGGCCGGCCAGGATCGGGTGGAACGCCAGCCCGTCGTTCGACGCCTCCGTACAGCAGTGGTCACGGTTGTGCCGGGGCGACACCGTCGTGCTCGTGGACGACCAGGTGCGCGGCGACCCTCAGGCGCTGGCGGCGCTCATCGCCGAGGAGCGGCTGGACGAGCTCGACATCACGCCGTCCCACCTGGTGTCGCTGCTCGACCACCTGACCGAACGCGCCGAGGGGCCGCCCCTGCGGCTGCTCGTCGGCGGGGAGGCCGTCGCGCCCGCGTTGTGGAGCCGGCTGGCCGCCGGGGTCCTGACGCCGGTCAACCTGTACGGCCCGACCGAATGCACGGTCGACGCCACGTGGGCGCCGATCGACCACACGTCCGGGCCGCACCTGGGCGAGCCCCTGCCCGGGGTCCGCATCCACCTGCTCGACGAGAAGCTGAGGCCGGTCGGCCCCGGCGTCGACGGTGAGATCTACGTGGCCGGCGACGGCGTGTCCCGCGGCTACGCCGGCGCTCCGGCGCTGACCGCGCAGCGGTTCGTCGCCGACGTGATCGCCGGCGACGGCACGCGCATGTACCGGACCGGCGACCGGGCGCGGATCGGCCCCGACGGGCGGCTGGAGTTCGTCGGCCGCGTGGACGACCAGGTGAAGCTGCGCGGGTACCGGATCGAGCTGGGTGAGGTGGAGGCGGTGCTGAGCCGCTGCCCGGGCGTGGTCCAGGCGGTCGCGATGGTCCGCGACGACATGCCGGGCGGCGCGGGTCTCATCGGCTACTGCAGGCTCGAGCGCGCGGGCTCGTTCGACGCCGATCTGGTACGGCGCGCAGCCGCCGCTTACCTGCCCGAGTACATGCTGCCTGCCGTACTCGTCGGGCTTGATCGTTTCCCGCTGACCGGCAGCGGCAAGGTGGACCGCGGCGCGCTGCCGCCCCCGGTGCGGCAGGAGAGCTCCGCTGAGGCGGCGCCGATGAGCCCGACCGAGCGGCTCGTCGCCGACGCGTGGCGCGATGTGCTGGAGATCGAGCGCGTCGGCGTGGACGACAACTTCTTCGAGCTCGGCGGCCAGTCGCTGCTGGCCATCCGGCTGGTCGCGCACCTGCGCCGCAAAGGCGTCCCGGCGATCCCGATGGTGACGGTCTTCCAGCACCCCGTCCTGGGCGACCTCGCCGCCTACCTGGACGCCTACTTGGACGCCTAGCCGGACCTCTAACCGGACGAGGTGAGCCTGACCGGCAGGTTGCAGGTGCCGCCGAGGAAGTTGGAATAGACGCGCCGGGGGGTGCCGGTCACCTCGATCTCGCCGACCAGGTCACGAAGGGCGGCCAGGGTCGCCGCGAGCTGGATGCGGCCCAGCCGCGCGCCCAGGCAGAAGTGCGGCCCGTAGGCGAAGGTCAGGTGCCGGTTCGGCGTGCGATCCAGGAGGAACCGCTCGGAACGGGCGAACTCCCGCTCGTCGAAGTTGGCCGAAGCCAGCCACACCGTGACGATGTCTCCCGCCTCGACCCGGCCGCCACCGAGGTCCGCCGGTTCCGCCGCCAGCCGGCCGAGATGCCGCGACGGCGTCGTCCAGCGCAGCACCTCCTCGACCGCGCTGTCCAGCCCAACCTCACCCGCGCGCAGCGCCCGCCACTGATCCTGGTTCTCGGCCAGCGCGAGGACCGCGCCGGTCATCGCCAGCCGGGTCGTCTCGTCGCCGCCCAGGATGAGGCTGTAGCAGTTGAAGACGATCTCGTCGGTGCCGAGCGGCCGCCCCTTGACGTGGGCGTTGGCCAGGATGCTGACCAGGTCATCGGCGTCGCCGCCACGCCGCTCCTCCGCGAGCTCGATGAAGTAGGCGAGGATCTCGTTCTTGGAGTTCCAGCCGTCGGCCGAGGTGTGGGCGGGGCCGTGCGAGCTGACCGAGGTGGAGCCGAGCCGGTGGATGTAGGCGCGGTCGGAGTCGGGCACGGCGAGCGTGTCGCAGATCGTGGCCAGCGGCACCTGGGCGGCCACGTCGTCGCCGAAGTCGCAGTCCTCGCGCTCCAGCGCGTTCGCCACGAGCCGCCGCACCTGATCCTCGATCCGCCGCGCCAGCCGGTCGAACACGGCCGGGGTCAGCGCGCCGGTGATGATGCGGCGTACTTCCGTGTGGCGGGGGCCGTCGGTCACCGCGAGCATCTTGCCCGTGGCGGAGTCGCCGCCCACGAGCAGGGTCTCCAGCACGTTGCCCGACGTCGAGGTGAAACGCCGGCCGTCGCGGAAGACGCTGACGGCGTCCGCGTGCCGGGTGACGACCCAGAAGCCCGGGTTGCCGCCCCTCGGCGGGTGCCAGTAGAGCGGGTGCTCCGACCGCAGGCGCCGCCACACCGCCGACAGGTCACCCTCGGCATGGATCGTCGGCGAGGTCAGGTCCAGGGACTCCACCTGGTCCGGGTCGAGTACGGGCAGCACCTGGGACACCTCCGGTTCGCACGTGCTCCCGACTATGCCCCGGCGTGGTTAGCCGCCGGTTACGCCTCTTCCGCGTAACCGGCGGCTAACCCCTCCCGGCTAGCGTCAGTCGGCAGTCGAGACTTCTGGAGGGCATGTGCGCCGACCATCCACGCGCTGGCTGCTGCAGGAGCCGTCGGCCGGAGACGGGCCGCTGCTGTTCGCCTTCCCCTACGCCGGCTCTGGCGCGTCCTCGCTGCGGCGCTGGCCCGGGCGGATCGGGGAGGCCGAGGTCCATCCCGTGCAGCTTCCCGGCCGGGAGTACCGGATCAAGGAAGATCCGTACCGCGACTTCGAGACGTTCGCCAAGGACGCCGTCGAGGCGCTCCTGCCCTACCTGGCGCGGCCGTACGCGCTCGTCGGCCACTGCATGGGCGCGCTGCTGGCGCACGCGTTCGCCACCCGCGCCATGGAGATCGGCGTCCGGGCGCCCGAGCGGCTGTTCGTGTCGGCGTCCCTGACGCCGAGCCGGGGTTTCTACGGCTACTACCACCCGTGGATGTCCGACCACCGCATCGCCGCGGAGCTCCGGCGCGTCGCAGGAGACCTCGGCGACGGGGCCATCCCGGACGAGCTGGTGTCGTTGTCGGTGCGGGTCCTGCGGCAGGACGTGCGGATGTGCCTGGACTACGCGCCGCCGGCCAAGGCGATCGGCGTGCCGATCAGCGCCATCGGCTGGGCGGACGACCTCGACGTGGGACCGGACGACCTGGCCGAGTGGCAGGAGTACGGCGAGACACGCGTCCACCTGCTTCCCGGGGATCCGCTGAACTTCCTGGCAGGTGCCACCGGGCTCAGGAAGGTCATCGAGGAAGATCTCGACTACTGATGCGAAGAGGATGAGCGCCGTGTCTGCACCCGCGACGATTCCCGAGCTTCTCGCCAGAACCGTCGGAACCCATCCGGATCTGCCCGCCGTCAGCGACGAAGAGACCAGCCTCAGCTACGCGGAACTGGCCGAGCGGGCGGACGCCGTCGCGCACGAACTGGTCAGGCTCGGCGTGCGGGAGGAGGACCGGATCGGCGTCCACCTGCCGCGTGGCGTCGGCGCCGTGGTGACGGTGCTCGGTGTGCTGCGCGCGGGAGCGGCGTACGTGCCGATCGACGTCAGCTATCCCAGGTTGCGGCGCGAGCAGATGGTGAAGGCCGGCCGCCTGCGCCTGCTGCTCACCGATCCCGGCACGACCAGGCGGCCGGCCGGCCTGCCCGTGGAGGTGGCCGAGCTGGACTGGCGCGTCCTGCCGCCCGCTTCGGGTCCGGCGGCACACGTCGCCCCGCAGAGCGCGGCCTGCGTCCTGTTCACCTCCGGATCCACCGGTCAGCCCAAAGGCGTCGTGCTGGAACACCGCCACATGGTCGCCTTCGCCACGGACACCGCCCTCCCCACGGTCGGCCCCGGCGACCGGATGGCGCAGGCGTCGAACCTGTCCTTCGACACCTTCACCTTCGAACTGCTGCGTAGCATGGCCGGCGCCGCGGACCTGGTCGTGATGCCCGCCTTCGCCGACCTCATCGGCGCCGACCTGCGGCGGCAACTCCGGCGGCACCGCGTCACCGCGATGCTGGCTCCCGCCATCGCGCTCAACCAGGTCGCCCGCCACGACCGCGAGGCGTTCGCCTCCCTGCGGGTCCTGTGCTCGGGCGGCGACGTGCTGCTCGCCGACACCTGCCGCGAGCTGCGGGCCGGAGGCTTCTCCGGGGACCTGCTCAACCTGTACGGCCCGACCGAGGCCACCGTGGCCTGCACCGCCCAGCGTGTCCAGGAGCTCCCCGACGACTGCACCCGGGTCCCCATCGGCCGTTCGACCGCGTCAGCGCGTCTGTACGTCCTGGACGATCGGCTCGCCCCCGCCTCCACCGGTGAGCTGTACGTCGGCGGCGCCGCCGTGGGACGCGGCTACCTGGACCAGCCCGGACTCACGGCGCAACGCTTCGTCGCCGACCCGTTCGCCGCGAACGGCACCCGCATGTACGCCACCGGGGACCTGGTGCGTACCGGTGCCGACGGAGCCCTCGAATACCTCGGCCGCGTCGACAGCCAGGTCAAGATCTCCGGCCACCGGGTCGAGCCCGCCGAGATCGAACGCACCTTCTACCAGCACCCGCACGTGGGCGAGGTCGCGGTGACGGCGGTAGGAGAGCCCGGCGACCTGCGCCTGGTCGCCTTCGTCATCCCCGTGGCCGAGGAGTTCTCACCCGTCGGCGTGCGCGCCTTCCTCACCGAGCGTCTGCCCGCCGCCTACGTCCCCGCCGAGTTCGTCGTCCTGGACTCCATGCCGCTGGACGCGCACGGCAAACGGGACTGGGCGCGGCTGCGCGAGGCCGCCGAGGACCGCTCCCGGCGGCGGCGCACCTACGAACCTCCGCGCACCGCCACCGAGCGCTACCTCGTCCAGCTCTGGGAGGAACTGCTCCGCGTGGAGTCGATCAGCGTCCACGACGACTTCTTCGGCCTCGGCGGCCACTCCCTCCTCGCCGCGCGCGGCCGCATGCGCATCCGCCGCGACCTCAAGACCGACCTTCCACCTGAGGTGGTCTTCGAGAACAGCGTGGTCGAGGACCTCGCCAAGGTCATCGACCAGACCAGACCCTCCGTCGCCTGATGGTGCTTGCCGGTCCGCCCGTGCGCGAGCCGGCCCGCACCCCGGCAAGGCCGCAAGCCCGAGCCCATCGCCTGCGTCAGCGAAGCGTCTGTGTGCGGACACTCACGTCTCATCGAGGAGGGAAAGCGCCCGCATCCACGAACGACCGGCTCGCGCGCCCGCTCGGTTGCGAGCCCGCGTGAACGGCGGAATGCCGAAGGTTCAACTCATTCACAGAATGATCGTCTGCGCGCTACTCTGCCTCCGGCCCAACGGAAACGGAGACCGTGGATGCACAGATTAGCCAGATCCCGTTTTGCCCTGCCCTTGGTCGGGGCCATAGTCGCCACCACCCTGATCGCCACCGCACCCGCCGCGTCAGCCGCGCCCGCGCGCGGCAACGGACACCGGGTCACCGTCATGGTCCACGGGTTCGACCGTGAGGCCGACATCAGCTGCTCCGGCGCATGGAACAGCGCCAAGCAGGTGCTGAACGCCAACGGTTGGGGCGACGTCGTCACCTTCGGCTACTACAACAAGGCCACCAACTGCGACCTCAGGCTCCAGGGGACCACCGACACGCGCATCCAGGAGGTCGGCCGCCAGTTCGCGTGGACCGTCTACTACCTGTACTCCAGCAAGGACGTGGCGATCGACGTCGTCACGCACTCCATGGGCGGTCTGGTCGCGAAGGCGGCCATCGAAGGCGTCAACCGGTACGGCGTGGGCAAGCCGCCGCCCGACCTGAGCGGGCTGACGGTCGATCCGAACAACCTCGGCGCCACCGTGTGGCCCAGAGCCTGGCCCCCATTCCTGTACATCGAGGACATGGTCACGTTCGCCACGCCACACCAGGGCATCGGCAGCGCGGTGGTGACCGCGTGCGCCATCACCCACGAGCAGTGCAGCGACATGCGTCCGGGCAGCGGCTTCATCAGCTGGCTGGGAAAGCAGCCGCTCTCCCAGATGGGCACGGACTACACCTTCCTCGCCTCGAAGCACGATGACACGGTCAGCTCCGACTCGGCGACCAACAAGCGCACTGCCCACCATTGGGCTCTCTACGGCTCGAACGCCGACGGCGGCACGCTGAGCCATACCTCCATCCGGAACACCTCGACCGGCGACTGGCAGGCGTCGTACGGGGGAGAGTTCAGCGACGAGGGTGAGGGCTCGTACCCCGCGCCGCTCCTGCGGATGATGGACGGCCTGTACGACCAGCAGGCCCAGTAACGCGCGGACGCGTCCTCCCTCTTTCGGCAAAGGGGGAGGACGCGTCGGTGGGTTATGGGTATTCGGTGAGGTTTGCGACGTTTGTGGAGGAGTTGCTCGGGCCTCCCGTGGAATTGATGACGTGGGCGATGGTTCCGGTGCCGCCCAGGGAGACCGTCACCATGTGGTGGAAGCGGACCCCCGGCGTGTTCGGCACCTCGAAGGCCCTGTCGGCCACCACCCCGGGGTTGGCGCTGAAGTAGCAGTAGCTGCCCAGCCCCCAGGCCTCATGCGAGGTGACCGAAGCGGCGACCTTGTAGGCGGCCCAGCCACGGGTGGAGCCGTTCATCCAGGACGCCTGGTTGGGCGGGTCGTAGGGCATCTCGTTCTGGAAGAAGTAGGTCCGCCCGCCGTTGCCGTTCCAGATGACCTGGTACTGGTGGTAGTGCTCGACGAACAGCCCGTAGAACGTCACGTTGTCGCCGTTGACGACGAGCCCGTTGACGGTCGTGTTGGTGTTCCACCCGACGCCGCTGCCGTGGTCGGCCCGCCAGATCCAGGTGTGATCACCGATCACGTCGTCGCTGTTGATCACCAGGCTCTGTGACGCCTTGCCCACCCCGGCGCCGCCGACGCGGAAGAAGACGTCGTGCAGCGAGGTGGGGTTGGCCGCGTGCGAGGACGCCGAGCCCGCCGGACCGACCTGCATGAGCGTCGCCGAGTTCACGGTCCCGGCGTCGATCAGCAGCCCGGCGACCTTGACGCCGTCCACGTCGGCGACGGTCATCGCCGTGATGCCGTTGTCGGGTACGAACGTCGCCAACCCGAGACCGAGCACCACGGTGTCGGCCCTGGTGACCCTGATCGTGTCGTTCAGATGGTAGACGCCCGGCGTGACCAGCAGGTTCTTGCCCGCGGCCAGTGCCGCGTTGATGTCACCGGCGGTGTTGCCCGGCTTGACGACGAAGAACTGGCTGATCGGCAGCGACGTGCCCGCTCCCGGCCACGACACCCCGGCGGAGTTCGACTTCAGCGCGGGCACGAACACCTGGTAGGCCCCCGCCGCGTCGATGTAGAGGAACGGCTTCTCCCGTACCACCGGCGTCTGCCCCACCGTCGTGTACGGCGGGCTGGGGAAGGTGTTGCCCGGCGCGCCGGACACCCCGACGAAGGTCATGTTCCAGTTCGACCCGCTCCAGGACCCGAAGGCCGAGTTGCGGGAGATCCACTGCTGCTGCGACCCGGACCTGACCTGACCGTCGATCCGCGAGTCGGAGATCCACCCGCCGCTCGACCAGCCGCCGTCGTCCAACTGCAGGTTTCCGCGCACATGCATGCGCCGGTACGGCGCCGCCTGCGAGACCGCCCACCGGTCCGTGCCGCCCGCCGGGGTGACCGAGAGGTTCTCGGCGGAGCGCCAGAAGTTCTGCGTGGCGTTGCCGCCGAACCAGTCGGCCTCGGCGTGCACGGCCCCGTTGATCGTCACCGCGTCCGGTGTCTGTCCCAGGCCGAGGACCTGAGTGTAGAAGCCGACGTTGACGTCCACGTTGTAGGTGCCCGGCTTGAACAGCAGCGCGTACCGGTTGGACCCGAACTGGTTGGACTGCTGCTGGCCGAACACCGAGTTGAGCTGCGACTGGATGGTGGACGCGGGCATCGACGGGTCGAAGACGCGCACGTTCGGCCCCAGGTCGGGATCGGGGCCGCCACCGCCGCCGCCCGACAGGGTGAACGACTGCGCCGCCGTGCCGTTGCAGGCGTACTGCTGCAGTTGCACGCTGTCGGCCGTGGAGGCGCCCGACACGTCGAGGCACTTGCCGCTGTTCCTGTTGACCAGGTGGTACGTGCCGCCGGACTCCTCCACCGGCAGCCACTGCTGGTTGTTGCCGCCGCCGTAGGCCCACAGCTGGACCGGCGCGCTGTCGGCGGTCGAGACACCGGTCACATCCCAGGCCTGCGCGGCGTTGAGCGAGCTGTTGACCCGGTAGTAGCCGTCGCCGGTGGCCTGGAACTGCCAGAGCTGCGCCCCGCTGCCGTTGCACGCGTACTGCTGGACGGCGGTGCCGTTGGCGGTGGCGGCGCCGCGGGCGTCGACGCACTTGCCGCTGTGCTTGGCGACCACGGTGGTCAGGCCGGTGGGGACGGCTGCCTGCGCGACCGGCATGAGGACGAACCCGGCCGCGACCAGCACGAGGACGACGAGGGCACGCATCAGAACCCCGCCGTCAGCCGGGTGAAGTCCCAGGCGTTCTGGGAGACGCCGCTGCAGGTCTCGGACAGGCCTCCGGAGCAGGGGCGGTCGCGGTTGACCGACCAGAAGGCGAGCCTGGTCAGGCCATGGGAGTTGGCGTAGTCGCGGATCTGGGTCCAGGTGGCGACCGAGGTGACCTCCGACTGGTCGGACAGGCCGTTCATGCCGGAGATGCCCATGTGCGCGTACGCCGTGGCGTCCGACCAGCCGAACGCCGACTTCAGGGCGTTCTTCAGCCCTTCGGCCGCGTTGACCGTGCTCTGGTACATGTTGGACCCGCCGCCGAAGTCGAACGGCATGATCGTGTAGTTGTCGATCGGGACGCCGAGCTCCTTCGACCGGTTGATCAGCCGGGTGCCCGCGCCGGCCGGGCCGCTGGTGGAGGTGCCGAAGGTGACGACCACCTTGACGTTCGGGTTGTTCGCCTTGACGATCTTGAGGCCGTTGAGTATGCGGTCCTGGACGGTGTAGTTCTCGTACTCGTCGGTGTTCTCGATGTCGAAGTCGACGGCCGCGGGTCCCAGGGCGTTGATGACCTGCTGCACGGCGCCCGCGTACGCCTCGGGCGTGGCGCAGTTGGGGCCGAGCTTGTTGCCCGACCAGCCGCCGAAGGAGATCTGGACGCTGCCGCCCTTGGACTTGATCGTGTTGATCGCCTGCTGGTCGGCACCGCCCGTCAGCGCACGCGAGCCGTCCCAGCGTGGCGTGCAGCCGCCGCCGGACAGGATGAAGGCCATCGTGAAGGACTTCACGCCGGTCGCGTCCATGACCGTGCCCGGGTTGGGCGGGCTCCCCCACCCCATGTAGAGGTACGGGGCGCCGGGCAGCTTGCCGGGACTGGGGGTGCCGCCGCCGGAGGGCAGCGTCCACTTCTGGTTGGCGCCGGTGCCGCAGCTCCAGATCTGCAGGGGTGTGCCGTCGGCCGAGCTGACGTTGGTGGCGTCCAGGCACTTGCCGAGCGCTCGCAGGGTGCCGTCGGAGGCGGCCGTCCACTGCTGCGCGGCAGTGCCGTTGCAGTCGTAGATCTGCACCTTGGCGCCGTCGGCGCTGCTCGCGCCCGCCACGTCCAGGCACTTGCCGAGTGCGCGGATCGTGCCGTCGGACTGCGTGGTCCACGACTGGGCGGTGGTGCCGTTGCAGGTCCAGAGCTGGACCTGGGTGCCGTTGGCGCTGTTGGCGCCGGCGACGTCGACGCACTTGCCGCCGTAGCCGGTGATCTGGCCGGTGGCGGCCGAGGCCGGGGAGGCGAGGCCCGCCACGGCTAACGCCGTCACGGACGCGAGGATGATTCCTCGTCTTTTCATGGGGGGTGTCACCTTCTGTGGGGGGGTGTACGCCGGCGGCCGGCCGCCGGCGTGGGTGAGCACCATGGCTAAGAGAAATCCACGGTCGTGACCTCATGGTGACCTTACGGTGACCTTACAAGAGCGTCAATACTTAATTTAAGGGTTGACGGAGGCTACGTGCGGCTCTTGAATCAGGCAGGAAAACAAGCCCTCAGGCGCCCAGGAACTGATCCACCACCAGGATGGCGGCGCCGAGCTTGACGCCCTCCGACCCCAGGTGAGCGGCCCCGATCGCGACGCGGTCGTAGGAACAGCGCAGCACGGAGCGCTCCGTGGCCGTCACGATCGCGGGCAGGTGGTCGCGGGCGAGCAGCAGCCCCGCCCAGCCGCCCAGCACGATGCGCTCGGGATTGAGCAGGTTGATCAGGCTCGCCAGCCCCGCGCCCAGGTGGCCGACGGCCTCGTCGAACAGGGGACGCGCGCCCGGGTCGGCCAGCAACGCCGCGAAGGCGCTCTCCTCCTCGACGCCCGCCAGGTCGATCCCCGCCCTGGCGAGGACCGACTCGGCGCCGACGTAGGCCTCCAGACAACCGCGCGCACCGCAGCGGCAGGGGCGGCCGTCGGCGATCACCGTGGTGTGGCCCCACTCCCCCGCCCCACCGGACACGCCTCGGACGGTGATGCCGTCGGTGATGATGCAGGCGCCGACCCCGCTGCCGATCAACACCATGATCATGTAGTCGCTGCCCCGTCCCGCGCCGAACCAGTGCTCGGCCAGGCCCAGCGTCATGGCGCCGTTGTCGACGAACACGGGCAGGCCGGGGAGCATGTCGGCCAGCCGTACCCCGCTCCAGCCGAACGTCGGCGAGTCGACGACCGAACCCCGCACCATGCCGGGAACGCCGACTCCGACGCCGAGGACGCGGCCGGGGTCCACGCCCGCCTGCGCGATCACCGCGGCGACGCCTTCGCGGATGTGGCCGGCCACCAGGTCGGGAGCGTGCCGTCCTGGGCGCAACGGGGTCTCGGCCTTGGCCCGTGGCGTCATGGACAGGTCGAACAACTCCACGCCGACGCGGGTCTCCCCCACCTCGACGCCGACCGCGTAGGCGTGGTGGGCGTTGACGCGGAGCTGGACGCGCGGCCGGCCGCCGTCCGACTCGACCCTGCCCACCTCGACGGCGATCCCGTCGGACAGCAGGCCGGTGACGACGTTGCTCACCGTGGCGGGGCTCAGGCCGGTCGCCTGGGCGAGCTCGAACCTGCTGCGCTCGCCGTCGAAGAAGAGCGTGCGCAGCAGCACGGCCCTGTTGGTACGCCGCACGTCACGCGACGTCCCCCGCTGCGGCCGGATCATAGGGTGAAGTCTAGGCTCCCCTTCCTCACCAGGCCGGCCAGCAGGTCCTTGACCTCGGTCGCGTCGTAGCGGTCGCGGTCGAAGGGGCCGATGAGCAGCGGGCCGTCGTCGGGGCTGTCGGGCAGGCGGCCGTGGCTGCCCCGGACCGGTGCCGGGTCGAGTGGCACCACTGGCATCGTGTAGCGGAAGCCCAGTTTCTTCTTGGCCAGTGCGGTGGCGGCGCGGAGTTTGACGAAGGGGTCACGTGGGTTCATGAACAGTTCGGCGGGGTCGTAGCCGGGTTTGCGGTGGATGTCT
>NZ_JBFAOQ010000025.1:0-137498 GCF_040675285.1 Nonomuraea sp. NPDC049625 | reverse complement strand
GCCGACGTTGGCGCGTCGGTCATGCTTGTGGATTCACATGATCACCGGGACGGTACACCCCTTCCCAGTGATCCACAGATCTCAAGCATTGCTCATACAAGGCAGCGGTCGAGGAGTTCGTGGCGGCACGACTGCATCCACCGCTCCATGATCGAGTTCATCCGCGGCATGCGGACACCGGTGAGCACGGTCTTGATGCCGACGTCGGCGAGGATATCGTCCATGGGGGCTGGGAACTTCTCATCCCTGTCTCGGATCAGATAGCGCGCCCGGCAGCCCGCATCGCCAGATTCCTGATCGCCTGGGTGACCCAGCTCATGCTCGGGTGCGCGGTGGTGCCGAGCACACGGACACGCCTGGTGGCATGCTCGATGACCGCCAGGATGTACTGGCGTTGCCCGTTCAAGGTGACGGTCTCGATGAAATCGCGGGCCAGCGGGGCGTCGGCTTGCGAGCGTAGGAAGTCGGCCCACGTGCTGGACGCCCGCTCGGGCGCCGGATCGAAACTTTCCTGCTTGAGGATCTCCCACACCGTGGACGGTGCGACTTTGATGCCGAGCGTGGTGAGTTCTCCGCGAACCCGCCGATAGCCCCAGCCGGGTTCTCGCGGACCAGACGCAGGATGAGGGCACGGATGGAGCGCACCATGGGCGGGCGCCCGGGCCGCTTCGGCCGGCAGGTACGCGAGTGACGTCGTTTTCATCAGATCGCGGTGCCAGCGCAGGACGGTGTCCGGCTGGACGAAGAGCCGCAGTTGGCGCAGGGTCTCGCGGGGTAGCGAGGTCAGTAGGGCGGTGAGAAAGGCATGGTCCTCGGGTGCGAATCTGACCCCGGTGTCGGTGCCGAGTTGGCGCTCGAGGACGGTGATCTGGTGACGCAGGGCAAGTATCTCCACGTCCTTGTCCCGATCGCCCATAGGCAGCAACCGCAGTGTGGCGAACGTGTTCATGACGGTGAGGTAGGCCAGGCGAAGGAGCACGGCCGATCGTCATGCCGCACTTGGTTCCGTCTCCTGGGTGGCCGGAGCTCGCGCCGTCACGCGAAGCCTTTGCAGGGTTATGACCTGGGCGGATGTAATTATCGGCAGGCGCACCGCTGAGGAGCGCAGATGGCGGCGTCAACGTCCATCGCACTCGGGTCTGGGAGAGCAAGTTGGCCCAGGGCATCGGCCAGGCCGTCATCAGCCGGAAGAGGGCGGCTCGATTAGCAGAGGCCTGTTCCGATGATGATCGCCGCGAAAGCCTCGGTTGTAGTCCGCTGCCAGCCTGTGCCGCTCGAATATTGAGCTATGGGTCCTGAGCCGGTTAAGCGGCGTGGTGGTATTCGCTGATCATGCTGGCAACGACGGGTTTTCGGCGGACGATCCGCTGGTCGTTGAGGTCGGTCACGTCGTGAGCGGGCTGCGCTGCGATGTCCGGGGACGTTGCTGCCGGGACTGGTGCGGCCGGTGCCGGTTGTAGTGGATCAGGTACTCCTGGAGCACGCGGGCCAGGTGGCGTTCATTGAGGATCAGAATCCGCTCCAGAAGTTCACGGCGCAGCGTGCCGATGACGCGCTCGCAGATGGCGTTCATCCTCGGCGTCTGCGGCAGCGTGGTGATGATCCGCAGCCCTTCAGCTGTGAAGACCTCCCTGAACGCCGAGGTAAAGAGCGGATCCCGATCGTGGATCGGGAACCGTAGCCCGGTGATGCGGTCGCCCAGGTTCATCGCCAGGTTGCGGGCTTGCTGGGCCGCCCAGGCCCCGGTCGGGTGTGCGATTACGCCGGCCAGGTGCAGTCGTCGGGTGCCGTGCTCGATGAAGAGCAGCACGTAGAGCCGTTTGAGCGTGATCGTCTCGACCGCGCGGAAGTCACAGGCGATGATCGCGTGGGCCTGAGCGGTCAGGAACTGCCGCCAGGTCGGCCCGGCTCGGCGGGGTGCCGGATCGATACCGGCGGCGTGCAGGACCTCCCACACTATGGAGACCGCGATGCTGTAGCCCAGCCCGGCCAACTCGCCTTGGATTCTGCTATGCCCCCAGCTCGGGTTCTCCCGCGCCATCCGCACAATCAGTGCCTTGACCGGTCGGCGGGTGCAGGGCCGTCCCGGACGCCGCCTGTCTGTGAAAGTCCATTTACGCGCCACGAGACTGCGATGCCGACGCAGGATCGCCGCCGGGGTGACCGGGAACACCTCCGCCCCCCGGCGGCGGTGTATCAGTCGCGACAACGCCGCAAGCCAGAGACGGTCGGCGCCACCCTACCGAGGCCGGCTGCTGAGCTGACGGCGGAGGACCTGGTTCTCGTGACGGAGCGCCAGTACCTCAGCCTCTTTGGTCAGCCCGTCGAGTACCTTGCGGCACCGCGTTCATGCTGGACGGCCCGCGCCGGCGCCAGCAGATGGTGGCGCACGTGCTCGGCCAGATAGCCATCGAGTGGGACACGGGCCGACCCCGGGTGTCCGCGTACGCGACGGTCTGGCACTGGTACCAGGCCAACCCCGCTCAGGGCGACCTGCGGCCGGCGGACTGGACGACGATCGGCCTGGTGGAGGACGACTTCGAGCAGTACGACGGTAGGTGGCTGATCGCCCGCCGCAAGGTGAGACCGGTCGCCGGCCTGGTGGCCACCGGCTCCCCGCCCCTGCCTCCGTCCGCCGCCGAACCCCCTGCCCGGTGAGCGGGCGCGCGAGTTCTCCTTTGGCATCGTCGAGCAGAGAACCGCCGCGCGGCCGCCTCCATACCTTCTCGCCCTCGGCATAGATATCGAAGTCGTCGGCCACGAGGCCCTGCCCACCCGTTCCGAAGCCGTGATCCACGAGGGAAAACGACGAGCGTCTGGCCTGGCGCGCCGCTGACGCCCAGTCTCTCCCGGTTCAGCCACAGGCCACCGACCTGGGGGTGGTCGATGTGCTTGGGGGTGCCTTCGCACGTGTTCACGTCGTGGCGGGCCCAGAGCCTGCTGAAGTGAGGGCTGGCGAGGGAGAGCTCGCCGACGAGTTCGATGAATCGGGGGTCGTCCGTGTCGGTGCCGACGGACTCGCGGAACCCGGCGACCATGCCCTGCGCGGCGTCCTCCCAGTCGGGGTAGAGGGCCTGCTCGGCGGGGTCGAGGAACACGTCCCGCAGGCGGTTGCCCCCCGCCACGAGTCGCGGCGACAGAGCGGTCGCCAGCGCGTTGGCGGCGAGGACGTCGAAGTAGCGGCCCTCCACGTACGCGGGGAGCGGAAGCGCGACGACGAGCTTGGCGACGCCCGGAGGGACGGTCTCCTTCCGGGGCCGCCGTCGCCGCCACCGGGGTTTTCCCGCCCGAGGCGTAGCGGTAGGCCGTCGCGTCGTCGTCGAGTTGCAGCACGCGGGCGAGGGACTCGAGGACCTGCGCGGAGGGGTTGCGGTCGCCGCCCTGCTCCAGGCGCAGGTAGTAGTCGGCGCTGATGCCGGCGAGCATCGCGACCTCCTCCCGGTGCAGGCCCGGCACGCGCCGTACGCCAACGGAGGGGATGCCGGCCTGTTCAGGAGGTTGCCGCCGCCCCTGAGCATGCTCGGGGTCACCGACCCGGCGGACGTGGCCTGGCTGCGGGCGATGTTGCCGGATCAGCCCGTGCTCTGCTTCCGGCAACCGGTCCGCCTGGACAACCCGGCCGTGCGCACGATTCCGCAGACGCACATTCACTGCGTCGCCGGCCTACCGGAGGGCATCAAGCGGCGGCCCGTCCCAGCGATACAGCCCAACGGCAGCCCGGCACAGGTGCGGGAACTGGAGACGGGCCACGACTGCATGATCACCATGTCGGCCGAGCTCACCGATGCGGCTGAGGAAGGCCGAATCGCTCCCGCCGTGCTCGACCTCTCGGAAGACCGATGGATCCGTGTGACGACGCTGGCTGGCGTCTTGCTGGTCGCTCTGGTGGCGGCCGTCGTGCTCATTCCCATAGGGGGAGCGGGTGGCCGGCGCCGTTCTTCATCGCGGCGGTGTAGAGCGCCTGCGCGGCGGCGACATCCTGGACGGCGGTGCCGGTGGAGTCGAAGACCACGAGGTCGTCGGCGTGCTCGCGGCCGGTCTTCGTACCCAGGACGATTTCGCCGAGCTCGGCCTTGACCGGCGTCTTCGGGCGGTGGTGGAGTTCGCCGACTGCGGCGCACTGGTGGGTGACGTCGGTGATCAGGGTGGCGGCGGCGAGCAGGTCGTCGTGGAGTTCGCGTTTGGCGGGCGCGTCGGAGCCCACCGCCGCCACCAGCGTGCCTGGCCGTACGTCGCGCAAGCCCAAGTAGGGATCGGTGGAGGGGGTCAGGGTGACGACGACGGCGGCCTGCCGGGTGGCCTCGGCGGGAGTGCGGGTGGCCTCGGCGCCGTGTTCGGCGGCGAAGCGCGCGGTCTTGGCCGGGTCGCGGCCCCATACGAGAATTCGCTCGATCGGGCGGACCGCCCGGATGGCCGCGATGTGGGCGGCGGCCTGGGCGCCGGTGCCGAGCATGGCCAGGGTAGCGGCGTCGGGCAGTGCCAGGTGGCGTACGGCCACGGCGGTGGCTGCGGCGGTGCGCAGCCGGGTGACCGTGGCCGATTCCAGGAACAGCAGGGGTTGGCCGTTCGTGGCGTCGAACAGGGCGATGACGCCGACGATGCTCGGCAGGCCCAGCGTGGCGGGCCGGTCATAGAAGCAGGCGCCGATCTTGACAGCTACCACGCCGCCGAGCCCGGCGGCCTTGATGTGGAACTCGCCGGGCGGGCTGTCGAGGTGAGACAGGCGGCTGGGTGAGGTCTCGCCACGGGCATGGGCGGCGAAGGCGGCCTCGATGAGGTCAATGTAGTCGGAAGGGGTGAGCAGACGCTCGATCTCCGACTGCGTGATCATGTGCATGTCGTGAAGCCCTTCCGGGTGCCTGTGCATCTCGGACGGTACCAGTGGGATAATACATGTATATCCAGTAGGAAATGTTGACTTTATCGGAATGTGCTCGTAGCTTCGTGGGCATGAGCCAGGCCGCGAACCTGACCCGGCGCGCGCACGTGGACCACGGCCACGTCGCCAGCGCGCAATGTCACTGATCACGAAATCTCGTCATCAACCCTCCCTTCCTCTCGCCGAGGAGTGACCGCGTGATCGAGATCGGAGGCGGCTCATGACGCTGCCTGAAGTAGAGTCACCGGCCCGCCAGGACGCGCGGTGGCCGCTGGAGGTGGTGACGGCCCGTCGTCCGCTGCGGTGGCTGGGCGCCGCTTGCGTGCTCGTCGTGCTGGGGATGGTCGCCAGCGCCCTGGTCACCAACCCCGCGTGGGAGTGGCCCGTTGTCGGGCAGTACCTGTTCGCGCCGTCGGTGGTGCGCTCGGTGCTGCTCACGCTGGAGCTGACCGCGCTGGGCATCGCGCTCGGGTTCGTGCTGGGCACGCTGCTGGCGCTGATGCGGCTCTCGCCGAACCGGCTGCTGTCGTCGGTGGCCTGGGCATACGTGTGGCTGTTCCGGTCGGTGCCGCTCATCCTGCAGCTGCTGTTCTGGTACAACCTGGCGCTGCTCTACCCGCGGCTGTCGGTGGGGGTGCCGTTCGGGCCGGCGCTCTTCGACTTCGGGACGATGGACCTGATCGGGCCGCTGACCGCGGCGGTGCTGGGGCTGGCGCTGCACCAGGCCGCGTCCGCGGCTGAGATCGTCCGCGGCGGCCTGCTGTCGGTGGATCACGGACAGCGGGAGGCGGCGGCCGCTCTGGGGTTGCCGCCGGCGCGGCGGCTCTTCCGGATCATCCTGCCGCAGGCCATGCGGACCATCGTGCCCACCGCCTTCCTCAGCAAAGTTCTCTGATCCCCAAGGACGTCATGACATGCGCGCTTCGCTCGCGCGGGCCCTCGTCGTGCCCGCGCTCCTCCTGCTGACCGCGGCCTGCGGCGCCGAGCCCGCCGTCACCGCGCCGTCGGCCGCCACGGCTCCCGTGGTGGCGGGCAAGAAGATCAACCTCAGCCCTGACCAGAACCGGGTACGGGCCGACAAGGTGAACGCGATCGCGGCCCAGGTGCCCAAGGACATCGCCGCCGACGGCAAGCTCGCGGTGGGCTTCAGCGGCCAGGGCGCGGCGCCGCTGGTGTTCCGCGCCGACGACGACACCACCCTGATCGGCGTGGAGACCGACCTCGCCCAGCTCGTGGCCGACGTGCTGGGCCTGGAGATCTCCCCGCGGATCAGCTCGTGGGAGAACCTCTTCCTCGCCGCCAAGTCCGGCAAGGACGAGGTGGTCTTCAACAACGTCACGGTCACCGAGGAGCGCAAGGACACCTACGACTTCGCGACGTACCGGGTCGACCAGCTCGGCTGGCAGGTCCCCGGCAACAGCCCGATCAAGCAGATCGCCAAGCCGGCCGACATCGCCGGGCTGCGCGTCTCGGTCGGCTCTGGCACGAACCAGGAGAAGATCCTGCTCGACTGGGACAAGCAGAACAAGGCCGCCGGGCTGAAACCGGTCGAGATCCTC
This sequence comes from Nonomuraea sp. NPDC049625, assembly GCF_040675285.1. NCBI lineage: Bacteria > Bacillati > Actinomycetota > Actinomycetes > Streptosporangiales > Streptosporangiaceae > Nonomuraea > Nonomuraea sp. NPDC049625. The sequence continues at coordinate 131,060 of NZ_JBFAOQ010000025.1, read as the reverse complement.
TACTACGAGAAGTACAGCGACGTGCTGCTGGGGCTCAAGTCCGGCCGCATCCAGGCGTACTTCGGCCCGAATCCGACCATCGCCTACAACATCGCCGTCAGCGGCGGGTCCAGGATCGTCGGCACCTTCTCCGGCGCCGGGCCGGACCTGCAGGGACTCATCGCGGCCATGACCAAGAAGGACAACGGCCTGGTCAAGCCGCTCAACGAGGCGCTCAACACCGTGATCGAGAACGGTAAGTACAAGGAGGTGCTCGACCGGTGGGGTCTGGGCAACGAGGCGATCCCCGAGTCGCAGATCAACCCGCCCGGCCTGCCTCGGCAGGAGTCGTGAGCGAGCTCACCGCGCAGGTGCGGCTCGTCCCCGTGTCGGACCCGGCCGCCGCGCCGCTGCTGGCCGGGCTGCAACTGGAGTACACCTCCCGGTACGGGCCCAACGACGAGCTGGCGAGGTATCCGGAGTCTGAGTTCGCGCCGCCGTACGGGGCGTTCCTGATCGTGGTGTCCAGCGGCCAGACCGTGGCCGGCGGCGCGTTCCGCCGCTACGACGCGGCGACCGCCGAGGTCAAGCGCGTGTGGACGCACCCGCGTCACCGCCGCGAAGGGCTCGGCCGCCTCGTCGTACGCGAGCTGGAGCGGGAAGCGCTGCGCCGCGGGTACGGCCGGATCTACCTGACCACCGGGCCGCGCCAGCCCGAGGCCGTGCGCCTCTATCTGGCCAGCGGCTATGACCCGCAGTTCGACGTCGCCGACCGTCCCACGCGGGGCCCGCTCGCCTTCGTCAAGGATCTGCACCTTCACATGTGAAAGGCCATGCCATATGCCTGTTTCCGCTCTCCTGAGACCCGCACTCGCCGTGCTTTTGCTGGCCGTCCTGACCGGATGTGCTGGAGGCGGCGAGCAGCAGAGCTCCGCGGCGGTACTCGCTGCCGACGCGCCGCTGCCGACGTCCGTCCCCAAGGGCACCAAGCTGATCGTCGGAGACCCGCCCACCAAGGTGGCGTTGCAGCTGTCCGGTGAGATCGACAAGTTCTCGTTCGACATTGAGTGGGCCAACATCAGCGGCGGTCCGCAGACCAGCGAGGCGTTCCGGGCCGACGCGCTCGACGTGGGCGCGGTAGCGGAGATCCCGGCCATCCAGGCCACCTGGACCGGCCTGCCCGTGAAGATCGTCGCCTCCAAGTTCCGCAAGGACCCGCTCCATCACCCGACGTACGAGCTCGGCATCGCGCCGGGCGTGAGCGTGAAGACCCTGGCCGACCTGCGCGGCAAGAAGATCGCCTACAGCCCCGGCCAGGCTCAGGGCGCGCTCGTGCTCAAAGTCCTCAAGCAGGCCGGGCTGACGAAGGACGACGTCACCCTGGTCGAGCTGCCGAGCACCGGCGATGTCTATCCCAACGCGCTGGCCTCCAAGCAGGTGGACGTGGCTCCGATCGGCGGCGTGAACATCAGGCGCTACACCGCCAAGTTCGGCAGGGACGGCGCCACGACCATCCGCCACGGGCTCCGCGACGACCCGGGCCACCTGTACGTGCGGACGGTCACGCTCCAGGACCCGGCCAAGGCCGCTGCGATCCGCGAGTATGTCGCCGCCTGGGCACGGGCCTCGCGCTGGGTCTACGAGCACCCCAAGGAGTGGATCGACGGTTACTACGTCAAGGACCAGGGTCTCAGCGCCGAAGACGGCAAATACCTGGCCGAGTTGGCGGGCGAGCCGGACATCCCCGCCGACTGGTCCGAGGCCATCGCCCGGCACCAGGAGACCATCGACATCCTGTCCAAGGAGACCGGTAACCCGGTGCTGAAGGCCCAGGACCTGTACGACCTGCGCTTCCAGACGGTGGGCGCGGACGCGGTCAAGGGTGGTGCGTGATGACGCTCGTCGCCTCCCGTCCGGCCGTGGCCGCCCGCACGCGCAAGCGTCGTCGCCTGCGGCCCGGCCCGCGGATCAGGTTCGGTTTCCTGGTCGGCCCGCTCCTGCTCCTCGCGCTCTGGGCGGCCGCCTCGGCGACTGGCCTGCTGGATCCGCGCTTCCTGTCCGCGCCGTGGACCGTAGTCACCACCGCGGCCGACCTGATCGAGTCCGGCCGCCTGCAGTCCAACCTGCTCGCGTCCGTCCAGCGCGTGGCACTGGGATTGGCCTTCGGCGTGCCGCTCGGCACCATGCTCGCGCTGGTCTCCGGGCTGAGCCGGTGGGGTGAGGCCGTGATCGACGGGCCCATCCAGATCAAGCGGGCCATCCCGGCGCTCGCGCTCATGCCGCTCCTCATTCTGTGGCTGGGCATCGGCGAGGGCATGAAGATCACCATGATCGCCCTCGGCGTGCTCGTGCCGATCTACATCCACACCCACAACGGGCTGCGCAGCATCGACAGCCGCTACGTCGAACTGGCCGAGACCGTCGACCTCAAGCGCGGCGCGTTCATCAGGAAGGTGGTCCTGCCGGGCGCGCTGCCGGGGTTCCTGCTCGGCATGCGCTTCGCGGTCACCACGGCCTGGCTGTTCCTGGTCGTGGCCGAGCTCATCAACTCCACCACCGGCATCGGCTACATGATGGACCTGGCGCGCACGTACGGGCAGACCGACGTGATCCTCGTCGGCATCGTCCTGTACGGCCTGCTCGGGCTCTTCTCCGACGCCGGGGTGCGGCTCGTGGAGAGGAGGACGCTGTCGTGGCGACGGACGTTGGCCAGCTGATCCGCGTCAAGGGCCTGACCCGCGTGTACGGCGATCGCGCCGTCCTGGACGGCCTGGACCTGGAGATCGCGCCGGGAGAGTTCGTGGCCCTGCTCGGGCAGAGCGGGTCGGGCAAGAGCACACTGCTGCGGGCCCTGGCGGGCCTGGACGCAGACGTCGCCGGGGACGGTCTCGTCGAGGTGCCCGCGCAGGTGTCGGTGGTGTTCCAAGACGCCAGGCTGTTGCCCTGGCAGCGCGTGCTCGACAACGTGATCCTCGGACTCGACGGCGCCGTGGAGCGCGGCCGGGAGAGCCTGGCGGAGGTAGGTCTGGCCGGGCGGGAGCGTGCCTGGCCCAACGAGTTGTCCGGCGGCGAGCAGCAGCGCGTGGCGCTGGCACGCTCCCTGGTCCGCGAGCCCCGGCTCCTGCTCGCGGACGAGCCCTTCGGCGCGCTCGACGCCCTGACCAGGCTCAAGATGCACGGCCTGCTGCGCCGTCTGTACGAGGAACACCGGCCCGCCGTGCTGTTGGTCACCCATGACGTGGACGAGGCGATCGCCCTGGCCGACCGCGTTCTCGTGCTCGACCACGGCAGGATCGCCGCCGAGCAGCGGCTGGATGCCGGCCGGAGCGCCACCGAGATCCGATCCGAGCTGCTGCGGGCACTCGGCGTCGCCGAAATTCCTTCAAAATGAGTAGGGATGGTCGTCGTGAGCGGCGGAAACGTGGTGGCTTTGGTCGGCAACCCTCACATCGGGTCCAGGACCCTGGCGGTGGCCATCGATGCCGCCGAGACGCTGACCAGGCACATCGAGCATGACGCTCCGGTAGAGCTCGTGGACCTGTCGGCCCTCGGCCCGCACCTGCTGTCACCCTCGCCGTCCCCGGACGTGGAGGTGGCGCTCACGGATGCCGCCAAGGCGTGAGGGCGGCCTCAAAGGAAACGTGCAAAGGAAGGTCATCGTCGGTGCCCAGCCCCGTGCCGTCGCCTAGTCTCACGACCATGTCGATCGACGAGAAGGCCGCCCTGCTCCCCGACCCCGATCGCGCCGTGGTCGCGGTCGAGCCGCCGGTCGCGGGGGAGGGGCACTGGGCGGGCGCGCCCAGCGCGGTGGCCGCGGACGGGCTGATCTATCTCGCCTACCGGCTGCGCCGCCCGGTCGGGCAGGGGCGCGGGTTCGCCGTCGTGGTCGCGCGGTCGGCGGACGGTGAGCGCTTCGAGACGCTGACGACCGTGACCCGCGAGGAGATGGAGGCGGAGTCGCTGGAGCGGCCCGCGCTGGTCCGCCTGCCGAGCGGGCGCTGGCGGCTGTACCTGAGTTGCGCCACCACCGGCACCAAGCACTGGCGGGTGGAGGTGCTGGAGGCGGCCGACCCGGCGGCGTTCGATGCGCGCTCGCGGGTCACCGTCCTGCCGGGCGATCCGAAGGCCGGGGTGAAGGACACGGTGATCGTCCGGCGGGACGGCGTCTGGCACCTGTGGGCCTCCTGCCACCCGCTCGCCGACCCCGACGAGGCCGACCAGATGGTCACGGACTACGCCACCAGCCTCGACGGCCTGGAGTGGACCTGGCACGGCACGGCGCTGAGCGGCCGGCTCGGGCTGTGGGACGCGCGCGGCGTCCGGGTCAGCGCGGTGCGCTTCGACGGCGACCGGGTGGTGGCGTTCTACGACGGGCGGGCGAGTGCGGCGGAGAACTACGAGGAGCGCACCGGCATCGCCGTCGGTACGGACCCGGGCGCCTTGGTCGCGCTGGGCGAGGCGCCCGCGGCGGAGTCGCCGTATCGCGGCAGGGGCCTGCGTTATCTGGAGTTCGTGGACCTGCCGGGTGGCGGGGTCCGGCTGTATTACGAGTTCACCCGCCCGGACGGCGCCCACGAGTTGCGTACCGAGCTGCGGTGATCAGGACCGGCGGCCGTTGCGTGTCCCAGGGGCGGGTGCGCAGCGCGTGCTCCCAGGCGTCGAGGTCGCCGTCGAACAGGGCGGCCGCCTCGCGCGGGTGCCCGGCGGTCCAGCGGTCGGCCTCCTGGAGCGCGGTGACGATCCTGGCCGGCTTACCTCATGCAGTACCTGCCGCCGGGGACGGCGGAGGACTTCGTCGAGCTCGTGGTTCCCGAGCTCCAGCGGCGCGGCCGCCACCGGACCTCGTACGACGACGGTACGCTGCGCGAGCGGCTGCTCGGCCCCGGGATACACCGGCTGCCCGATACCCATCCCGGCGCCGCGTACCGCCATCTGTGATCTCAAAGGTCGCCGCGTGGCGGAGGCCGAGAGCGACGGCTGTCGTGGCCGGCCGCGACCGCTGTTTGACCCCGTCCCAGAAGGAACGGGGCCAGACGAGGATCTTCAGTGGTCTTCCTGGTGCGACCTACGAGAACAGTCGTGCGGCGTGACGTAGAGCGTAGGACGCGACCCGGCGGCCCAGTGTCACCCCGGCCTGGTCGGCGGAGCGGGTGTGGATGCCCGACCAGACCCGGGCGTCGACGTTCTCGTCGGTCAGGACCTTCCACGTGGTGTAGGTGCGAGTGAACCCGGGCGCGGTCGGGCTGGTGAGCTCGAACGGTTCGCGGGAGTGGGAGCCGACCAGTGAGGTCAGCACCTGCTCGGCGGCGCCGGAGTAGGTGTTGTGGCCGCTCGGGTAGTCGGGGTGCGACGGCGTCGTGTGCAGCGGTGTCCAGGCCGGATCCGAAGGGATGGAGGGGTGGCCGGTGTCGGCGGCGTGAAGCGCGGTGACCGGGCGCCAGCTCACATAGGTGTACTTGCTATCCGAGGTGGCAATCTGGGTGTCCACCAGAGCGACGTGGAAGAGCGCGACGAGTTCGGCCTTCCTCGGCGCCGGCAGGCGGGACTGGACGACGGCGGCACGCAGGACGCCGTTGTAGATGGTCAGTGAGGACCCCAGCCAGAACTGCGCGATGTCCGTCTGGGCCTGCGTGCGCGCGCTACTGTTCGCCGCGCCGTAGTCGCGTACCTCCTCAAGGTCGGCCCGATATTCCGGAGAGCCGAGTTCGGGAGGAGGCCCCGGTCGGAACCGGTCGGCGCGGCCCAGAAGGAACGGTCTGGCAAACCTCGTGCCCGCCTGGAGGGCCGGCCCCAAAGCCGGCGGCGTGGGTAGCCAGACCCCGGGTGCGGCTTGCGGGACCGGGTACGGCGGGTTGACCGACGCCGGGTCCAGGCCGTCACCGGTCCGTTCGGTGAGCAGCGCCGTCGCCTCCTCGGCTCCGGCCGCCACGCCACGATCCTTGGACGGGCCGGCGGGGATGCGCCCCAGCGTCGCCGCGAACGCCGCGTCGAGCTCGGCGGTGCGGGCCGGGACCAGGGCCACGAGTGAGGTGCGGACCGCGGAGGCGAGCGCGGCATCCTGGAAGGCGCGCTGGCGGGGACCGGATCGCACGGCGCGGGCGGCGGACAACCAGCTGATCGCCCACGTGCGGCTATTGGTTACCTGCGTGGAAGAGCCGGCGGCGGCAATGGTGTCGGCGGTGACGTCGTACCATTCCACCGCCACGTCGACGTCGGCCGGGCCCGATGTCCGCGCTGTCGACGCGGAGGCGGCTGCGCCGCTCAAGGCCGTGCTGGTGGCGAGCACGGCCACCGTGACGGCGGAGCGCAGCCGGTGCGGTTGCGTGTTTCGCGTGCGAAATGAAGGCGTTAACCGCGTGCGGGATGAAGGCGTTGACAAAGCGAGGCGTCCTTTCAGAGCGGCAGAGGGACAAAGTTGGTCTGTGCATTCGGCTGTGGCATCAGGCATCGGCGCTCATCCGCGCAACAGCGGTAGGAGCCGGTCGCCCTGGCGCTTGATCTCTGGCAGATAGGGAGTGTCGGAGAGCACGAAGTGGGTGATGCCGAGTGCCTGGTACTTGCGCAGCGACTTCGCCACGTCCTCGGCCGAGCCGACCAGCCAGGTCGTGCCCGCGCCGCCGCCGCCGAACTTGCCGGGAGTGGTGTAGAGGTTGTCGTCGAGCACCTCTCCCCGCGCTGCCAGGTTGAGCAGCCGCTGCTGACCGACGGCGGTGAACCGGTTCGGGTCACGCGAGATGCCGCCGTTCGCCATCTCCTCGACCTTGGCCTCGGCGTCGGCCCAGGCCTGTTCGGTGGTGTCGCGCACCAGCGTGGTGATCCGCAGTCCGAACTCCAGCGGAGGGTGTTCGCGTCCCAGTTTCTCGCTGAGGTGTTTGAGCCGGTCGATCCGCTCGGCGACGCCATCCAGTGGCTCGCCCCAGAAGAGCTGGACGTCGGCCTCGGCGGCGGCCACCTTCTCGGCGGCTTCGGAGGCACCGCCGAAGTAGAGCCTGGGGTGCTTGCGTTCGCCCCGGACGACCGTTCGCGGCGCCACGGTGGAGCCGGTGACGCTGAAGTGCTGGCCGTGGTAGGTGACGTTCTCCTCGGTCCACAGCTTGCGCACGATCTGGAGGAACTCTTTGGTGCGGGCGTAGCGGTGGGTCTGGTCGCCTTCGCTGTCGCCGTACGCGGCGAGGTTGTCCTTGCCCGACACGATGTTGATCAGCACTCGCCCGCCGGTGAGGTGGTCCAGGGTGGCGGCGGCGGAGGCGAACTTGGCCGGATGCCAGTAGCCGGGCCGGACCGCGATCAGGGGCTGGAACGTCGTGGTCCGCGCGGCCAGCGCGGTGGCGACCGTGAAGGTGTCGGGCCGTCCCCAGCCGGCGCCGATGAGCGCCCCGCCCCACCCGTGCTCCTCGAGGGCCTGGGCATGGCTGGTGAGGGTCTCCAGGCTGTTGTGGTTCTCGACGACGTCGTCGCCGCGGTGCCCGGGCTGCGCTTGGTTCGGGATGTACCAGAGGAACTGGAGATTCATCACTCGGTCTTCCTGTTCGGTGGTCCGATGACCCAGATCACCCTTCAAAACCTACTCTTCATGTAGGTAAAGTATAGATAGTTTCGAGGTGCTCCGATACTCCTGTGGGGCTCAAAATAGGATGATGAGGCCGCCGAGGATGGCTCTGCGGTGGACTCGGTGGTTGGCCACATCGCTGGGCGTTGGCGGTCCTGTTTCGGCTTGCGCTGGGGACAACTGTCCGATGCCGCGGTGGGTGGCCGTCCGGGACGGCGACGATTGCTGTAGTCCCACTTCTTGGCCATGAGTCTGCGGTGCCAGGCCAGCAGTGCTGATCCCGGCCGGCGACTTGACCGCAGCCCGCGGCTGGCTCGGCGAAGAAGGCCAGGGCTCCCTTCAGCCCGCAGCACCTCAGCGTGGAGAACTGCCGCGACACCGACTCGTCATCCACCGGCAGACGCGGACACGTCACCCCTCGCTGACGTTCCGTCTCCGCATCCACACAACCGCATCGCCTGCTGAGCTGCACACGTGTCTTTGCCCCCACCAGGCCCTGAACCAGCGGCATCCAGACGCAGACCCGACGAAGCCCTTGGCCATCGTCGGACAGACCTCGCGGCGGCCGATCCGGCCCCACATGGGAAACGTCACGGCATCGAGGAGCCGCTCACTGAGCGCCCGTCGTCCGCAGGTCGCGGACCAACTCGTCGATGAGCCGTTCCTCCATGACCGCCCGCCCACTGATCCTCATCCGCACAGCAAGATCAGGATCCCAAGGACTACCCGCCGGGCTGCCGCGCAACGGCTCAGAATCCACGCCACCCAACAGTTGCTTGTAGGTCGCCACGTCCATGCGCCATGGAGTGGCTCCGTACCGGCCGACCGCCTCCGTCGTGGTCCGCAATCCCGTCCAGTCGAAGTCCCCGCGCCACCACACCTGCCGGTCGGCGCAGGCGGCGAGCAGCCGATGACAGGCGATGGAGGGAATTCCCTCGGTGCAGACCAGCGCCGCCTCCGCGACGCCCACGGCGGCCCGGAGGACGGCGGGGTTCTCGCACACGAACACGACGGGCGAGGTGATGCGGATGGGCATGGTGACCAGCTGGTGCAACGTCACGCGGAACGGTGTGGCGTGCTTGGCCGCCGCCGTGAGCCAGTCCCCGAGTGGCGAACCGGTCGCGCTGAGCCCCAGCACCAGCACCTGGCTGGCCAGATCATCGACGATCACGCCCGCGGACTCCCACAGCGCCCGGCGTTGCGCCGCCGAGGCCGGCATCGGCTCGCCCGCTCGCGCGGCGAGCGCCCGCAGGACGAGCCTGGCCAGCGGCGTTCCGGACAGCGCCTTGGTGTCGCCGGTGACCTGCTCCGCGAGCACACTGATCGGCTTGGCGTCGGCCGGGAGCACGTCCAGGACGGCCCGTGCCCCCTTTGCCGGTTCGCCGCCCTGGCGAATTGCCCTGGTCAACGTTCCATCGGATGAGATGTTGTTCAGCCACTCGGCGAACCATGGTTCGGCTGCGTGGCGGCATCCCGACAGCGTGGCCAGCAGCGTCGCCCGTGCCTCCTCCTCGCGGGCCCGCTCGTGGGAGCGGATGGAGATCGGGCCCACGAGGTGGTCCACCGCTTCGCGGAGGTTGTCGCAGACTCCCGCCAGGCGGAGAGCGGATTCGATCGCCTGTGGGCTGATGCTGAGTCTGGCCGTTCCCTGCCGGGCACGGCGCCCGAGGAGCCGCTCCACCGCTCTGCGTTCCTCGTCGGACGGCTGCACGAGCACAACGGGCGCGTAGAGCTCCTTGTCCTGCTCGACCCGGGCAGCGAGCCGCGAGATCAGCCGGCTGAGCTCCGGTGCGCCGAGGGTACGGCGCAGCCGTACCGGATCCTTTACCACAGGCCGTCTTCGGGCTGGACCGGATTGCTGGGACGGCGGCTCGTCGCGGTCCGTTCCACCTGCTCCGCCTTCGCGCCGTCCCACTCCCACGTGGTGACGTGGACCGCGTCGATACCGTCGCGGCGCACCAGCTGGTGGGTGGCGATCCCGGGCACCGTGGGGTAGAAGCCCCATTCCCGTTCGCTGGTCATCGCCACGTCGAGGTCGAACGTCGTCAGGAGACCCAGGCATTTGGCCCGGGCGTCGTCGTCCACTCCGGCGAAGGCCTCATCGAGCGTCACCAGGCGAGGCGCCCAGGGGTGCGCGGAGCGGTAGTGCGATGACGCGGCGGCGAACAGCGGCAGCGAGACGGTGAGCACCCGCTCGCCCCCGGAAGCGGGCCCGGCCGCGGGCCGCCAGCGGCCGTCCTGGTATCGCTCGATCAGGAACGTGTGCCAGGCCCGATAGTCCAGGGCCCGGCGCAGGTGTTCGGCCCAGGTCCCATGCTCGTTCTCACGTCGTTCGGCCTCGATCTGGGCCTGCAGAAAGTCGGCGATGGCGGTGCGATCCGCAGGCGACCACAGGTCCGTCCCCTGACGCAACAGTCTGGCCCGGGCCTCGGCCAGGCCGGCGGGCGCCTCCTTGGCGGGAACCCAGGACATTCGCAGCCTCATGCCGGTCGAGGTCGGTCGCTCCTCCAGCTCGCGGTTCATCTGGCCGACTTGCTCCTCGGCGTCGGCGATGAGCTGCTGCAGATGCGCGGCCACATCGTTGACCAGATGTTCCTCGACGATCTCGCGTTGCCTGGAAGTGAGCGTGCGCTCCCGGTAGTCGACCTCGGCGTCGAGCAGCCTGGTCAGCTCGCTCGGCGGCCGTTCTCTGCCCTGGAACTGGATGGTCACCACGAACCAGTCGGACAACCCGGCCACGGCATGGTGACCATGCCGGGTGAGCGCCTCGGCCAGTTCGCTGTAGCGGCGGGTGATCTCATCCTGCACCCGGTGCCAGGCGTCGTCGGAGTCGTCGACGTCGGACAGCAACTGCTCGATCCGGCGTGCCAGCCGTACCGCCGGGTCGGGCGCCCAGGAGCCGGAGTGCTCCACTTCGCACGCGATGTCGAGCAGGCCCGTCTCGGCGAAGCGCCGCAGCGATGCGATGGCACTTTCGCGCCGTTCCACGCTCGCGACCAGGTCGGTCCTGAGCTGGTCCTGCTTGCCCTCGGCTCGCGCGCGCTGCTCTACCGCCTGCCTGTGGGCCTTCTCCAGGTTTTTGAGCTCGGCGGCCAACGCGGCGATCCGCGTCTTGGTGTCGGTGAGACGGGCTTTGAGCTGCTCTACCGAGGCTCCGATGGCGGCCTGCAGGGTTGCCAGCCGCGCGCGTTCCTCGGCTGCCCGTCGCCGGGCCTGGCGCTCGCGGTCGTGCGCCCGGCGCACGTCCTCCTCGGCCGCGTCAACCTCGGCGGACCAGGTGTTCGCCTCGGACAGCTTTCCCGCATGTACGCGGACGGCGGCGAGCAATTCGGTGATCACCTGCTGGTATGCCCCCAGTGCCTTCTCGACCTCCGCCAGGTCGGTCACTGTAGCGGGCAGGGAAGTGTCTGCGGCGGCCCGGTCGCGTTCCTCCACGGCCGTGGCCAGGTCGTCCGCGGCCCAGCGCACCTCCTCGGCCTGTTCCTCCACTGCCCGGACGGCGTCCTGGTGACGGTCCGCGGCTGTCACGGCGGAGGTGTGCGCGTCTCGTAGCTCGGTGTCGTGCGGATGCCCAGCCGACTCGCCCGCCAGGGTCTCCTCGCGGGCGGCCAGCCGGTCGACGGCCGCCTGGGCACGTCCGACGAGCCGCTCGGCTTCCCCGATGAGCTCGGCGAGTTCAGCGAGCCGCCGCTGCCTGGCCTCTTCGCGGGCGGCCGCGCCGATGTATTCGGCGCTCGGTTTGGCCCAGGAGCCGTGCAGGGGGCCGAGTCGCCACCTGCCGTCCGCGCACACGTATGGGCCTGGTTGCTCCTCCAGGCCGATGGTGTCCAGCACGGCCCGCGCCATCGTGTCTGCGGATACCAGAGCCTCGCTCAGCGGCCGGGCGGCCCGTTCGCCCGGCAGCGCGATCACATCATGGGTTCCCGGTGAGAGCAGCCGCCCATCCGGGGTGACCCAGGCGTCCAGCAGGCCGGAGGCTTCCAGCGCCGCCTCCAGGCCTGCGCGAAATCGCCCGTCGATGTCGTCGCGGAAGTCGGCCAGCGCCCACAGCGGCGCGCCGGGCCGCCCGTCCCGGACGCCTTCCCCTCTCGTGTGCGGTACGCGTGGCCGGGCCAGTTCACCTGCCGCCAGCCGATCGCGCTCCGCCTCCAGCTCGGCCAGGGCGGTGGCGGCCCCGTCCCGGCCGGCCACCGCCGCGGCCTGCTCGCGTGCCAGAGCCTGGCTGGCTCGCCGCGCGGCCTCGTGCAGCGCCCGTTCTCCCGGATGCGGACCCGACAGGGTCTCGGCCCATGCGGCCAGGCCGTACTCCTCCGGATCCGGCAGTGTCAGCTCGCGTAGACCGAGGCCGTGCCTGCGCCACGCGGTGACGTGGTCGGAGATGGCGGTGGTCAGGGCCTGCTGAGCGGTCGCCAGCCGGTCGGCCGCCTGGTCGCGCTCGGACTCCCGCTTGGTCAGCGTGGTTCTGGCCTGGACGAGATCGCGCTGTCGCGCGGCTGCGGTCTGGGCCAACCGGGTGACGTGCGCGAGAGCTTCGCCACGCGAGCCCATGGCCGCGCGAATGCCGTCCTCCGCGGGCTCCTCGCCGAAACTGGCCAGCAGGGTCGCGTGCGGAGCCGCGAGCCCGGTGCGCTCGGCGAGCGGGGCGGCGCGGTTCTCGTGCATGACCACGTTCTGCCGGCTGATCTCGGCCGCGGCGGCGGCCTCTTCGTGCTTGGCCTTCCTGGCCGCGGCGATGACCTGGGCGCGTTCGGCCGCCTCTACTTCGGCCGCCAGCGCCTTGTCCGCCTCCTCGGCGTAGCGCTCGGCGGTGTCCAGGTTCTTGATGCGCGAATCGCCCGTGAGCTCTTCGCGGACGGCCTGCTGCTCGGCCAGTTCGTTCTGCGCGCTCTCGGCCCGCGCCGCCACCTCGGCCTCGGTCCGCGTGGCCCGCTCGATCTGGTCCGCTACTGTGCTCAGGTCGCGGTTGACGTGCTCGTAGGCGGAATGCGCCGACCGCAGTTCGCCACCCTGGCGACGCGCCGCCACTGCGGCGTAGCGCTGGTAGCGCGTCAGGAAGCGACGCACGTGCTCGCGGGTGTCCCGGAGCCCGCTCAGTTCCTCCTTCTGCTGTTCCAGATCGTGGAACGCGCCGGCGACGTCAGAGATCAGCGCCTGATCGACCGGGGCGAGTGCCTGCGACAGGGCGGCCGACAGCTTCTTCTCGTCCGGGCGCTTGGACAGTTGCGGCTGGCGGAGCTGGATGAGGAGGTTGACCAGCGCCTCGTAGCGTTCGAGGCCCAGGTGGAAAAGATGCTCATCGAGCAGTCTGCGATATCCCTCGGCCGTCTGGGCCACCTGGCCGGAAAGGCCGATCGCCTCGATGAGCCGGTCGCGGCTGAGCGTCGTCCCGTTCTTGCCGATGAGGAAAAGGTCCTCGCCCACGCGCTGGGAGGTCAGGAAGAACCAGCGGTCGGCGATCCCTCTGCCCTTGACGGCCTTCAGCCCGCACCCCACGGTGACATAGGCGAGCTTGCCGTTCTCGGTGACGCGACCGAACTCCAGCCAGGCATAGCCGAGCCGCTCCTCGTAGCGGCCTCCCAGCAGCAGGTTCCACTCCATGCGCTTGCCGGGGTCGCCGTCGGGCTCGACCCGGCTGGGTGAGAGTTCACCATCGAGGAGGAACGGCAGCGTCAGGGCCAGCACTTTCGACTTGCCCGTACCGTTGTTGCCGAGAAACATGATCCGGCCGTCACGGAACCAGAACTCCTGGTCGTCGTAGTAGAACAGGTCCACCAGGCCCGTACGCAGCGGCTGCCAGCGGGCGGTAGCGGCGGTGGGCAGGCTCATTCGTCGTTCTTTCCGCTTCCTGTGATAACTGGGTCGCCGAAGCCGAAGCGGGCCAGCGCGGGAAGAGGGGTGATCCTCTTGTCGCGCACCCGAATCAGCCCGAGGGCCTCCAGACGATGCATGGCGCCCATGGTCAGGTCGGGCACGGAGACGTTCTTGCGCCACAGGCCGCGATGCCGCTCGGCCAACTGGATCATGTGCGTTCGCAGATCATCCAGTTCCACCGGTTGATCCGGGTACATGCGGAGCAGTCCGGCCAGGTGTTCGGCGAGCAGTAGCGTGGCGTGACCATCGGTCCCTTCCTCGGGCATGCCGAGATCCGTGGCCTCGCGGGTGGGATCCAGCAAGGCGATGCCCTCGGCCCTGACCTCGGCCACGAAGCCCGTGGCCTCGGTGATCCGTTTGAGCATCGGGCCGCGTTGCCGTTCCAGGTAGGCGCGTTCGGCGTCGGTCAGTTCCCAGTAGTAGAGCACGGGGTCGTCCAGCAACCTGCGGGTCAGGGAATGGCGGATCATGCGGTTGCGGCCGTCCTCGGTGTCGGGGACCGGTTCCTCGTTGATGGCGGCGAGCCGCTTATCGAGGGCGGTGGCCGTCACCATGGAAGGACCGCGCCGCGTGGCGAGGAGCATGGCGAGCACGCGGCGGTGCACATCGTAGAGCGCGTCACCCGATCCGCTGATGTAGGCGGACTCGTCGCCCGCGACCTTGGCCAGGATGCCCGTGCCGATGAGCAGACCGGCCACCGCCGCCAGGTCGGCGCGCTCTTCTCTGGTGCCCAGGGTGAACACCATCCCTGCCTCGGCCAGCTCCGGATCCGCGGCGAACGCGAGCAGCCGTTCGGCCAGCCAGCCCAGCGTCACCTGGCTCTCGGCACGCTCAAGCGCGGCCAGTGCCAGGCAGGCCAGGACATACCGGCGGCGGCTGAAAGGCACCTTTCCCTTCGCCTGGGCGGCCCGGGTGCCGTCGCCATGACGGGCCGGAATCTTCCGCAGCCGCGCCACGGCCGTGTCGGCGTGCAACGTCCAGCCGGCCTCCCGGGCGAACCAGTCGGCCAGCCAGCCTTGGTGTTTGCGCACCAGTCGATAGTCCGCATCGCCGGGAGTGAGCAGCGGCCGTCGCAGCAGGGCGCGTACGGCCTTGCGGCGCTCGTCCTCACGCTGGGCATCCTGGAAGTCACGTAGCTCGCCCGCCATCCGCGGTCACCTCCCGGGGCTTCGTCACATCCGTGATCACGACCTCGTAGTCGGGCCCGCGCAGCACGCCCGCCTCGGTACGGATCTCGGCGTATCCGTCCACTGGCCGCATGCGGATCTCCAGGGCGCCGTCAGCGGTCCTGGTGCGCACCTCACCCGGGCCCAGGGCCAGGGCCTCACGGAGCAATCTGAGCAGCAGTCGGAACTCGGCCGGATCCAGTTCCCCGATTTCACTGAGCAGCACAGTGCGGCCCGTCGCCAGCCGTTTACGCGCCAGCTCGGCTTGCTCGCGCTCGGCGGCCACGAACGCCGCCAGTTGCTCGCGTTGCCGGCTCCGATCGACGACCTTGCTGGGAGCGCCGCGTCTGGCGTAGCTGCCGGTGGCCCGTAGCCGTACCGAGATCTCCGCCTGGGGCGCCTCCAGCCAGCTGATGGTTCCTGATACGTCCTCGGCCGGTTCGGCCTCCACCGTCAGGTGCCGCGCGGAGGTCAGCCCGAAGGCGGCCCGCCACAGCCGATGGGCCTCGGCGTCGGTCGGACATTGGGCGAACCAGCGGGCCAACGTCCTGAAGTCGGTCGAACGGTCGCTGCGGCCGGCGCGACGCTCGTGCAGCACACTGATCGTGGCGAGCAGATCCGGGATGGCCTGTCTTGCCCGCGTACGCAACAGATCCGCCTGACACGGACGAACCCGGTCACCGACGAACCATGACCGCAGCCCGGACCAGCGGTCGCGCCACTCGGCAAGCTTCGTCTCCAGCACGTGACCCGGCTCGTCGTTTCCGCCTGGCGCCACGTCGGCCGCCTCCCGCGCCGCTGCGAGCCTGAGCAGGTCGTCGATTTCGGTAAGACCACGGATTTTGTCGGCTATATCGAACGATTTGACGACGAGTTCCGAGACGAAACGTTCCAGGTAGGAGATCAGCCTGTCCTTGTAGGCCAGAAACGCCTCTTCTTCGATGTCATGAAGGTCGATGGTGCGTTGCAGACCGCCCATGAACGCGATGGCGTTGGCCGCCAGGCTGTCGAGCCTGCTCATGATCTCAAGGAGAAGGTTGTGGACGATCGCCGGATCCGGCGATCGTCCATCCACACGGGCGAGAGCATGTAGGCGAACGCGAATATCCTCCAGGGCCACCGCCTGCAATTCGCCTCTGCGCCCCAGCTCTCGCTCGAAGACTTCCAGAGCGCGCTCGGCCGCCTCACCGTCCTTGCTGAGCTGGTACAGAAAACGGGCCCGATAGAAGTCCTCGACCGTGGTGACTCGTCCTGTGTCGGGATCGGCTCGAAGGTTGCCCCATTCGCGCAGACTGCTCAGCGCGCCGTCCACCTGCTCCTGACCAACGGGTTCGCCGCCATCGCCGCGAAGCGCCTCGGCCACGTCCTCCGGCCGGAGATGTACCACGAACCGCCGCTTGTTCGCCATGAAGACATTCATGATCCGGCGATAGAGCGGAGCGGTGGGAGTGCCGAGATGAGCGAAAACCTGTGTACGCGTATGAGACATGACAATATGTAAGTATGCGTCACCTGGCTGTGCCTGGGGGTCAATTGGCGCTTTACGTGGGAGCTTTGTGGCCGAGTTCCACTCCGCACCCGAATCACGGAGCGCACGTACGTTGATGGCGGTAGTGCGACCTGGGCACATGCGGTGCGCACGGATGCCGCGCTCGGCGCGTGCTCGTACGCCCCGTCACGTGTCGTCAGGGCCCGGCACCGCCTGACACGCAAAACGTGCTGAGGTGGCACGAAGCATCACTCAACGGACTTCTAATCCGACGGTCGCAGGTTCGAATCCTGCAGGGCGCGCTTCTCCACCTGGGCAAACTCAGGCCACGCCCGTGCGCTGGGGCGGCATGGGGCAAATGTGGGGCAAAGCTGAGTCAGCCGCCCAGCGGCCGCCTCAGCGCGGACGCGGCGTTCAGCACCAGCCGGGCCGTTTCCCGGGCGGCTTGGTGGGCCACCTCCGGCAGCACCGAGACATAGGTGTCGGCGGTCAGCACGATGCTGGCGTGCCCCAGCATGGCCTGCACCACCTTCAGGTCGGTGCGTGCGGCCAGCGCCGGAGTGGCGGCGCCATGGCGGAGATCGTGCAGCCGGATGGGCGGCTGTCCGGAGGCGGTCACCAGCAGGCGGAATCGGCCGGTGAGGTAGTCCGGTCGCAGCGGCGCGCCGTCCGCGGTGGTGAACACGTATCCCGACTCCCGCCAGCGTGTGCCCGCCCTCGCGCTCAGCTCCTCTTGCCGCTCGCGGTGCCGGGTCAGTATCCGCACGGTCTCCGCGTCCAGGGCTACCACCCGGCAGCTGGCGGCGCTTTTCGGCGGGCCGACCACGACGTGGCCGTCGGCGTGCACCCGCTGCTGCGTCACCGTCAGCTTCGCGGCCTGCAGGTCGACGTCGGTCCAGCGTAGCCCGGCCAGCTCCGCGGCGCAGGCCGCGTAGTGCGGCCGGCCACCAGGCGGTGTAGGGGCGGTCCTGCGCGATGTCGGTCAGGAATGCCGCGAGTTGTTGTTCGGTCCAGACCGCCACCGCCGGGCGCTCTCCCGCTTGCTGCCAACGGGCCGTCCGCCCGGCGGTCCAGACGATCGGATGCGGTCGGCGGGGATGGGGGAGTTCGGCTCCGTTGGCCGGGTTGACCGGGATCAGCCGGGCGCGCACCGCCGCGTTCAGCGCGGTCCGTAAGGTGGCGTGGATCCGCGTCACGGTAGCGGGCGACAGTTGGTGGCCGGGCGGCGAGGGACGGGACGCGAGTAGTCCGTTGATGTCGCGAGAGGTGAGCTTTAGCAGCCGGATCCGTCCCAGGTGGGGGATGAGGTAGAGGCGGATGTGTGTCGCGTAGCCCTGCTGGGTCGACGGACGCAGAGCGTCATTGGTGGCCAGCCAGCGTGCCAGCCACTGTCCGACGTTGCATCCGGCCCCTGCACCGTCGCGGTCAGCGGTGATCAGAGCCTGGCCAGCGGCCTGGGCTTCCTCGCGGTCGGCATACCCGCACTGGCGGACGCGCTGCCGCTGCCCGTCCAGGCCGCGTATTTGCACCGCGAAATACCAGCTGCCGTGATTGTCACCTACCGGCAGACGCGGACACGTGACGCCTCGCTGACGTCCCGTTTCCGCGTCCACACAACCGCATCGCCTACTGACCTGCACACGGGCTTTCGCCATTTGCCCCACCTCCACCATCCACCGTCCGTGACAGCGGGTATGGGAGCCAGTTGTCGGCAGGCGCACAGTCGATCTCCCAGCGGTCGCTGGCGTTCCACCAGCATGGCCGCACTTCGACCGACCAGGTCGCGCTGAGCTGAGCGCAGAAGGTGCGCACGGCCTGAGCGCCACTGGTCGATCGGTAGGCGGATGCTGCGCGCGTCCAGGTCCACGCCGACGATCTCGGCGCCGGTCCCGAGTAGTGGGCGGCCTCGTCGAGGGTCGGCCGTGCCGCGGCACAGGTCCAGCCAGCGTACGGGCCTGTTCCGACCGGTGCGGCGGAGCCACGCCGACGATGTCGCGGTTGTAGCTCTGCACCTTATGCCCCTGCCGCTGCAGGCGATCGGCCGGAACGCGATCACGGAGTATCGATAGGCCGGCGAAGGACCGGCCGGGCTCGGCTGCGTCGGCACCGGATTCGGTAAAGCGGCGGCGCGCCACGCTGTTGGCAAAGGCGCGCGATGTCACTCTTCGGGAGAAAGGGGAGCACGGTATGAGCATCGACGCTGATTCGCTTGAAGAGCACCCTCTCCTGGTCAAGCTGCTCCGGGAGGGAAAGCCGGACACGATGACGCTCTGGGGATACGTGGGCCCCTCGGAGCACGACGGATCCATCGCGCTGTATCCGAGCCTGGAGAACCTGGGCTCGGCCATTGAGATCCCCAAAGGGGACATCCTTCATGTCGAAAACGTGCCCCAGAGCGTCATGCTCTTCGGCGCGAAGGTCGTCTGGGTGCGACGGAGCGCCACCGTCGTCGTCCGGCAGGCCGACACAGCCGAGGACGCGGTGACGTCGGAGGACATTCGGGATATACGCACGGGCCGGCTCCACATGCGGGTCAAGACCCAGCGCTCCGACTGCCATAGCCCCTGTGCGACCTGCAGGGACTGCAGCAGCGTGTGTATCTCCAGCTGCCGGGTGAAACCACCGCAGGAGTGAGGGAACTGCCATGATCACCGAAAGCCCACTCGCCGCGCTGGACTACAAGGCCCCCTTCCTCATCGAACGGCTCATGAACGAGCAGATCGCGGACACGGAGGAGGAGGCGGAGGAACTGTTCGCCGAGGCGAAGAAGTATCTGGTGCTCACTCAGGTCGACGAGTCGAAGTTCTGGCGGATGCACTCGATGCGGGTCGACGACGCCTGGCACCACTTCATCCTCTTCACCGGCTTGTACACGAAGTTCTGCCGCGACTACTTCGGGCGTTACATCCACCACAGCCCAGGCAACGACCCCGGGGTGGCCGGCGCGAGCGAGGGGGAGCGCCCGGTCGCCTCCTTCGCCATGTTCCGCGATCGTTATGCGGAGATCTTCGGGTCGCCCCTTCCCGACGTTTGGTACGACCACCGCAAAGTCACTCTGCGTCGGCGGGTGGTGAACGAGAAGGCGGGGCTGCTGACGACGCGTCGCGGCGGGAACCAGGTCGAACTGCTCGACCCCTCGGGCAGACCGCTGATGAGCGCCAACCCGATCGCCGCCGACGCCCTGGCGTTCATCGCCCGCA
The DNA here is from genome assembly GCF_040675285.1 of Nonomuraea sp. NPDC049625. NCBI lineage: Bacteria > Bacillati > Actinomycetota > Actinomycetes > Streptosporangiales > Streptosporangiaceae > Nonomuraea > Nonomuraea sp. NPDC049625. Next base: position 111,806 of record NZ_JBFAOQ010000025.1, on the reverse strand, counting down.
CCGGCGCCTTCTACGTCAGGGAGCTCCCCGGCGGCCTGACCGGCGAAGAACGGATCGCTCTCATCGAGGTGCTGGCCGAGCAGATGGTCCTCAAGGTGAGCGGTTAGCGGACAGGGTGACCTACGCCTCCCTCCGGGCTGGGCGAGGGCCCAACTCTCTCGTCGTCGAAGGGCTCGGCGTCCTCGGCGACGTACGGGGTCGTGCCCTGGACATCGGCGCGGGCCCGCTCAACGACACCTATTTCCTGCTGGCGGCCGGCTTCTCGGTCGACGCTGTGGACACCGACCCGTGCACCGTCTCGCTGGCGGCCACGCGGCGGCACTCGCGACTCAAGGTCCTCCACGCCGACGTCCGCGACCTGGACATCGCGGCCGGGGTCTACTCCTTCATGGTCGCGATCCATGTCCTGCCCTTTCTGCCCAGGGCCGACGTCGTCCGGCTCGCGGAGGCGATGACTGGCGGCCTCGCCCCGGGCGGCGTCCTGTGCTGCACGTTCTTCGGCCCCGAGGACGCCTGGGCGGGGCGGAGGCAAGGGAGGACCTTCGTGCGCGGCGCGGCGGCCGGGGCGGTGTTCCAGCGGCTGGAGCCGGTCGTCCTGCGCGAGGAGCGATACGACGGAATCGACGCCAGGGAGGAGCCAAAACACTGGCATGTGGTGCGCTGCATCTTCCGCAAGCCGGAAGAGCCGGTCACAGTGGCGGTGAAAGGGTCAGAAAGCCCTCCTCCAGCAGACGGCGTACCAGGGAGAGCTTGATCTCGTGGCGGGCCTCCCCTTTCAGCCCGCTCGTCGTGAAGGGTTCGCCGGTCGCCATGCGGAGGAAGGCTTCCTCGTGGCGGGACGGGATGCTCAGCCGCTTGCCGTGAAACGCGATGACCATGGTTCCCGCGTCCCTCCGGATCTCCCACCGCAGGTCGGGTCTGCGCCGGACGACGGTGTCGTGATCGAGGGCAGCCAATGACACGAGGTCGAGGAGATGCCCGTTCAGCCGGTCTCCTTCCGTGAGGAGCGCCAGGTCGACCGCGTCGTCGACCAGCGCATCCGGCGCGACGGCCCGCCACAACCGGGCGGTCAGCTCCTGCATGCGCTCCCGTGTCTCGTCACGAGCCCTGGCTGTGCGGGCGAAGCCGAAAGGCAGCGAATCGCGGAAGGCGGCGTCGCCGTCCACGGCCGCCTCGCACCCGGCCAACAGCACGTCCGCCCAGGTGATGGGAAAGACGCCGAGGCTCAGGTGCAGGGACGCCGTATGCGTCGACGCGGCCTCGTGTGGGATGCCGCGAGGCAGATAGAGAAGATCACCTTGCCGCAGGTCGAACTCCTCACAAGGGCCGGTCCGCTCCGGCTCAGGTCCGGCCTCGTACACCTTCCAGCGTTTGCCGCCGGCAACCTGCAGCACGAACACATCGTGGGAATCACGGTGTACGCCGAACCCCTGCGCCATCGGCGGCGTGAGATAGGCGTTGACCCGGCATCTCGCGCTGAACTCGTACGCAAGACGCCGGCACAGGTCCCGCAGCGGAGGCCATCGCTCGTGAACCGAGGGCATGATCATCGTCGAGCCGCGACGGTAACGGTCGTAGAGATCCTCCAGCCGCTGGCTCCCGACGGCATCGCCTGCCGCGTCGGCGCGTCCGGCCCGGACCACGCGCACCGAGCCCGCGTCAAGGTCGGAGCCGGAAAGGAGCTCGTCGAAGCGGGCGAGTGAGAACAGGTCGCCGTAGTGATCCGGCGCATTTCGACGAAGCAGGAAATGCCGCTCCTTCCAGAAGTCCCGCAGGTACTCGTCCCGGGGCACGGGATGCAACAGCCAGTCCACTGTGGGCGTGACGTCCACGCCTTCCCGCTCGTCGATCATCACCTTCGATCCGTACCCACGGCGTCCATGACGACCCGCACGGAGTGCGATAGTTGACCCAATTCTGGACGTGCGGCCCTCGTCGCAGGCCGGGATGAGCGCTTCCCTCATGTCCCGCGCACTGCCGGTGGCACGAGGTCAGCGGCGTGGGGCGGTCAGGGAGAGAAGGGCGTGATCGACGATGGCAGCGACCTGCTGGCCAGAGATGAGCGCTTGGCTTCGCGATCTTCAAGGGCGTTTCGCACGCGGTTGTCCATCGAGATCAGGTGTCGGGGTGGTCCTCGCCCGGCATCCGGCGCCACCCCTGTAGCGCCCGCTCAAACAGGTCACGAGCATCCTGCCTTCACCACGCTCAGGGCGTTCATGGCATAAAACGGTCACGTCCACGGACGTGGTGTATGAACCGATCTTCGCGTGATCCTGTTTCTGCAGGTTAAGCGGTAAGTGTCTGTGGGAGTGGGTTCTGGGCCGGTGTGTCGCTTGTGATGAGCCGGACGCGGGCCTTGGCAAGGATGTCCAGGCCCATGTAGCGGCGGGCTTCGGTCCATTCGTCGGTCTGCTCGGCCAGCACCGCGCCGACCAGGCGGATGATCGCGGCCCGGTCGGGGAAGATGCCGACCACGTCGGTGCGGCGTCGGATCTCCTTGTTCAGCCGCTCCTGCGGATTATTCGACCAGATCTGGCGCCAGGTCTCGCGCGGGAAGACGGCGAAAGCGAGCAGGTCCTCGCGGGCGGCGTCCAGATGCTCGCAGGCGGCCGGATACTTGGCCTCCAGAGCGTCGATGACCCAGGCATGCTGAGCCCGGACGGCCTCGGCGGTGGGCTGGTCGAAAATGGTGCGCACCAGGGTGGCGACCCACGGCTGCGCGCTCTTGGGCACGGTGGTGAGCAGATTGCGCAGGTAGTGGGTGCGGCAGCGCTGCCAGGCCGTGCCCGGCAGGCTGGCGCCGATGGCCTCGACCAGCCCGCGGTGGGCGTCGGAGACGACCAGCTGAACGCCGGACAAGCCACGTGCGACCAGGCCGCGCAGGAAAGCCAGCCAGCCGGCGCCATCTTCGGCGCTGGTGACCTCCAGGCCGAGGACCTCGCGCTGGCCGTTGGCGTTGACACCGGTCGCCACCAGGCAGTGCACGTTGATCGTGCGCCCGCCCTCACGCACCTTCTGCGTCAACGCGTCCAGCCACACGAACGTGTACGGACCCGCGTCCAGAGCTCGTGTCCGGAACGCCTCGACCTGCTCATCCAGCGTCTTGGCCATCTGCGAGACCTGGCTTTTGGAGATGTGCTTGATGCCGAGCTGCTCGACCAGCTTGTCGACTCTGCGTGTGGAGACGCCGAGCAGGTAGCTGGTGGCGACCACGCTGATCAGTGCCTGCTCGGCCCGACGGCGCCGCTCCAGCAGCCAGTCCGGATAGTAAGAGCCCGACCGGAGTTTCGGGATCGCCAGGTCGATCGTTCCGGCGCGGGTATCCCACTCGCGTCCGCGGTAGCCGTTGCGAGAGTTGGTCCGTTCGCTGCTGCGCTCGCCATAACCGGCTCCACACAGGCTGTCTGCCTCGGCCGACATCAACGCTTCGGCCATGGTCTTCACCATGGATCGCAACAGATCCGGGTCGTCGGTCTCGATCTGCCGCGCCAGCCACTGCGTGGGCGTCACACTGTTGTCTACGGCCATCGCCTGGTTCTCCTTCGAATCTTGATCTTGCTACTCGAAGGATCACGCGATGGCCGTCTTCATTTCACGACGCCACGCCTGTGACCAGGTCAAACTCGTACACCACTCCCGTGGACGCAACCCATAAAACATGTCGCGATGGAGGTTCGGCCCCTGACCGACCTACTGGCAGATTACGGACACAGAACCGGCCGACCGATCGCGCTGGTATTGGCGCAGCGGAGCTGATCTGCCCGGAGGACGCCGTCAACGAGCATTTCATCAGCGCAGTGGACTTCAAGTCGCCGCGCTGTACGTGTGGGGCCCGAATATTCGGCCACTGCGTCCGATCTGAGGGTTCGCTGAACACAATGGATCTCCAGCTCCGTGGTTTAAGCGGTCGCTCAAGATCTGCAGGCATGCCGAGGGGCTGTAGGCCAGCGCATGAATCGAGTATTCGTGCCTTACACCATGCGAAGCCCTTGCAGGGCTATGACATGGACGGATGCAATTATCGGCACGCGCAGTGTGCAGTCATTCCGGCCAGGTGTAGGCGTCGGGTGCCGTGCTCGATGAAGAGCAGCACATGCAGTTCAGAGCACGAAACCGTGTTTCCGAGCGGGACAGGCCGTTCGGCTGTCCCCGCGCCCTGGGCGTCATGGTCGTCGCCGTGCTCATTGTTCACCGGCTGCTGCGCAGGAGCGGCTTGCTGTGAGAGCTCCGAAGTACCGCGTTGTTCTGCGGATTGTCCGTCACCAGCCGTCGGCGATGAGGTGCTTGGGCGGGGCCGCGATCTTGACGGGGGTTCCCCATCCTCGATAGATGATGTTCATCGTCATGGTCTCGGCCTTGCCGCCCTCCGGCCGGGTGAACTTCATGATGGCGTGGAAGCGTCTCGGCAGGTGGTCCGGGCCCGCCCAGAGTTTCCAGGTGATCTGTCCGCCGGTGTGCCCAGGGCCGCCGTCCTCGGTCCCGAAGGAGATCCCGGCCTGCCTTTCACCCAGGTCGAGAACCGTCACCGTACCGCTGTGGAGGGTCGTCTTCACTCCCTCGAAGGTTCCGCCGTCGGCGCTGGTCGCACCGTAAGAGGCGACCAACTCGAGAAAGCCCAGGTTGATCCCGTTGACCAGGTCCTTGCCCCAGACGACCCCGGCGAAGTTCCGCCCGTAGTCCCATTCCCCCAGCGTCGGTGGCGACTTCCAGGTGTACTTGCCTTTGTCGGAACGCACGTAGCTCTGTGAGTAGAACTCTCGGCCTATGGTGATCTCTCGGGATCGCCCCGTCGCTGCTTTCTCGTAGGAGATCTCCGTGAGGTCGGCGGCGTACATGCCTGAAGCGTTGAAGCGGTACGCGCCGGAGATCTTGAGATCCTCCGAGGGCGGAGGGCCGCCGCGTCGCCTGACGGAGAAGCGCACGCTGCTCTTCTTCGCGAACTGCTTCTTGATCGCTTCGACGACGGAGTCGAGAGACTCCGATGCGGGAGCCGCGTGCACGGCGCCGCCGGGAATCGTCACGCTCAGCAGGCCGGCCACGACCAGCGCGACGCTCATGCGCTTCATGCGCCGATCGTCGCAGATGATGATCTCCATCTCATCACGGCAAGGTGCTGGCCCGACGGGAGCACGTCGGCGATGAGGGCCTGCTCGAGCGTCATTCAGCAGGACGGCGTACGAGGGCCGGCCTGATAGGAGCCGGCAGGGACAAAGCGGCCAGGGCGGACATCGGCACGAGTGCCCAACGCAGCATCTGCCGTGTTGTGGTTGGACGGAGGCATGACTTGACGCGATGCCGAACGGCTCGCCCTCTCAATCGTCCACCTTGCCGTCCTCGCTCGTGGTAGCGCAAATATGGAATAGGGCATCCGCGGTCGGAAAGGGCTCGGATTGCTCGTGCCGGGTCTGAACGGAGGGGTATGTCGCTCCTCAAGGCAGGTCGGACAGCGGCTTGTCCGTGGGGCGCGGGAGGGACAGTTCGGGCGTGCGAGCACGCGCCGAGCACAGCGGCGTCATCTCTACCTGTGGTCTGGAGCGCGGAATCATTTTGCGCAGCTGTGATGCAATGATCAACAGGGTGTTCGCCGTGCTCGGTGCGTGCTCGTACGCCCCGTCACGTGTCGTCAGGGCCCGGCACCGCTTGACAGGCAATGTGCGCGGAGGCGGTACGAACTACCGTCAAATGACACTCCGCGACACTAAAGGATCTTGCTTCCCGGCCGCCAACCCGCGTGAAATCTCCTCTCGCTCGGCTGCTGAAAGGCGTGCCAGGGCGCGTCGCTGGGGCCGGCGGCGGATGCCGCCGGTCTGCGCCAGGAAGCGCCGGACGTGATGCATTGGTACGCCTAGCGTGCGTTCGCAAAGATCAACTTATGGTGGTGCACTGATCACTTGAGCCCAAGACCCGTTTTCAGGACAGTCTTGAACATGCAAAACGGGACCGCGGTTGGCCCATGGTCCCGGCTGTGTCTCCAGGTTTGTCCTGGGCGCGCTCCAGGGCCCTCTCTCGACAGGGCCCTGGGAGCGCATCGGTCCGCCCGGCGGCGAGAGGTTGGCAAGCTCTCAGCCAGCACGACGATGGACCCCATCCCCGGCGCGGTCGGAGGCTGCTCGGGGGCTCTGGGCGGGCAACCCGCCAGGGCGCTTGCCGGGAGTTCGACACGTTGTCAATTCGTGATCGGCTGACTCCTTGTCCAACTTGACGCCAAAGATCCTTTATGGGTTGATCGTTACTGCTATTCGAACTTGTGAACCAAAAGGACTGTGATGTCAGAAAGCTCGTCGTCGACCCGCACGACGTTCTCCCGATTAACCCACCGGCTCCTCACCCGCGGCGCTGCCGTCGCCTTGGCGGCCGGCCTGTTCGTGGCCCAGGCCCCCGCGGCCATGGCCACCGATCTCATGACCGACCTCGGCGAGCACCTCTCCTGGGCCTCCGACGTGACCACGGCGAACGACAAGATCTTCATCTCCGGCAGCGACCGGATCGTTGTCGCCGACTCGCGGGGCTCGCTCACCGGTGTCATCACCGACCTGCCCGGTGTGATCGGCCTCGCCGCGGCACCCGACGGTGCCCGGCTGTATGCAGCGCTGAGCGAGGCGAACCAGGTCGCCGAGATCGACACCGCCTCCCTCGCCGTCACCCGGCGCATCGACCTGAAGGCGTTCGCCTGCCCCTCGCCCTGGTACCTGTCGCTGTCCGGCAGCCGGCTCTACGTCGGCCACGGGTGTTACGCCCAGCCCGGCACCGGCGGCGTCGTGAGCATCGACGTGGCGGCACCGCAGCCGGAGCAGACGCAACTGGTGACGGGGGCCTACAGCGTCCCCATCGTGGGCGCCGCGGGGACGACCCTGGTGGTCGGCAGCCAGGGGCTATATCCCGGCTCCTTCGCCGTCTACGACGTGTCCGGTTCCGGCGCCACCCTCCGGGGCGAGATCAACGGCCACGATCACGACTTCTCCGGCCTGAACGACCTCGCCATCAGTTCTGACGGTTCGACGGTGTTCACGACGTACAACACTCCCAGCAGGTACGACGCCTGGGACACGACCGATCTGACCCTGATCCGCAGCTACGGTGTGGAGCCGACGTTCACCGGCCGGTCGAACGCAGTCGCACTCAGTCCCGACGGCGCCTCCGTGGTCGGCGGGAGGTGGGACGACACGTCCGTCGGCGTCTTCGACACGGCCACGGGCACGAAGACCTTCACATACGCGAACCCCGACGTGCGGCTGGTTGACAAGACCCTCGTTCACACCGGCAAGGACGTCTTCGGCGTGGTGGAAGGCGAGTCCGGCCGGCTCTATCTGTGGAGAGTGCCCGACGTCGCCCTTCCGATGTCGGAGCTCACCCTGACGGCCCCGTCGTCGGCAACCGTGCTCCAACCGCTCACGCTTACGGGCCGGCTCACGCTCTCCGACGGCTCGGCACCGGGGGCGCAACCGCTGGTGGTGACCCGCCGGCTGCCGGACGGCACCCGCGAGACCCTCCCGGCGGCGACGACCACCGCCGACGGCGCCTTCACCATCACCGACACGCCCTCGGTCACGGGGGCGATCGGGTACGAGGTGCTCTGGCAAGGCAACTCGGCGTTCCGGTTGAGCAGGGCGTCGGCGACCGTCAACGTGGTCAAGGCCAAGTCCTCGATCAGCCTGACGCCGCCGTCCTCGGCTACCGCGCTCCAGCCGTTCACCCTGATGGGCCAGCTCACCCTGGCGAACGGCTCGGTCCCCGGTGAGCAACGGCTGACGGTAACCCGCGACCTTCCGACCCGTCCGGTCGAGACGCTCCCGGCGGTGACGACCGCCGCGGACGGCACCTTCACCATCACCGACACCTGGCCGCTCGGTGGGACGGGCAAGTACGAGGTGCGCTGGCCGGGCAACGCCCTCTACGGGCAGGCCACCGCCACGCTTGACATCACGGTGGCCAAGGCCCAGACGGAGCTCACGCTCTCCGGCCCCGAGAGAGCTGCCGCCGGCAAGGAGCTCCAGTTCAGCGGCGCGCTGACCTCCGCAAGCCGGCTCCCGTCATCTGTGCTGATCGAGGTCTTCCGCACCGTCACCAATCGCGACGGCACCGAGACGGTCCAGCTGCCGTCGATCCAGGTGTACGGCGAGTCGACGTTCGGCTTCACCGACACCCCCCAGGCGGGCGGTGAACACACCTACACCGTCAAGTGGAGCGGCGGCCTGGCGCACATGCCCGCGGAGGGCAGCCACGTCGTCGTGGTCGGAGGCCCGCTCGACTGACGTCCGGCCCGGCCCGGGCGTGCCGACGGGTGGACGCCGTCGGCACGCCCGGCCGAGATCGGCTGTTCGGCCGATGCGGACATGGACGCACGGCCGATCCCCGCGCCGGGCTGCCGCGATGGTCAACTCCGCGAACCGTCGGTGCCCGCCCTCGCCTATGTAACGCCACAGAGTGTCTCGCTCACAATGCGGTTCGACCTCGTCCTCGTCACTGCCGGCACGCTGCCGATCAAAGCCGCGCGGACGTTACTCAAGCCCGGCGGCCGCATCATCAGCATCGCCCTATGAAACACACCCGAAAACGATCAGCCCTCCTCCATACCACTGTCTCGCCTAGCCTCCTCCGGATTACGCCTGTCGTCGGATGCTCCGCCCCCCAGCAGCCGCTCACTTTCAGCGAGGGTCGCCTCGTGCAGGGCGATGGCGCGGCTCAGATCACCAGCCGCCCGGTACGCTCCGGCGAGGTTGTTAGGGGAGATCAGGGTGTTGGGGTGGTCGCTGCCCAGAACCCGTGATCGTCATCTACCGGCAGACGCGGACACGCCATGCCTCGCTGACGTCCCGTTTCCGCGTCCACACAGCCGTATCGCCTGCTGACCTGCACACGTGTCTTTGCCATCGGTCCCACCTCCACCCCCACGGTGTGCGACGACAGACGCGCCAGCAAGGGCTCGCATTCGATCGGGGGTGACCTTAGATCAAGTGTTAGGAGTACGGGGGGAAGCTCAGACCGGCCGTGGCCAGGATCCGGCGGATGGTGCCTTCTCCTATCCGATGGCCGAGGCTGAGCAGTTCACCCCGGATCCGCCGGTGCCCCATCGGGATTCTCTCTGGCCAACCGGACCACCAGATCACGCAGCTCATCCGGGATCGGTGGAGTCCAGCGTTGGGTGACCATCCGACGGTGCCAGGACAACAAGGTGCCTGGGGGCAGCCGCCAGTGTGGCCAGCAGCGCCCGGTCGGGCCAGTCCGGTCGTGGCCGGGTGACCTGACGACGCAGGACGGCGACCTCATGACGCAGCACCAAGATCTCCACCTCCTTGGAGGCGTCACTCCGCGTGAGGAGTGCCAACCGGCCGAAGAACCGGACCATCAGCAGGTACAGGAGGCGTGAGAACACGAGTGCTGAGGATTAGAAGGTCAGATCAGATGGCGTGATGAGTTATGGCACCGCACACCGGTGGGCGTTGATCGAACCGACCTTGACGGCCTGTCGTACCCGGTCCGGCGCGGGCCGGGTACGGCAGCGCTTGTGCACGACCTGCGAGAAATCGTGAACGCCATCTTGTACAGTTACGCATTCTCCTGCGCGACCGAGTCGGCGGGCTCATCCACGAATCGAATACCAGCAGGTCACATGACATGACATGGCATTCGGCACCCACGCCTACGCCAGGCACTGCCTCATGGTCTTCAATCGCGAGCCCGTGATCGGGCAGACCCGGATTTCGCGGCCCGCCTCGTCGAGGACCTTCCGGCGCCCCAAGGGCCGGTCGAGCGTGACGGGCACAAAAACGACCCCGCCGCGACCACCGATGTAAGAACGCGGCCACAATTCGTCCCGCCACTTCTCAACCAGCGTGCGCTCACGTCGCGGGCAGACGTCGCGAAGCACTACCCGGACCCGCACGCTCGTCTCGAGCTCGGACGCTTCGGCTTCGTCGGCCTTGAGGCATTCCGTGGGCTTCATGCTGAACGCGTGCAGGATGAGGGCCCGTCCTTCCACCTCGACCGTATCGATCAACCCATTGAAGGGTGGTTCAGCCGGCTGAGACTCCCGTATGGAGGCCGCCATGGAAATTGCGACGGCCAACACCAGGAGGCAGCACATGCGCCACAGGAAGGACGCGCCCAGAGGATTCATTTCTTGTAGATGTCCTTGCCGACGGCCTTCATCACGTCATGGATGTCGGTGAAGTAAGTCACGCAGGTGGACTGGACAGGCGCGTCATCGCCGACTCCGCCGCTGAAGATGCCCTTGGCCACCACGTATCCATCGCTCTGGCGGAAAGTGTAGACCGGCGCGCCTGAATCACCGCCGACCGGGCACCTGCCGGTTTTCTTGCCGACCTGAACCCACCGCACCGTGCCGATGTATTCCCGGGTTTTCGGGTCTACGTACTCGACCTTCCAGCCGATGTCGGTGACCTTGAAGCGGCAGATCTGGCCGTTGGATTCGGGATTCGTGCTGGCGCCGCCGATGCAGTACTGGTCGCCTTCCCGAGAGCAGACCGAGAACCGCCCGCCCACCCACTTCCTTGACGGATGAGTCCCTGCCGCCGTTGAAGATGGTGGGGCTCGTGACCCGGCCGGATCCCGCCTGGATCAGGGATACGTCGCCGTAGTAGGTCGGCTGGTTCGGCAGTGTGATCGTTCCTTGACCGTCCCGCCAGTTCGTCCATTTGATGATGCCGGCGAACAGCTCGGCTGCTCGCCGGTAGGACGGGGGTTGAGCAGGAACTCCTCAACCCCCGATCCGGCGTGGGCGAAACCCGGCCACGCCTCGCCCCGGGAGCTCGCCGTCGCCACGGCCGACATCGGCTGCAAGCGGGCAACCGGGCTGGTCGCCGCCCGGTCCGCCGCTGACAAGGCCGTTCAACTCGACGCCATCGCCGCCCACCGCCGGGACTTCGACCGGTTCCGGCGTGCCCGCGACGCCGAACTGCGCGTAGCCCGGCAGGTCACCGGGAACGGATAGCGACTGCTGTCGCCGGGCTCTGCCGGGAAATCAGCAGACCCAGGTGTCAGCAAGAGTGATCGCCGCCGGTCACCGCGCCGCACCGCGATCTTCACCGGTACCAAGCCGGCCGCCCACCCCACCATCTCTCTGACCCGTGGGCGGGCATGGCGGCTCCAGCGCCCGCGAGGCTCAGTCGATCTCCAGGGAGGGCTGAGGATGATCAAGCCACTCCCTCTCCAGCCGGACGTTCGTCCGTTGCTCCACGATCGCCATGGCCTTCGCCCGGACAGTGAACGCGTCCCGGGTGCCACCGAGCAGAGCCGCCTCTTCCCGGAGAGCCTCGGCGTTCGTGCCGTGAATCCCTTTCGGATCGAAGTCGCGGACCTCGGCCACGACCCCGCCGTCGACGGCATAGAGCAGCCTGCGGGCTCCGGTGATGTTCCACTGCACATGCCAGACCTGCGCGCCCGAGCTGACGCGCCCCAGCATCGGCTGCTCCCCGACAGGCGTGAAACCCTCGGCTTGGAAGAGCATCACCGACGTTCCGGACCGCCGGAAGGCCGTCAGGTCGGCGTAACCGGGCTCGTACTCCTGGAACTGCGGAGTCGCGCCACCGGTGACACGGCGCCCCACCTCGTCGAGAGAAAGGCTTCCGGACTCCGGCACGATCACCGTCCATGCCATCCCTTCGCCCATCCATGCCACCTCTTTCAACAAGCTTCGATAGCGCCGCACTGACTCTTGGAAATCTGAAGGATTCAAGCGGGGTTCCCTCCTATATGCGCCTTCGTCGCCGTGCGGCAGGGTGGCTGCCGCACGGCGACGGAGGCTGCTTCTCATGAACGCTAATTCTGCGACACGCGCGTCAGTTGGAATCCATCGACGGATTGAACGGTGTGGCCGGATAGGGGAGTAGCTTGGTGGCAAACCGCGAGAACCATGGATCGTCCTTGTACAGGAGCCGGTCGCGATTGTAGAAGCGCGTCATGGCCTTGCCGGCTTTACCGTTGGGGCCGGCCGCGGTGCCCGGCATGGCGCACACCGACAAGTTCCTTGCTCTGTCCCCGGCCGGTGTCCGCTCCACGGCGGATGCCGGCGGAAACTCATCGCACTCCATGTGGACCATGGGAGGTACGGGAGTGCCGTAGTTCGGCCAGAGACTTCTGCATCTGGTGGTGGCTCGTCCGCGGTTCCGATCGATCTCCGGCTGGCCTATCCGATGCAGGTAGTTCTGTGCTCCGGGGTTCTCGTTGGCCGAGGTCGCGCAGCCCTTGATGATTTTGTCGGGCCTCTTGGGGTAGGTGTCGCCCTTGTCGTAACAGGCCTTCCAGTAATGGATGTAGGCTTCGTCGTAAACAGCCCCGAGCTCCCATTTGATGGACGCTGCCGCGGGCATCACACACCCTCCCGGAAATTGCTTCGAGATGTATGTGGCGGAGTCGCACCGGATGGTGAACTGCTGCGGCGTGGCGCCATGGCCCCATTCGAACTTGATGGGATCTGCCCACTCGTCGCTGTCGGTCTTGATCCATGGGCTGAAGTTGCAGTTCGAGATGAGATCGGCTCCGCTCGTGTCTCCGGGAGTGGCGCGGAACCGCCAGGTGGCGAGCTTGGGCCACTTGTCGTCGATCGGATTGCTGAGGGCCCGCAGCTCGTCGCCTTCTTTGGTGATGTTGTTGTGCTGTGCGCTCCCGTTCCATGAGGTGATGTGACGGCACGCCGTCTGCCCTCGTGCCGGGCTCAGGCCGAGCGTATAGTTCGCGTCCAGGAAATCGTAGTCAGTGAACCTGAACTCATTGACATAGACGTCGAAGTACATGTCCCGGCTGGTTCCGCCGGAGGGAACTCCGTCCGGACCGTTGAAGGTGCTGGCGACGAGCATCAGGTAGAACTGCCCGGTATCCGCGCCGTCACCGGCGAATTTGATGCTGTGCACCTGACATCCGCTGAAGCGGTTCTTCCGCCAGGTCGCTTTGTATCTGTCGTTGTCCTCGAATTTCTTCCAGCATTCTTCCGGGTCGACGCGATCGTAGGTCATGGGTTGCGGAGCGGCCATGGCTGTCGTGGACCGTCTGTCACCCTGGCCGGCGAGCGGAGCGAACTCCTCGGAACTGCTGCCGTCCACCAGCTCAGCGATCTCCGAGTGGGACAGGGCGCGATCGTAGGCCCACACCTCGTCGAGATTGCCGTTCATGCCGGTGCCGAGAGTGAGCGGCCCGGTGGAATTCCAGGTCGGGAAACTGATCGGCGCGCTTGCCGACACCTCCGTGTCTTCTTGGCTCTCGTCCAGCACCGGCAACCCGATGGTGTTGCCGTTGAGGTAGAGAGTCGCAGTGCTGCTCTCCTTGTCGTACACGGCCGCGATGTGGAACCAGGAGTTCGCGGGAGCTTTGACGCCCGATACGACGCCTTCCGATCTCGCGTCGGCGGCATCAGACGACGTCAGGCTGAAGATGAGGCCGTCTTCCGGGTCGTTTCCCAGCCGGAATGGCGCCGCATTTACGCCATCTTGTCCAACAATGGTGTACGCGCCATTCTGGTCGTCCCACCTCACCCATGCCGCGACGGTGAAACTTTGATCGGTGCGCAGCACCGGCCCCGCCGTTCGCGCCATCGGTCCTGGTCCGGCTTGAGCCAGATCGAGCGTGACGTAGTGCCACGCGGCCCAGTCGCTCGACACCTCTCCGGCGATCGCCCTGGCACGCCAGCGGACGGTCCATCCGTCCGACAGCTCTCCGTGGGGCACCGTGATGCTCGCCTGGGTGCCCGATGCGAGGCCGTCGACGGATCCAGCCCAGATCTGCCCAGTGCCTTGCCCGGTGGTGCCCGGGTCGTGCTCGACTTCGAACTCGGCCCGGACCGTTTGCCCGGCGGGCCCGGTCACAGTCGCCTTGAGCGTCGGGCTCAGTACGTTCGTGATCGTTTGGCCGTCTATGACCACCTTCGGTCAGGGTCAGGCCCTCGTCATCGACGCCGATCCGCAGCTCCAGCGGCTTCGACGGCCGCTGGCGCAGCACCACCTCATACCGGAACCCGGTCGACAAGGCCGTCACCACCAGGTCGGCGCCCACGCCGGCGGCGTCGGTGTAGGTGGCCACACTGCCCTTGACGGTCGCTTTGGGCAGCGGCGTGCATCTCCAACGGCGGTCGGCTCGTCCGCTGGGCGCTGGAGAACCACCCCGAGTTGTACGACGGCGACGTCGACTCGGAAGGCACGTACTGGCCGCCGGGCAACCGGCCGAACGCGCTGACCTACCTGCCGGTGGCGCTGCGCGAATACCCCAAGTGCGCGGCCTCCGGCGACGAGCGGGCGCACGCCGCGATGCTGCGGGCGGGTTTCGTCCCCGGCTCGGAGTTCCTGTGGGACTTCAACTACCGCATCCTGTGGGACGGCACCCAGCGCCGCTACCGCGAGGAGGTGGGCCCGGGCTTCGACGGCGACCTGGACGCGGGCATCCCGTACTGCCAGAGCGGCACCCCGAACTGTGATGCCGACTACGACTACGACACTCGCCCGAAGAGCGTGCACGACGCCGTACGGCGGGCCTCGCACTCCGGCCGCATCGGCAAGCCGCTGATCACCGTGCAGGGCACGCTGGACACGCTGCTGCCGATCAAGGTGCACGGCAACGCGTACGCCGACGCCGTGTGCAAGCAGGGCAGGGGCGCCCTGCATCGCTACTACCGCATCGAGGACGCCTCCCCGACCGCATGCGGCCCCTGCTCCCGTGCATGCGGACGGCGTTCGAGGCGCTCGAGCGCTGGACGGCCGACCACGGCCGGCAGCCGCCGCGCAGCGCCACCATCCCCCGCCCCACCTCCGGTGACGTGGTCAACACCTGCGCCATCAGCTGCCCGGTCCCTGATGAGCCGCCGCACGACGAGGGCGGACGGTGAGGGCTTGCTGTCCTGGCGCTGGGTCAGGCACAGGCGGAGGGGCGGGATGCCGCACCCAAGAGTGGTGAACGCGCGGGGGCTTTCGTCCCATAACCCATTGTGTCGCGCGAGTGTTCGTGATCGAGCGATCGAGCTGGCTCGCGCGGGATTTCGGTCGCCCGGCCCTGCCACAGCACGATGGCGGTTCTCCCGCCGGCGCGGATTCCTTGATCACGGCCCGGTCCCACCTGTCAATGACGGGGCCGTGATCAGGGACGCGCGCTGATGGTCAGGCGCAGGTGTAGCCGGACGGCAGGGCGGTGTTGCCGTTGGGCCTGCTCGCTTGGAAGCCGAAGCTGGTGGTGCTGGCTCCCGGTGCGAGCGTGCCGTTGTGGCTGACACTTCTGACCGTGACGGTCTGGCCGCTGGTGGTGACGGTGGCGTTCCACGAGCCGGTCAGGGTGTGCCCGGCCGGCAGGGTGAAGGTGACGGTCCAGCTGGTGATCGTCGAGGTGCTGGTGTTGGTGATGGTCAGCGGCTGGATCACATACCCGTTGCCCCACTGGGACTGCACGGTCGGGGTGGCCGAGCAGGCACCGGTCGTGCCTCCCTGCGTGGTGATCTGGACGGTGTTGGAGACCGGTGAGACGTTACCAGCGGCATCGCGCGCCCGGATCTGGTAGCGGTAGGTGGTGTTCGCGGTCAGGCCCGTGTCGGTGAACGAGGTCGTGGCCGAGGTGCCGATCTGGGTGAACGTGCCGCCCGTCGCGCCGGGAGCGCGCAGGATCTCATAGCCGGTCACACCGGTGTCGTCAGTGGAGGCCGTCCAGGTCAGGCTGGTGCCGGTTGTGGTGGTGCCCGAGGCGGTGAGCCCGGCCGGGGCGGTCGGCGGCGTGGTGTCGCCTCCGGTGGCGGCCGTGGTGAAGGTGGCCGGCGCGGAGTTGCCCGACAGGTTGCCCGCGCCGTCACGCGCCCGTACGTACACCTGGTATTGGGTGTTGGCACTCAGCCCGGTCAGGGTGATCGAGGTGGTGGTGGACTGGCCAAGCTGCGGGTCGGTGGCGCCCTGCTCCCGGTAGACGTTGTAGCCGGCCAAGCCGGAGCCGCCCTGGTCGGTGGACGCGGTCCAGGTCAGCGTGGCACTGGAGGCGGTCACGTTGGACGCGACCGGGGTGCCTGGCGTGCTCGGCGGCGTGGTGTCGGTCGGACTGGTGGTCAAGCCGAAGAACTCGATGGCGTAGAGGGCCATACCGCTCTGCGGAAGAGCATGCCCGGCGCCCTGGATGCTGTACGCCTCCACCTGCACGGTGCCGGACGGATTGGCGTACCGGCTGCGGGTCCAGTTTGCCTGCGGGGTGTCGGTGCTGGTCGGGGTCTGGCTCAGCCCGAACACATTGGTCCACTGCTCGATCGACTCTCGCAGCAGCGAGTAGGGCACGAGGGTGTCGCTGGTGCCGTGCCACAGTTGCATGCGCGGGCGGGGGCCGGAATATCCCGGGTACGCCTGGCGGACCGCATCGCCCCACTGCTGGGGTGTTCGGTCCATGCTCCCGCCGGTGCACCTGCTGCTTCCGGGCGGATAGTCGGAGGCGCCGGCGAAGCAGTTGAAGGGCACACCCATGAAGGAGGCCCCTGCCTTGAACACGTCCGGGTAGACGGCGAGCATGTGCTGGGTCATCATGCCGCCGGACGAGCTTCCGGTGGCGTAGACCCGGTTCGGGTCCCCCTGATAGTTCCGCTCGACATAGTCGATCATTGAGGCGATCGAGACCGGATCGCTGCTGCCGCCGCGCCGCTTGGCCGCGTCCGACCAGGTGTCGAAGCAGTTGCCGAACCCTGCCGACTGGGTGGCGGTCGGGTAGATGACGACGAAGCCGTATCGATCCGCCAGCGAGGCGAACTCACTGCCCTGGTAGAAGCCGGGACCGGAGCCGCCGCAGCCATGCATCGCGACCACGATCGCCGGCGAGGCCGGGTGCGAGTCCGGCACATAGATGTGCATCCGCATGTTGCCCGGGTTGTTGCCGAAGCTGGTCACCTCCACCAGGGTGGCGGCGACGGCCGGCGATCCGAGTACCACGGTCATGACGGCAAAGAGCGCCGCGGCGCAGGCACCAGCCAGCACCGTGGTCAATCGTCTCATTCGCGCTCCTCCTCTCCATATCCGCGGCGCGCCGCGGATCGGTCCGCCGCGTATTGACGTCGGTCGCTGGAAAATAGAAGGGCCACGATCCACCGTCAATGCACGCTTGTTGCGCATGCCCGCCAGTTCACCTGGCAGAGAGCCGTTTTCCCTGGTTATCAAGTAACTTGCTATCAAGATCCTTGATATGGGGGTGGGAAACTTACATTGGAGCCCGTTCTGACGGGGCGCGATATCGTCTCCTGGTGACCGATCCGGGTGTCCCCGCGGCCGCTGCGCCGGACGCACCGCCGCCCCGTGTGAGCTACCTGGTGTTCCGGCTGGAACGCCGCATCCGCGCCTGCCTGGATGAAGCGCTCGCCCGGCACGGCATGACGACCACCGAATACATGGCGCTCAGCGAGCTGCGCCTGCGCGACGCCCCGTCCTCGGCCGACCTGGCCCGCATCGCCTTCGTCACCCCGCAGGCGATGAACCTGGTCATCCGCGATCTCGAACAACGCGGCCTGATCCGCCGCGACCCGCATCCCCGTGGTGGCCGCGCTCTGCGCACCCGCCTTACCCCGAAAGGCCTGAGCACCCTCCGGCGATGCGACCGCTCCCTCGACAGCATCGAAGCCGTCATGCTCGCCGAGATCGACGACCCGGACCGCACGACACTCGCGGAAGCGCTCACGCTGTGCGCCCGAGCCCTCCACCCGGACATGCGGCCCTGATCCCAGTCCTTCGCTCGCAGAAGCCACATTCGACGGAGACGCACCGCGCGGCAGTTCAAGCGCTGGTCCTGTGGGATGTGGCCCGGCCCCCGCCTCCGCGCGGGGACCGGGCCGATCACCGCGAGGGCCGCCTCCAGCTTGGCCTCAGCGGACGGCGAGGTCGAGGCTGCCGATTGCGGCCTTTCCTGCTGGCAGACGCGGACGGTGACGGCGTTGGGGTCGTTTCCGCAGACGTCTCCCGGCCCGTAGGCGCTGATGGTCCGGTCATCGTGGCGGAGTGTCGCCTGGATCGCGTAGGTCGCAGAATCGATCTCCGGGGTGAGCGGACGCAGTAGGTGCCGGTGCTGATCATTTCCGCGGAGACGACGTTCTGACCGGGCCGGCCGCACCGCCGAGCACGACCCCGCCGCCGGCGTTGCTTCTCTCCTTCCCGGTAGCCGCGGTTGTCGGCCTGCCAGGCAAGGACGGGGTCGTCAGTCCACACCAGTGGCTTGGGCCGGATGTGGGCGGGCATCTCCAGGACCGCGGCGGGGTTGAAGTCGATCAGTGCCGCATGGCCATGTTGAGCGCATGCCGCAGGGTCGCGCGGATGCGGTGCGTGGTGGCGATGCTGGTCGGCCGCCGGTACTTCACCGCGGCCCGGACCTGCGGGTCGGGGTCGGCGCGGCGTTCGGCGATGATGTCGTTGAACGCCGCGATCTGCTCGAACATCAACGCGATGTCGCTGACCCTGAGCTGATCCAGCCTGAGCCGCCCCAGACAGGGGTGAGGTAGAGCCGGATGTGGCCCTCGTAGGAGCGGCGGGTGGTCTCCTAGATCTTCCGCTCACGGTTGAGGAACTCGGCCGGCCACTGTTCGACGGTGATCTCCTGGGTGATCTTGCTATCGGTCAGGGTGCGCTTGATCAGGTCGGCGATCTGGGTGCGGGTGGCGGGCTCGCGCGGATCGGCCGGCGCGAGCAGGTCGCGCACCTGGCCGAGCTCGTCCTTGGCGGCGTCCTAGGTGACGAAGCCGCCGCGGCGCATCGGCCCGCGCCGCTCCGACCGGGAAGCCAAGCAAACCCGCAGCTCACGACCGTGAACGGAGTATCGACACCCTTCACGCGAGCGCACGGTGAGATCCGCGGTGTGAAAGAGTCTTGGGTCCGATTTGCGAGGACGATAGAGTCTGGCCCTGAGGCAGAGCTGGGCCGGGGTTGAGGAGGGGGATGTCCATCACGCCCTTATCCCTGCCGCAGCCGCCTGCGAAGGCGCCGGAGTTCGGACGAGACGCGCTGATCGTGTGCGAGAGCCTGGTGCGGATCTACCAGTCCGGGTCGGTCGAGGTGCAGGCACTGCAGGGGCTGGACCTGGTCGTGGACAGCGGGGAGATGGTGGCCGTCGTCGGAGCGTCCGGGTCGGGGAAGTCGACGTTGTTGTCCATCCTGGCCGGGGTCGACGCTCCCACCGCCGGGCGGGTGCGGGTCGATCAGTGGAATCTGCTGGACATGTCGCGGGCCGATCGTGTCCGGTATCGGCGGCACACCGTGGGACTCGTACGCCAGCAGACGGCCGCCAACCTCATCCCGTACCTGACCGCGCGGCAGATGGTCGACCTGCCGATGACAGCGGCCCGCACTCCCGGCCGGGTACGCCGCAGGCGCGCTGCCGAGTTGCTGGACCTGCTCGGCGTCGCCGAGTGCGCCGAGCGGCGGCCCGCGCAGCTGTCCGGCGGGCAGCAGATGCGGGTGGCCATCGCGGTGGCCCTTGCCAACGAGCCCAGGGTGCTGCTGGCCGATGAGCCGACCGGGGAACTGGACAGCGCCACGTCGGCCGCGGTGTTCGGGCTGTTGCGGGAGATCAACCGGCGGCTGGGCGTCACCGTCGTCATCGTGACCCACGATCCCGCGGTCAGTGGGCAGGTGGAGCGGACGGTGGCGATTCGCGACGGGCGCACCAGCAGCGAAGTGTTGCGGCGTACCGCCACCGGAGATGACGGCGCCCCGCAGGTGATCGCCGAGGAATACGCGGTGATGGACCGGGCAGGGCGGATTCAGGTGCCGCGCGACTACCGGGAGGCGCTGGCGTTGACGCGACGGGTCCGGCTGGTGCTGGAAGCCGATCACGTCGCGATCCGTCCCGACGGCGGCGGGGCCGGATGAACGGCGGGCTCCTGGTCAGCGTGCGTGGCGTTCATCGCCGGTACGGCAGCGGGGAGACCGCCGTGCACGCGTTGCGGGATGTGACGTTCGAGCTCGCGGCCGGCACCATGACCGCCCTCGTCGGGCGGTCCGGCTCCGGCAAGACCACGCTGCTCAACATCATCGGCGGCCTGGACCGCCCGGACTCCGGAACGGTCCTCGTCGACGGAACGGACATCACCGCCCTCGACGAGGACGGCCTGTCCCTGCTACGGCGGGAGAAGGTCTCGTACGTCTTCCAGACCTTCGGCCTGATCCCGGTGTTGTCGGCCGCGGAGAACGTGGGCGCCCCGCTACGGCTGGCCCGCGTACCGCCGGTGGAGCGTGAGCGGCGGGTCGCGCTGCTGCTGGAACTGGTCGGACTGGCCGCCCATGCCGAGCAACTACCCGCTGAGCTGTCCGGCGGGCAGCAGCAGCGGGTGGCGATCGCCCGGGCGCTGGCAGCCTCGCCCCGGCTGCTGATCGCGGACGAGCCGACCGGGCAGTTGGACGCCGAGACCGGTCTGTCGGTGATGGCACTGCTGCGCGGGGTGGTGGAGTCCGAAGGGGTGACGGCGCTGGTCGCCACGCATGATCCGACGATGCTCGCGCTGGCGGATCGGGTGATCCGCATCAACGATGGGCATCTCGACGAGCATCCCGGCATGCGCTCTGATGGGCGGCTCGACGGACGCTCCAACGGTCAGGGCGATTCGTGATCAGTAAGAGCTGGCCGTGCTGAGGCTGGTCGCCCGGCGAGCCCGTGCGCAATGGCCATTGCTGGCAGCCCTCCTGGCCGTCGCCGTGGTCGGCCCCACGCTGCTGGGCACCTGCGCCCTCCTGCTCACCCGTACCGCCGAGCAGGCGCTGGAGACTGCCGCCTCCCGCGCCACCTCCGACCAGATCGACGTCACCGCCTACACCGTCACCATTCGCGGCGAGCACGCGAGATCCGTCGCCGACGACACCCTCGGCGTGCTGACCTCGGCCCTCGCTCCGTTCGCGACAACAACGGCCGCGCGCGCGTCGTCCGCGATGCGCTCGCTCCCCAGCGCCGGTGTTCCGGCTGTGGCGTACCTGTCGGGGATGGAGGACCTGCCGGCCCGCACCCGGCTGGCCGCCGGACGCCTGCCGCGGGCGGGTGTCGCGCCGACGGAGGCCGTTGTCCTGGAAAGCACCGCACGGCAGCTCGGCCTGACTGTCGGCAGCCGGGTCCGCCTCGGCAGAGAGTTGGCCGACGATCCCGACCAGAGGATCGAGGTGAGCGTGGTCGGGGTCGTACGCCCGCTGCCGGGCACCGGCTGGGACCGTGACCCCCTCGCCGCCACCGGATACGATCCGGCCTACCGCGACGGCCGCTCCGCACAGCCGGTTCACGCGTACGGGCCGTTCATCGTCGACCTCGCCGACCTGCTCGGCGGCGGCTCCACCCTCGACCGGCTGGAGATCAGCGCCCACCCCGACCTGTCCGCCCCCGCCGGCCGTGACCTCGACACCGTCACCCAGGCCGTGCTCGGCGCCGACCGCCGGCTGGGACAGACGCTCGGCGACCGGGTACGGATCCAGCGAGTCGCCTCCCGATTGCCCTCGACCCTGCTGGCCGCCCACGATCAGCAGCGGGTCACCACGGCCGCCGTGCTCGCCGTCGCCGCCATCGGCCTCGTCCTGACCGCGACCGCCCTCGCCCTCGCCGGTCGGCTCAGCGCCGGTGTGCGCAGCGACGAGACCGCCCTGCTGGCCGCGCTGGGCGTCGGCCGCGGTCAACTCGCCACCGCCGCGCTCGTCGAGGCCGGCGTGCTCGCCGTGCTCGCCACCGCGGTCGCGATCCCGGCGTCGTCCGCCCTGCACGCCGGGCTGACCCGGCTGCCGCCCATGGCCGGGGCCGGGCTCGCCACGCCTTTCGGCGTGAACGCCGTACAGGTGCTGTCCGTCGCCGGCGGCGCGCTGACGCTGGCGGTGGTGCTCGTCGTGCCCTCGCTGCGGACCCCTTCCGGAGGTGTACGCGGGCGGCGGGATCTGCTTGCCCGATCTGGCGCCGACCTGCTGCTCGTGGCGCTCGCCGCCGTCGGCTGGTGGCAGTTACGCGATCAGCCGACCGGTTCAGGTTCTCCCGTCGACGCCGTACGAGTGCTCGCTCCCGCGCTGCTGCTCATCGCCGGATCCGCGGTGACGTTGCGCCTGGTGTGGCCCGCGTTGCGCGGTGTGGAACGGCTGGCCGGCCGGGCTCGCGGGCTGATGGTTCCGCTGGCCGCGTTCGAAGCCGCCCGCAGGCCACAAGCGGTCGCGGCGGGGCTGCTCATCGGGCTGGGCTGCGCGGCGGCCACGTACGGGATCGGGTTCGACGCCACGTGGCAGCGCTCCCAGCAGGACCAGGCCGATCTGTCCGTCGGCACCGATCTCGCGCTCACCCTCACCGCCCCGCCCGCCGCCGGGCAGGGCCCGGTGGTCGGCGCGGCCAGCGGGGGAGAGGTGAGCCCGGCCACCGATCGTGGCGTCGCGGTCGGGCAGTGGCTCGGCGGCGCCGGTGACCCGCCGCGGCTGATCGCCGTGGACACCACTCGTGCCGGGGCGCTGCTGCGCGGACGGCTGAACGTCGGACGCACCTGGAACGCTGTGGGCGCCGGTCTCGCGCCGCCGACGCGCGCCGCCGGTGTTCCCGTCCCGGCCGGAGCCGCGCTCTCCCTGGTCGCCAACGCAACCGGTACGACGCCGCTCACCGTGACGCCCCGGCTGCTGTTCCAGGATGCGACAGGGCTGCGTACTCCTTGCACTGGTGAACCCATCCCGCTCGACGGCAAAGCGCATCCGCTGCCGGACTGCGCGACGGCCGAAGGGCTCCGGCTGGTCGCGGTGTCCCTTCCGTTCGCGATCGCGACGGGGAACGTGGGCACCGGCCACTCCGATGCCCTGGCGGACCCCCCGACGGGGGACAGCCGCGTCGCCGTGACTCTCACCGTGCCGGGAACAGCCTCTGGGGCATCGCCCTGGACCGCCACCTCAGCCGGGCCGGCCCCCGGGCAGCTCGGCAATCCGGCCGTCGCCCTGACCAGCACCCCCGCGGGTACCGAGCTGAGGATGACCACGACCGTCGCGCTGAAGGGCCCGCCGGACGCCGCCAGGAACCTGGTCGCCACTGCTTTCCCGGCCCCGGGACCGGTGCCCGTCGCCGTCTCCGCCCGCTTCGCCGACGAGGTGGACGCCCGGCGCGGTTCCCGGCTCGACCTCACCGTCGGCCTCACCCCCGTACAGGTCAGCGTGGCCGAGGTGCTGCCGGCCGTGCCGTCCGCTCCGGGTGCCGCGGCCATCCTGGCCGACTTCGACGCCCTCTCCCGTGCCCTCGCCGTCAGCGGCGACTTCGACGTGCCCGTGGACGCGTGGTGGGTCGGCCATCCTGCCGGAGGTGATGCGGCCGATCTCCGCCTCGGCAGCGTCACCACGCGCGCGTCCGAGACCGCCCGGCTCACCGGCGGCCCGCTGCGGGCCGGGCTCCCGGCCGTGCTCCGGCTGCTCGTACCGGCCGCAGTGCTGCTGATGATCGCCGGAATCGTCCTGCACGTGACGTTCGACCTGCGGGCCCGCGCGGTCGAGATGGCGCGCCTGCGGGGTCTCGGGATGACCCGGCGCGAGATCCGTACCGTGCTGCTCGGCCAGCACGTCGGCATCCTGCTGCCGCTGCTCGCGGCGGGCGCGGTCGTCGGCGCGCTGGCCACCCGCGTCGTCGCGCCTCTGCTCGTCCGCTCCGATACCGGCGCCGCTCCCGTCCCCGAGGTTCTGCCCGTCTGGCCGTGGGCCGCCGAGGCCGCCCTGCTCACCGGGCTGCTGGCCGGGTGCGCGCTGGCGGTGAGCGCGGTGGTCGTCGTCCAGGCCCGGCTTGCCGATGCCGCGTATCTGCGGGTGGCGTCGTGAGGATCCCGGCACCGCACTGGCCCAGCGTCGTCGGCCGCGCCCGCGCGGACGCCGGGCCACTGCTCCTGGCCGCCGTCGTGGTGACGGTCGTCACGCTGCTCGCCGGCGCGATGCCGCCGACGTTGTCCGCGACCGCCGACGCCGCCGTACGGGACGCGGTACGCAGGACCGGCGGCGACCTCCAGGTCCACGCCCGCATGGAAGGCGACGACGGGCCGAACGGCAGCCGTGTCCGGCACCCCCGCCTCGCCGAGGACGTCGACGACTTCCGAGCCAGGGCGACGGACGAACTCGGCCCCGGCCTGCGCGCCGCCCTGCGTCCACCCGTCGGCACCGTCACCAGCCCCACCCTCAAGATCACCGATGGCAGCGTGCTGCGTACGTTCCAGCTCGCCTATGTGGCCCGCGACGGTGGGCCCGACGTGACCTGGATCGCGGGCGGCCCGCCCCGGCCCACCGCCTCCGCGACGGCGGAGGTTCCCTACGGCGCGCCGCCGTGGCCGGTGCAGGTGGGCCTGTCGGAGGCGGACGCCGCCGCTCTCCAGCTCCGTCCCGGCTCCCGCCTCCCGCTTGCAGACGACCAGGGGAATGTCAAGAAGGTCCAGGTCAGCGGCATCTTCCGGCCTCGGGACAGCGCCGATCCCGCCTGGCGGCTCCTCCCCTCGCTGCTGAGTCCCGTCGCCGGCGCGGACGGCACGGGAAGCACCCGGTTCGCCGGGCTGCTGTCACGCGACTCGCTGCCCGACGCCCGGCTCGCCTTCGGCCAGGACGAGTTGCGGCGTACCGTCTGGTTCACGCCCGAACCGACCCGGCTCACCTGGGACGAGGTCCCGTCGGTCGCCGCGAAGGTGGTCGCGCTCAAGGCGGCCTCCGGCTCCTCTGGCGCCCGGGACGGCTCGCTGAAGTGGGAGACCCGGCTCGACGGGGTGTTGCGGAACGTGAGCTCCCAGGTCGACGCCGCGTCCGCGCAAGCGTCCATCCTGCTCATCACCCTGCTCGCCGTCGCGGTCCTGGTACTGCTGCTCGCCGCCGACCTGCTGGTGCACCGCCGTGCTCCCGCCCTGGCCGCCGCCCGGCAGAGAGGGATGTCGCTACCGGTGATCGGTGGCGAACTGCTGCTCGAATCCGCCGTGATGGCGCTGCTGGCCGCGGCGGCCGGGCTCGGTCTGGCCCGGGCCGTCGCGCCGGGGGTCTCCTGGGAGTGGGTGGCTCCCGTGGTGGTCACCGCCGTCGCCGCCGGACCGGCGTTCGGCACGCTCACCGCCGCCCGCGCCACCCGGGATCGCCGCGTCCCGGCCAACCGGAGTGCGCGGCGGTGGGTGCGTAACACCGTACGACTGCGGCGGGCCGCCCTTGAGACCGGGGTGCTGGCGGCCGCGTCCGGCGCCATCGTCGCTCTGTACCAGCGTGGAGTCGGTGGCGGGGTGCTGCCCGCGAGCGCGCCTGCCCTCTGCGCGCTCGCAGGCGCGCTCGTGCTGGCGCGGGCGCTGCCCCTCGTGATGCGCTTCGTGCTCAAGCGGCTTCTGCGGTCGAGCCGGCCGCTGGCGGTGTTCGGGGCCGCGAAGGCGGCGGCGACCTCGGCCCGGGTGCTGCCGCTGCTGGTACTCGTGACCTCCGTGGCCTTGACCTCGTACGCGCTCACCTTTGGCGCCGCTGTCGGCCACGGGACTGCGGATGGGCCGCTGGCCTCGGGGCTCCTGCGGTTGGCGTGGGTCTCGGCTGTAACCCTGCCGGTTCTGGGCCTGCTGGGACTCGTTCTCGGCACGGCAGCCGGCGCGCCGGAGCGATGGCAGACCCTGACCCGGCTGCGCACCCTCGGGCTGCGGCCCCGGGAGGCTCGCTGGGTCGCCGCGGGAGAACTGCTGCCGCCGGTGGTGGTCGCCGCTGCGGGCGGTCCGCTGCTCGGGGTGCTGCTCGCCCGCCTGACGTTCGGCTCGCTCGCCCTGCGCCTGCTCACCGGCGCCGATCCGGACCTGGCGTTGCCGTGGTGGGGGCTCGGCCTGGTGGCGGTCGTGTTCCTGGCGGCGGTCGCCGTCATGGTGCCCGTCGAATCGGCGCTACGCCGCCGACGACGGCTGAGCGAGGTACTCCGCGCGGGCGACAGCTGAGCCGGCCGACTGCCGGCGAACATGACGGCCCCTGCGCGAGCCTGCTCTCACCAGGCGAGCACGCCGGCCGTGGCGGCCGTCTCCGACAGGTTTCCTGGTCACCGATGGCGCGATCGCACAGCCGCCGTTCGTATCGGCTGTGCAACCTCTCCGACACCCCTCCACACGCAGGACATGCCGCCTGCGACGTGCCCGTTCTGGCCTGGATCCGTACCGACTCACTGGAACGGAAGACTCGCTCGATGCGGACACCGGCCAAGTGGGGGAGGAAGACTTCCAGCAGCTCAGGGACGATCACCAAACATGATCAACAAGGCGCAAGCCGAGTCCACGGGAAGATCGCGATGGTTGTCGTAGAGACCACAGGCGGGTGTCACACCCTGGAAGAATTCGTGCCCCGTGTAGACGACGCAGGACCGCGGGGCACACGTCTGGAGTACTTCGGACGCATACGCCGAAGCCGCCAGGTTGTCGAAGGTGGTGGTGGTTGCGTCGTCGTCGATGTACGCGCCCAGATGCAGCCAGGTCTTGGCCGGAAACGCCCGCGCCAGGGACACCTCGGTGCTGAAGTCGTTCACCGTGATCGTGGCCGTGCTCGCACCGGGTCGCACGCTGACACCCATTCGGTACCGGCCCGTCTCGTTTGGCTCCGCGGCAGCCGGCCGGCGGCGCGTCCAGCCGTACAGCGGACGTGTCCAGCC
Organism: Nonomuraea sp. NPDC049625; assembly: GCF_040675285.1. Classification (NCBI taxonomy): domain Bacteria; kingdom Bacillati; phylum Actinomycetota; class Actinomycetes; order Streptosporangiales; family Streptosporangiaceae; genus Nonomuraea; species Nonomuraea sp. NPDC049625. The sequence goes on along the minus strand of NZ_JBFAOQ010000025.1, from coordinate 85,265 downwards.
ACAGTGACAGCACCCCAGGGTGACCCTGATGGTTAACCTGCGAATACCACGGTCGCGGAGTGAGTGCCTCGTACCAAAGGCCTCGGTGAACACGCAGATCACCGGGAATGATGCCGCGCTCACATCACCGCTCCCAAGAGCGCACTTGTGTTGATCAACTCGCCTCGCCCGGCCGGCGCCAGCAGACGACCGCCGGTCACCGCGCAGGCCACCAGCCACGGGGACAACGCGTCGACGACGAAGCTCCTGGCGAAGCGCCGCCCCACGGCCATGGACACGGCGACGACGGCGGCCACCGCGTCGGCGAACGCGGTCTCCGTCGCCGCAGGGAGGATCAGCTGCGTGCCGCCCGCCACCCGCACCAGCACCGTGGTGAAGGCCGTCCGCACCCGCCCGGCCGACGCGGCGAACCGTCGCAGCCAGCCCCGAACCGTCGACGGCGGACGACCCAGACCAGCAGCGATCCGTCGATGCCCCATGCCCTGGGCCTTCGCCTCCAACGCGGCCCCAACCCCCTCGACCCCGTCAGCCCGCCGCAGCAACCCCGTGACCGGCAACAACACGTGCGTTCGCGTGCACGAGCTGCACCACACCCGCCGCGGCCGGACCTCGATCAGCGCCTCGCCCACCCCCCCGCAGTCGGCGTCGACGCCCGAACTCTCCACCCCGCCAGCACGCCCCCGCACGACGGGCACACGATCTCGCCCGCTCGTAATCTCCGCTCGGCCTCAGCCGGTGACGTTTCCTGTTCGAGGGCCTGCACGACGACTTCTTCGAGTATGTCGTCGAGAGCCTGCGGCGACTGAGGACTTTTGAGGAACGATTGTTCTTGACTGATCGTTCCTCAAAAGGCTATCGTCGTGGCATGGGCAGACGAAGGGCGTTCGACGAGGACGAGGTGGTGCGCGCCGCCGTGGGGTTGTTCGGTGGCCGCGCGTACGATGGGGTGTCCATCGACGACCTCGTCGCCCACCTCGGCGTGCACCGCAACAGCCTGTACAAGACGTTTGGCAGCAAGCGCGGCCTCTACCTGGTCGCCTTGCGTCGCCACCTCGCCGACGACGTTCGCCCCTTGGTCGAAGCGCTCGCTGCGGCAACGGATGCCGCGACCGCGCTGCGGCTCGTCGCGTCGGCCGACCTCGGTCTGCTGCTGCTCGCGGCGGTCGAACGGGCACCGGTCGACGAGGAGGTGGCCGCCGAGGTGGCCGCGGCGTTGGCCGCCGTCGACCAGGCGATCGCCGACGCGCTCGGCATTTCCACCGCCCTGGCCGCCGCCCTCACGGCTGCCGCACTGGGCATCCTCCTGCGCGGTAACCCCGACGGTGTCGGCACCGCGCTGACCCAACGCCTCGATCCTCTCAACTGACAAGGAAACAGACATGGCACTGGTCCACATCGACGGCGACGACCTCGTTGTCGTGATCGAGGGTCTCGACAAGCTCTGGGCCCTGAAGAGCAGCCTGACCATCCCGCTGGTCAACGTCCGCGGCGCGACCGCGGATCCCGGCATCGCCGCCGACCCCAAGGGAATCCGAGCGCCGGGTGCCCACGTGCCCGGCGTGATCACGGCGGGCACGTTCCACCTCGACGGCGAGAAGGTCTTCTGGGACGTCAAGGATCCGTCGAAGACCGTCGTGATCGAACTCGCCGACGAGCGCTACGCCCGCCTGGTCCTCCAAGTCGACAACCCGCGCGCGACCGTCGCGCTGGTCGAGAACGCCCTGCGCTGAAAGAGGCAGACCGATGTTCCCCCAGGCCGCCGCGATCGTGATGTCGCTGGCCGTCGTGATCGCCACCCCGGCCGAGGCGACACCCCGTCTCGTTCCCGCCGCCGACCGCGAGGTCGTCTTCACCGTCGATGGGACGGCGACGTACGGCACCCTGCACGTTCCCGCGCACCGTGCCGGGCAACGACTGCGCGCCGCGCTGCTGCTGCCCGGCAGCGGACCCACCGACCGCGACGGCAACCAACCACGCACGTCCCCGAACACCCTGGCGCAGGTGGCCGACGTGCTCGACAGCGACCGGGTCGCCACGCTGCGGTTCGACAAGTACGGCACCGGCCGCACCGGGCTCGGCGCCTATCATGACCACCCGGAAAAACTCGACTACCCGGCGTTCGTCCGTCAGGCAAAGGCCGCCTACGAGTCGTTGCGCGATCAGCCGGAGACCGACCCGCACGCGCTGATGGTCGTCGGGCACAGCGAGGGCGCGATGACCGCGCTGCTGCTCGGCGGCACCGTCCACCCGCGCCCGCCCGGCCTGGCGCTGCTGCAACCGCAGGCGATCCGCATGCTGGACCTGGTCGCGCTGCAACTGCACGCCCAGATCGCCGAGGCGACCCGGCAGGGTCAGTTCACCCCGGAGCAGCAGCGCGCGATCGATGCGGCGATCGACGCCGCCGTCACCGCCCTGCGCGAACACCGACCGGTCGACCCCACCAACCTGCCGCCCGCCATCGCCAAGCTCTTCGAGGCCTTCCAAGGGGCGAGCGGCCGGTTTGTGATCAGCGACGACGCCGTCTACCCGCCTGACTCCGCCGCGGCCCTGCGGCCGTGGACCACGGTACTGCTGACCTGCGGTACGAACGACGCCCAAGTCCCTTGCGCTACAACGGACGCCCTGACCGCCGCCCTACACCGCGCGCACGTCGGCGGACCGGGCCGGGTGCCACTGCCAGGAGTGGACCACCTGCTGCACGACGCCGACCACCCGAATACCCCCGCCCCGGCTGTGCTCGACGCCTTGCACCGGTTCGCGGGGCGCTGAGGTAGACCGAGGACCAAACCCCGAACCCGTGCGAGACGGGACAATCGGCCGACAGGCAGCGATCACGAGGCGGTGCCGTCCGTACGACCAGAGCCCTGTCGGAGTGGGGGCCGCCACCAGTCAAAGCGGCTGGTACTCACACCTGGTAGGTGTCTTCGAGTACCAGCCGCTCAGCTGTTGATGTTGCCCGTGTAATCGCTGGATGTGGACGGCCACGATCTTGTCCAGGCGGGCGGCCACCCCGGTCCAGGCAAGCGGCCATGAGATCTCATTCACCGCTGGCCTTGACCATGTGTGCGTGGCGCATGAGGCGGTGGCGGTGGGCTTGGGGATGATCGTGTTGAACCCGGAGGGATGGATGTTGATGGTGATGGCGAGAGGTGGTGTTGGTAGGCGGCATCGACCGGGCGGTACAAGGCTTCGGTTGTCTTGTGGCTGAGCGGGAGCAGGCCGATGTCGTCGACCGCGAGGAGGTCGGATCGGCAGAGCTTGGCGATGGTGCGGGCGACGGAACTGTCGGCCTTGGCCCGGCCGATGGTGATGGCCGCAACGACCTCGGGCACTCCGGAGCACCTGTTATCGGGCGATCCTCGTGCGCTCCCACGCTTGAAGCACCACGTTTCCAGCAGCCTTTGGTGATCGTTTAATCTTTTGGGGTGGCGGACATATCTCAAGGTCTCGTATTGCCCACTGCCCTGGCCGAGGTGGCTCAGGTTGGCTTCGAGTGGGAGTGGGATGAGGAGGCCGACGAGGCTCGCGGCTGTGACTTCGAGCTATACGATCAGTTCGAGGAGCCCGATCGGACGGCGTGGTGGTTCCAGCTGTGGACCGGCAACCAAGAGGTCGATGGTAGCGAGTTCCGCTTCTTCGGCGCGACCGGGACGGGTGACTACACCGGCTTCTGGCTGGTACGGCCTGATGTGGCGATCACCGACCAGCCCGTTGTCTACATCGGTTCCGAGGGTGAGCGCGGTGTGATTGCCCGGGACCTTGGTGATCTCCTCTGGCTGTTCGCCGCTGGTCTGGGTCCCGCGGAGGCATTCAGTGATCCCGACTTGCCTGCGGAGCCGAATGAGGCCTTCCATGCGATCGCTGAACGACACGCACCCGGTCGCCGCCGTGCCCCCGCCCAGATCGTGGCTGCCGCACGAGCAGAGTTCCCGCATTTCTCGGAACTCGTCGATGCGATGTGCCGCTGAGTACGACTCGCTTGGCCTTGGTTCGGAGAAGGGATCAGGGCCGGTGGACACGTCGCTGCCCCGTTCGTCAGGACTTTTTGATCGCGGGGGCGGCCCGCCTGGTCGTGCGCTCCGAGTCACGAAAGCTCATCGCCGCCAGGTTCCACCTGCTCGCTTGCTCCTACGAAGGGATGATTCCTTAGGGCTGGATGAGGTGGCGGCCGGGGTCGTCAAGGTCGATCCCCTCTGCGGACGATGCCAGATTCGGTGCGGGCTCAAGCGTCCGCTGGTCTGGTCGTGAGCCGGTGGACGCCGAACAGGACGTAGCCCAGCACCACGAAGGCGGCCAGTGCGGCGGCTGCCAGCGACGCGACTGTCGGCCAGCCCAGTCGTTCAACGTTCAGGAACGGGTAGACGTAGCGGCGGGGCAGGTTGGGGGCGGCGAGCAGCACGAAGGCGCCGTACAGGAGCGGGTAGCCCAGCCAGGCGAACGGGGCGGCCCAGCGCACTCGGCGCGACCGGTCGAAGGCGGCCCAGTCGACCAGCGCCATGACGGGCGTCACGTAGTGCAGCAGGAAGTTGCCCAGCCCGCGCACGCCGCCGCCGTCGAGCAGCGCCAGTGGGTTCGCGAGGTCGCGTGAGATGTAGTTCACCAGGCACGTGACCAGCAGGTATAAGGTCACCGCGCCTTTGACGTCGGGGGAGGCCGACCTGCTGCGGTAGATGACCAGCCGCCAGCCGTAGTAGAGCGCGAGCATGACGTTGCTCTGCACGGTGAAGTACGCCCAGGGGCGACCGATTGACGTCGCCAGGCATGCCAGGCCCGCCACGGTCGCCGTGAGCAGCAGGATCCGCCACGCTGTCATTCCGTCTTCGTCCTCCGTAGTCAGAGCGTGTGCGCGGTTCGGGTTGTTGCGGGGCCCACCGTGTAACAGGAGAGGTCGGGCGGGTTGAACGTGCTGCGCAGCAGCGGTCGCAGGGTGGCCGGGATATCGCCGAGCTGGGTGAACTCGATCATCCAGCCGGTGCCGGCCGCCACCCAGGGTTTCGCTTCGGGGAGGAGCGGCGGCTTCACCAGCGTGTAGATCAGCGCAGCGTAGAGAGCGTTGCCCGCGTACTTCGATGCGATGAGAGCGGGCAGGCGGGGCATCAGATCACGTTAGCGCTCAGAGCGATTGCGGGACACCTCCGCGCGCCTGCTCAGAAGGGTGTCGCTGTCGAGTTCGTGGGCGTGCTACGTGCAGGCCGCCTGCGTTCTCTGCCCTCGCCTGTTTCTCGAGGCCGGCTATCTGCTGGTCTGGCAGAAGTTGACGGGCGTCGCTGACCGCCCTGCCCGTCGTGACCCCGCCACCAAAGCCCCGCGCGCCGATGCGCCGGCTGTTCGAGGTGCCGACATAGCGAACTGGACCGGCCGGCGGCGGTGTCGCTGCCGGCCGTGAACGGCAGGCCCGCCGCCGTGGTGCTGACCGGCCACCAAGACCTCGCCCCGTCGACCGGCTGGTGCGGGCCATGATGGGGCCGGCCCGGTGGTGCGGCTGGTGGAACGGGGTGCGGGGATTGTGCCGCTGGGATGAGCGGTGGGCGGATGAGAGAGGGAGGCGCGGGCCGGGGGGGGGCTAATCGGCTGAGGGGATGCGGGACATCATGCGTTCCATGCCGTTGACCCAGTTGTCGCGCAGGGCCTGTGCGGCCTTGGGGAGGTCTCCGGCGATGAGGAGCTCGGCCACCAGGCGGTGCTCGGTCGCCTCCCGTTCGAGCGGAGTGTCGTCGCCCGCCAGCAGGTGGGCGTAGCGGCGCATCCCCGCCTTGACGCTGGTGATGAGGTCGAGCAGGCGCTCGTTGCGGCAGCCGCTCAGCAGCAGGTCGTGCCACTCGTCGTCGTGACGCTCTATCTCCTGCTGCTCCGCGATCCGGTCGGGGAACTCCTGGGCCATCGTCAGCAGCTCGGGCGCGATGCGGCGCAGGTGGTCGGGGTCGGAGCAGTCGAGTGCGAGCGACTCCAGCGCCGCGACGATCTCGCACAGCTCCCGGAACTCCTTGCGGCTCACCGGCGCGAACCTGAAGCCGCGGCCCTGGTTGCTCTCCAGCACGCCCTCGCCCGCGAGGGTGATGAGGGCCTCGCGCAGGGGAGTGCGGCTGACGCCCAGCTCCGCGGCCAGCGCGGCCTCGTTGACGTCGGTGCCCGCGACGAAGTCGCCCCGGTCGAGCCTGGTCAGCAGCTCTTCCCTGATCTGCTCGCGAAGCGGTCGCCGCTCGATGGGCATGAGGCTCCTTCGGGTTTCGGCCGGGCCAAGCTTACCGCTTGACGCGATACAAAATACTGCACTATGAATTCTGAATACAAAATATCACGAGGAAGGAGCGGGAGTGAGCCTGACGCGCGTGCCGGGGCTGCTGTTCGGTGGCGACTACAACCCCGAGCAGTGGCCCGAGGAGGTCTGGCCCGAGGACATGCGGCTCATGGCCGAGGCCGGGGTGACCATGGTCACCGTCGCGGTCTTCTCGTGGTCGCGGCTGGAGCCGCGGCCCGGCGCGTACGACTTCGGCTGGCTCGACCGCGTCCTGGACCTGCTGCACGAGCACGGCATCGCGGCCGACCTCGCCACCGCGACCGCGACCCCGCCGCCGTGGTTGGTCCGTGAGCACCCGGAGGTCATGCCGGTCGACGCGCAGGGGGTGCGGCTGGAGTTCGGCTCGCGCCAGGGTTACTGCCCCAGCTCGCCGGTCTTCCGCGAGCACGCCGTGCGGCTGGCCACCGCCATGGCCGAGCGGTACGGCGGCCACCCCGCCCTGGCCATGTGGCACGTCGGCAACGAGTACGCCGACCATACGCTGGAGTGCTTCTGCCCGGAGTCGGCCCGGCACTTCCGCGCCTGGCTGGAGGCCCGCCATGGCACGATCGAGTCGCTGAACGCCGCCTGGGGCACGTCCTGCTGGGGCCAGCACTACACCGCGTTCGGCCAGGTCGAGCCGCCGCGCAAGGCGCCAGGGCCGATCAACCCGGCTCAGCTCCTCGACTGGCGCCGGTTCTGCAGCGACGCGCTCCTGGAGCTGTTCACGGCCGAGCGTGACGTGCTGCGCGTGGTGACCCCGGACGTTCCCGTCACCACGAACTTCATGAGCATCCTGCACGGCCTCGACTACTGGGCATGGGCCGAGGCCGAGGACCTGGTGAGCGACGACGCCTACCCCGACCCGGCCGACCCGGAGTCGCACGTGGCGGTCGCGCTCAGCTACGACCTGATGCGCTCGCTCAAACGGCGCCCCTGGCTGCTGCTGGAGTCGGCGCCGTCGGCGGTGTCGTGGCGCGAGGTGAACGTCCCCAAACCGCCCGGCATGATGCGGCTGCACAGCCTTCAGGCGCTGGCGCACGGCGCCGACGGCGTGATGTTCTTCCAGTGGCGTCAGGCCAGGTACGGCCCGGAGAAGTTCCACTCGGCCCTCCTCCCGCACGGCGGCACGCGCACGCGCGGCTGGCAGGACACCCTCCGCCTCGGCTCCGACCTGCGGCGACTCGCGGAGGTCGCGGGTACGGACACGCGGGCCGAGGTGGCACTCGTGCTCGGCTGGGACAGCTGGTGGGGCCTGGAGGCGCCGGAGTCGATGCCGTCCGACCGGCTCAAGCTCAAGGACCTGCTGCTCGCCTGGTACGCGCCGTTGCACGCCCGCGGCATCACGGTCGATCTCGCGCCGCCGGGCCGCGACCTGTCCGGCTACCGCGTGGTGATCGTCCCGAACCTCTACCTGTGCACGTCCGAGCAGGCCGGGAGGCTGGCGTCGGTCACCGGAGAGCTGGTGATCGGCCCGTTCAGCGGCGTCGTGGACGTCGCCGACCGCGTCCACGACGGGGGCGCGCCCGGCCCGCTGCGCGACCTGCTCGGCGTCACGATCGACGAGTTCTGGCCCCTCGCCGATGGCGCGACCCAGCGGGTGCGGTACGCGGGGGGCGCCAGCGGCGTGGCCAGGACCTGGACGGAGTGGGTGTGCCTCGGCAGCGATGACCAACGCGGTGACGACCCTGCGGCGGTGCCGGCCGCGTACGAGGGCGGAGACCTTGACGGCCTGCCCGCGATCACCCGCAAGGGCAACGTCACCTACGTCAGCTGCCTGCTCGACGACGTAACCCCCGTGCTCGACCAGGTGCTCGGCGGCGTCGCGGCCGTCGAGGTGCCCGCGGGCGTGGAGGCGGTCCGCCGCGGGCCCAACCTCTTCCTGCTCAACCACACGACCACCCCGCAGCAGGTCACCCTGCCGTACCCCGGCACGGACCTGCTCACCCAGACCCGCCTGCGCGGCGACATCGAGCTCGCCCCGCGCGACGCCGTAGTGCTCAGGATCGAAGGAGACACGTGACGCACCCGTACATCCCGAACGCCGAACCCGGCGTGCGGGCCGAGATGCTCGCCGCGATCGGCGCGTCGAGCGTCGAGGATTTCTACGCCGACATCCCCTCCGAGCTGCGCCTGGCCCGGCCGCTCGACCTGCCCGCGCCGTTCACGGCGGAGCACGACCTGGTACGCCACATGAAGGGCCTGCTGGACCGCGTCACCGACACGGAGCAGGCGCTGAGCTTCCTCGGCCACGGCTGCTACCCGCACCACGTCCCGGCCGTGTGCGACGAGGTGAACGGGAGGAGCGAGTTCCTCACCGCGTACGCGGGGGAGCCGTACGAGGACCACGGCCGTTTCCAGGCCCTGTTCGAGTACGTCAGCATGATGGGCGAGCTGCTGGAGATGGACGTCGTCAACGTCCCGACCTACGACGGCTTCCAGGCGGCCGGCACCGCCCTGCGCATGGCGTGCCGCTACACCGAGCGCTCGAAGGTCTGCGTCAGCGCCGCCATCACCGCCGACAAACTGAGCAAGTTGCGCGACTTCCTCGCCCCGGACGTCGAGATCGTCCTGGCCGAGGTGGGGGAGGGCGGCGAGATCGCGGTCGAGGCGTTCGACGACTCCTACGCCGCGATCTACCTGGAGACCCCGAACGTCTACGGCGTCGTCGAGACCCGCGGCCGCGAGCTGGCCGACCTGGCCCACGCGCACGGCGCGCTGCTCGTGGTCGGCGCCGACCCGATCTCCCTCGGCGTACTCGCCCCGCCCGCGTCCTACGGCGCGGACATCGTCTGCGGCGACATCCAGTCGCTCGGCATGCACCAGAGCTACGGCGGCGGCCACGCCGGCTACATCGCCACCCATGACCACGAGCCGCTGGTCGCGGAGTTCCCGTCCCGGCTGTTCGGCATCGCGCCGACGAAGGTGCCCGGCGAGTACGGCTTCGGCGACGTCTACTACGACCGCACCTCCTTCGCGCACCGCGAGGAGGGCAAGGAGTGGGTCGGCACCGCCGCCGCCCTCTGGGGCATCACGGCCGGGGTCTACCTGGCGCTCATGGGCCCCCAGGGCATGCGCGACCTGGGCGAGACGATCCTGGCCCGCACCCGCTACGCCATGGAGGCCCTGGCCGCGTCGGTCACGGTGCCGCACCGCGACGCGATCCACTTCCGCGAGTTCGCCATCGAGGTGCCCTCCAGCGCGGCCCTGCTCGACGGGCTGCGCGAGCGCGGCATCTACGGCGGCGTCCCGCTCGACGACCGCACGGTCCTGGTCTGTGTGACCGAACGCCACTCCATCGCCGACATCGACCGGCTCGCCGCAGCCGTACAGGAGACGCTGTGAACACCACGGAGTCCTTCGCCGAGCTCCCCGTCGCGCCGAAGCCGCCGCTGCGCCGCTTCCACCAGGCGCGCTGGGACGAGCCGATCATCTTCGAGCTGTCGGCGCCCGGCCGCCGCGGCCTCGCCGTGCCCGAGCCCGGCGCGCCCCGCGTCGAGCTGCCGGACTCCGTGGGCCGCGCCCAGCCGCCGAAGCTGCCCGAGATGTCCCAGCTGCACGTGCTGCGGCACTACCTGCGGCTGTCGCAGGAGAACCTGGGCGTCGACCTCAACATCGACGTCGGGCAGGGCACCTGCACGATGAAGTACAGCCCCAAGGTCAATGACAGGTTCGCCGCCGCCATCGCCGAGCTGCACCCGCTCCAGCACGAGGACACCGTGCAGGGCGTGCTGGAGATCTACTGGCGGCTCGAACGCATACTGGCGGAGATCTCCGGCATGGCGCGGGTCTCGCTCCAGCCGGGCTCCGGATCGGCGGCCATCTACGCCAACATCGCCATGATCCGCGCGTACCACGCGGCCCGCGGCGAGGCGGGTCGCGACCAGGTGATCACCACGATGTTCTCCCACCCGTCGAACGCGGCCTGCGCCAAGACCGCGGGCTACGAGGTCATCACCCTGATGCCGGACGCCGACGGCCTGCCCGACATCGAGGCGCTGCGCGCCGCAGTCGGCCCGCGCACCGCCGCACTGATGATCACCAACCCGGAGGACACCGGCATCTTCAACCCCCGGATCAGGGAGTTCGTGGACCTGGTGCACGAGGCGGGCGGCCTGGCCTGCTACGACCAGGCCAACGCCAACGGCATCCTCGGCATCACCCGCGCCCGCGACGCCGGATTCGACCTGTGCCACTTCAACCTGCACAAGACGTTCTCCACGCCGCACGCCTGCGGCGGCCCCGCGGCGGGGGCGTGCGGCGTCTCCGAGGACCTGGCGCCGTTCCTGCCCGGCCCGGTCGTCGCCTTCGACGGCGAGTCCTACCGCCTGGAGACGCCGCCCGCCTCCATCGGCAAGGTGCGGCCGTTCCTCGGCGTCACCCCGAACATCGTGCGCGCCTACGCCTGGATCATGGCGCTCGGCGCCGAGGGCCTGCGGCAGGTCGCCGAGACGGCCGTACTCAACAACAACTACCTGATGCACAAGATCCTGCAGATCCCGGGCGCGTCCGCGCCGTGGGACAGGCGCAGGGTCGAGCAGGTGCGCTACTCGTGGCAGGAGCTGTCGGAGCAGACCGGGGTGCACTCGGAGGAGATCGGCGTCAGAGCGGCCGACTTCGGGGTGCACTACTGGACCAGCCACCACCCGTACGTGGTGCCCGAGCCGTTCACGCTGGAGCCCACGGAGTCGTACTCGAAGGAGGACCTCGACGAGTACGCGCTCATCCTGGCGCACGTGGCCGAGGAGGCGCGGCGGGATCCCGAGTTCGTCAAGGGCGCGCCGTACAACCAGTCCGTCCACAAGATCGACATGACGTCGCTCGACGACCCCAAGGAGTGGGCGCCCACCTGGCGCGCCTACGTCCGCAAGCATCTGTCATGACGGGCGCGGCGGTGGTCGGGCTGGTCGTCAACCCGGTCGCCGGGCTCGGCGGCGCGGCCGGGCTCAAAGGCAGCGACGGCGTGGAGGTGCAGCGCGCGGCCCTGGCCATGGGCGCGACGCCCCGGGCCGGCGAGCGGGCGGCGCGGGCCGTCCGCACGCTGGTGGCCCGCCGTCCCGGGACACGGGTCCTGACCGTGCCGGGCCGGATGGGCGAGGACAGCGTGCGGGCCTCCGGGGCCCCGTACGACCTGGTCCGGCCGCCGTCAGGCGGGTCCGCCGGGACGAGCGCGGAGGACACGCGGCGCGCCGTGGCCGCCCTGGCGGGGGTGGACCTGCTGCTGTTCGCGGGCGGTGACGGGACGGCGCGCGACGTGCTCGACGCGGTCCGCGCGCTCGGCGACCAGGCGCCGCCCGTGCTGGGCGTCCCGGCCGGGGTGAAGGTGTACTCCGGCTGTTTCGCCGTCAGCCCGGCCGCCGCCGGATTCGTCGCGGCGGAGTTCGACCCGGCGCGTACGGCCGAGGCCGAGGTGGTGGATCTCGACGAGGACGCCTACCGCCGCGGCCTGGTCAGCCCCCGGTTGTACGGCAGCCTGCGCGTCCCCGCCGCCCGCGCCGCGCTGTCGGGGCGCAAGTCCGGATCGTCAGGCGTGGAGCCCGCCACCGCCGAGGGGGTCGCACGGGAGGTCGTGGCCAGAATGCGGCCCGGCGTCCGATACGTCCTCGGGCCTGGCGCCACCACGCGGGCCGTCGGCCGCGCGCTGGGCCTCGCCACCACGCTGCTCGGCGTGGACGTGGTCGAACGCGTCCACGAGGGCGGCCGCCTGGTGGCGGCGGACGTCGCGGAGGCCGAGCTGTTCGGCCTGGTCAGCGGCAGGGAGTCGGCGCTGGTTCTGTCGGTCATCGGCGGGCAGGGGTTCGTGCTGGGACGCGGGAACCAGCAGGTGTCGCCCCGGGTGCTCGACGCGGTGCTCGATGGGGGCGACTCCGGACGGCTCCTCGTCCTGGCCACCCAGCAGAAGCTCGCGTCGCTGAAAGGACGGCCGCTGCTGGCCGACAGCGGTGACGAGGACCTCGACAAGAAGCTCGGCGGGCACGTCCAGGTGATCACTGGATACCGCGAAAGCACGATTTATCGCATTTGTGCGGCAAGTGAGGAGTTCGACGGATGAAGACGCTCGACGGAAAGGTCGCGATCGTCACTGGCGGCGCCTCGGGCATCGGGCGGGCCACCGCCCTGCTCTTCGCCAGAGAGGGTGCCCGGGTGGTGGTCGCCGACATCGACGCGGCCGGCGCGGACGCCACCGTGGCGCGGATCGCCGAGGAGGCGGGAGACGCGATCGCGGTGCGGGCCGACGTCTCCGACCCCGAGGACTGCCGGCGCGTCGTCGGCGCCGCCGTCGAGACCTTCGGCGGCCTGCACGTCCTGTTCAACAACGCGGGCATCATCCGCCGCACCACCGCGCTCGACCTCGACGTCGAGGAGTGGGACCGCGTCATGGCGGTCAACGTCCGCTCGGTGTTCCTCATGTGCAAGCACGCCATCCCGGCGATGACCGAGGGTGGCTCGATCGTGAACACGGGGTCGGGGTGGGGCCTCAAGGGCGGCGGCAACGCCATCTCGTACTGCGCCTCCAAGGCCGCCGTGGTCAACATGACCCGCGCGCTCGCCATCGACCACGCCAAGGCCGGCATCCGGGTCAACTCCGTCAACCCCGGCGACACCGACACGCCCATGCTGCGCGACGAGGCCCGCCAGCTCGGCGAGGACTGGGCCGCCTTCCGGTCCGACGCGGCGGACCGGCCGATGGGCCGCGCGGGCACCCCGGACGAGATCGCCCAGGCCGTGCTCTTCCTGGCCGGCGACGCGGCCAGTTACATCACCGGCTCCGCCCTCGTCGTCGACGGCGGCGGGCTCGCCTGACCCACACCCCCCACGCAACCCCCATAAGGAGCCGACCATGAACCGTGCCCTGGCAGTCCTGGGCATCCTCGCCGTCGCGACGACCGCGTGCAGCGGCAGCGGCGGCGGGAACGTCCCAGGCATGAGCAGCGGATCCGGCCCGGTCACCGTCCGCTGGTCCACCTGGGGATCGGCCGAGGACATCAAGCTCTACGAGAAGTTCACCGAGGACTTCGAGAAGCGCCACCCCGACATCAAGCTCAAACTGGAGCCGGTCGCCAAGTACGAGGACTACCACCCCAAGCTGCTGGCCCAGCTCACCAGCAAGACCGCCCCCGACGTGTTCTTCGTGGGCGACGACAACATCGGCAAGTTCGTCTCCGCCGGGGTGCTGACCCCGCTCAACGACAAGCTGGCCGGCCCTTTCTCCAAGAGCAAGCCCGAGGAGTTCTTCGAGGGCATCTACGGCGGCGCCAGGAAGGACGGCCAGATCTACGGTGTCCCCAACGACACCAATCCCGAGGTGCTCTGGTTCGACAAGAAGGCGCTCAAGGACGCCGGGATCACCGAGGACCCCGCCGCGCTCAACGAGGCCGGGCGGTGGACCATGGCCACGTACCTCGACATGAACGCCAAGCTCAAGGCGGCGGGCAAGGCCGGGTCGATCTTCTGGAACTGGTACGGCTCCACGTACTCCATGATCAACGGCTTCGGCGGGAAGGTCTGGGACGGCGGCAAGTTCGTCGCCACCACCGACCCCAAGGCACGCCAGGCCCTCCAGACTCTGGCCAAGGGCTACCAGGACAAGACCTTCCTCAGCGCCGACCTGCTGCCCGACAGCAACGGCCCGAGCACGCAGTTCCTCAAGCACAGCGCCGGCTTCTACGCCGGAGGCCGGTGGATGATCGACTCCCTGAAGAAGGGCGGCGAGCTGGACGACTACGACATCGTGCCGTTCCCCTCGCAGACCGGCCAGCCCATGCCCGGCGCGGTGGCCGCCTCCTACCTGGCGCTCAACAAGGACACCAAGCTGCCCGAGCAGGCGTTCACCTTCCTCACCGAGTTCGTCGGCAAGGAGGGCCAGCTCATCAGGCTCAAGGACGGCGGCGCCGTGCCGTCCGTGAAGGGCGCCGAGCAGATCGTCCTCGCCGACGGCTACCCCGCCCACGCCCGGACCTTCCTCGACGTGCGTGACACGGGCTTCGCGAACTACCCCGAGGAGGTCGCCGTGCCCGGCCTCACCGCCAACATCAACGAGCACCTGATGAAGGTGTGGACCGGCAAGGTCGGCTTCGACGAGGGCATGACCCAGCTCCAGAAGCTCGTCGACGGCAAGCTGGGCTAGCCGTGACCGTCCTCGCACGGGCCCGGCCCCGCACGCTCCACCGGGCGCGGCCCGTCCGCAACCGCGACGGCTGGTGGGCCGCGTTCTTCCTCGCGCCGCAGGTCGCCGCGCTGCTGGTGTTCCTCGTCTTCCCGCTCGGCTTCGCCGTCGTGCTGGCGTTCATGCGCTGGGACGGGCTCGGGCAGAAGGAATGGGTCGGCTTCGACAACTTCGCCGCCCAGCTCTCCGATCCCGAGTTCGGGCTGGCGGTGTGGAACACGGTCAAGCTGGCGCTGCTGACCGTGCCGTTCGGGCTCGTCTTCGCGCTGCTCATCGCGGTCGCGCTGAACAACGTCAAAGGCGGCGGCTTCTATCGGGTGCTGTACTTCCTCCCGGTGGTCACCAGCTCGGTGGCCGTCGCGCTGATGTGGCAGATCATCCTGGCCGGCAACGACTACGGCGTGCTGAACTCGTCGCTCGAGCGCTGGTTCGGCATCAGCGCCCCCGACTGGCTCGGCGACCCCGGCTGGGTGATCGTGGCCATCGCCGTCGTGACGATCTGGTCGTCGCTCGGCCTGAACGTGGTGATCTTCCTGGCCGGGCTCCAGACGATCCCGCCGCAGATCGTCGAGGCCGCCCGCATGGACGGCGCGGGCAGCCTGCGCATCTTCCGCTCGGTCACGCTGCCGCTGCTCTCGCCGACGATCTTCTTCTCCACCGTCGTCGCGGTGATCAGCTCGTTCCAGGCCTTCGACCAGATCTACGTGCTGGTGGACCCGGAGGACAACGAGGGTGCGAGGACGATCGTCTACCAGGTCTACGAGCTGGGCTTCAAGGACTTCCAGTTCGGCATGAGCAGCGCCGCCGCGCTGATCCTCCTGGTCCTGACGCTGCTCGTGACGCTCGTCCAGTTCGCGGCGCAGAAGCGCCTCGTCCACTACGACTCGTGAGGGGGCCGGGATGCGACCCAGGCAGGTAGCCCTGCACGCCGGGCTCACCCTCGGCGGGCTGGCGATGCTGTTCCCGTTCGTCTGGATGCTGCTGACGTCGTTCAAGGGCGTGCGGCAGATGCTGAACAACCCGCTCGACTGGCTGCCCGACCCGTGGCGCTGGGAGAACTACCCCGACGCGCTCGGCGCGGTGCCGTTCGGCACCGCGTACTGGAACAGCTTCTACATCGCCGCGCTGAACGTCACGCTCACGCTGCTGACCTCGGCCATGGCCGCCTACGCCTTCGCCCGGATCAGGTTCCGCGGCTCCGGCGTGCTGTTCGTGGTGTTCCTGGCCACCCAGATGGTGCCCGCGCAGGTGACGGTCGTGCCGCTCTACCTGATGCTGGCCAGGTTCGGCTGGATCGACTCGCACCTGTCGCTCATCGTGCCGAGCATCGCGAACCCGTTCGCGGTGTTCCTGTTGCGCCAGTTCATCAGGGCCGTGCCCGTGGAGCTGGAGGAGGCCGCCAGGATCGACGGGGCGGGCCGCTGGCGCTGCTTCTGGAACGTCGTGCTGCCGAACATCCGCCCCGGCCTCGGCGCGCTCGGCATCATCGCCTTCCTCGCGTCCTGGAACTCCTTCTTCTTCCCCCTGATCTTCCTGAACTCGCCCGAGCTGGCCACGGTGCCGCTGCTGCTCAGCCAGTTCTCCGGCCAGCGTACGGCCGTGGACTACGGGCTCATCCTGGCCGCCTCCGCGGTCGCCGTCGTGCCGACGCTCATCGCGTTCCTCATCGGCCAGCGGAAGATCATCAACTCGATGGCCGCTTCCGGCCTGGGAGGTCGCTGATGCCGGACCTGCGCGAACGCCCGTTCACCGACCGCGGCTCGCGGCTGCTGGTGATGGCGGCGGACGACGGCTCGCTCTGGATCGCCAGAGCCCTGTACGAGACCAGGCTCGCCGACACGAAGGTGCTCACCGGCCTGCGGATCCTTTCGGGGAGCGGCGAACTGCCGGTGCTGCGGGTACTGCCGGACCGCGTGGAGTTCGCGGGCGGCGTGGCCATGGCCTTCGCGGACCCGGACACCCTCGTCCTGACCGGTGCGGGCGCGCGGGCCGTGTGGGACGGCGGCGAGGCCGACATCGACGGCTGCGTCACCCTCGTCGGCCCGGATCGCGCGAGGCACGACGCGGCGGCGGTGCTCTACGCGGCCGCCGCACGGTGGCGCGACTGGTTCGCCCGCATGCCCGCCGTGCGTGCGGACCTGCGCGAACGCGCGGAGGACGCGTGGTGGACGCTGGCGGTGAACCTGGTACGGATCCAGGGCCGAGAGTCACTCGTCCCCTCCAAGAACGGCTACGTCGGCCTGTGGAACTGGGACTCCTACTTCCACGCCATCGCGCTCAGGCACGCCGACCCCGCCCTGGCCAGGGAGCAGATCCGCATCCTGCTCGACCACCAGCGCCCCGACGGCCTGATCCCCGACGTCGTACACGACCACGGCGCGCTGGCCGAGACCACGGACCTGCCCCGCTCCGATCTGGCCCGGCTGGCCGAGCACGTCGGGGGCGGGCCGATCGGGGACGCCGTCCCCGTCACCAAGCCGCCGCTCACCGCCTGGGCGGTGTGGAAGATCCACGAGGTGGACCCCGACCCCGCCTTCCTCGCCGAGGTGTACGAGCCGCTGGCCCGCTCCCAGGAGTGGTGGTTCACCCGCTCCGATCCCGACGGCGACGGGTTGGCCGAGTACCTGCACCCGTACTCGTCCGGCCTGGACGACAGCCCCATCTGGGACGGCGGCCCCCGCGCCGAGCCGCCCGACCTGAACGCCTACCTCGCCCTCCAGTACGACCGCCTGGGCGACATCGCCCAGGCGCTCGGCAAGGACGCCGCGCCGTGGCGGGCCAGGGCGCAGGCCCTGGTGGACCGCATGATCGCGCGCCGGTGGAACGGCACGAGGTTCGCCACCCTGGTCGGCGGTCGCGAGGCGGACGTGCGCACCCCGCTGGAGCTGATGCCGCTCTTCACCGGGAGGCTCCCCGCGGGGATCGCGGACCGGCTCGTCGCCGGCCTGCGCTCGCCGAGCTTCTGGGCCGAGCGTCCGGTGCCGACCGTCGCCTTCGACGACCCGAGATTCGACCCCGAGGCCATGTGGCGCGGACCTGTCTGGCTGAACGTCAACTATCTGCTCATCGACGGTCTGCGCCGCTCGGGGCATCAGGAGACGGCCGCCGAGCTGCGCGAGCGCACGCTGGCCATGGTCCGCGACGGTGGCGGCCTCCACGAGTACTGGAACCCGCTGACCGGCCGTCGCGCGGGCCGCGCGACGACCGCCTTCGGCTGGTCCGCCGCTCTCTTCCTGGACCTCGCCCAGGAGGGCTGATTTGATGGATCTTTGTTCACCAGGCCAGCTCGGGAGGATCCGCGGTGAGCAAGAAGGAGCGAGACGACTCCGACGACTTCGGCGGGATCGGTTTCGGCCGCATGGCCGCCGTCCTGGCCGTCGTGGCCTTGGGACGCCCCTGGGAGACGCTCAAGGAACTCTTCGGGTTGATCCGTAGACTGGGCCGTCGGGTGCTCAGGCTCGTACTGGCTCCCTTCCGGCTGGTGGCCTTGATCGTGTGGTCGCGTACGGCGGATCGACGCCCCACCTTCGAGGATCACCTGCACGGTGAGGACAGAGATCTCTCGTGACAGGCTGGGAATCAGCCGGCGGCGAAGTCCTGCGTCCAGTAGATCTGCCCCTGCGCGTCCTTGGCCGCGCCGACCCCGATGAGGGTGTACGAGCAGTTCATGATGTTCTTCCGGTGGCCGTCGCTGTTCATCCAGCCCTTGACCACCTCGGCCGCCGACCGCTGCCCCATGGCGATGTTCTCGGCCAGGGTCGAGCCGGTGAAGCCGGTCGCACGAATGCGGTCGACCATGTCGCGGCCGTCCCGGGAGTCGTGGTCGAAGTAGTCGTTCTTCGCCATGTCGGCCGAGTGCCCGAACGCCGCCCTGCGCAGCCGCGCGTCGTGCTTGAGGGGGTCGCAGCCGCCCTTGACCCGCTCGGCGTTGGTCAGCCGGACGACCTCCTTCTCCAGTGCCGTGCCGACGGAGGTGGCGGTCTTCTTCGTCTCGGAAACCGGCGGTGACCCCGTATCCCGCGTCGTGGGGGTGGGAGTGGGAGTGGGGGTGGCGCAGGTCAGCTGTACGGCCTTGGACTTGGCGGTGCCGCCCCGGTAGTCGGTGGCGACCGCGTAGTACGTGCCCGGCTTGCAGGGCAGCTTCAGGGTGATGCGGTCCTTCCTGGTGGCGCCGCTCTTGACGACCGGATCGTCGCCGGGGACGGCGCGCATGACTCGGATGCGCAGCAGCGCCGGGCGCACACAGCCGCGCCGGACGGCGGAGGTCTGGATCCTGAGCGCGGAGATGCCCGGCCTGGCCACGCTCACGCGGCACTTGTCCGATTCGGAGGTCGGCTCGGGAGTCGCCTCCTCGGTCTGCGTCGGCGGGGTGGTCGGCGCGGTCATCTCGGGCGCCGCTCCGGCCGCCCCGCCGGTGGACGGGGCGCAAGAGGCGAGGCCGGCGACGACGGCGATTACCCCTAGGGGTCGACGCATGAGGATTTCCTCCGGTGGAGGGAGACGCTGGTGGTCCCGCATTCTGCCTGATCCATTACCGACTTGTCATGACAATTCGGACATTTCGCCCTGTGAGTAATCTCAACCACCGGCGCCGATCAGCGTGCCGGGCGGGCCGCCTCCATCGCCGCGGCCACGGACGCGGCCGCACGCCCGATGGCCTTCGTCCCGGGCCGCGGACCGCTGTAGCTGAGCGTGGCGGTGACGTTGGACATGCGGAACACCATGTTGGCCACGTACGTGCCGTTCGCCCGGTGGACGGACGCGAACGACTCCTCGCCGACCACCGGAGCCCGGGAGAACGCGATGTCCGGATGCTCGTCCCGCAGATCCTGAAAGGTCTGCTTGATGCCGACGAAGTTGGCCTTGGCCCCCTTGAGGGTGTCGACCCGGTAGAGGGAGACGGTCGCGTAGGAGCCGTTGGCGCCGAAGTACTGGCAGATCTTCCGGTCGAGATTGTCGCTCTGAAGCTTGCTGCCGAGCAGCGTGCGGACCTGCGCGGCGGTCAGCACCTTGCAGGAGTGCAGGCCGGTGCCGAAGAGCGGTTTCCCGGCCGGTGAGGACGACACGGGTTTGGACTGTGTTGTGGTGCCGCCGGCCGGCGTCGGCTCGGCGCCCGTACCCTCTCCGGGACGGGTCATCCCCCAGATCACCGCACCCGCCGTCAGGGAGAGCGCGAGAACCAGCGCGCCGCCCACGACGGCGAACCGGCGCCACGTGGGTGCGGGCCGCCGCCGGGACGTGGGGCGGGTGTCCGCGGGAACCTCGCCCTGGGCCACCGCCTGCAACCACGCGGCCGCCTGCGCGGGGCCGCAGCGTTGCCGGGGATCCTTCGCCAGCAGCGCGGCGAGGACGGGCGTGAGCGAACCGGCCCGTTGCGGGGGAGCGGGCTCGTGCAGCAGCACGGCCGCCATCACGGCCGCCGAATTGGGGCCGGTGTAGGCGGTTCTGCCCTCCACCGCCGTGTACAGGGTGGCTCCCAGCGACCACAGGTCGGCCTCCGGGCCGTCGGCCTCGCCGCGCAACCGCTCCGGCGCGATGTAGCCGGGCGAGCCGTTCAGCAGGCCGGTCTGGGTCAGCGCGGCGTCCCCCGCCACGGTGGCGATGCCGAAGTCGGTCAGCAGCACCCGCCCGTCCTGGGTGAGCAGAACATTGCCCGGCTTGACGTCGCGGTGCAGGACTCCCATCGCGTGCGCGGCGGCCAGCGCGTCGAGCACGTGCCGCCCGACCCAGGCGGCCTGGGCGGGCGGCAGCGGCCCGTCCTCGCGTACGATCCGGTCGAGGGAACGGCCGTTGACCAGCTCCATCACGATCCACGGCCGGCCGCTGTCCATGACGACGTCGTGCACCGTGACGATCGACGGATGCGAACGCAGCCGCGCCGCGGCCCGCGCCTCACGCAGGGTCCGCTCGGTCAGCTCGGCCCGGGACGCCTCGTCCAGATCGGCGGGCAGCCGTACTTCCTTGACGGCGACCTGCTGCCGCAGCAGTTCGTCGACGGCCAGCCACACCGTGCCCATGCCGCCCTGGCCGAGCTGCGACATCAGCGAATAGCGGCCTGCCAGCATCATCGTCATGCCGTCGCCATGCGGCAGGACGCGTCATCGTCGCATAAGTGGGCCTTCCGCGGTCTGGACCCGGTGGGCGCGTGTTTCTCCACTGGCTGTTCCTCCAGAGATGAGGTGTCGCATGGGCCGGCCGTACGAGCCGACCGCTGTGTCCAGGAGCCGGGCCTGCGGCGAAGCCCGTGGTGGGAAGGGCACAACGTAGCATGCGCGACGCGGCTTCTCCTTCCGCATGCCTTCCGTCCTGGACATCCTCCCGTTTGACGAACCCCCGATCCCGGATGTTCGTCAAACGGGAGGCTCATTCGCGTTCGGTCAGCTCATCGGACGGCGATTCCACTCGGCCACGTCACGCTCACCCGAGGTGAGGTCCCGCAGGGAGGCCGGTGCGAGGTTCGCGTCGAAGTACGGGATCAGCAACGGGCCCAGCGTGGCCGCCATCAGCAGGTCGCTCGGCTCGATGGCGCGCCGATCACCGTCGAACGGCACCCCCAGCGTGCTGACCGCGCCCGTGGCCGGGGACCTGACGACGATCTTCAGCATGTCGTCGATGCCGTTGCGGCGCAGGAAGGTGTCGGCGAAGTCCCGCTCCGGCTCGGTCGCCCGCAGGCGGAGCCGTCCGAGGGTCGCCACACCGTGGCGGCTCAGGCAGGCGATCCCGTCGCGCGAGGCGAACGGATTGTTCCAGCGCCAGCGCTCGACGTATTCCTCCACGAAGTCCGGCCGGAACATGGTGAGGTACTGCTCCTCGCCATCGCGTCCCAGCGCCAGATACGCGGGGTTCTCGGCCACGAACGCGTCGATCCACCCGAGATGTACGGCCACAGCCTCGGCCAGCACCGGATAGAGCTCCCCCTCCCGAGCACCGGCCACTTGCTCGAGCACCTTGATGAGCCTTCGGTATGCCTGCTGTTCCACGGATCCGCCATCGCACTCGTTGATCGCTTCAGGGGAGCAGCCGGTATGGCGGGCTGCGGCGTTCTCGCCTGCTCAAGGATTCCGTAACGGGCGGCCGTTCATCTATTAGTTGGCCAAGGAATTCGCTTCAAAAGCCCATGTCACAAGGCACTTCCCGGTCGCGGGTGATGACAGATCCGACAAATGCCTCAATCTCGTCCGGCCGCCCGCGTCCCATCAACGAGGGCTCGTGCAAGGCAGCCGTCCCAGCGAGTTGGAGCGTGTACGGGTCTGGCGGTGGAGGTGAAGAGGATCTCCGCCCGTTCGCTGACGTCAATCGAGGCGATCGATCAGGTCGGCGGTGAGGCGGTCGCGGCCGAAGAACCATCGAGCGTGTTCTCGGGTGAACGGAGCCAGGCCCGGATAGGGGCATCCAGGCAGGATGTGCGCAGCCGGCCCGAAATGGCTGCAAGTAATTGCCATATTCAGGGTGACCCGCAGGTCTCAACTCCTGGATCACCGAGCAGGACAAAGCGGGCGAGGCCTTCTCCGTCGGTTGCGTCCACGGGAGTGGCGCCACTGGACGTTCCGGATGATCGGCGCGTCGCACCACATCGCAGCACTCAAACGGCTGAACGACGGCATCGCGGCGTCCGGCCTGGGGCCGGAGATGCCCGACCGGTGTTTCGTCGTGCTGCGGAATCTCGCATGGTCGGACGGGCCGGCCACGCAAGCCTGCCTGACACAGCTCAAGGAATGGGGCGGGCTGTCACTTGCCGTACGGGGTGACGACCTGCGCGTCTTCGAGGCGTTGCGGCAGATGGCGGCCGATGAGGACCCGGAGTTCGAGACCTGGCTGCGTGCGCGCCGTCCGGCCGGCGGCACCGAGTTGCTCAGCAGCCTGTTCGGCGCGCTGACATTTCCTGTTCCAGCACCGCCTCAGCCGTCGACGGCGGGATTCGAACGCCCGGCGAGGACCGTTCCGGAGGTCACGGGCGACCGCACCGCGGTCATCCCGGTCGGCAGGCGTCTGGACACCGGCGCCGATCTGGAACTGAAGCTGAGCCTCCTCACCCGCCACACGGCCGTGTTCGCCGGATCCGGCTCCGGCAAGACCGTGTTCCTGCGGCGGCTCATCGAGGAGTGCGCGCTGCACGGCGTGTCGTCGATAGTGCTCGACTCCAACAACGACCTCGCCCGGCTGGGCGATCCCTGGCCCAGCCCGCCTCCTGGTTGGAGCGACGAGGACGCGGACAAAGCAGCGCGCTACTTCGCCGAGACCGAGGTCGTGATCTGGACCCCGGGCCGTTCCCGTGGACGCCCGCTGACTTTCCAGCCGCTCCCCGATTTCGCGCCCGTGCTCGATGATCGTGATGAGCTGGACTCCGCCCTCGGCCTGGCCGTCGAAGCGCTCGCCTCCCGGGCGAACGTGGACGGGGCAAGCGCCAAGGCCCGCAAGGGGAAGGCCATCCTCCGCCAGGCGTTGGGTCACTTCGCCCGCTCGGGCGGCGGCGACTTCACCGCGTTCCTCGGCCTTCTCGCCGCCCTGCCGCTGGAGGTCAGCCAGATCGACCGCGCGGACCAGATCGCCGCCGAACTGGGGCAGCTCCTCACCGCCGCGACGATCAACGATCCGCTCTTCGCGGGCAGCGGTGAGCCGGCCGACCCTGAGCAGTTGCTCAGCCCGTCCGGGGGCAAGCGGGCCCGCGTCTCCGTCATCAGCTTCATCGGTCTCAGTGACCAGGCGAGACCAGGATTCGTCAATCAGCTCCAGATGGCCCTGTTCTCCTGGATCAAACGGAATCCGGCGCGCGGCCGTCCTCTCAACGGCCTGTACGTGATGGACGAGGCGCAGGCCCTCGTACCGGCGACACCGAAGACCGAAGCGCTGGCCAGCACGCTGACCTTGGCCTCACAGGCCCGCAAGTACGGCCTCGGCCTCGTCTTCGCCACCCAGACACCCCGCGGTCTGCACAACCACATCGCGGGGAACGCCACGACCCAGTTCATCGGGAGGATCAACAGCCCCACGCAGATCGACGTGGTCAAGGGGCTGGCGCGGGCCCGCGGAGGCCACGCCGACCGGGTCGGACGGCTGGATACCGGGCAGTTCTACGCCGCGAGCGACGGCATATCCGAGGTGCTCATCCGAGGACGCCAGTGCCTGAGCCATCATCCCTCGGATCCACTCACCGAGCAGGAGATCATCGAGCGGGCATCCGGCTGACGCCGGACCGGCGCATGGCGCGGTGCCGGTCGTCAGACGGACAGCAGGCCGTGGGAGAGCTGGTCGGCGGCCCAGTCCTCCCACTGCGCCGTGGTCCACCCGCATTCCCGCCTCATCACCAGGAACAGATCCGGCGACAGGATCCCGACGGTGACGTCGGTGGCTCGGTGCTCGGTGAGGTCGGGCCGCAGAGCCTGCAGGCGGCCCAGGATGGCGACGACCTGCCCGTGGGCGGTGTGCCGCTGCTCGCTGTTGGCAGCCCATTGGGCGGCCATGTCAGGATCGCCGGCCGCCGCGTCGCGGACCACCGCCAGGACGGGGGCGACCCGGTCGAGGATGACCCCGCTCTGGTGCACCCATCCTTGTACGACCTCCCTCGGGTCCCGTGCCGCTTGCAACGCGGCGAACCAGGGTCGTTGGAGGAGCGGAACGGGCTCGTCGTCCCCGGCGGAGGCGACGTCGACCACGTGCTTGAGCAGCTGGCTCTTGGTCCCGTAATGGAAGTACACCGTTTGCACCGACACCTCGGCCGCGTCGGCGACCAGCTGGAAGGTCGTTCCGGCGTAGCCCCGCACGACGAACAGCCCTTGGGCGGCGTTCACGATCCGGCTTCTGGTCTGTGCCGAGCGCCGCTTCGGACTCTTGACGTCTTCCACCGATTTAGAGTACCACTTTAGAGTATGACCTTAGAGTGGCACTACAAAAGAGGTGGGGCATGGTGCTCTTAGGCGGGTTCCACCACGTCAAGCTGCCCGTCTCCAGCGTGCACAAGAGCCTGGAGTGGTACCGGCGCGTGCTCGGACTCGAGGTGGCGATCGAGTTCGTCGAGGACGGCGTGCTGCGCGGCGTGGCGCTGGCCGATACGGACCAGACGCTCATGATCGCGCTGCGTGAGGAGCCCGAGCGGGCCGCCGGGTTGAGCGGGTTCGATCCGGTCGCGTTGGCCGTGCCGACCCTGCAGGCGCTCCACGCCTGGTCCGATCACCTGGACGCGCTCGGCGTGGAGCACTCCGGCATCGCCGAAGGCAGCGTGGGATGGCTGATCGGCGGCATCATCGACCCTGACGGCATCGAGATCCGGCTCTACACCCGGCAGAGGCGGCCATGAGCGCGCTCCACCTGCCCGCCGGGGCCGGTGCCACGCATCGGTTCCTCGGCACCACGATGACCGTGAAGGCGGGGGAGCCGGAGACCGGCAAGGCCCTGACCCTGATCGAGCAGGAGTGCCCGCCGTACTTCGCCACTCCCTGGCATGTGCACCAGCGCGACGACGAGGCGTTCTACGTGCTGTCGGGAACCGTCCAGCTGTACTGCGGCGACCAGACCTGGCAGGCCGGCGCCGGCGCCTTCGTCCTGCTGCCGCGCCACCTGCCCCACGCCTTCGCCAACCGCCAGGACTCTCCGCTACGCCTGCTCCAACTGACCTGGCCGGCCGGCTTCGAACACTTCGCCGCCGACATCGCCGCCCGTGACACCGACCCTGGCCTGCTGGCCGAGGTGGCCGCCCGCCATGGCTACCAGATCATCGGTCCACCACCGGACACCACCCCGTGATCTGCCCGCGGCCCCGGCTCGCGCGGAGCCGCGCTGACCCGACCTCGGCTTTCCACCGAAGGGAACGTTCCATGCAGAAGAACCGCAAGATCTTAGCGGCCATGGGCGCACTCACGCTGACCACCGCCATCGCGCCCGCGGCGCACGCGCAGGCGGCGCCGCCGTTCGTCGCCTACCACGACCTCACCTCCGCCCAGCAGACCGAGCGCTTCAACACCCTGCGCGCCCAGGGCTACCGGCCCATCACGGTCAGCATCTCCACCGACTTCTCGGGCCGCATCCGGTACGCCGGGATGTGGTCGACCTCCGGCCGTGCCATGGGCGGTGACCTTCCCTGGGCCATGTACCAGGACATGTCCGCAGACGGTTACCAGAAGCGTTTCGACCAACTCGCCGCCCAGGGCTACCAGCCCGCCGCGGTCAGCGCCACCGGCTCCGGCGCCCGCGCGCGCTTCGCCGCTATCTTCGTCAAGAACCCCGGCTCCCGGTTCGTCGCCAAGCACGACATCAGCCCCGCCCAGCTTCTCCAAATGACCGGCACCGCCCGCGAGGACGGCCTGCTGCTTGCCTCGGTCGACGTGTACGGCACCGCCGACGCCCCGCGCTATGTCGCGGTCTGGGTGGCCAACCCGGGCCACGTGCGCTGGCTGGTCAGAACCGACCTGACCCAGGAAGACCACGATTTCGAGTTCAAGCGCCATGTGGCGAAGGGCTACCGCCCCACCGCCATCGCGGTGAGCGCCACCGGCCACTACACCACCGTCTGGCGCAACGACAAGCCCGGCGCCTGGTACTCCTACACCGGTATGACCGCCGCCGGCTACCAGAGCCGGTTCGAAGAACTCAAGGCCAAGGGCTTCTACCCGATCAACATCAACGCCGAGCTGGGCCGCTACGCCGCCATCTGGACCAAGTGACACGCGGGTTTCGACCCCCGAACCGAGGCACCTGCCACGCATCCGTCAGCGGCCGGTGGATCCGTCGATCTGCTCGCGGAGGATGTCGGCGTGGCCGGCGTGCCGGCCGGTCTCCTCGATCAGGTGCACCAGGACCCATCGCATCGATGGCGCCGGCCCCGGACGTGGGGCTCGCGGGGCGGGAAGGGCCAGGTCCGGGCAGGCGTCGATGACCTGGTTCGCTCGCTCGACGGTCTTGCGGTAGTCGGCGAGCACGCCGTCGACGGTGTCTTCTGTGGACGGTCGCATGGTGGCGCGCCAGTCGCCGACGTCCTCGCCGAGGAAGTAGAACCGTTCGACGAACGCCAGATGCCTGAGCAGCCCGAGAAGGTTGGTGCCCGAGGGTACTCCGCCGGTTCGGACCTGCGGTTCGGGTGCGCCGGCGACCTTGTCCGCGACCGCGTCGCGCAGGTAGTCGAGGAAGCCCCGCAGGGTGGCCTTCTCGTCGGCACCGGTCCGCGGAGGCGTGGTGTCCTTGGATCGCTGCGCGCGGTTTGCCGGCATCGAGTCGCTCCGTTCCGACGTGACGTCGTGTGGTGTGGTTCGGGCGGTCATCCGGCGGTTCGCTGGATGAGCAGGATGTGGTCGATGACGGTGGCCGTCTGGCCGGCGGGTCCGGTCGCCCGGCGGTGGGGCATGTCGGCGCGCAGGACGGTCCAGTGCGCGGGGTCGAGATCGAGTTCGGCGGCGATCTCGGTGGGTGTGGGGTGGTGGAGGTCAGGGTCCTGGTTCCACGACCAGGGCGCGGTGGAGCCGTGGTCGACGATCAGCAGCAGCCCGCCAGTGCGCAGGGCTTGCGCGGCGGTGCGCAGGACCTGGCTTCGGAGCAGCGGGAACGGGGTGTGGAAGTACTGGGCGGAGACGAGGTCGAACCGACCGGCCGGGAAGCTTCGGGCCAGATCGTGCTGTTCGGTGGCGACCCGGTCGGCGATGCCGAGTTCGCGGGCGCGTTCCCGGACCCGTTCGACGGCGGTGATGGAGATGTCCACGGCGGTGACGTGCCAGCTCTGCCGGGCGAGCCAGATGGCGTCGCCGCCGGCGCCGCAGCCCAGATCCAGGGCGGCGCCGGGGCGCAGCGGCGCGGCGGTCTCGGCCAGCAGCGGGTTGACGCGCGCGTCCCAGGTACGGCGGGCGCGGTAGTGCCGCTCCCAGAACAGCTCGGCGTCCTGGTCGCTCGAGACGTCGGTGGTGGGGTGGCGGTGTCTGGTGGTGTCCACGTGAGTCGCCCTTCGTCGGCCGGCGTGATCCGGAAGCGCCGGTGGTGTACCGGCAGCATCGCCGCCGTCATCGCGGACTTGCAAGAAAAGTTGCGGATCCGCATCATCGACGGCATGGACACCTCCGAAGACGTTCTGGCCGGAGTCGGGCCGCGCCTGCGTGCTCTGCGCCGGGCGCGGGGCACCACGCTGGCGGCGCTGGCGAACGAGACCGGCCTCACCGCGAGCACGCTGTCCCGTCTCGAGAACGGCAAGCTCCGCCCCACGCTGGAGCAGCTGCTGCCGCTGGCCCGGGCGCACGACGTACCGCTCGACGATCTCGTCGCGGCGCCGCCCACCGGTGACCCGCGCATCCACCTGCGGCCGGTGCGGCGATCCGGGCTGGTGATGGTGCCGTTGACCAGGCGCGCCGGCGGCGTCCAGGCCTACAAGGTGATCTATCCGCCCGCCGGCCGATCGGCCACGACGAAGCTGCAGACCCACGAGGGATATGAGTGGTTCTACGTCCTCAACGGACAGGTCAGGTTCGTGCTCGGGGAGCAGGAGTTCCTGGTCGGCGTGGGCGAGGCCGTGGAGTTCGACACCCGCGTCCCGCACTGGATCGGCAGTGCCGACGAGCGGCCCGCGGAGCTGCTCACCCTGTTCGGCGCGCAAGGAGAGCGCGCCCATCTGGCGCCGTCCAGGCGCTGACCGTCGCGGCCCTCGGCCGGCCGGTTACTCGCCGGCCACCTGCGAGGTCACGCGCTCGATGGCCTGGACGGCGACATCGGGCTGGTCGACGTAGATGTAGTGCCCGCTGTCGGTGGCCGTGCTCAGCTTGCTGCCGCTGGACACCGCGAGCCACTTGCGCTGGCCCGCGGACCACGCCTGCTCCAGGCGCTGTCCGTACGTGGGGATGGCCGCGAGGTACTGCTTCCCATGCTGGATCACCTCCACCGGGATGTTCCCGGCGGAGCGGACCTTCCCGTCGGTGATGACGAGCTTCTCCGGGTTCTGACCCTGGAATATCGCGAGGTTCTGCGCGCGCACCTCGGCCGCCGGACCCTTGGCGGACTCGGGGATCGCCTTCGTGATGTCGTCCACCATCGTGGGCGACGTGGTGTCCATCAGGACCAGCCCTTTGACCCTGTCCTGATGGTCGGGGACGTACCTGGCGGCGATCAGCCCGCCCAGCGAGTGCCCGGCCAGGACGACCGGGTTGTCACCGGCGACCCGGTCGAGCACCCCGGTGAGGATCTTCCCGGTGACGGCGAAGTCCTGAGGGCCGTCCGGCTGGTCGCTCGCGCCCGCGCCGAGCCGGTCGTAGGAACAGACCCGGTTCTTCTTGCCCAGCGTCTTCTGGAGGGCGGCCATCTTGTCCAGCCCGTCACCCCCTCCGTGCATCAGCATGATGACCGGCCTGCCTTTCGCCGGGTCGCCCGAACAGGACACGTTCACCGACCGGCCCGCGACATCGACCTTCTTGGTTCCGGAGATCGGGCCGGCATCGGCTTTCTGCGTCGTGGGGGCGAGCGGGTCCCAGTTGTCCAGCGAGTCGCCGGCGCAGCCGGCGACCGCCGTGCCGACCACGGTGCTGCACAGCGCGGCCACAACGGCGGTCTTGTATGTGCGGAGCATGATGTCCTCCAGCGAGAGACGTCTTCACACGGCGGCTGAGGCGCCGTGCCACGTCGTAACGCTATGGAGTCGACTGTCCCGGAATCGTCACCATACGGTGGACATTCGCAGGTAGCTCGCAAGGGGGACACGTGGGCGACGATGTGACCGCTAGGCTCGTCCGATGATCGATCTCCGCCGGGTCCAGGACCTGTGGCGGCGGTGTGACGTCACGGTACGGGATTTACCGTTCGCGCTGCTGCTGACCGTCGCGTCACTCCTGCCGGCGTTCCAAGGCCGCGGGACGCAGATCGGCGACCTGCCACCCCGCCCCTATGACGCGCTGGCCGTCGTCGTGATCGCTCTCGAGTGTCTCCCGCTCACCGTGCGCCGGCGGTGGCCGGCCGCCGGTCTCGTCCTGGTGTCGCTCGGCTTCGCCCTCGACCAGCTCTTCGCCTATCACGCGCTGGCCGGAACCGCGCTGCCCATCGCGCTCATCAGCGCGGCCGCCCATCTGGAACGTGGCCGGCGCGTCACCGTGATCCTGCTCTCCGCCGCGTACCCGCCGCTGATGTTCGCGCTCGACCGGCTCGGCTCGAACGAGACGCCGGCCGACATCGTGCTGTTCTACCTGGCGCTGGTCCTCGCCTGGGGCATCGGGACCTGGTTGCGCTCCACCCGGGCCGCCGAGGCCGAACGCCGCCGCCACGTCGCCGAGGCCACTCGCGCCGCCGAACGCACCCGCATCGCCCGCGAACTCCACGACGTCGTGACCCACCACGTGACGGCGATGGTCGTACAGGCCGAGGCGGCACGCTACCTGACCGCCGCACCCGACCGCCTCGACGCGACCCTGACCGCCGTCACCGACACCGGCCGGCGGGCCATCAGCGATCTGCGGCACCTGCTCGACCTGCTCAAGGCCGACCACGACACCGACGCCGGTACGCCGTCCGCCGGCGATCTGCACACGCTCGTGGAGCAGACGCGTCAGGCCGGGCAGCCGGTGACGTTCACCGAGGAGGGGGAGCCCGCGGAGTCGGCAGGCAGCGCGGAGTTCGTGGCCTATAGGGTCGTGCAGGAAGCTCTGACGAATGCCCTCAAGTACGCCCACGGCAGCCACACCGAGGTCCGCGTGGGCTACGGCGAGAAGGAGATCACCGTGGAGGTCGGCACCGACGGCTCCGGCTCCCGCACCCGCTCTCCCGGCGGGAGCGGGCGGGGCCTGGCCGGGCTCCGCGACCGGGTCGACGCCCTGGGCGGCGAGTTCAGCGCCGGCCAGCGGGCGGGCGGCGGCTTCGACGTACGGGCCCGCATCCCCGCCGGGAGCGCGTCGTGACCGCGCCGATCCGGGTCCTGGTCTGCGACGACCAGGCGCTGATCCGCACCGGGTTCGCGACGATCATCGATGCGCAGCCCGACCTGGAGGTGGTGGGCGAGTGCGGGGACGGCCGCGCCGCGGTCGAACTCGCCCGCCGGCTGGACCCGGACATCGTGGTGATGGACGTGCGGATGCCGGTGCTCGACGGCATCGGGGCGACCCGCCTGCTGGCCGGCGCCGGGGTGGCCGATCCCGTCAAGGTGCTCGTGGTGACGACGTTCAACCTGGACGAGTACGTGTACGAGGCGCTGCGCGCGGGAGCCAGCGGGTTCCTGCTCAAGGACGCCCCGCCGGCGCAACTGCTGCACGGCATCCGCACCGTCGCGACCGGCGCCGCGCTGCTGGCACCCGAGGTGACACGGCAGCTCGTCGGCAGGTACGCGTCGCGGATCCGCCCCGCCGAGGACACGCCGGACGACGCCGCGCTGACCCCACGCGAGCTGGAGGTGCTGCGCCTCATCGCCGACGGCCTGTCCAACAGCGAGGTGGCCGCGACGCTGGTGATCAGCCAGGAGACCGTCAAGACGTACGTCTCGCGCATCCTCACCAAGCTCGACCTGCGTGACCGCGTGCAGGCGGTGGTCTACGCCTACCGCAGGGGCTTGGTGACCTGAGCCCCGGTCAGTCGTCGATCGTGTGTTTCCGGCGCTGGACGTACAGGCGGTTGCCCGTCGGCCCCGTCCATTCCACCCGCACGACCCCGGGCACCGCCGTGTCGCCGACGCGCGACGGGTCGGACCAGTAGCCGAATCTGGGGTTGCGGAAGAACGTCGCCCACAGCTTGCCGCTGTGGTCCACGAAGAAGTTGTTGTGGCCGGCGCCGACACCCACGGTCCACCGCTTCGAGTACGGTCCCTCGAACGTGTCCGAGACGGCGACGACCGCGTCGTAGTGGTACTGCGCGCGCCCGGCGCCGGGCGGGTCGTAGGCGTACCGGGTGCTGCCGTCGGCATTGGTCGAGGATCGGTTCCAGGCGGCCTGGAGCAGGAAGTACTTGCCGCCGTGCTTGAACACGTACGCGCCTTCGAGATAAGGCTCGGGCGCGTAGGGCACCTGCTGGAAACTCGGGAGGTTGGTGGTCGGGACGATGTCCTCCATGTCGTCCCGGAACTTCGCGTACAGGTGGTTGTGCAGCACCAGCCAGGCGTCATCGCCCTCGGTGTAGAGGCTGCCGTCGATGTGGTGGTAGGCGCCGGGCAGGATGAAGCCGGGCCCGCCGGTGAAGGAGTCGCCGAAGGGCTTGTCGTAGTTGCCCTGGACCAGCCGGTACGGGCCCTCAACCCCGCCCTCGCTCACCAGCACGAACGAGCCGACCTTCTTCGAGTGGTCGCCCATGCAGGCGACGATGTACCACTTGCCCCGGAAGTAGTGCACTTCCGGGGCCCAGACGTCGCCGCGCTTGCCGAACTGGTCGTCGTTCCAGTACTCCTGCCACGGAGCGACCACTGTGCGTCCGGGCCGGTTCTCGTCGGCGAACTCGGGCGACCAGACCTTGCCCTTCTCGGCGCCTGGGCGGATGCCCGTGGTGTCGGCCAGCCTCCACGGCCCGCGCAGGGACGGGGAGGTCCACACGAAGATGCCGTCGTTCCACGGGGCGGCCCCCGCGGTCCCTGGCGCCCGGGTGGTGCCGGTGGCGACGTAGACCGGACGGCCCTTCACCACGAAGCAGTTGACGTAGGTGTCCCGCATCCAGACCCGGCCGAGCTCCTGGTCACGGGGGCGGAGCTCCAGCGGGAGGATGAAGGAGTTGTCCTCGCGCGGCCACAGGTCGAGCCGGGTGTCGGCGAGGCCGTAGGGCTCGAGGTCGGGCCAGTTCGACGGGTATCGCTTCAATGCGGCGTTCGTCGGCGTCGCCTGCGCGGCGGTCGCGGGCAGCGCCGCCGCTCCCAGCAGGCCGGCGGCGCCCGCCAGCAGGGACCGTCGGTCGACGTTCAACCCGTTGTCGGTATCAGTCATCACTCACGTCCTCCACGTCAGCGCCCATCCGATGGGCAGCTTGCGGAGAGTGTGCCTAGTCGTTCATATTTCGTCAATAACCCGGAAAAAATAGCCCGCGATCGCGCAGGTGGGGTCACAGGGAGAAGAACGCAGGTGACGCCGTTGTGGACAAAACAGTTTCACGGGCTTGTCGAATCGCGGGCGGCTGAGCGTACCGTGCCCCCACCGGCCACCAGAGCGACGACCGTCTGGCCGGCCGCGGCCACGCACATCAGCATGATCGGCGCTCGCCAGCCGGAGCTCACCGTGTGCAGCAGCCCGAAAACCACCGGCCCCGCGGCGGCCAGCAGGTAACCGATCGACTGCGCCATCGCCGACAACGCGCCCGCCATGCTCGCGTCCTGGGCGCGCAGGCTGATGAAGGCCAGCGCGAGCACGAGGCAGGCGCCGCCGCCCAACCCGAGGACGACACTCCACAGCAACGCCAGTCCCGGCGCCACGAAGAGTCCGAGGTAGCCGAGGAGCATGACCGCCGAGCAGATCGTCGCCAGCGCGCGCTGGTTGCGCGCCCACCGCATCGCGCCGGGCACCGCCAGGCTGGTCAGCACCGCGACCGCCTGGAACAGGAACAGCAGCCAGCCCGCGGTGGCCGCGCTCATGCCGTTGTCCTGGAAAACCTGGGGCAGCCACGTCACGACGACATAGAAGCCCAGCGACTGCAGTCCCATGAACGCCGTGACCGCCCACGCCAGCCCGGAACCCCACGGCAACCGGTGTCCGCGAATCGCCTGTGCGGCACGCCGCGGAACCCGCACCTGGGGAAGCCACAGCAGGACGGCCACCAGCGCGAACAGGACCCAGCAACCCAACGCGGTGTACCAACCGCCGGGGGCGACCTCACTGATCGGCACCGCCACCCCGGACGCCACCGCGGCGACACCGCCCATCACGGTGGCATAGGCACTGGTCAGCAGTCCCACCTTGGTGGGGAAGTCGCGCTTTATGAGGCTCGGCAGCAGCACGTTGCCGACGGCGATGCCCGCCCCGATCAGCACGGTTCCCCCGAACAGACCGACCGCCGCCGGCACCCACCGGAGCGCGATCCCCAACGTCAGCACCACGAGCGCGGCACCGAGCAACTGCTCGGCTCCCCACCGCGCGGCCAGCCGGGGCACCAGTGGGGACAGCACCACGAACGTCAGCAACGGCAGCGTGTTCAGCAGGCCCGCCACGGCCGGGGCCAGACCCAGATCGGCCTGGACCTGATCCAGCAACGGCCCGACGCCGGTCAAGCTCGCCCGCAGGTTCGCGGCCACCACGAGCAGCCCCCACACCAGCAACGCCTGACCGGAACGCCGCGTCGACGTACTCTCCATGCACACCACGATCGGGCCGCACCGCGGCCGGCAGCCAGACCGAGCTCAGGCTAGCCCCCGGAGGGTCACCCTCCGCACTGTGCGATCGCCGGGCGGCCCGGTAGCGTGGCGACGTGGGGACGCCACTGGGGAATTTCATCCGGGCCAAGCGCGACAGCATCCAGCCGGAATCCCGTGGACTGCCGGACCGCGGCCGCCGCCGGTCACCGGGTCTGCGCCGGCTGGACCTCGCCACGTGGGCCGGCATCAGCGTCGAATACCTGACCCGCATCGAGCAGGGCCGCGACCGCAATCCGTCGCCGGCGGTCATCAACGCCCTCGGCGACGCGCTGCGCCTCACCCCTTCGGAGCGCAACCACCTGCGCTACCTCGCGAAGATCACCGGCGACGAATGCTCCGTCCACATCCGGCCCGTGGCACCCTCCCGGCACGTACGACCGTCCGTCCTGCGGACACTCCGCCTCCTCGAACCCGGCGTCGCCATCGTGACCAACCGGCTGGGCGACGTCCTCGCCCACACCGGCGGCTACGAGCTGGTCACCAGCGGCACCGGACTGCTCGACGCCGCCCATCCGAACCTCAACCGCTACCTGTTCACCGACCCCCGCGCCCGGACGTTCTTCGCCGACTGGGACGACATCGCGGACGAGCAGGCCTTCGACCTGTGGCAAGCGCCATCCCTCGAGAACCTCGAGTGGCTCACCGCGGAGCTCACACCCATCGCCGGGCCCGACTTCACCCGCCGCCTGAAGCGTCATGTGGTGCCGCGACGTGGCGTTCTCCGGCTCAACCACCCGGCCGGGCACCAGCTTCGACTGCTTCGCGAGACGCTCGAACTGCCTGCGGAGGCCCAGCAACTCGTCGTCTTCCTCCCAGCCGACGACCAGACGGCCGAGGCCGTCGACCGACTCCGGCGCCGGTCCCACGGCCGGCTCCGGTCCATCTCGTGACATACCGCAAGCATTCGGATTCTCGTCAGCGCAGTGCCACGATCATGACGACCCCCACCGCGCGTACCGCACCCGTGGTGGTGCCGTAGCACGCTCTCCATGCCCGCCTCTACCCGCTCCGATCCTCACGCCGTTGCCACCATGCCCGTTCCACAGGGCCGCCGGGGACCCGGCGATGCCCTTGGGGTCCCTGGCGTTGGGGATGCGGCCCTCGTCCTGGTCCCGGCGGACGGCGCGGAGTCGGCGTTCTCGAGGACGGCCACGAGGAGCGCGCTCTTGGCGTAGGGGCCTCGCCGAGTGCCTGGTCGATTCCCTGTGGACCGAGGAGTACCAGGCCGACCTGCTGGACGTGTATCACCAGGTCTTCGACCGGGTCGACCCGGTGGTGGGCGAGCAGGTCTGGAACTTCGCCGACTTCGCCACCACATCGGGCGTCTTCCGCGTCGACGGCAACAAGAAGGGTGTCTTCACGCGCGACCGCCGTCCCAAGACCGCCGCCTTCCACCTGCGCGCCCGCCGGCGCAAGGACGAGTGAGTCCCGGACGATCCCGGCGCCGGCCGAGCGCGCTCTTGCCGGATATTGAGAAGCGGCGTGGTGGCCATGAACTCGCAACATCAACAATGAGTGATGGATCAATTCATTGCGTTTATGGTCGGCGCCGATCGCGCATGGCGCACAAAGGCGTGAAGTCGGGCCGATATCCGCCAGGATGAATGCCGTCCTGTCGGCGGGCGAAGAGAAGGATGAGGTCTTCCAGCCGGGTCTCAGGAAATCTGAAATTCCACATTCTGGCGAGATCGATCCGGGTGAAGCGCCAGAGCTCATATTGTGCTTACCTTTCTCTGTGCCCGGTGATCTACTCGACCTCATTTTGCTGACCCTGCTCATCCTCTCCGGCGTCTCCGGTTATCGCCAGGGATTCATCGTCGGGGCCGCGAGCTTCGTCGGCTTCGTGGGCGGGTGCGTGCTCGGGATCTACATCGCGCCACCTGTGGCGGGCCTGGTCGTGGACGGGGATGTCCCGGAATCCATGCTGGCGATCATCATCGTGTTCCTGACCGCGATGATCTTCCAGTTCGGTACGTCCACTGTCGGCGCGGTGATCCGCTCCTACCTGCGGCACGAGCCGGGCAGGATGCTGGACGCGCTGGGCGGCACACTCGTCTCCGGTTTATCGGTGCTGATCATCGCCTGGCTCGTCGGCAGTGTGCTGGTGTCCAGCTCATTGACCACCATCGTGGAGCAGATCCGCGGCTCACTGATCCTGGGGACGGTGGACCAGGCGATACCCCAGGCGGCACGTGACTGGCAGAAACCGTTCAAGCGGTTCATCGACCGATCCGATTTCCCGCCGGTGCTGGACGCGATCGCCGGCCAGCCGACCGTGAACGTCCCGCCGCCGGACACGGAGGTGCTCGACAGCGCCGGCCTGCGAGCGGCGCGGACAGGCATCGTTCAGGTGCAGGGAGTGGCCCGCTCCTGCAACAAGCAGATCACCGGCACCGGATTCGTGTACGCGCCCGATCACATCATGACCAACGCGCACGTGGTCGCCGGGGTCGACAGCGAGTTGGTCGTCATCGATCACACCGGCCGATCGCACCCCGCTGTGGTGGTCCACTACGACCCGCAGCGGGACGTGGCGGTGCTGTATACGCTCAACCTCGGGTTGCCGTACCTGACCTTCGAGGCCGAGGCGGACAAGGGCGATGACGCCGTCATCGCCGGGTATCCCAAGAACCAGGGGTTCACCACACAGCCGGCCCGGGTCGCGGCACGGCAGCGGGCTCGCGTCCCCGACATCTACCGGGTCACCGAGGTGACGCGGGAGGTGTATCTCATCCGGGGCAAGGTCCAGCAAGGCAATTCGGGCGGCCCCCTGTTGAGCCCCGACGGCCGGGTGCTGGGCGTGGTCTTCGCCGCCGTCGTCAGCAAGGACGACACCGGGTACGTGCTCACCGCCTCCGAGGTCTCCTCCGACGCCCGCCGCGCCGCCGGTGCCACCCAGCCCGTCAGCACTCAGGCCTGCGACTGACGCGGGTTGTGTCGCGGTCAGATCCCCTCGCCGGGACGGCCCACACTGTCGCGCGGCGGTGGCCGGTGCGTTCGCTCGGGCGGCGCCGGTCACGGCTTGAGGACGATCTTGCCGCGCGTGTGGCGCTTCTCCAGCTCGCGAAAGGCGTCCTGGACCCGCCCCAGCGGATGGGTGGCGGCGAGCGCGACGCGCCCACTCCGCGGTCGGCCCCATCGACCTGCACCGTGAGACTCTGCTCAGCCCCGCCGAGGACCCGCCGAGGGCCCGCCGAGGGCCCGCCGCTGACACCGTA
Source organism: Nonomuraea sp. NPDC049625 (assembly GCF_040675285.1). Classification (NCBI taxonomy): domain Bacteria; kingdom Bacillati; phylum Actinomycetota; class Actinomycetes; order Streptosporangiales; family Streptosporangiaceae; genus Nonomuraea; species Nonomuraea sp. NPDC049625. The sequence goes on along the minus strand of NZ_JBFAOQ010000025.1, from coordinate 48,339 downwards.
CGAGGCGCGGTTTACCCGGCGTCGAGCTGGTGGTCGGCCCAGACGTAGGTTTCGGGGAGCAAATCGGTGATGAGGACCGTTCGGATGCGGTCGTCCTTGCCGACGATGACCTTGAGGGCGGGGAAGTAGTCGAGGAGGACCTGACGGCAGCGGCCGCACGGGGGGACGACGCCCCGGTCGCGATCGCCCACGGCGACGATGGTGTCCAGCTCGTAGGCGCCCTGGGCGGCTGCCGCGCCGATGAGGACCAGCTCGGCGCAGGGTCCTCCCGTGAAGTGGTAGGCGTTCACGGCGGTGATGATCCGGCCGTCCCGGGCACGGGCCGCGGCTGCCATGGTGTGGTTGTCACCCCGGCAGCGAGTGCGGGCGACGTGCGTCGCGGCCTCGATGAGTTCGTGGTCGACGTGGTGGGGCTGCGTGGTCATCTTCTTTTCCAGGTCCTGAATGTGGCATTCATTACCGGCCCTTGGCTTCACAGGGCCCGTGGCGGGGGTAGTTCCTCCCTCGTGGGGCGATCTTGGGCTCCAGGAGGAGGTCGACGATGTACGCAATGGTACGGCGGTACGAGGGGGTAACCGATCCCGCCGGGGCCGGGCGCCTGGTGAGTGAGGAGTTCGTGCCACTCATCCGCCCGATCCCCGGGTTCGTGGCCTACTTCTGGGTTGACGCCGGGGATGGGGTGATGCTTTCCACCAGCGTCTTCGAAGATCAGGATGGAGCCGAAGAATCAACCAAGAGGGCCGCGGACTTCGTGCGGGAGCGCATGGTCTCCCTGCTTCCCAACGCTCCTCAGGTCACGGCCGGTGAGGTTGTGGCGTCCGGTTAGTGGGCCACCCGGATTGCCGCCGCGTCAACGTCGGCGTCCGGGAAAGGGTAGGGAACTTTCTCCCCGTTGCCGCTCGTCATCGCGAATAGACGCCAAACGGGGGGCGGACATGCGCGGAGACGGCGACCGTCAGCGACGAGGGCAAGGACGGGAGCGGGCGAGGGCGCGGGTCGAGGAGATCGAACGCGACCTCGCCGACGAGGACTCGGCTGTCAGCCGGAGCGTGCGCAAGGCCCGGCGCATACGTAATGCCGGAGTGCTCGGCGGGTTCCTGCCCGTGGTGGCGGTCACCGCGGCGACGGGCAGCTGGCTCGCCCCCTTCTCCTGGCCGGCCCTGATCACCGGCGTGCTCTATGCCGGCCTGCTGTTCGTGGTCGGCCTCGCGACCTATGCGGTGATCACCCGCTACCGGCCTCGGGACCACGGCGAACCCGTTCACCGGACGTTCCTGCTCGTCGGCGCGCTCTTCGAGGCGGTCCGGCTCGCGCTGGTGACGCTGCTGCACGCCGACGTAGACGAGGCCGTATGGCTGGCCCTCGGGTACGAGCTGACCGGCGCTGTCACCGGCTTGGCCATGGGCACGCTGGCCGTCATCCTCAGCCACACCGACCCCCTGGCCAAGGACGCCCCCGAGCGCTTCCCTGTGGGGATGAGGCTCGTCAAGACCGCGTCGTCGATCGCGACCCAGGTCGGGTTCACCCTGCTTCTGGCCTGGAGCCCGTGGCTCGTGTTCGTCACCGCCCCGGCGGCGGTGGCCGGAGTGTGGCTCGGCGACAAGCAAGGCCGGGCCGGTGTCATGGGGCAGTTGGGCGTGCTGGGGATCGGAGTGGCCTCCACCGTCGCCGGGCTGGTCCTGTTCGCACGCCTCGGTTGACGGCAGCCCGGCTGCTCGGCTCCTTCACTCTTCAAGCCTGCTCAGGTTCTGGGGTTCGGCGACCCAGCCGGCGGTCAGGATGAGGCGGCTTCGGCGGTCGACCGTGAGGAATCCGAAGGGATGGCTGAAGTCGAGGTCGATGTGTCTGACGCGGTAGGGGGGTGGTGGGGCGATTCCGGCTCCGACGGCGCCGAAGGCGGTTACGGCGGCGGCCTCGAAGCCGGTGGCCTGGAAGGTGGCGACGGCGTCCTGCCGGGCCTGGGTGACGGCGAGCGGTTGGGTGCTGATGCCGGGGAAGTGCCCGCGGGTCACGTCGGTCACCGTTGCCAGGCCGAAGACCTCGGGCAGGTCCAGGAGGTCGTGCGTGGAAGTGATGGTGAAGCGCGGGACCGTGACGTTCAAGGCGTCGTCGGGGGTGTGGTCGCGGACGTGGCGGACGGTCAATCCGGGGCTCGGGCTGCCCGCACGCAAGAGGCCGGCTGGGGTGGTGGGGTGGCGTCCGGCCAGTACGTCGATGCCGGCGGTGAGGACGTGGCCGGGTTTCATCGATTCGTCACCGAGAACGAGGTGGACGTCGATTCCGCCCGTGCCCATGACGCGGAGCATGGTCAGCGGGCCGGCGGGAGTGTCGGCGACTCTGGCGCGGTCGAGTACGCGGGTGCTGCGGCGTAGGACGTGGATCTCACGTCCGGCCCACGGGCCGTACTCGAACAGGTCGATGCCGTCGGTGAACGGGCGTAGCCAGGTGGTGCGGACGGTCAGCGCCACGGCCAGGACGAGGAGCACGCGGTCGGTCAACGGCTCGGGCCGCCTGGGACGCGGTGGCGGCGTCCATCCCGACGGCATCCTGCAGTTCTGTGCGGCCTCGTCCCCCGGCGGCCGATGCCAGGTGGGCCAGCAGCGGCCAGGCTCCTGCGCCGGCCATCACGACCGATCCACCCGAACAGGTCTGCACCCACCGGGCGGTTAATGCGTTCACCGCGGTCACCGAGTCCTGCTGCCAGTTCATGGAGGTGACCGTACAGGGATCAAACTCCCGTTCCGAAGGGAGACCTTAAGAGATCCGTAAGGTGATTCCGCGAGGCTACAGAACATCAGAGCGGCTGAGCCGGACGGCTCCGCCCCTTCCTTGGAGGAACATCATGAGGACGATCGCTGCAAGCCTGTTCATCTCGCTCGACGGGGTCGTCGAGGAGCCGGCACAGTGGCACTTCCCGTACTTCAACGACGAGATGGGCGCCGCCGTGACGGCGCAGATGGCCGACACCCTGCTCCTGGGCCGCAAGACCTATGACAGCTTCGCCGGAGCGTGGCCGGAGCGGGAGGCCGAGGGCGGCGAGGACGCGGGCTTCGCGAAGACGCTCGGCGACGCGCGGAAGATCGTCGTGTCGCGCCAGCCCCTGGAGTTCAGCTGGCGGAACTCCGAGCTGCTCCAGGGCGACCTGGTCGAGGCCGTGACCGCGTTGAAGAACGAGCAGGGCGGCCGCATCGCCGTCAGCGGCTCGGTGTCGGTGGTCCGCCAGCTCCTGACCGCGGGACTGCTGGACGAACTGCACCTGCTGGTGCACCCGATCGCCGTCCGCAAGGGTGAGCGCCTGTTCGACGAGGGGGAGAACTCCATCCCGCTGGAACTGATCAAGTCGGAGACGTTCGCGACGGGCGTGCTGTACCTGGTCTACCGGCCCGCCGGGGCGAGCGGTGACGCCTCCTACGACGACGCCAAGGCCCACCTGTCCCAGGGCGAGCAGTAGACGTGAGCGTACAGGGGCATGCCGGCCGATGAGGTGTAGCTGTGCGGCCGAGGTCCATGGAGAACTCGGCCGGCACGACCTCACACAGATCCAGCTGTGTTGAGGTCGGCGGCGAAGTGTCATAGTCGTACTGCTTCTCCCAGGAGTGAAGCCACGAAGGGCTGTCGAACCGCAGAGGTCAGTGACGATCGGAGAGCCGCCGCACAGATGAAGAAGCCATTCAGAGGCCTTGGCGGCGGCAGGATCGAAGATCACACACCTCCGCTCCCCGGACACCCCGTGCGAACGGACAAGATCGCACGCGTCGGCCCCTCCTGGCGGTACCGGATCTCGGGGCCCTTTCTCCTCACCGCGCTCCTGGGATTCGGCGCCTTGGCCGGTGCTCTCTTCCTGCCCCGCTACCTGCTCGCATGGGACCTGGGCGCGGCAAAGCCGCCGGCCGACTACGCCACCGCCGTGAACAACATCCGCACCACCCTGCTCCAGGGCGTCGGTGGCCTGGTGCTGCTGATCGGCGCTTATCTCACCTGGCGCCAGCTACAGCTCAGCCGTCACGGGCAGGCGACCGAGTCCTTCGCCGCCGCCATAGCGCATCTGGGTGACCCGAGCGTGGACGTCCGCCTCGGCGGCATCTACGCGCTGGAACGCATCTCCCGCTCATCCACGGCCGACCGCCGGACCATCGGGGAGATCCTCTCCGCGTTCGTCGGCAACCGAGCCTGCGAGCCGCAACGCGATGCCCGGCACGCGCGTCACGCCGCCACGGCGGCGGACAGCTCGGTCAACCTCTCCCTCCGCGCCCCTGACATCCACGCCGCACTGACCGTCCTCGGCCGCCGGGACGCGGTCCGGGGACAGGTGCTCCGCCTCGACCGCCTGGTCCTGCCCAAGGTCAACCTCGCCTCCGCGCGGTTGCGCGACGCGGACTTCCATTTCAGCGATCTGACCGAGGCCGCTTTCGTCGGAGCCGACCTGACCCGCGCGGATCTCAGCGGAGTACGACTGGCGGGGGCGGTCCTTGCCGACGCGATCCTCTACCAGGCCGATCTGCGCGACGCGGTCCTGACCGGAGTCATCGCCGAGGGCATCGACCTCCGGGGCACCGATCTGACCAGGACCGACCTGCGGAACGCGAACCTGCGCGGCGCTCGCCTGGACTACGCCGACCTCCGTGGCGCCACGCTGACCGGCGCCGTCCTGACCGGTGCTTCGCTGAAACGCGTGGTCTTCGACGAGACCACCGCCTGGCCCGACGGCTTCGACACCTCCCGGATCAGACCCGCACGGATACGCTCGCTCCCGCCTGTCCGTATCAGAGACTACGAAGAGCTCGCTGTCCGGCCGGCGCCCGTCAAGACCGACTCGCCGGCCGAAGCCGAGTAGGCCCCATCAGCGGGCAGGGGCTACCGCCGGCGTCCGCCCGGGTGTCACCAGGGGTCGACGTCGACGCCGGTGGTGACGATTCGCAGGGCCGTGGAGGCGACCCACGGCCGGTCGTGAGAGCTGATGCCGCCGTAGGACGGCATCGGCAGCTCGGGGAGCAGGGCGAGCACCGCGCTCAGGTGGCGGCATTCGGCGGCTTGGACGGTGAGCTTGACGGTCGGGCCGTGGCGGCGTCCCGGGGGCATGCGGAGCAGCTCGGCACGCGCCTGCGCGAGGGCCTCGACATCCGCGCCGCCGGGTCCGGACGCGCCGCCGGGCCCGGCCGGGCGGCCGTGGGCGGCGTTGCGTTCCGCGATCGGCACGGTCTCCTTCACCCAGCAGTTGTAGCGCTCACCCCAGTCCACGAGCATGCGCGGCAGGCCGTGCTCGACGAGGAGCCGCTGCGCGCCCCAGCCCTGGAACCAGCCGTCACCGGACCGGAGCAACTCCTCGGCGAGCTCCACCTTGCCCTTGCGCAGCAGGTAGCCCAGGAACGGGATGCCGACGTCGTCGCCGGCCGCGCCGGCGCCCTCGGCGAGCAGCGCGCGTGCCTCGTCCTCGCGGCCGCATTCCATCAGCGCCCGGACGACCCGGAGGCTGTGGTCCCAGCCGCCGTCGTTCTCGCGGACCTTCTCCCGGGCCCGGTCGAACCACGCGTCGGCCTGTGCGCCGTCGCCCAGCAGCGCATGGACGGCGCCCATGGAGCCCGCCGTCGAGGCGGACTCACCCCACATTCCGTCGGTACGGCTGAAGACGGAACGCGCGTCGTCCTCCAGCCCCGAGGCCGCGAGCATCATCGCCACCTCGGCGGCGACGCGTGGCCGGCGATGTTCGGGCAACGTCCCGATCAGCTCCAGCGCCCCGGCCGTCTCCCCGCGCAGCGCCCTGAGCACGGCCGCGGAGTGGAGCGCCTCGCCGGCCCAGGTGTTGCGGCGGTTGACCCCGTACTCCACGACCGCCTCCTTGAAGGCGCGGAAAAGGTCGTCGACGGTGGCAATGTTGGGCGGCGGCCACTCCTGAGGGCTCGGGTCCGTCATCGTCCGGCCCCGGAAGGGCTCCAAGTACTCGTACAGCGGTTCGGGCACGCGTTCGGCCGCGGCGGGCGCGTCGGGAACGACCTCCAGCTCACCCCAGTGCACGGGCCAGGCGAACCGCCGGGCGGGCGCCCACGCGAGGGCCGCGGCCAGGTCGTCGTCGCGTCCGGGAGGGGCGATCACGACTCCGGGCAGCAGGGCGACGGCCCAGGTCTCGTCGTCCAGCGCGAACGTGGGGTTCGGCTCGGGGTACATGTCCTCCCCGAAGTCCTCGTCGTCGAGCATCAGGGGACGTGGCGCGGACGGCTGCCGCAGCAACCTGAAGTCGCCGATCACCTCGCCGGAGTCCGCGCGCAGGAACCGCAGCACCGTCGTGCCCAGCACCACGAGCACGTCGTCGGCGCCCCAGTGCACCCCCGTGGCCTCGGCGGGCGCGTCGAAGGAGCGCAGCCGTTCGCCTCCCTCGTCACCGAGCGACCAGATCTCGACGCGGCCCTCGGCGGTCAGGCACGCGGCACGCTCGCCGTCCGGCTCCCAAGCCCAGGGGCGTACGTCCAGGTCGTAACTCGGCGACCGCAGCTCAAGGTCGAGGTCGTAGCGGTGCTGCCCGGTTCTGTCCACGATGCCGACGCGCGAACCGCATTCGACGATCGCCAGGCGCGTCCCCCACGACATGAACGTCACCTCGGCGTACCCGGGCCCCTCGGACACCCGTCGGCCGGTGAGCGCGTCGGCGATCACCAGGCGGCCGTCGTGGTGAAAGGCGAGGAGGCTTTCGTCGGGGCTCCATTCGCCGGACGGCCACGTGTAGTTGCGGTCGCCCTCGGTCATCCACGTGACGCGGCCCGACGCGGCGTCGATCGAGCAGATGCGCCCGTCGTGCAGGTTCCCGTAGAGCCGCCGGCCATCTCGCGACCAGACGACCCGGTCCAGGACGAACCGGTTGCCGTCCGACAGCGGTTCGATCCTGGGGTCGTCCGGCCAGACCTCCCCGCCGTCCAGCGGGACGACGGCGCCGTGAGCGCGCGCGTCGGCCTCCTGAAGGACGTAGGCGCGCACGCCGTCGGGCGCCAGGGCGAACGGGTCCGGGCGTCCCGAGTAGGTGAGGCGAGCGGTTCCGACGGGTTCGTTCTTCTCGCCGAACGGGTCCCAGACGCCCACGTTGTTCGACCGGTAGGCCATGGCGAGGCGCGAATCGTCCGCCGACCACTGGATGACCTCGCCGTAGCCGGGCCAGCCGATCCCGCCCTCGATCCAGTCGATGACGTTGACGCACCGCCCGGTGGTCACCTCCCAGATCTGCAGGGTGGCTCCGCGGTCGTAGTCGTCGCCCCCGAAGTCGCCCACCGCCAGATACCGGCCGGACGGGCTGAGCGCCTGCGCGGTGATCTCGACCTGGTGGACGTCCGGATGGCGTAGCAGCGCGCCGTGCTCCCGGATCCGCTCGGTCGCGTACCGGTGCGCGTCGACGACACCGTGGCGTCGCTCCAGCTCGACGAGTGCGGCGCGCAGCGGGACAAGGTCATGTTCCGGGACGAACGCGGTCCAGTCCGCGGCCCGCAGCGCCGCCTCGAAAGCCTCAGGTCCGGTCTCGGGCGGGTCGGGGATCTTCATGCCCAGTGATCGTACGACCGAGGGCGCGTCGAAGGAGGGTGAACGCGGTCCTCGTCGGCACGTGGAACGGGATGGAACGCCCATCGGGTGTAGACCCACCGACGAGCCATGAGGAGCTCCCATGTCGTACCTGATGAAAAAGCTGCTGGTCGCGGCGACGCTGGTCACCGCGACCGTCACTGCGACCACCACCGTGGCCACCGCCCAGAGCGGCGCGCTGTTCGACGGCTTCGGAAAAGGAGCCGTGGAGGACACGGCGCTCGCCAACGCGGAGAGCGCCGCCAGGCAGAACGCGCTCGACCACGGGTTCACGGCGTGCGACGTGTTCGAGTCGGTGGTCTCCCAGGATGCGCGGACGCACGTGTTCTTCGCGTTGGTCACGGTCCGCTGCGACGACGAGGCCGTGCTGGGATGATCCCGGTGACGGACACCCCCGAGGCCGCACACTGCGCATGCGGCCTCGGGCGGGGTCAGCGGGTGGTCATGAGGGTCAGGCTCTCGTCCTGCACGGAGGCCGTGACGCCGCGGGTGATGCGGTATCCGGCGAGGCCGGGGCCGTCACCGTCGATGATCTCCTGAGCCGCGAGCCGGCCGAGCTCGGGCGCCAGGTTGACGCCGCTGTGGGTGACGAGGTGGTAGAGGCCGGGGACCTCGGGGTGCGTGCCCGCCAGCGGCAGGCCGTCCGCCGGCACGGGCCGGACGCCGAGGCGTACGCCGGCCAGCCGGGCGGCGCGCAGCGCGGGAAGGACCCGCTGGCCGCCGGCGTGCAACCGTTCGGCCAGGGCGTCGTCGCTCTGGCCGGGCAGCAGCGCGTCCACGGGCCAGGAGATGGAGCAGATCCGGTCTCCGGGAGCGGGGCGCAGGTCCACCTCGGGCGTGGCCAGGATGGCGTCGAGCCGCAGGCCGGGGACCGGCGTGCTCTCTCCCACCAGCCCGGGGATCCGGGTCATGGGCAGGTCGGTGCCGGCCAGGGCCGCGATGCGGTCGGCGTCCGGGCCGGTGCAGTTGACCACCCAGTCGGCCTCCCAGCGCCGCGTGCCGGTCTCGACACCGGTGACGGCGTCGCCGTCGCGGATCAGCGCCTGTGCCCGCAGGCCGTACCTGATGTCGGCGCCGAGCGTGGCGGCGCGATCGAGCAGGCGCTGCACGAAGAGCGGGGCGTCGTACCACGCGCTCTGGTCGTGGACCACGAGCTCGCTCGCCGTGCACGCCGCCGGGTCGACGGCGGGGGCGAGTTCGCGCAGCTCGGACGGGTCGGCGATGCGGCAGGGGTGCCCCCACGACTTGAGGCGGACGGCCCGCTCCCTGAGCCCCCGCTGGCTCTCCTCGCTGTCGCCCCACTGGATGGCGGGCATGGGGTGCCGCCACGACGGGCCTTCGAGCTCCTCGGCCAAAGTGGCGTGCAGGGCTGCGCTGGCGCGGTTGAGCTCGTAGTAGGCGCGCGGGGTCTTCAGGTGGGTGACGTCCATGGAAAAGGTCGCGCTGGAGGTGCCCGCGGCGGGGCCGCCGGCCTCGATGACGACGACCTGAGCCCCTGCGACGGCCAGGTGGTAGGCGACGGAGGCACCGAGCACTCCGGCGCCGAGAACGATGACGCGGGACACGTGGATATCTTTCCTTCGGGAGTCAGAGGACCTTGCTGAGGAATGCCCGGGTGCGCTCGTGCCGGGGCTCGCCGAGCACGGCGCCGGGCGGCCCGGACTCCACGACGACCCCGTCGTCCATGAAGACGATGGTGTCGCACACCTCGCGGGCGAATCCCATCTCGTGGGTGACGATGATCATCGTCATGCCGTCCTCGCGTACGAGGTCGCGCATGACGTCCAGGACCTCGCCCACGAGCTCCGGGTCGAGGGCCGAGGTCGGCTCGTCGAACAGCATGAGGTCGGGCCGCATCGCCAGGGCGCGGGCGATGGCGACGCGCTGCTGCTGGCCGCCGGACAGCTGGTCGGGGCGGCTGTTCGCCTTGTCGGCCAGCCCCACCCTGGTCAGCAGGGCGTGGGCGCGCTCGCGTACCTCGGCCTTCGGCTCCTTCTTGACCATGATCGGCGCCATCATGATGTTCTCGAGCGCGGTCATGTGCGGGAAGAGGTTGAAGCGCTGGAAGACCATCCCGATGTCCACCCGCTGGGCGGCGATCGCCTTGTCCGGCAGCTCGTAGACCTTCCCGTCGCGCTCCTCGTAGCCGATCAGGTGGTCGCGGAAGTAGAGGCGTCCGGCGTCGATGCGTTCGAGGTGGTTGATGCAGCGCAGGAAGGTGGACTTGCCGGAGCCGGACGGGCCGATCACGGCCAGCACCTCTCCCTCCGCGACCTCCAGATCGATGCCTTTGAGTACGTCGAGCGCTCCGAACCGCTTGTGCACGCCTTCCGCGCGGATGAGGGTCGTCATCGGCTGAACCTGCGTTCGATGTAGTGCTGCCCGGCGTTCAGGACGGTCGTGGCCACCAGATACCAGAAGCACGCGACCGTGAGCAGGGCGACCTGCTGGAAGTTCCTGGAGTAGATGCCCTGGATCGAGGTCAGGAGCTCAGGTACGGCGATGGCGAAGACGAGGGAGGTGGTCTTGAGCATGGAGACCACCTGGTTGCCCGTCGGCGGGATGATGACCCGCATGGCCTGCGGAAGAATGATCTTGCGCAGGGTCTGGAAGCGGGTCAGGCCCAGGGCGTGGGCCGCCTCCGTCTGACCGTGGTCGACGGAGGTCATGCCGGCCCGCACGATCTCGGCCATGTAGGCCGCCTCGTGCAGGCCGAGGCCCAGCACCGCCGCGGTGAGCTGGGTGATGATCAGGTTGGTGTCGACCTCGAAGAACGTCGGCCCCCAGGGCACGCCGAGCCCGATCTTCGGCACCACCGCGGACAGGAAGTACCAGAACAGCAGCTGCACCAGCAGCGGCACGCCGCGGAAGACCCAGATGTAGAACGCGCTCAGCGCCGCCAGCAACGGGTTGGGCGACATGCGCAGCACGGCCAGCACGATGCCGCCCGCGACGCCGACGAGCATGGCGAGCACCGTGAGCAGCAGCGTGGTGCCGAGCCCGCTCAGGACCGCGGGGGAGAAGAGGTACTCGCCGACCACCTTCCACTCCATGCGCGGGTTGGCCACCCAGCCCTGCAGCAGGAAGATCACCAGGAAGCCGAGGACGGCCGCGCTCACCCAGCGCCCCGGATGGCGGAGCGGGACGGCCTGGATCCGCTCCCGTGGAGCCGGGGGAGCGGTCTGCCCGGTCGTGGTCACGACTCGCCGCCGTTGAGCACGGCCTTGTCGAGGGCGCCCGACGACATCTTCCACTTGTCGAGGATCTTGGCGTAGGAGCCGTTCTCCATCAGCTTCTGCAGCGCCTGCTGCACGGCCTTGGAGAGGTTCTGGTCCTCCTTGTTGACGAGGATCCCGTACGGCAGGAAGCGGTAGGGCTCGCCGACCTGCTTCATCCGGCCGCCGGACTGCTCGGCCTGGTAGGTGATGGTGGGCGTGCCGCCGATGAAGGCGTTGGCCCGGCCGGTGGAGACGGCCTGCAGACAGCCGACCGTGTCGGGGAACACCAGCACCTGGACCGCCGGCTTGCCCGCGTCCGTGCACTTCTTCTTCTGCTGCTCGGCGTCGTCGGCCTGGGCGGTGCCCTGCTCGACGGCCGCCGTCTTCCCGCAGAGGTCGTCGAGCGACTTGATCGCCTGGGCGTCCTTCTCCTGGACCAGGAGCGAGCTGCTGGTCTTGAAGTAGTCGACGAAGGTGACCTTCTCGCGGCGTTCCGGCTTGTCGAGCATCGCCTGGATGGCCAGGTCGTACCGGCGTGCCTGCACGCCGGCGATGAGACTGTCGAAGCTGGCCTGGCTGAACGTCACCTCGACGCCGAGCACCTGGCCGATGGCCTTCATCAGCTCGGGTTCGAGGCCGATGACCGACTTGTTGTCGGTGTCGAGGAAGACCAGCGGCGGGTAGTTGTGACCAGCGGCCACGTTGAGCGTGCCGCTCTTCTTGATCTTGTCGGGCAGCAGGTCGTGCAGTTCCTGATTCTTCTGCTGTGCCGGGGCGGCCGCCTGGGAGGCGCCGCCTCCGGAACAAGCTGTCAGGGACAGGAGTCCCGCCAGGCCGAATGCGGCGGCTGCTTGGGTGAACCGCATCGCGCAGGACACCACCTCTCGCGCTTGGTACTACTACGTTCCGTAAACACCAATATTGGGGGTCCGTTTGGATACGACAAGGTAAGCGAGCATGCGCATTGGTGCACAACCTGTTCACTCCTCCTTATCCTCTTTCTCACCCGCCCCAGGTAGCCGCCCAGGTGATCGATCGCCTCGCCTCAAGATGGTCCGCGGTCTGGTGATGCTTACTGCCGGACTGTTAAGTTGAGCCGATGCTTACTCCCGCCCAGCTTCAGGCGATCCGTGAGGTGGTCGCCACCGGTTCGCTCCGGACCGCCGCCAAGCGCCTCGGGTTCACCCCGTCGGCCATCTCGCAGCAGGTCTCCTCGCTGGAGCGGACCCTGGGCGTCCAGCTGTTCGAGCGCCTGCCGCGCAGCATCCGGCCCACCGCGGCGGGGGCCGAGCTGGCCCGCAAGGCAGCCCGGCTGCTGGCCGACCTCGAGGCGGCGGAGGAGGAGATGCGTTCCTTCGCCACCACCCACCGGGGCAGGCTGCGGCTCGGCAGCTTCTGGTCCGCCGGGTTCCGGCTGGTGCCCGCCGTGCTGGCCGAGTTCCTGCGCGACCGGCCCAACGTGGACATCCGCTACGAGGAAGGCGATCCGCACCGGACCATTCCCGCCGTCAACGAGGGGCGGCTCGACCTGGCCGTGGTCTTCGAGTACGGCATGGTGCCGCACAACTGGCCGAAGGACCTGACCATGACGTTGATCATGGAGGAGCCGCTCTACGTGCTCGTGCCGACCGGTCACCGGCTGGCCGCCCGCAAGCGCATCCAGTTCGGCGAGCTGTCAGCCGAACGGTGGATCTCCTACACCGAGGGGATGGACGCCTCGCTCAACCTGTCGCACATCTGCGCGGCCAGCGGCTTCGACCCCGACGTGCTGTTCCGCACCAACGACTACAACCTGCCCTTCGAGCTCGTACGCAAGGGGCTGGGGGTGGCGATCGTGCCGGAGCTGGCGATGATCGAGTCGCGCGAGGTGTGCGTGTTCCGGCTCGGCGACCCCTCCCAGGTCCGCAGGGTCTTCACCGTGTGCCGCGCCACCGACCCCAACCCCCTGCTCGGTCACGCGACGAGCATGCTCATCAACGCCGCCGAATCCCTGCACCAGCGCGCGGACCTCCCCATCGCCGTATGAGCCCGGCGCTGCCCGCATGGCACACCCTTCAGGCGATCAGGCCGGGGTGGTGATTGTTGAGGAGTGCGGTGCCCAGGTCCGTGACGGTGTGGATGACTGCTTGGCCCAGGCGGTGGCTGGTCACCAGGCCGGCCTGGCGAAGTGTGGTGGCCTGGCGGCTGGCGGTCGAGCCGGGAATGTCCAGCTGACGCGCGAGCTCGCCGGTGGTGCAGTCACCGTGGCCTATGGTCTCGAGCACCTGGGCCCGGGTGGGGCCGAGCAGACTCGTCAGCGTCGGACGCCGGTCGGGGGCGTCGCCGTGCGCCCAGGTGGGGTCGTGTTCGATCGGATAGACCAGCACCGGGGGCAGCTCGGGATCGCGCAGGGTGATCGGTGTCTGCCTGCAGAAGAACGAGGGCTGCAGCACCAGGCCTCGGCCGTTGAGGTGGATGTCGTGGTCGGCCGGATAGGCGAGCTCCAGCGTCGGGAAGCTCCACCGTGCCGACGGGTGGAGCGTGGCGAACACCGCCTCCCAGCCGCCTTCGAAGAGCACTCGTGCGCGGCGGGCGCGTTCCTGGGCGACCTGCGCGCGGATCCGTGGCCAGTACGGCGACAAGCATGCTTCGAAGTAGGCCTCGGCCGCGTCGGCGACGGCGCCCAGCATCTGCGAGCCGCCCTCGGCGAGGTGGCCGACCCACCCGGGCAACCGCCTGCCGGGATGGCGCCAGGACAGCTCGGTCAGGTCGAGATGTAGCCGCTCACGTGTGGTTCGGCGCAGGGCCTCGGTTCCCGCCGTCATCGAGCCCGGCTCGGTGCGCGGGGTGAGGAAGTCGACGGTATAGCCTCGCGCGGGCGCGAGGGTCGTCAGCATCCGGGTCGCCGCGGGCACCCTCGCCAGCGCCTCCTTCTTCCACTGGCTGAAGACGATCGTCCGCTCCCGGCGGCGCAACCTGTAGAGGCTGAGCATCACCTCCCACATGGCGTCGCACCCGGGGGCGATGCGCGTTCGCGCGAGATCCTCGCCCGTGAAATGGATTCTCAGCGCCATGGATCCTCCGATCGACGTGCCCCGTTCGGCATGTAACTCCGACGGAAGCACCTACTTCGACGGCGATCAGCGCGGTCAAGTTCGCCGGCGTCCCGGCCGGCGGTGTCCGGTCCCTCTCGCAGGGCCTCTTCCAGGACATTTGCGCTGTGATGGAACGATCTTCGCCTTGGCCGGAGCCGCGCTGAAAATGATGGCTGGTCTGTGACCGCCGCCCTTCTCCGGGGCGCGAATGTCCGGCTTTCCGGCCCAGAGGCGTGCCGGTGACGGACGGGGCGGCGGCCGGCGACGACAGCCTGTGACGGCTGCGACGAGGAGGTAACACGGTGAAACGATCACGGGGGACAGGCGGTCTCTTAGCCGGTCACCGCGCGGTGGGTGAGCGGCGCGGGGGCGCGCTCGGTGGCCTGGTGGCCCTGATGGTCGCCGCGTCCTTGGCCGGACCGGTTTCCGGGGGCTCGGCTGCGGTGGCCGACGACGGGAGCCCTCCGGCCGACCGGGTGGCCGCCGCGCGATCGGCGAAGACACAGGGCACGCGGGTGGAGGTGGAGAGCGAGAAGAGCGACAGCTCCTCGCTCTGGGCCAACCCTGACGGCACGTTCACCCTGGAAACCTTCCCCGGCCCGGTACGGGTGAAGGACGGCGGCGAGTGGCGCCCCATCGACACGTCCCTGGTGCATGACGGCGAGGCGGGACTGCGGCCGAAGGCCGTGGCATCGGACGTCCGCCTGTCCGACGGCGGCCTGGAGCCCTTTGCCGAAGTGCGGGGCGCGGATCGCTCGTTCGCGGTCTCCTGGGGCAAGGCTCTGCCGTCGCCGCAGATCAAGGGGGACACGGCGACCTACGAGAACGTGGTGCCCGGCGGTGACCTCACCGTGAGGGCGTTGCCGAACGGATTCAGCCATTCGATCGTCTTGCACCGGCGTCCGACGGGACCGCTGGAGTTCACGCTGCCGGTGGTCACGAAAGGCCTGAGGCTTTCCAAGGCCGCCGATCACGGCCTGAACCTGCGGGATGGTGCCGGCAAGGTGCTGGCGTCGGCGCCGGCCCCGCGAATGTGGGACTCCACGACCGACGAGCGCTCCGGCGAGCCCGTTCATCAGGCCGCCATCGAGACGACGGTGCGGCAGAGCGGCGACGGTGCGGTGCTGGTGCTGAAGCCGGACCCGAGGTTTCTTTCGGACCCGGCGGTGAAGTACCCCGTCACCGTGGACCCCACGAGCACGCTCACCGTGGAGACCGACACCTGGGTGCAGAGCGACCTCCCCGATTCGCAGCGGGGCTCGACCGAGCTGAAGGCGGGCACGTACGACGGCTCCCACATCGCCCGCTCGTACCTGAAGTTCCGGCACATCGAGGACCTGCTCGGCACCCAGATCGTGGACACGGACCTGCGGCTGTGGACGTTCTGGTCATCGGTGTGCGTGGACCCCAGCGCGGGGGTGCAGGCACGGCGGATCACGGCGGCCTGGGATCCGGACACCATCAAGTACGGCTCGGAGCCGGCCACGACGACCAGCGGCGCGGTGATCACGAAGACCGCGCACGGGGCGGCGAGCTGTCCTCAGGACTTCATGCATTGGGACACCGACGCCATCGTGCAGGCATGGGCCGACGGCCAGCCGGACTACGGCATCCAGTTGCGCGGCGCGGACGAGAAGGACGCCTCGACCTGGCGCCGGTACTACTCCTCGAACTACGTCTCCGGCGCCCAAGGGGAGAAGGAACCCGCGCTCAGCGTCACCTTCACCTACAAGATCGGCACCCCTTCAGGGCTCGACATCGCGCCCAGAGCCTCCTCCGACCCGGCGGTCAACACCGTCGCGAGCCTCACGCCCACGCTGTCGGCCAAGGCGACCGATCCCGCCGGAGCGCCGCTGAACTACACGTTCGAAGTCACCAAGGCCGGCAGCAGTGACGTGGTCGCCACGGGAGGCCCCAAGGCGGTGGCCTCCGGCGCCACCGCGACCTGGACGCCGCCGGCGGGCGCCCTGCTGAACCCCGGGTCGTACCGGTTCCGCGTCAGGGTGACGAGCCCGACCGGAGCGAGTGGCTGGTCGTCGTGGACACCGTTCGCGACGGACGTGCCCAAGGTGCCCACCGGCCTTGCCACCGGTGCGAGCGACCCGTCAGCCGTCGTGCTGTCGGGCGTGCTCCTGCGGCCCTCGGGAGAGCCGCTCACCGCCAGGTTCTACCTCTACGACAGTGCCGGCGCCGTCGTGGGACCGAGCCCGGCGGGGTCCAGCACCGTTCAGGGCGGGCAGCGCGCCGCCCTGAAGGTCTCCTCCGACCTCATCATGCCCGGCGCCGTCTACAAGTGGCAGATGGAAGCATGTGTCGCCTCCGCCTGCAGCGCCCGTACCGCCCCAGTCACCTTCACAGCTCCGCGACCGACGGCGGACAAACCCACTCGATCCACCACCCTCGGCGCCGGCGTACTCGCCATACGGGGTGCCAAGACGGCTTCCGACGCCTGTGACGGGCACTCCTGCCCGCTCGAGAAGGCCGCCGTGTTCCACGTGGGAGGCGGCCTGATCTCCACGTTCAAGGCGGACCTCACCGCAATCCCGGCGGATGCGGAGATCGCCTCGGCAACGCTCGATCTCGGAACCCCCACATGTGCCGCCACGTGCCCCGCCACCCTCAAGGTGTCGGCGTACGAGCTGGCCGACGGCCTCGCCGCCGACGCGTCGGGGGCAGAGGTCTCCTCCAAGCTGCTGGACGAGCCGTTCGCCGAGGTGGACCTGGCCAACGCGAAGATCGACATCTCCGGGTCCGTACAGGGAGATCGTCAGGACGGTCAGGGCTTCGCGGAGCTCGCGCTGCGAACCACCGATCCCGCGGCACCGGAGGTGACCTTCGGCTCCGCCGGCGTGAGCGTCCCCTTGACCATCACCGTCACCTACGTTCCGCCGGGCGCGCCGGGAACCCTGCAGAACGTCAGCGTGCGGCCAGGTGACGGCGGAGCGCTCGTCACCTGGGGGCCGCCGTCCGACTCGACCGGTGACACGCGCATAACAGGGTTCGACCTGGACGTTCTCGACAGCGCGGGAACCGTCGTCAAGACACTGACGCCGTCCGAGCCGAGGGCCGTCATCACCGGGCTGGCCAACGGATCGGCCTACGTCTTCCGGGTACGCGCCGAGAACGAACAAGGCAGCGGCGCCTGGAGCACCACCGCGGCCGTGAAACCGCAGGCCGTTCCCGATGGGCAGGAATACCTCGACGCTGTCACGCAATATCTGGACAGCCGGGAGGGCATCGTCGAGGGACGTTTCGCGGGCGCCTCCGACGCGATCGGCAAACATGATCAGGGCTATCGGTTCGAGTCGCTGCTCCAGGCGGACGAGCAAGCGCTCGTGGCCGCGAAATTCGAGGCTGACGCCGACGGAGGGGGTCAGGAAAGCTCGACGACCACACTGAGCAACACCCTTGTCTCTTTGTCGGCCGACGGCAGGACCGCGACCGTCCGCGCGACGGTGCACCAGTCCAGGCTCCGGCGTGACCCGACCGGGGAGAAGACCACGGAAGAAGAGGAGAACGACGCGGACTATTCCTTCAATGTCGTCGTGGCAGGCCAGAGTCAGCATCCGGACGGCTCCTCCGACGGTCTCACCGGTCAGGCGGACGGCGATTCGGTCGACTCCCAGGTCTACCCTGACGGGTCGGCCACGGCGGACATGAACGAAGACGCGACCGTGCCCGAACCCGGCGATGCCCCGGCGGACACCGTCTCGGCCGACTACGTGAACCAGTCCGGCATCGCCGGCTGGGCCAGGAGGAACTGGAACAGCCACCAGGAGTACGACAACTTCTGGCACCGCGGCGGCGACTGCACCAATTTCGCCTCCAAGGCGCTGCGATTCGGCGGAGGCGTCCTGGAGATCCGGAACTACGGGTCAACGGCGAAGCAGAAACGCGAGAACCCGAACAACTGGTTCTGGGCAGCCCCCGTCGGCAAGGACTCGAACACCTTCGTCATCGTCACGAAGAGCATGAGCCACATGGCCAACCGCCACCGGATCCAATGGCGCTCCACATTCTCGGACGTGCGCGTCGGCGACATCATGTATTGGGACTTCGATCCGCAGAACCACAACGGGGTCGACCATATGTCGATCGTCACGAAGAAGACGTCCTCCAGCGAAAGAGGGATCTTCTACACCGCGCACAGCACCAAGAAGCTAGACAAGAGGGTCTCCGACGTGAAGGAGAGAGGCTGGCGGATCGGTTACGCGAGGGTGGTCTTGTGACGCGATCAGGAAGCGGTACGGCAAACCCGGCGTGCCTCTGCCGGTGAGCCGCCGGACGGCGGGCGACCTGGCGGGCCGCCCGCTGTCCGGCATCAAGATCACGGCCGCGGCGCCGGGCCGAGCAGCGGCTCGACGGCGTCCCACGTGGGAGGCGCCGGCCACTCGCTCCCCTCCACAGCCTCCAGGCCGATGACCGCGCAGGCCAGCAGGTGCTCGCCGGGCGGCAGCTCGCCCGTCAGCGTGGGGATCGTGGTGCGCGGGGCGAACACGTTAGTGCCGGGCAGGGGCGTGACGAGCACGCCCTCCCGCCCGCCGGACAGGTCCTCGATCACGCACAGGCCGTTCGGCGAGTCGAGCCTGGCCCACCCGGTGCCGGTCTCCACTCGGGTAGGCGGCCGGTCCCGGTCGACCGCGAAGGCGCCCTCGGCCGTGCGCAGCGCCCGTCCGGTCCTGATCCGGTGCACCCGTACGTGCCACGGGGGCAGCGCCACCAGCCAGGTCTCGATCTCCACGTCGTCCCAGGGCTTCCAGTGCGCGTGCAGCACGCCGTCGGAGGCGGAGACGTCGTACGGCAGCTCGCACGGCCGCCAGTGCTCGCCGTCCTCGCTGAGCGCCAGCGTGCTGTCGAAGGCGCCCTGTTCGAGCCCCAGCGTCCCGGCCGGCACGCTGAAGCCGAAGCGCGTGGAGTAGGCGAACTTGGCGTACTTGGCCGCGCCGTGCCGCATCCACGGGGCGTGCTGCCCCGCGCTCAGCAGCACCACGTGCCGTCCCTCCTCGCAGCGCAGCAGCGCCACGCCCGCCTCCGGCTGGGTGCTGACCTCGGGCAGCGGCGGCGCGTCGGCCTCCTTCGCGGCCCAGAACGGGTGCTCCGCGGGCAGGGCGAGCGGCAGGAACGCCTTCATGGCCCAGTACGGCGAGCCGGGCGCGTTGTACTGCTCGGCCAGGTGCGGCTGGGGGTAGCCGTAGCCGATGGTGAGCAGCCCGGCGGTGTCGCGGATGGGCCGGCCGCCCCACCAGCGCACGTTCCGCAGCAGGTGGCCCTTGGTCACCTCCCACGGCAGCGCCTCGACCCCGGCGAAGGCCAGCGCCCCCCAGAACGCCGACTGCGCGAAGCGGTAGGTCAGGCTCCTGCCGAACGGGACCGCGACCCCCTCGCTGGTGAACCAGTGCTGGAAGTCGTGGGCGAACGCCGCGGCCCGCTCGCGGAAGCGCCCGGCCCTGGCCGGGTCGTCGCCGAGCGCCGCGTAGATGAGGCCGTAGTAGTGCATGGCGAACGGGATGTAGTAGTCGCGCTGCCACTTGGGCCCGTCGGAGTACCACCCGCGCCCGAGGTCGAACTCCTCCAGCCGGTCGAGCCTGGCCGTGTTGGCGTCGCGGTCGTGGGCGACCCCGACGCGGTCGAGCCCGAGCCCTACCATGACCGGGAAGAACAGCCAGTTGTTGTCGTTGGGCTCCACGGTGACCGCGTGCCGCAGCCAGGCGGCCACCGTGTCGCGCTGCGGGCCGGTCAGCGGGTCCCAGACCTGCTCGGGGGCCAGGGCGAGCGCCAGGCCGATGGCGGCGGTCTCGACCAGCCGCTGGTTGCGGTCGAAGGCGGCGCCCCAGTAGTCGGGGTGCTCGGGGTCGGTCCCGGCGGCCAGCCCGGCGCGCCAGAGCTCCCAGTGGTCGAACGCCCCGCCGCCGGCCGCCAGGGGCGCCAGCCCCCACAGCGGCCGAGCGAACGCTTCCAGCTCGGAGGCGGCCTGGTCGTAGTGCGCCGTGTTGAACCCCAGCCGCAGCCGCCCCCCGCCCGCGCTGAATCTGGTGGTCAGTGGTGCGACCAGGTCCAGGACCTGCCGCTGCAGATCGTCTCGGTCGCTGCCAGGCCGTCCTGCGCGGTCGTCGGTGTCCACGGGTTCTCTCTCCTCCGCTGGGAAAGCGCTTTCAGGAAGACAGGGTTCCCGCCGCCGGCCGCACTTGTCAACAGTGGGGCGGCGCCGTGCTGTCGCGGACGTGCAACTCCATCGGCAGGTACACCGGCTCCCCGTCGTGCCCCTCGGTCATGAGGGCCTCCAGCATCTCGGCCGCCTGCCTGCCGAGCTGACCGCGCGGCACCGACACCGTGGTCAGGCTCGTGTGCGCCACGTGGTCCAGCGCGATGTCGTCGAACCCGACCACCGACAGGTCCTCGGGGACCCGTACCCCGAGCTCGCGCATCCGGGTCACCGCCCCCAGCGCCACCAGGTCGTTGTAGGTGGTGAGCGCGGTGGCGCCGGTGCCGGCCACCTCGGCGGCGGCGTCGTACCCGGAGCGGCTGGTGGACCCGCACGGCAGGATCGTGACGGAGATGCCGAACGCCTTGGCCGCCTCCAGCGCCCTGATCCGCTCGGCGTTGGCCCAGGACACCTCGGGCCCGCTCAGGTAGGCGACCCGGCGGTGGCCCAGCTGCGCCAGGTGGCCGCAGATCAGCATCATCCCGCCGAAGAAGTCGGCGGAGACCGCGGGCGCGGCGATGCCGGGGACGATCCGGTCGAGCAGGACGAGCGGGTGGTCCCGGGCGGTCAGCACGACCAGGTCCGAGCGCTCCAGGCGGGAGGAGCAGAGCAGCACCCCGTCGCAGCTGCGCATCAGGTCCGCGACCAGGTCGTGCTCGATCGAGGGGTCGTCGTCCGACTCCATGACCATGACGCGCCGCCCGTGGGAGCGAGCGACGGCCGAGACCGCCTTGAGCACGTCGGGGAAGTAGGGGTTGGCCAGGTTGGGGACCAGCACGCCGATGGTGCCCCACTCCCCGCGGGCCAGCCCCTGCGCCGCGGCGTTGGGCCGGTAGCCCAGCTGCCTGACCGCGTCGTGGACGCGCGCCGCCAGCGAGGGGGCGACCTTGGCCGTGCCGTTGAGCACGCGGGAGACCGTCGAGGCCGACACCCCCGCCGCCGCCCCGACGTCGCTGATCGTCACCCGGGCCGAGCGGCCCTGCCGCAGATTACGCACCCGCTCCTCCTGCCCCCGTGGAGCGCCCGTCAGCCGAGCAGCCCGCGTAGATGATCAAGATCCCGCCGTACGGCCGCCGCCGGGTCGGCTGCCGGGTAGTGGACGTGCAGCGACAGCACTCCGGTGTAGCCGCGTGCGCGCAGCCCGGGGACGATCTCCGGCCAGGGGACCACGCCTCCGTCCGCGAACGGTTGCCACTCGCACACCCAGCCGTCCGCGGTGGACCGCCAGACGGCGTTCTTCACTCCCATGCAGGCCATCCGATCGCCCAGCAGGTCGACGTTGAGCGCCCATGCCTCGCTGCCCTCCTTGGCCTGGTTGCCGGGGTCGGCGTAGAAGCGCACGTCGTCCAGGTCGCCGGCGAGTGCGAGGGCGAGCGAGGCGGATGGATGGATCGTACCGTGATGCAACTGGACCGCCAGCCGCACGCCGTGCCGGGCCGCGACGGCGGCCAGGCGGGACAGCGCGGCCCTGGACTCATCCAGCTGACGGCGGTATCCGGCGGCGGGGTCGTAGCGGAAGAAGCCCACCCGCATGAGGGGGACGCCGCTCTCGCCGCAGGCCGCGATGATCCGTTCGGCGTCCGCGTCGGCGTCGAGCAGGTCGGTGGTGACGACGTCGAGGGTGAGCCCGCGGCGTTCGAGCTCGGCGGCGACGACGGCGATGCCGCCCGGGTCGGCGGGGCTGACCGTCTGCCCCTCGCGCACGACGAGGTCGACCCCGTCGGCGCCCACCGAGGCCACGGTCTCGGCCAGCCGGGCGGGGTCGATCGGGCCGAAGGGCTTGGTGAAGGCGAGCAGGCGCACACGTACTCCCGAAGTTCTGAAAGCGCTTGTAAAGATTTTTCCGGCGCGCCGAGATGATGATCTTATCGGCGCGCGCCGCCGAAGAGTGCCAGGCAAATCAGCATATTTCTGGCGGTACGGGTCGTCGACGGACAGGTGTCATGACCGAGCATCGATCTGAAACCGCTTTCTCACAAGTCTTGAATCGGCCTGTGACCGGGGTTACTCTCGGACCCACCTCTCGGGCAAGCGCTTACCCGATGCCCGACACCCCTCTGACCTCCGTCTCTCGGGAGGGCTTCATGAAACTCCATCGGCCCGCGATGATCACCGCGATCCTGGCCTCGCTGCTCGTGGCGGCGTGCGGCACGTCGAGCACCGGCCGCGACGGCGGCAGTGGCTCGCAGACCACGCTGCAGATCTGGGACTTCTCCGCCGAACAGGTGAACTTCCACAAGGACATCGGCGCGCAGTTCACCAAGGAACATCCCAACATCAAGATCGAGTGGCGCTCGATCACCCAGGCCGACTACATGAAGACCCTGCCCCTGGCCTTCCAGAGCAACCAGGCGCCGGACATGTTCTACTGGAACGCGACCGGGCTGTCCCAGCTGCTGGACCAGAAGTGGATCAGCCCGCTCAGCCCGAGCGGCACCGTCCCCGCCGACTTCACCAAGCGCTGGCCGGACGGGTCCTTCCTGGAGGGCATCAACATGCAGGACGGGAAGACGTACGGCTTCCCGTTCTCGGAGAACCTCTACTGGGGCTCCGGCTACATGTTCCTCAACAAGCAGGTCTTCCAGCAGGCCGGGCTGGACGTCAACAGCCCGCCCAAGACCTGGGCCGACCTCAAGAGCGCCTGCGCGCAGATCAAGGCCAAGACCAAGGCGGAGTGCATCGCCGCACCCACCAAGGGCGTGGACATGCAGCGGATCTGGTTCGGGCTGATCAGCAGCGTCTCGACGGATGAGTTCTTCGACTACAAGACGGGCAAGTTCGACCTGACCGAGCCCGGGCAGGTGAAGACCTTCGCCTACATCCAGGAGCTCAGCAAGGCCGGATACCTGGCGCCGGGCACCAACGACAAGAACTTCTCCCGCCAGCAGTTCGCCGCCGACCAGGCCGGCATCATGTTCGACGGCACCTGGCTGCCGAGCGTGTGGGCCAGCCAGGGCTTCGGCAGCGACAAGTACGTGGTGGCGCCGCGCGTCAACCCGGACGGGGGACCGACCGGCGCGGGCGGCCGCAGGTATGACACCAACAAGTACTGGGTCAGCTCGCAGACCAAGAACGCCGACGCCATGTGGACGTTCATCCAGTGGATGACCGACCCCAACGGCTACTTCGTCAAGCAGTACTACAAGAGCGCCTTCGGCACGCTGGCCTACGTCGACAACCAGAAGATGGTCAGCGACCCGGCACTCAAGCAGATCATGCAGATCGGCGCGCAGCCGGGCTACCGCGTCCAGCTTCCCGTGCCGCTGCTCAAGTGCCCCGACATCGCCAAGTCCAAGGCGTACGTGAACGCGCTGGCGAAGAGCCCCGACGGGGAGTGGGAGGCCATGGGCGAGGCGCTGGTCAGCGGCCAGTCGCTGGAGTCGGTGGGCGCCGCCATCGTCAAGCAGCGGCAGACCGCCCTGGAGGAAGGGCTCAAGCAGGAGGCCGCCGCCGGTCTGAAGGTGTCGATGGACTGCTACACCTTCCCCGACTGGGACTACACCAAGGACTACACGAAGGACATGTACAAGAACTGACCGGCCGGCGCCCCCTTCTCCCTCGTGAGGACATCCATGACAACCACCGCCCCCGCCCCCGGTAGGGAGAGGGTGCCGAACAGGGACCGGCCGCCCGCCGAGCGCGTGCCCGAACGCGTCGATCACTCCCGCGAGCGCGTCCGCGGCTTCGACAGGGTCTGGCTGGTCGTCTTCCTGGCCCCCTTCCTCCTGCTCTACCTCGGCTTCACCCTCTGGCCGCTGGCCGCGACGATCTACTACTCCTTCTTCGACTGGTCGGGCATCGGCCCGATCGACAACTTCGTCGGGGCCGACAACTACGGTTCGATCCTGGTCGACCCGCTGTTCTGGCTCTCGGTGGTCAACACGCTGATCTTCGCCGTGCTGACCACCGTCATCAAGCTCCCGATCTCGCTGCTGGCGGCGATCGTGCTCACCCGCAAGTGGCTGCGCGGCAAGCGGTTCTTCCGGACCCTGTTCTTCGCGCCGCTGATCATCCCCGTCGCCATGGCGGGCCTGGTCTTCACCTACCTGCTCAACCCGTCCAACGGCGCGCTGAACGCGATCCTGCGCGACCTCGGCCTGGTCGACCAGGGGTTCGACGTGTTCGCCAACCGGTGGAGCGCGCTGCTCGTGCTCGTGCTCGTCTCCGTCTGGCAGATCTTCGGCCAGTACATGATCTACTGGATCGCGGCGCTGCAGAACGTGCCGGAGGAGGTCTACGAGGCGGCCGACATCGACGGCGCGGGCGAGTGGAAGAAGCTCACCCGCATCACGCTGCCGATGATCAGGCCGGTCGCCGTGATCATCGCCCTGCTCGGCATCGTGAACGCCATGCACGTCTTCGGGCTGGTCGTCACCCTCACCGCGGGTGGCCCGGGCACCAGCACGTACGTGGTGTCCTACTTCATCTACCAGAACGCCTTCGGCTCGGTGCCGTTCGCCTACGGCTACGCCTCGGCCGCGGCGCTGCTGTTCTCCGTCATCGCCTTCGTCCTGGTCTCCGCCCAGGGCGTCGCGGTCCGCCGGGCCCAGCGGCTCAGGAAGGAGTACGGCGTCTGATGGCCACGATCAACCAGGCCGCCCGGCGCAGCCACAGGACCCGGGCCAACCTCATCGCCCTGCCCATCCTGGTGGTCATCGGGCTCGTGTGGGTCTATCCGTTCCTGTGGACGATCTCGGCCGCGTTCAAGACCCAGGCCGGGATGTTCACCAGCGGCGCGAGCCTCGTGCCCGACCAGCTGAACTTCGACAACTTCGTACGCGCCTGGGTCAACGCCGGGTTCTCCGGATACTTCTTCAACACGGTGCTCTACTCGGTCGCCTCGACCCTCGTCGAGCTGGTCAAGGCGGCCCTGTGCGGCTACGTGCTGGCCAGGTACGAGTTCCCCGGCCGCACCCTGCTCTACCGGATGATCGTGGGGACCCTGTTCATCCCGGTCGCCTCGATCGTCGTCCCGCAGTTCGTGCTGATCGAGAACCTCGGCCTGCTGAACACGCGGGCCGGCGTCATCCTGGCCATGTCCGGCGGCGCGGGCGCGCTCTACGTCCTGCTGTTCGTCGGGTTCTTCTCCAGCGTCCCGAGCGACCTGTTCGAGGCGGCCAAGCTCGACGGGGCCGGCTTCATCAAGACGTTCGGCCTCATCCTGCCGCTGGCCAAACCGGTCATCGCGGTGGTGGTCATCTTCCAGTTCATCAGCAGCTGGAACGAGTTCAACATCCCGCTGGTGTTCACGCTCGGCCAGCCCGACCTGCAGAACCTCGCCGTCGGGATGCTCTCCTTCCAGGGCGAGCACGCCACCGACTGGACCGGGTTCGCCGCCGGGATGACGATCTCGTTCCTGCCGATGCTGGCGATCTTCCTGTTCTTCCAGAACTACTTCACGCGCGGCCTGGCCGGCGCCACGAAGGGGTGACAGTCCGCTTGAAGACGAGGCACGGCGCGTTCGCCTACACCTGGGACCTCGTGGGCGACCCCGCGGCGGCCGAGCGCATCGCCGGGCTCGGCGTGAGCACGGTGACCCTGCAGGCGGCCTACCACTCGGTCCGGGCCACCACCGCGTGGCATCCGCGCCACCGCATCGTGCAGGCCGATCACGCGGCGGCCTACTTCCGGCTGCGTCCCGATCGGTGGCGCGGGCGGCTCAAGCCGTACCCGCCGAGCTGGGGGGTGCCGGACGAGGACCGGTTCGGGACGGCGCTGGCCGCGCTGGCGGAGGCCGGGCTGCGGGCCGAGGCCTGGATGGTGCTCACGCACTCCTCGGTGCTGGGCCGCGAGGCGCCCGACCTGACGGTCAGGAACGCGTACGGCGAGTCCTATCCCTACGCGCTCTGCCCCGCCCAGCCCGCCGTCCACGACTACGCGCTCACCCTCGTGAGCGAGGTCTGCGACCAGTACGACGTGCCCGCGCTGATGCTGGAGGCGTGCGGCTGGCTGGGCGCCGAGCACGCCGGACACCACGAGAAGACCTCCGGCGCCCACCTGTCCGCCTGCGGCAGGGCCCTGCTGTCGCTCTGCCTCTGCCCGGCCTGCCGGAACGGGCTGGCGGAGCGCGGCCTGGACGTCGAGGAGCTGGCGCGCGACGTGCGCGCCGCCGTGGACGGTGAGCTCCAGCAGGGCGTCCCCGCCGGGGAGAGCCTGGGCGACGCGCTCGGCCACGAGCGCGCCCAGGCCGTCTACGACCACCGCGGCCGGGTCATCGCCGACCTGGTCCGGGACGTGGCGGTGCCGGCCGCCGGCCGCGAGCTGCTGCTCATGGCCACCGACGACCCGCAGGTCACCGGCCCCGACGTGGGGATCGACCTGGCCTCCTTCGACGCGCGGGTCGACGCGTACGTGCTCAAGTGCTGGGGCCCGGAGGAGGCGGCACTCGCCCAGGTGAAGGCCGCGGCGAGCCGCACCGAGATCCCCCTCGTCGCCAACCTGACCGTGCTGGAGGACGGGCACGCCCGGATCCCGGCACTTGCCGCCGACCTCATCGCAGGGGGAGCGCGGCAGCTACGTTACTACCACGCCGGGTTGGGCTCGCCTGCCCGCCTGGCCAGCGTGCGGGCGGCGGCTCGCGTGAAGGAGAGGCAATGCTGAACGGGCTGTACGTGATGGACCCGAACCGCTTCGACGACGTCTACGGCCCCCAGGCCAGGGAGGCGATCGAGCGGCACCTGACCATCGCCTCGCCCCTGCTCACCGCCGACCGGATCACCCCGGACGTGCTCGCCGACCTTGACGTGCTGGTGACCGGGTGGGGGGCGCCCAAGCTGGACGCCGACCTGCTCGCCGCCGCGCCCAGGCTCTCGCTGGTGCTGTACGGCGCGGGCTCCATCAAGGGGATGGTCACCCCGGAGATGTGGGCCAGGGGAGTGCGGGTCACCTCGGCGGCCACGGCCAACGCCGAGCCGGTCGCCGAGTTCGCGCTCTCGCAGATCCTGTACGCGCTCAAGCACGGCTGGCGCTACGTGCTGGCCGCGCGCGCCGCCGCGGCCACCGCCCCGCGCGGGCCCGAGATCGGGGCCTACGACGCGGTGGTCGGGCTGGTCTCGCTCGGCGCCACGGGCCGGGCCACGGCGCGGCTGCTCGCCCATCACCACCTCGACGTGCAGGCCTACGACCCGTACGCCGACCCGGCGCAGGCGGCGGAGCTCGGCGTGCGCCTCGTCGGCCTGAAGGAGCTGTTCGCCACCTCCGACGTGGTCAGCCTGCACTCGCCGCTCACCCCCGAGACGCAGCGCCTGGTCGGCACCGAGCTGCTGGAGTCGATGAAGCCCGACGCCACCCTGATCAACACGGCGCGCGGCGCCCTCGTCGACGAGGCCGCGCTCGTGGACGTGCTGAGCCGGCGGACCGACCTGTTCGCCGTCCTCGACGTCACCGAGCCGGAGCCGCCCGTCGCCGGGTCGCCGCTGTTCACGATGCCCAACATCGTCGTCACCCCGCACGTGGCGGGCAGCCTGGGCTTCGAGCGGCGCCGCCACGGACAGGCGATGGCCGAGGAGTTGGCCCGCTACATCGCGGGAGAGCCGCTGCTGTACGAGATCACCGAGTCCGGGCTGGCGAGGAGGGCGTGAGCCCAGCCACCCTGGTGCTGCTGCCGCCGCACGATCCGGCCACCGCGGGCTGGCGGGCCCGGCTGGAGCAGGCGGTGCCGGAGCTCGTCGTGCTCCAGCCGGAGACCGAGGACGAGGCGGCGCGGGCGCTGGCGGAGGCCGACGCCGCCTACGGCACCCTGCCCGCGGACCTGCTGGCGCACGCCGGACGGCTGCGCTGGCTGCAGGCCCCGCAGGCCGGGCCGCCTCCGGGCTTCTACCATCCGGCCCTGGTCGCGCACCCCGTGCAGGTCACCAACATGCGTGACACGTACACCGACCACGTGGCCGCGCACGCGCTGGCGCTCGTGCTCGCGCTGGCCAGGGGCCTGCCCAGGTACGCCCGCGAACAGGCCCGCGCGCGCTGGGCGCCCGACTGGGACCCCGGCGCCGTGCTGTCCATGGGCGAGGCCACCGCCCTGGTGGTGGGGGTGGGCGCGGTCGGGGCCGAGGTCGGCAGGTTGCTGGCGGCGTTCGGCACCAGGGTGGTGGGCGTGGACGCCCGGCGCGGCGGCCCCGTGCCGGGCTTCGCAGAGGTGCTGCCGGCCGACGCGCTCGACCGGCTGCTTCCCGAGGCGGACCTGGTCATCCTGACCGTTCCGCACACCCCGGCCACCGAGGGCCTGCTGGACGCGCGGCGGCTGGCGCTGGCCAAGCCCGGGTCGTACGTCGTCAACATCGGCCGCGGGCCCATCGTGCGGCTCGACGACCTGACGGCCGCCCTGGCCGAAGGGCGCCTGGCCGGCGCGGCCCTGGACGTCTTCGAGACCGAACCGCTGCCCGCCGATCACCCGCTCTGGCGGCGTCCGGACGTGCTCATCACCCCGCATGTGGGAGGCGTGGGTCCGCACGGCGACGAGCGGCGCTTCGCCGTACTGCTGGAGAACGCCCGGCGCTTCGTGGCCGGGCGCGAACTGATCAATCTGGTCGACAAGTCCGAATGGTACTGAATCACGTGAACCGGATAGCACGCCTCGAGACCTTCACCGTAGGCCTGCCCTCGCTGCGCGACTTCGCCGTGGCGGGCGGGTCCGTCGTCCAGGGCGGCCGCCCGGCCGTCAGAGTCCTGGTGAAGGTCACCGCCGACGACGGGGCCATCGGGTGGGGCGAGGCCACCCCGATCCCCTCCTGGACGTACGAGACCACCGAGTCCATCGTCTCCACCATCGAGAACTACCTGGCCCCGGCGGCTGTCGGCCGCCCGCTGTGGGATCTGGACGGGCTCTGCCGCGTCTTCGACCGTACGATCAGCAAGGGCTTCTCGATCGGCATGCCGCTGGCGCGCGCGGCGGTCGACGTGGCCTGCCACGACGCCTACGCCCGCAGCCTCGGCCTGTCCCTCGGCGAGCTGTGGGGCCGGCGCAGGCGCGACACCATCGAGCTGGCCTGGATCGTGGCCACCGAGTCGGCCGCCGTGGCCGCGGACTCGGTGGCCGAGGGCCGCGCGCTCGGCTACCGCCACGTCAAGGTCAAGGTAGGCCTGCACACCGAGGACGAGGACGTGGCCATCGTGGAGGCCGTGCGCGCCGCGGCTCCCGACGCCGTGCTCTGGGTGGACGCCAACCAGGGCTACACGGCCGCCGTCGCGCTCCGGGTGGCCCGGCGCCTGACCGACCTGGACGTGGCCGTCTTCGAGCAGCCGCTGCCGTCCAACGACGTCGCCGGCCTGCGCCGCCTGCGTGACGCCAGCCCCATCCCGGTGGCCGTGGACGAGAGCCTGCGCCATCCGAGCGACCTGGCGACGTTCGTCCGGCTCGACGCCATCGACGTCGCCGTCGCCAAGGTGCAGCGCTGCGGCGGGCTGACCCTGGCGCTGCGGCAGTGCCAGCTCGCCGAGGACTGCGGCCTGGCGATCATGGGCTCCGGCCTCACCGAGTCCGACATCGGGCTGGCGGCCTCGCTCCACCTGTTCGCGGCGTTCGGCGTGGACACGCCGGTGGACCTCAACGGCCGGCAGTTCATCACCAGCCCCTACGCCACGGATCCGGTCATCACGGTCACCGACGGCGTCGCCCAGGTGCCCACCGGCCCCGGCCTGGGGATCGGCGTGGACGAGGAGGCCGTCCGCGCGCTCGCGCTCTGAGCAGGCGCTCACGCGATCGCCTTGAGGCCGAGCACCCAGAGCCCGCCTTCCCGCTGCCACACCACCCGGCGCTCAGCCTGAGCAGCGTCTCCTGGGTGAAGGTCGGCGGCCTGCCGGCGAGCACCGGGCCGTAACGCGGGAGCGCGCCTCCTGACGGTCAGGCCGTCGAGTCCGGCTCGGGTGGCGACGTGGCGGGGGCAGGGCGGCGTGGTGCCCGCAGCCCGAGCGCGCGCCGGCCGGCCTCGACGAGCTGCCGGAGCAGGACGTCGTCGTCGACGTGGACCAGGGCCAGCCTGGTCGCGGAGGCGATGCCGGCCAGCACGACGGTGGCGTTGACGTAGCCGGCCGGGCCGGTGGCCCGCGGCCTCGGCTGCGAGGTCACCCTCCTCGACCCGGCGTCGGTCCCGCTCGCCCACGCCCTCGGCGAACAGGTCGGGCGCGTGCTGTCCCGGGCCCACCTGGAACACGGGGTGAACCTGCGCACCGGGGTCACCGTGACCGAGGTGGACGAGGGCGGGGTACGGCTCGCGGACGGCGAACTGGTCGAGGCCGACGAGGTCCTGGTGGCCATCGGCTCCCTGCCGAACACCGAATGGCCGGCCGGCAGCGGCCTGACGGTGGCCGACGGCCTGGTCTGCGACGCGTACTGCGCCGCCGCGCCCGACGTGTACGCCGCCGGGGACGTCGCGCGCTGGCACAACCCGCTGTTCGGCACGTCGATGCGGATCGAGCACCGTACGAACGCCGCCGAACAGGGCATGGCCGCCGCCCGCAACCTGCTCCACCCCGAGGCGCGCAGGCCTTACGCCCCGGTGCCCTACTTCTGGTCCGACCAGTACGACATGAAGATCCAGGCGTACGGCCAGCTGCGTGGCCACGACGGCGTGGCCGTGATGGAGGGGGACCTGGACGAGCGCCGGTTCCTGGCCGCGTACCGCACCGGGGACCGCCTGACCGGAGTGCTCACGGTGGGCATGCCGCCCAAGGCGGTCCGCCCCTGGCGCCAGGCGATCGCAGCCGGCGCCGACCGGCTCCCCACCTCGGCCTAACGAAAGGCCGACACGAGCCCGCCGACCGGCTCTCGCCTCGACCTGGCCAAAACCCGCACGAGCCCGCCGAGAGCTTCCCACCTCGGCCCAGCAGCCAAAGCGCCCGCGCCTGCGGCATCTGCGGCACCGACCTGACCTTCCTGCGCATGGGCGGCATGCCGCTGGGCCCGGACGGGCGGCTGACCTCATCCCGCTCGGGCACGAACCGGCGGGCGAGATCGTCGAGGTGGGCGCCGAGGTCACCACCCTGAAGGCCGGCGATCGCGTCGTCGTCAACCCGCAGCGCCTGGAGACCGCCCTGGCCGCGGGGGCGGACGCCGTCATCGACTCCGCACGGGAGTACGTGGCCGCGCGCCTGACGGAACTGCACGGCCAGGGCGCCGACTCCCTGGGCCGGCCCCGCCCCGGCACGGACATCTACATCGACGCCGCGGGCGTGGCCGCCGTCGTCAACACGGCGCTGTCGTCGGCGAGGTGGGGCGCCAAACTGGTCACGGTGGCCGTGCACACGAAGCCCGAGCCCATCGACCTGGGCGCGATCCTCCGCAGCGAGATGACCATCCTCGGCTCCCAGGGCTACCCCACGGAGATCTTCGAGGTGACCCCGGAGATCGTGGCACACCAGGAGCGCTTCGCCCGGCTGATCAGCCACACCGTCCCCTTCTCGGAGGTCGGGCGCGCCTTCGACCTCACGCTGACGCCCGGTGCGGCGGAGAAGGTGGTGGTGACCTTCGACGACCAGCCGTAGCCCCTGAGGGCCACGCGACCGTTCACCCCAATCCGCCAAAATCGATGACCTTCCAAGGAGCGTCGTCCGACTGCCTCCCCACCAGAAAGGTGTAGGGATAATGCGGGTCGTCGTCCGGAGGCTCTTCGTTGCACCGGTGAACCTCGATATCAACGAAGACCCGCCGCACTTGCCGGTAGCCGCCAGGCCCATACGTGTCGGGCTCCGGCTTGTCGACCTCGGAGACCTTCAGGCTGGTCCATGTGTCGATCGGATCATTCGACCAGCTGTGGACGCGTTCGTAATAAGAGGGCGCCGACAGAGCGCGGGCCGCGTCGGCGTCGCGCGCCCCAACGGCGGCGAGATACGCGCGGACCACCACGTCGGCCGCCGCGTCGGATTTGGGCATGGTAACCGGTGGGCCCTGTGAGACGGTGCATGCGGCACAGCCGCTGCCTAAGTGTACGAAGGACAGTAAGGCCAGCGCCGCGGCCACGCCTCCAACTTTCACCCGTAATCCTTCGAATAGGGAATGGCGTAACCGCCCATTATTTGCTTCGTGGAGCTTATGCCGTATGGCGACCGCATACTCCAGGCATCGGTGCTGCACCACCTCGGCGAGGTCAAGGTGCGGCAGGTTCTCCATGACGAAGCAGTGGCTGGCTCGGATGATTTAGGCGCTGTTTGTCGCTTTCATGACCTCGTTCGGGTGGTGCGGATGTCAGCGTGAATGAATAGGGCCCTTTTCGAGGTCCGGCCGGAGAGGGGTACGACATGATGAGATGCCGGGTTTCGTGCGTTCTTCTCCTGTCGGCCGTGGCCGTCGTGCCGGTGCCCGGTGCGGCGGCGTGGCACGGGTCGTGTCCGTCGCCGGGCGCGAGCAGGGCGACGGTCGTGCTGGTGCACGGGGCGTGGGCCGACACCTCCAGCTGGAGCGGGGAGGTGCAGGCTCTGCAGCGGGCGGGTCACGCCGTGCGGGCCGTGGCCAATCCGCTGCGCGGCCTGACCGGTGACGCGCAGACCGTACGGGACTTCCTGCGGACCCTCCAGGGGCCGGTCGTGCTGGTCGGGCACTCCTACGGCGGCTCGGTGATCACGAATGCCGCCGCCGGCGACCCGCGCGTCAAAGCGCTGGTGTACGTCAGCGCCGCGGCGCCGGACGTCGGCGAGACCACGGGGCAGCTCAGCGGCTCCGGCTCGGCGCTCGGCGGGGACCCGGCCACCCTTTACGATCGCTCGGCCTACCCCGGATCGAGCGGCGGCGCGGCCGACCTGTACCTGAAGCGGGAGGTGTTCCTCCGCTCCTTCGCCTCCGACCTGCCCCGCGAGACGGCCGACCGGCTGTGGGCCTCCCAGCGGGCCGCCTCGACGGTCGCGTTCACGACGCCGTCGAAGGCCGCGGCGTGGAGGACGATCCCGTCCTGGTACTTCATCGCCACCGGCGACCGGATCATCGTGCCGGCCTCGCAGCGGGCGATGGCCAAGCGGGCGGGCTCGAAGGTCACCGAGTTCCCCGGCGGCTCCCATCTCACGCTCATCTCGCACCCGGACGCCGTGACGCGGGTGATCGAGGACGCGATCTGCTCCGTACGCTGAATCCAGAGACCCCGCTCCCGCGAACAACACACAAAAGGGGATCCTGATCATTCGCGGAGGCGCTCGTGGGCGGTTCGCCGGGGGAGAGATGCGCGCAACGGATCGTGGTCGGCGGGGCGAGGGAACTGCCGGAGTGGCTGGTCGACGGCATGTTCCGCCTGCGCCACACAGTGTTCTACGAACGCCTGCACTGGGACGTCGACAGCGTCCACGGCAGGGAGCGCGACTCCTACGACGACTGCGATCCGGTCTACGTGATCGGCTACGCGGAGGACCGCCAGGAGGTCACGGGGTGCTGCCGGCTGCTCCCGACCGTCGGTCCCTACATGCTCCGCGACGTCTTCTCCGAGGCGTTACGCGGTGGCCAGGCACCGTGCGACCCGGCCGTCTGGGAGCTCAGCCGGCTGGCCACCGCGGGCGCCTGGTCCCACAAGGCGACGGTGGGTTTCGGGCCGCTCGCCCGCGCGCTGCTGCGGGAGGCGTTCCGCTGGGTCGACCGGCGCGGTGACACGGTGGTCGCGGTCTCCAGCGTGGCGGTGGAGCGCAGCGTGAACGCCATGGGCGTCGCGACCCGGCGCTTCGGCG
This sequence comes from Nonomuraea sp. NPDC049625, assembly GCF_040675285.1. Lineage (NCBI taxonomy): Bacteria > Bacillati > Actinomycetota > Actinomycetes > Streptosporangiales > Streptosporangiaceae > Nonomuraea > Nonomuraea sp. NPDC049625. The sequence goes on along the minus strand of NZ_JBFAOQ010000025.1, from coordinate 14,647 downwards.
ACGGCGTGGCGACGCGGCTGGGCAGTCTGCTCTGCTCCGCCTACACCACCTCCACCAGGGACTTCCTGGAGAAGGTGGGCTAAGTGACGTTTCGGCGGTGCCGGGCCGGATCAAATCTTCATTGACGTGCCGCAGGCCAAGAAGTTCATCTCGCCGAAACCCAAGGCGGGATCGCGCCGGATAGAGTCCCGCCATCCTCGACAACGTTGATCCTTTCATCGGCACCTCGGCGACCGACCTGCCCCGGGCACGTGGTCTGGCCGCCACTTGGTGGTGGCCGAAACCGCAGGTGGGCAACACGCACCCGGGAGCCACCTCGCCGCTCGGCATGGTGTCCGCCTGCGCCTACTCCGGCGCGTACCCGACGGGGTACGGGAGGTACACGAAGAACACCGAAGGTGTGCCCGAGGAGATGCTGGAGCGGCTGCAGGCGTCCGGGTTCACCCATTTCCAGCAGTCCGGCACCGGCGCGATCCGCAAGTACTACAACTACGTCCGGGTCACGCCGATGGTGCAGCCGCTGGACGCGCTGGGGGAGGCCTGGCCGCTGCACGACGAGGTGGCGGAGGCGGGCTACTACGCGGCCACCCTGGACACCGGGGTCCGCTGCGAGCTCACCGTGGGCGCCAAGGTCGCCGTGCACCGGTACACGTTCCCGCAGCACAGCAGCGCCCGTGTGGTGATCGATCTGTCCTGCGGCGGCCTGGACATCGAGCTCGGCCGTACGGTGCCGCTGCGGGCCCAGGTGGAGAGCATGGGGCACGGGCGGACCCAGGGCACGGTCGTGATGGAGGGCGTCCCGCTGTCGGTCGTCGTGGACGTCGACAGCCCGGGCTGGCGTCAGATGCTCTGGTACGACCGGCGGCTCATCGACGGCGGCACGCGCCTCGACTTCGACAGCATCCGGCACACCACGCTGCGCCCTTTCGGCATGCTCTACATGGGCCCGGCCGCGCCGGGGCAGACCATCGAGGTACGGCTGGGGTTCTCGCTGCGCGGGTGCGACCAGGCGCGCGAGAACCTGGAGCGCGAGTGCGGGCAGGGGCAGCCGGCGTTCGACGCGGTACGCGCCGGGACGCGCGCCCGCTGGGGCGATCACCTCGACCGGGTCGAGGTCGAGGGCGGCACGCCGGCCCGCAGGACCGTGTTCGCGACGGCGCTCTACCACGCGCTGATCAAGCCGTGCGTCGCCGACGACGAGAGCCCGTTCTGGCCCACTCCCGGGCCGTTCGCGTTCGACGTGTGCACCATGTGGGACATCTACAAGACCCAGCTGCCGCTGCTCGCGGCCATCGCCCCCGACCGGGCCGCGGACCTGCTGGAGTCGCTGATCCGGGTCTGCGAGGAAGAGGGCAACTTCCCGATCGGCTACCGGATGTCCCGCGGCGCCGACCGGTTCTTCCGCCAGGCCAGCGCGCTCGCGCACACCGCGCTGGCGGACGCCCACGCGCTCGGCTGGGCGGGCCTGGACTGGAACTGGGCGCTCGTGCACATGGTCGACGACCTGCGCCGGATGTACGGCGAGGACTTCTTCGAGCACGGAGTGGTGCACCCGATCACCCACACCCTCGACCTCGCCTACGCCCACCACTGCACGGCGCAGGTCGCCCGCGCGCTGAACGACCGGCACCTCGCCGCCGACCTCGAGGACCGCAGCCGTCACTGGTCCAACGCCTTCGACCCGGGCACGGGGCTGCTGCGCGACTCGGAGTTCTACGAGGGCGGCAAGTGGAACTACTCGTTCAGGCTGCTGCACGACATGGCCGCGAGGATCGCCCTGGCCGGCGGCGACGCGGCCTTCATCGACAAGCTGGACAGGTTCTTCGGCTTCGGCGCCGCACCGGTGACGCAGCCCGGCCGCCGCCCGCGCACGGCGGAGATGGCGGCCGGTTACGCCCTCAACCGGTTCGAAGGGCTGAACAACGAGCCCGACATGGAGGCGCCGTGGGCCTACCACTACGCGGGCCGGCCCGACCGCACGGCCCAGGTGGTGCAGGCGGCGCTGACCTGGCAGTTCGGCACCGGCCCCGGCGGGCTTCCCGGTAACGACGACTCCGGCGGCCTGAGCTCGTGGTACGTCTGGGCGTCGCTGGGGCTGTTCCCGGTCGCCGGGCAGAACCTGTTCCTGGTCAACGCGCCCGCGTTCGAACGGGCCGTGCTCCGGGCCGGCGGCAACGAGTTCGTCATCGAGACCAGCGGGCTCCGCGAGACACCGATCGGCGTCGACGGCATCGAGCAGGACCCGCCCGCGCAGTACGTACAGTCGGCGACCCTCAACGGCGAGCCCCTGCACGCGACACACCTGAGCGCCGCCACCGTGCACCGGGGTGGCCGGTTGCACCTGCGGCTGGGGCCGGAGCCGTCGGCGTGGGGCCGGGGGCTCCGCCCGCCGTCCCTGTCCGATCCGCCCGCGACACCGGAGGAACCGTGATGACCCACCCCCGTCGCCGTCTCGTCATCGTGGTCAGGGCCGACCCGGTCATCTGCGGCCACTCCGGCGAGGCCCGCAATCTCGCCGAGGTGGCGCTGACCCGCGGATTCGACGACGTACGGCTGCTGACCTGGCCGATCCCGACGCTGCAGGCGGCCGGGCTGCCGCTCAAGCCGCTGGACCGGCTGCTGCCGTACAGCGCCGGGATCACCGTGGAGCGGCCGGAGCCGGTCGGCGACTACCGGGTGCCCGACGGACGCCACCAGGCCGGGCTCACCGGCCGCCTCGTCGAGCTGCTCGCCGAGCCGTTACGCACGACCTGCCTGTCCATGTACCTCGCCCCGCACACCGCGGTGGTCGTGGACGCGGTCGCGGCCGCGCGGGCGGCCGGGTTCGCGCCGGACGTCCACACCATCGCGAAAGCCGTCGGCTCCGACGTGACCAACGTGATCCGCTCGTGCCTGCGGGAAGACCGGTTCGGCGCGGCGACCGTGCTGTTCACCACCTTCCTGGCCAACGACGAGGTCGTCGCGGTCTCCGAGTACACCCGGGAGGAGATCGTCGCCTCGGCCGAGCAGGTGGACGCCCACTGCGGCACCACGTTCGCCGAACAGTGCCGGCGCCGCGTCACCGTCAGCTACCCGCCGATCGACTCCGCCGCCTTCCTCGACCCGGACCCGGCCCAGGTGGACGCCGCGCTCGCGCGGCGCGGCCTGGAGCGCGACGGATACATCCTGTTCCTGTCCCGCGTGACCCGGGCCAAGGGGATCCACGACCTGCTGGCCGCCTTCGGCCGGATGCGCTGCCGGTCGCGGGTGAAACTGGCCGTCGTCGGCACCGGCCCGGCGCTGGAGCAGGTGCGGGCGGCGGCCGAGGGCGACGACCGGGTGGTCCTCTTCACCGACGTCGACGACCAGGAGAAGCCGCTGCTCATGCGCGGCTGCGCGGCCTACGTCCTGCCCACCAAGCCCGAGCCCGAGTTCGTGGAGACGTTCGGCATCGCCCTGGCCGAGAAGATGCTCTCCGGCGGCGGGCCGATCGTCACCACCACGACGGGCGGGACCCTCGAGGCGGTCGGCGACACCGCCGTCGTCATCGAACCCGGGGACGTCGCCGGGCTGGTCGCGGCCGTGGACCGGGTGGTCCTCGACATGCCCGCCGCCGAACGGCAGGACCTGGAGCTTCGCGCCCGCGCCCGCGCGATGTCCTTCGACCGGGTCGCGGTGTTCGACAGCCTGTTCCCGCAGGGGACGCCTGCCGTTGCTTCTTGCTGATTTTGGACGTGTCTGAATAAGTCCCGAACACGTCCATATGTTTCGTGGTAGGACGTACGAGCGAACGTAGGGATCGGCTGGATGTTGCGCTCGGCCCGCCCATGGCGCGCGCGCTCGCCGCGCGCCGCCGGGCTACGGGGCCGTCGACGGGGATGATCAGAGTCGGCCGCGTGCCGCGCGGGGGCCAGCCGACGACGATTGGAGCAATGTGCGACGAAAGTACTCTGTGCTGGCTGCCGCCTTCGTGGCGTTAGCGGCGCTTTTGCCCGTCTCGCCGGCCGCAGGCGCGGCCACGCGGGACGGAGCCTCGGGGGAGACCACGACAGGCAGCATCGCCTGGGCGCCCTGCGAGGAGGAGCCCACCGCCGAGTGCGGCAAGCTGGCCGTCCCGGTCGACTGGTCCAACCCGAACGGCGAGAAGATCGACCTGGCCATCGCCCGGCGCAAGGCCACGGACCCCGCGGCCCGGGTCGGCTCCCTGGTGATCAACCCGGGCGGTCCCGGCGGGTCCGGCGTGGAGTCCGTGTACGGCGCCACCTGGTTCACCGATGAGCTCCAGAGGCGCTTCGACATCGTCGGATTCGACCCCAGAGGCGTGGGCCGCAGCCACCCGGTGATCTGCTCGGCGTCGGTGTACAACCAGATGCCGCACACCGTCATCTCCTCCCAGGCCCAGTTCGACGCCTGGGACGCCTTCACCAAGAAGCTGCACAAGGACTGCCGGGAGCGCACCGGCCCTCTGTACGACCACGTCGACTCGCGCAACGTGGCCCGCGACATGGACGCCCTGCGCGCCGCCCTCGGCGAGGAGAAGCTGACCTACTACGGCATCTCGTACGGGACGCTGATCGGCCAGATGTACGCCGAGATGTTCCCGAACCGCATCCGGGCGCTCGCGCTGGACAGCAACATGGACCACAGCCTCGGCGTCGCGGGCTTCCTCGCCACCGAGGCGGTCGCGGTCGAGGACGCGTTCGACGAGTTCGTGGGCTGGTGCGAGGCCGACGAGAGCTGCATCCTGCACGGGCGTGACGTCCGCGCGATGTGGCGGGACCTGCTGGCCAAGGCGCGGCGCGGGGAGCTGTACTACCCGACCGCCCCGGACAAGCCGATGACGGAGCTGCAGGTCATCTACAACGCCGCGCTCGGCACCGAGGGGCCCGACTGGCGCACGCTGAGCGAGGTCATCAACTGGCTGAGCGGCGGCGCTGAGCCGTCGTGGGTGCCGCCGCTGCCGGGGCGGGGCCCCGTCGAGGGCGACGTGGCCGAGCTGCCGACCCGGATCCTGTGCCAGGACTACAACCTCCGGGTGCGGAACTACGCGGAGTACGCGGCTCTCATGAAGGTCTCCAACAGCCTGGCGCCCGACGTGCGGTACCACCCGTTCCCGTACGACGACCTGCCGATCTGCCTGAACTCGACCCCGACGAACCCGCCGCACGCGCTGCGGTACACGGGTGACGCCCCGATCCTGCTCGGGAACTCGCTGCACGATCCCGCCACTCCGTACATGTGGTCCGCCAACGTGGGTCGCCAGCTCGGCTCGAAGGCGACGCTGCTCACCTACGAGGGCTGGGGCCACCGCATCTACGGCAAGGACGAGTGCAGCACGGTGCCCATCGACAACTTCCTGATCTCGCTGACGGTGCCCCCGAAGGGCTACCGCTGCGAGGTGGGCGGCAAGGCCGAGATCATGGCCAAGCGGCAGCCCGGGCGGCTGTGGCCGACCGACCGGCTCAACTGGGGCGGCTCGTTCGTGACCCCGTCCTTCAAGACGGCCGGCTGAGCCGGCCATCTCTGACGCCGCCCATGGCCCGGGTACGTGGCCATGAGCGGCGTCTCGCTTTCCCGTCAGGAACGGGGCCGGCGGGCGTGCAGGACGAAGGCCGGGGGCCAGTTGCGCCAGACGGTGCGGCTGGGGACGACCTCCTCGAAGCGGTCCGCCAGCAGGTCGCGGAAGCGGCGCGCGGAGCTCAGCGGGACGGCGTGGAGGTAGGTGAAGGCGGTGAAGGCGCTGTACGGCCCGAGGATCGCGGTCGTCGCGTCCATGAGCTGCTGCTGATCGGCGGCCGGGAAGAGGGTCCAGGGCAGGCCGCTCACCACGACGTCGGCGCGCTCGATCCCGCGCTCGTCCAGGAGCCGCCGCAGATGCTTGGCGTCCTCCTGGATCACCTCGGCTCCCGGATAGCGGTGGCGGAGCAGGTCGGCCAGGCGCGGGTTGAGCTCGATGGCCAGGTGGCGGCCGCGGCCGTCGAGCCGGCGCTGGATCTCCGCGGTGAACGGCCCCGTGCCCGGGCCCAGCTCGACCACGACGGGCTCTCCGCGCTCCGGGAGAGGGCAGGAGACCGCGCGCGCAAGGTGCCGCGAGCTGGGCGCGACGGCGCCCATCCGCAGCGGGGATCGCAGCCACTGTCCCAGGAACAACGTGAGGTCGTTCGGCGCGAGCCGGGCCGGGGCCGCCTCGGTGTGGTGGCGGTCCGGTTCGCCTGTGGCGCGAGTGGTGCTGGAGGTCATGCTTTCCCTTCGCGATGTGCGGATGCGGGGCATTGCGATCACTTACGTCCTCACCGGCTGGCCGACCAGGTCATTGGAGAGCTCTACCCAAATGAGATGTCCTGATTAGTGTGGGGTTGTCCGAGCCAGTGCGCATCCGGTAGTGGGGATCCGGCCTTGTCGGTGTCGTCGGCAAGGGTGTCGCTCCAGTTGTCGCGGCCTGTGACCTGGTAGTAGACCCTAATGCCGATGCGGCCGCCCGCGTGCCCGCCGGCCCGGGGAATCACGCCGGGCGGTGCCACTGGTAGCGGCGTTCCGGGCGGCCGGTGCCGCCGTAGCGCAGGGAGACCTCGACCTGGCCGATCGCGGCCAGGTGCTCGAGATAGCGGCGGGCGCTGACCCGGGAGACGCCCACCTGGGCGGCGCACTCGGTGGCCGACAGCGTGCCGCCGCTTTCCCGGAGCGCGCGTTTGACCAGCTCGGCCGTCTCCACGCTCATGCCCTTGGGCAGCGTGGCGGGCATCGCGGAGCCGGCCCCGGACAGGAGCCGGTCGACGTCGGCCTGGCTGGTGATGACCGTGCTGCCCAGGCCGGCGCGCCGGGCGGCGTAGCGCTCCAGCCGGACGCGCAGGTCGTCGACGTCGAACGGCTTGAGCAGGTAGTTGCTGACACCCCGGCGGGCGGCCCCGCGTACCGCGTCGAGCTCGCGGGCGGCGCTGATCACGATGACGTCGCAGTCGTGCCCGGCGGCGCGCATCCGGGTGATGACGTCCAGGCCGAAGACGTCGGGCAGGTACAGGTCGAGCAGCACCAGGTCGGGATGGAGCTCGGCGACGCGCTCCAGGGCCTGCTCGCCGGAGCCGGCGGTGCCGATCACCCGGAAGCCCTCGATCTGGTTGACGAAGCCGCTGTTGACCTTGGCGACCATGAAGTCGTCGTCCACGACCAGTACGTCGATCATCGGGATACCTCCATCGCCAGGCGGCCGACGGACATGCGGGCGGTGAACATGGCGCCGTCGGCGGTGTTGGTCACCGCGACCTCGCCGCCGCGGCGGCGGCAGACGAGCTGGGCGAGCGCCAGGCCGATGCCGCGTTCGCCGCCTCGGGCGGCTTTCGTGGTGAAGCCCCGGGTGAAGACCTCATGGGCGAGTTCGGGTGCGACGCCGGGGCCGGAGTCGCGTACGACGATCTCGACGCTGGAGGTGTCCTGGCGCAGCTCCACCTCCACCCAGGCCGGCTCGCCGCTGCCGCAGGCGGCGTCGATGGCGTTGTCGACGAGGTTGCCGGTCACGGTGGCCACGTCCGCGGCGTCCAGGGGGTCCAGCCGGTCCAGGGCGGTGCGTCCGGACAGGCGCAGCTCGACGCGGCGTTCGGCGGCGAGGGAGGATTTGGCCATGAGCAGCGCGGCGACGGAGGTGTCACGGACACGGCTGCTGAGGCTCAGGTCGAGGGACTCGCGGTGCTCGCGGATCGCCCGGATGTAGCGGACGACCTCGTCGTGCTCCCTGACCTGGATCAGCCCGGAGATGACGTGGAGCTGGTTGGCGAACTCGTGCGCCTGGGCCCGCAGCAGCTCGGTCGAGCTGCGGAAGGAGCCGAGCTCGCGTTCGAGCTGGGCGAGCTCGGTGCGGTCGCGCAGGGTGGTGACCGAGCCGAGGCGGCGGCCGTCCTTGTCGATCATCATGCGGTTCATGACCAGCACGCGGCCCCGGTGGAGGGCGATCTCGTCGTGGGCCTCGTCGGCGCCGCTCAGCACGTCGTACAGGCGGCCCTGGACGCCGAGCGCGGTCAGGCTCATGCCGACGCAGTGGTCGGGGAGGTCGAGCAGCGTCCTGCCCATGTCGTTGACCATGGTGAGCCGGTGCTGCGGGTCCAGCGCGACCACGCCTTCGGCGATGCCGTGCAGCATGGCCTCGCGGTGCTCGGTCAGGCCGGCGATCTCGCGGGGCTCCATGCCGAGGGTCTGGCGTTTGATCCGCCTGGCCAGCAGCCACGACCCGGCGCCACCGAGCGCGACGGCGACGCCGAGGTAGGTCAGCAGGTACGAGGAGGCGCCGACCAGCCGTTCTCCCACCGTGGGGGCGGCCACGCCGATCATCACCGTGCCCAGGTGAGCGCCGTGGTCGGCGGGAGCGTCGCTCAGGACGGGAACCTGGGCGGCGACCTCGGGCACCCCGTCGACCACCAGGTGACCGGACCAGCCCCGCGCCCGGGCGACACCGGGATCGCCCAGCGGCAGCGCGGCCCCGACGATGGTGGTGTCGGTCGAGCTGATGATCTTGCCGCTCGCGTCGGCCACGGTGACCATCGTGACGCCGGACTGGGTCAGCGTCGAGTGCACCAGCGGGGCGAGTACCTCGCCGGGCGCCGGCTGGTCGATCTGGGCACGTACGAGCGGGTTCCAGGCGAGCTGTTCGGCCAGCGCGGTCACCCGCCGTCCCTCGACGCGGTCGAACGTCGCCTCGGACTGGGCCAGCGAGAGGGCGCCGACGGCGAACAGGACCATCAGGACGATGGCCAGTTGCAGGATCAGCATCTCTCCGGCAAGAGTCGGGCGGCGGCGTCTCACGAACACAATGAACACAATCTCCGCTGGTCACACAAGGCAGACGGCCTGTCGGCCGGGTTCGCATAATCATGGCGCTGCACTTGTCCATGCGAAAGAGACCATTGTGAGAAATCGGATCGGCGCCCTCCTCGGCGCACTGGCGGCGCTGTCGATGCTCGCGGTCAGCGCCTGCGGGGCGACCGCGGCCAAGCAGACAGGCACGGGCGCGAGCGCGGCCGGTGAGCCCGTCGGCGGGCTGCGCGTGATGGTGCCCAACACCCCCGGCGGCGGCTACGACACCACCGCCCGTACGGCGGCCAAGGTCATGGAGGACACGAAGATCGCCTCGGGGGTGCAGGTGTTCAACCTGCCCGGCGCGGGCGGCACGGTCGGCCTGCAGCGCACGATCAACGAAAAGGGCAACGGCAAGCTGGCCATGCTGATGGGCCTGGGCGTCGTCGGCGCCTCCTACGCCTCCAAGTCCACGGCTACGCTCACCCAGACCACGCCGATCGCCAAGCTCATCGAGGAGGCGGGCGCGATCGTGGTGTCGAAGGACTCGCCGTACAAGACGATCGGCGACCTGGTGGCGGCGTGGAAGAAGGACCCCGAGAAGGTCACCGTCGGCGGCGGCTCCTCGCCGGGCGGTCCCGATCACCTGCTGCCGATGCAGCTGGCCAAGGCCGTCGGCATCGACCCCAAGCAGGTGAACTTCGTCTCCTACGACGGCGGCGGCGAGCTGCTGCCCGCGATCCTCGGCAACAAGATCGGGTTCGGGGCGAGCGGCTACGGCGAGTTCCTCGACCAGGTCGAGGCCGGCACCGTGCGCATCCTCGCGGTGACCAGCGCGGAGCCGATCGACGTGGTCAAGGACGTCCCCACGCTCAAGGCCTCCGGCATCGACCTGGTCTTCAGCAACTGGCGCGGCATCGTGGCCCCTCCCGGCATCGGCGACGCCGACAGGAAGACCTGGATCGACGCCATCACCCGCATGCACGACTCGCAGGAATGGAAGACCGAGCTGACCAAGCGCGGCTGGACCGATGCCTTCCTGCCCGGCGACCAGTTCACCGCCTACCTCGCCGAACAGGACAAGAGCGTCGCGGCGATCCTGTCCGAACTCGGGCTGGCATGAGCCGGGATCGCGCCCAGTACGGCGTCTGCGCCCTCCTGACCCTGACCGGCGCGCTGGTGATCGCCGACGCCCTCCGCATCACCCATCTGATCAGCAGCAATGACCCCATCGGCCCCCGCCCGGTGCCGATCCTGCTGGGCCTGTGCCTGCTCGCGGTCGCCGTCGCGTACGGCATCGACGTCGCCCGCGGCGGCCGCGGCGAGCCGGAGGCGGGCGAGGACGTCGACCTGACCACCCGCGTCGACTGGCGCACGGTGCTGCTGCTGATCGGCGCCTTCCTGCTGAACGCCGCCCTCATCGACCGGCTGGGCTGGGTCATCAGCGGCACGATCCTGTTCTGGGGATCGGCCTTCGCCCTGGGCAACCGGCACCACGTGCGGGGCCTGCTGATCGCCGTCGCGCTCGCGCTGATCACCTTCTACGCGTTCGCGATCGGCCTGGGCGTCAACCTGCCCGCCGGCGTGCTGCAGGGGATCCTGTGATGGACAACCTGCGCCTCCTGCTCGACGGGTTCGCCAACGTCGCCTCCCCGGGCAACCTCCTGGTGGCCCTCATCGGCGTGGTCGCCGGCACCGCCGTCGGCGTGCTGCCCGGCATCGGCCCGGCCATGACCGTGGCGCTGCTGCTGCCGGTCACGTACGGGATGGATCCCACCCAGGCCTTCATCCTGTTCGCGGGCATCTTCTACGGCGGCATGTACGGCGGCTCGACCACCTCCATCCTGCTCAACACGCCCGGCGAGTCCTCCTCGGTGATCACCTCGATCGAGGGCAACAAGATGGCCAAGGCCGGGCGGGCCGCCCAGGCCCTGGCGACCGCGGCCATCGGCTCGTTCGTGGCCGGCACGATCGCCACCCTGGCGCTGGTGCTCGTCACCCCCGTGGCGGTCAGGTTCGCCATCAGCCTGGGCGCGCCCGACTACTTCGCGATCATGCTGCTGGCCTTCGTCGCGGTCTCGGCCACGCTGGGCGGCTCGCGGGTGCGCGGCTTCGCCTCCCTGCTGGTCGGGCTGGTCATCGGCACCGTCGGCATCGACGGGGTGACCGGTCAGCAGCGGCTCACGCTCGGCATCCCGCAACTCGCGGACGGCATCGACGTGGTCGTGGTCGCCGTCGGCATCTTCGCCGTCGGGGAGGCGCTGTGGGTGGCCGCGCACCTGCGCCGCAAGGCCGTGCCCGTCGTGCCGGTCGGCCGGCCGTGGATGGGCGCGGAGGACTGGCGGCGCTCCTGGAAGCCCTGGCTGCGCGGCACCGCCCTCGGCTTCCCCTTCGGCGCCCTGCCCGCCGGCGGCGCCGAGATCCCCACCTTCCTGTCGTACGCCACAGAGAAGCGGCTCGCCAAGCGGCCCGAGGAGTTCGGCAACGGCGCCATCGAAGGCGTCGCCGGACCGGAGGCAGCCAACAACGCCTCCGCCGCCGGCACCCTGGTGCCGATGCTGGCCATCGGCCTGCCCACCACGGCCGTGTCCGCGGTGATGCTCGCCGCGTTCGAGTCGTACGGCATCCAGCCCGGCCCCCTGCTGTTCGAACGCCAGCCGACCCTGGTCTGGACGCTGATCGCCAGCCTGTTCGTGGGCAACCTGCTGCTGCTCGTCCTCAACCTGCCCCTGGCCCCCGCCTGGGCCAGGCTGCTGCGCATCCCCCGGCCCTACCTGTACGCGGGCATCCTGTTCTTCGCCTCCATGGGCGCCTACGCGGTCAACGCCCAGCCGTTCGACCTGATCCTGCTGCTGCTCCTCGGGCTGCTCGGCTTCGGCATGCGCCGCTTCGGGCTGCCGGTGCTGCCGCTGATCGTCGGCGTCATCCTCGGCCCCCGCGCCGAACTCCAGGGCCGCCGCTCCCTGCAACTGTCCGGCGGAGACCTGTCGGGCCTGCTCGGCGGGCCCGTCTCCTACACGATCTACGCCGTCATCCTCGTGCTGCTCGCCTGGCCGTTGATCAAGCGCCTCCGGAGAGGCTGAGGGCCGCCTCCGCACGGAGGCGGCCCCGGTCAACTGCCTACTGCTGGCCCTCTTCCGGCAGCCCGTTGTCGAACTGCTGCTGGGGCTGCACCTGCTTGTGCGGCTTGCCCCGCTCGCCCCGCGCCAGGACGGCGGCGTCCGGGTAGTCGGTGACGAACGCGTCCACGCCCAGGTCCAGGTGCGCGCGGTACTCCGACAGCGCGTCACCGTGGTCGGTCGCGACCTGGCCGCGGCGCAGCTGCAGCGGCAGGTACTGGTTCTCGCTGCGGAAGGTGTACACGCCGATCTTCAGTCCCGCCTTGTGCGCGTCGGAGACCAGCGTCGTCGGGGTGCCCGAGCTGCCGTCCGGGTTGAGCGGGATCGCCGAGGACTTGTCCGGCCCGATCCACTGCGCGTACTGCGCGATCTTCGCCAGTCCCTCGGGCTTCATCATGTCCGCGTAGGTCGTCGGGTCTCCGGCCGCGGTCAGGTCGTACGGCCGGCCGGTGGTGCCCAGCGCCTGCCACAGCGGCACGCGCAGGTCCTTGGCCACCCGCTTGAGGCTGGACGGCTCGAACGACTGCACCACCACCGGGCCGCCCGGCCGGTTGAGGCCGTTGCGCTTGACGGTCTCGATCAGCGGCTCCTCCAGCGGCAGCCCGATCGACCGGAAGTACGTCGGGTGCTTGGTCTCGGGGAAGACGCCGACCTGCCTGCCGTACTGGCGGGAGAGCCGCTTGGCCAGGTCGAGCACCTCCTGGAAGGTGAGCACCTGGTAGTAGCCGTCGTAGACGGTGTTGCGCTGGCGGATCGCGGGCAGCCGCTCGACCGCGCGCAGCGTCTTCAGCTCGGCCAGCGTGAAGTCCTCGGTGAACCACCCGGTCACGTTGCGCCCGTCCACGACCTTGGTGGTCTTGCGCGTGGCGAACTCGGGGTGGAGCGACACGTCGGTGGTGCCGGAGATCTCGTTCTCGTGCCGGACGACCAGCACGTGGTCCTTGGTCGGCACCAGGTCGGGCTCGATCCAGTCGGCGCCCATGGCCACGGCGAGCTCGTAGCCGCCCTGCGTGTGCTCGGGGCGGTGGCCCGCCGCGCCGCGGTGGCCGATGACGACGACCTGGGACCGGTCGGGCGTGGCCTCGGCGGCTGCCGGAGCGGCGCTCGCTCCGGCGAGGGGGGTGATGATGGCGAGCGTGGTGGCCGCGATCTTTCGCACGTGAAACTCCCTGCGGCATCGGCACCGGAGACTCTCACCGGTGATCGCCGCGGCGATTATGGTAAGGACCGAAATGCGACTATGGGCCAATATTGGCGGAATTTCCGGTGACAAGCCCGCCGCGGGAACAGACCGCCGCCCGCTCGGCAACAACAGGCGTGCTACCGAAATCGTCCGTCGTGCTTCGGGCTTCAGTCCGGGGTGAAGCGGACCAGCCCGTGTAGCGGGGCAAGAACAGCCGATTCGCCGCCGGGCGTATTGGCGTCCACCCCGATCAGAACGCCTGGTTTCTGCTCGATGTACTGGCGCAGGACACTGATCGGGGCGCTGCCCACTGATCCGGCGAAGCAGGAGCCGGACCACAGCTTGTTCGCCTGGTAGCAGTTGGCCAGGTTCGGGGAACTCTTGGCGCATCCGCCGGGACGAGACGCCCGTCAACGAGTTGACCAACTTCGACAGTGCCACTTTGGGTGGGAAGTTGACCAGCAGACGGACGTGGTTGTCCCCGTCGTTGAACTTGGCCGGGGTGGTTTCGGAGTCGGCGCAGACGGCCCTCGTGATCTCTTCCAGGCGGGTCACGTGGGTACCGGTGAACACTTGTACCGGAACTTGGTGACGCAAACCAAATGAGCGTGCAAGAGGAAAACGCAGTGTCTGTCGGTTCTGATTTCGCCGTACTCAGCCATGGACCAACTCCTACGATGGCTCTCGTGCAGCTGCGGTATTCCTTCCGTATGGACCCGACGCCGGGGCAGTGCATCGCGTTGGCCAAGGCGTTCGGGTGCGCCCGCGTGGTGTTCAACGACGCGCTCGCGCTGCGCAACCACGCCCACGAGCAGGGGCTGCCGTTCGTCACCGATGCGCAACTGTCCCGCACGGCGATCACCCAGGCGAAGCGACGCCCCGAGCGGGCCTGGCTGGGCGAGGTATCGGCGGTCGTGCTGCAACAGGCCCTGTCCGACTGCACCACCGCGTTCCGCAACTTCTTCGCCTCGGTCAAAGGGAAGCGCAAGGGGCCGAAGCTCGCGCCGCCCCGGTTCCGCTCCCGCAAGGACAACCGGCAGGCGATCCGGTTCACCAAGAACGCCCGCTTCGCCGTCACCGTCGTTGGCAAGCTGCGCCTGCCGAAGATCGGGGATGTGCCGGTGCGGTGGTCGCGCAAGCTGCCCGCGCAACCATCCTCGGTCACCATCATCAAGGACGCGGCGAACCGGTATTTCGCAAGTTTCGTGGTCGAGGTGCGTGAGCAGCCGCTGACCGCCGTGCCTGCCGAGACGGGGATCGACCTCGGACTCGGCCATTTCGCCGTCCTGGCGGACGGCCGGAAGATCGACTCTCCGCGTTTCCTCCGCCGGGCGGAGAAGAAACTCAAGAAGTTTCAGAAAGCGCTGTCGCGTAAGCAGAAAGGATCAGCCAACCGGGCCACGGCCCGCAGCAAGGTCGCTCGCCAGCACACGAAGGTTGCCGACGCGCGCCGTGACTTCCATCACCAGACCTCCACCCAGTTGATCCGCGAGAACTGTGAGGATGGTGGTGTGCCGCTTCGAGCCCCGGCTTGACCCGCGCGAGAACAGACCATGGTGTCCTTGTTTGGATCTGTCGGCCGGGG
>NZ_JBFAOQ010000024.1:0-149794 GCF_040675285.1 Nonomuraea sp. NPDC049625 | reverse complement strand
ACACCGCTTTCTCATCGGCGTGCTGCTTGACCAGCGCGGCCTTCTCACGCCGCAGCCGCGCCAGCTCCTCCCGCTCGGACTCCTCCAGCGTTCCATTCCCGTCGCCGCCGCCGTTGTACTGCTTGGCGAGCCGATCCATCACCCGATTGTGCAGCGTGTACGGGCTGATCCCCAGATCTCGCGCCACCTGAGCCACAGACTTGCCGGTCTCCTCGACGATACGCACCGCCCCGGCCCGGAACTCCGGATCAAAGCGCCGCCGCGTGACTGCTGCCACGACCAAACCTCTCCCGGTTCGGTCTCCACGCTAAGAGGGGAAGCTCAGCTGGGAATGCCGGGCCATGTGCCGGACCTGTGCCGAAGAGCAACCGGTGAGCAACCAACGGCGTGTCTCCGCCTCGCCGAAGGTCCATGGAAAACAAGAAATCCCAGGTCGGATGGGGTGTGGAGTGGTACCCGGGGCTCGAACCCGGAACCTACGGATTAAAAGTCGGCTTGATTGGTGTCGCTCAGTGTCGCGGGATGACGTTTTCTATCACTGTGTCCGAGATCATCCCTGTCATCGTGCCGGGAAGTGACGATGGATGCTGCCCCATATCACGTACACGCGAGCAACCCCCGAGCAACCATGCGTTCTGGACCATCGCCATTATGCGCCATTTGTTCCCGATCTCGACACTGCTGTGTAGGGTCAGGATTTCGTGACGAGGCCCCAGCCCCACGGCAGATCGAACGCGTACGAGCAACCATCGAGCAGCCATCGGTAGGCGATGTGCGTCTGCTCGCCAGCAGAACTTGTAGTCGCTTCGAAAATGATGCAGAGCCTGATTGACGTGCATGGATATGGTTTTCTGCAGGCGCAGAGCCGTCGCGGTCCAGTGATGGATGCCCATCAAGGCAGGGCACCGGTGGTAACCAGGTCTGTGCCCTGCCGGGCTCGAATCGGCCGTTCGTGATCCGCGTGGTTCTCGCCCTCGCGTGAGTCTGTCAGGAACGTCCCCGGCCGGTGAGAATGTCTCGGATGCGGTCCACCAGTCCTGCGCCTGGCGCCAGCAACTTGTTGGCGGGCGGGGTGTCCGGCGCGGACGGGTGCGGCCGCGTGGGGGCCATCTTCTTGGCCCGCTCCACCTTGCCGCCCAGCTCGATCAGCTGATCGGCCGGGCACGCCTCGCGGAGGCGTGGGAACAGGTCGTTCTCCTCCTCCTGGATGTGTGCCCGGATCTGGCTCATCAGGAGTTGCATGGTGGGCCAGAAGTCGGCCTGGCCCGGCTCCAGCGCCTCCAGCCGCTTCATCGTCTCTTCCGCGTCGGCGTGCTCGGCGATCTCCTGATCGGCCAGCTTGCCGCCGCCGTGCACGTGTTCGCGTACGGTCGGGTAGAGGTACTCCTCCTCGGCAACGGAGTGCCGTACCAGCTCGATGACCACTTTCTCGGCCAGCGTCTTGGCCTGCTCACCGCCGTCCCCGGTCATCCGTTCGAGCTGGGTGAACATCTCCTCGACCTCGCGGTGGTCGATGACGAGGACCTCGATCATGTCCTGCTGCGTGCCCATGACAGCCTCCCTCGTGGTTGGCGTGCGGTTGGCATGGGCCCCGCCACCGCGTCACCTGTAGTCACAGCGCCAGGGACGCGGGCGGAGCCTCCTCGCCCTTGTTCCCACTGACAGGGGCTGAAACGTGCACGTGCCGGGTTGCGTCGTGTTCTGACGGCTCGGCCCGGGCAGGAGTGAGTGGAGACTTGCCGTGCCACGTCGGTGGCGCCGGTGACCTCTTTCTTCATGTGCGCGACCCGGCGCCGCGTCACGATGCCTGCGACCGCCACCGGCCGCCAGGTAGCCGCTGGCCAGTACAAGAGCGGCACGCGCACCCGAACCCAGGGCGAGGGCCAGCACGGCAACCGGTACCGCTCTTGCCGCCCCATCGCCTGTGCTGACCATGGGTGGCAGGCGGAATGAGGTGGCCGGTCATGGCGGCGGGACCTCCGCCTGCGGTTCGGCGGGCAGTTGTGGTTGGCCGGTGTACGGGTGGTGCAGGTCGAAGGCCGGGCGTTCGGTACCGATGCGGGGGAGGAAGGTGAAGTTGTGCCGCGGTGGCGGGCAGGACGTGGCCCACTCCAGAGAGTTTCCGAAGCCCCATGGGTCGTCCACGCTCACTTTGGGGGCGTGGCGGTGCGTCCAGTAGATGTTGTAGAGGAACACCAGGGTCGAGGCGCCGAGCAGGAACGCGCCGACCGAGGAGATCGCGTTGAGCGTGGTGAATCCGTCGGCCGGGCTGTAGTCGGCGTACCGGCGCGGGAAGCCGAGCACGCCGAGCCAGTGCTGGATGAGGAACGTGGTGTGGAAGCCGATGAACAGCGGCCAGAAGTGCAGCTTGCCCAACCTGTCGTTGAGCATCCGGCCGGTCATCTTCGGCCACCAGAAGTAGAAACCGGAGAACATCGCGAAGACCACGGTGCCGAAGACCGTGTAGTGGAAGTGGGCGACGACGAAGTAGGTGTCGCTGATGTGGAAGTCGAGCGGCGGCGAGGCCAGGATGACGCCGGTGAGGCCACCGAACAGGAATGTCAGGAGGAAGCCGACGGAGAACAGCATCGGCGACTCGAAGGACAGATGGCCGCGCCACATGGTGCCGGTCCAGTTGAAGAACTTCACCCCGGTCGGGACCGCGATGAGGAACGTCATGAAGGAGAAGAACGGCAGGAGCACCTGCCCGGTGACGAACATGTGGTGGGCCCACACGGTCATCGACAGTCCGGCGATGGCGATGGTGGCGCCGATCATGCCGAGGTAGCCGAAGAGCGGTTTACGGCTGAAGACCGGGATCACCTCGGTCACGATGCCGAAGAACGGCAGCGCGATGATGTACACCTCGGGGTGGCCGAAGAACCAGAACAGGTGCTGCCACAGGATCGCGCCGCCGCTGGCCGCGTCGAAGACGTGGGTGCCGAGCTTGCGGTCCGACTCCAGCACCAGCAGCGCCGCCGCCAGCACTGGGAACGCTATCAAGACCATCATGCTGGTCAGCAGGGTGTTCCAGGTGAAGATCGGCATCCGGAACATGGTCATGCCCGGCGCTCGCATGCAGATGATGGTGGTGATGAAGTTGACGGAGGCGAGGATGGTGCCCAGCCCGCTGAGTGCCAGGCCCATCACCCACAGGTCGCCGCCGATGTTGGGGCCGGGGGTGAACTCCGCCGTGGACAGCGGGGTGTAGGCGGTCCAGCCGAACGGGGCGGCGCCGCCGGGCAGGAGGAAGCCGCTGATCACTATGAGTCCGCCGAACAGGAACAACCAGTAACCGACCATGTTCAGCCGGGGGAAGGCGACGTCCGGGGCGCCGATCTGCAAGGGCATGACGAAGTTGGCGAACCCGCCGAAGAGCGGAGTCGCGAACAGCAGCAGCATGATCGTGCCGTGAATGCTGAAGAGCTGGTTGAACTGCTCTGCCGTGACGACCTGCAGTCCCGGAGCGAGCAGCTCGGCGCGGATCACCATCGCCATGATCCCGGCCAGGAGGAAGAAGATGAAGCTGGTCGAGAGGTAGAGATACCCGACCACCTTGTGATCGGTGGTGGACAGCCACGAGGTGATCAACTGCCCGGCCCTGGTCCGGTGGCTGACCTGGACGGGGGTCGTGGGCTCCGGCTGCTGCTCGATCTTGGCCACGACACGTTCCCTCCCGACGGCTGCCGGGGGGACGGAACTTGGACTTCCCGCTATGCCTTAGGCCTAATCGTTGCGAACTCCTTGAAGCCGGTCATGTCATGGTGAGTCGGCAAAGGGTCCCGTCAAGGAGCTCGACCTTGGGTGGGTGCGGGGCGAGCTTTGAGCGGTCGCGCCTGCTGGGGAACCTTTCTGGGTGCGAGGTGGCGCTTTGCCGGCTCGGCTTGCGGGAGACCTCGGCACCTGCCGGTAATTGGAGGCGTCGTGGGCGTACGCCGCGCGCGATCCTGCGTCGAACCGTACTTCGCCGTCCACCCGCGCCGCGAGATCACGTTGAAGCGTTGCGGACATGCCGGACCGACTACCCGGCACCCCGGTTTCAATCTTGTGGCCCGGGCAGGGCCTGGGGAAAGCCGCTATCGCAGGGAGGACCTGGTCATGGCTCCTACCGTCGCCGATTATCTGCTCCTGCGCCTGCGTCAGTGGGGTGTGGAGCACCTGTTCGGCTATCCGGGCGACGGCATCAACGGGATCATCGCGGCGCTGGGACGCGCCGATGACCGCCCGCGGTTCGTCCAGTCCCGGCACGAGGAGATGTCCGCGTTCCAGGCCGTCGGATACGCCAAGTTCACCGGCAAACCCGGGGTGTGCCTGGCGACCAGCGGACCCGGCGCGATCCACCTGCTGAACGGCCTGTACGACGCCAAACTCGACCACGTCCCGGTCGTGGCGATCGTCGGCCAGACGGCCCGCAGCGCGATGGGTGGCAACTACCAGCAGGAGGTGGACCTGCTGAGCCTGTTCAAGGACGTCGCGAGCGCGTACGTGCAGATGGCGACCGTCCCGGCGCAGCTGCCCAACCTCATCGACCGCGCGATGCGCATCGC
This sequence comes from Nonomuraea sp. NPDC049625, assembly GCF_040675285.1. Lineage (NCBI taxonomy): Bacteria > Bacillati > Actinomycetota > Actinomycetes > Streptosporangiales > Streptosporangiaceae > Nonomuraea > Nonomuraea sp. NPDC049625. The sequence continues at coordinate 145,247 of NZ_JBFAOQ010000024.1, read as the reverse complement.
CGTCGCCGAGCGCGCTCCGACCGCCGTGATCATCCCCTCCGACCTGCAGGAGGAGCCCTACGAGCCGCCCGGCCACGCGTTCAAGAACGTGCCGTCGTCGGCGCCCGGCTACACGCCGCCGGTGACCCGCGCACCGGAGGAGGAGATCGGCCGGGCGGCCGAGGTCCTCAACGCCGGGTCGAAGGTGGCGATCCTGGTCGGCCAGGGGGCCCGCGCGGCCGCCCCGGAGGTCGTCGAGGTCGCCGAGCTGACCGGGGCCGGGGTGGCCAAGGCGCTGCTCGGCAAGGACGTGCTGCCGGACGATCTGCCGTACGTCACCGGGTCCATCGGCCTGCTCGGCACCCGGCCCTCTTATGAGCTCATGCGCGACTGCGACACGCTGCTGATCGTCGGGTCCAACTTCCCGTACACGCAGTTCCTGCCGCCCTTCGGCGAGGCGCGCGGGGTGCAGATCGACCTCGACGGCCGCATGATCGGCATGCGCTACCCGACCGAGGTCAACCTCGTCGGCGACGCCGCCGAGACGCTGCGGGAGCTGATCCCGCGCCTGAACCGCAAAAAGGATCGGTCGTGGCGCGACACCGTGGAGGGGAACGTCGCGCGCTGGTGGAGCACGGTCGAACGCCAGGCCAGGGTGGAGGCCGATCCGATCAACCCGATGCTGCTGTTCTGGGAGCTGAACTCGCGGCTGCCGCAGAACGCCATCGTGACCGCCGACTCCGGTTCGGCCGCGAACTGGTATGCGCGCGACCTGAAGATCCGCGCCGGCGTGCGCGGCTCGCTGTCGGGGACGCTGGCGACGATGGGGCCGGGCGTGCCGTACGCGATCGGCGCGAAGTTCGGCCACCCCGACCGGCCCGTCATCGCCTTCGTCGGCGACGGCGCCATGCAGATGAACGGGCTGGCCGAGCTCATCACGATCAAGCGGTATGCCTCCCAGTGGGCCGATCCGCGCCTGATCGTGGCGGTCCTGCACAACAACGACCTGAACCAGGTCACCTGGGAACTGCGGGCCATGGGCGGCGCGCCCAAGTTCGAGGAGTCCCAGACCCTGCCGGACGTGTCCTATGCCGGCTTCGCCCGCTCGCTGGACCTGGAGGGCATCGAGGTCGAGAAGCCCGAGGCGATCGGCCCGGCCTGGGACCGCGCTCTGGCCGCCGACCGGCCCGTCGTCCTGGACGTCCACTGCGACCCGGACATCCCGCCGATCCCGCCGCACACCGACTTCGAGCAGCTCAAGGACGTCGCCGAGGCCATCATCAAGGGTGACCCCGACGCGATCGGCGTGGTCAAGAAGGGTCTGAAGACCAAGGCCCAGGAACTGTTCACCCGCGGCAAGAGCTGAGCACCGCATGAGCGGCCGGGACACCCTTGGCTGCGGTCGTGAGCCGGCGGACGCTGCTGGCCGCTGACAACGACGAACGGTACCGGCCACGGGCACGGTGGCTGCGATGGCTCCTTCCGCTGCCGGTCCAGATCGTCACAGGCGCTCTACGACTGCTGCGGCCGCGCGGTGAGTTCGCCGAGGTGCAACTGCCGGAAGACACGCGGGCCGCCGCGCGGCGCGGGTTCGCGGTGCTCGTTTCGCGCTGCTGGCCGCGGCGGTCCTGCCCGCGCTGCTGGTTACGCTGCGCGGCACGCCCATCGATCGTCTGACCGGGTTGATCGTGGCGGGACCGGCTGCCACCCTCGTGCTTGTGCTGCTGGCCGCCGGGTACGGGCGGCCTGCGTACCTCGATGCGGCCTTCGTCGTGGTCCTGCTGTCGTTCGCCGGCTCCCTCGTGTACGCCCGCTTCCTCGGGCGGACGCTGTGAGCGCGGCGCTGATCTGGGCGGGAGTGGTGGTGGCCGCGTTCGCGGCGATCCGGCTCCTGCTCACTTCGGACCGATTCAGGCGCCTGCACTTCGTCTCGGCCGGCTCGGTGCCGGCCGCGCCGCTGGTGATCACCGGGCCGGCACTGATGCCGTGGTCGTCGTGGCACGACATCGCCAAGCTGGTGGTCATGGGGGCCCTGCTGATCGCGACCGGGCCGGCGACCGTGATCACGACGGCGCACGCCGCGAGACGGAGACCCCATGACTGACGGTCTTCACGCTCCTGCTGACCGCGTTCATGGCGACCACGGTGGTCCTCACCCGTGACCCGGCGCGGCAGGCGATCGTGCTGTCCGGGTACGGCCTGGTGCTGGCGATCCTGTTCGTCGTCCTGCGGGCGCCCGACGTCTCGATGTCGCAGACCGGTGTGGGCACGGTCGTCGTCCCGCTCATCGTGATGCTCGCGATCCACGCGATCCGCCGGCACCACACCCGCGAGGCGGACGACGGTGAGGACCGGTGAGCCGCCGCGGCCGCCTCATCCTGTTCCTGACCACCGGAGCAGGGCTGGCCGTCCTGTTCGCGCTCGCCGCGCTGCGTCTCCCGGGCTTCGGCGGGGCCTGGCACCCGTACGGCGCGATCGCCCGCCACACCCCGAATGTCATCTCCTCGATCAACTTCGACCAGCGGGCGTTCGACACGCTCGGCGAAGAGCTGATCCTCCTGGCATCCGCGCTGGCCGCCGTAGTGATACTGCGCACGGTACGCGCCGAGCAGCAGGAGGCGGCGGGAGCCCACTCCCAGGGAGGGCCACGCCTCGCGTACGGCTACCGCAGCCGGGGCAGGACCTCGCGGGCGTAGAACTCGAAGAAGGCGTCCTGCTCCGTGCCGATCTGGCTGACATATACCTCATCGAACCCGGCATCCACGTACTTCTGGATCGCCTGGACGTGCACCTCGGGATCGGGGCCGCACGGCGTCGAGGCGGTGGCGTCCTCCTCGCTGACCATCTCCGCCAGCTGCGCGAAATGCCGTGGCAGGGGGAGCAGTTGGGAGGCTTCGCCCTTGATGCCTTCGGTCGGCCACAGCCGGTGCACGGTCTTGCGGGCGGCGGCCTGGTCGTCGGCGTAGCAGACCTTCAGCCCGCCCTGCGCGGGTTTGCCCGCCCCGCCGGACTCGCGGAACAGCTTGACCAGGTCGGCGTCCGGACCCGTGGAGATGTAGCCGTCGCCGATCCGCCCGGCCAGCCGTACCGACTTCTCGCCGAAGCCGGAGATGTAGACGGGCGGCGGGTTGTCGGGGAGCGTGTAGAGGCGTGCGTTGTCGACGGAATAGTGCCTTCCGCGGTGGGTGGTCAGCTCGCCGCTCCACAGCCGGCGCATCACCTCGATCGCCTCCTCCAGCATCTCCAGCCGTTCGGCCGCCGGCGGCCAGCGGGATTCGACGATGTGCTCGTTCAGCGCCTCGCCGGTGCCGACGCCGAGCTGGAAACGCCCTCCCGTCAGTACGGCGCTGGTCGCGGCGGCTTGCGCGATGACGGCGGGATGGATGCGTACGAGAGGGCAGGTGACCGCGGTCGTGATCGGCAACGTGACCGCCTCGGCGATCGCTCCTATGGTCGACCAGACGAAGGGGCTCTGCCCCTGTTCGTCGAGCCACGGATGGTAATGATCGGAGATCCACAGGCCTTCGAATCCTGCCTGCTCGGCGAGTTTCGACTGCCGGACGAGCTCCTTGGGCCCGTGCTCCTCGCTGCTCAGAAAGTATCCGACGCGTGCCATTGCAGAGCCCTCCTGGCCGTGCTGAGTCGCGCGACCGCGTTGTTGTCGAACCTCGCGCGAGGCCCGGCAGCTTCACCTGATGTCGGAACCAGTACCGCCGACCGCCGACCGGACGGCCGATGACGATGATCCCGATCGTGTACAGCACAGATCGGTTTGGGCGCCGGTTCCCTTGATCAGATGAGACTGGCGCATGGTCTCGGATGGGCTGTCGAGTGTGGGCTACCCGATGCGTTCGCGGTAAACGATCCGCACGGTAGAGCTTTCACGGCGAGGAGCGCTGAGGCGTTGCCTGGATGGATGCGGTTACTCGTATGAGGCTGTGCCGATCCGGGGGCCGCATCCACCTGCGCCTGGTCGTCCATGCCCCTGCCGGCGGAGCGTCCGCAGGACCGACCCGGCCTGGGCGCGCCCGAGCTGGGCCGGCGGCCGGTCGTTGGGCTGGACAGTCGGAACGCCCTCTCACGCGAGCGGCAAGCCGTTGCATGCGCACAGACCGATCGCATGAATCGTCGCTGCCCGGGCAGGGGTGGCTAGGAGCAGACGGAGAAGGCCGTCCGGCGTTTTTGATGTGGGGGCAATGCCGGATGGTCATCGCCGTATCGGCCAGATGGGAAATGACCGCGTTGCGACACAGCAGCCCGGAAGAACCGGGAATCACGCGCCGGCGTCGTGGCCGCGCGTTCAGTTACCACTACGCAGACGGCCGCCAGGTGCGAGATTCCCACGTCCTGACCAGGATTCGCGCGTCGGCGATCCCGCCCGCGTGGCGGCAGGAGCAGGACCGGATCAAGTTCGACCGGGTCACCGAGATGGCCGAACGTTACGGGCCGGCGGGGCTGAGTACGACTCCTTCGGCCTGGCCACGCTCAGGGCCGAACATGTCACCTGCACCGGCGACGTTGCGCGGTGCCGCTTCGAGGCCAAGGGCGGTAAGCAGCAGGACATCGAGATTCACGACGGCGAGGTGAGCGCCGTCGTGGCCGCACTCCTGCGTACAGGCCACGAGGGCGAATTGCTGCGCTACCGAAACGGTTCAGGCTGGAAGGACGTACGGGCCGAGGACATCAACGACTATCTGCGCGACCTGCTCGACTGCGAGGTGTCGGCCAAGGATTTCCGCACCTGGCACGCCACCGTCATGGCCGCCGAAGGGCTGGCCCGCATGTGTTCGGTTGGCGTGCACAGGCGCTGTCTGATCGTTCAGCGAACTGGCGATGGCTCGCTCCACGCTGGGATGGACGGTGCTGGGCATCGCGATCTCGGTACTTCACGGTGTGTGAGCACGCAGCATGGCCTTGAACGGGGCATCTGGCCAGCGGCGGGCGCCGACGGCACGACCACCCACCTAGCCGCGGCGGCGCTCGCCCGCGGCGTCCAGCGGCGGCTGATGGGTCACCAGTGCCTGCAGCGCCAGCCAGGCGATCACCCGGTCCTCGGTGGCGTTGATCGACAGACCGGTCAGCTCCTCCACCCGGGCTATGCGCTGGCGCAGCGTGTGCCGGTGGATGCCGAGCTGTGACGAGGCGGCCTCCCAGCTGGCGTTCTCGCTGAGGAACACCTGCAGCGACCGCAGCAGCACCGGGTTGTCCAGCAGCGGCAGCAACGGTGAACGCAGCGCCGCCTGCGCGGCCGGGTCGAGTCGCTGCAGCACCAGCCGCCCGGTGGCCAGCTCGCCGAAGGCGACCATGGGCTCGGCGTCGGCGACGGCCACGGCCAGCGCCTGCTCGGCCTGCTGGCGGCTGAGCTCGGCGCGCGCGAGCGGCTGTGCCGTACCCACGCCGCAGCGGGCAGGGACGCCGTCGTCGGCGGCCGCGCGCACGCGATCGGCCCAGCGGCCCAGCTCATCCTCCGGGACCAGCACCGTGACCTGGGCGGAGTCGGAGCTGACGAGCTGCGGCAGGTCCAGCTGGGTGCACCAGTCCAGTACGTTCTCCTCCAGCGGTACGGCACGCGAGCGCGAGCGCAGCAGCGCCACGGCCACGTTGCCGGCCGGCAGGTTCCATCGGGCGGCCACCCGCTCGATGAGTCCCTGATCCCCGGACATGAGCGCGTCCACCGCGTCTGCCCTGGTCAGATGCCAGGTGTCGCCGCCGCTGAGCGGGTTGAGCGCCAGGTCGAGCAGGAGCGCGGCGTGCTGGGCCAGCTCCCTGGTGAGGCTGATCCTGTCGGGGCGCGCGGCCACGACCAGGTGAGCGCGCGGTCGGATGGGATCGCCCACGCCGTACGCGGTGATGTTGGGGTGCCTGATGCGGGAGCGCTGGCCGGAGGCGGCGGCCCGGGCGTCGTCGAGGTGCACCCGTGCGGCGCCCACGGCCGCGTGCACCTTGCCGTGCCGGTCGAGCAGTACGGCCCAGCTGTCGATGCGGGCGGCCAGCACGGTGACGATGCCCTGCGTGCCCGCGCTGCGGGCCACCCGGGTCATGGCCGAGACGCCCTCGGCGATCAGCCGGGCCTGTGCCGCGTCGGAGCGCAGCAGGTCGGCGTTGAGCTCGAAGGTGACATCCTGGAAGGCGACCCCTGCGGGCACCTCGAGGATCGGCAGGCCGCACGCTTGCGCCGCGTCGACGAGGGCCTGCGGCGTCCTGGTGTGGTGTGGCCCGACACCGAAGCCGATCGCGGCCACTCCGGCCTTGACCAGCCGTTCGGCATAGGCGCGCTGCCCGGCGGGATCGTCGAGGGTGAGGCCGACGGTCAGCAGCAGCTCGCCGCCCTGCAGCCACGGGGTGGGGTCAGCGAGCTCCGACAGATGGGTCCAGCGGATGGGCCGGTCGAGCGCGGAGTCGCCGGACAGCACGCGCAGCCCGAAACGCTGAGCGACGTCCCCAACCGTCTCCAACATAGCGAATCGTCGCCCTAATCCCTGGTCAATGGACATTTGGCCACATGCCTCATCAAGGCGGCAATTCATACCATGACCATCACGTTGCGTAACGCCGGGTGCCATCTTCCCTATTCCCGGCCCTATCGAGGAGGTCAGGTGCGAGCCGCGGTATTCGAGTCGGCGGAGTCCCCCGTCGTGATCCAGGACGTGGACCTGGCCCCGCCCGGTCCGGGCGAGGTACGGGTGAAGATCGCCGCTGCCGGAGTGTGCGGATCGGACCTCCACGTGCGGCGTGGCGAGTGGGACGTCCAGGCTCCCCTGGTGATGGGCCATGAGGGCTCCGGCGTCGTCACCGCGCTCGGGCCGGGCGTCACCAGCCTGGCCGAGGGCGATCACGTGGTGCTGTCGTGGGTCGCCCCCTGCGGCCGGTGCCGGTACTGCCGGTCCGGCCACGAGGCCCGCTGCCAGGTCGCGGCCAACGTCGTGGCCCCGGGCGGCGTGCTGCAGGACGGCACCAGCAGGCTCAGCCGCGGCGGCGAGACCATCTACCACTACCTGGGTGTCTCGTCCTTCGCCGAGGAGGCCGTCGTGCCCGCCTCCGGCGCGGTCAAGGTCCGCGACGACGCCCCGCTCGACACGGTCGCGCTGGTCGGCTGCGCGGTCGCGACCGGGGTGGGCGCCGTGACCAACACCGCCGCGGTGGTGCCGGGCAGCACGGTGGCCGTGATCGGCTGCGGCGGCGTCGGGCTGTCCGTCGTGCAGGGCGCCAAGCTGGCCGGCGCCGAGCGGATCATCGCCATCGACACCCGGCAGGAGAAGACCGCCCTGGCCGCCGCCCTCGGCGCCACCGACCAGCTGCCGGCCGAGGACCCGGTCGAGGCGCTGCGCGACCTGCTGCCCGACGGCGTCGACTACGCCTTCGACGCGGTGGGCCACCAGTCCACGCTGGAGGCCGCCATCAAGATGCTCGGCCTGGGCGGCGCGGCCGTCGCGGTCGGCCTGCCACCCAAGAACACCCTGGCCCGCTTCGACCCGCTCGTACTGGCCGAGGCCGACCAGCGCATCCTCGGCTCGAACTACGGCAGCGTCCGCCCGGCGATCGACATCCCCGCGCTGGTCGACCGCTACATGGACGGCCTGCTCCGGCTCGACCAGCTGGTCAGCCGCCGCGCCGCACTCAACGAGGCCCCCCTCGCGCTGGAAGCCCTGGCCAGCGGCGAGGCACTGCGTACCCTCCTGATCCCCTGAGGAGACATCCCCCATGACCCAGACACCCGTAGTGCAGGCCGAAAGCGGCCTCAAGAAGGGCGCGATGTCGGCCGGCGAGGTCGTCGCCCAGGCCCTCGCCAACATCGCGCCGAGCGCGGTCATCGCCTTCAGCGTGGCCGGCATCTACGCCAGCTCGGGCAACGCCTCGTGGCTGTCGTTCACGCTGGCCACGATCGTGATCCTGGCTGTCGGCTACTGCATCGCCCAGTTCGCCAAGCGGCGCGCCTCGGCGGGCTCGCTCTACAACTACGCCGCACAGGGCCTGGGGCCCTTCGGCGCCTACCTCACAGGCGTCACGCTCATCATCGGCTGCTTCGGCATCGCGGCCGGCTCGCTCGGCGGGGCCGTCTACCACTTCACCGTCTTTTTGTCGCAGATCGGCCTGCCGATCGAGGGCACGGCATGGAACGTTCTGCTGGCCGTCGTGATCGGCTCGCTGGCCACGCTGTTCACCGTGTGGGGCATCCGGCTGTCGGCCAGGATCTCGCTGATCCTGGAGGTCGTCTCCATCACGATCATCACGCTGATGTTGGTCGTGGTGCTCTTCTGGGGCGGCGGCCCGGTCGTGGACACCGACCAGCTGACGCTCTCGGGAGCCGCCCCGCACGGCGTCGCGGTCGGCATGGTGCTGGGCATCCTCGGCTTCGTCGGCTTCTCCAGCTCCGACGCGCTCGGCCGGGAGGCCAAGGACCCGTTCAAGGCCATCCCGCGGGCCATCATGTGGAGCGCGTTCGGCGTCGGCCTGCTCTACATTTTCGCATCCTACGTGCAGGTCGCCGGCTTCCACTCGCTCGGCGACCTCGGCGCGAGCGCGAACCCGCTGGACGAGCTGGCCAAGGCCGCCGGGCTGCCCGACTGGATCAGGCCGGTCCTCAGCCTCGGCGTCACCGCGTCGTTCTTCGCCGTGGTGGTCGCGCCGATCAACGTCATCGGGCGGATCGTGTTCGTCATGGGCAAGGAGGGCGTGCTGCCCGCCTCGCTCGGCCGTACCCACCGCACCCAGCAGACGCCGCACCGTGCCATCCTGGCCGTCGCGCCCGGGGTCGTGCTGCTCACAGCGGTCCTGTTCGCGCTCGGCGTGGACGGCATGGAGATCGTGGTCAACGTCGACACCTACGGCACCTACGGCTACATGATCGCCTATGCGGTCGTCGCGCTGGCCACGCCGATCTTCCTGCGCCGCGAGGGCGTACGGCTGCCGCTGGTGTGGCCCTGCGTGGTGGTGTCGGTGGCCGGGATGGCCTACGTGTTCTGGGTCAACGTGGTTCCCTGGCCGCAGTGGCCGCTGAACTTCGTGGTCCTCGCGTTCTTCGCCACGGTCCTGGTGACACTGGCCTGGTACGGCTACCTGCGTTCGGCACGACCGGCCGCGATCCGGGCGATCGGCACCACCGAGACCGACTTCCCCGAGATGGCCTGAAGCCGGGCAGGAGCGTGCTCAGGTCGTCGGCTCCGGTCGTCGGGGCGCCGCGGGCAGTGCCTGCCGTCGCGGATGAGCAGCGCGAGGCCCGCTGCGACGAGCAGCGCTACTCCCGGCGAAGGGATGGGCGATCGCGAGCACCTGCAGGCCCTGGTGGCTTCGTGAGCGCCGCCTGCAGGAGCCGGGGCCGACCCGCCGGCCCCGGAGGATCCGCTGCAGCCCGGCGTCACCGGCCGTTGAGCTCGCAAACCTCGGCGGCAGGAGTCGCGCCGGCGCGGCCAGGACCGCTCGATCAGCCCCGTGGGGCCGGCGTCGGACGAGCTTTGGGGTGAACTCTAGCCAGAGCCGAGCGAGCCGACCGTCACGCGCCACTGGCGCAACTGCCGATCCCTGGTGACCTGTAGTTGTGTGTACGGGTCCTGGTCGACGAGCGCCTGCGCCGCGGTCTCGTCCTCGGCCTGTAGGACGATCATGCCGGCCGTCAGGTCCGTGTATGGGCCGGCCGCGACGAGGCTGCCCTGCTCGAAGAGCTTGTTCAGGTGTGCGAGATGGTCTTCGCGGCGCTCCGCTCTCAGCGGGGTGTCGTTGTAGCCGTAGGTCAGGACGAACAGTGCCATGCCGAGATACTCCTTTTCATATCAATCCGGGACTATCTGACGTCGCCGGTCCAAGCCCTCCCGGGCCCCGCGGCCCGAGGTCCAGCAGTTTCAGGTCAGCCCTCCAGCCCGTACACCCGTCGTGCGTTGCCGGCGAAGATGTCGTGTTGGTCGGCGGGTGGGAGATGAGCCAGTGCGTTCTTCCACGCGTCGACCAGGTGCGGCATCGTGGTCCAGATCTTCTCGACCGGGAAGTTGGTGCCGAACATGGCTCGGCCGGCGCCGAACCAGCCGATCACCTCGTCTGCGACGAAGGAGATGAGGTCAGGATCCACCCGGTGGACGAAGGTGCCCTGCCCGGTGAGCTTGACGACGATGTTCTGCCGCTCGGCCAGCGCGGCCATCCCGGCCCGCCACGACTCGAGGCACTCGAGCCCGATGAGCATGCCCGCGTGCACCAGGACGAAGGTGACGTCAGGGAAGACCGCCGCCAGCTCGACCGCATCCGGCATCTGTTCGGGAAAGACCTGCAGCTCGAACAGCCAGCCGTGGTCGGCGAGCGCGCCGATGTTCTTTCGGAAGACCGGATCCTTCATACGATCGGGCGCCGCGGCGAACCGGAACTCCGGGCGCTCGTGCCAGTGCAGTTGCTGACGGATCCCCCGGATCAGCGGCGTGAGCGCGGCCTGTTGTCGCATGGTGTCCGGAGCGCTCTCGTCGAACATGTCGGCCGATCCGATGACGGCCATCGGCCGGCCCGTCTCCTGATGAACCTCGTTAAGCCAGCGCACCTCGTCCACGACCCGGTCGAGCGGCCAGTTCGTCTGCACGTAGACCGACTCGCTGATGCCTGCGGCCGTGGCGTCGGCGACGTACTCGTCGATCAGGTAGTCCCGCCTGATCGGCTCGTACGGGCCGAAGATCCGCGGCACCATCGGTCCGGACAGCCAGGGCAGGTCCCCGGCCCGCCAGATGTGGTGATGCGAGTCGACGATGTCGCCCGTGTAGCGGGTCGCCTCCGGCATGACGATCACTCCCTGATCAAGGTCTGTACCTGCTCGTACGCCGTACGCAGGTCGCGCACGCCCGCGAGCGCGTCCACGCTGCCGAGCACGGCCGACATGCCGCGGGTGATCGGCCGGTACGCCGGGTCGCAGGCGAGCGGCGACCACCACAGCAACCGGTGGCTCAGCAGCGACAACCGCCGTACGGCCGCCTGCATGGGCCGGCAGTCGCCGCGTTCCAGGCCATCGGAGAGCACGATCGTCAGGGCGCCGCGCGCCACGGTGACATGCCGGGCGTTGGCGAGGAACTCCTGGAGCGAGGCGCCGATCCGCGTCCCGCCCTCGGCGTCCAGGACGACGTCGCTCAGCGAGCCGACGGCCGCGTCGACGTGCCGTGCGCGCAGCTGCTCGGTGACGCGGGTCAGCCGGGTGCCGAAGGTGAACACCTCGACGCGGTCGAGCCGGCCGACCACGGTGTGGGCGAAGCGGAGGTAGTGGGCGCTGTGCTGCTTCATCGACCCCGACACGTCGATGAGCAGCAGCACACGGCGCTGCCGCCGCGGACGGTTGCGCCGGCGCAACGTCACGATCTCCCCGTGGCTGCGCCTGGACTCACGGCAGATCCTGGCGACGTCGATCCACGGACCTCGCCGGGCAGGCCGCCGACGTCGCGACCGGATCGTCGGCACCGCTCCGGGTAGTTCCCGCCGCAGCAGCGAGAGCACGGCCCGGTCGTCCTCGCTCGCCGGGCCGAACACCGGGCGTCTCTCGCGCTCCGAGGAGCCGGCCTTCAGGCCCGCCTCCCCGCCGAACGTCGCCGTGAGAGGAGCCTCGTCCCCCTTCCCGCGCGGCGCGGAGGCCTCGTCGTCGGGGGACTCCTCATCGGGGATGCGCCGTGCCGTGACCTCGCCGAACCAGTGCTCGAACGTGGGGGAGTACACCTCCAGGTCTTCGTGGGAGGTGGTGAGCGTGGCCACCCCGATCCAGTAGAGGTGTGTGGCGTCGCGCGGGCCGACGGCCTCGATCGCCTGAAGGAAGACCCGCTGTTTGGGCACCGGTACGGGCAGGCCCCGATCGTGCAGGTCCCGCAGGAACCCGTGCACATGATCGCCGACGCGTACGAGGAGGGACTGCTCAGTCACCGAACACCTCCGCGGTGTGGCGGCCGAGGAGCGCGAGGTCCTCCTCGTGCTTGACGAGCAGCCCCGCGGACCGGCGCATCGCCTCCAGCCAGCTCGAACCCTCGCGGGTCAGCGTCTGCACGCCGCGGGCCCAGGAGACCGACTCGGCGATGCCCGGGCGTTTCAGCAGAGCCAGCCCGCGGATGCGATGCACGGCGGCCACGAGGCGCGCCGCGCTCCTCTCGTCCAGGCCCGGCGCCTGCGCCCGGATGATCGCTCGCTCCCGTTCGGCGTCGGGAAAGGGGATCCAGTGGTAGAGGCACCGGCGCTTGAGCGCGTCGTGCAGCTCGCGGGTCCGGTTCGAGGTGAGGACGACGAACGGGACGCTCGCCGCCGTGATGGTGCCGATCTCCGGGATGGTGATCTGGAAGTCGCCGAGGAACTCCAGAAGGAAGGCCTCGAACTCGCTGTCCGCCCGGTCGATCTCGTCGATCAGCAGCACCGCGCCGGACGCCGCCCGCAGCGACCGCAGTAACGGCCGCTGCAGCAGGAACTCCTCGCGGTACAGGTCGCCGACGCCGCGCCCCTCCACCTCGGCGGCCCGCAGGGACAGCAACTGTTTGGGGTAGTCCCACTCGTACAGGGCCTGGGAGGCGTCCAGTCCTTCGTAGCACTGAAGCCGGATCAGCTCGCGGCCGAGGATCCGGGCCAGGACGTTCGCGACCTCGGTCTTGCCGACCCCCGGCTCGCCCTCCAGCAGCAGCGGGAGCCCGAGCGTGCCTGCCAGGTGGAGGGCGGTGAGCAGACCCTCGTCGGCGAGGTAGCCCTCCGCGCCCAGCCGCCGGTCCAGCGTGTCCTGATCAACCAGCACGGCCGGCCCGCAGCTCGTCGAGTCCGCGCAGCACCTTCTCCGGGGTGAAGGGCATGCTCGTCAGCCGTACGCCGACCGCGTCGTACACGGCGTTGGCGATCGCGGGGATCGGCGCGTTCGCCGTCATCTCGCCGATCCCCTTGGCCCCGAACGGCCCGTTGTCGGCGGGCCGTTCGAGGAACAGGCTCGTCTGCGCCGGGATGTCGGCCGGCCCGGGCATCAGGTATTCCGTGAAATCGACCGGGCCGTGCTCGCGCGAGTGCGGATAGTACGGTTCGGTCGATTCGAACAACGCGTGCGACAGGCCCATCCAGGCGCCGCCCTCGACCTGCTGCGTCGCGAGGGCCGGGTTGAGAGCCCGGCCGATCTCGTAGGTGTTGTAGAGCCGCAGCACCTCGATCACGCCGGTCTCGTCGTCGACCGCGACCTCGGCCACCGTGCACGCGTGCGCCTGGCAGGAGTCCGGGTCCATCTCGCCGGTCTCCGGCACCGGGGAGCTCGGCTCCTTGAGGTAGATGCCCCGGCCGGAGATGGTCCGGCCCTGCCGGAAGTGCGCGGCGAGCGCGACGTCGCTGATGTGGATCTTCTTCTCCGACGATCCCTTGAGGCTGACGAAGCCCGTGCCGTCGGTCTCCAGGTCCTCCGCGTCGACCTCCAGTTCGTCGGCGGCGACCTGGAGCATGACCTCCCTGGCCTCGCGCGCCGCCATGATCACGGCGTTGCCGACGCGGTGGGTGCCGCGGCTGGCGAACGTTCCCATGCAGTGCGGGCCGGTGTCGGTGTCGGCGGTGTCGACGATGACGTTCTCGATCGGAATGCCGAGTGTCTCGGCCGCGCATTGGGCGATGACCGTCCGCAGCCCCTGGCCGAGATCCACCGAGGAGAGCGTGACGACGAATCCGCCCATCGTGGTGGCGTGGACGAGTGCCTGCGACGGGTCGCCGCCGAGGTTCATGCCGGTCGGGTAGTTGACCGCCGCGTATCCGCGGCCGTGCCGTAACGCCATCGCTCAGCCCTCCGGTCGTTCGGTCGAGGACATCGCCCGGTACTCCGGCGGAAGGTCGTGCCCCACCAGGTCGGCGGCGCTCTGGATCACCTCGACCAACGCCGTGCCGGACGCGATCTTGCGATGAGCTTTCATGTCGCCGTCCCGGTAGGCATTCTTGAGCCGGAGCCGCAGCGGGTCCATGTTCAGCTCCCGGGCGATGCGGTCCATGTGCGACTCCAGCGCGAAGTCGCCGATCGTGACGCCGAACCCGCGCATGGCGCTGGACGGCGTGCGGTTGGTGTAGACGCAGTACGCGTCGACATGGACGTTCGGGATCGTGTACGGGCCGGGCATGTGCGCCGCCGCCTTGGTGGTGCCGTACGGGCTGTGCCGGGAGTACGCGCCCGCGTCCACGTAGAGCGTGATCTTGCGGGCGACGATCCGGCCGTCGTCCATGACGCCGTCCTTGATGGAGATGCGCTCGGCCGCTCGAGGGGACGACACCTGCATCTCCTCGGCGCGGCTGTAGACGTACTTGGCCGGCCGGCCGGTGAGCATGGCGGCGATGCACGCGAGTGGCTCGACGATGACGTCGACCTTGCCGCCGAAGCCGCCCCCCACGGTGCCCCCGACGACGCGCAGGCTGGTAGGCGGGACGCCGAGGATGAGCGCGGTGTTGTCGAGGGTGAAGAAGGCGGCCTGGGTGTTGGTGTGGATGCGCAGCCGGCCGTCGCCCTGAGGGACGACGATGCAGCCGGTCGGCTCGGTCGGCGCGTGTTCGATGGGGGAGGAGCTGTAGCGGCCCTCGATGATGCGGTCCGCCTCGGCGAAACCTCGCTCGATGTCGCCGAAGCGGATCCGGCGGCAGTGATGTCCCTCGTACACGAAGTGGTTGGCGCCCGCCTGTTTGATGATCGGGGCGCCGTCGGCCAGCGCCTCCTCGACGTCGAGGACCGCGGGCAGGTCGGTGTAGTCGACCGTGACCCGGGCCGCGCCCTCGCGGGCGGCGTCCTCGGTCTCGGCGACGACGGCGACGATCGGCTCGCCACGGTAGAGGACCCGATCCTCGGCCAGCACCGGCTCGTCGTCAGGTCCCACGCCGATCAGGCGCAGCACGGTGTACCAGTTGTTCGGCACGTCCTGGTGGGTGATGACCCGAATCACGCCCGGGACTCCGAGGGCGCCGGAGACGTCGACCCGGTTGATGAGGGCGTGGTGCCGCGTGGACCGGTGGATCTTGACGTGCGTCATCTCCGGCAGCGCCATGTCCTCGAAGAAGACCGTGCGGCCGGTGACGTGAGCGCGGGCGTCCGAGCGCGGGACGGCGGAGCCGATGACGGCGAAGTCGTCCGCGCGCCCGCCCTTGAAGTACGTGGTGTCGATCGGGGTGAGGCGCGCCATCAGACCTCGGCCTCCGCGTTCGTGAGCGGGGCGCCGCGGCGGCGTTGCGCGGCGGCGAGGACGGCGGTGATGATCGGCTCGTATCCCGTGCAGCGGCAGACGTTCCCGCAGATCGCCTCGGTGACATCCTGGCGGGTCGGATCCGGCTTCCGGTTGAGCAGGGCCGTGGCGGACATGATCATCCCCGGGGTGCAGAACCCGCATTGCGTCGCGAAGAGGTCGACGAACGCCTGCTGTACGTCGCCGAGCCGGTCGCCCTCGGCCAGGCCCTCGATCGTCTCCACGGCAGAGCCGTCGATCGTCACGACGGGGATCAGGCACGAGACCACGGGCCGGCCGTCCAGCAGCACCGTGCAGCTGCCGCAGCCCCCTTGCGCGCAGCCGCGCTTGGCCCCCATCAGTCCCAATGTGTCGCGCAGCGCGCTCAGCAGCGTCGTCGACGGCCGGGCGATCAACTCCCGCTCGGTGCCGTTCACCTTGAGCGTGACGATGGTCGAGGGCATGCGATCCCCTTTCAGGCCCCCAGCAGGGCGCGACGCAGGTGGACGGGGTAGACCCGAGCGCGGTACCAGGCGGAGGCGTAGGCGTCGTCGAACGGCTCGATGACGTCGGCTCCGGCTGCCTGGGCGACGACCTGGGCGTTCAGCGGCGCGCCCAGCAGAACGCGCTCGGCGCCGACCGCTCGTACCAGGCGCCGCGCCAGGCCGCCGAGCACGAGACGGATGTCGCTGACCAGGCCGTCCTCGATCGTGATCCGGGCCGCCACCGTCACGATGGATCCCGAGTTGAGCCGCCGCCGGCTCGCCTTGTAGAACCGGAACGCGTCCTTGGCCGGAGCGGTGAACCGGACACGGGTCACCAGGTCGCCCGCCCGCAGGCCGCCGGTGACGACCTGCTCGAGCGGCTCGCGGCGGGCTCCGTCGGCGCCGAGCACGTCCAGCTCCGCGTCCAGGGCCAGAAGAGCCGCCGCCAGGTCGCCGTACGGTTGGGGCACGAAAAGGTTGCCTGCCACGGTGGCGAGGCTGCGGACCGGCGGCGCGGCGATCGACCGCACACAGCCGGACAGGTAGCTCAGCCGATCGTCGTCCTCGATGTCGGCGAGAGTGGTGGCCGCGCCCAGGGCCACCGTGTCGCCTTCGACGTCGATGCCGGACAGTCCCGCCCGGCGCAGGCTGACCAGCCGCAGGTCGCGGCCGGCCTGATCGTCCAGGCGGGCCAGCAGGTAGGTGCCGCCGCCGAGGGGTACGGCCCCGGCTTGAAGCGCCGCATGAGCCGCTTCGGGACTCTCGGGTGTCTGAACGGAGGTCAGCATGTGCACTCCACTTATCGATATCGATAATTAACTTACGTGGCATGATCGAAGAGTCAAGGGCCCTCTGGGCCCGCAACGTCAGGAGGTTTCTTGTCGGAACCCACGGGGAGCCCGCGCTCCGCGCGACCGACGCTGAGCCGACAGATCCGCGACGGTCTGCTGCAACGGATCGTCTCCGGCGAACTCGGCGAGGGCGACCGGCTCATCGAGACGAAGATCGCCATCGAGTTCGGAACGAGTCAGGCCCCGGTCCGGGAGGCGCTCCGGCAGCTTGAGGGCCTCGGCCTCATCGACGGCCGGCCTCGTCACGGCAGCCGGGTGCTTCCCTTCGCCGAGCAGACCATCCGCGAGGCGTACATCGTGCGGGCGGCCCTTGAGGAGACCGCGACGCGGCTCGCCATGCTGGCCGGAACCCTCCCCTTCGACCGGCTGGGGGAGGCGGTCGAGGAGATGTACCGCAGTGCCCAGGACAACGACGTGCACGGCATCGGCCTGGCCAGCGCGCGGTTTCACCGGCACGTCGTGCAGGCCGGCGGCAACGTGCTGCTGACCCGCGCCTGGGAGGCGCTGCAGATCGAGGCGCGCACGGCCATCGCTCTCATGGTCACCAGGCCGAAACTCGAGCGGGTCGCCGACGAGCACCGCGAGCTGCTGGACGTCATGCACGCCGGGGACGTCGAGGTGGCCTGCCGTCACGCCCGTGACCATCAGTGGGCCTACGCCGACACGCCGCACGACCCTTACGGAACGCCGAAACATTAGGGGTCAGCGCCTTTCTCGACGCCGGCCGGTGTTCCCCGCTACCGTGCGCGACCGCCGCCGTTGATCAGCGCTGAGTAAATGAGATCATCGGCAGGGCGCAGTTGCCCCGTGGTCATCGCCGCGCTTGGCGTGCGCGCAGCTCGGGCCGTCAAGAGAGGCAGACGCGTGCGGCATGATGGTCGCCCGTGCTCCTCCGCCTGGTCTACCTCACCATCACATTCACCGCGCTGTGGTTACTGCCCATCCATGCAGCTTGAACTGGCCTTCCTGAGATGTAGCTCCTCGCCTCGGAACGCTTGTCACCAGTGGGTCGCGCTCATGGCTGTCCTGCTGTTCACAAGTGCCGTCCCCGGCCTAGGCTGGCGGGGATGACGGGATCGGTGGCGGGCGCGCGGACACAGGAGCAGATGCGGCAACGAAACCTGAGTGAGGTGCTGCGGCGCGTCCATAAGGACGGGGCCGTGTCACGGGCCGCGCTCAGCCGCCGGATGGGCCTCAACCGCAGCACCATCATGGACCTGACCGCCGAGCTCGCCGCCGCCGGGCTGGTCCGCGAGGACGTCCCCATCGGGCGGGGTCGCGCTGGGCGGCCGTCCATCGTCGTCATGCCCGAGCAGGGGACGCTGTACGGGCTCGCGTTCGACGTCGCCGTGGACCGGCTGCTCGCGGCCCGTGTCGGGCTCGGCGGCCGGGTCCTCGACCGCCGCGAGGCCGTGCGCACCCGCGCCGGGGTCGACCTGGAGGACGTCGTCGGCGTCCTCGCCACCTTCGGCCGCGAACTGGTCGCCGGGGCCGGTCCGGGCGCGTTGTGCGTGGGTGTGGGCGCGTCGTACTGCGGGTTGATCAGGCGCGCCGACGGCACGGTCCGGTACGGGCCGCACCTCGGCTGGGTGGACCAGGCGTTCGGCGCGGAACTCGCCGCCGGGCTCCGTCTCGGGCTTCCCGTCGAGGTCGGCAACGAGGCACACCTGGGTGCGATCGCCGAGCACGTACGCGGCGCGGGATGCGACGTCGACAACCTCATCTACCTGCACGGGGACGTCGGCGTCGGCGGCGGGATCATCGTCGGCGGCAAACTCCTGGACGGAGACGGAGGCTACGGCTGCGAACTCGGGCACATGCTGGTCAACCCGTTCGACGGGCGGCCCTGCCTGTGCGGGTCGCGCGGCTGTCTGGAGGCCGAGGTGGGGGAGGAGGCGCTGCTCGACTACGCGGGACGGTCCGGCGAACTCGTCGGACGCGACGGTATCCGGTCAGTCGTCGCACTCGCCGGGACCGGCGACGCCCGCGCGCGGGACGCCCTCGACCGCATCGGCGACTGGCTCGGTGTCGGCGTCGTCAACCTCATCAACCTGTTCAACCCGGCGCTCGTGGTCTTCGGCGGGATGCTCCGCGATGTCTACCCGGGCGCCGCGTCACGCGTCCGTGCCCGGATCGACGCGCATGTCCTGCCGGTGTCGCGCGAACGTGTCCGCCTGGCCGTGACGGCCCTCGGCGACGACACCACGCTCGCCGGTGCCGCCGAACTCGCCTTCGCCAACCTCCTGGACAACCCCCTCGACACGCTGGCCACCCTGCGCTGATGGGATCAGGACGGCCGCGCCGCTGTGGCGGCCTGTGATCATGGGTTCCACGGCACGGCAGCATCGCCGACTCCGGCACCCGGGTGGTGGGCGTGGGCTCCTCGACACCCTTCGTCGTACCTGCACCCCGAACGACTTGGAGCCTGCCGACAAAGGGTTTGGTCGATGGGGCGGAGACGGGGGATGCCTTGGTCGAGGCCATCTTCGAGTGATATGCCCGCGATCGGGCCCAAGGAGGACCACAAGGCCGCCGCCCCCCTGCGGGCGGCCGGCGATCAGGGACGCGGGCCGAAGCCTTGGGTTGCGAGCCACGTGGCGCAGAGGCCGAGCCAAGCGGACGCGGTCGGTTCGCTCTGGGCGAGCCCGAGCCCGTGCTTGCCCTCGGGAAAGACATGGAGCTCGAACGGCGTGCCGGCCTGGGCGAGTGCGGCGGCGAGATGGCCGCCGGCGGAAAATCCCATGACGGGACCCGCGTGGCGCCACGTTCCCGGACGACGTGCATCGCCTGGCGCAGGTCGTCCAAGGGAGCTGGATGCAGCGGCTCGCGGCCCGGCTCGCCCCCGGCCACCCGGTAGCGGAGCACGTAGGCGTCGACGCCCAGCGCGACCAGCCAGCGGGCCACGTCCGTGCTCTCGTTCTCGGCCAGTCTGGCGTAACCGCCGCCGGGGCACACCACCACCGCACCCGTGGCCGGGATGTCCGCTCCGTACAGCGTCAGGCCGGGGGTTCCGGTAGCAGGGCCCGGAGGAGTCGTTGACCGGAGCGGAATGTCGATCATGTACTGGAACTCTACCCCCGAGGGCTACGGACCTCCCTGAGCTCACTCGTTGTAGACGGTCTCTGGCGGCGCGGTCAGCACGTCATGCACGAACTGTTCTTCCGCGGTCCAGTTGTCGGGGTCGAGCCTTCTCCGGGCCAGGCTTGCCCCGTGGCGATACCTTGGTCCACCCCTGCTCTTGGCCGTTACGTCCACCCCTGCTCTTGGCCGTTACGTCCACTCCTGCTCTTGGCCGTTACGTCCGGGACGAAAGTTCAGTTCGGTCCTCGTCCTTGTGCGCGAGTCGGGACTCAACAGGTTCTCAACAGCCTCTCAACACGCGCGAGGCTACGTTCTCCGCATCCGGTACGACCAAGGAGAGGCAATGCGAACGATTAAGACCACCATCCTCGGTGCCGCGGTCGTGGCCGCCGGACTCGCGGTCGGAGCCCCTGCCCAGGCGGCCCCCACGGCGAAGTCCGGCACGGCCGCCGCGGCCCCCGCAGGCGTCACCGCGGCGACCACCGCGACCTCGTGCCAGATCCGCGTCTACAAGCCGGAGATGCGCAGGGGACACGTGGCGGCGACCTCGTGGGCCCCGGGGTGCCGGTCGTCCGCGCGGGTCTCCATCCAACTCCAGCGCAAGCGCTGGTGGGGCTGGCAGAAGATCGCGGGCACGACCTACAACGCCCCGGGGCCGAAGACTCTGTACAAGGGGTGCAAGCGCGGCACCACGTTCACCTACCGCCTGATGGGGCACCTCATGGGGGGCGGCAACGGGTACAGCCCCACCATGCGGGCCAAGTGCCCCTGATCGGCCCGTCGGCAACCAAGATCGCCTCCTTGGGCCGCGCCATACCGTGGGCCCGCAGCGACCCGTACTGGCGGTGGCGGCGAAGCTGACCTCCGAGGAGCACGACAAGCCCCGCACCTCCTGGCCCCCGTGTCCAGGAGGTGCGGCGGTTTTGGGGCAGGAACGGTGCGACGTCGTCGAGTAGCCAGCCCCCGCAGAACGGCGGCGAACCTGAAGTTCTGTCTGGTCAGCTCCTGCGCGGCCGGTACTCGGGCACTTATGTCCGAGCTGTCTCGTTAGCTTGGTGAGGCAAAGATCAGAAGGAGCTTGGGTGCCGGAGAGCGTGCATATTTGGCGGGACGCGGAAGGCGTGGCGCGAGGCGTCAGGGTCACGGACTGGCTCTGGCCCGCCTACAACTACACGATCCGCTACGACCGGCGCGGCGCCCAAGTGCACCTCGAGGGCAAGGTGCTGGTCGGGACCGCCGGATACGTCGCCGAGCTGGGCTGCTATCGATTCACCGCCGTGGGCTTCCAGCCCGACCACATGCTGAGCGAATGGCGATGGCCGACGCTCGCGGACGCTGCCGCCGGAGTCGCCCACGCACACGCGAGGCACGACACCATGGAGATGTCGACGATGATCGCCGTCATGTAGGACGCAGGGCCTCTTTCCCCTGCCCGCTGGATCCAGCCGCGCCCCTCGGTGCCGTCCTGGGGAAACACCCGC
The DNA here is from genome assembly GCF_040675285.1 of Nonomuraea sp. NPDC049625. Taxonomy (NCBI): domain Bacteria; kingdom Bacillati; phylum Actinomycetota; class Actinomycetes; order Streptosporangiales; family Streptosporangiaceae; genus Nonomuraea; species Nonomuraea sp. NPDC049625. The sequence continues at coordinate 124,221 of NZ_JBFAOQ010000024.1, read as the reverse complement.
CGCGGCGCCGGTGACTCCCCTCCCGAACGGTTCTGGTGCTCACCGGCGATGGACGGCTCACACATGCCACCGGCTGGACGCATCGTCCTCACCCGAGCCGAGCTGCTGGTCGGGCCGGCGGTCTGAGCTGCACTCCTCGGTGCCACGCCGGGCCGCCGCCGGCGTGGGTGAGGCGATCCGGAACCGCGCTTCCAGCGGCTCGTCCATTCAGTGATCTCCTCGATCGAGGTGGCCGCCCGCTCCGGCCCTGCCATCGGACCCTCATCTTCGAAGCTCTCTGTCCGGGGCGATGGCGATCGTGACCCGGTAGTGGCGGGGCGGCTCGTCGACGGGTTGGCCGTCGGCCTCGATCCAGGCATGGGCGCCGAACGGGTGGACCCGTATGCCCGTGCACCAGGTGGGCCAGCATCCGCGCAACCGGCACAGCAGGGCGGCGGCGATGGAGCGGGGCAGGCAGCCTTCCCCGGCGCACGACAGGCTGACGGCGATCACCGCGTCCCGTGCCGCTCTGGCCTGCTCGGCGCTCGCGGGCGCGGCGCCGCGGCGGGCGAAGGCCAGCACCGCGCGGATGCGGGCCGGCGGCAGGCGGGTGATCAGGTGTGCGGCGGCCACGGCGGCCAGCGCAGGCGGGCGGCGGCGCCAGGGCAGGGCGGGCCGGTCGGCGGGCACCATGGGCACGCTCATCGCGGCTGCTCCCGGTCGACGGTCTCGACGATCAGGTTCGCGGCGCGCAGCTGCGCGACGAGCGCGGCGATGTCCGCCTCGGCGGTGGGCGTTGCGGCCGGATGGGTCCGGACGAGGTCGCGGGCGGCCTCGTCCTGGCCGTGTCCCGCCAGCAGGCTGCGCAGGACGAGCGCGGCGGTGGCATTCAGTTGGCGGTAGCGGCCGGTGCGCTCGTCCAGGAGCACGGCAACCTCGTCGATCGGGGTGAGAGTGACGCCGGGGCGAAGCCTTACGCACACGACTCCTCCTGGGTGGGGTAGGCGAGAAGGGCTCGTAGCCAGTTCTCGGCGGCGATGAAGACGTCGAGTGCCATCACGCCCGGCCCGCCCTCGGCCGGGGTGCGCACGCAGGCCCGGCGCAGGGCGGCGGCGTCGGCCAGGCCGCGCTCCACCAGCAGCGAACCGTCGAGCAGGGTCAGGAGCTGGTCGCGGTGGCGGAGCAGCCCCTGGTAGATGTCGGCCGAAAACTCGCCCTTGGTGGTACGTTCCAAACATTCGGCCGGCATGACGGGACGCATCGCGGCCCGGGTGAGCGGCTTGTAGGCGCCCGGCACCGCCCGCTGGTCCAGCCGCACGGCCAGGCAGGCGGCGACGACGTGGTCGTCCAGATAGGGGGCGTGCATGGGGGCGCCCACGCGGCCCGTCAGGCCCCGCACGCCGTCGAGGGAGGCGGCGATGGTACGGACGCTCGACAGGCTCTGGTGCTGGGCGCGCAGAGGGGAGTACGGCTCGGCCGAGCACGTGACGAGCCGCCGGCGGACCGTGTCCGTCGCAGCCTCGGTCGTCCAGTCAGGCAGGCGTAGCGGTTGCTCCCATCCGAAGTCCGGCCGGAAGCGGGACAGCGGCGCGCTGAGCGTCTGCGCCTGATCCGCCAGCCAGGCGGCATAGGGGCGCCGGTCGGCCAGCGCGCGGGCGCACGCCCACAGCGGCCATCGGGCCCTGGACCGCCGCTCGCGCAGGTGGGGCCAGAGCGCCGCCGGGTGGCGACGGGCCAGGTCGTGCAGGTAGCAGTCGGGCAGCAGCGTGACCTCGTCGCCGCCGTGCCCGGTCAGGCGCACGGCCGCTCCTCGCCCGGCCAGCAGCGCCGAACTCGCCAGCTCGCGGGCCAGCGCGCGCAGCCACCGCGTGGGCTCGTCCAGCCCGGAAACGGCCTCGGCCGCCCCGGCGAACCACTTGGGCACCTCACCGGGCCGGGCCACCCCGTGCTCGCCCGGGAGGTGCGCCCGCGCCCGGGTCGCCCACTCCGGGTCGTCATGCTCGGGATCGTCGATGGCCAGCAGGAACGTGATCAGCTTCGCCGACCGCTTCCTGGCCGCCGCGGCGGCCAGGAAGCTGACCGGCGTGGAATCGAGACCGCCGGACAGATCGCTGGCCACCACCGCGCCCTCGCCGATCCGGGCGGCCACGGCCTCCTCAAGGGCCGCCCTCACCACGGGAGCGCCCTCCTCCAGCGCTACCTCCGGCGCCGGCGCCCGCCACCAGGCGCGCAGCCGCACCCCGTCCGCGTCGATGTGCGCCGCCTCACCGGGCGGCACCATGGCGACCCCTTCCCACAGCGGCTCGGCCAGCGCCGGCGGAACCGCCATCAGCAACCGCATCGCCAGAGCCTGCTCGTCCACCGCCGCCCGCGTCAGCGCGGCCGGCAGCGCCGCCCGACCGGACGCGACCACCGCCCCGCCGGCCCGCGCGTAGTACACCCGCCGCATGCCCGAAGCGGTGCCCTGCACCCGAACCTGCCCGCCCACGACGGCGACCAGATGGAAACTGCCGGGCAGCGCCGCGGCCACCGCGTCGGCGTCCGCCAGGCACCGCAGCCGCGCCGCCATCCGCCGGAGCCGACCGGCGGTGACCGGGCACGTGCCGATCACCGCCAGCCGCGCGTGGCCCGCCTCCGCGTGGACGATCTCGCCGGGCGAGGCGGCCAGCAGACAGGGACGGCCGGACGCGTAGCTCAGCACCACCGCGCCGTGCAGCGCCTCAGCGAGGGCTTCGCCGGCGGCGCTGTCGGACAGCACCGCGAACTCCTCGCCGCTCAGCTTGCGCACCGGACTCCTCATCTCACTGGTAGTAGTAGGCCAGGTCCATCAGCGGCCCGGCTATGCCGCGGGTCAGCTCTCCGAACTCGCCGAGGTCGAGCATCCGCGGGGGTTCGTACGGCTCGTTGTCGACCATGAGTGGTGCCTTTCTCCTGGGATGTGCCGGCTGTCCGGCTCCGTACCGGACTCCGTGGGACTCGATGGGCACGGTGGCCTCACTACCCCGCGTAGTAGTAGGCCCAGTCCATGTTGAGCATGCCGTAGCCGCGGGTCAGCTGCCCGAACTCGCCGATCTCGAGCATCCGCGGGGGCTCGTACGGCTCGGTGCGCTCGTTGTCGATCATGACAGTCCCTTCGTCCGTGCGGCGGATCGCCGCGTCACCGTCAGTGAAGACCTACGCTCTCGCTGTCCAACAGGAGGTCGGACACACTCGGACACACTCGAACGCCAGGCCCGGCACCGCAGCGGAAAGTCACGCGCTCAGACAGGGCGAGCCCGTCCGGAAGCACGCCCACGAGCGCCTTGGCTTTCGTTCTTCACTCCAGACGTCACCGCGTACGGCGGAGCGGTGGCCATGGTGTGCCGGGGCCAGGGCGATACCGGTAGTGCGCTGCCGGCCTGCTGTGCGGGCGAGCGACAGGTGGAGTGGAGATGGCACTGCGCCCCTTTGACCGAGTGGGACGGCGTCAACCCGATCACGACCCCGGCTGGCGCGGGGCCGACCGCGCGGCTGTTCATCGGCACGGCCCCCCGCAAGGCGGGTCACAGCCGGATCAGGTCGGCGACCTCCTCGGGCAGGCCGGGTGACGTCATGACATGGCCCATCCCGGGCACGACGCGCAGTACCGCGCCCGGAATCGCGGCAGCCAGGGCCTCGCCGTGAACGAGCGGATAGACCGGATCCTGGTCGCCGTGCACGATCGAGGTCGGCGCGGTGATCGACGACAGCGGGGCGAGCAGGTCAGGGGCATCCATCCACACGGCCCGGTGATGGTTGGCCGCGGCCGCCGGGTCGGTAGCCCGCGACAGCGCCAACTCCAGCATCGCCCGGGCGGCCCGCTCGTCGAACGGCCGAACCGGCCCGTTGAAGACCCGGAACAAGGCCACGTCGGACTCCACCCCCGGCGGCAGCCCGGCGGCCATATGCGCGAGAAACGCCGGCGACGGCGGCGGCAGATCATCCGGGTCGGCCGGCTCCCCGGCCAGCGCCCGTGCCCACGCCGGACTCGGATCATGACCCATCGGCGAGCTGGACATCACGGTCAAAGACCGGACCCGGTCCGGCGCGTGCACACCCAGCCATTGCGCGATCATGCCGCCCATGGAAGTCCCAGCCACATGAGCGGAGCTCAGTCCATGACCGTCCAGCACAGCCAGGCAGTCGCGAGCCATGTCCCCGATGGTGTACGGGTGGGCATCGAAGTCGACAACGCTGGACCGACCGGTGTCCCGATGATCGAACCGGATCACCTGAACCCCACGCTCAACCAGCCGGCCAACCAGTGCATCAGGGCAACTGACACCCTGAGCAGCCGACCCCATGACCATCAAAACAGCGGGAAGCCCAGGATCCCCGAACCGCTCAGTCCAAATCCGCAGCGGCCCGGAGGCCACAAATCGCTCGTGCGCATCCAACATGGAGGCACGGTAGCGGCTACCTGCTGCCGAACGCCGACATTTACCGATGGCCCGGCCGAGAACAGCGCTGGCCTCGGCCGTCTGCCGGTCGGACAGCCCTTCACCGAACTGCAGGATCGACGCCAACGCCAGCCGGGCAGGTGACAGCGCCGGACGGTAGCGACACCCATGACTCCATCCGCGATGGCGCTGGTCATCGTGTCGCCGCCGGCGGCGTTCGCGAACAACACCACGGCGGCGACTTCTCCTCCAGGACCGCCGCGGAGCCTGAAAAAGGTTCATTGAGCGCGTGCGGCTGACGCAGGATGGAGAGGCCTGATTCGGGTTAGATGAGGACGCCCCGGCCGATCATGCGTACGCTCTTGGCGTGCTTGGGCTCCACGCCGATGTTCGGCATCCGGCAGATGTCCTTGACCTTCAGCCCATCCGGAATTTCCCGAAATGGCACGCTCAATGATTCCTCTCACCCCATCCGACCCGCGGCGTTTGGGTCGTTACTGGCTGGCCGGCCGGCTGGGCGCGGGCGGCCAGGGCGTCGTCTACGAGGGCTACGGGGAGGCGGGAGAGCGGGTCGCGATCAAGGTCTCCAGGTACGACGGCGCCGAATCACGCGCCAGACTCGCGAAGGAGGCGGCGGCGGCCCAGCGGGTGGCCTCGTTCTGCACCGCCAAGGTGATCGAGGCACAGGTCGATTCGGCGCCGCTGTACATCGTCAGCGAGTTCGTGCCGGGGCCGAGCCTGAGGCGGGTGGTGGCGGAGTCGGGCTCGTACGAGAAGGACGCGCTGCGCCGGCTGGCGATCGGGGTGGCGACCGCGCTGACCGCCATCCACCAGGGCGGGATCGTGCATCGCGATCTCAAGCCGGACAACATCATCATGGGGCCGGACGGGCCCCGCGTGATCGATTTCGGTGTGGCCCGTGAGGTGGGGCCGACGACGAGCGGGCCGATCATGGGCACGCCCGGATACATGCCGCCGGAGGTGTTCTCGGGGCGGGGCGCGAGCGAGGCGGCCGACCTGTGGGCGTGGGCGATGGTGGTGCTGTTCGCGGCCCGGGGCAAGGACGTGATCGAGGCGGGGGATCCGGTCTCCGTCGTCGGGCGGGTGATGGAGTTCGAGCCGGACGTGTGCGGCCTGCCCGAGCCCCTGGATGCGTTGGTGGCCGCAGCGCTCGCCCGGGATCCCACGGAGCGGCCGGCTGCCGGGGAGGTGCTGCTGCGGCTGCTGGGCCATGGCGGCGAGGCGCCGCTCCGCCGCGGCGATGACCTGCTCGAACGCGGCCATACGCAGGCGGGTGCCCTGACCGGACGGCCCGAGCCCGACCTGGGCGCGATCGCGGAGGAGCTCTACGGCGAGCTGACCGAGGCCGAGCGTGCGACCGCGCCCGAGGTGTTCCTGCGGATGATCGACGGCGACGAACTCCGGCCCGTCGGCAGGGACGAACTGCCGGACTCGCAGGCCGTGGACGCGATGCTCACCGTGTTCGGCGCCGCGGGCCTGGTCACGCGGTCCGGTGCCGCGTACGAACTGGCCACGCCCGGCCTCCTGCACGCCTGGCCGCGGCTGCGCGACTGGGTGGCGGGCAACCGCGAGGGGCTGCCCGTCCACCGGCGACTCGCCGAGGCGGCCGCGCTGTGGAACGAGCACGGCAGAAGACCGGCCGACCTGCTGCACGGCTCGGCACTCGACGGGACGCTGCAGTGGGCCGCCGCCGCGCACAAGGACCTCACGCTGGGACGGCGCGAACGCGAGTTCCTCGGCGAGGCGGTGAGCCTGGCCCGTACGAGGGCGAGGAGACGCCGTCTGGTCGCGGCGGCCCTGGCCGTACTGCTCGTGGTCGCGCTCGGCGGGCTCGGCACCGCGGAGTACCTGCGCAGACAGTCGAGCCGCCAGAGCGACGACGCGCTGGCGCGGGAGCTCGCGTTGCGGGCCGCCGACCTGCGGCAGAGCGATCCTCAGGTCGCGAAGCTGCTGAGCGTGGCCGGCTGGCGGTTGAGGCCGGGGCTGCCCGAGACCCGCGGCGCGCTCTACGACTCGCTCTCTCAGAGCACGGCCTCCGTCTTCCTCGACCCCGACTACAGGGCCGCGACCGTGCAGAACCTCAGCCAGGACGGCCGCGTGCTCGTGTCCGTGGACGGCGGCACGGCCAGGATCTGGGACGTCACCGGCCGACGCCGGATCGGCGTGCTGTCCGGGGTGAGCGCGGAGGTGTCCCAAGCCGCGCTCGCCCCCGACGGGCACACCCTGGCCCTCCTCGACCACGAGGGGGTACGGCTGTGGGACACGCGCACCGGAAGACCGCTCGGCGCCCCCATCGCCCGTCAAGGCAGGCGATCGGGCGGCGGCACGTTGAGCTTCGACGGCTCCGGGCGCTACCTCGCCATCCCCTGGGGAGCGAAAGCTTTGCCCGAATGGTGGGACGTCGCCAAGCGCAAGCGGCTCACCGCTCCCTCGGGAGCCGCGCTCAACGCGATCAGCCGGGACGGCCGTTTCGGCTACGTGGTGAAGGGCCATGACGCGGAGTTGTGGGACCTGCGCCGGGGCAAGAGGACGCCGATCCCGTCGCTCGAGCGGGACAAGGGCGTCATCAACCAGACCACCTTCAGCGACGACGGCAAGATGATGATGACCACGGAGCTGGTGAATTCGAAGGAGACGAGCAGGATCCGTATGTTCGAGGTGCCGTCCGGTGAGGAGGTGATGGGCCAGGACCGGGTAGGCCCGGAGGCCGGTTTCGTCTTCGGCGACGCTTTCATCGCCCACTGGGGCGGCCGGGAGCAGCTGACCTTTCAGCGGCGCTCCAACTATGACACGGCATACAGCCAGGCCATGCCCGCCTTCGTCGGCGGGCTCCGCTTCGACCTCGCAGACCGGGCCGTCCGCTATCTGGACGAACACGGCGCCGTCCACACCGAGGACGTCTCGATGGTGTTCGACCCGCCGATCGGCGGCGGCAGCGAGAGCGGGAACGTACGGCTGGACCCCTCCACGCGCGTGCTGGCCGCGATCTGGGAGGACCGGATAGAGGTCAGGGACGCGGTGACGGGCCGCGCTTTGATGAAACTGATCAGCCGGTCGGGCGGTGGCGGCGCGACCGCCTTCAGTCCCGATGGCCGCCGGCTCGCCCTGGCCGCCGACGACACGGTCCACATCGTGGATCTGCCCGGGTACAAAGTGTCGGCCCGGCTCAAGCTGGGGGGCGGCGTCGAGCAGGGCGCCCGGGCGCTGGCGTTCAGTCCGGACGGACGCACGTTGGCCGTGTCGCGCTACGGGGAGCACGGTCGCGTCGAACTGTGGGACCTCGAACGCGGATCTCGACGAGCGCAGACCGGAACGGGCGCGAACGACCTCGCCTTCCGCCCCGACGGACGGCTGCTCGTGACCGGAAACCCGCTCCAGCTCATCGATCCGGAGAAGGGCGCCACCCGGCCTCCCGAACAGGGCACCGGGCAGCTCGCCGGCGCCTTCGCCTTCAGCCCGGACGGCCGGCAGGTGGCCTTCTCCGGGCCCGGCCGACTCACCCTGTGGGACGGCGACGTCAGGACCAGAATCGCCGAGTTCCCCGCGGTGCCGGGCAGCGAGGCCACCATGCTGGCCTGGTCGCCTGATGGGCGCACGATCGCGACGTACGAGCAGGGCTCGCGCGTACGTCTGTGGGACGTGCCGAGCCGGCGACCGCTTGGCGTCGTCTTCGACGGCAAGCAGGCGGCGGACGGCGCCGACGGCGGGTGGGTGGCGTTCTCCGCGGACGGTACGAAACTTCACACTGCCGCCCCTGACGGCACGATCCGTGTGTTCGACGTGGACGAGCGGCACGTGGCCGCGACCCTGTGCGTGCGCGCCGGTCGTACGCTCACCGCCGGTGAATGGTCCCGCCACCTTCCTGGCATCGAACCGTTCACGATGTGCCCCTAGCCAGTACGGCCTCGGGGAATACCGGAGCAACCAGTGAGGTGGTCGGGGTCGAGGGCATCCAGACGCTGTTCGGCCACGCTCGCTCGTCTTCCTCGCCGGTGATTCGTTCGTTGCCCGCCCTCGCCCCGCGCCTTCCTCTGCCGGTACGCCGACACGCAGCACCTCGGTGAGCCCTCCGCCCTATCTCCACGACCCTGGATCGTCACCACCTGGGTGCCGGGCACGCCTGCCGACCGCGTCCCCCATCACGCGCGCCGCAGAAGCCGCCGATGTCCTGGCCGCTTTCCTGCGGGCTCTTCACCAACCCGCCCCTGCAGGCGCCCGCCGGCCGCTCTGGCCGCGAAGGGTCGCTGGCCGACTGCTCTGAGGGGTTTCACCAAGCAGCTCACCGAAGCCGCTGAGCTGGAGCTGATCCCCGGCCCAGACACCGTCCGCGCGGTCTGAGCCGACGCCGCGTCCGACTCCACGGCGACCTGTATCCGGCCAACATCCTCACTGCGGACGGCACCAGCTGCGGCGTGATGGACTCGGCGGCGTGTTTGCCGGCGACCCGGCCGTAGACCTCGCCGCCGCCTCGACTCTGCTGCCGGACGGCACCGCCGACGGCTTCTACGGCGCTCACTGGCCCGCCCCCGACGCCGTAACCCTGCGCCGTGCCCGCGGATGGGCCGTGATCCGTGCTCTCGTCGGCCTCCACGTCGGGCGATGCCGGTGTCCACGGCCGGCCATGCGGCAAGGCCCCCTGGGGCCCACGGGCCCAGACGGCACTGCGACGCCTCATCGCTGACCGATCAGCAGCGAGCGGCAGGAGTTGGAGGCATTGCGGCGGGAGAACCGGCGTCCTCGCCAGGACGTCGACGTGCTCAAGCGAGCGACGTCTTTCTTGGTGAGGGAGACCGGTGATCGTGCACCTGTTCATCGTGGCGGAGAAACAGGGCGGCCATAGCGTCAAGCTGGCGTGTGAACTGCTGGGAGTCTCCCGTGCCGCCTTCTATGCCCGCCGCAGCGGGATGCCTGGGCCGCGTGCCGTGCGCGACGCCGAGCCGGCCGAGCGCGTCGCCGAGGTGCACGCGCGCTCGCGGGGCAGTTACGGCGCACCCCGGGTGCACGCGCGGCCGACCACGCCGACCGGAGCAAGGCATTCCTCGGCGAACTCGGCCCGACCCGCCGAACCGAACGCACCCGCCTGAAAGCCCGAACACGACCGCGCAAGACGCGTCATCGCCGCGATCGACACCGCTGCCGGAGCACACCCGTGAGACTTACTCCCCAGCAACGCCACCACAACGAAACCCGGATCCGGGCCGTCATGGACCCGCTCCTCCTCGGCGACCTGCCACCCGGCGGACGATGCGACATCAAGACCCTCGCCCGTGAATCCGGCGTTGACCGCACCGCCTTCTACGGCACCCGCCCCTACGTCCACCTGCGCGAAGAATTCGAAACACGGCTCGCCGTCATTCGCGAAGCCGGAGAGACTCCCGACCCCGCGACGCCCCGATCAACCGACTCATAGCTGAGATCGCCGCACTCGAAGACCGTCTCGCCCACCAAGGTCAGACGGTCGAAGAACTAACGGACTTCCGCAACGAAGCGCTCTCGCGCCTCGCTGTTCAACACGAAGAGATCCTCCAACTCCGCCGCCAGCACGACCGCGACACCCGAGTACGTCGGCTGCCAGCCCGGACTATGGGCATCGGGCCATGCAGCTGAGCCACCCACTCGACATGATGCCGCCGATCAGCCAGCCGCCGGCCGGCCCTCGTTCCCGGATATCAAATATCGGCGCAACGCCTCTCGCCCACCGGGAACGAAAGGCCATCGATCAACGGCCTCCCGCAGTTCGAGCTCTGTGAGCCAGGCATGCCAAGCGATCTCGGACGGGTCCGGAACCAATGGCTCGATGATCACGGCCTCATGCACCCCGAACCAGACAGGACTGACCCCATCCCGGCACAGGAACTTGAACATGAAACGCACCGGGACGTCGGCACCCAGCTCCTCGAACAGCTCGCGGGCCGCCGCGTCCTCATACGACTCGCCCACGTCCACGGCACCGCCGACCATCACGTCATAGTGGCCGGGAAAGCGAGTGAGCTGTTCAGCTCGGCGCAGCACGAGGATCCGCCGCATCGGATCGCGACAGATCGTCGTCGCGATCCGATGCATCCATCGCCGACGCTCCGCCTCTGCCCGGTCCGCGACCCCCAGCACGCGGTCCCGTTCATCCACCCGCTCGACCAGCTCGCCCACGCAGGACACGATCGCAGGCACCACCGACAATCTGCTCTACGAGCACCCCAAGCCAGTGATCTGCATCACATGACCTACTCGGAAACGCAACACGAGCGACGGCCCCCAGCGCGAACACCCCGATGGAAAGCCACCTGCTCGATCGCCACACGAACACAACCGCACACAGCGAGTGCGGGCAGAAGGCGCATGTCTGCCGCCAGCACGCTGGTACGCGGGATCAAGGCGGTCGCTCGGCGACATCAAGAGGCCATCTGGGCCCGTCAGCAGACGGTCAACCGGCTGCGCTCGCTGTTGCGTGAGTACTATCCGGCCGCGCTGACCGCGTTCCCCGTTCTGGCCCACCGGACAGCCCTGGCGGTGCTTCGGGCCGTACCCGACCCGCGAAGCGCGGCCAAGCTGACCGCCGGGGCGGGTAGAGGCATCGTTGCGCAGGGCCGGTCGACGAATCGACGCCGGTCTGCCTCAGCGCCTGACCACCCAACTCCGCCAACAGCAACTCCGTCAACCCGAGGAGGTAGAGCATTCCTTCGGAGTGTCATTAAGGCCATGAGCAGCGTCATCGATGCGCTCGAGGAAGAGCTGGCTGTCCTATGCGCCCGCCACGAGCAAGCTGCGATCATCACCAGCACGCCTGGCCTGGGCACGGTTCCCGCGAGGTCGCCGGCTACGTCCGCGCGGGCACCGCGTACAGGACGGAGACGAGTGACTCGCCCTCGAATCCGATGCGCACGCTGTCCGGATCCTGACGGATGGCGGCGGGAGTAGCGGCTTCCGGCACCGCGGACGGGGGCGCCGGCATCGGGTGGAACCCGGCCTCACGCAGCCGGGCGAGCCAGGTGGCGGTCGGCTCGTGACGTTCGTAGCGCTCCTTGTCGTCGGCTGTGCCGACGATGTCGGCCACCTCGCGGCGGAAGAACAGCTTCATCGCGTTGCGGTCGGCGGCCGTCACCTCCAGCGCGTCTATCAGCCGGAAGACGGCGTGGAAGTGCTCCCACGAGTTGTGGAAACGCTCGGGGAGCGACACCCGATGATGGTCGGAGTCCGGCTCGCACAGCACCACGACGTCCGGTTCGGCCGCGCGCAGGCTTTCGAAGAACGTGTTCCGCTCGTCCACGCCGGACGTACCGTCTCGGAGGTGGTGCAGCGCGAACGCGGCGTTCATGACCAGCGGACGTGGCGCACGGCGTACCAGGTCCCAGTCCTCGCCGGTCATGTGTTCGGCGAGTCGGGGCACTCCGTGGAAGTCCAGCGTGACACCGGTGTCGCGGATGGCTTGTTCGGCCTGGCGGAGGCTGGCCGACGCGGGGTCCACCCCGATGACCGTCAGCCGTCCGGGTGCCTGATCGCGGTCCGCGAGCGTCCGCAGCACCGCCGCCTCCTGGCCGCCTGAGCCGATCCCCACCGACAGCATGGTGGCCTCGTCCTGACCGGCGAGATGCCCGGCGAGGAGCGCTCCGCCGATGCGACCTGCCAGATTCACGATCGGCAGGTGTGCGGCCACCAGGTCGAACAGCTGGATCTGCGGACGCTCGAAGCTGCGGAGATAGAGATTGTCCCGCTCGTCTTGGCACGTTCCATGCCGGGCGGCCAAGGCGTCGTGATAAAGCAGATAGAGGAAGTCGTCGCCGCCTGCTTTCTCGGGGTTGATCACACTGCGGAGCTTTTCCAGCCAGCGCCCCGCCGTGTCGGCGCGGCCCGCGTCCGTCTCCTCGACGGCACGGCACAGCAGGTCGAATGCATGGGAATTCACGTTCAAGCCCTCCTTCGACGTCGGTAATGATCGATGATGCCGCGATGCTCTTGTCGTCAACTTGGGATGCGCTTGACGGTCAGGAATGGACGAGGACGCGCCCGCGCGACGACGTCGGCGTGGCCGGCGGGCACCGGTCTCGCCCTCCAGGCCCGTCAGCGGGACCGCGCACCGAGTTCGCGGGCGAGAGCGCGCAGCGCGATCGTGTACGCCTTCTTGGTGTTGGCACGCAGTCGCAGGTTTAGCCGACGGCACATCAAGAGAATCTGAGCTGATTTCCTGGGATGGCGAGTGTTATCCGAGGGATCCGTGTTGTGGACCGACAGGACGCCATGATGGACAGCCATCTCGGTGGAGGCCGGACCGGATAGGTCGAAGCGCACCAGTTCGTCGAGTCGTCATCCGTGGCGCGGCTGGTGGAACAGGAGTGATCGCGATCCCAATCGCCTGTCAGGCCGGGTACGCTTCATGACCCTAGCGAGGCCGCTCTCTGAGCGCTCGCCGCTGGTGTAGGGTGCAGGTGCTGGCGCTCCAGCCCCCGGTACGCGGGGACTCTGGGCCGCCCCTCCACGCGGGGGCGACACACCACCCCAGGGTAGTGGCGATGACGACGAGCGATTATCTCCGTCCCTTGAGTTTGGCGCCAACGCGCGTCTGCGGATCTCAACCAGGCGGGGTCAGGCGTGGACGGCCAGCCGCCGGACTGGAATGAGACATGCCGCACGACAACCGAGATCTCGGCCGCGAGGTCCGGGACCGTGTCAAGCGTACGGGCGAGAAGTACCAGGAGGCCCTCACCGCCATTCGTGATGGCCGACGCTACATCTTCGCCGATGACGTGGATCGATTTCTCGCGGGGGAGGGGCGGCGGGGTGTCCCGCACGAGGAGGCCGAGGACAAAGAGTTCTTGCTCGCTTCTATGCGCAACGGGGTATCCGAGTGCTACACGTGCGGGGACCCCAGTGACGCCAGCGCCGAGGACATCACCGTACAAATCGTCGTCACCAGCTACGACCCCGACCTCAGCCCAGCGACCAAGCTGCTCGAGCTCCGACGCAACCACGCCCGCTGCGCGCCGTCCCAGCTGCTCTGGGTGAACCGGAGAGACATCTCGCGCGCGCCTGCTCATACAACGATGTGTCTGCGCGACCAGTCTCTGTCGGAAGGCACGTTCGCCATCACTCCCCGGCCGGTCATGCTGCCGCCCGATTTCGGCCTCGACCCGCAAGGCGCCCCAGAACCGGCCCTGTTCATCACCGTCGCGGTGGCCGAGGATCGTGGTCGTGGTACGGCACCGTGGCTGTCGGAGCTGGAGCGAGTTTTCTGGCTCCCCGCCGGATTCGGCGAACGCTTCACGGAGGCAACCGTCAAACCTGGCTGGTCGGTGCGGCTCGTGCAGGGGTATCAGAGCAGCCTCGTTCCGAACTGGGTGGCCCTACGGGTCGCCGAACCGTTCGAGGAAGATGAGCCGCCCGGCCACCTCTACCTGGGAGCGCTCGATCTCCCGACGGCTTGGGCTGAAGCTCTGCCGGCAGCGGGCGCCCGTGGAAGGATCTTGGTGCTCGTCGGCCCCCGCGCCCTGAACCGTGAGGTCCCGCTCGTTTCGCCGGAATTCGAACCGGGACAACTCGGAGAACTGCTGGAAGACGGTGCGTTCTTGGGGGCCTACCTGCCCTTCATCCACGATCAGGTCAGCACCGGACAGGGGGCGCCGCTCCCGGGCGCCCTCGATCACGTCCACGAGCCTGACGGGCCGAAACGGGGATGACACCCAGCACAAGATCCGACTGCTGTTCACGCCTACCTGGCCTGGCGCGACACCCACGCTCGCCATCCCGCCGTGCTGGCCGCCCAACGCCGCGAACGCGCCCGCATCCGCATCCGAAGGGCATCCGCTGGGGCGGCCGACCTCTCAAATCCGCGGCCTGAAACCCTCACCCGACCCGTTGATCGTTTCCGGTCACCTCCGTGGTGTGCGTGCGAGGGTCCAAGGTGCCGGTTTCAGCCGCGGCGGTAGGCCAGGGTCGGCCGCGACTGAGCAAGATCTCAACGGTTCCTCAACACGCGCTCCCCTACCTTTCGATCATCAACTTCGGATCAGGGGAGGGACACCATGATCTCTACGATGAAGGTGTTGGTGGGGGCTGCGGTGCTGGCGGGTGGCCTGGCGGTGGCGAGCGTACCCGCCCAGGCAGCGGCGGGCCCGATCAACTACTCCTGCGGACCTCACATCGACACCCCGCGCTCCGGTCGGCAGGTCGACCGCGTCAGCGGCTACAACGTCAGGCTCTTCATGAAGGCCAACGCCTACGGCGGACGCGACATCTACTTCGTCAAGGGCTACGGCCTGCGCCCGGGCGACAAGGTCTCGCTCGACTGGTCCGACACCAAGGGCCGCACCTACCACGCCTGCCACGGTACGGTCCACCGAGGCCGCACCGGCGCCCAGACGTGGGCCATCGACGACCCGGGCGGCTACCGGAGCTTCCGCGCCTGCGTCAAGACGCGCGGCTCCTGGCACTGCACCTACTGGAACGTCGGCTCCTGACCTTCCCCGCGAAAGCCCCTGCGGAGGGATCGAGGAAGACCTGGATCGGTGGCCCCCGCGTGGCGGGCCTTGCGCCTGGGCCGGACGAGCAACGCCGGTGGCGTCCGCCAGGCGCCGGCGTTACGAGCGATAGAGGCATCGTAGGTAGCGGGCATGGGGGCCACGGCTGGGCCCGTGGCCCCCATGTTTACGATCGAAGGCGCTCGACAAGCCGGGCAGACGTCCTGGGGCGGGTTCTCCCCGCGTCGGACCGGTGAAGGTTCGTGGTCACCGCACCAGAGGCTGATCACGTCGGCACGGAGGTCCACCTGTGCGGGGTCGGGATCGTTGCCCATGAAGATCAGTTCGTCACAGCCGATCTGGTCGAAGGCGACGATCGCGGCGGTGAGCTGTTCTGGTTCGGTGTAGGCGATGGAGATGCCGTATTGCGCGTACTCGTCGCCGGGCGTAGTAAGCGCCGATGCCATCGGGTCCGAGCGCGTACATCACCGAGTGCCACGGGGCGGGGCGAGCCTCAGCCGCAGGCGGCCGGGCCCGGCGAACTGGTCCAGGGTGGCGAAGGCCTTGGCGAACAGTGCATGGTTGGCGTGCAGGGGCGCGAGAAGCACGCTGGTCAGGAGCTGGATGCGCGAGGTGGCGCCGGCTGCGGCGGCCGACGTCGTGAAAGGCTCCGGCGTCGACCAGGCCAGACGGTCACTGATTCCTTCAGAAAAGGGATGGTGCGATGGGCGTGACCGGATCGTCCGTCAGCCTGGCCGGTCAGGCTTGATCGGGACGCCGTGTGAGCCGGTCGGGTCGTACCGCAGGAGCGCTTGGAGATCGGCGACGGGCAGGACTCCGGAGACCGGCGGGCGGCCATGCGAGTTGATCGGCTCCTTGCTGGGCTGCTTCACCGCCTGCCGAAGGACAAGCTTCGGCGCCTTGTGCTGCTGGTCTGCCCGGACACCGTCCTGCGCCGGCACCGCGATCTGCTGCGGCGCCGTCATGCCGGAGCCGGTTCGCCTCGCCGGCGCGGACGTCCGCGTACCGTCCCGGCCATTTGATTGCTGGTGTTGCGGCTGGCACGGGAGAACGGCTCATGGGGTTACCGGCGCATTCACGGTGAGCCGGCCGCGCTTGGTATCAAGGTCGCGACTCCCGAGCGGACGGCTACGACCTGGGCCGCGTTCCTGCGCAGCCAGGCAGGTGTCTTGCCGGCATGCGACTTCTTCGAGGTCCGTACTCTCATCGGCGCTCGCCCGTACGTTCTGGCGGTCATCGAGCATGCCACCCGCCGTAACCTTGTCATGGACTAGAGGATGTGGGCACCACAGCCAGGTCCCTGCTGGACCGGACCTTGATCCGGAACGAGCGCCATCTTCTTCACGCGCTGCGGACCTTCTACGGCGAGCACCGGCCGCATCGTGCTCTCAGGATGCCGCCTGACCTGGCCGGTTGAATAATCGGCACCCGCAGCGTCGGTGCAAGATCGTGATGGTGCGCATCCATGAACGCAAGCCCGGACACCACGAGGTCATGATCTGGTGGGCCACCGTGCACCGGATGACCTGCCGCCTCACGCGCGAACTGGCAGGCCGGCCACCCCAGGGCCGCTGGAGCGACCCGCCACCGCTACCGGTCCTGACCAGCCCGACCGGCGCGGCAAGGTCCTGCAGCTGCCGGCCGCTCACCAGGGTTACATCAACAAGATCGGACCAGCCCTTTACGTCAGCAGGTTCCAAGACACGCTTCGAGAGCTGATCAGCCGACCACCACGTCCAGGAAGATCGGCTTCTTGGCGGACAGCAACTGGGTCCCGGTCTCGTCGGTCATCTTCCAGTAGATCTTGCATCTGCCGGGGGAGTCCGATGCGCGGACGCGTACCGCGATGTCGACGGGCTCGCCCGGCTGGACCGGGCTTATCTCGACCCGTTTGGGGGCGCGGCACGGGGTGTCGTTCAGCCGGGTGAGAAAGCGTCCCCGCCACGGGATGGTGCCGGTGTTCCTGATCCGCCAGATCTTCGTGAACTCCGTCCCCGTTTTCACCACCGTGCCGTCCGGATGGGTGACGTCCTGTTCGAAGGCGGAATCGTCGTAGGGGGAGGCGGCCCGTGCCGGGGTGTTCGGCGCGGTGGGCTCGTCCTTTCCGGAGAGCGGGGAGAACCAGGTGAAGAGGGCGGCACCGGCGGCGGCAGCGGCGGTCGCGACCGCCGCGATCATGGCCGGCCTCCTGGCAAGGGGAGGTCGGGTTCGGCGTTCGGGATGCTCCGCCATACGGACCTCTGTCTCGATGCGCCCGGCACGGGCCTCGGCGGGTCCGGCGCGGGTCTCGTCGTGACCCGTACGGCCCTCGGTGGTCTCGCTACGTGCGGCGGCGCTCGCGGCCCGCTCCCAGTGGGCTCGCCACTCGCGCCTGGCCTCCTCGGCGTCCTGCCTCAACCGGTCGACGGCGAGGACCCGGACGAACTCCCACGTCGTCTCCCAGGTCGGCAGGACCTGCCCCCGGGCGGCGGCTGCCAGCGAGGACTTCGAGGCCGCCGCGCCCATACGGGTCGACATCTCCGCGAAGGACGGGTCGCCCGCCTCCGCCTTGAGCTCCCACAGGCGGTACGCGAGGGCCGCCACCGGGCCCGCGGCCGGTTCAGGCCGGACCGGCTTTCGCCCGGGCCGAGCTCCTCTGCCCGTCCACTGCGGGTCAGGCTCGTCTCCCTGCGAGCCTGACGTCCCCGGTAATTCCGGCATCTTCACCTGCCCTATCCGGCGCCGTCATCCGGCCGTGCCGACGACCCGGCATGGCCTGTGACGCCTGAGAGCAAATGAGATTACCTGAATTGTCCGAATAAGTCCGGAAATCTGCGGGTTGCTTGGACGCCTCGGTCATTCACCCGCGCATGCCCGGAAGCCGTACCCCGCCGCGAAGGATCGCAATGCCTTCTCGTTCTCGTCCGGTTCCAAGGACTGTTCCACCGCCTTCTTCGCCTCGCCCTCCCTGCCCGCGCGCATCGCCGCCTCCGCGCGTCCGCTGAGCTCGCGCAGGCTCGCGGCCAGCGCCCTGGCGGGCACGAAGAACCTGTTCCGCACCTGCGGGACGTCACCATCGGGCGGCGCGATCGCTTCTATCGCGGCGATGGTGCCGGTCATCGACTCCGACGCGCGGCGCAGCTCGTCCACCTCCTCGGGCAGGTTCGCAGGTGGCTCCTCGCGGAGATCCGACTGCCGGGACGCTTCCTCACACACCGCGTCCACGGCGGCGATGTATTGCCTTTTGACGTCCTCGTACGGTTCCTCCTCCGCCACCGAGACCGTTGCCCACAGCACCATGGCAAGGGCCGGCACGACCCCGCCGACGATCACGCGCCACGCCGGGACATGCCTGCTCTCACGCGATCTCATCCGCCGCTCCCTCCTTCGGAAGAGAACGCCCTTGGCGCTCGCGCGAGCGCCAAGGGCCGAAGTCCGGCCGAGCTGTGTCCCCGTCCCAGCTCGGGATCAACACCGGATCCGGCGCTCCTGCGACCGCTTGTACAGGGTGGCCACTTCGCTGCCGCGCAGGACAGAGTAGAGATGCACCTTCGTCTGGTTGCGGTAGAGCTGACTGCCGCCGGAGCACTTCCACGAAGGGGTCGTCGTCACGGTGAACGCCGCCCTTCCCTTCTTCACCTCCGAGGTGGCCTTCGTCCGCCAGAAACCGAGCCCGCGATACTGCTGGAGGCTCGTCTTGACCACGGCCCGGCGGCCCCACTCGCCCTTCTCGCAGTGGACCTGCCTGCTGGTCGTGATGTAGGCGCCTGTCCTGTACGGGGTCTTTATCCGCTGCCAGCCCTTGCAGCGGTCGTGGTACCCGATCCCCAGGTAGGACTTCGCCGACCAGCCCGGCGCCAGGACGGCCGAGCTGTCCGAGGCGGCGGTGACGCCCAGCCCCGTCTGCGCCGACGCGGACGACCCCGCCATGAGCCCGGCCGTCAACCCGACGACGAGAGCCGCTCCTGTAATCCCTTTTCGTCCGATCATCGGATCTCCTTTCAAAGAAATCCTCTGCACTTTCCGACTCGGGAGTCCCCGATCAACCGCGCACAGAGATTCAGCGGAATATCCGAACACCTGCCAATGGCGTCGATACCGAACACTGTCGCCGGGAACGGCACCACTCTGACCGCCAATGCCCGGCACCGGCAAGCGATCTGCCCCGTCCAATCATCCAAACATTGTCCAGAGCTATTAGGACAATCGAATCCGCAGGTCAGGAACTTGCGACAGGGATTCAACGTGCCGGTGGAATCTTTCCCGGCCTCATACGATCAGTGCCCACATCGAGCCCGCCTCGGAGTGTCGCAGCAATTGCGGCACTCCAACAATTCGCAGGGCGGCAAGGCATCGGTTGTCACCGGCATCGAGCGGCGGGTCGACGGTCAGCCGGATGAGGCGGCGGCCCGGGGGGAGCGACTGTGGTGAGTAAGCGAGGAGGGCTCGGGTGAGAACTTCACCCGTGCGGCGGGACACGTCGGCGGCCGCCGCGATCCAGTCGATGGACGGTGTCGTTCCGCCGACGCTCAGGCGGACCTCCACCATGGCTGTCTTGGCGATCTGTAGTCCCTTGGCGTGGGCAAGCATGGGTGACGGCGAGCCGGGTCGCCGTCACCCGGGCGTCGGGATGCTACGCGGGCGGCTGGAGGACGGTGACCACGTGGGTGGTGCTCGCTGACTCGATGGTCGAGTTGCCGAGCAAGTTGACGGTGTACGTGTGTTCGCCGGCCGTGGTCGGCGTATCGGAGAAGCTGAACGACCCGTCGGCGGCGGGGGCCAGCTTCACCAGGCCCTTCGAGGTGACGGTGCCATCCGGGCTGACGACCTTGCGCGAGACGGTGACGATCGTCCGCGGGAAGGTGATGCCGTCGGCGCCGAAGGTCCCGCTGAATTCGAGTCGCTCGCCGACGTTGCCCGTCGCCGGTCCGGTCACGGTGAGCGTCGGCTCGTACAAGGCCGCCGTGACGGTCACCGAGGAGCCGCTACCCCGGAACCATGAGTTGCCCGGCCAGTACACCTGATACTTGAACGCCCCGATGGACGGCGGGGCGTCGGTGAATCGGTAGGTCCCGTCCGCCGCCGTGGTGATCTCCTGGAACGGCCTGGAGGTGCCGTCGGGGAGCCAGCGGTACAGTTCGAGCGTCTGTACGCCGGGTGGCAGTCCGCTGCTCAGCGTGAGTCGTCCGCTGAGGGTCGACTGCTTGAGCGCGGTCACCTTGGAGGGAGCCGTCAAGGTCAGCGTGGAGGAGTGGTAGGGCGAGGGCGGCAGCCGCCAGAGGTGCATCCGCCCGGTGCCGGGCTCTTTCAGAACCGCGAAGGTGAGTGTGCCGTAGAACTCGATGCTGCCCGCCACCACCGCCTTCCCCTGGTGGGCGGCTGTGTAGATGACCTCCGCGTTGGTCGCGTCGTACACCACGAGCTCCGCCGCGTCGCCCGCGGAGGAGTTCCAGCCGCCCACGACGTAGGCGCCGTCCGGGCTGGCCGCGACAGCGGTGGGGAGACCGTGCTCGCCGAATCCGCTGCTGTCGTAGGCGCGGCCCCGCGTCAGGGCTGTCGTGTCCCAGGCGTCGAACCGGCGGGTACCGTCCAACGCCGACAGCGCCGCCGACCCGTACTCGGCGAGTGCGAGATCCCGCAGGGCCGGCAGCCCGTTCGCGTCGCCGCGGATCTCGCCGCGCGAAGTGGCAGGCGTGGTGCTGATGTCGTACACCTTGACTGTGGCGGGGCTGACTCCCGGCTCCCCGGCCACCAGCGTGCTCCCGGCGACGGCGACGAGCGGAGCCCGGGTCGTGGCCGGCCCGACCCGGACGGGGGTGGGTGTCGCCGCCGCCGGAATGAGGCCGAGAACGCCTCCCCCTCCCGCTTCGCCGCAACCGAATCCGATCCACAGCCGATCGTACGACTGCGCCAGGCTCGACGGGCACGGGTACGCGGTGAGGTCGATGCGCTTGGTGATGGCGAGCGTGGTGGTGTCGATCTCGATCACTTCATGCGAATCGCGTAGCGCCGCGTACACCTTCCTGCCGGTCTCCGGCGAGGCCAGGGCGACAGCACCGGACAGGCCGGGGATCGTGTTGATGACCTTGCCGTCGATGGACGTGACCACGATCTGGTCGCCGGCGGCGACGAAGACCTTGCTGCTGCGCGCGACCACGTCTCCGCCCTTCCCGGCGACGCCGAGGTCGGTGACGGTCGCGGCGGCCGCGGCGGTCGCGGCGACGGGCGCCTGGGTGACGAGCAGGGCCGCCGTCAGGAGCAGGGTCCCGGCCCAGGCGACTAATCGGCGGGACAGGGGAGCACGGGCAGAGGTTGGTGGGCGCACAGGCACTCCGTTCTGGAGGAGAAGGGGAGAGTCGAGCACCCGGCATGACTACGGGACCCGCTCCCGCTGACGATCTTCGTTAATCGAACACATATTCGCATAGTGTGAGATTGCCGTCCAGGGCATCGGTCATGGGATCCGGGCAAGAAAGGTGTCACGAGCCTCAGGCGGCGTTGACTCGCCTGGTCGATGTAGGCCTCCGATTCGCGCCGGCCGTACGCGAGCCGCTGCCGCACGAACTCGACGTCCAGCCCCCTGCGCCCGGGAGCCGTGCCTGCCGTGGGTGTGCCCGGCCCAGAGCGCGTCGATCCCGCCCAGCAGCCGGTACGGCAGGGCCGCGCCGTCGCGCTCGGCCGGCCGGCCCTCCTCCAGCCGGTCGGCCGCCTCCAGCAGGATCAACGTCGTCAGCAGGCCGTCCGTCTCCAGTGGCCGCCCGGCCGCGTGCGCCCGGTGCAGGCGCCGCAGGATCGCCGGCTGTCCCGCTCGGGAGGGATCAGCGGGCGAGTACGTCGATCAACGTCAGCGCCTTCGACCAGCGCCGGGGAGTGGTCCGCGATTATCCGTACAAGTCCGTACGCAGCCCGTTACCATGACGGCGAGCCGGGCCTGAGGAGGCGCTCGTGCAGGAGCAGGCACTCATCACGACCCGCGAGGAGTTCGGCCAGGCGTTGACCCGGCTGCGCGAATCGGCCGGGGTGTCGGTGCGCCAGGTGGCGGCCAAGGTGGGGGCCGACATCGCCTCCAGCACGCTGGGCGACTGGTTCGCCGGGCGCGGCCTGCCCTCCCTCTCCTCCCGCGACCTGCTGGTCGAGGTCCTGCGGGTGTGCGGGGTGAGCGACGACGCGGCCGTGGAAGAGTGGCTCAACGCCTGGCACCGGGTACGCCGCGCGCCCGGCCGGCGGCCGGCGGGGCCGGAGCCGTACCGGGGGCTGGCGGCTTTCGAGACCGAGCACGCCGAGTGGTTCTTCGGCCGTGCGGCGCTGACCGGGCAGCTCGTCGCCCGCCTGACCGAGCCGGGCCTCCGGCTCGTGGTGGGCGCCTCGGGCTCGGGCAAGTCCTCGCTGCTGCGCGCGGGGGTGGTCCCCGCGCTGGGCAGGAGCGCCGCCGTGTTCACGCCGGGGCCGCACCCGATGGCCGCGCTGGCGCGGCAGCGGGGTGAGGTGCTGATCGTGGACCAGTTCGAGGAGGTCTTCACGGTCTGCGAGGACCAGGACGAGCGTACGAGGTTCGTCGCGGCGCTGAGCGAGGCGGCGGAGCGGACGGTGGTCGTGGCCGGCCTGCGCGCCGACTTCTACGGCCAGGCCATGCGCCACCCCGAGCTGCTCGCGGCGATGCGCTCCGGCCAGCTCGTGGTCGGCCCGATGCGCGAGGACGAACTGCGCGCCGCCGTCGTCGAGCCCGCCCGCAAGGCCGGCATAGAGATCGAGAACGGCCTGGTCGAACTGCTGCTGCGCGAGGTCGCCCCGGCAGGCGCCGACGGCGAGGCGCACGAGGCCGGTACGCTGCCGCTGGTCTCCCACGCCCTCTACGCGATGTGGCGCGAGAGCCAGGGCAGGCGGCTGACCATCGCCGACTACCGCAAGGTCGGCGGCATCGGCAGGGCCGTGGCCGACAGCGCGGAGAAGGTCTACCTGGGCCTGAGCGAGCACCGCCAGGAGCTGGCCAGGAGGCTGTTCCTGACGCTCGTCCACGTGGCGTCCGACACCGCCGCCACCCGCAGGAGCATGACGATCGCCGAGGTCCTCGCCGACCACGACCCCGCCGTGGCGGCCGAGGCGGAGGACGTGCTCGACGGCTTCGTGGCCGAGCGCCTGATCACCGTCGACCTCGACAAGGTGCAGATCAGCCATGAGGCCCTGCTCACCGCCTGGCCCCGGCTGGCCGGCTGGCTGGAGAGCGACCGGGCGGGGCTGGTCGTCGGCCGCGACCTGGCCGAGGCCGCGGCGCGGTGGGCGAAGGAAGGGGACGACCCCGGCGCGCTCTACCGCGGCTCGCGGCTGGCCGTGGCCCGCCTCTGGGCCGAGGGCGCCGGACCGCACGCCGCTCCCGGACCGCAGGCCAGGCGGTTCCTGGCGGCGTCCGTCGAACGCCAGGAGGCGGAGGCCGCCGCGCGGCGGCGCGGCACCCGGCGGCTGCGCCGGCTGGTGGCCGTGCTGGCGGCGCTGCTGCTGCTGACCACGGTGGCGGTGGTGGTCGCCGTACGCGGGCAGCGCGACATCCGCGATCAGCGCAACGCGGCGCTGTCCGGCAAGGTCGCCAACGAGTCGGTCGCGCTGCGGGCGGGCAACCCGGCGCTGGCCGCGCAGCTCGCCCTGGCCGCCCAGCGGCTCCGGCCGAGCACAGAGTCGCGCGGCGCGGTCCTCAGCACGCCGGCCAACCCGTACGCCAACGTGCTGACCGCCCACGCCGGCGCGGTCTACGCGGTGAACTACAGCCCCGACGGCAGGCGGCTGGCCACGGTGGCGCTCGACGGCACGCTGCGGATGTGGGACGTGACCGATCCGCTGCGGCCGGGCGCGCTGTCGTCGGTGATGGGCGACGCGAAGGGCCTCGCCGCGGCCGCGTTCGCGCCGAGTGGAGAGTTGGTGGCCACCGCCGGCAACGACAACACGGCCGACCTGTGGGACGTGCGCGACCCCCGGCACCCCGTGGCGCTGGCCACGATGGGCGGGCACAGCATGGGGATCATCGGGGTGGCCTTCAGCCCCGACGGGACGATGCTGGCGACCGCCTCCTACGACGCCACCACGCTGTTATGGAACGTTACGAATCCCAGCAAACCGTACCTGCAGAGCACGCTCAAAGGCGCTCCCAAGGAGCTGTCGGACGTCGCCTTCAGCCCGGACGGCAGGACGCTGGTCGTCACCGCCTTCTCCAACGACGTCATGCTCTGGGACGTCGGCGACCCGCGCCACCCCGAACGCCTGCCCGACCTGCGCGGTCACACCGGGGCCGTGCTGGCGGCAGCCTTCCACGGCGACACCCTGGCCACGGGCGGCTTCGACAACACGGTACGGCTGTGGGACCTGCGCGATCCCCGGCACGGCAGGCCCCTGGCCACGCTCTCCGGGCACGAGAACGGCGTGGTCGCCATCGACTTCAGCCCCGACGGCCGCTCCCTGGCCACCGGCAGCTACGACCGCACGATCCGGCTGTGGGACCTGACCGATTTCCGCGCCGACCCGATCGTGATGACGGGGCACTCGAACACCGTCTACACCGTCCGCTACAGCCCCGACGGCCGCGTCCTCGCGTCCGGCGGGCGCGACGACACCGTACGCGTGTGGGACCTGGGCCGGCCCCTGCTCGGCGGCCACCGCGGCACGGTCTACGCGCTCGCCTACAGCCCCGACGGCCGCCTGCTCGCCACGGCCGGCCATCCGGTGATCAAGATCTGGGACGTGTCGGCCGATCCCCGCCCGCTGGCCACGCTCACCGGGCACGCCAACGGCGTCACCGCCGTCGCCTTCGCCCGCAACGGCACGCTCCTGGCCAGTGCCGACCTGGACAGCTCGGTGCGCCTGTGGGACCTCACCGACCCGGCCCGCCCCCGGCTCCTGTCCGAGACGGCGGCCGGCATCGGCAACATCTTCGCCGCGGCCATCAGCCCCGACGGAAGGAGCCTGGTGGTGGCGGGCGAGAAGTTCGACGTGTACGTCTGGGACATCTCCGACCCCGCGCATCCGGTACGCCGGGCCGTCGCCAAGGGCCACGAGGCCGCCGTCAACGCCGTGGCCTTCAGCCCCGACGGCCTGCTGCTGGCCACCGGCGGCGGCGACCGGACCATCCGCCTGTGGCGCACCGCCGACCTGGCCCCGCTCGGCGTCGCCACAGGCCACGGCGGCACGGTCTACTACCTCGCCTTCGACCGCACGGGCACGCTGCTGGCCAGCGGCAGCGGCGACCGCACGGCCCGGCTCTGGAACGTGCGCTCCCTCGACCGGCCGATCGCCGTCCTGCGGGGCCACGCCGACAGCGTGCAGTCGGTGGCCTTCAGCCGCGACGGCCGCACGCTGGCCACCGCCAGTGACGACCGGACCGCGATGCTCTGGGACATCGCCGACCCGGCCGGAGCGACCGCGCTGGCCACCCTGACCGGCCATCTCGGGCAGGTCAACAAGGCGGTCTTCAGCCCGGACGGCGCCACCCTGGCCACGGTGTCCGGCGACTCGACCGCCCGCCTGTGGCCGGTCGACCCCGGCGCCGCCGCCCGGCAGATCTGCGCGCTGGCCTTCCCGCCGATCACCCCGGCGGAGTGGCGCCAGTATCTGCCCGACGTGCCCTACGACCCGCCCTGCCCAAAGGACGCCGCCACCGGCCGCGCCCCGGCGGGCTGACCCCCCCACCCGCCGGGCACCACGACCGCGCCGTCAGGCGGGGCCGACGCTGGTCGCGATCGCGCGTCCCAGCTCCTCCGGACGGGTGAACTGCGGCCAGTGGCCCGTGGGCAGGTCGACGTAGTCGACGTGGCGGATCTGGGCGAGCTCCCGCGTGAACGCGAGCGACTGCTCCATCCACTTCTGGATCGTCGCGGTCGAGAACTCGCAGGCGATGACGGTGGCGGGCACCTCGTAGCGGCGCTCGTCGGACAGCCGCACCCGGTCGCTCGCGACCCGCGCCGGCGAGGGGATCGCCCGCTCGCGGAAGGCCGCGCGCAGCTCGTCGTCGAGGTCGACGAGGTCCTCCGCCTCGAAGAGCCCCCAGTCGGGCAGCGGGATCTCGCCGTTCTCGACCGGGAGCTCGTCGTTGATGAGGCCGCCCTCGCCGGGAGGCACGCTGTCGACGTAGACGACCCGGGCCACCCGGTCGGGGCGCGCGTCGGTGGCGACGTGCGCGATGGCGCCCCCGCCGGAGTGGCCGACCAGCACCACCTTGCCGCCGGCGGGGTCGAAGGAGTCGATCACCTTGACGACCGCGTCGACGTGGTCGCGCAGGGTGATCTGGGAGCGGTCGGCGTCTTTCGACTCCATGCCGGGCAGCGTGAGCGCGTGGGGCCGGTGGCCGACCTGCTCGAGCGCGGGGACGACCTCGTCCCAGGACGAGCCGTCGAGCCAGAGGCCGGGAATCAGGATGATGTCCATCGCCCCGAGGTTAGAGCAGCTCACCGACAATATTCGATTACTCCCCGGTCAGCCCGTCCACCGACTCCCGGATGAGGTCCGCGTGGCCGTTGTGCCGCGCGTACTCCTCGATCATGTGGCACAGGATCCACCGCAGGCTGGGCGTCTGGCCGTCGGGCCAGGTGCGCTTGGCCGGCTGGCCGAGGTCGCCGTCGGCCAGCGCCTCCGCCACCGCGGACCGCGAGCGGGACACCGCCTCCTGCCAGAGCGCGAAGAGCTGCTCGGGGGAGTCGCCGGCGGCCGAGCGCCAGTCCCAGTCGCGGTCGGACTTCCAGTCCACCGTGTCCCACGGAGGCGGCCACTCTCCGCCGCGCAGCGCCCGGCTGAACCAGTAGCTCTCGACGTAGGCCAGGTGCTTGAGCATCCCGCCCAACGTCATCGACGACACGCCGACGGTCGCCTTCAGCCCGCCCGCGTCCAGGTCCGAGCACTTCCATGCCAAAGTCTCGCGCTGATAGTCGAGGAAGCCCAGGAGGGTCGCGGTCTCGTCGGCAGCCAGAGGGGGCTCGTGGCGGCCCTGCTCGTCCAGTTGAGTCACGAGCGCTGAGTCTAGGGGTTCGGCCGCCGCCTCGGGTGGGTGAATCCTGTCGGGAGCCTATGCCGCCTCGGGTGGGCGAATCTTGCCGGGACCTTGCCGAATCGGTGGCGGGGAAAGCCGCGCCGTTCGTGGTGGACCACGGTGGAATGGGCGATGTCGTGCAGCGCAGGAAGACGGGATGCCGAAGTGCTCGATCGGGTCCGTGAGGCCGCCGGAACGGCGCTGGTGGAAGACGTCGGCGCGGTCGTCGCGGCGGCGGCCGCCATGTCCGGGCGGTTCCGGCGCGGTGGCAGGCTGCTGGCTTTCGGCCGGGGCGAGGCCGCCTCGGACGCGGCGCACGTCGCCGTGGAGTTCACCCACCCGGTGATCGTGGGCAAGCGCGCCCTTCCGGCGCTCAGCCTGGGCGCCGAGCCCACTTCACTGCCGGTTCTGGGACGCCCCCAGGACATCGCCGTGGGGATCCGGCCGCTCGACGGCGACCTGGCCGCCGCCCGCGGGCTCGGCATGCTGACCGTCGCCCTGACGGCGGACGAGGAGTGCGCGCAGGCGGAGCACGTGCTGACCGCGCGGAGCACGGATCCGCTGGTCGCGAGGGAGATCCACATCACGATGTACCACCTGCTGTGGGAGCTGGTCCACGTGTTCCAGGAATCGGAGTGCCCCGCGTGAACGGCGAGTCGGCGGACGAGGAGGTCTGCGACTCCTGCGTGACGTGTGGCGATGTGGCCGTGGCCGTGCGGGTCGTGGGGCTGCTCCCCGACGGGCTGGCGCGTGCCGACACCGGCGCCGGGACCGAGGAGATCAGCGTGGCGCTGGTGGAGGCACAGGTCGGGGACACCGTGCTGGTGCACGCGGGCGAGGCGATCGCCGTACTCGGAAAGGACGCCCGATGACCGAGACGCTCTACCCGTTCCTGCGGCGCGACCCGCTCGACGTGACCGCGTCCACCGCGGAGAAGGCCCGCGAGAGCCTGGAGCTGCGGCGGCGGGTGCTCGACGAGATGGAGGGCCCGCTGGTGGCGTGCGCGGCGGCGCTGGCCGCCGCCTTCCGCGGCGGCGGGCGGCTGTTCACGTTCGGGAACGGCGGCAGCAGCACCGACGCGCAGTCGGTGGCGGACCTGTTCACCGGACGTGGCCTGCCCGCGGTGTCACTGGCGGCCGACACGGCGCTCGTGACGGCGCTCGGCAACGACGTCGGCTTCGAGGTGGTGTTCGCCCGCCAGCTCGCCGCGCTCGGCGGCGAGGGCGACATCGCCTGCGCCCTGTCCACCAGCGGCGGCTCGGCCAACGTGCTGCGCGGCCTGGAGCGGGCCGCGGGCCTGCGGATGGTGACCGTCGGGTTCGCCGGCTCCGGAGGCGGCCGCATGGCGGAGGAACGGCTGGCCGAGCACCTGTTCGTGATCCCGTCGTCGTCGGTGCACCGCATCCAGGAGGCGCAGGCGACCCTCTACCACGTGCTGGCCGAGCTGGTGCCGGCCGCCCGCGAGACCTCCTCACACCGGGGTTCAGCAGATGCGGGGTAGCGGGTCGCCCACCAGGACGTCGACCACCCGGGTGCCGCCGAAGGCGGTGCGGAGCAGGACCAGCCCGGCCGGTGCCGCGGCGACGGTCCCGATGATCGCGGCCTCGGCGCCCAGCGGATGGGAGCGCAGCACCTCGAGGGCCCGCCCGGCGTGCTCGCCGTCGACCACCGTGACGAACCGGCCCTCGCAGGCGACGTAGAGAGGGTCGAGGCCGAGCAGCTCGCAGACGCCGGTGACCTCCGCCCGTACCGGGATGTCGTCCTCCCGCAGGACGACGGCCACCTCCGACGCGTTGGCCACCTCGTTGACGACGGTGGCCACCCCTCCCCGGGTGGCGTCCCTCAGCGTACGGACGTGCTGCGGCAGCGCGGCCAGCAGTTCGGCGACGATGGCGTGCAGCGGCGCCGTGTCGGAGACGATCGGCGCTTCGATGCCGAAGTCGTCCCTGGCCAGCATGATGGCGGCGCCGTGCTCCCCGATCGGGCCCGAGACGATGACCGCGTCCCCCGGCCGCGCGTGCGAGGCCGACAGCGTGACCGGCAGCTCGACGAGCCCGACCCCGGCCGTGGTGATGAAGCAGCCGTCGGCCTTGCCGCGCTGGACGACCTTGGTGTCGCCGGTCACGATCGTGACGTCGGCCGCCGCCGCGGCGGCGGCCATCGAGTCGGTGATGCGCCGCAGGTCGGCGACGGGGAAGCCCTCCTCCAGGACGAAGCCGGCCGACAGGTGGGCCGGTCGGGCCCCGCACATGGCCAGGTCGTTCACGGTGCCGTTGACGGCCAGGTCACCGATGTCCCCGCCGGGGAAGAACAGCGGCGAGACCACGAAGGAGTCGGTGGTGAAGGCCAGGCGCTCGCCGCCCACCCGCAGGAGCGCGCCGTCGTCCAGCGGCGCGAGCAGCGGGTTGCGGAACGCCTCCAGGAAGACGGCCTCGATCAACGTGTGGGTGGCCTTGCCCCCGGCGCCGTGGGCGAGCGTGATGCGCTCCTCCCTGACGACGGGCTTGCGCCGCCGGATCCGCTCGATGCGGGCGAGCACCTGCTGTTCGCGGTTCATGCCCGGCTCGCCTCCTCCGCCGGCGGCCGGCCGGAGGAGGTCGCGCGCATCTCCTCCCGGCTGAAGCGCCCGAAGTTGTAGTACGCGGCACACGCGCCCTCCGAGGAGACCATGCAGGTGCCGATCGGCGTCTCCGGGGTGCACGCGGTGCCGAACACCTTGCACTCCCACGGCTTGAGCACGCCCTTGAGCACCTCGCCGCACTGGCACGACCGCGGGTCGGCGACGCGGACCCCGGGCAGGTCGAAGACGCGTTCGGCGTCGAAGCGGGCGTACTCGTCCGACATGGCGAGGGCGGAGTGCGCGATGAACCCCAGCCCGCGCCACTCGAAGTGCGGCCGCAGCCGCATCACCCGGCCCATGGCCGACAGCGCGATGCGGTTGCCCTGCCACGGCACGACGCGGGAGTACTGGTTCTCCACCTCGCAGCGGCCCTCGGCGAGCTGCGTCAGCAGGCGGTGCACCGCGTCAAGGATGTCCAGCGGCTCGAACCCGGCGACCACCAGCGGCTTGCCGTGGTCGCGGGCGATGAACTCGTACGGCTGGCAGCCGATCACCGCCGACACGTGGCCGGGCCCGATGAACCCGTCGAGCCGCAGGTCCGGCGAGTCGAGGATGGCCTTGATCGCCGGAATGATCATGACGTGGTTGCAGAAGACGGAGAAGTTGGCCAGCCCTTCGGCCTCCGCGCGCAGCACGGTCATGGCCGTGGACGGCGCCGTGGTCTCGAAGCCGATGGCCATGAAGACGACCTTGCGGTCCGGGTTGGCCCGCGCGATCTTGAGCGCGTCCAGCGGCGAGTACACCATCCGGATGTCGGCCCCGGCCGCCTTGGCGTCCAGGAACGAGCCCTGCCCACCGGGCACCCGCATCATGTCGCCGAACGACGTCATGATTACGTCCGGCCGGCGGGCGATGTGGATGGCGTCGTCCACGCGGCCCATCGGGATCACGCAGACCGGGCAGCCTGGGCCGTGCACGAGGTTCACCTCGGCCGGCAGGTGGTCCTCCAGGCCGTGCTTGTAGATGGTGTGCGTATGACCGCCGCACACCTCCATGAACGTGTATCGGCGCCCCGGCCGGCAGCGGGCGGCGATCTGCGCGGCGAGCGCCCGCGCCGTGCCCGCGTCGCGGTACTCATCGACGAACCGCATCAGAGGTCCTTCCTAGGCGATGTCCGAGGTGCGCAGCGCGTCGAGTTCGTCCTCGTACGCCTGCCCGAGCCCGTTGAGGTAGTCGAGCACCGCCTGCGCCTCCAGCTCGGAGATCTTGGACAGCGCGAACCCGACGTGCACGAGCACCCAGTCGCCGGGCGCGAGCGCCTCGTCGGCGAGCAGGCCGACGTTGATGCGCCGGCGCACGCCGCTGACGTCCACCACGGCGAGGTCCTCGTGTTCGGGCAGGCGCTCGACGAGCTCACCTGGAATGCCAAGGCACACCGGACACCTCCCCGCCGGAAGCGCCTGACGTGGCGAAGGTGAGCGACTCCAGGACCAGCTCCTCGCCGCCGCTGATGTCGACGCCGTCGTCGCCGCAGCCCGGGCAGACCGCCAGCGTGTCGACCGACTCCGAGCGCTCGCCGCAGTTGCGGCAGCCGACCGTCATCGGCGTGATGACGAGCTCCACCACCGCGTCCTGCACGGCCGTGCCGGCCGCGGCCAGCGTGAACGCCTGCCCGAAGGCCTCGTCGACGACGGCGTGCCGGGCGCCGACGCGTACCCGGGCGGCCGCGACCGCCCTGCCTCCCGCCTGCTGCTCGATCAGCTCGACGAGCCCCTCGCACATCCCGATCTCATGCATGCTGCCCCTACATTCGCTCCATCTTGATGTATCGCCGGATGTCCGGCCACAGGCGGATGACGACCAGCGCCATCCCGCAGAGCACGACCAGCTTCACCGTGCGCGACTTCCACATCTCACATCACCTCACCGTGGGTGCCGGATCGCGGGCGTCCGGAGTGGCACTTTCCGCAATCATGTCCATAACCAGGGACTTCACTAGGCCGGCCGCCTCGCCGATCATCGCGCGCACCGGCGCGCTCAGCTCGAACGGGTCCTCCTCGACCGACGCCGGCTCGCAGCAGACGACCCGCACCCGCGCGGGGAGCCGGCCGAGCTGCCGGGCCAGCCGCAGGACCCGGACCGGGTCCATGCCGTGCGTCTCCACCGACGCGTCGTCCCCGTCCGGCAGCTCGGGTTCGAGGACGGTGAGCGTGCCGGGAGCCAGGCCGCGCGGGGCGGCGTCCACGAAGACCACGCCCGTGTAGTCCCGCTGCAGGGCATAGGCCAGGTCCATGCCGCGGATGCCGAAGTCGACGACCTCCATGCCCGGCACGCCCGCCTGCCCGGCCAGGTGGCGGGCCACCTCGACGCCGAACCCGTCGTCCCCCAGGAACACGTTGCCGATCCCGGCCACCAGGACGCGGCCGGGGGCCGGGCGGCCGTCCTGCTCCCCGAGGGGCTCGATCTCCTCGGCGGAGTAGAAGAACCGGTGCCCGGGCAGCCGGGCCTCGCCCAGGTCACGCCCGGGATCGTCGTCGAGCGTGACCGCGATGTGGAAGGAGCCCTCGTCGTCCTGCTCCACGCTCTCCACGACGGCCACGCGGCCGTCGAGCACGAGGTCGAAGACGTCGGCCTGCGCGCGGGGCCGCAGCCGTACCCGGCTGCCCGGTCCGATCGGCACGCCGGCGATGACGATCTCGGCCGGGCCGCGGTCCGCCATCCGGGTCCAGAATCCAGTCATTCGTGTGGCTCCGTCCTGCGCATGATGCCGTGCAACCGCATCAGCTCGTCGGGTGTGAGGGAGTCGCAGCGGTCGAGGATCGCGCGGGCGCGCGGGTCCCCGTGGCGGATCTCCTCGCGTTCCCGGTCGCTGAGGGCGAGCACGCTCAGCGTGAGAAGCTGGTCGATCTCGGTCGCGTCGAAGAGGTCGCCGGGGCTCTCCGGCGAGATCCGCGGGTGGTCGTAGAGGATGATCGGCGCGGACAGCACGGTGTGCCGGTCGCCCTCCGGCCCGGCGAGCACCGGCCAGACGCCGGCGTTGTCGCAGTCCGCCGCCTCCGCCCGCAACTCCTCCGGCGGGTCCATGAGGGAGACGAACCTCGCCCGCGGCGCGCGCAGCACGGTGTGCGCGGAGACCAGCGTGCGCCGCATGGCCTCCTCGCGGCCGCCCCCGGGCCAGGGCGTGGTGTTGACCACCTCGACCGTGATCCGGAACAGGTCCGGGCGCAGCCGCCGCGCGCACGCCTCGATCCGGCCGTTCAGCTCCCGCCAGCCGCCTTCGGGAGACTGATCTCGTGCCGGGATGTCGATCTTCTCGATGACCGGGCCGTGCAGCAGGTCCTCCAGGACCAGGCCCGGCATGCTCACCTCACGCTCCTGGGCCTCCTCGCCGGTCGCCTCCGGCTCCCCGGCGCGGAGCCGGGTGACGACGTGCAGGAAGCGCACGGACACGTCGACGAGGTCGCGGGGCCCGGCTTCGAGCAGGCACTCGGTACGCGTCAGCCACGGGTTGCCGTCGTTGGCCCGCCCGTACGCCTCGGGGTGGACGCCGCCGATCGTCCAGCGGTGCCGGTTCTTCAGCGACGACTCCCGGTACGGCCACAGCAGGTAGCCCTCGTACAGCACGGCCTGCGCGATCTGCCTGACAGGGTCCATGTGGGATCAGCCTCCGCCCGTCTCCAGCAGCGACCGCACCGCGTCGTCCCAGCCGGGCAGGGTGTGCCGGACCCGGTGCGCGTACAGGCGGTCGAACGTGCCGCGCTCCAGCCGGATCCAGGCGGTGTCCGGGAAGTGGCGGTCCATGAGGTCCTTCCAGACCGTCACCGGCATGCGGAAGTCCGCCTCGGTGTCCCACGGCAGGCAGGCCGCCTGAAGACGCCCGTCGTCGAGGTAGAACACGGTCCCGGTGAACAGGAACCGCAGCGGCACCTCGCCGTCCGGCAGGCCGTGCAGGTACTTGGCCGCGGCCACGTCGAAGTCGTAGGTGCACGCGACCGTGACCGGCGTGGTCGTGCCGCCGGTGAAGGCCGGGACGTGGGTGACGGTCTGCGTCCACAGCAGGCTGGACAGGTTGCGTCCCCAGTCCTCGGGCGGGCCGAACAGCTCCTTGAGCCGCTCCGGCGCCTGCCCGTCGTAGCCGCGGGCGGTGGCGTCGATGCGGATCTGCGTGGCCAGCGTGATCGCCTGGACCGGAGCGTCCGACCGCAGGTCGAGCCGGAAACACAGAGCGGGCGCGACGGCGGGCGTGGCGGGCTCGACGTCGCGCACCTCGATCCGCAGAACCGGTGTAGTCGGCGGCATCACGCGGGCGACAGGTTGGGCATGTCGGGGTCGATCGGGTCGTGCATGCGCGGGTTGACGCCGGTCGAGCGCCGGGCCGTGGAGCGGCCGTCGGGCAGGTGGCCCTTCTGCCTGCCGTAGCCGCCCAGCGCGTTGCCCTCGGCCACGCCCTTGACGTGGGAGGGGGCGTCGGGGCGCACGTCGCGCCGCCCGGTCTTGATCGTCGACTTCTTGTTCACGCGGGACTCCTGTCGTTGCCGGTGGCCGGTACGGTGACGGACCGGCCGCCGAGGTCGGTGAAGAATCGGGTGATGTGCTCGCGTACGTCCTTGCCACCCGTCAGGCCCCGCCAGTGCGCGCGGATGGCTCCGACGAGCGCGTAGCAGTCGTCCACCGGCACGATCCAGGCCTCGCGGTCGACGAGCAGGGCCTCGACGTCCGGCTCCAGCCGCCGCAGCACCGGGTTGTCGCGCCGCAGCAGCTCCCAGGCGGTCCGGTCGGCGGGCGCCCGCACGGCCCCGGCCGGGCTCGGGTAGTACAGGACCGGGTCGCCGGTGTCCGAGTCGTGGATCAGGAACACCGTGCGCACCGGGGCCCGCAGCCGGGCCCAGGCCCCCTCCTCCAGGCGGAAGCCGCTCAGCCGCCAGCGGCGCTCGGGCACCAGCCGGTAGTGCCCGCCGCCGGCCGCCGCGTGGTCGAACAGCACCTGGCACGCGCGGCACGCGCAGCGCAGCTCGCGCCCGGCCAGCTCCAGCAGGTGGCGGTGGACGGCCGGCAGCGGCTCGGCGCACAGCTCGCAGCGCTGCGTGCGCGGTTCACGCCGGGCGGGCTCCACCGACTGCGCGGCGAGCCGGCGCAGCAGGCCCGTCATGGCACCGGGGCCCGCGAGGCGGGGCGGACGGTCAGGCTCTCGACCGGGATCAGGGCCGCGTCCGCGACCTCGATCTCGACCCGCTCGATCTCCGGGGCCGCCTCGCGTACCGCGTCCCGGAGGGCCGAGGCCGCCCCGGCCGCCGAGGAGCGGCAGCCGGTCGGGCGGAAGCGTAGCCGTACCAGGTCGCCCTCGACGGAGAGCAGGTCGGCGGCGCCGGCCAGCGCCTGCTCCACCCGGGTCCGGGTGTCCAGCGGGTGCAGATCGTGCAGCAGGAGCAGGGGCGAGACCAGCTCGTCGGCGCCCAGGCGGGCCGCCGCCTCGTCGCCCACGAGTGTCATGACCCGTGCCAGGCCCTCGCCGTACAGGCCGAGCACCTCCGCGACGAGCTCCGTGGCGGCCCCGTCGGCCTTGTCGAGCAGGGATTCGATCCTGCGGACGCGCTCGTTCATCAGCCGGAGACGCTCGCGCCGAACGTGGGCGAGTGCACCTGCTTGAGCACCTTGCCGCCGCCCAGGTACATGTGCACCCCGCAGGGCAGGCACGGGTCGAAGCTGCGCACGGTACGCATGATGTCGATGCCCTTGAACGAGTCGGCGCCGTTCTCCTCGAAGATCGGCAACCCCTGCACCGCGTCCTCGTACGGGCCCGGCGTGCCGTACCTGTCGCGCGGGCTGGCGTTCCACGGCGTCGGCGGGTACGGGTGGTAGTTGGCGATCTTCCCGTCGCGGATCACCACGTGGTGCGACAGCACGCCGCGCACCGCCTCGTGGAAACCGCAGCCGATCGCCTCGTCCGGCACCTCGAAGTCGGTGAACACCTGCGTGCGCCCGGCCCTGACCTCACCCATCGCCTGCTCGTAGAAGTGGACGGCCATCGCCGCCGCGTACGCCACGAAGTAGACGCGGGCGCGGTTGCGCTCGATGGTGTTCGCCCAGCGCGGGATCTTCCACTCCAGCCGCGTCTCCGGGAAGGCGGCGCTCTTGGGCAGGTTGATCTCCACGCTCTGGCCGGTGGCCCGCACCGTGCCGGTGTCGACGAGCCCGGCCAGCGCCGTGGTCCACAGCCGGGCCAGCGGGCCGCCGCCGGTGTCGAGCGCCAGGTGGTCGCCGGTGCGCTTGTCGTACCAGCGCGGGCTCATCACCCAGCTGTAGTTGCCGTTCTCCAGGTCGCGCTTCTGCGGCTTGGGCAGGGTCGTCTGGTTCCACGGGTGGCGCTGGTCCACCGGGTTGCCCAGCGGGTCGTGGGTGACGAACGTCTCCTCGGCCTGCCAGTCGTCATAGTACGAGCTGCCCAGCAGGATCCTGATGCCGAGGTTGATGTCCACCAGGTTCGTCGTGACCAGCTCGTTGTCCACCACGATGCCCGGCGTGACGAACATCCGGCGGCCCCAGTCGTTCATGTTCCGGTAGTCGTAGTCGACGACCGCCGGGTCCTGGAACGCGCCCCAGCAGCCGAGCATCACGCGCCGGCGGCCGACCTCCTCGTAGCCGGGCATGGCCTCGTAGAAGAAGTCGAAGAGGTCGTCGTTCATCGGGACGGACCGCTTGACGAAGTCGAGGACGCGCAGCAGCCGCACCATGTAGTCGGTGAACACCTGAGGGGTGGCAACCGTGCCCACGCCGCCGGGGTACAGCGTGGACGGGTGCACGTGCCGGCCCTCCATCAGGCAGCACATCTCCCTGGTGACCCGGCTCACCTGCAGCGCCTCGCGGTACAGGTCACCGGTGAACGGGTTGCACGCGCGCATGATGTCGGCGATCGTCCGGTAGCCGTGGATCGCGGAGTTGGGCGCCTGGGTCGTCTCGGCCCGGCGCAGCAGGCTCGGGTTCGTCTCCTTGACCATCTGCTCGCAGTAGTCGACGAAGACGAGGTTGTCCTGGAAGAGCGTGTGGTCGAACATGTACTCGGCGGCTTCGCCCAGGTTGATGATCCAGTCACCGAGTGGAGGGGGCTTGATGCCGTACGCCATGTTCTGCGCGTAGATTGAGCAGACCGCGTGGTTGTCACCGCAGATGCCGCAGATGCGGCTGGTGATGAAGTGGGCGTCGCGCGGGTCCTTGCCCCTCATGAACACGCTGTAGCCGCGGAACAGCGACGAGGTGCTCTTGCACTCGACGACCTCGCGGTTCTTGAAATCGATCTTCGTGTAGATGCCCAGGTTCCCGATGATCCTGGTGATCGGGTCCCAGGACATCTCCACCAGCTCGCGGGCCTCGCCCTTGAGCTTCTTCTCACCTGCCGTACGGATGGCCACCTCGCCGCTCTCCCTCTCAGCCGTTTCCCCAGCGCGGGTCGAACCCGCTCGTCAGCCGGCGGCGGTTGTGGCGCCACTTCGGCTCCTTGTTCGCTGCCTTGTTCGTGATCGCGCGAAGCCTGCGGATCATCGCGCCGTACGCGCCGCTCATCGCGACCGAGACGGACGCTCCCGGAGGCTCGTCCATGAAGGGCATGAACTTGTCGGGGAAGCCGGGCATGGTGCAGGCGATGCAGATGCCGCCCACGTTCGGGCAGCCGCCGACGCCGTCCATCCAGCCGCGCTTGGTGACGTTGCAGTTGACCACCGGCCCCCAGCAGCCGACGCGCACGAGGCACTTGGGGGAGTTGTAGTCGAGGGCGAAGTCGCCCTGCTCGTAGTAGCCGGCCCGGTCGCAGCCCTCGTGCACGGTCTTGCCGAACAGCCAGGTGGGGCGCAGCATGTCGTCGAGCGGGATCGTCGGCGCCATGCCCGCAGCCTGGTACAGCAGCCAGGTCAGCGTCTCGGTGAAGTTGTCCGGCTGGACGGGACAGCCGGGCACGTTGACGATGGGCAGCCCGCCCGCGGAGCGGAAGTCACGGCCCAGGTAGTCGGCCAGCCCCATGCATCCGGTCGGGTTGCCGGCCATGGCGTGGATGCCGCCGTACGCCGCGCAGGTGCCGATCGCGACCACGGCCCAGGCCTTGGGCGCGAGCCGGTCGATCCACTGGTTGACCGTGATGGGCTGGCCGGTGGCCGGGTCGTTGCCCATGGACGTCCAGTAGCCGTCGCCGTTGATCTTCTCGTTCGGGATGGAACCCTCGACCACGAAGATGAACGGGCCGAGCTCACCCTCGTGGGCCCGGTGGAACGGGGCCATGAAGGCGTCACCCGTCTCCGCGGCCAGCACCTTGTTGTGCAGGTGCACCTTGGGCAGTCCCGGTACGAGCCCGAGCAGGACGTCCTCCAGGCTCGGCAGCGTGGCGGCGGTGACCGAGACCGTGTCGCCGTCGCAGCTCATGCCCTCCGAGGTCCACAGGATGTGCACCTCGTCCAGAGCTTTCGGTGTTTGTGTGGTTGTCATGGCCCAAGCCCCCTTCTTGGCCCGCGTAGAGGTTTAGGCCCCCATATCATTTGGTATCCGACCTGCGACTCTACGTAGCGGACATACCGTGATGACGGAGGTTGTAAACCATGACGCAGACCCTGCCGACCCGTACCGGCACCCGCGATGAGCTGCGCGAACGCGTCTCGACCCGGCCTGCGCAGGCCCTCGTGCGGGCCGCCGCGCGGGGAGCGATCGGCTCCATGGCGATGTCCGGGTTGCGGCAGTTCACGACGGCGATCGGCCTCGTGGCGAAGGTGCCGCCCGAGGCCGTGCTGGAGCGCACCGTCCCGCGGTTGTTCCACCGGGTGCACCACCGGCGGCGACCCGCGATGGTAGAGCTGACGCACTGGGGGTACGGTACGGCCGGAGGGGCGCTGTACGGGCTGCTGCCGCACCGGCTGCGCCGCCGAGCCTGGGCCGGGCCGGCCTACGGCGTGGCGTTCTGGCTCGCCTTCGAGGCGGCCATCGCGCCCGCCCTCGGCCTGCCGCGCCATCCCCGCACCACGACGGAGCGCCTGGCGCTGCTGGCCGACCACCTGCTGTACGGGGTCGTGGTCGGCGCCTCCCCGTGGCCTCACCGGGACGTGCCGGAAAGCCCTGTCGACTGACCTATGGACCGACCGGGCCGAGCCGGTCCCTGGCGGCGGCGACGGCCACCTGGCCGAGGCTGATGCCGCCGTCGTTGGCCGGCACGCCGGAGTGGGTGAGCACCCGGAACCCGGCCCCGCGCAGCCGGTCCACCGTGCGCCGCAGCAGCAGCAGGTTCTGGAAGACGCCGCCGGACAGCGCGACCGTCGTCAGCCCCGTCCCGTCGCGCAGCATCCGGCAGCAGCGCACGATGAGATCGCTCACGCCGTTGTGGAAGCGGGCGGAGATGACCGGCACGCCGACGCCCGCGGCCAGATCCGCCAGGGCGGCCCGTACCAGGTCCGAGCCCACCACCACCAGCACGCCGCCGTCACGGGAGACGGCCGCCGGGTAGCCGCCGCGCTCGGCGGGGTCGGCGAGCTGCTCCAGCTCGATCGCGGCCTGCCCCTCGTACGTGATGGCGTCGCGCACGCCGAGCAGCGCCGCCACCGCGTCGAACAGCCGGCCCGCGCTGGACGTCAGCGGCGCGGCCGTCCCGCCGCGCCGGGCCAGCGCGCTCACCTGCCCCCACCGCCGCTCGTTGCGCCGGGCCACGGCCGACGCCTCGCCCTCGCCGTCCAGGTAGGCGGCGGCCATCCGCCACGGCTGCCTGATCGCCGCGCTGCCGCCCGGCATCGGCACGGGCGCCAGATGCCCGGCCCGCTCGAACGCGACCAGGTCGGCCAGCAGGAACTCGCCGCCCCACAGGGTCCCGTCGAGCCCGTAGCCGAGCCCGTCGAACGCGACACCGATCACCCGGCCGTGCTCGCCGTTGTCGGCCAGGCAGGCGGCGACGTGCGCGTGGTGGTGCTGGACGGCGACCAGCTCCACGTCCGGCAGGCCCAGGGCGTGCTTGGTGGACAGGTACTCCGGGTGCAGGTCGTGGGCCACCACCTCGGGACGCACGTCGAACAGCGCGGCGAAATGCTCGATCCCCTCCACGTACGACCGGAAGGTCTCGTAGTCCTCCAGGTCGCCGATGTGCGGGGAGACGAACGCGTGCCGCCCCTTCACCAGGCAGAAGGTGTTCTTCAGCTCGGCGCCGCAGCCGAGGATCCGCCGGGACGCCTCCCAGGCCAGCGGGAACGGGCGCGGGGCGTGGCCGCGCGAGCGCCGCACGGCCATCCCCTTCCCCCGGAAGGGCCGCACCACCGAGTCGTCGGCGCGCAGGCGGATCGGGCGGTCATGCGTGAGGAACGCGTCCGCGATGCCGCCGAGCCGCTCCAGGGCGTCGCGGTCGTCGTACGCGATCGGCTCGTCCGAGCGGTTGCCGCTGGTCAGCACGATCGGGGCGCCCAGGTCGGCGAGCAGCAGGTGGTGCAGCGGCGTGTACGGCAGCATCAGCCCGAGCTCGCGGCTCCCCGGCGCGACCGCCCCGGCCACCGCCGCGTCCGGGCGGCGCGGCAGCAGGACGACCGGCCGCGCGCGGTCGGTCAGGAGCGCGGCGCCGGCCTCGTCCACCTCGCACAGCCGCCGGGCCGCGGCCAGGTCGGCGACCATAACCGCGAACGGCTTGTCCTCGCGCCGCTTGCGCCGCCGCAGCTCGGCGGCGGCGTCCTCGTCGGCGGCCGGCACCGACAGGTGGTAGCCGCCGAGCCCCTTCACCGCCAGCACCCCGCCCCGCCGCAGCACCCGCACGGCCCCGGCCAGCGGGTCGCCCGCCGCGCCGACGAGTTCTGCCGGCGGCTCGCCCGTCGCACCGACGAGCCTGAGCGCGGGGCCGCAGGCCGGGCAGCAGATGGGCTGCGCGTGGAAGCGCCGGTCGGCCGGATCGTGGTACTCGGCCAGGCAGCCGTCGCACATGGCGAACCCCGCCATCGTGGTCAGGGGCCGGTCGTACGGCATCGCCCGCACGATCGTCAGCCGCGGCCCGCAGTTGACGCAGTTGACGAACGGGTAGCGGTAGCGCCGGTCGGCGGGGTCGGCCAGCTCCGCCAGGCAGTCGGCGCAGGTGGCGATGTCGGGCGACACCAGCGTGCGTGAGGCCCCCGACGGGTCGCTCGCGACGATCCGGAACCGGCCGTCGGCGCGCACCGCACGCGAGGTGACCGTCACCCGCTCGATCGCGGCCAGCGGGGGCGCGTCGCGCTCCAGCCGTACCAGGAACTCCGCGATCTGGCCGTGCCCGCCCTCCAGCTCGACGAAGACGCCGTGCGCGTCGTTGCCCACCCGGCCCGCCAGCCCGAGCCGCGTGGCCAGCCCGTGCACGAACGGCCGGAACCCCACCCCCTGAACGACGCCCTCGACCCGGACCCGCACCCCCATCGGGCCAGTCTGCAACGAGAACGGCCCCGACTGAATCACCCCGTCGGCGAGGCGCGGATCGCTCATGCGGGAAGGACGTCGTCGAACTCCACGTAGAGGTGCCGGGGCCCGCGCAGCCCCGGGTTCGGCCGGTACGGCGGCGGGTCGGCGACCAGGCGCGGATTGACCAGCCGCCGCGCGAGCTCGCCCAGCGCGAGCTGCGTCTCCAGCCGCGCCAGCGGGGCCCCGAAGCAGTAGTGGATGCCGCTGCCGAAGCCGAGGTGCTGGTTGTCCTGCCGGTCGGGGTCGAAACGGTCGGGATCGGGGAAACGCGCGGGATCACGGCTGCCGGCGGCGAGCACGAGGCTGATGATGGCGCCTTTCGGGATCGTCGTGCCCGCGATGTCGATGTCGGCCAGCGCGGAGCGGCGCAGGCTGAGCAGCTGCACCGGCGGCTCGAAGCGGAGCAGCTCCTCGACCGTGCCGACGACCAGGTCGGGCTCGTGGCGCAGCCGGTCCAGCACGCGGGGGTTGCGCAGCAGCGTGAGCATGCCGTTGGCGACGAGGTTGACGGTGGTCTCGTGGCCGGCGACGAGCAGCGTCGCGGCGGCGCTCAGCAGCTCCTCCAGCCGCAGGTCGATGGCCGGGTCGGTGACGATGGCCGAGAGCAGGTCGTCGCCCGGCCGCCGCCGGTGGGCGTCCATCAGCTCCTTCATGTACGTGCCGAGCTCCGTCCTGACCTCCATGTTCCGCCGCTCCCGCTCGGCGACGGTCCCGGTCGTCGGGTCGATGGTCTCGATGATGGCCTGCGACCACCGGTGGAAGCGGGGCTCGTCCTCGCGGGGCACGCCCAGCAGGTCGCAGATCACCGTGACCGGCAACGGATAGGCGAAGTCCTCGACGATGTCGACCCGGGCCTTTCCGGCGAACCGGTCGATCAGGTCCGTGACGATCCGCATCATCCGGGGTTCCATGCCGTCGACCCGGCCGGGGGAGTGGGGCGGCCCGAAGTGCCGCATCATCATGGAGCGGATCCGGTCGTGGTCCGGCGGGTCGGTCCTGATGAAGGACGACGGCAGCGCCGTCCCCGACTCCTGCTCGGCGGCGATGTCGGGAATGTTGCGGACGTCGGAGCTGACGCGCGGGTCGTGCAGCAGCGCGACGATCTCCCGGTAGCCGCTGACCGCATAGCTGCCGTCAGCCTGCCGCGCCACCGGGGTCCGGCGGAGCTCGGCGTAGAGCGGGTACGGATCGGCGCGGTTGGCGTAGTCGAGGATCTGCTCGTAGACGCTTGCTCCTGCCAATTCCTCTGCCACTATGACGGCTCCCTGATGTGCTCGCTCGGTGTGGTTCACTGCCGCCGCTGCAGCGTCACGCGGCGCTCGTCCGGGTTGTGGCCGGTCAGCACCACGGTCGCGCCGTAGGTGGGGGAGATCCGCTGCGGTACGTCGGCCGGCATGACCTGGAGGCCGTCGGGCTGCCCGACCATGCCAGGGCCAGGCGGGAACGGCGCGGCCCGCTCGATCTGCGCCTGGTAGAAGTCGAGCCACATCGCCTGGTCGAAGGCGACGGCGGCCGTCATGCGGCCCCGGTTGCCGTAGACGGCGACGAACCGGCGATCGGCGACCGAGCCCTGCGCGATGACGACCTCGTCGGCGAAGGTCGGCACCCCGACGGACTTGATGTTGACGCCGAACTGGGCGGACCAGAAGACCGGCAGGGACACGTGCGGCCAGCGGTCGCTCTCGGCGCTGATCATGTTGTGCGCCGCGACCTGGGCCTGGGTCACCGCGTTGCCCCAGTGTTCGAGGGACAGGAACTGGTACTCGTACACCGGGTGCGGGAAGCGCGCCACGTCGCCGGCGACGAAGACGTTGTCGGTGACCAGGGCGTTGACGTCGAACGCGCGGCAGCCCGCGTCACAGGCGACGCCCCACACCCCGGCGGCCAGCCCCGAGCCCTCCAGCCATTCGACGTTGCGCTCCGCGCCGAGCGCGGCCACCGCCACGTCCACGTCGAGCGTGGTGCC
Organism: Nonomuraea sp. NPDC049625; assembly: GCF_040675285.1. Classification (NCBI taxonomy): domain Bacteria; kingdom Bacillati; phylum Actinomycetota; class Actinomycetes; order Streptosporangiales; family Streptosporangiaceae; genus Nonomuraea; species Nonomuraea sp. NPDC049625. Next base: position 81,398 of record NZ_JBFAOQ010000024.1, on the reverse strand, counting down.
GTCGGACAGGCGGGCGCGGCGCAGGCGACCGTCGCCGTCCCCTTCGAGCGCCTCGACGGTGACCCCGCAGCGCAGGTCCACGCCGTGGTCGCGCTGCATGTCCGCCGCGATCGCCCCGATCGTCCCGCCCAGCGCGCCCGACAGCGGCGCCTTCCCGCGCTCGGTGACGGTGACGTCCAGGCCCAGTTCGCGGCAGACGGAGGCGATCTCCGACCCGGTGAAGCCGGCGCCGATGATCAGCACGCGTCCGGGGCCCGCGGTCAGCCGCTCCCGCAGCCGGGCCGCGTCCTCGTTGGTACGCAGCACGAACACCCCGTCGAGGGCGGCCTCCTCCGCGTTCGGCCAGGGCCGGGCGCGTGCTCCCGTGGCGATCAGCAGGCGGTCGAAGTCCACCTTCCGGCCGTCCGCGAGGTGGACCTGCCTGGCCGCCAGGTCCAGCCCGGTCGCCGCCTGCCCCAGCAGCCATTCGGCCTCGAACTCGGCCCGCCGGGGCAGCGCGGTGTCGTCGGCGGCCACCTGCCCGGTCAGGACCTGCTTGGACAGCGGCGGCCGGTCGTACGGCTCGTACGGCTCCGCGCTGATCAGGGTCAGCGACCCGGCGTAGCCCTCCCTGCGCAACGTCGTCGCCGCCCGCAGCCCGGCCAGCGAGGCGCCCACGATGACGATGCGGCCGACCTCCACGGGCCTCTTCCCGTTCACCGGCCTGGGCGGGGCGGCCTTGGCGGGCCTTCCGAGCGTGTGGACCTGGTCGACCACCAGGGCCTGGACCGGGCAGGCCGCGGCGGCGCGCAGGACGCGGGTGCGCTCGGAGTCGTCCGGGTGGAGTTCGTACATGAGGGCTTCGGAACGGCGCATCGCGAAGACATCCGGCGCGAGGAAGGCGCACTGCCCGTAGCCCTCGCAACGGGTGAGATCAACGACGACTCTCATCTGGTTCGCCCTCTTCGACACGTAGTGTGGCGATTACTGTGAGTAATCATGGGTGGCATACCCATTGCGGTCATAGCCACACCAACCGCCCCGCGGGTCAGCGGGAGGCTGCCAGCGCCAGCACGTCCGCGAGCTGGCGCGGCGTCGGCAGGATGCGCAGGGACTCGTCGATCTCGCGTTCCGCCCACTCGCGGTGCCGCCGCTCGGTCCCCGGGTCCAGCGCGACGCGGGTCTGGACCAGCAGGAAGTTCAGCCGGGTCGCCAGCAGCATCGAGAAGTCGGCCGCCTTCGTGATGCGCCCCGGCCCGCCGTCGCGCACGTAGGCCTCGTACATGGCCCGCATGGCGTCGAGGTCCGCGTCCGGGCCGTCGCAGAACCAGTCGAACAGCGCCCTGGCCAGCTCCCGCCCCGGCGCGGCCGGGCCGAGGTTGTCCCAGTCGACGACCACCAGGGCGCCCGCGGGGTCGGCCAGGACGTTCTCCGGGTGCAGGTCGCGGTGGCAGACGATCAGCTCGGCGGGATCGGCCGGCGCGACCGCCGCGCACAGCTCGGGCAGCGTGGCCAGCCGCTCGGCCAGCCGCCCGGCCCAGGCCGGGCCCCCTCGCACCCATTCCTGTTCGGCGGGGACCCGGTGATACTCCGCCCGCGCCCATTCCCGCTCGGCGGGGACCTGGTGGTACCAGGCGGCGGGTGGCCCGCCGTCCGCCTCCGCCGTCGCGGCGGGAGCGCATCGGTGCAGGCGCGCCAGCAGCGTTCCGAGCTCCTGCGGCGTGGCCCGCGCCGCGAGATCGACCGGGCGCAGGTCGATCCAGTCGTAAAGGCGCAGCCACGGCCCGCCGCCGGGCGCGCTGAGCAGATGGTGGCCCGCGCGGTCGGGGTAGCCGGCCGGCAGCCGCACTCCCGCCTCGGCCGCCCGCCTCGCGAACGCCAGCTCCGCCTCGATCAACGCCTCCGACGGCGGCTCGCCGAAGATCTCCTTCAGCGCGTAGCGCGCCGGGCCCACCTCCAGCCGCCAGATCTGCCCCAGCGCGCCGCGCGGCCCGGCCGACACCACGACGTCGTCATCCCACCCGAACGCCTCGCGCACGTACGCGACCAGCTCCGTGACCACGCTCATCCCTCCGCGGTGAGATCCACGCGTTCGAGTATGAACCGCCACAGCGGCGTTCACTCGGCTGTCATTCGTATATGTCATGATCCACGGGTTCTCACGGATCTTGTGACAGGAGAAGGATGACTGCATTAGCGCGCCGCGCGCTCCGCGCCGCTCTCGCGGGCGGCCTGGCCGCGGCCGTGGCGATCTGGCCGGTGGCGGCACCCGCGGAGGCGGCCGTGCCCGCCGCTGTGTCCGCCGCCGTGTCGGTGGACTTCACCAAGCCGGTTCGTACGCTGTCCGCCGGCGACTACGGCGTCGGCATCACCGGGTACGGCGAGGGCTCGTACATCACGAACGACTCCCGGCACCGCGAAAACCTGCGCAACCTCAAAGCGGGCCGGATGCGCATAGAGCTGCACTACCAGGAGCCGGGCAACCACTCCAGCACGATCGTGTGCGGCGGGTACAAATGCGACACGACCATCACGGGCGACGCCTGGATCGCGGCCATCCGCGACCTGGGTGCCGAGCCGGTCGTCATCCTCCAGGTGGACGGCCGCCAGACCGCCGAGGTGAACCGGGACGACGCGGTCGCCCTCTACCGGCACTTCGCCGCCTCGGGCACGCCGGTGCGCCGCTTCATTCTGGGCAACGAACTCAACTGCACCTGTACCCCAGAAAAGCCGGAAATGTCGGCATCTGAGTACAGCCGGCGCTTCAACCTGATCACCGACGCCCTCGATGCCGTGGACTCCGCGGTCCGCGTCGGCGGCCCCGCCACGGCCTGGAACGACCTGTCGTACATCAGGACGTTCCTGGAGGGCTCGCGGGACCGGGTCGACTTCCTCGACTACCACGACTACGGCAACGGCACGGACCCGATCAGCGACGAGGACCTCCTGGGCGCCGCCATCCGCAGCTACGAGAAGGACCTGAAGGAGGTCGGCGCGCTGGCCGAGTCCGTGCTCGGCCGCAAGATCGACCTCCAGATCGGCGAGTTCAACTCCGACTTCGACGACCCCGACGGCCACCGTACGCTGACCCACTTCAACACGCTCTGGGGCGCGGCGGCGCTGGGCCGGATCCTGCACGCCGGAGCCGCCGCCTACCAGTACGGCGACAAGAACGGCCAGCTCGGCCTGACCAGCACGAAGGGTGAGGGCGGCATCCCGCGCAGCGAGCCGCTGCCCATCTACCACGGCATCGGCATGTTCACCGGCGAGGGCCTGTTCCGCCCGTTCGGCACGACCATGGTGCAGGCGACGGCCGACACCGACCAGCTGTACGCGTTCGCCTCGGACGGGTCCAAGAACGTCGTCCTGGTCAACGTCGGCGCCCAGCCGCTGGAGACCAGGCTCGCGTTCACCGGCCTGACGGCGGGCACGGCCGCGATCTGGCAGAGCACCGCCGACGCGTGGGCCCCGCACCGCACCGGCACGGCCGCCGTCGCGGGCGGCGCCGCGACGCTCACGCTCCCCGCGCGCTCGGCCACGACCCTGGTCATCGACCAGCAGGGCCTGTCGGCGACCTACTTCGACAACGCCGACCTGACCGCGCCCAAGCTGACCCGGATCGACCCGGCGGTGGACTTCGACTGGGGCGCGAACGCCCCCGACCCGGCCGTGTCCGCCGACACGTTCAGCGTGCGGTGGACCGGCAAGGTGATCGCCGAGCGCGCCGAGACGTACACGTTCATCACCACGAGCGACGACGGCGTGCGGCTCTGGGTGGACGGCACGCTCCTCGTGGACAACTGGACGGACCACTCCAAGCGCGACGACAGCGGCCAGATCGCGCTGAGCGCCGGGGCGCACGACATCAAGATGGAGTTCTACGACAGCGGCTACGACGCCATCGCCCAGCTCCACTGGTCCAGCCCCACCGTACAGCGGCAGATCATCCCCACGGCGAACCTGCTCGCCGCCTGAGCCCTGAGCCCGCCGGCCGGGAGGCTCAGGTGGCCAGCACCCTGGTGAGAGCCTCCTGGACGGCGGCGCGGACCGTGGCGGGATCGTCGAGGTCGAAGCCGACCACGAGCCCGTCCCTGAGCAGCAGGACGATGTCGGCGGTCCGCTCCGGGTCGGGGTGGCCGTCGGCGGCCAGGAGGTCGCGGTAGAGGTCGCGGACCCAGCGGCGATATTCGCTGATGGCCTGCCGTACGGGGTGGGCGGGGTCGGGATACTCGGCCGCCGTGTTGACGAACGGGCAGCCGCGATAGCTGGTGCCCGCGCCGAACTCGCACATGTAGGCGAAGATCTCCAGCAGCTTCTCGCGCGGCGAGGTGGCCCGCAGGGTCGTGACCAGGGTGCGCTGCAGCGCGGTCTGCTGGACCACGTAGGCGCGGACGAGGTCGTCCTTGCCCGGGAAGTGGTGGTAGAAGGTCGCCTTGGCGACGCCCGCCTCGGCGATGATCCGGTCGATCCCGACCGAGTGGACGCCGTCCGTGTAGAACAGGCGCGTCGCGGTCTCGAGGACGCGCTCGCGCGCCGGGCTGGGGCGACGGCCCTCCAACGTTTCTGCGCTCACGAGTTGACGGTACCAGACAGACCTGTCTATTCTCATGCCTAGCGGCAGACAGACAGGTCTGTCTAACGAAGGGCAACGACATGAGCATCTACACCGCCATCGCCACCTCCGCCGGACGCGACGCCCGCGCGGTCTCCTCGGACGGAAAGCTGGACGTCAAGCTGGCCCTGCAGAAGGAGCTGGGCGGCGACGGCGAGGGCACCAACCCCGAGCAGCTCTTCGCCGCCGGCTACGCCGCCTGCTTCGCGTCGGCGATGCGGCTGGTGGGCGCGCAGCAGAAGCTCGACGTCTCGGACGCGTCGGTCACGGCCGAGATCGGCCTGTCGCCCAACGGCAAGGGCGGCTTCCAGCTCGAGGCCACGCTCCGGGTCGAGCTGCCCGACTCCATCGCGCCGGAGGCGGCCAGGGAGCTCGTCGAGGCCACCCACCAGGTGTGCCCCTACTCCAACGCCACCCGCGGCAACATCCCCGTCAACCTGGTCATCGAGTAGCGGGGTCGTCGGGGCGGCCGGTGGCGGCCTCGATCTCCTCGGCGATCTTCCACAGCGGCGTGCGGCGGGTGGTGAGGACGACCATGACCTCGTCCGCGGCAGCCTCGGCCTCGAGGCCGTCCACCCAGGGGCCGAGGGCCTTGGTCACCTCCGAGATCGCCGCCGAGAGCCGCGCGCGTACGTCCCCGTGGCCGGCGGAGCGCAGCCAGCCGCGCAGCACGTGGTTGTGCGCGGCCACCACGGCGGCGGAGGCGACCTCGTGGCGCAGCCGGAACTCCGGCCTTTCGTCCTTCGCGCGGCGGCCGTTCATGTAGCCGACGAAGGCCCGCTGGTAGCGGCTGGTGGCGGCGATCTCCCACTCGCGCAGCGCCGGCACCCGACGCGTCAGCTCGTACCGCTTGACGGCGGTCTCCGGGTCCTCGGCGTACATGTCCAGGACGATCCCGGCGGCGTCCGCGATCACGAGAAGCGGCGAGCGCAGCGGGGAGGCCGACTCCAGGAACTCCGTCACCCGCCCCAGGCACGCGTCGTGGTCGGGGAGGATCGCGTCCTCCTTCGTGCGGAAGTGCCGGAAGAACGTCCGCCTGGCCACTCCGGCGGCCTTGGCGATCTCGTCCACCGTGGTCGCGTCGAACCCGGCCTCGAGCGACATGCTGATGGCCGCGGACATCAACTCCCGGCGCGCGTCTCGCCTCGCGGACATCTGCTCCCTTCCATCCGCCAACGGGGGCTTCACCGTACACCTGCTCTGGCGTCATGTCACTCAGTGCCTTATCTTAAGTCACTGAGTGCCTGTCCTTGAGTTGGGAGAAGCGTATGAGCCTGGCCGGCCACCTGCACGACGTGGCGGAGGAGTACCCCATGCTCCGCGAGGCGATCAGGGCCCTCGCCGAGGAGAAGATCGCCCCGCAGGCCGCCGCCGCGGACGAGAGCGAGGAGTTCCCCTGGGAGGTCTACAAGGACCTCGTGGCGGCCGACTTCCACGCCGTACACATCCCTGAGCAGTACGGGGGCGCGGGGGCGGACGCGCTGGCCACGGTGATCGTCATCGAGGAGGTGGCGCGGGCGTGCGCCTCGTCCTCGCTCATCCCGGCCGTCAACAAGCTCGGCACGGTCCCGCTCCTGCTGTCGGCGTCGGAGGAGCTCAAGTCCCGCTACCTGTCCTCGGTGGCCAGTGGCGAGGCCATGTTCTCGTACGCGCTGAGCGAGCCGGAGGCGGGCTCGGACGCGGCGTCGATGAAGACCCAGGCGGTCCGGGACGGCGACGACTACGTCCTCAACGGCACCAAGATGTGGATCACCAACGCCGGCGTGTCCGAGTACTACACGGTGATGGCGGTGACGGACCCCTCGGCCGGCGCGCGCGGCATCTCCGCCTTCGTCGTGGAGAAGTCCGACGAGGGCGTCTCCTTCGGCCCCAAGGAGAAGAAGCTCGGCATCAAGGCCTCACCGACTCGCCAGGTGATCCTGGAGGACGTCCGCATCCCGGCCTGGCGCATGATCGGCGAGCCGGGCACCGGCTTCAAGACCGCCCTTGCCACCCTCGACCACACCCGCGTCACCATCGCCGCCCAGGCCCTCGGCATCGCCCAGGGCGCCCTCGACTACGCGATCGGCTACGTCAAGGAGCGCCGCCAGTTCGGCCGCCCGATCGCCGACTTCCAGGGTCTGCAGTTCATGATCGCCGACATGGCCATGAAACTGGAGGCGGCCCGGCAGCTCACGTACACGGCCGCGGGCATGTCCGAGACGGCCATGCGCGGGACTCCGGTGAAGGAGCTGACCTTCTTCTCCAGCGCGGCCAAGTGCGCGGCCTCGGACGCCGCCATGGAGATCACCACGGATGCCGTCCAACTGCTCGGGGGGTACGGCTACACGCGGGACTACCCGGTCGAGCGGATGATGCGCGACGCCAAGATCACCCAGATCTACGAGGGCACCAACCAGATCCAGCGCCTGGTGATGGCCCGCCAGCTCCTCAAGTAGGCAGTTGACGTGCGGGAACCCGGTTAAGTGATCATACGCGAAGCCGGGTCGCGCACGTAGGCGGTGCCGCTCGGAAGAGCGGTTCGGGGTCACGGGGGCAGGGCGTCCGGAGAGGGCTGGACAGGGCTTGTGTGGGTAGCGTCCTGGATATGGGCGGCATCGGCCCCGCCTGGGAGATCGCGTACGACGGCTTCGATCTCGGTCGAGAGGGACTGAGGGAGGCGTTGTGCACGCTCGGCAACGGCAGGTTCGCCACCCGGGGCGCCACCCCGGACGGCGAGTCGCGCACGCCGGGCACGTACGTGGCGGGCTGCTACGACCGCCTCGACTCCGAGGTGCCACCAACGTCGGCGGACTGGCCGGGCTGAACGGTGGGCCCAGCCGGAGGTGTCGGTCGTTTGCGGGACCTACGGCCCAACCGCCGTTGAGCGCCTCCACCGGAGCATGCGTGCCAGCCGAATCGCCTCTATCGGTGCTCGGGGTTGTCGAAGTCGAAGCGGCATCCGGCGTCCCATTCCGAGCGCTGGTTGCCGTGGGCCGGGATGCCGCCGGCGTCCTTGAGCATGCGTGCCAGGTGCAGCAGGTTCCAGGTCATGAAGGTGGTGTTGCGGTTGGTGAAGTCGTTCTCCGGCCCACCCGAGCCCGGGTCGAGGTAGGACGGTCCGGGTCCGGCGGCGCCCACCCAGCCGGCATCGGCCTGCGGCGGGATGGTGTAGCCCAGATGCTGCAGGCTGTAGAGCACGTTCATGGCGCAGTGCTTGACGCCGTCCTCGTTGCCCGTGATCAGGCAGCCGCCCACCCGCCCGTAGTAGGCGTACTGGCCGGCCTGGTTGAGCAGGCTGGAGCAGGCGTACAGCCGTTCGATGATCTTCTTGGTCACCGAACTGTTGTCGCCCAGCCAGATCGGCCCGGCGATGACCAGGATGTCGGCGGCGAGTACCCGCTGGTAGAGGGCGGGCCACTCGTCACTCTCCCAGCCGTGCTCGGTCATGTCCGGCCACACACCGGTGGCGATGTCGTGGTCGATCGCCCGCAACTGCGCGACGCTTACACCCCGCGTGTCCATGATGTGCGCGCTGAGATCGATCAGCCCCTGGGTATGGCTGCGCTCGGGGCTCTTCTTGAGGGTGCAGTTGATGAACAGCGCCCGCAGATCGTCATACCGGGCAGGCGCTCCGTTGACTGTCATCATGACGGTTCCCTTCGATGCGGTCCAGGTGCCTCCGTGGGCAGTTTCGGACCGTACGTGCTCTTCGGCCAGCAGGCTCGCCGCGTTGCGGCAGCCACGGGACGAGGCGACGGACGGCTGCGCCGTCTGGCTCACCCGGTCGCCCACCCGAACCAGTCACCGAGGTGCGGGCCACGGCGAACTGGAACCGGCTCAGCTCCCGTAGCGTTGTCGAACCGCTGCCGCCAAGCACCTGATAGCGGTCACGAGCCGCCGTTCATGGCGTGGGGACCTGATGCGTCACGCCGGCCCTCGGCGTTCCGGGGCCGTTGAAGGGCCGCCGAAGTGACTACGGGTCTCCTCAGAGACCGTGGATGCGGCGGCCCGTGATCCGGTGCGCGTCGGCCGAGCCGGATCCGGGGCCGGGCGGGCGATCGCGCCCACCGCCCAGCAGGTCCTCGGCCGTCGTTTCGAGGGCGGTGGCCAGGCGGGTCACCGTACCTGTGTCGGGAGTGCCCAGATGGCTTTCGAGGTGCTGGACGTATCCGGCGGACATGTCCACGAAGCCAGCCAGCCACCCGCTCGGCGGCCAGGGTCCTTCGGCCCTTGCGGGACCGACCTCCGGCCCTGCTGTGGACGGGCGCGAGCGGGTCAGATGGAGGATGACGGAGGAGGCACGCAATGATCGTCGTAGGAACGGACGGCTCCGTGAACTCCCGTGCCGCGCTGGAGTGGGCGGCCGACGACGCGTTCCGCATGCGGGAACCGCTACGGATCGTCCATGCCGTGGACCGCTCGCCGTACCAGATCCGCAAATTCCCCAATGACACCTTCCTGGATGTGCTGCAGCGAGAGGGGCAGAGGATCCTGCGTGAGGCGGAGGAACTCGTGCGCGAGCGCCAGCCCACTGTCGAGGTCACGACCGAGGACCTAGAGGGCAGGCCCGCCGAGGTCCTGCGGGAGCAGGCCAAGGACGCCACCGAGGTCGTGGTCGGCAGCCAAGGGCTCGGCGGGTTCGCCCGCGCGCTGCTGGGCTCGGTGAGCATGCACGTGGCCGGCCACGTGCACTGCCCCGTCGTGGTCGTGCGCGGTAAGCAACAGCCGACATATCTGGAGGTCGTGGCCGGGGTCGACGACTCACCGGAGTGCGAGCCTGCGCTCGCCTATGCCTTCGAACAGGCGAAGCTGCGCGGGAGCACGCTGCGGGTGGCGCACGCCTGGCAGCTGCCGGTGCACGCCTTCACACCAGGGCTCAGCAGTTACGACACGGACGAGGTCCGTACGGCGCAGCATCAAATCGTGCGCGACCCGGTGAAGATCTTCAGCGCGGACTACCCGGAGGTGAAGCTGGTCGAAGATGTGCACTGCGCGCATCCGGTCAACGCGCTCATCGACGCGTCCGAGCGGGCGGACCTGCTGGTGGTGGGCTCGCATGGGCGCGATGCCGTGGGTTCGATGCTGCTCGGCTCGGTCAGCCGGGGTGTCCTGTGCCACGCTCACTGCCCGGTGGCGGTGGTCCGCGCATAGTAATGGCTGGTCAGGGCCTTGGTCACGCGGCATCGGGGACGTTCGCCGCTGCCGGCAGAGGCCGCGCCGGCGGATTGTGAGCTGATCGAGGGAGTCGTGGACGTGAGGTCCGAGGTGACCTTCGACAAGGACGACCTCCTCATCGTTCATGGCGGCGTTGTGGAGACTGGCCCGGCATCTCCGAGCACGCAGGCGTGCTGTGGGGCTCGTCGGTCCGCTGGCCAGGCTCAGGGGTCATTGGTCTTGGGTCCTGGGCAGGGCCAGGGCGGTGGTTACGCTGCCGCGGCCCCTGCTGCGGTTGATTCCTGACGCACGCGGTCGGTGAAGAGATCCGCAGGTAGGAGCGGGTGCGCGTGTGTCTGTTATCCGGGAAACGGGCAGGAAGAAATTCGTGATGCGACCCTTTCGATGCATTTCGCGCCCTGGCTGAGCGACGCGGGCGGCCAGGTGCTCGCCTGATCGAGGCTCTTGCCGAAGGTGCCGAGGAGCATGGGGGAGCGCCTGGGAGCTGGGCGCCGGAGGTGGCCAGGCGGTTCGGGCTGCCCGCGGCGGCAGGGCTGGGCCCGGCCAGCTTCTACGCGGACCTGGCGATTCCGCACGGGCACCGTCACGTGCGGGTCTGCGCCGCGACCGCGTGCTTCGCGGCGCAGGCGGGCCGGCATCTGCCTGCCGTCCAGGACGTACTCGGCGTCACGGCTGATGACGATCTCGATCGGTACGCCGGGGTCTCCCTGCAGACGGTCCGCTGCCTCGGTTACTGCTACGCCGGGCCCGCCTGCCTGGACGGCGAGACACCCTGTGTCGGCCCGGACGTCGTCGACCAGGTGGCCGGACGTGCGCAGCCGCAGGCACCGCCGATCCCGGTGGCCGACGCCACCGGGGACCCGGTCGTGCTGGCCGGGATCGTGGCAGGTGAAGCCGCGTGGCGGACCTGGATGGAAACCGTCGGTCGGCGCTCGCCGGAGCTGGTCCGGTCGCAGGTCGCGGCCTCCGGGCTGCGCGGCCGGGGCGGCGCGGGCTTCCCCGTGGCGGCCAAGTGGGCGGCGGCGGGCGGCTCGCCGGACACGGTGGTCATCGCCAACGGCGATGAGGGCGACCCAGGCTCGTACGCCGACCGGCTGCTGATGGAGGCCGATCCGGCGCGGGTGCTGGAAGGGCTGGCGCTGGCCTGCTTCGCCTGCGGGGCGCGCCGTGGTCTGGTGCTGGTGCGTTCGGAGTATCCGCGGGCGCTGGCGGCGATGCGTCAGGCCGTGGAGCAGGCGCGTGCGGAGGGCCACCTTGGCCGAGGGGTGCACGGCAGCGACGTGGACCTGGAGATGGAGGTGGTGGCGGGCGCCGGTTCCTACGTCGCGGGCGAGGAGACGGCGCTGATCGCGGGGCTGGAAGGCGGTCGTGGCTGCGCGCGGGCCCGACCGCCGTACCCGACCAGCCAGGGTCTGTGGGATGCGCCGACGGTGGTCAACAACGTCGAGACCCTGGCCGCGGTGCCGTGGATCGTCAGCCGCGGTGGCGAGGCCTACGCCCGCCGGGGCACGCCTGGCGAGACCGGTACGAAGCTGGTCTGCCTGTCGGAGCGGTTCGCCCGGCCCGGTTGTTATGAGGTCGAGCTCGGCGTGCCGGTGCGGTGGATCGTCACTGAGTTGGGCGGTGGCCTGCGGGAGGGGGCCGAGCTCGGTGTGCTGCAGGTCGGTGGCCCGCTGGGTGGGTTCCTGTCAGAAGAGGATCTTGATGTGCCACTCACGGAGGCGGGGCTGGCGGGTTACGGCGCCGCGCTGGGTCATGCCGGGTTGGTGGCCGTCGACCGTGGGCTGGAGCCGCTGGATGTGCTGCGGCATGTGTGGGCGTTCGCCGCGGCGGAGAGCTGTGGCGCCTGCTCGCCGTGCCGGGTCGGCTCCCGTCGCGGGCTCGAACAGGCCAGGTCCGGGCTTCCGCCCGGCGACGCGTACGCCCGCATGTTGAACGTGATGAGGGAGGCCAGTTTGTGTGCGTTCGGCCGTCGGCTGCCGCATGCGGTGCGGAGCCTGGCCCGCGCCTACAAGGACCGTCTGCGGGGGTGGGGCGGATGAGGGTCACGGTGGAGGACGCGGTCGTCGATCTTCCGCAGGATGCCACGGTGCTGCAGGCGGTACGAGCCGCAGGCCGTGATCTGCCCACCCTCTGCCATGACGACCGGCTGACGCCCGTCGGCTCCTGCCGCGCCTGCCTGGTACGGCTCGATGGGCGGGTCGTAGCCGCATGCGTGACCCCTGCGGTGGACGGCGCCCAGGTGAGCGTCGAGGAAGAAGACCTGCGCCGGTTGCGCCATGACGCCGTGGAAGTGATCGTCTCAGCACTTCCGCCTCGGGCGCTGGAGGGGGATGGGGAACTGGCCCGGGTGTGCCGGGCCCTGGGCATCGGAGCGGAAGCCGCTCAAGGCGGTGCCGGCAGGGGTCTGGACCGCTCCCATCGGTTCGTCCGGCTCGACCGGGATCTGTGCATCGCCTGCGGCCGCTGCGTGCGCATGTGCGCCGAGGTCCAGGGCACCTTCGCGCTCACGCTGGTGGGGCGCGGCTCGGAGACGGTGGTCGCGCCCGGCACCGGTGGCCCCTGGGCGGAATCGGATTGCGTCGCGTGCGGTGGATGCGTGGATACGTGCCCCACCGGCGCTCTCACCGAGCCGGGGCTGCCGCTCGGGACTCAGGTGGCCACGCTCACCCGTACGCGTACCACCTGCGGATACTGCGGCGTCGGCTGCGCCCTGGACGTGCTGACCCGGGACGGCGAGGTCGCCGGAGTGCGGCCGGCCAAGGACGGCCCGGTCAATCGAGGGCACGCGTGCGTCAAGGGCCGTTTCGCCCACGGGTTCCTGCGCTCTCCGGAACGGCTCACGCAGCCGCTGCTGCGCCGCCGTTCCGGCCTGGAGCCCGTGAGCTGGGACGAGGCGCTCGCCCACATCGCTCGCGGGCTGCGGACCGCGGTGACCGAGGCGGGCCCCGACGCGGTGGCGGCGATCACCTCGGCCCGGGCCACCAACGAGGAGAATTACCTGATCCAGAAGTTCATGCGAGTCGTCATCGGCACCAACAGCGTCGACAACTGCTCGCGGCTGTGCCACTCCCCGTCCGCCGCCGGACTGACCGCCGCGTTCGGCCTGTCCGGCGGCACCGACGCCTTCGAGGACGTGGAGCGCGCCGACTGCCTGCTCGTCGTGGGCGCGAATCCGGTCGAAGCGCACCCGGTCGTCGGGGCGCGGCTGCTCCAGCGGGCGCTGCACGGCGCGCGGCTGGTCGTGGCCGACCCGCGGGCCGTCGGGCTCGCGGGCTACGCCGACGTGCACCTGCGGCCCCGCCCGGGGACCAACGTCGCCTTGTTCAACGGCCTGGCCAACGTGCTGCTCACGCAGGGCCTGGTCGATGAGGAGTTCCTGCGGCACCGCGCCAGCGGGCTGCCGGAGTTGACCGGGGTACTCGCCGACTACACGCCCGATCGGGTGGCCGAGATCACCGGCGTGCCCGCGGAGGATCTGGTCGCCGCGGCGCGCCTGTACGGGGTGGCCAAGCGGCCGGCCATCGTCTACGGGCTCGGCGTGACCGAGCACCTGCACGGCACCGACGGCGTTCGTACACTTGCGAACCTGGCGATCCTGCGCGGCGCGGTCGGCACCGGCCACGGGTTCGGCGTGAACCCCCTCAGGGGGCAGAACAACGTCCAAGGGGCCTCCGACATGGGCGCCCTGCCCGACCTGCTCCCCGGCTACGGCCGGATCACCGACCGCGTCGCGCGCGGGCGGGCCGAGCAGGTGTGGGGCACCCGGCTGCCGGACCACGACGGCCTGCGTATCCCGCAGATGTTCGCGGCGGCACGCTCAGGAGCCCTGCGAGCCCTGTGGATCATCGGAGAGGACGTGTGCGCCACCGACCCCGACACCAACCGGGTCATCGAAGCGCTGGAGTGCTGCCCGTTGGTCATCAGCCAGGAGCTGTTCCTGTCCGAGACCGCCCGCCACGCCGACGTGGTCCTGCCCGCCGCGTCCTGGCTGGAGAAGGACGGCACCTTCGTCAACTTCGACCGCAGATTCCAGCGCGTACGGCCCGCTCTCGTCCCGCCCGGCCAGGCACGCACGGACTTCGCCATCGTGCACGCGATCGCCGCCGCCTACGGCGCCGACCTGGGCTGCCCGACCCCCGCCGAGGCGCTGGCCGAATGCGGCCGGGTGGCGCCGGTGTTCGCCGGGATCTCCCACCGGCGGCTGGATCGCGAAGGCGCCATCCCCTGGCCGTGCCCCGATCCCGAACAGCCCGGAGAGGCCAAGCTCTACCTGGACGGATTCGCCACGTCGGACGGGCTGGCGCATCTCGCCGCCCGCCCCTACCTGCCGCCGGGCGAGAGCCCTGACGATGACTATCCCCTGATCCTGATCACGGGTCGCCGGTGGGCGCACTACAACTCCGGCAACATGACCCGGCGGTCCGGCACCATCGAACTCGACCCTTCGGACCACGTCGACCTGCATCCCGCCGACGCCGCCCGTCACGCCGTCCGCGACGGCGACACGGTGCTGGTCGAAAGCCGGCACGGGCAGGCCACGTTTCCGGCACGGATCACCGAGGAGGTCACGCCGGGCCAGGTCTTCTGCACCTTCCACTTCGCGTCCAGCCGGGCGAACGCCCTCACCTCCGACCATGCCGACACCGTGACCTCATGCCCGGAGTACAAGGTCACCGCCGTGCGCCTGCGCATCGCGCAGGAGTACTCATGACTCCTTGCCGCGTGGCCGTACCACGCCGACCGGGCAGTGAGCGCGGTGCAGCACGCCGTGGCTGACCGAGCCGAGCACTGCGGAGGCGAACCCGCCCAGCCCGCGCGAGCCGACCACGACCAGGTCCGCCGTGCCGGAGGCTTTGATGAGCGCGGGCACCGGGTGCTCGCGCACCTGCCGGTCTGTGATCTCGATGTCAGGGTGGTCCTTCCGCCATCGGATCATCCGCTCGCGAGCAGTGCGGGCCGCCTCCTGGAACGAGTCCTCCAGCAGATCGCCGTAGTCCGGGGCGTAGGCCGAGACGATCGGCGCCTGCCAGGCGTACACGGCGAGCAGCTGTGCGCGGCGGGCGCGAGCCTGCTCGATGGCGTACGCCACGGCTTCCTGCGCGGCTTCCGAGCCATCGTCGCCGACCACGATCTGGCCCTGCTCGGCGGCTACGGGTGCGCGGACGATGACGACCGGCCCGGCGGCATGGCCCGCGACCCCCAGGCCCACCGAGCCGAGCATCAGTCCGGCGAATCCCCTCAATCCTCGGCTCCCCAGCACCAGGGAATCTGCCGACGCCGACTGGCCGATGAGCGCTTCGACCACGTTGCCTTCGAGCAGCTCCGTGGTTGTCTCGACCTCCCCGCCCACCGCGTGAGCGCTGTCGGCGGCGGCTTCCAGCGTGCCGAGGCAGTACTTCCTGCCGTCGAAGCCCTCCGGCCATGGTTCGCACACGTGCACGATCTTCAGAGGCAGCCGTCTGCGTCGGGCGTCGGCCGCAGCCCACTCGACCGCCGCGCTCGATGGCGTGGAGCCGTCCACGCCGACCACGATTGATCCGGCCATCATCCGCCTCCTTCCCAGAGCTCCACCTCCTGCTTCCCGAAACGGACATCCGCGCACACGGCGCTCACCTTTCGGGCACCACCGCCACAGGGCAGGGAGCGTGCTGGAGGAGGGAGTCTGCCGCGCCGACCCAGGCGGCGCGCCTGCGCCCGACGACCATGAGCGTCGCGTGATCATGAGCCTCGCCGGGCTGGACGCGGACTTCCGGGCGGTGTTCCGCCCATTCGGTCAGGTCCACCGAGGCGGACACCGGCACCTGACGCAGGGCGGCCTCCCCGAACGCGAATTCCAGGACGG
This sequence comes from Nonomuraea sp. NPDC049625, assembly GCF_040675285.1. NCBI lineage: Bacteria > Bacillati > Actinomycetota > Actinomycetes > Streptosporangiales > Streptosporangiaceae > Nonomuraea > Nonomuraea sp. NPDC049625. The sequence continues at coordinate 65,805 of NZ_JBFAOQ010000024.1, read as the reverse complement.
AGGCATCCGGCTCCCTGTCGACTACGACGATCGGTCCCGGATCCGTCGGGGCGGGCAGGGGACCCGGGCCGCGTACCACGATCACGGGGCACTCGGCATGAGCGGCGACATATCCGGCCACCGAGCCCACGACGGCCCTGGGCAGCGCGCTCAACCCGCGGGAGCCCACCACGACGAGCACGGCATCGCCGGAAAGCTCGACGAGGCGCTGAGCCGCAGGGCCCTCGTAGAGATCGGTCTCGACCTGTACCCCCGAACTGGTCGAGCGGGCGCACTCGGCGCCGTGCCACAGCACGTGATCGGCCGCCTTACGCAGGTGGGACTTGGCCTCCTCCTCCGCATCGCCGTACGGCCACTGCCAGGCGTGGGCGAGCGTCAACGGCAGCTTGCGGAGCTCCGCCTCGTCCAGCGCCCAGTCCAGGGCCTGCATCGAGAAGTCCGAGCCGTCGTAGCCGAGCACGATGTGGTCCATGTCCTCGGGCCCCTTTCCCGGGCAGGAAGTCATCACCTTCAGTGTCGGAGCATTCCCGGAACCCGCCGTAGAGTCGGGCGACCCGGCCCGCCGGGACCTTGGTCCCCGGCCAGAAGGTCGTCCGGCACTGCCGAGCACACCCGTCGTGCGGAAACGTCAGGTTCAAGGGCCAAAACTCGGCTGAACGGGAGCCCGGCATGCCTGACGGATACGACGTACTGCTGCGTGATGGCGGCATCGCTCATGTACGCCCGCTGCGTCCCGCCGATCGCGAGGCTCTGCACGAGCTGGTGGACCGCTCGTCGGAGCGCTCGGCCTATCTGCGGTTCTTCACCGGCGGACGCAACACCGCGCACGCCTACATCGATCGCATCACCAGTGACAAGTACGACGGCCGCGCGCGAGTGGCCGGTCTGCACGGCCGGCTGGTCGCGATAGCCGAGTACATCCCCATCGAGGACGGCCGTGCCGACCTGGGCATCCTTCTGGACGACGCCGTGCACGGGCACGGCCTGGGCACGCTCCTGCTGGAGCACGTCGCCGTGGACGCCGCCGAGCACGGCGTGCGCGAGCTGGTGGCCGACGTGCTGGCCGAGAACCGGCCGATGATCCGGGTGCTGCGCGACCTGGGCCTGAAGGTGGAGCAACGCTTCGGGGGCGGCACGCTGCACGTCAGCATCGCCGCCGAACCCACGCCCAGGCTGCTGACGGCCATCGAGGCCCGCGACCACGAGGCCGAGCGGGCTTCGCTCGCGCGTGTCCTGGCGCCGCGCTCGGTGGCGGTGATCGGTGCGAGCAGGAGCGAGCACGCGGTCGGTCACAAGGTGCTGCGTAACCTCATCGACGGCGGCTTCTGCGGGCCGATCCATCCCGTCAACCCGAACGCGAGCGAGATCGCCGGGCTGGCCTGCCACTCCAAGGTGCCCGATGGCGTGGACCTGGCGGTGGTGGCGGTGCCCGCCCGGCAGGTGCTGGAGGTGGCGCGTGACTGCGCCGCGGCGGGAGTGGCGGGGCTGGTGGTGCTGACGTCGGGGTTCGCCGAGGCCGGGCAGCGCGCGGCGGAGTCGGAGCTGCTGCAGCTGTGCCGTACGGCCGGGATGCGGCTGATCGGCCCGAACTGCCTGGGTGTGGTGAACACCGGAGCCTGGCTGAATGCCAGCTTTCTGCCGCACCGGCCCGCCCGCGGGCGGGTGGCGTTGATGTCGCAGTCCGGCGCCGTGGGCGCGGCCCTGTTGGATCGGCTGGAGGTGTCGTCGTTCGTGTCGGTCGGCAACAAGGCCGATGTCAGCGGCAACGACCTGCTGGAGTACTGGGAGGACGACGACGACACCGGCGTGATCGCGTTGTATCTGGAGTCGTTCGGCAACCCGCGCAGGTTCGCCCGTATCGCCCGCCGGGTCGGCAGGCGCAAGCCGGTGCTGCTGGTCAAGAGCGGTCGCGGCGAGGCCGGTGGCCGGGCGGTGCGCTCGCACACGGCTGCCGCGGCCACCCCGGACGTGGCGGTGGACGCGCTCACCCGGGCCGCCGGTGTGATCCGGCTCGACAGCGTGCACGAGCTGATCGACACTGCCAAGCTGCTGGCCGGTCAGCCGTTGCCGGCCGGTCGCCGGGTGGCCGTCGTGGGCAATTCGGGCGGGCCGCAGGCGATGGCCGCCGACGCCTGCGAGGCCCACGGCCTGATCGTTCCGGAGCTGCCGCCCGGACTGCTGGAGGCCCGTGCCGCCGCCGCGCTGGGCAACCCGGTCGACCTGACCGCCGATGCCACCGCCGCCGAGATCGGCGCCGCCGTCGAGGTCCTTGCCGCTTCGCCCGCGGTAGACGTGGTCCTTGTCGTTTACACCCCACCGTTCGGTGATGGCCTGGAGGCGACTCGTCAGGCCATCGCGGATGCCACCAAGACGGCGGCCAAGACCGTGCTGGCCTGCGTCGTCGGCCACGACGGCCTGATCGACGGCCGCGTCCCCAGCTATGCCTTCCCCGAGCAGGCCGTCCAGGCCCTGGCCCACGCGGTGCGCTACGCCGAATGGCGCAGCCGGCCCGTCGAACCCGTTCCAGTGCCTCCGCCCGCCGACGAGAAGACCGCCCGGGAGATCGTCCACGCGGAGTTGGAGACGCACCCGGACGGTGGCTGGCTATCACCCGCCGAGGCCGCCCGGCTGCTCGGCTGCTACGGCGTGACGCCGGTGGAGTCCCTCGACGTGGACGGCCCTGAGGCCGCCGCCGCGGCGGCCTTGCGCGTGGGGCTGCCCGCCGTGCTCAAGGCCACAGGTCCCGTGCACAAGAGCGAGGTCGGCGGGGTGCGGCTCAACCTTCAGACCCCCGACGAGGTACGGCAGGCGTATCACGACATGTCAGCGCGCATAGGCACGGAGATGACCGGCGCGATCGTCCAGCGCATGCTGCCCAGCGGCGTGGAGATCATCGTCGGCGGCGTGAACTACCCGGTGTTCGGCCCGCTGGTCATGGTCGGCATGGGCGGGGTGATGGCCGATCTGCTGGCCGACCGCGCCTTCCGGGTGCCTCCCGTCACCGACGCCCTCGAGATGATCGGCGAGCTGCGCTGCGCCCCGGTGCTGCACGGCTACCGCGGTTCACCACCCGTCGACGTCCCCGCCCTGGCCGATCAGGTCGTCCGGATCGGCAGGCTGCTCGAAGACCTGCCCGAGGTGGCCGAGCTCGACCTCAACCCGGTCATCGTCACTCCGGAGGGCGCGGTCACCGTGGACGCCCGGATCCGGGTGGCGCCCTGCGAAAAGCCGCCCTCACAGCTGCTGCGGCGGATGCGCTGACCAAAGGTCAGGCCATCCCCCGGGCCATGTCGACCAGCCGGTTGGCATGGCCCCATTCGTTGTCGTACCAGCCGAAGACCTCGCCCAGGTCCTCGCGCGCCTGGGTGAGGGAGGAGTCGAACACGCAGGAGGCGGCATTGCCGATGATGTCGCGTGAGACGAGCGGGGCGGTGCTGTAGCCCAGGAGGCCTGCCCCACCTGGAGCTCGCCGCCCAGGTGGCAGCCCAGGCCCACGCCGGTGGCGAGCCGTTCAGCGTCATCTTCGCCGCCATGGGGCTGACTCACGGTGACGTGGGGACGGTGCGCGACATCCTGGAGAGACGTTCGTCGGCCGCGGAGCTGACGCTGCTGCTCAACCTCGCCGACGACCCCGTGATCGAACGGCTGCTCACGCCGCGGACAGCGCTGACCGTCGCCGAGCATCTGGCGTTCGTCCTGCGGCGTCACGTTCTCGTCGTGCTGGCCGACATGACGAGCTACTGCGAAGCCCTGCGCGAGGTCTCCGCCGCCCGCGGCGAAATTCCGGCCCGCCGGGCCTACCCCGGCTACCTCTACAGCGACCTGGCCTCCATCTACGAGCGGTGCGGCCGCATCCGGGGACGACCCGGCTCCATCACTGTGCTGCCGGTGCTGAGCATGCCCGCCGGATACATCACCGAAGGCCAGATCCTGCTGAGCCGCGAGGTGACCTCGTACCCGCACATCGACCCGCTGTCGTCCCTCTCCCGCATGATGCGCGCGGGGGTCGGCGCGGGACGGACCCGGCCCGAGCATCTGGATCTGGTCGCGCAGATCCAGGCGGGACTGTCTCGCGCCCGGCAGGCCGGTGAGCTCGCCGACCTGGTGGGGAGAGCGCGCTGAGTCCGGCCGATCGCCGCTACCTGGCCATGGCGAAGGCATTCCGAAGACGCCTGCTGGCCCAGCGGCCCGACGAGGCCCGGACCTTGTCGTCCGAACAGCGACCAGCGATGATGCGGCGTCGGCATCGACCACGATGTGGTGGTCCCGGCTTCCCGGCGCCCAGGCCGTCAGCGACGGCGCCGTCAGCCGGTCTCGTCCAGTCGGTCACGGCCCGCGCGTCCCACCGTGGCGGCCGAGCTGTTCCGTACCGGGACATCGCGTACCGGGCACGGCTATCCGGCCTGCCACGCGGAGTCGTCGATCTTCCAGGCCAGTTCGTCGACCACGCTGACGACGCCGTTGACGTTTCCGACCACGCGGACGGCAATGGCGGCCTCGGCGCGGTGTTCCATCCGGCCGGACAACGTGACCACACCGTCGTTCACCGAGACGGTCATGCCGGAGGTGTCGAACCACAGGGTGCGGCCGAGGATGTCGTCGCGAACCTCGGCGGCGATCTCCTCGTCGCCACGCAGGAACAGCTTGACGAGGTCGCAGCGGCTGACGATGCCCTGCAGTCGGCCGTTGTAATCGATGACCGGCAGTCGTTTGACACCGTGAGTCTCCATGAGGCGGGCCGCCGCGACCGCCGGCGCCTCAAGAGGGACGGTGATGGCGGGACTGGTCATCAGGTTGGCGGCGGTGTCGCCCCGTGCCTTCTGGCGGCTCTTGGGATGGCGCAGCCGGGTACGCAGCGGCGGACGGTAGCCCTCCAGGTAGAACTGCTCGCGAAACTCCTCTTTGCACAGCAGGTCGGCTTCGGAGACCACGCCGATCACGTGGTTGTCGTCGTCCAGGACCGGTACGGCGCTGACGCCGTTGCTGACGAGCGTTTCGGCGAGTGCCTTGAACGGGGTGTTGGCGGTGACGGAGACGACCTTGCTCGTCATCACGTCCTCAACGGTCATGCCCATGGCCGGTCAGCTCCTTCCTGCTTCTTTCCCGGTGCTTTCATCACAGCTCCAGGCGACGTCGGGAAGTAGGGCCGGAAGTCCCGAGGGGTGGTGACGAGCGTCTGTGACCATCGCGACACTCTGAGCCCCATCCGAGACTTTCGACCCGCCTGAGCAGGGCGATCGGCCGCCGTTCACACCTTCCGCCGGAGAGATGCCTGCGCTATGAGCGGTGACACTGCTGACGGATCGGTACGAGCTCAAGACGCGGCTGCACGGCGACTCCGTCGGCCCGGTCGTTCGTCGTCCCTAGGCTGATCGCTCCTTCGGCTGGGTGGCGCCCTCGATGGGGATGTGCCGTCCCTCTGGCCTCTTTTCGGCCAGCTTCACGCTCACTTCGAGGATCCCCTGGTCGTAGACGGCCTTGACGTCGTTCTCATCTGCTCCTTGGGGCAGCGAGATGGAGCGGGTGAAGGACCCGTACCGGAATTCGGTGCGGTACTGCTCCCGGTGCTCCTCACGCCGCTCCGCGTGGATGGTGAGAACCCCGTCGGTCAGGTCGATCTCGACGTCCTTCTCGGGATCGATGCCTGGCAGTTCGACGCGGAGGACGTACCTGCCGTCCTTGATGTAGTCCTCGAACCGCATGGACTGCCATGTGCCTGACCGCACAGCGGCCAGCGGCTCTTCGAACCAGTCGAGCAGATCGGGTAGGAAGCGCTCCCTGCGCATCAGCGTGTCCATGGATACCTCCATATCTTTTCGGGCGGTATATGGGTATTAATCACATTTGTAGAGGCTTCGATGCAGGGGCGGAGGTCCTGGGTGCCGAGGTCTTTCGGTCCGCCGTTGGGAAGGAATGCCGCACGTTTGCCCGGGAGACGGCTCAGCGAGCCTTCCTCGGTGGGCTGCCGGGCGGCCGAGGGGGGACCAGCGGGTGACCGTCTGGTACACCGCCCCGATGCCCTGCCTACGATCTGTCCCGGTTTGCGGTTCATCGCCGACGTCGGCGAACCACTCAACGAAAGAGGGTCAGCGGCCAGGTTGATCATCACCACGGCGGCGGACCACGGCGACCGGGCACTGAGCGTGGTGCAGTACGCCGTGGCTGACGGAGCCGAGCACCGCTATCCCACGCCCGCGATTGCCCACCACGAGCAGGTCCGCGTCTTTGGACGCCTCAGTGAGCGCCGCGACCGGATGTACGGAGGTGATATCCGCGATCGCGTCGACGTCAGGGTGTTTGGCCCGCCAAGGGGTGAGCCGATCGTGGACGAAGTCGTACTGGGCTCGTTGCAGCCGGTCCAGGTCGAGCGAGACCGCGTGAAGGGGGACGGCGTAGGCGTAGAGGACGTGCAGCGGCACTCCGCGCAGGGACGCTTCGTTGAAGGCGTGGGCCAGGGCGGGCTCCGAGGAGTCGGTCTCGTCCAGACCTACCACGAGCCGCCCATGGTCAGCCGCGATCGAGCGTACGACGACGATCGTGCCGTGGGCGTGGCCCGCCAATCGCAGGCTGACCGAGCCGAGCAACGCGCTGGCGAATCTACTCCGGCCGCGCGAGCCGACCACCAGTTCGGCGGCCGGCTCCGCCTGCGCCCGCAGCTCGGCCACCGGCGATCCGATCTTCACCTTGGTGGCGACCTCGATGCCGGGCCAGCGGGCCATGACAGCCTGGGCCTTCTTCTCCAGCATGGCCTCGGCGGCCTCCCTGAGGCCATCCAGCAGGCCAGGGATCGGGAAACGCGGAAGTTCGTAGGAGCCGTGTTCGATCACATGTACGAGCTCAAGCCGGAGCCTTTTGCGCGTGGCATCGGCAGCAGCCCAAGCGATGGCGGTGTCGGCGCCCGGCGAGTCGTCAGTCCCCACGACGATGACGTCGTTCATGGTTGCGCCTTTCGCTAGCCGTTGAGGACGTCGTACGGGCCCTCTGCCCGAAGCGTGGCAAAACCACGGCAAAGATCCTCAAGGCCGGCCGTTCACCCGGAGCCGTCCGCCTTCGGTGAGCTGAGGCCTGATCTCTCTTGCGAACAGGAGGTCCAAGGGCCCGCTGAGGTCGGGTCATATGCCCCTGTCGTGAACCGTTGCCTCCGCCGGAGGCTGAAGGATAGGGGGAGGTGCGTGATGAGGCGCGCGAGTCAGTGGGTGTTGCTTCGAGTGCGCCGGTACTGGCTGGGACGGAATCCGCTGCGTCGTCGCTCCGATCGGCTGGAAGCGGCAGCTGTGGCTGCCGCGTTGATTATGCTGCTGTTCAGCGTCTGGCCGGCCGTCGTCGTGGGGCGGTCGGTCTATGAGAGAGGACTGCAGGCCGAGCGAGCCGGCCAGGGCATCCGCCAGTCAGTGACGGCGACTCTGGCCCGGGATGCGCCGTACACCCTTCCTACCGGAAGTGGCGAGGATGGCGCGGAGCCGGGATCACACGCTCCCGCGCGGTGGATGGCTCCGTCCGGTCACTGGAAGATGGGCGAGGTGGCCGTGCCCGCGGGCACCAGAGCGGGTACGTCCGTAAAGGTATGGATCGACGGTCACGGCGAGTTGACCACTCCTCCGACGAGCCACGCGGACACACTGACGGGCGCCACGGTCGCGGCCTTCCTGGTCGTCGTGGGATCAGCGGCTACCCTGTCGTTGGCCTTCCGGGCCTTCAGAGGGTTGCTCGACAGAGGGCGGTACGCGGCGTGGGACGCCTCCTGGGCGGAGGCGTGCGCGCGGTGGCGCCGCCGTAAACCTGACGGCTAGCTCATTACATCTCAAGAGCCGACGATCAGATTTTGTCCGCCACGGCGATCACGACCAGCGCGCCCGGATCGGCGGGTGCCTTACCGTCCCTGAGGCGTTCCCGGCCGCCCCGGGCTTGGGCCGCGGCGCCAGGGCCATTGGTCCTCAAAGAGAAGGACTTCCGTCCCTAGCGAGACGAACCGGACGGCGGGAGGTTGGTTTTAGGCCTGTGAGACGAGCGAGGGAGTCCGACCTGAGAGCCTCGATGGAGGATCAATGGAAGGGCTGAGAGGTCGGAAAGCCGAAAGACTGACCGGCGACCCCTAGCCACCTGATCCGGACCATACCGGCGAAGGGAGAGCGCCTCACAGGTCTTTGTCGTGTGCAGCCCGGGGAACTCCGACCACCGGCTCCATGGAGTAAAGCATCGACCCCCGAACGTGTTCAGTCGGCTCGGACACGTGGCCGTACGACGGCGACCGGGCAGGATGCGTACGTAGTGCAGGACATCGTGGCTGACCGAGCCGAGCGGCTCACCCCCCGGCCCCGCGAGCCCACGGCGACCAGATCGGCACGAGCGGAAGTCTCGCACGGCGCCGCGATGGGATTTCCGCGGAAGGCCGACTCGGTCACCTCTACGCGGGGATACCGCTTCGCCCATGGCGACAGAACGTCATGAACATGCTGTTGCCGCGCTTGGGCGATGAATTCGAGATCGGGCCGGAAGTTCGCGACCACCCTGCTCGACGGGAGATCCCATGCGCGACCCACAGCCGGGCTCCGCGGGCCTGCGCCTCCTCGAAGGCGTAATCGATGGCCAGGTGCACGGCGTCCTCGGGATCCAGACCGGCCACGATCTCGCCCTGCACCACGCTGGGTGTGCCGCGGACCACGATCACTGCCCGAGCGGCGGCCTCTGCCGGCAGCCGTCCGCCGCCCACAGCACCGCGGCCAGCGCTCCCCGGGAACCGTCCACCCCTACGATGATCGGCTCGGACATGCGATCAACCTGATCCGGCCGTCCCGGTGGGTTGCAACACGGTACGCACGTCCCGAGGGAGCCGGTCGAGCACATGCGTAACCGACACCTCCGAGAGCTCCCCGCACAGGAATTCCGTGACAGTGGCAGCGAACTGGGGCACATCCCTGAGCGCGACGCGGGCAGAGCGTGCGAAGTACTCGATGAACTCCTCCCGGCTCCGGCGGATCGGCACGCGGCTGGGCTCCCAGCCGTTGTAATACACCCCACGGAGCAGATCGGGCAGTTGCGCGGCCAAGTGGGCCGCGCTGTCCACGGTCAAACCGTCCCTGACCGCGTGCAGCCAGCCCTTCAACACCCGCTGGGCGAAGTCCCGGTCCTCGGTGCCGAACGCGTCAGCCAGATCGCCCAGCCATCGGTTGGTGGTCTGGACAGTGCGCTCGATGCTCTGTACTCGTGTGTGCGGCATTGTTCCCTCCCTGTGCATGCCCGCCGCCACAGAACCTTCAAGTCCGGGCAAGTAGGTCGTCCAGCGGCTCATCGCGATGGAGCCGTCCGATGGCATCGGCCGGTAGCGAGGCCACCGAGCACACCCCAAGCCGCATCGGTGGCGTAGGCGGCCGGGCAACGGTGTCGGTGACCAGCACCCGATGGATCCCGGCACGATCGAGACGCTCCGCCGCTGCCTCCACGAACAAGCCGTGAGTCGCGGCCACGACGATCTCCGGCGCCGCGCTGTGGGCGGATCGAGCACGATCAGGCGTCGCGTCCCGACCGAAACAAGCGCCTGGAACCGCTCCGCCGTCACCGGGGCCGGCTCGCTGCGGAGTCATCACTATCCACCACTCCGCCGGCAGCGGAGTATCAGGCCGGCGTGTCAGTCGAGTGCGTAAACGCGATGAACGAACTCGGCAAGCTTGTTGTCGGGCAGTTCTTTCGCGAGATCGGCCTCGCTGATGATGCCGGCAAGGCGGTGACTTTCGATCACGGGCAGGCGCTTGACGTGGTTCTGCTCCATCTTGAACAGCGCCTCCTCGAGGCTGGCATCGGCGTCCACCCATACCAGCCCACGAGCCAGCTCCCCGGCGGTGGTCTGGTCGATGTCCCCGCCGTGGGCGCAGCACTGGACCACGATGTCACGGTCAGTGACGATGCCCTTGAGCCGGTCGTCGTCCCCGCAGATGGGCAGCGCGCCGACGCCGAGATCGCACATCATCTGCGAGGCGACGCGCAAACTCTCGTGTTCGCCGATGCACTGGACCCCCTCGTGCATCACGTCCCGGGCTTTCACTCCGGTTTCGCCTATATCCATCGCTCGCCTCCCCAACAGGGTACGAAGCGCTTTCATCTGCCCCTACCCGTGCTGGTCCGAGCATGGGCAGGCGTGCCGCCGGAAGATGTAAAAATCGTTCGACGAACTCTGGGGTGCCTCATGCGTTCACGTGCTCGACCCTCGCATCGGGCCCTGGGAACACCAGGGTGTCGTGCTCTGAGTCGAACCAGTGCACCACGTAAGGCGGCGAGCCGTCCGTGTGCTCCACCTCGGTGATGACGCCGACCCGGCGCGGATCACTTTCGTGACGACCCTCGATGACCAGCTTGTCTCCAACGACAGCCTTCATCATGCACCTCCGTTGGTCCTCTCCCCTCAAGGGACGCTCTTCCCACATTCGGCATGCCGACTCCGGAGGCAGGACCCGAGCGTCGGCCGGCGGTCACACGTCAAGGGTGACCGTGCACATCCATTGGTCCCCGCGCTGCTCGAAAGCCAGCCGGTGCAGGGTGACCGCCTTGGGAACCGCCCCGATCTGCGCCATCGTCTCGACCTCTGCCGTCGCCAGCAGCAGCCCGTCCTCCTCCGGCGTGGCGCGGATGGGAACCTGGCCGGTGGTGTCCATCCGGTAGATCACCTCATCGAGCGCGGCGACGAGCCGGTCCTCCGGGCGGCCCGGCGCGACGCGCACGCGCTGCTCGGCGCACGCGACCCCACCTGCCGTGTCCAGGAAGCTGTCGCTCATGGCGACGACCGCCTCGGCGATGCACTCCATGGCCGTCGGCGCCCAGGCCTGGATGCGGGTGTCGGCCGTGTGCGGCAGCGTACGATGCCCGCGGGTCATCTCTCACCCCTTGACCACGCCCAGCGGCACCAGCCTGGCCACCTTGCGGCACAATCCCGCGCACTCGGCGGCGGTCACCACCTCGTCGACGTCCTTGTACGCGGCCGGGGTCTCCTCGGCCAGGCCTCGCCAGGTGGAGCCGCGCACGGCGATGCCACGGGCCTCCAGCCGATCGCGCAGTTCACGGCCCCTGATGGAGCGCGCCGCCCGGTGGCGGCTCTGGGTACGGCCCGCGCCGTGGCAGGTGGAATGGAACGCCTCGCCGCCGGGGACGCCGACCAGCACGTACGACGCCGTGCCCATGGTCCCGGGAATCAGCACCGGCTGCCCGACGGCCGCCAGGTCGGCGGGCAGATCTGGATGGCCGGGCGGCAGGGCGAGGGTGGCACCCTTGCGGTGCACGCACAGCAGCCTGCCGTCGTGCTTCTCGATCTTGGCGAGATTGTGCGAGACGTCGTACACCAACTCCAGTTCCGCGCCTGTGACCTCGGCGAACGCGCGCCTCACCGCCTGGCCGAGCAACTGACGGTTGGCCCGGCCATAGTTGGCGGCGGCGGCCATCGCCCCCAGGTACGCCCGGCCCTGGGGGGAGCCGACCGGCGCGCAGGCGAGCTGCCGATCCGGAACCTCGATGCCATATCGGGGCATGGCCACCTCCATCGCGCGGACGTGGTCGGTGCATATCTGGTGCCCGAGCCCGCGCGATCCGCAGTGGATCATCACGCACACCTGGCCGGCGCGCAGCCCGAAGGCGGCTGCCGCCTTCTCGTCGTAGACCTGGTCGACCGCCTGCACTTCCAGGAAGTGGTTGCCCGAGCCCAGGCTGCCCACCTGACCCTGGCCGCGTTCCATGGCCCGCGTGCTCACGTGAGAGGCATCGGCGTCGGCGACCGCTCCGCGGTCCTCGCAGCGCTCCAGATCGCGGGCGACGCCGTGGCCCTGCTCGACGGCGTAGCGGGCGCCGCCGTACAGGATGTTCTCGAGCCGGGCACGGCCGGGCGACTGCCAGACCGCGTCCCTGCTCGGGCCCCGCGGGATCGTGACGTCGAGGAGATCCATCAGCCGGTCGCGGCGCAGCCCTTCACTGTCCACGTCCGCGGCCAGCAGCCGCACCCCACAGGAGATGTCGAACCCGACCCCACCGGGCGAGACGACACCACCCGCTGTCACATCGGTGGCCGCCACGCCGCCGATCGGGAAGCCGTACCCCCAGTGGAGATCGGGCATCCCGTACGAGGCGCCGACGATCTCTGGCAGGGTCGCCACGTTGATCACCTGCTGGAGCGCCTCGTCTTCAGGCAGCAGCGCGCGGGAGGTGAACACGATTCCGGGCACTCGCATGGCCCCATGCCTGTCGACACGGAATCGATGGGAGGTTTCCTCGACGAGCTCCATCCGGGCTCCTCATGAGGGTCTGGAGACGAAACCTGTCAGACCCGCGGAACGAGCGACTCCCTCGCCCGCCTCGCGGGCAATGTCCATCCTCCCTCCCGCCGGCTGATTCCCTCAGGGGCGAAAGACCTTTAACCCCGGCCCGTTCGGCCTGATCTGGTCGGCGCAGACGGCTCGGTGCGGGCCATACCGGCGATTCTCGACGCAGACGCCCTCACGCCCCCGCTCCTTCTCGAACGAGCTGGGGCGGGACCGTTCAGCCTTGTGGCCGGCCGTGGCAGTGCCGGCCAGGTCCATGACGACTTCATCGCCGGCCCGGTGGACTCGGCGGACAAACTCCTCTAGCTCATCGGCAGTCGCCAGGTCGGGTTCCCCGCTGACCATGATGATGGTGACCCCTGCCAGGTACTGCCGCCCAAGGGCGATCCCCGCAAGCTGGGATTCGGCGCGGTCGGAGAGGGCGGCGTACGCGTGATCAATTCGGATGTCGTCCGATGGGCGGATGTGACGCATGAGGAGATGCCCGAAGTGGAGAAGCGCGAGCAGGCCGAGGTGTCGCGCCGTGCTCGCCGCTTTCGCGGCGATCGCGCACCGATCGACCTTGCGGGCCGTACGGTGATCCTGGTTGACGATGGGATCGCCACGGGCAGCACCGCTCGGGCCGCCTGCCAGGTGGCTCGTGCGCGCGAGGCCACGCGAGTGATCTTGGCGGTCCCTGTCGGAACGACTTCACCCAGATCACCGACGAGCAGGTGGTCGAACTGCTGCAGCGGGCCGCGAGGTCGATGAGCCGGTAGGCCTGGGCACGAGAGATCCGAAACTCGCGGCGGCGCACTCATCCCGAGATCCATATCCGCCTGCGGTGCGCACGCCGCGTCCGCTCAGCCGGGACCGTGACTGCCTGCCGTGCCTCGGCGAGCGGCTGCCCGGCTCTAGAAAGGCTAACGGTGTTAGCCTATGCTGATCGATATCAGCTAACACCGTTAGCCGTTGCGAAGGGGGACGTCATGAGCGTTGAGGCCATGCGGGGCCGGGGATGGGGCGCGTGGGTGCGCTGGGCGGGGTGGGTGCTGCTCGCCGGATTCCTCGGAGCGTTCGCCGTGTTCGAGTCGGCGAAGTACGGGCTGCCGACCACGGCAGCGGCGGTGGCGTTCTTCCTGCTGCCGGATCTGTCCGGCAAGGTCGCGGGCGGGCGGCGCTGGATCGTCGCGGTCGCGAACTCCGGCTGGATTCCGGTCGTGATCCTGGTCGGCTACTCCCTCTCACCGATCGCCTGGCCGCCGCTGTTCACCGCCGGGCTCGGCTGGGCGACGCGGCTCGTAGTCGGACGGGTGGTGCGGCGTGGTTGAGCGCCGCGAGCAGATCGTCGCGGCCGCGTTGGAGCTGCTGGAGGCCGACGGCCGCGAGGCGATGTCCATGCGGAGCATCGCCGAGCGCGTCGGCATCCGGGCGCCGTCGCTCTACAAGCACTTTCCCGACAAGGCGGCCGTCGAGCTGGAGCTGACCGTGATCGGGCTGACCGAGATGACCGAGGCGCTCGAGGCCGCCGAGCCCGGGCTGCTGCCCTGCGCACGCGCCTACCGGAGCTTCGCATTGGCGCGGCCGCACCTCTACCGGCTGACAACCACCAATCCGCTGCCGCGGCTGTTGCTGCCCGAAGGACTCGAGGAGCGGGCCGCCGGTCCCATCCTGCGCGCCATGCACGGCCGCGCGGATCTGGCCCGCGCGGTGTGGGCGTTCGCGCACGGGATGGTGATGCTCGAACTCGACGGCCGGTTTCCGCCCGGAGCCGACCTGGAACCCGCCTGGACCGCGGGTTGCACGACCTTCCAATGAGAGAATCGGTTCGATTAGGTGGTCGGCGCCCAGGAGGCCGGTGCGCCGGTGCGTCCTGGGCGTGCCACGCCGCCGCCGGATGAACGTTTCATCAGCTCGCCCGCCGTGACAGTGCGACCGCGCCCGGTCAGCTCTGATCGGCCCGCTTCGGCACGCGGCGGAAGAGAGCGGGCCCTTGACGGATCTTCTCGCGTCATGTTTGCTCCGCCACACCACCACCTCAGCAGGCCGGTGTGGAAGGAGCCCCGGATTGACCACAGTGATGTTAACGCTAACAACGGCATCGGAAGCCGCCGCCGGCATGCCGAAGGGGACAGCACCCGACCGTGCCCGCCGTGGGCCGGTTACGGCGACCTCTCAGCACGATGCCAAGTCGCCGATCCTCACCGAAGGAGGTCCTCGTGTCCGCAACAGGCAGGCCGGAGCGCAAGGGCATTAGCGCAAAAATTGCTACTCGATTCGACCTGCCCCCTGACCGCCACGAGGGTGGGAGCATGCGTACGTGGGGACGATGGTGCGCCGCCGCGCTGATGGCCGTGGCCTTGGTGGTAGCGGGTACGGCGATGGGGGCGGGGATAGCCGTCGCGGAGTCCAACGGCGGGGTGCGGGTCATGCCGCTGGGCGACTCGATCACCGAGGGCACGCAGGTGCCGGGCGGGTACCGGATCGGGTTATGGCAGCGCCTGGCCGCCGGCCGCTACACGGTCGACTTCGTCGGGTCGCAGTTCAACGGGCCGGGCAGCCTGGGTGACCACGATCACGAGGGCCATCCCGGGTGGCGGATCGACCAGATCGACGCGAACATCACCGGCTGGCTGCGTACGTATACACCGCGCACGGTGCTGCTGCACATCGGCACCAACGATGTCCTGCAGAACTACAACGTGGCCGGTGCCCCGCAGCGGCTGTCCACGCTGATCGACCACATCACCACAGCCGTGCCCGACGCGGACGTCTTCGTCGCCACCATCATCCCGCTGTCCAACGCCGGCCAGGAGTCGGCCGCCCGCACCTTCAATGCGGCGATCCCCGGCATCGTCCAGAGCAAGGTGAACAGCGGCAAACGTGTCCACCTGGTCGACATGCACAGCAAGTTGACGACCTCCGATCTGATCGACGGCATCCACCCCACCGCCGGTGGTTACGACAAGATGGCCGCCGCCTGGTACGGCGCGCTTCAATCGGTATCGGGCAGCATCGGCCAGCCGGGGAGCGGCACCCCTGGTGCGGGCGCGATCAGGGGTGTGGGGTCGGGCAGGTGCCTTGATGTCTCCGGCGCCTCGCAGGCGAACGGCGCGCAGGCGCAGATCTGGGACTGCAACGGCCAGGCAAACCAGCAGTGGACGCCGACCGCGAGCGGTGAGCTGCGGGTCTACGGCGGCAAGTGTCTGGACGTCTACGGCGCCGGCACCGCCGACGGCGCCAACGTCATCATCTGGGACTGCAACGGCCAGACCAACCAGCAGTGGCGCTTCAACTCCGACGGCACCATCACCGCCGTGGGTGCGAACAAGTGCCTGGACGTGCCGAACTACTCCACCGCCAACGGCGTGAAGCTCCAGATCTGGTCCTGCGGCGGCGCCGCCAACCAGCGCTGGACCCGCTCTTGACGCATGACATCCCGGTGGATCGCCCGGAGATCTCCCCCGACACCCCGGTAGGTAGAGGAATCAGATGCGCAGAATCCTTGGCTTAGCAGTGGCGGCGGTACTCGCGGCCGGCTCCGTCGTCGCGATCGGCAGTGAGACGTCGCCGGCCGCCGCGCTGGACAACGGCCTGGCCCGCACGCCCCAGATGGGCTGGAACGACTGGAACAGCTTCGGCTGCAACGTCAACGACTCCCTGATCCGTCAGACGGCTGACGCCATGGTCTCCAGCGGCATGGCGGCGGCGGGCTACACCTACGTCAACATCGACGACTGCTGGTCCACCAAGAACCGCAACTCCAACGGCGACCTGGTGCCGGATCCGCAGAAGTTCCCCAACGGCATCAAGGCCGTGGCCGACTACGTCCACTCCAAGGGGCTCAAGCTCGGCATCTACTCCTCGGCCGGAACCACGACGTGCGCGGGGTACCCGGCCAGCCTGGGCAACGAGCGACGGGACGCGGCCCTGTGGGCGTCCTGGGGGATCGACTACCTGAAGTACGACAACTGCGGTGATCACCGGGGCCAGAACGGGCAGCAGCGGTACACGGCCATGCGGGACGCGCTGGCCGCCACCGGGCGTCCGATCGTGTACAGCCTGTGCAACTGGGGCCAGGAGAGCGTGTGGACCTGGGGGATGCCGGTAGGCAACTCCTGGCGCAACACCGGCGACATCGCGGCCAACTGGAACTCGATCACGGGCATCCTGGACCAGCAGGTCGGGCTCGACGCGTACTCGGGCCCCGGCGGGTGGAACGACCCGGACATGCTGGAGGTGGGCGTCGGCGGGGTGACGGGGACCGAAGGCCGCGCGCACTTCAGCCTGTGGTCGCTGCTGAACGCGCCGCTCATCGCCGGAAACGACATCCGTACGATGAGCGCCGACACGCGTACGATCCTCACCAACACCGAGGTCATCGCGGTCAACCAGGACTGGGGCGGCAGACAGGGCCACAAGATCAGCGACAACGGCAACCTGGAGGTCTGGCGCAAGCCGATGTCGAACGGCTCGGTCGCGGTCGTCCTGCTCAACCGGGGCACCTCGACCTCGACGGTCTCCACCACCGCCGCCGCCCTGGGGCTGGGGTCCGCGTCCTCCTACTCGGTGCGCGACCTGTGGGCGCACACGACGTCCTCCTCGTCCGGGACGATCAGCGCGTCGGTCCCCGGACACGGGGCGGCCATGTACGTCGTGACCGGAGGGGGCATCGTCACGCCCCCGCCCACCGGGACGATCAGGGGCGTGGGGTCGGGCAGGTGTCTTGATGTCTCGCAGGCGAACGGCGCGCAGGCGCAGATCTGGGACTGCAACGGCCAGGCGAGCCAGCAGTGGACGGCGACCGCGAGCGGCGAGCTGCGGGTCTACGGAGGCAAGTGTCTGGATGTGTACAACCGGGGCACCGCCGACGGCACCAACGTCATCATCTGGGACTGCAACGGCCAGGACAACCAGAAGTGGCGCTTCAACTCCGACGGCACCATCACCGCCGTCGGGGCGAACAAGTGCCTGGACGTGCCGAACAACGCCACCGCCAACGGCACCAAGCTGACCATCTGGTCGTGCAACGGCGGCGCCAACCAACGCTGGACCCGCGCCTGAGCCTCGCGAAGGCGCCCAGGCCAAGCACCGTCCACTCTGTCGACCGACGGCCCTGCGCCGCGACCTACCGCACCACCGACCTGTGGTCCGGCGGCTACCAGGGCGAGGGTCACGGTGACGGCTGTGGCCTGTGCGCGACGACGCCATGAACGGCCGCGTTGGGTGCACCGCTGTGGTGGTGCGCCCAACGCGTCTTGTCCGCCCGGAAGCTCAGCGCCACCATGACCGGCGCGTGGCAAGGGGGCGGAGAGGACTGCGGTCGATCGTGCGTGATCAGGAATCGCTCTCTTGGCCGCCGTAAGCGCTCAGCAGCCGGTCGTGCTCCGCCCGGGTGAGGGGGAGCACCGAGCCGTGCTTGGCTCCGGGGGGCAGTTGGTAGCTCGTCGAGGGCATCCATTTTCCGGAGTCGAGATCGGTGGTCTCGAACGGGACGTAGTTGCGCCCTCCGAATTCGTCGATGAACATGTACCACCTCTCTTCGGTGTTCGACTTGAACACGGCCGGTCCTTCGCCACGCTCGATCTCCCCGTCGCCGATGCGGTCGGCCACGAAGTCATAAGTGGTGGAGGTCAGTTCTCGGGACTTCTCGGCGGTGATGAGCTTGGCGCTGGGCGCGGAAGGCGTCCGGTCCCGCTCGTCCTTGGTGTAACGGTAGTAGACGCCGTTGTGCTTGATCACGGCCGAGTCGATGACCGCATGCCCTGGATCGTGCCAGATCCTGGGTTCGCTGAACTCGCGGAAGTCGGTGGTGGTGGCGTACAGCATCCGGTTGTGTGTCGTTCCGGTGTGATCCGGGTCGTCCTGGGCGTAGAGCTTCGAGGCCCAGAAGACGACGTACTTGCCGAGTTCTTCGGCGTAGCACGCCTTCGGTGCCCAGGTGTTGCCCGCGGTGTCGCCGGAAACCTTGACGAGGCGCTGACCGGTCCAGTTGACCAGGTCCGTGGAATCCCAGACCACGATCGACTTGCTGCCGGTGCGCTCGGCTCTGTCCCAAGTGAGCTGTACCAGGTCCTCGTCGCCGCCGGACGTCAGCAGATCCGTGGCGATCAGGTGGAACCTGTCGCCCTCGGGGGAGCGGATCAGGAAAGGGTCGCGCACTCCCTTGGTGCCGAGGTCGGAGGTCAGGATCGGCTTTCCGGAATTCAACTCCCGGTAGTGCAACGGATCGTTGCCGAGGCTGAGCGCCATCCGGATCCGTTCGTCGTCGGCGGCGGGGCTGCCGACGAAGTAGACGAGCAGGTAGCCGGCGTAGACCGGTTTCGGCTGAGGCACAAATGCTCCTGAGCAGAGGGAAAGGACGGGTGCGCAGGGACGTACCCGCCGGCAGGGCGACCGTGATCCGTGCATTGTCCGGTGGTGAGAGAGATGTTCCGGGCCTGCGGTGTCCAGCGTGGGGGCCGACATGTGGGGATGCGGTGAGGTGCTCGCTCGTGTCGCCCGGGGTGTTCTCCAGAGAGAACGAGTCTGCGCCGCCGGTCGACCGCGACGAGCCCGTCCGGCTCGATCTGCCCCCCATGGCCTGAAGCGTGTTGGAGGAGGCTGTGATCAGGGGTGGTCAGCGACCATGGACTCTCACCTCCTTGACCTCGGCCGGAGCCCCTGGGAACACGAGCTTCACCGCGTGCAGCGCGCAGCCTCGCAGGTCGAACGACATCCGCCGCTCGGTGGTGCCGGTGGCCACCTCCTCGGCGGCCTGTCCGCCGGAGACCTCCAGCCGGTACGGCACGGCGTCCGGCTCGCCGAGGAGCACCGTGACGGTGTCCACTCGCCACAGGCCCTCGAGGTCCACGCGGATCCAGGCGCCCGGCTGGTTCGTGGCGCTGATCCAGCCCTCGCCGGTGGAGTAGTCGGTGATCAGGTGCGCCGGACGGTCGGGCAGTGAGCCGCTGCTGAAGACGGGCCGTTTGGCCGACAGCAGGCGCGGGGCGCCGGAGGAGGGCACGAACGAGCGCGAGGGCGGGCCGGGGGCCAGGCGGCGAGGTCGGCCACGCCACTGTTCCCCGCCGACGGCCTCGATGGTCAGTTCCGCCGGGGCCAGCCCGTCCGCGACGGCCCGCAGCGTGTTGGGGCCGGCGAAGTAGGAGCGGAACTCGATCGCGCCGATCCCGTCGAGCAGGCCGCGATTTTCGGGGGACAGCGTGATCGAGGTTCCGGTGGGGAAGACGCCGCCGCCCTCGACGACCTCGATGCGCACAGGGCGTTCGTCCGCGACCACGTGGCCTGACGCGTCGAGGAGTTCCACCATGATCTGGGCGTCGTCGGTGCCGTCGGTGGCGATCGTCATGCGGTCCGCGCTCAGCCGCAGGGCGGTCGCGGTGCCGGGGAGCGGCCACGGGGGCGGTTCGACGCCCCGAAGCTCGCGACGGTACCAGTACCAGGACCGCAGCGGGAGGCGGAAGTAGTCGATGAAGCCCATGCGGGACATGTCGGCCACGATGCTGCCGTGATGCATGCCGCACCAGAGCACGATGCCCGACCGCCAGGGGTGCGGGGTCTCGACGCCGTGGGCGTACCGGGGGCCGTAGGCGCCGGGGCGGTCCTCGATGAGGCTGCCGTACTCGGAGACCAGATTGGGCCACGGCGGCTTGTGGTAGAGCGATGCCCCGTCGCCGTTGTAGCCGGCCACATCCCCGAGTTCGTCGAAGCCGCGGCGCTGGGCGCCGCCCACCGCGGCCGGCCGGGTGGGGTCGAGCTCGTGCACCAGGTCGACCAGGCGACGGGTCAGGTCCTTGGCTTGCGGGATCACCTCGTCGTCGCTGAAGAACACCTCGTTGCCGGTGCTCCACGCGATGATGCTGGGGTGATTGCGGTTGACGCGGATCATCTCCGTCATCGCTCGCAGGCAGCTGTCCTCGAATTCCGCGCGGTCGGCTTCGTGCGGTGGGTAGGCGCTGGCGGTCCAGAACCCTTCGGCGCTCTGCCCGCCGATGCCCCAGAAGCACAGCTCCGACCAGAACAGCATGCCCTGGCGGTCGCACTCGGCGGCGAACTGCTCGTGGTGGGGGTAGTGCGAGCCGCGGATGAAGTTCATGCCGCTCTCGCGGATGAGCGCCACATCGCGGCGGATGCCGCTGTGGGTCGCCGCGTCGCACCACCCGGCACGGTCCTGGTGCACGTTGGCGCCGTGGATCGGCAGGTGCTCGCCGTTCAGGAAGAAGCCCTGGTCGGCGGTGAACTCGACGGTGCGCACCCCGAAGGTGGTGACGGCCTCGTCCAGGCAGCGCTCATCCTGGGTCAGGCGCTGCTCCAGCGTGTAGAGGTGCGGCGTGTCGGGATGCCACAGTCGCGCCCGGGGCAGGGTGAACTCCTGGCGGCACGTGCTCGTGGCTCCGGCCGGCACCGACACGCTCTGGCTCAACCGCAGGACCGGCTCCCCGGCCAGGTGGATCTCGGCGGTCAGGTCGCCCTCGAAGTCCGCGTCGCCGTCGTTGACCAGCTCGGTGGCCACCTCGATGACGGCGTCGCCGTCCAGCAGCTGTCGAGTGGTGACGAACGTGCCGTACCAGGCGATGCGGGTGCGCTCGGCCACGATCAGCGCGACGTCGCGGTAGATGCCGCCGTTGAACGTGTGCTCTCCGGCGCGAGGCGCAAGCCGCGGATTCCATTCGTTGCTGACCCGTACGGCGAGCTGGTTGGCCCCGGCGCGTACGGCGGTGGAGATGTCGATCGCGAAGGCCGTGTAGCCGCCGAGGTGCCGGCCCACCTGCCTCCCGTTGACGTACACCTCGGCATCCTGGAACACGCCCTGGAACTCCAGCGCGAGATACTTGCCGAGATCCTCGGGACGTATGTCGAGGACCCGCCGGTAGACGCCGCGGCCGACGTAGAAGCCGGTCTCCATGAAATACGGGATGCCGAAGGAGTGCGGCAGGCCGACGTCGTAGAGGTCTCCGTCGTCGAAGTCCTCGTCGACCGCGCCGGCGGGGTCGCCGTAGGCGAACTTCCACGCCCGGTTGATGAGCTCTCTACGACGGGTCATGACGCGTCCGTCCCGGTCTTGACGGCGGTCAGGCGCACCTGCGGGAAAACCCGATGCGCGCGACGGACTGTGCTGTAGGGCAAGGGCACGATGAACAGCTCTCCAAGGGGGAATCATGGTGGCCGTGAACGTTCACGGCCACCGTGCGAAACCTCACCGTAAAGAGCGGGTGCTTATGTGTCAATGAGCGTGCGTCAAGCGGATTCGCGCCACAGCATGCGTGGGCGCACCGTACGCCGCATGGACGGCAGCTCGGCGAAGTCGGCGGCGGCGAGCGCGTCGGCGATGTCCAGTGCGTTGCTCACCAGCGCGTGGCGATCGATGGACATCGTCGTCAACGTCGGATGCACGGCCTCGCCCAGGGTGAGACCGTCGATGCCGCAGATCCGCACCTGACCGGGGACGTCGATGCCGAGGGCGTGCGAGGCCTGCACCGCGCCGATCGCCATGAGGTCGTTGAAGACCAGCACCGCGTCCATCTCCGGATGAGCGCCGATGAGTTCGGCGAACGCCTGTCCGCCACCGGCCATCGACTCCTCGCCGATGACGACCATGTCCGCCGATTCGGCCCCGGCGAACTCCTCGAAGTACCCGCGCCGCGGGGAAGGCAGGTAGGTGGGGGAGAAGCGCAGGGAGTAGGCGGAATCGATCATGCCGATGCGCCGCGCGCCCTTGCCGCGCAGGGACTCGATCGCTTCACGCACGCCGTCGCGGATGTCGACCTCGACGGAGTGCATGCCGGGCAGGCTGCCGGTCCGCTCCAGCATCACGAGCGGGATGCCGCGGCTGGTCTTGAGGAGATCGTCGTCGTCCTGGGCGAAGTGCCCGACGAACAGGTCCACCTGGCCGGACAGCATGTCGAGCGCGCTCGCCTCGTCCTCCGTCTCCGTCGAGGCCATCACCACGTGCCAGCCGCGCTCGGCCGCGGTGTTGAGCAGGTCGCCGGCGATCTCGGTGAAGTACGGGTTGCGGAAGGAGGCCACCAGATACCCCATCGCGCGGGTCTTCTTCCGCACGACCAGGTTGCGGGCGAACCGGCTCGGCCGGTACCCGAGCCGCTGGCAGGCTTCCAGCACGCGCTGCTTGGTCTGTTCGTTGATCTCTCCCATGTCGTTGATGGCCCGGGTCACGGTCTGCCGGGAGACCCCGGCGGCCTGGGCCACGTCGTTGATCGTCACGCGTTTCGCCATCGCCGTCCTAGGTTCGGTGCCTGGATCGATCGTACTGACGGAACAGGGCCACAAGCCGTCGTCGCTCGCGACAACCTGCGGAATCCGCCCGAATCCCGACTATTGACAGCCAAACCACCGATGTTTAGGTTGTGTTTCACGCCAGTGTCGTGAACGTTCACGGTACCTGCCTCGTGAACCTTCACGGCACCGGCCCCGCCCCTGCGACCTGTGCCACGGCAGCCCCAGCGCTCCCCCCACCCGAAGGGGTGGTTCACCAGGTAGCGGGCGAGCGTGCGGATCCCATCCATCATCTTTCATGGGCCGGTGGAACATTGTCCTTCAGCGAAGCAGACCGTAACGTCTCATCCTTCGAGCCAGGCGCAGGCCGACTGAAGCCCCGCGCCGGCTCGGCCAGCAGTGCCCGCTCCATCCCCCTGGACGGTTATTGGACATTTCACCTGGCTCCCCGCCTTCGGGAAATGAGCGACGGCTTCGAGAGTCCTGACTTCGACGATTCCGCCTGGGCCACGCTGCGGGTGCCCGGGTCGTGGCAGATGGAAGGCCTCCGCGGTCCCGACGGCACCCTGCGGGAGCGCGGGCAGGCGCAATGGGGAAGACCCGCGTACACCAATGTGATCTACCCGTTCCCGATCGACCCGCCTCACCCGCCGGACGCCAACCCGACGGGGGAGTACCGCCGGGCCTTCGAGGTGGACAGGCCTGGAGCCGCGAGCTGGGTGTTGCGGTTCGAAGGCGTGGACTCCCACTTCACCGTGTGGCTCAACGGGATGGAGCTCGGCTGGGGCACCGGCAGCAGGCTGCCGACCGAGTTCGACGTGACGCAGGTGCTGCGGGAGGGGCCGAACGTCCTGGCCGTCCGGGTGCACCAGTGGTCGGCGGCGAGTTACCTGGAAGACCAGGACATGTGGTGGATCTCGGGGATCTTCCGCTCGGTCTCCCTCCTGGAACGTCCAGTGGGTGCGATCGGCGACCACTTCGTCCAAGCCGACTTCGATCACGAGGCAGGAGAAGGCATCCTCCGCGTCGAGACCGACGTCCCGGCCGTCGTCGACATCCCGGAGCTGGGCGTCACCGGCCTGCCGGCGGGCGAGAGCCTCCGCATACCCGGCGTCGGCCCATGGAGCGCCGAGACCCCGAGGTTGTACGCCGGGGTGCTCACAAGCGAGGGGGAGTCCATCGAGCTCCGGATCGGGTTCCGGACCGTTCGGGTCGTGGACGGGCTCATCACCGTCAACGGGTCGCCGGTGCGCTTCCGCGGCGTCAACCGGCACGAGTGGCATCCGGAGACGGGCCGCACGCTCGACCCGGAGACGATGCTGGCCGATGTCCTGCTGATGAAGCAGCACAACATCAACGCGGTGCGGACCAGCCACTACCCGCCGGACAGCCGCTTCCTCGATCTGTGTGACGAGTACGGCCTGTGGGTCATCGATGAATGCGATCTCGAGACCCATGGCTTCGTCCAGGTCGGCTGGGATCGCAACCCTTCCGCGGACCCGCGGTGGAGACCCGCCTACCTGGATCGGGTCGAGCGCATGGTCGAGCGCGACAAGAACCATCCGTCCGTGATCATGTGGTCGATGGGTAACGAGTGCGGCGTCGGCGACAACCTGCGGGCGATGGCCGAATGGGCCCGCAGCCGCGACAGCACCCGGCTGATTCACTACGAGGGCGACTACGACAGCTCTTACGTCGACGTCTACAGCCGGATGTACGTGGACATCGGCGAACTGGAGCTCATCGGCAAGGGCGCCGACGAGCGCACGGTGGATGCCCAAGCGGACGCCCATCGTCGCGCGCTTCCGGTCATCCTCTGCGAGTACGCCCACGCGATGGGCAACGGCCCGGGCGGCCTGGCGGAGTACGAGGAGCTGTTCGACCGGTACTCGCGGCTGCACGGTGGATTCGTCTGGGAGTGGATCGACCACGGCATCCTGCAGCGCGCGACCGAGGGCCCCAACGCCGGGCAACTGTTCTACGCCTACGGGGGCGACTTCGGGGAGGTCGTGCACGACCGCAACTTCATCGCCGACGGCCTCGTCTTCCCTGATCGAACTCCGTCTCCCGGGCTGCTGGAGTACAAGGCGGCGATCGCGCCGGTGGTCCTGTCCATCGACAACGACAGCACGCTGACCGTCCGGAGCAGGTTCGACCACATCGACACCTCCGGCCTGGTCTTCGCCTGGCTGCTCGAAGAGGACGGCGCCGAGCTGGGCGGCGGCACCGTCGAGGTCCCCCCTGTCCCTCCGCGCGGCACTGCCCGGGTCCGGCTCGACGACACCATCGCCGAGCTGGCCCGCGATGCCGCGGGCGAGATCGTCCTCACCGTGCATGCGTCGCAGGCCAAGGAACGTGACGGCGTGCCCGCCGGCCACGAGATCGCCTTCACTCAGCGGATCCTGGCCGAGGCCCGGCAGCAGGAGACCGGCTCCACTGAGGGCCTTCCGGTCGTGGTGTCCCAAGGCGGCTATCGACTCGGCGACGCCGAGTTCGACTCCGACGGGCGGCTCGTCATGCTGGGTGAGCTGCCGGTGCTCGGCCCTCGGCTGGATCTCTGGCGTGCGCCCACCGACAACGACCTGGCCTGGCTGGGACAGGCGAAGGCCTGGCGTGATCTCGGCCTGGACCGGCTCGAACACCGTACCGCCCGGGTGCAGCCAGGGGATGGCGAACTTGTCGTCGAGACGGTGAGCATGGCCGCTGGACGGGAGGCCGGGATGCGGACCCAGATGATCTGGTCCGCGAGTCCCGAGGGCGACCTCCAGCTGCGCCTCCACCTGAGCCCGGTCGGCCGGTTCGACACCGGGCTCGCCGCTCTCATCCACGACTCCGGCCGGGTGAAGCGGGGCACCGTACCGCGACTGGGCATCCGCATGGGGCTACCCGGTGGTGAGGCGACGCTGGAGTGGTATGGCCTCGGCCCGGGCGAGAACTACCGCGACAGCCGGATGGCGGCCCGGCTCGGCCGTCACCGGGCCACGGTTGCCGAGCTGCAGACCCCTTACGTCCACCCGCAGGAGAACGGCAACCGCGGGGCCGTACGTTCCGCGGAGATCTCCTGGCAGACCGGTGAACGAGTGAGCATCACCGCACCGTCCGGCGTCGACGTGAGCTTGCGGCCCTGGACCAGCGAGGCCCTGGACGCGGCGCGGCACACCACCGATTTGGTCCCGGACGGCAAGCTCTGGCTCAACCTCGACATCGCCCACTACGGGCTCGGCTCGGCCGCCTGCGGCCCCGACGCATGGCCGGCCCACCGGCTGTACCCCCATACCTGCTCACTCCTGGTCCGCCTCGCCCAGGTGCGGTGACGCGGCCATGAAGTGGAGTGCCGCCAGGCGGAGTTTCCGGCGCTATTGGCAGCTCTACCTGCTGATCGTCGTGCCGCTGGCCTACTTCGTGATCTTCAAGTACATCCCGATGACGAACGCGGTCATCGCGTTCAAGGACTACAGCGTCGTCGACGGGATCTGGGGCAGCGAGTGGGTCGGCCTCAAGCACTTCTCGGCGTTCTTCGCCAACCCCGTCTTCTGGAAGCTGGTCGAGAACACCTTCCTGCTGTCGGTGTACTTCCTGCTGGCCGGCTTCCCCATCCCGATCATCCTGGCCCTCGCGCTGAACGAGGTGCGGCTGCGTGCCTTCAAACGCACGGTCCAGCTGGTCACGTACGCGCCCTACTTCATCTCCACCGTGGTCGTCGTCTCCATGGTGATCCTGATCCTGTCGCCACGGATCGGGCTCATGGACAGAGCCTTCGGCTTCTTCGGCGTGGACGCGCCCGACCTCCTGGGTGACGCGGACTACTTCCGCCACATCTACGTGTGGAGCGATATCTGGCAGACGGCGGGCTATTCGGCCGTCGTCTACATGGCCGCGCTGTCGGGCATCGACCCCAGCCTGTACGAGGCGGCCCGAGTCGACGGAGCGACGCGCCTGCAGAAGATCGTCCATGTCGACATCCCGGGCCTCATGCCGACGGCGATCATCATCCTGATCCTGGGCGTGGGCAACATCATGGCGGTCGGGTTCGAGAAGGCGTTCCTCCTGCAGAACCCGCTCAACCTCGGCAACTCAGAGATCATCGCCACTTATGTCTACAAGGTCGGCCTGCTGAACGCCGACTTCAGCCAGGCCACCGCGGTAGGCCTGTTCAACTCGTTGATCAACCTGGCGCTTCTCATCGGG
The DNA here is from genome assembly GCF_040675285.1 of Nonomuraea sp. NPDC049625. Lineage (NCBI taxonomy): Bacteria > Bacillati > Actinomycetota > Actinomycetes > Streptosporangiales > Streptosporangiaceae > Nonomuraea > Nonomuraea sp. NPDC049625. Next base: position 39,109 of record NZ_JBFAOQ010000024.1, on the reverse strand, counting down.
GTCAACTTCATCGCCAAGCGTGTTTCCGGGAGTGGTCTGTGGTGACCGGCACAATGACGCGGACCGCGGAGAAGAGGCGCCTGCGCCCCGGCCGGGTCAGGGACTCCGGTGTCGACCGCCTCTTCATGGCGTGCGTCTACCTGCTGCTCATCACGTTCCTCGCGGTCGTCCTCCTCCCCTTGATCTACATCCTGGCCAGCTCCTTCAGCAGCCCCAACGCCGTCTCGTCCGGACGGGTGTGGTTGTGGCCGGTCGATTTCTCGATCCGGGGCTACGAGGTGGCGCTGAGCAATCCGCAGATCGTGACGGGCTTCGCCAACTCGCTCTTCTACACCGTCGTGGGCACGGTCGTCAGCGTCGTGCTCACGATCGCCATCGCCTATCCGCTCTCCCGCAAGGATTTCTACGGACGCAACGTCATCACCGCGTTCATCGTCTTCACGATGATCTTCGCGGGCGGGCTCATCCCCACCTACCTGGTCGTACAGAAACTCGGCCTGCTCGACACCCGCTGGGCGCTGATCGTGCCGGGGGCGATCGGCGTCTGGCAGGTCATCATCGCCCGCGCCTACCTGCGCAACAGCATTCCCGACTCGCTCTACGAGGCCGCCGAGATCGATGGTGCGAGCAGCCTGCGCGTGCTCTGGTCGGTGGTGCTGCCGCTGGCCAAGCCCATGATCGCGGTAGTCGCCCTGATGTACGCGATCGGGCAGTGGAACGCGTACTTCGACGCGCTGCTCTACCTCAAGAGCGACGACCTCTACCCGCTCCAGCTCGTACTCCGCAACGTGATCATCCTCAACACCCAGGCCGGCGGCCAGATGGACGCCGCCATCATGATGCAGCGGCAGCAGCTCGCCGACCTGCTCAAATACTCCCTGATCGTCATCTCCACGGTTCCCGTGCTGCTGATCTACCCGTTCGTCGCCCGCTATTTCACCAAGGGAATCATGATCGGCGCGATCAAGGGCTAGTCCGGCGGCCGTCCTTCACCCCCCGAAAGGCATGACCCATGTCCACCCTGCCCAGAAAGCAAGCGGCCCTGCTGGCCGCACTGTCGCTGGCCGCCCTGCCCATTGCCGCCTGCTCGTCGTCCGGCGAGAAGCCCGCAGCCCCGGCAAGCCAGGGAGGAATGACCGAGCTCACGGTCTTCATTCCGCAAGGCGCCGACCAGAATCTCCAGACCAACGCCTACACCAAGCTGCTCAGCGGCAAATTCAAGATCAATTTCAAGTTCCAGACGACGACCTACGACGCCGGCCCGGCGGCGGAGAAGCGGCAGATCTCGCTGGCCAGCGGCGACTACCCCGACCTCTACCTGCTTGTCCCGTGGGTGGACCAGTTCGCCCGGCCCGAGTTGCTCAAGCTCTCCAAGCAGGGCGTGATCCTGCCGCTCAACGACCTGATCGCCAAGTACGCCCCCAACATCCAGAAGGCGCTGGAGACGACCCCCGCCTACAAGACGATGGCCACCGCGCCCGACGGCAAGATCTACGGCCTGCCGGAGTGGAACGACTGCTTCCACTGCTCCTACCAGGCCAAACTCTGGCTCAACACGGACTGGCTGAAGAAACTCGGACTGTCCATGCCGAAGACGACCGAGGAGATGCGCACCGTCCTGCGGGCCTTCAAGACCAAGGACCCCAACGGCAACGGCAAGGCCGACGAGATCCCGCTCACGGCCGCCACCGGCGATCCGCTCCTGACCTACTTCATGAACGCCTTCATCTACGACCCGCGCGGGGCCGGCGTCGCCGCCTCGACGCTCGCGTTGAACAACGGCAAGGTCCAGCTCCAGGCCGCGCAGGCCAAATGGCGTGAGGGACTGCGCTACATCGCCTCCCTCTACAAGGAGGGACTCATCGACCCGGGTGCCTTCACCCAGAACGGGGACGCGCTGAAGGCCAAGGGGGACAACGCCGACGCAGTGATCGTCGGGGCCGGGACCATGCTCCACCCGGCGCTCATGGTCACCCTGGGCCAGAAGGACGGGCGGGACAAGGACTACGACGCGGTGCCCCCGCTGACCGGCCCGGAAGGAGTCGGCTACACGTCCTACAGCTCGCCCAGCCTTCCGGGCGCCACGTTCGTCCTGACGAACAAGGCCACCGAGCAGGACCAGATCGCCGCCATCAAGATGCTCGACTACATCTTCACCGACGAGGGGCAGGTGCAAGGCCAGTTCGGCCAGGAGGGCGTCGGCTGGAAGAAGCCGGATGACGGCGACGTGGCCCTCGACAAGAACCTGAAGCCCCTGTACGAAGTGCTCCCCGCCAAGCCGGGTGCGCCGCCCTCCAACGCCGGATGGGGAGCGCTCACGCAGTACAACAGCACCAGGGCGTTCCGCGACGCCCAGGTCCAGCCGACCGACACCGACAAACCGGAAGGCTACGAGCGAAGGCTTTTCGACGCCACCAAGCTGTATGAGAGCAAGGTGCCGAAGGACCAGATCTTCCCGTCCTGGAACCTGTGGCTCGGCACCGACGTCACCGCCGAGGCCGCGACGCTGCAGACCAACATCCAGAACTACGTGGGCCAGTCCAACCTGGAGTTCGTGACCGGCAAGAAGAACATCGACAGCGACCAGGACTGGGCCGCCTACCTGGACGGTCTCAACGGTCTCGGGCTGCAGCGGTACCTGCAGATCCAGCAGCAGGCTTACGACGCTCAGTGAGAAACGACATGGACGAACGACACCGCATCCGGCTGGCCGCTCCCGCCGCCGCGTTCCACGACGCCTTCCTCCTGGGGAACGGCAGTCTGGGCGCGACGGTGTACGGGCGGGCCGGGGTCGAGCGCGTCGACCTCAACCTCGACACCGTCTGGTCGGGCGGTCCCGGGAGCCCGGAGAGCGGCCCTCCGGCCGGCGAGCTGCTTCCCGAGCTGCGGCAGGCGATCCGCGAGCGCGACCACCTGCGCGCCGACCAGCTCGCCCGTTCCCTGCAGGGGCCCGGCTACACCCAGTCCTACCAGCCACTCGGGTGGCTGGAATGGAGCTACGCCGCGGACCGTCCCCTTGACGGCTACCTCCGCGAGCTCGACCTGGCCGAGGCGGTCACGACCACGACCTATGGGCCGGTGCGGGTGGAGAGCTTCGTCTCGGCACCCGACGGAGTCCTCGTGATGTCGGCCACGGGTGGGGACGAGGTCGCCGCGCCCGCGTTCCGCTCGGAGCACCCGACCATGGAGATCGAGCAGCGGGAGGAGAAAGGCGTCCACTGGCTCGTGGCCACCGGGCGCGCGCCGGCACACGTGCTGCCGAACTACGTCGACGCGGAGCCGGCCGTCGTCTACGCGACCGAGGAGGGGATGGGGTTCGCCGTGGCCGTGGCGGTGCACCGGACCGGCCCCGGAGAGGTACGGCTCATCGCCGCCGCGGCGAGCGGTTTCCGCGGCTACGATCAGCGGCCCAGCACCGATCGCCGGTCGATAGCCGCCGAGGCCGAGCAGCGGGTCGCGCGAGCCCTGTCCATCGAGACGTCGAAGCTGCGGGCGCGACATCGCGAGGACTACCGCGGCTACTTCGACCGGGCCGATCTGGACCTCTCGGGATCCGGGTCCGAGGCAGCCGGGGCCGAGCTCTTCTTCCACCTCGGCCGGTACCTGCTGATCTCGAGCTCACGCCCAGGTACCCAGGCGGCCAACCTCCAAGGCATCTGGAACGTCGACGTCCGTCCCGGCTGGAGCTGCAACTACACCACCAACATCAACCTCCAGATGAACTACTGGGCGGCGGAGTCCACCGGGCTCCCCGAACTGCACGAGCCGCTGTTCCGGATGACGCGCGAGCTCGCCCGGAGCGGAGAGCAGACGGCTCGCCGGTACTACGCGGCCCGCGGCTCGGTCGTGCATCACAACACCGACCTCTGGCGGTTCTCCACGCCGGTGTCCGGCGATCCCCAGTGGGCCAACTGGCCGTCGGGGCTCCTGTGGCTGTCGGCTCACTTCTGGGACCACCTCGACTACGGGGCGGACGACGAGTTCGCCGCGGAGACCGCTCTGCCGGTTTTCCGGGCGGCGGCGCGATTCGCACTGGACATGCTGGTTCCGGACGGGCGAGGCGAGCTCGTGATGAGCCCCTCCACCTCGCCCGAGCACCACTTCCTCGTCAGCGCCTCGGCTCACGCGGCCGTGTCCGAGGGAACGGCGATGGACCAGGAACTGGTCCGCGAGGTGCTGGCGCGATACGTGAGCCTGGCCCGGCGCTACTCCCCTGAGGAGGAAGACCAGGTAGAACGGGCCCGGACCGCGCTGGCCGACCTGCGCGATGTGGCGGTCGGAACGGGTGGCGAGCTGCTCGAGTGGTACGACGAGCGCCCACCGCGCGAGCCGGGCCACCGCCACCTGTCCCACCTGTACGGCCTGTATCCGGGCACCCGCATCACCGAAGCGGCCACACCGGACCACTTCGCGGCCGCTCGCCGGGCGCTGCGGCACCGCCTGGAACACGGCAGCGGCTACACCGGATGGAGCCAGGCGTGGACCCTCTGCCTGGCCGCCCGCCTGCGTGACGCGGAGCTCGCCGAGCGGGCGATCTCGATCCTGCTCAACGAGCTGAGCTCGGAATCCCTGCTCGATCTGCACCCGCATGGCGACTGGCCCGGCGGCAACATCTTCCAGATCGACGGCAACCTGGGCGGTGTCGCCGGGATGACCGAGCTGCTCGTGCAGAGCCATGAGGGAGCGATCAGCCTGCTCAAGGCGCTGCCGCCGAGCTGGCACACCGGATCAGCACGAGGCATCCGCTGCCGCGGCGGACATCAGGTCGAGCTCGCCTGGCGGGCGGGGACCTTGGCCCGTGCGGACGTCACGGCCGGCCGGCCCGGAAGGATGGTCGTCGAAATACCCGGGGACACCCCGCCCTTGAACGTCGTCGACGAAAACGGCACGCACGTGCCTCTTGCCGAGGTGGGGGGAGCGATCCCCGGCCGGCTCCGCCTGGCGTGGAACGGCCTGCCCGGCCGTCGCTACACGGCCCGCACCTGAGCGGCTGTGGCGCCCCCTCACGCACGTGCTTCTCCTTGTCGGTGAGCCGGCGTGCGGTGCCCGAGGCTGCTCAGTTACCTGAGATGGGAGATGTACGGCTCAGTCCAGAGACATGAGCTACCGCTCTTGTCAGCGGTCGGTGGCCCGGTCAACGCCCTTGTGTACCCGCACCGTGCGGTCGATGAGCTCGCGCAGCGCGCTCTCGTCGACGTCGTCGAGTCGCTTCAGGTAGAGGCATCCCTTTCCGGTCCTGTGCGGACCGAGCCGGGCCAGCACGGATGCGTGCCGCTCCTCGAACCCGCCCACCAAATAGACGACGAGTTGCTGCTTGCGTGGTGAGAAGCCCGCCAAGGGCCAGTCACCCGTGCGCCCACTCGCGTAGGTGTAGCGGTAGCTGCCGAAGCCGACGATGCTGGGGCCCCACATCACCGCAGGCTCACCGGTCACCTCGCACAGAATCGCGCGGAGGCGCTCCGCGTCGGCCTGTCGGCGTTCGTCAGAGACTGCGGCCAGGAAATCGTCCACGCTGGCGTCAGTCGGGACCGTCACCGGCTGTTTCGAGGTCACCATGACGTCATGCTCCCACGCCGGTGTGACAAATAGTGGTGGGCACAGGGGACCCCGATCCCGGCCGTCGCGAACCCCAGTACCACGGGCGTACACCTGCTCCCAAGAGCGTAAAGCGAGGACGAAATCCGTCAACTCAACCTGAACGCCGACAACTACCCGCGAATGCCGACAGCTTCAACTGCGACCGACAGTTTTTGTCCCATCCAGATGAAGTTGGCGGAACAGACACGTGTTGAACTGCGACACGACACCTAGGCTCGGACGACTTCGAGCGGAGCTGTTCAGGTCTTCCTTTCGGCGAGAATGCCTCAAGGCCGGTGGTCGTGGCGGTATCGACGGCGGGCGGCAGAAGTGTGCAGCCAGGCGGCAATGCGGCCTGCCGATCCATCCGCGCAAGGTTCACCCCACCTGGTCCCACGGGATGGCCTCGATGCGCTCGACGTGCTCCTCGCCCCACTCCCCGAGCGGCGCCATCGCGGTGTTGAGCGAATGACCGAACTCGGTGAGCGAGTACTCCACCTTCGGCGGGACCTGGTGATAGACCTCACGATGCAGCAGCCCGGTGGCCTCCATCTCCCGCAACTGCAGGATCAGCACCCGCTCGCTGATGCCGGGCACCGCGCGCCGCAGCTCCCCGAAGCGCAGGGGACCATCCTGGAGCGCGAAAAGGATCAGTCCTTTCCACTTGCCTCCCATGACGGCGATGGCCGCGTCGAGACCGCAGGTGAACGTCCGCTTCTTCGTCTCCTTCACCGACCCATACTCACACTTATGTCAGTACCCGGCAAAAAAGTAGGTACTTGAGAGAATGCAGGTGCTCCAGCCAGCATGAATCAGGCCCGCGCCAAGACCACGACGGTCTCCAAGGCAGCGCGCTCGCCTTCCTGTCTCTGTGGCTGGAGTACGCATATGACTGCAATGAACCTGACACCGGTGACCATCATCGGACTGGGCTCGATGGGCTCGGCACTGGCCGAGGCCTTCGTCAAGGCCGGACACCCGACCACCGTCTGGAACAGGACCGCCGCCAAAGCCGCGCCCCTCATCGCCATGGGAGGCAGGCATGCGGAGGCCATTGAGGACGCGGTAACGGCAAGTCCCCTGGTCATCACCTGTCTGACCACCTTCGAGGACACCCGGCCGGCACTGCGGCCGGCCGGCGCGTCGCTGCGTGGGCGGGCCCTGGTCACCCTCAACAGCGGATCCCCGGCCGGCGCCCGCGAGACGGCCGCCTGGGCCATCGACCATGGCGCCCGGTTCCTGGCCGGGGCGGTCAAGAACGTGCCCTCGGCCGTGGGAGCGCCGGACACCCTGCTGTACTACAGCGGCGACAAGACGGTCTTCGAGGAGTTCGAGACGGCCCTGAAGGTGCTGGGCGGCGACACCGTCCACCTCGGCGACGAGGCCGACCTGGCTGCCCTGTACGAGATGGCGGTGGGCGCCATGCTGCTGCCGGCGCTCGTCGGCTTCTTCCAGGGCGCCGCCGCGGTCCAGGCGCGCGGGCTGGAGGTGAACACGATGGTGCGCTTCGCCGGCAAGTGGCTGGACATGATCAAGTCCCTGCTGCCGATCTACGCCAAGGAGATCGACGGCGGCGACTACACCGACGCCGCCTCCTCGGTGAACCTCTTCCTGGCGGGGGTGGCCCACGACGAGGACCTGGCCAAGGAGACGAACGTCGACACGGCCTGGCTCGGCCCGCTCCATGACCTGGTGAGGCGGGCGGCTGAGGCAGGCCACGGCGATCACAGCATCTCGGCCCTCACCGAGGTGCTCAGAACGCCGGTGGGACAGCCATAAGCCGGACGGGTCCAAGCCCGGACGAAGCGTCCCATCAAGACCGCACCTGACGAACTGGCCGGACCGGCTCACCTCATCGGTAGGAGTCGATAAGCCGTGCGAGGTGCCTGCCGGCGATCTCCAGCGGCGCCTCGCTCTGGGACACCTGCGCCGACAGCTCCGCGCCCTCCAGCATGTTGATCACGCTGTGGGCGAGGTCGTGCGCCACGTCGTCGGCGAAGCCGGAGCGGCTGAGTTTGTCGCGGACCAGCGTGCGCCAGTTCTCGTAGGCGTCCTCTGCGGCCTGCTGGATCTCGGGCACCCGGCCGGCGCTCTCCAACGCCGTGGTGGTGACGGGACAACCGTCCATCCAGCCGGACTCGCGCAGCCCCTTGGCCAGGTCGCGGGTGCAGGCGACGATCGCCGCGGCCGGATCGTCCTCCTGGTCGAACGCCGCGCGCAGGAATTCCGCGAACTCTCTGTCCCCGTGGCGGACGGCCTCGACCGCCAGTTGCCGCTTACCGCCCGGGAAGAAGTGGTAGACCGAGCCGAGTGTGGCCTGCGCCTCCTGGGAGATCTGCTTGAGGCCCGTCGCCTCGTACCCCTGCCGCTGCATCAGGCGAGAGGTCGTCCGGACGATCCGCTCCCGGGTGCCGATCTCGTGCTGGGTCCGCATGGCTCCCATCGTACTGAATAGAGCGCTCGTTCTAGTCGTGTGCTACCGTGCCGTCTAGATAGAGCGTTCGTTCTAGTGGTCGGGAGAGCGTGGATGAAGTCTGTGACGGTGATCGGGTTGGGCCCCATGGGACACGCCATGGCAGGCGCCTACCTCGACAGCGGCTACGAGGTGACCGTGTGGAACCGTACTCCTGCCAGGGCAGACGAACTGGTGGCGCGGGGCGCGAGGAGAGCGGGATCCGTCGAGGCGGCGCTCACCGCCAACGAGCTGGTGGTGCTGAGCCTGACCGACTATGACGCGATGGATGCCATCCTGGCCCAAGCCCCGCGTACCGCCCTGGTCGGACGTACCCTGGTCAACCTCACCTCCGACACCCCGGACAGGGCACGTCAGGCGGCCGTGTGGCTGGCCGAGCGCGGGGCCGTGCAGATCACCGGGGGCGTGCAGGTGCCGCCTCCGGGCATCGGCACGCCGGACGCGATGACGTACTACAGCGGCCCCAAGGACGCCATCGAGGCGCGCCGGCCCGCCCTTGAGGTGCTGACCGGGATCGACTACCTCGGCGAGGACCCGGGATTGGCGGCGCTGTACTACCAGATCGGGATCGACATGTTCTGGACGGCGCTGGCAGGCTACCTGCACGGCCAGGCGGTGGCGGAGGCCAATGGCATCTCGGCGGAGGATTTTCTGCCGCACGCGGTGAAGACCATGGACCTCCGCTATTTCCTGGAGTTCTACGCGCCGCGCATCACGGCAGGCAACCAAGAGGGGGACGTCGACCGAGTCTCCATGGGCGTGGCGAGCCTGGAACACGTGCTGCGCACCACACAGGCGTCCGGCGTTGATGGCTCACTTCCGGCCGCCGTCCTGAAGATCTTTCGCCAAGGCGTCACCGCCGGCCACGGCCAAAACAGCCTCACGAGCTTGATCGGCGTGCTGAAGCAGCGATGATGTATCACCGATCCAGTCCCAGGAGAGGGCCTCGACGCTTCCATGTGCGCTTGCCTGCTCGTCGGACGGGGCCGTCATCTTGACCTGGCCGATGTCGGAGTCGATCACGTCGCGTTGTCGGTGAACCTGTGTGAGGTGCGTTGGCTTTGCCAGATCGCGCCGGAGAAGGTCTCCATCGAACGGCGCGGCCTGATCCGCCGGGACCCGCAGCCCGGCGCGGGCCGGGTGCTGCGTGCCCGCCTCACCCGCAAGGGCCTGTCCACCCTGCGGCGCTGCGACCGCTCCGTCGACGAGATCGACGCGGTCATGCCGACTGCCTCAACGACATCACGGCCCATGGCGCGAGTTCGACGTCGAGGTCCAGCACGCCGCTGTCGGGCACGGTCAGCGTGAACCTGAGGAGCGAGTCGGCGACTCCGCTCAGGTACTCGCTCTCGGCTCGGGACAGGTTGAGGGGGGACCCGAGCCGGTACCAGGCCTCGGCGGCGTTCCCGTGCTCCCAGTCCACGATCTCGACGAGGAAAGTGGCGCCCGGCTCCAGTCCGCCGATCGAGTGGTGGATCCTGCGGCTCGGCCCCATCTCGGCCAGCGCGCGTGCCGCCGGGTAGGAGTTCTCCGAGCCGACACCCCTCGTGCCCATGTCCTCGGGGTAGTTGAAGAACACCGCCGAGACGGCCGACGTCCGGCTGTCACGGGTCACGACCCCGTCGGGCGTCGCGAGGAGCAGCCGGTCGCCGAGCCGTTCCAGCATCGTGAACGCGTGGAACGTGGGCTTGTGGATGCCGCCCTCGTTCACCAGGCCGAACCCGCCGTGGAACGGTCCCATTCCGGCGCCTCCCTCCTCGAACACGTCCGTGAAGGTCCAGTAGGAGATCGAGTCGGCGAGGGTGGCGCCCCTCAGATACGACCGCGTGATGGAGGTCGCCGCGAACGGCGTGTCGTGGATGAAGTCGCGGGCCGACGGCGACGTCGACCACTCCGTGATGTGGATCTCCGCCTCGGGATAAGCGCTGTTGTTCACGAGCTTGCGCAGGAGGGTCAGGTCGTCGAACGTCGCATCGGCGTACCGGGTGATCTGCACGGCCTCGCCGTCGGTGCCGTACGCGAAGTCGGTGGGGTACAGGTGGGTGGAGATGAAGTCGATCGGGAGTTCGCGCTCCGCGCACCAGGCGATGAAGTCCTCGATCCATACCGGGCGCCAGTCGAGCGCGTCCACGTCGGCCGCGGCGGCCGTCTCGTGCATCGCGGACCGGTCCTCGACCTCGCCCTTGTAGCGGTCGTCGGGCACGAAGACGCTGGTCGCGGGCCCGCCCACCTTCAACGCGGGATCGATCTTCTTGATCGCCGTCACGGTCTGCTCGTAAAGCTCGAAGTACTCGGTTTTCGTCCCGGTCCAGAAGTGGGGAACCAGGTTCGGCTCGTTCCACACCTCGAACCGCCACTCCCGCACCTCGGCGAGGCCGTACCGGTCGATCCAGTGCTCGACCGACCTCGTGACCAGCTCGACCCAGCGCGCCATGTCCTTGGGCGGGCTGCAGTGAGCGCCCCACCAGAACACCGTCTCCGTCTCCGTCGCCAGCTCGCGCGGCATGAAGCCCAGCTCGACGAATGGGCGGACCCCGCAGTCCACAATGAAGTCGAACACCTTGTCCACATAGCTGAATGTGTGCACGGGCGCGGCAAGGGGCGTGTTCGGGCCGAAACCGCTGCCGTAGCTCTCCCGGTACACGAACATGTCGTCGTGAAAGACGCCGTGAAAGCGGACGTACTGGAATCCGCATGCGGTGACGGCCTCGGCGAATTGCTGCCGCCAGTCCGCGCGCAGTGCCTCGTTCGCCCGTCCGGCGCCGATACACCTGCTCCAGACGTGCGGAAGCGCACTCTCGTCGCACAGCCTGCCGTCGATCCGGAATCGGGTCATGATCTCACTTCTCTTCAGGAAAACGTTGGTGAATGGAGCGCTGCTAGCCCTTGACGGCGCCCAGCGACAGGCCCGACTGCCAGTACCGCTGCAGGCTCAGGAACGCGATGATCAACGGGATGATGGTCAGCAGCGCGGACGTGATCACGAGATTCTGGATGAGGACGCCGTTCCCCGCCGTCGAGCCCAGCTTGTTCCACTGGTTGATTCCGACGGTCAGCGGATACCAGGCGGGATCCTTGAGCATGATCAACGGCAGGAAATAGTTGTTCCAGATCGACACGAACGAGAAGAGCAGGACCGTCACGCTCGCCGGGGCGAGCAGCGGGAGCGCGATCTGGAGAAAGGTCCTGAACTCCCCGGCGCCGTCGATCTTCGCGGCCTCCAGCAGGCCGGTGGGCACGGCTTCGGCCGTGAACACCCACATCAGGTACAACCCGAAGGGGTTGATGAAGGACGGGATGAGAATCGCCCACGGGGTATTGGTCATGCCGACGTGCGCGAACAGCAGGAACTGCGGGATCGCCAGGGCGATGCCGGGGACGGAGATCGATCCCAGCACGACGAAGAGAAACACCCGCTTGCCCCTGAAATCGAGTTTCGCCAGGGCGTACCCGCCGAGGGCGGCCAGGAAGGTCGACACGGTCGCACCCACGACGACGTAGAGAACGGTGTTGAGGAGCCAGCGGGAGAAGATCCCGTCCTGGTAGCTGAAAACCTGCACGATGTTCTCCCACAGGGCGAACTCGCGACCGGGTGCGAGTCCGAACGACGACACGAAGTCGGCCTGCGACTTGGTCGCGTTGATGACCAGCCACACGAGCGGCAGCAGGCAGTACAACATGAACAGAGCTGTCATCACGGTGAGGGTCGTGCTCTTCTTGGGATTCTCCACCGTGTAGAGCCGGCGGCTACTGATCGGGTGCATTCCTCAACCCTCTGATCTGGACGACGTAGGCGACGGTGATCGTGATCGCCGCCATGACGAGCGCGAGTGCGGCCGCATAGCCCTGCTGGGACCCGGTGAACGCCAGGTTGTACGCGTACAGGTTGGGCGTGTAGAAGGTGGTGACGCCGCTGTTGGCCACCATCGAGGGCAGGATCTGCGGTTCGTTGAACATCTGGAAGGTGCCGATGATCGAGAAGATGATCGTGACGACCAGGGATCCGCGCAGTGCCGGCAGCTTGATCGCGCGGACGATCTGGAGCTCGTTCGCCCCGTCGATCGCGGCCGCCTCGTACAGTTCGCGGGGGACGGCCTTGAGCGCGGCGTAGAAGATGAGCATGTTGAAGCCGGTGAACGCCCACGTCACCATCAGCCCGATGGAGATGAGCGTGGTACCGGGGGCGAAGGGATCGATGTCCGTGCCCAGAGCGTCGTTGAGGCTGCCGAACAGGCCGTACTTGACGCCCAGCAGGAATCCCCACATGAGAGTCGCCACGATCGCCGGCACCGCGTAGGGGAGGAAGATCGTCACCCGCATGAACCTGGTGCCGTGCACCCGCATGGAGTCCAGCGCCAGCGCCAGCGCCATGGCGAAGAGCAGCATGATCGGCACCTGGACGAGCGTGAACCGGAAGACGCGCCCCACCCCGTCCCAGAACTGGGGATCCTGGAACAGCTTGCCGTAGTTGGCGAATCCGACGAACGTGTTGCCCCCGACGAGCTTGTCCTGGAAGAGGCTGAGGTAGGCGGCGTACAGGATGGGCACGATGAACACCAGGGCGAACAGCGCCCCGAAAGGTGCGATGAACGCCAGCCCGATCTGTGACTTGCGGCGCTTGCGAGCCGGCGCCGGATGCTGTGCGGCATCCGGCGACGCCATGGCCGAAGCGGTGAGGCCGACCCGACGTGCCAGGCCCATGTCCGTGTTCCTTCCGATTCGTTGAGGTGGCCCAGGGCTCGCTAGTCCACTTGGAAGCCCTGCTCGTTGCCGTACTGGATGCAGCGCTGCTTCCACTGCTCGAGGATCTCGGCGAGCGAGCCCTTGCCCGTGGTGTAGAACGGCGATGCGAGGTCGCCGTAGACCGAGCGTGCCCACTCGAAGAACGGCGGGTACTGCCAGCCGCTCCCGACGATCTCCGAGGCCTCGGCCAGCACCGCGCCGACCTTCTGGTCGCCGAAGTACTGGTTGGCCTTGCTCTGGAACGCCTCGCTGTCCAGGACCGACGTGTTCGGCACGAAGGCACCCGCGTCGACGCGGGACGAGAGACCGGCGCCGTGCGTGAAGTACTCGAGGAACTTGAAAGCCGCGTCCTGGTGCTCGGCCGCGGCCGGGATGCCGAAGGAGCTTCCGCCGTTCGCCGCTCCGACCTTGTCTCCCTGCTTCCACTGGGGCATCAAGGCGACCCTGAAGTCACCGGCGGCCTTCGGTGCGCGCTCCGGCAGCGTGGAGGTCAGCCAGCCGCCCATGGTCTGGGTGGCGAGGCTTCCGTCGTTGAGCGTCCGGTTCCAGTCGTCGGACCATCCTGTGATCTTGGTGTTGATCAGGCCCTCGTCGAGCATCTTCTGCCAGAAGGCCACGGCCCTGGTCGTGCCCTCGTCGGTGAAGTCGATGTGCACTTTGTTGCCGTTCACCTTGAACGGGCGGCCACCGGCCTGCCAGATGAGCGAGAGCAGGAAGAAGATGTCTCCCGTGTCCTGGGCGATGTAGTGGTCGCCGCCGAGCCCCCGAACCTTCTTGGCGGCCTCGTAGTACTCGTCCCACGTGGCCGGCGCCTTGTCGATGCCGGCCTTCTTGAGGGTGGCCGTGTTGTAGAACAGCGCCGAAGGACCGTAGTCGGACGGCAGCGCGTAGACCTTGCCGTTGACCGTCACGTCGCTCCACGCGCCCGGGACGTAGTCCTTCCTGAAGTTCTCGACGCCGTACTTGCCGAGATCGGCGAGCTTGCCGGGAATGGCGAAGTAGGGCACCGCGAAGTACTCGAACATCACGACGTCAGGTACGCCGGAACCGGCCTGGATGGCGTTGTCGAGCGCCTTGTACTCGTCCTGGGAGGAGCCCGCGTTGACGACCTCGACCTTGATGTTCGGGTTCGCGGCCTGGAAGCCCGGGACAGCCCCCGCGACGGTGCCGTCCCAGCTCCAGACCGTGAGCTTCACCTGTTGGTCACCGCCGCTGCCGGTCGCGCTTCCGCCGCCGGAGCCGCCCGAGCAAGCGGTCAGCGCGAACAACGGCACCAGTACCGCTGAAAGGAGTCTTGTCTTCTGGGAGAGCCGCATCGAGCCTCTCCTCTCGTCCTGGAGGTGGGTCCGAAACTATTTCGAAACTTGTTCGGTGCTGGCAGGACACTAGGTGGTGTGTCTGTTCCGTGTCAACGGGACGAACAGCGAGGATGTCGGGCGGCAATGGACGGAAGGGTCCGTGGTAGATTCGAAATAGTTTCGAAGTCCGAAAGGAGCCCTGATGTCACGGCGAGGTCGTTCGGAGCGAGCTACCTTGGCGGACGTCGCCCGATTGGCCGGCGTCTCGCCGGCGACCGCCTCGAAGGTCCTCAACGGGCGGAGTGATGTGGGCGCGAGCACGCGTGAGCATGTCCTCGGGGTCATGGCCGAGATCGGCTACATGCCGACGGCGGTGCGACATGAGCGAACCCGCGACCGGACCCTCGTCACGGTGCTCGACATCGTGGAGTCCCGTTATGCCGGGACGGTGCTCCAAGGGGTACTCCTGGCAGCGACCTCCGCGCAGGCCGAGCTCCTTCTTCGCCTGCCGCCCGACGAGCCGATCAGCACGAGCCGTACGGCGGCCCGTGCCTGGATGGAGGAGCAGAAGGCGTCCGGTGTCGTCGGTGTCATCGCGCTCGCCGTCGCCGTGCCCGACTCGGTGCTCCTCGCCGCGGAGGAGTTGGAGGTGCCCATCGTGACGATCGACCCGATCGATACGACCGAATCGCGTCTTGTCAGCATCGGCTCCACCAACTGGGCGGGCGGTCGCTCGGCGACCGAGCATGTCATCAAGCTCGGCCACCGCAGGATCGCCTGGATCGGCGGGCCGCTGGGCTCTGCCCCTTCGCTGGAACGCTTCCATGGATACCAGGCCGCGCTCGACTCGGCCGGCGTCGCGCCGGATCGTGCGCTGATCCGCCACGAGGCGTTCTCCGTCGAGGCGGGGCTGCGGCACGGCCATGACCTGCTCGCGCTCGACGAGCGGCCGACCGCGATCGTCGCGGGCAACGACGAGATCGCCGTCGGGGTCCTCGCCGCGGCCAAGGAGCTTCACATCACCGTGCCGGGAGAGCTGTCGGTCACCGGGTTCGACGACACGCCGCAGACCCAGTGGACCACGCCCCGGCTCACGTCCGTCCGGCAGCCTCTCGTCGGCATGGGCCGGATGGCGGTCGAGACCGTCCTCGGCATGGCGGACGGCGTCCAGCCCGCCTCCCGGCACCTCCAACTCGCGACGACCCTCAGCGTCCGCGACTCGACAGGCCTCGCCCCTTCGTCCTGACCCACCCAGGTTCAGATGCAAAATATGAAACTTTCATGGCCTGCCGTCCCCCGCGGGAGAAACGGGCGAAAGTTTCGGTGCGCATCGTTGGTGGCTGAGGCCCTGTAGCCCCGAAGCAGGCAGCCGAATGTGTCTGAAACTTTTCATAGCTGCCTTGACATGTTTCGGAAGCATTTCCACACTGAGTCACCAAGTGACGCCTTGATGGCGTGTCCCCACGTGTTCCCGTTTCCGTATCTCAGACATGGAGGCTCAGGCATGGGCGCAAACGCCATACCCTCGTCTGAAACCAGGCGGCCCTTGAACGGCTTACGCTGGTCCCTGATCGTCGGTGCTCTCGGCGTGCTCGCCGTGATCATGGCGCTGATGGCGCCGCTCCGCGCCGACGCCGCGGCGAGCACGCTCGGCGCGGCCGCCGCGCAGAGCGGGCGGTACTTCGGCACCGCCATCAGCGCGGGCAGGCTCGGCGACTCGCAGTACACCACCATCGCCGCCCGCGAGTTCAACATGGTGACGGCCGAGAACGAGATGAAGATCGACGCCACCGAGCCGAACCGGGGGCAGTTCAACTTCACCAACGGCGACCGCGTCTACAACTGGGCCGTGCAGAACGGCAAGCGGGTGCGCGGCCACACCCTGGCCTGGCACTCCCAGCAGCCCGGCTGGATGCAGTCGCTGTCGGGCAGCAGCCTGCGCCAGGCGATGATCGACCACATCAACGGCGTCATGGCCCACTACAAGGGCAAGATCTACGCCTGGGACGTGGTCAACGAGGCCTACTCCGACAGCGGAGGCGGGCGGCGCGACTCCAACCTGCAGCGCACCGGCAACGACTGGATCGAGGTCGCCTTCCGCACCGCGCGCGCCGCCGACCCGGCCGCCAAGCTCTGCTACAACGACTACAACATCGACAACTGGACCTGGGCCAAGACCCAGGGCGTCTACAACATGGTCCGCGACTTCAAGCAGCGCGGCGTGCCGATCGACTGCGTCGGCCTGCAGTCGCACTTCAACGGCAACAGCCCGTACAACAGCAACTACCGCACCACCATCTCCAGCTTCGCCGCCCTCGGGGTGGACGTGCAGATCACCGAGCTGGACATCCAGGGCGGCTCCGCGCAGACCTACGCCGCCGTGACCAACGACTGCCTGGCGGTGGCCCGTTGCGCCGGCATCACGGTGTGGGGGGTGCGCGACCAGGACTCCTGGCTCGGCGCCAACGCCAGCCCGCTGCTGTTCAACGGCGGCAACAAGAAGCCCGCCTACGACGCGGTCCTCAACGCCCTGAACGCCGCCAACCCCGGCCCCACGCCCACGGTGACCCCGACGCCGCCCGGCGACAACGGCCAGATCAAGGGGGTGGCCTCCGGTCGCTGCCTGGACGTGCCCAACGCCAGCACCACGGATGGCACCCAGGTGCAGTTGTGGGACTGCAACGGCCAGTCCAACCAGCAGTGGAGCTCGACCTCCGCGGGTGAGATCAAGGTGTACGGCAGCAAGTGCCTGGACGCCGCCGGCACCGGGAACGGCACGAAGGTGCAGATCTACGGCTGCTGGGGCGGCGACAACCAGAAGTGGCGCGTCAACTCCGACGGGAGCATCGTCGGCGTGCAGTCGGGACGCTGCTTGGACG
This sequence comes from Nonomuraea sp. NPDC049625, assembly GCF_040675285.1. NCBI lineage: Bacteria > Bacillati > Actinomycetota > Actinomycetes > Streptosporangiales > Streptosporangiaceae > Nonomuraea > Nonomuraea sp. NPDC049625. The sequence continues at coordinate 22,139 of NZ_JBFAOQ010000024.1, read as the reverse complement.
CCGTCGGCGCGGGCACCGGCAACGGCACCCAGATCCAGCTGTACGACTGCTCAGGCGGCGGCAACCAGAAGTGGACCTGGAGCGGGCGTTCCTGAAGCCGCGTCGGTAGGCCCATGGCTTCGCCGCAACCGGTGGCCGGTTGCGGCGAAGCGCGTGCGAGGGTCTGCGAGCGTCGTCGGGTTCACACGCCCGTGATGGTCCATTGGTTGTTGGTGCTGTTGTTCGGCGTCCACATGGCGACGGTGGAGCCGGCTGTGCTGTTGCCCATGCCGTCGAGGGCCGTGCCGGTGCCGCGGTTGATGATCTGGTAGCGGCCGTTGCCCGTGCTGTTGAGGCGCCACTGCTGGTTGTTGCCGCCGCCCCACGCCGCCTGCCTGGCGTTGGCTCCGTTGGCGGTGTTGCCCCAGCTGTCGGCGACCATGCCGTTGGTACGGTTGACGATGCGGTACCACCCGCCGCCCAGGTCCACGAGCTGCCACTGCAGGTTGGTGCTGCCGTCCCAGTTCCACTGCTTGAGGTTCGCCCCGGAGGCGACGTTCCCGCCGCTGTCCAGCGCCAGGCCGGTGGTCGCGTTGGTGATCCGCACGTAGGTCGCCGGCGGGGGGCCGCCGGACCCGGTCATGCGGTACGTACGACCGGCCTGGCCGGTCAGCCCGATGACGTCGTTCTCGGGTTTGGCGACGCTGACGGTGTCGCCGGTCGTGGTGTCGACCACCTGGTAGGTCCCGGCGAAGATCCGGCTGCGCACGTTGACCGTCCCGTCACGGTCGAACCTGATGAGGATCTCGGTGGCCCCGCCGGAGCTCCACGTCGCGTCCACGGTGTAGCCGCCGCGTCCTCGAAGACCCTGCGCCTTCCCGCTCGGCCAGGCCGCCGGGAGCGCCGGCAGGACGTGAAGCTCGCCGTTGTGGCTCTGCAGCAGCATCTCGGCGATGCCGGACGTCGCGCCGAAGTTGCCGTCGATCTGGAACGGCGGGTGCAGGTCGAACATGTTGGGCGCGAGCCGGGCCGTCGTCACGAGGGCGCGGATCAGGTCGTGCGCCCGCGTGCCCTCCTCCATCCGCGCCCAGTAGTTGATCTTCCATGCCAGCGACCAGCCCGTGCCGTCGTCACCGCGCAGTTCGAGGGTCCGCCGCGCGGCGGTGTACAGCGCGGGGGTGCCGCGCTTGGTGATCTGGTTGCTGGGGTGCAGGCCGTAGAGGTGGGAGATGTGCCGGTGGTTCTGCTCGGTCTCGACCCAGTCGTACAGCCATTCCTGGATGTTGCCACGTGAGCCGGTCTTCATCGGCGGGAGCCGGTCCCGGGCGGCGAGGACCTGCGTCCGGAAGCTCGCGTCCGTGCCCAGGAGCTCGCTCGCCTTGGCGCAGCCGTTGAACAGGTCCCGCAGGATCTGGTTGTCCATTGTTGGTCCGGCGCAGACGCTGACGCCCGCGTGGTGGGTCAGTTCCGGGGAGTTCGACGGGTTCGTGACCAGATATTTGAGGCTCGGTTCTTCCACGAGGGTCTCCAGGAAGAACTGCGCGGCCCCCTTCATGGCCGGGTAGTACTGCCGGAGGAAGTCGAGGTCGCCGGTGAAGAGGTAGTGGTCCCAGATCATGGTGGCCAGCCATGCGCCGCCGGTCTGCCACATGCCCCAGGTCGCGCCGTCGACGACCGAGCTGCCCCGCCACCCGTCGGTGTTGTGGTGGGTCACCCAGCCGCCGGCGTTGTACTGCACCCGGGCCGTGCGGGCGCCGCTGACCGTGAGGTCGTTGATCATCCTGAACACCGGCTCGTAGCACTCCGACAGGTTGGTCGTGTCGGCCGGCCAGTAGTTCATGGGCAGGTTGGCGTTGAGGGTGTACTTCGAGTCCCAGGACGGGGTCAGCGAGTCGTTCCAGATGCCCTGCAGGTTGGCGGGCTGGGTGCCCGGCCGCGAGGAGGAGATCAGCAGGTAGCGGCCGTACTGGAACAGCAGCGCCGAGAACTGCGGGTCGTTGCCGCTCGCGTGCTGCGCGATCCGCACGTCGGTCGGCTGGTCGGCCGCCGAGGTGCGGCCGAGGTCGAGCGTCGTGCGCCCGAACAGCCGCTGGTAATCGGCGGTGTGCCGGCCACGCAGGTCGTCGTAGGTCCGGCCGGCGGCGGCGTCGAGATGGCGCCGGGCGATGCCCTGGTAGTCGCCGCTGACGTCCTTGTAGTTCACGTAGCCGGAGCCGATGGAGATCAGCACCGTCACGCTGTTGGCGGACCTTACCTGCAGGGTGCCGCCGGAGCTGCTGACACTGCCGCCTTCGGCGACGGCCCGGGCCAGCGCCAGGAACTTGACCTTGCCGGCCAAGCCCCTCTGGTCGCCGGAGATGCCGTCGAGCGCCACCGTCGTGCCGTCCGGGCTGGACCGCGTCGTCCGCTGCGGGCTGCCGAACGTCGCGGAGAACGTGATCGAGCCGGGCTTGTCGGCGGTCAGGCGGACGGCGATCACCTGATCCGGCGCGCTCGCGAGCACCTCGCGCCGGTACCGTACGCCGTTCTGCAGGTACGTCACCGTCGTGGTGGCCGTGGTCAGGTCCAGGGAACGGTTGTACTCCGAAACCCCGGTGGCGCTGCCGAAGGTCAGTCGCAGGTCGCCCACGGGCTGGTAGGCCAGCTGAGCCGAAGGGTTGCCCAGCATGTTCTGGTCGACCAGGGTCTGGGCCTGGCTCCACTGGTTCTGGAAGACCAGCTGCCGGATCTGCCCCAGCGCCGCCGCGCCCTTCGTGTTGCTCTGGTCGTACGGGCCGCCGGCCCAGATGGTGTCCTCGTTGAGCTGCAGCCGCTCGGTGTCGACGTTGCCGAACACCATGGCGCCCAGGCGGCCGTTTCCGATCGGAAGCGCACGCAGCCACTCCGTGCCGGCGCTTTCGTCGTACCACAAGGCCAGATCGTTCGCGGCTCTCACCTCCGCAGGCGCCACCGACGCGGCCCGAGCCGCGGCCGTCCATGGTATGGGCAACAGCGCGCCTCCGGCTCCAACCGCGCCGAATCTCAGCACTTGTCTTCGCGATAAATCAGCCATTTCGGTTCTCCAAGCCCTTGGGGGTTTCGCGGGCGGTCGGCCTCCGTCGGGTACGAGCACGAGCCTCGCACCGGGCGTGCCCATGGCCATCGCCGGGGCGATGAGTCGTCCCGGCGATGGCGCATGGTCAGCTGTCACGGGCTGTCAGGCGCGGGCCCACTTCTGGTTGGTGGCGCCGGTGCAGGTCCAGATCTGCACCTTGGTGCCGTTGGCGGTGCCGTACCCGGACACGTCCAGGCACTTGTTCGCTCCCACCGCGGTGATGGTGCCGTCGGCGTTGAGGCGCCACTTCTGGTTGTTCTGGCCGTTGCAGTCCCAGATGATCACGGCGGTGCCGTCCGCCGTCCCGGCCCCGTTCACGTCCAGGCACTTGCCGCCGTAGACCCGCAGCTCACCGGAGCTGGTGGAGGCCCACTGCTGGTTGGCCTGGCCGTTGCAGTCCCAGATCTGCGTCTGCGCGCCGTTGGCCTGCGAGGCTCCGCTGACGTCCAGGCACCGCCCCGACCCCGCGCCCTTGAGCGCGCCCGCCGCCGGCGGATCAACCGTGGGGGTCGGTGTCGGGTTCGGGTCGCCGCCTCCGAACTGCGTGAAGAAGTTCCACACCACCGGCCTGGTCCAGGACTTCTCGCCGGGCTCGAAGTCGCCGGGCTTCCCGTCCACGGGACCGGGGGTGTGGCCGGCGTCGAACGCCGCCCACGCGACCGGATACCCCGCCCGGCACCCCGAGTAGGTGGTGACGACGTGCGTCAGGCTGCCCTGCGCCGGCTCCGGCGGGTTCTGGGGGGTGCAGCCGTTGTTCCTGACGAACCTGTCACGCAGCGACCGGCCCGCGGAGATGTTGAGCACCGGATCCCTGAGGCCGTGCAGCCCGATGTACGCGATGGGCTCGTTGCCGCCGCTGCACCCGCTGAGCTGCCCGCCGGAGTAGACCGCCACCGCGCGGAAGACCGTCGCCCGGACGCACGCGAGCGCGTAGCTCATGCCGCCGCCGTAGCTGAAGCCCATGGCGAAGCGCTGGGAGGTGTCCACACAGAGGTCCGCCTCGATCCGCCGGATCATGTCGTCGACGAAGGTGACGTCCTCACCGCCCGAGTTGGCCCAGCCGTTGTTGAAGCCCTGAGGCGCGACGAAGATGGCGGTGTTGTTCGACAACGCCCTGAGCCCGTAGTAGGACCAGGGGTACCCGCTGGTTCCGCCCCCGTCGACATCGTTGGCGGTCCCGCCATTCCAGTGGAATCCGAAGATCAACCGGTAGGGGTTATTGTTGTTGTAGTTGTCCGGAATTCTCAGAATGTAGCTGCGATTTTTCCCGCTGGTGGTAATCGACTGCGTACCGCTTCTCAGCGTCGGGGTCTTGCCGCATCCCGCGGTGCCCGCGAGGGCGCTCCGTTGTGCGAGAGACGGGGGCGCGCTGTCGCCCAGCGCCGTATGCACCGTGGCCAGGACGATGAGCAGTACAGCGGACGCGATAGCGGTGAAGAGGTACCTGAGCCTCGACATCACGCGAATTCCTTTGCCGTTCTTGGGGGTGAGAAACGTAAAAGGGAAGCCACTTCCACCACCTTTTCCGGAGGTGCGGGCGTTGGAAGTGTTAGCGCTCACTCAACGCCGCAGTAATGGGATCTCCTTTCTTCCTGGCGGCTGGAGGCGATGGTGCAGCGGAGCAAATATGACCGTGACAAGACCTGTCAAGGCTCGGCCTTCTCGACGTTGGGGGTCTGTGCCTGAGGCGACCCGTCGCTCCGGCGTCTGACCAGGAGAAGCGGCCGTGGCCGCCACTGACGTGCCGCGATGAAACTTTCACGGCCCTCGATCGAATCGGTTCCGAGGACGCGAACGGGTGCTAACGCCGCAGCCGCACGGGGTCGGCCGGTCCGCTGCGGCGGACGATCCAGGCCTCGGTGATGTGATTGAACATCGCCTCGGCGGCGCCCCCGGGATCGTGGGCGGCGATGCGTTCGTAGATGCGGCGGTGGCCGAGGTTCGACGCCACGCAGAGCGCCCGCTCGGTCCGGCCCAGGTATCGGGCGGTGTTGATGACCTGGCTTTCCAGCGCCCGTACGACGCCCCGGGCGATGCGGTTTTCCGACGCCTGCATGATCGTGTCGTGGAAGGCGCGGTCGCTTTCGGCGTACGTGACCGGGTCGTCCACGAGCTCGTCCATCCGATCCACCAATGCCCGCAGCTGCTCCACGGTGTCCGGCCCGGCCAGGCGGGCGGCGACGTTGGCCATGTCGGACTCCAGCACCCGCCGTGTGACGACGAGGTCGTCGAGGATCGCCAGGCTCTCTTCCTCGGCGATGGTCGCGGCGAGGACGAGCTCGTCGAGCATGTCCCACATCGTCGGCGGGGTCACCATGGTCCCGGAGCCCTGACGAACCCTCACCAGTCCCTTCTCCTGCAGGAGTTTCACCGCTTCCCGGACGACGGTGCGGCTCACGGAGAAGGCCTCGCAGAGCGCGGGCTCGGGGGGCAGCGATGTCCCCGGCGGGTGCACCCCGCGAACGATGCGCTCCACCAGCTCGGCTGTCACCGCTCTGGCGAGACTGGCAGGACGTCGCACCCAGGCCGGTGGCGTCGGGACGCTGCCAGGCGTTTCCTGCGATGTCGTCATAGACCCCTCCTGGCGCGCCACCGCGTCAGTATACGTGAGCCCTATTGACGTTATACGTCATACGAATTATGTTTGCGCCTGGTCCAGCGGTCCTCGGAAAGCGGGCAGCAATGAAGCAGCGAGCATTGTGGTCGGCCTTGATGGCCGCCGCGCTGGTCCTGGCCGGTTGCGGGAGCGCGGCCAGGACCCAGTCACCCTCCGGAAACTCGACGCAGAAGCAGCAGAAGATCGTGGTCTGGGACTGGAAGTCCGGTGAACCGGCCGCCGCGGCCTACATCGAGAAGGCCAAGGCCGACTTCGCCAAGCGGCATCCGGGAGTCACCGTCGAGTTCGTCTCCCAGCCGTTCGACCAGTACTACACCCTGCTCGGCACGGCCATCCAGTCCAGCAAGGGGCCCGACGTCATGCTCTTCAACGGGGGAGGGCAGATCCGCGACCGGGTCACCGCGCTCCTTCCGCTGGACCAGTACGTGGCCGAGGACAAGAGCCGGCTGGCGGGCTGGGACGCGTTCAGCAAGGACGGCAAGACCTACGCCGCACCGGTGACCCTGCAGGGGCACCCGATCTACTACAACAAGACGCTCTACGAGAAGGCCGGCCTCGACCCGGCGAACCCGCCCAAGACCTGGAACGAGTTCGTCAGCGGCTGCGCCGCCATCAAGAAGGCGACCGGGGCCACCTGCTTCGCGCTCGGCAACAAGGAAGGCGCCGGAATCCAGTTCTTCCTGTCGGGCCTCGGATCCGGCGTCCTGACGCCTCAGGAGTACGACGACTGGATCGCCGGGAAGCGCGACTGGACCTCTCCTCACGTGAGGCGGATCTTCGAGCTGTGGAAGGACGCCGGCGACAAGGGGCTGAACAACGACGGCGCCAACTCCACCGCGATGTTCACCGACATCTTCAGAGTCTTCGAGACCGGTAAGGCCGCGCACATCATCGGCCTGATGTCGGACATCGGGCACTGGAAGGATTTCGGCGAGTTCCTGCCGCCCGACAAGATCGGCGTCATGCGGGCTCCCGTCGTCACCGGCGGAGCCACTCCGAGTCTTCCGTACGACGGCGGCATCGGCTACGCGGTCGCCAAGTGGACGAAGGACCCCGCGCTGGCCGCCGATCTGGTGCGATCCCTGACCTCGACCGACGCCTTGACGGCGTTCTACTCGAAGGCCGGCGCGATCGCGTCCGACACGACGATCGACTTCTCGCAGGCCGGCCCGGCCGTCGCCACGATCGCGTCCGAGATCAAGACCGGCAAGCCCGCCCTGCACGTGGCGCTGTCCTCCAAGACCCTGGACCTGATGGGAAGACTGTCGCAGCAGCTCCTGAGTGGTTCGACCACCGTGGACAAGGCCGTGGAGCAGCTGGCCGCCTCCGACCGGGCGGGCTGACCGCGTGCCGATCGGAAGTCCGTCCCCGTTGGTCCGCCCGGCCGGCTCCGTGCCGGCCGGCGGAGGGACCGTCAAGCACCGGGGACGCCGCCGGGACGCCCGTAGGGGGCGCGCGGAGCGCCTCGCGCCCTACGTCCTGGTGGCCCCGGCCGTACTGATCATCGTGGTGCTGCGCCTGTGGCCGCTGGTCCTGGGGGTCAACTTCTCCTTCACGGGTGACGGCGAGCTCAACGGAACGCCGGTCGGCCTGGGCAACTACCTGGAGCTGGCCGGCGACCCGTTGTTCCGCACCTCGCTGCGCAACGTCGGGCTGCTGGTGCTGCTGCTTCCCGTGGCGGTGGCGATTCCGGGGCTGCTCGCGACCTTCATCTATCTGCGCGTGCCGGGTCACCGGGTCTACCGCAGCGTCTATTTCTTCCCGGCCGTGCTCTCGCCGGTGATCGTCGGTGCGATCTTCAACCTCATGCTCGGGTTCGACGGCCCGTTGAACGCCGTCCTCGGAGGGGTCGGCGTCGGCCCGGTCGACTGGCTCGGCGATCCGGGCATCGCCATGTTCACGGTTGTCGGCGTGCACGTATGGGCGACGTTCGGGATGGCCCTGGTGGTGTTCCTCGCCGGATTCAGCACCCTGGACGCCTCGCTGCTGGACGCCGCCCGCGTGGACGGCGCGTCGCTCCGCCAGATCATCTGGCACGTGATCATCCCGAGCCTGACGCGCACCATTCAGTTCGTCTTCGTGACCACGATGATCGGGATGCTGACATCCATGTTCGGCCTGCTCTTCGTCATGACCAGCGGAGGCCCGGAGGGATCGACCTACCTGCCGGAGTTCTACATCTGGCACCAGCAGGGACAGATGAACCGGCCTGCGCTCGCCTCGGCCGCCTCGACGGTTCTCTTCGTCGTCATGCTCGTGGTGGGGCTCCTGCAGATCACTCTGCTCCGCCGCACGGGGAGGCAGGACTGATGCCCGGCAGACGTCTGGCCAGGTGGGTGGCCGCTGTCCCCATGGCCGTCCTCGCGCTGGCGACGATCTATCCTCTCGTGTTCACCGCCAACGTCGCGATGAAGACCCGCCGCGACTACGTCCTCGACCGGTTCTCCCCGGCGGGTTCCCTGCGCTGGGACAACCTCGCCGAGGCGTGGGCCGGCGCCGGAATGGCGCGGTTCTTCGTCAACTCGTTCGTCGTCGTGGCATTCGCCGTGGCCCTGCTGCTGCTGTTCGGGTCGATGGCGGGCTTCGCGCTGAGTCAGCTGCGGTTTCGCGGTTCTTCGGTGATCTTCCTGGGCTGTCTCGCGGGGCTGTTCGTCCCGTTCCAGGTGATCATGGTGCCGCTCACCAGGGTCATGGCCGACAGCGGGCTCATCGACACCTATCCGGGACTGATCCTGGCCTACGTCGCGCAGTTCCTCCCGTTCACCGTCTTCCTGATGACGAGCCACTACAGGACCATTCCGGCGGAGATCGTCGACGCGGCCAGGATCGACGGGAACACGGTGTACGGCGTGTACCGGCGGATCATGCTCCCGCTGGGCGTTCCGGCGCTGCTGTCGGTCGGCATTCTCGACGCCTTGTTCTGCTGGAACGACGTGCTCATCTCCCTGCTCATGATGCCGTCGCCCGAGCATCGCACCCTCATGATCGGGGTCAACGCGCTGCGCGGACAGTATTCCGACGACATCCCCACCTTCGCCTCGGGGGTCCTGATCGCGGCGGTACCCGTGCTGATGATCTATCTGTTCCTCCAGCGCCAGATCGCCGACGGCGTCACCGCCGGTTCCACGAAGGGCTGACATGCGGATCACGGGGTATCGGACCACGACGACGGTCCAGGAATGGGGCCGTCCCGTCGGTGACGCCAACGGCGTCTTCGCCGACGGAGTGGTATCGGTGCCGCTCGTCATGGTGGACACCGACGAGGGGATCACCGGTATCGGCCTCGGGCCGCACGTGGAGATCGAGGCCGTCTTCGCCGCGATCGAGGGCGAGGATCCGCGCGGCGTGACGGCGCTCTACGACCGCATGCTGCGGCAGACCTTCAAGGCGGGCCACGCCGGCGCCGTGTTCGGAACGATCGGCGCGCTCGACACCGCTCTGTGGGACATCAAGGCACAGTTGGCCGGGGAACCGCTCTGGCGGTTGCTGGGCGGACGCGACCGGCGGGTGCCCGCCTACGCCTCAGGCCTCGACATCGGCCTGACCGACGACGAACTCGTCTCGGCTTACCAGCTCTATGCCGAGCGCGGTCTGCGCGCGGCCAAGATCAAGGGCGGCCTCGACATCGAACGCGACCGGCACCGCCTGACGCTGGTACGGGACGTCCTGACCGAGGCCGGGCACGGATCGCGGCCGGGCCTGATGCTCGACGTGAACGAGGCCTGGACCCGCAAGCAGGCGGTCCGGCACGTCTGCGAGCTCGAACGCACCCTGGACCTCACGTGGATCGAAGAGCCGGTCCGGCGATGGGACGCCGAAGGCCTGGCCGTGGTCGGCCGCGGGATCCGCGCCTCCGTCGCCACGGGGGAGAACCTCACCGGGCTCGAGCAGTTCCGTCCGCTGCTGGCCGCGGGGGCCGTCGACATCGTCCAGACGGCCGCGGTCTGGGGGGTGTCCCACTTCCTCCGGGTGTCCGCTCTGGCGCACGCCCATGAGCTGCCGGTCAGCCCGATCGGGACCACGCCGGTCGCGCTGCTGCACGCCGCGACGTCGGTGCCGAACCACCTGGCCAGCGAGTTGCAGGACCTGCACCCGCCACTCGGACTGTCGCTCGACCTGTACGTCGAGGACGGCGCGTTCATCCTCGGAGACTCGCCCGGTCTGGGCATCACGATCGACGAGCACGCGATAAACGCGTGCACCCGCAAGCCGAACGCCAGGGCCGCCGAGGGCCCCAACATCCGCCCGGAACCCGCCGGACGACGGCTGCTGGCGGTCAACGGCGACTTCCATCCGGCCACCGCCTCCCCTCATCGGGCGGAGTAGGTGGCCGGCGTTCGGTTTGCCGAGGGACCGGGTCAGCGGTAGCCGGCGGCGATGATGTTGGCCTGGACCGCGTTCTCCGTGGCGTCGGTGGGATAGCCGGCGACCATGGCTCCTTCGTAGAAGGTTCCGGCGCTGAGGTTGGCGCCGCCGTCAGGCTTGCAGCAGTCGCCGCCGCTGCCCAAGATGATGGCCCCCTGCTTCTTCATCGGGCTGTAGCCGTTGGGGAGCGATCCGTCGTACAGGGTGTACAGGCTGCCAGACTGCGCGTTGCTGCCCTTGATGGCGAATCGGCTGGTGCCGTTGTTCTTCAGCGTGGCGGTGACGAACTTGTGGGGGAAGGCCCGCTGGTTGGGGTTCCAGGACTGGCTGCCGCCGGGGTAGAGCCCCCATTCGAGGTCGGCCTGGACCCAGGGGCCGGTTCCCTGGCAGCCGCCGAACCAGCACTGGGTGCTGAAGTTGATGGCGTCCATGGCGCCGGCGGCGTCGGCCTTCCTGGTCGTCTCGCTGTTGCCGTAGTCGAAGCAGCAGCCGCCGTTGACGTGGGTGCCGCTGGTGACCATGTACATGCCCTCGGGTGCGCTGCCGGTGGGCACACCGGTCAGGTGGCCGTCCCGCCAGTAGCTGTTGCCGGGGTTGATGTAGAGCGAGTACGCCTTGCCGCCGCCGACGGTGAGCGACTCGGTGGTGGCGATCGCGGGCCTGCTCTGAGGGGAGCCGGGGACCACGCTGGATCCCTGGTACCACAGGTCGTTGCCCCGCCCGGACTGGTCGTACACGACGGTCATGACGCATGTGGCGCCGGTGCAGAACGAGTCCTGGGCCGCGGCGTCGGCGACACCGCCCGCGGTCAGCACGGCGATGTTCCTCGTCGTGTTGTCGGAGGAGCGCCTGACCTGGTAGAGGCTGCCGTTGTACGAGCCGTAGAGCGCCCGTGTCGTGCTGTGCGCGGCCACGCACGGCGTGCCGCCGGAGGCGTAGATGTCGCACGGGCGCGCGCCGGGCGGCGGCGGGGTCGGCGTCGGGGTGGGCTCGGCTCCGGTGGTCCATTTCTGGTTGGTGCCGCCATGGCAGGTCCAGATGTGCACCTTGGTGCCGTTGGCGGTGCCGTACCCGGAGACGTCCAGGCACTTGTTCGCGCCGACCGCGGTGATGGTGCCGTCGGCGTTGAGGCGCCATTTCTGGTTGTTCTGCCCGTTGCAGTCCCAGATGATCACGCTGGTGCCGTCGGCGGTGCCGGCGCCGTAGGCGTCCAGGCACTTGGTGCCGTACACCCGCAGCTCACCCGCGGCGGTCGACGTCCACTGCTGGCCGGGCTGGCCGTTGCAGTCCCAGATCTGCACCTGCGCGCCGTTCGTCTGCGAGGCGCCGCTGACGTCCAGGCACCGCCCCGACCCCACGCCGACCAGTGGCGTGGTCGCTGCGGAGGCCGGTGCCGACCAGGTCAGGGCGGTGGCCAAGAGGACTGCCAGCGCCGCCACCACGGCTGCGACGACGGCCGCCCGGGAGCCCGATAAGGGAACGGATGAAGGCTGCATGTCGTACTCCTTGGGGGTAGGGCGAGACGGAGACAGCCGCGCTCGGAGGCCGGTGCGAATCGATTCGCCACCATAGTGCGTTCACTCAGGAGGGGAGGCAGCGGTGTACAGCGAAGCACATACGACGGGTTGACCGCCTGTCAAGGCTCCGTCCTGTCCGGCGGCCTGCCGGAAGCCCCGCCCGGCGGCACTCGTGGTGGGGCTCGATGAAACGTTCATCCGCCGCAGGCTCGGCTGATCACGTCCGTCGGATTGCCGGCGGGGCGAACCGGTTCGGCCCGCCGGATCACTGGGATGAGAAAAGGCGCTGCTGGATCTCTCTCCGGTAGTCGTCGAGGGTGTTGTCGATGTGCGTGGCCGCGGCCTGGGCGGCCGCTTCCGGGTCGCCGGCGCGGATGGCCCGGTAGATGGCGTCGTGCTCCTCGACGGCCTTGGCGGCATGCCCGCCCACCGACCCGCTCAGCCCGATGAGGTTGGACTGCGCCTGCAGCCTGCGGGCCTCCCGCACCGCCACCTGGAGGAACATGTTGTGCGAGGCCGTGGCGATGGCGGTGTGAAAGGTGTCGTCGCCCTGGTTGAACAGGTCTTCTTGGCCGGTCTCGAAGCCGTGGCGGCACAGGCCGGCCGCCTCCTCGATGGCCCTCAGCTCCGCGGGGGTGGCGCGGCGGGCGGCCAGCCTGCTGGTCTCCATCTCCTGCACCCGGCGGAACTCGAACAGCATGTAGACGTGGTCGAGGTCGGTCGGGAGGAAGAAGGAGGCCCAGCGCCCGGTGCCGAACATCCCCTCGTCGTCGGCCACGTACAGGCCGCGGCCCTTCTGGGCGCGTACCCGTCCGAGCGCGGAGAGCAGCTTTACCGCTTCGCGTACCACCGTGCGGCTGGTGCCCAGTTGCCGGGCCAGCTCGATCTCGGTCGGCATACGGTCACCCGGACGCAGGCCGAGCCGGACGATCAACTCCAGCACCTGCTCGGCCGCCACCTCGTAGCCCGGCCGGTATCCGCTCTCGCGCGGGGTGTCGGTCACCGTGCTTCCTCCTCGCCGTTCCCTGCAAAGTATGACTGATGAGGGCGCCCTCCCAGGGCCTCAGGCGCTGGGGTCATGAGTACGACACATCTGAACGGTTCATATGAAACCGATCGGCGCGGGTGTGCGCGGCGCGGGAATTCATGCTGGTAAATGGCGCAAATCGGCTAACCATGGCCGGAGCCTTGGTGTGCAAATGGTGAAATAAGCGGGCTTAAGGTCTTGACGGACATCAATACTCACAACGTAATTAGAGGCGAAGACCCTCAGAAGGGCGTCACCTGCCCGAGCAGCAGGGCGTGACCTGGCCACACCCGTACCCCCCAAAGGAACCACCGTGCAGTCATCTTCGCCCGTCACGGCGCTGAGACCGTTCCTGATCGGCATCGTCGCGGCGCTGGCCGCGGCGTTCGCCCTCGTCGCCCCCGCCGCCCCGGCCCTCGCGGCCACCACGACCCTCTACGCGTCACCCACCGGCACCGGCACCGCCTGCACCTCCACCCAGCCGTGCTCGCTGTCCGCGGCGCAGACGGCGGTGCGTTCGCTGAACGGCGCCATGTCCGGGGACATCGTCGTCGAACTGGCCGACGGGGTGTACCGGCTGACCGCGCCGCTCCGGCTGACCGCCGCCGATTCCGGGAACAACGGCTACACCGTCAAATGGCAGGCCGCGGCGGGCGCCCGTCCCGCCATCAGCGGAGCCAAGGCGGTCACCGGATGGACCGTGGCCGATTCGGGGAAGAACATCTGGCGCGCCGACGTCGGCACGGGGATCGACACCCGGCAGCTGTACGTCAACGGCGCCGTCGCCACGCGGGCGCGCACGACCGTGAACCGGTCCGACTTCACCGCCACCACCACCGGTCTGAGGTTCGGCAACAGCGCCCTGAGCTATCTGAACAACCTCGCCAACCAGAACCGGGTCGAGATGGAGAGCGTGGGCTCGTTCACGGACCGCTACGTGACGGTGCAGGGCATCAGCGGGAACTTCATCACGATGCAGCAGCCCGGCTGGAACAACAACACCTTCGGGTACGACACCTTCACGCAGCCGCACCGGGCGGGTCCGCTGTACCTGGAGAACGCCTACGAGTTCCTGGACGCGCCGGGGGAGTGGTACATCAACCCCGGCACCGGCGTCCTGTACTACATCCCGGCTGCCGGGCAGAACATGAGCAACATCAGCGTCGAGCTCCCGATTCTCCAGTCCCTGGTGAACGTCGGGGGCACCTACGACGCGCCCGCGCACCACATCACGTTCAGCGGGATCACGTTCTCCGGCACGACCTGGCTCGGGCCCAGCGGCAACCAGGGCTACGCGGACCAGCAGACCGGCGCCTACATCGCGGGCAACTGGAACTGGCCCGCCGACAGGCTGACCTCCTGCCAGGAGGGGTGCCAGCAGTTCGAGGCCGCGCGGCCGAACTGGCAGCAGATGCCGGCAGCCGTGCAGGTGTCCGCGGCCGGCAACATCACCTTCACCGACTCCCGGTTCGTCAACCTCGGCCAGACGGCCGTGGGCATCGGCAACGACGCCAACGCGCACGCCAGCGGCGTCGGCCTGGGCGCCGGCGACATCACGGTCACCCGGTCCGAGATCGCCCAGAGCTCGGCCGGCGGCATCGTGGTGGGCGGCGTGCGCGCCGACGCGCACCACCCCAGTGACCAGCGGATGGTCAACCGGAACATCACCGTCAGCAACAACCGCATCCACGACCTCGGCCTGGACTACCGGGGCATCGTCTCGGTCCTGACCACCTACGTCACCAACACCGACGTGTCACACAACGAGGTCTACAACCTGCCGTACACCGGCATGTCGATCGGGTACGGCTGGGGCGCCAACGAGCCGGGCGGCAGCAACCAGTACGCCAACCGCGGCCTGTACAACTACCAGCCGCGTTACACCACTCCCACCACCGCGTCAGGCAACAAGCTCATCGGCAACTACGTGCATGACGTCATGCAGCAGATGACCGACGGGGGCTGTATCTACACGCTGTCGTGGAACCCGAACGCGGTGATCAGCGGCAACCACTGCCTGCGGACCAACGGCTGGTTCGGGATCTACTTCGACGAGGGCTCCAAGTACTACAGCGTCACCGGCAACGTGCTCTCGAACACCGGCACCTGGGCCACCGCCAACTACTGGGGCGGCGAGAACATGGGGAACTTCACCGTCACCGGCAACTGGTCGACCAACGGCAGCACCAACGTGACCAACGGCGACCGCGGCAATGTGGTGAACAACAACGTCACCGTCACCAACGGCGCCTGGCCCGCGGGCGCCCAGGCCGTGATGGCGTCCGCCGGGCCCCAGGGCCAGCCTTCGGGGAGCACGAGTGCGTTCAAGGGTGCGGGGTCGGGGCGGTGCCTGGACATCAGCGGAGCCTCGCAGGCCAACGGCGCGCAGGCGCAGATCTGGGACTGCAACGGGCAGCCGAACCAGCAGTGGACCTCCACCAGCTCCGGTGAGCTGCGGGTCTACGGCGCCAAGTGCCTGGACGTGAACGGGGCCGGGACGGCGGACGGCACCGCCGTGATCATCTGGGACTGCAACGGGCAGAACAACCAGAAGTGGCGCCTCAACGCCGACGGCACCATCACCGCGGTGGGAGCGAACAAGTGCCTGGACGTGTCCGGGTACGGCACCGCCAACGGCACCAAGGTGCAGATCTGGACCTGCACCGGCGCCACCAACCAGAAGTGGACCCGCGCCTGACGACGCCCCCACCCTCGAGGGCGGGAAGCGTGCCCTCCTTGCTCGAATCGCTTCGATAGTGGAGGAACACTCATGCCCCGACGTCCGTGGCTCACCTTACTGACCACGATGGCGCTGATCACTCCCGGAGCACTCACGCTCGACGCCTCCCCGGCGAACGCCCTCGCCATCCCGGCGGCCGACTACCAGCAGGTGTCGCTCGCGTCGGGAGGTGCCGAGCTGGGTGAGGCGATGTCGCTGGCCGTGATGCCGAACCGGTCGGTGGTGCACACGGCGCGCGACGGCACGGTGCGCGTCACCGATGTCAGCGGCAACACGAAGGTGGCCGGCAGGCTCAACGTCTACAGCCACGACGAGGAGGGCCTGCAGGGTGTGGCGGTGGACCCCGACTTCGCGTCCAACCGGTACCTCTGGCTCTACTACTCGCCGCGGCTGAGCACGCCGAACGGCGATGCGCCGACCAACGGCTCGCAGGCGCAGTTCGACCAGTGGAAGGGCGAGCTGCACCTGTCCCGGTTCGTCCTCAAGCCGGACGACACGCTCGACCTGGCCAGCGAGAAGGTGGTCCTGCGGGTCCAGAACGACCGCGGCCAGTGCTGTCACGTGGGCGGGGACCTCGACTTCGACGCCGCCGGAAACCTCTATCTGACCACCGGCGACGACAGCAACCCCTTCGAGTCCAGCGGCTACTCCCCGCTGGACGAGCGGACCGACCGCAACCCGCAGTTCGACGCCCAGCGCTCGGCCGGCAACACCAACGACCTGCGCGGCAAGCTCCTGCGCATCAAGCCGCAGCCCGACGGCACCTACACGATTCCCAGCGGCAACCTGTTCCCGCCGGGGACGGCGAAGACCCGGCCGGAGATCTACGCGATGGGCTTCCGCAACCCGTTCCGGATGAGCGTGGACAAGGCGACCGGCATCGTCTACCTCGGCGACTACGGGCCGGACGCGGGGGTGACCAACTCCAACAGAGGGCCGAGCGGGCAGGTGGAGTTCGACCGCATCACCGGTCCGGGCAACTACGGATGGCCGTACTGCACGGGCACGAACACCACCAGCGAGACCTACAACGAATGGAACTTCGCCACCAACAGCACCGGGCCGAAGTACAACTGCGCGGGCGGCCCGACCAACAACTCCTTCCGTAACACCGGCCTGACCACGCTGCCTGCGGCGAAGCCGGCGTGGATCAGGTACGCGGGGGACGCCGGAAGCCCGCCGGAGTTCGGCTCCGGGTCGGAGTCGCCGATGGGCGGTCCGGTCTACCGTTACGACCCCAACCTGAACTCGGCCGTCAAGTTCCCCCAGGCGCTCGACGGGCGGTATTTCGCCGGTGAGTACGGCCGGCGCTGGATCAAGGCGATCGAGGTCAAGGCGGACGGCGCCTACGGGGAGATCTCGGCGTTCCCCTGGACGGGGACGCAGGTGATGGACATGGCCTTCGGGCCTGACGGGGCCCTGTACGTCCTCGACTACGGCGACGGCAACAACAACCAGGCGCTGTATCGCATCGAGTACATCGGCAGTGCCAACCGCAACCCGATCGCCAAGGCGTCCGCCGACAAGACGTCGGGACCCGCTCCGCTGACGGTGAACTTCTCCTCGGCGGGCAGCTCCGACCCGGAGGGCGGCGCGCTGACGTACTCGTGGAACTTCGGCGACGGCACCACCTCCACGGCGGCGAATCCGAGCAAGACCTACACCACGAACGGCGCCTACACGGCGACGCTCACGGTCCGGGACCCGCAGGGTCTCACCGGCACGGCGAGCGTGATCGTGAACGTCGGCAACACCGCGCCGACGGTCACCCTCAACACCCCCGCCGACGGGCAGCTGTTCTCCTTCGGCGACACCGTGCCCTTCCAGGTCACCGTCACCGACCCGGAGGACGGCACGATCGACTGCGCCGGGGTCACCGTCGCCTACTTCCTCGGCCACGACAGCCACCGCCACCAGATCACCTCCAAGACCGGCTGCTCGGGCTCCATCTCGGTGCCGGTGGACGGTGAGCATGACGCCGCGGCCAACATCTACGGCGTCTTCGTGGCCTCCTACACCGACAAGGGCGGTCTGACCTCCACCAGCGACCGTACGCTCCAGCCGCGGCACCGGCAGGCCGAGCACTTCGGCGCCCAGCAGGGCATCCAGACGGCCGACCACGCCACCGCGGAAGGCGGCAAGACGGTCGGCTTCACCGACGACGGCGACTGGATCTCCTTCCAGCCGTACAACCTGGGCAACGCGACGAGGATCACCGCCCGGGTCTCCTCGGCCGGCGCGGGCGGCCGGATCGAGGTGCGCGCGGGCTCGGCGACGGGCACACTGCTGGGAACGGTGAACGTGGCGAGCACCGGCAGCTGGGACACCTTCGCCGACGTCTCGGCGAACCTCAGCGGCGCGCCGGCCGGCACCACGACGCTCTATCTGGTCTTCCGCGGCCCGACCGGACAGGGCTACCTGTTCGACGTGGACGCCTTCACTCTCGACACCGGCACCCCGCCCTCGGGGAGCACGAGCGCGTTCAAGGGTGTGGGGTCCGGTCGGTGCCTGGATGTCAGCGGAGCCTCGCAGGCCAACGGCGCGCAGGCGCAGATCTGGGACTGCAACGGGCAGTCGAACCAGCAGTGGACGTCGACCGCTGCGGGTGAGCTGAGGGTTTATGGCGGTAAGTGCCTGGATGTGAGCGGGGCCGGGACGGCGGACGGTGCCGCGGTGATCATCTGGGACTGCAACGGGCAGAACAATCAGAAGTGGCGGCTCAACGCCGACGGCACGGTCACGGCGGTGGGGGCGAACAAGTGCCTGGACGTCAACGGCACCGCCAACGGCACCAAGATGCGCATCTGGACCTGCACCGGAGGAACCAACCAGCGCTGGACCCGCGTCTGAAAGGACACCCCATGCTGCGACATCTCACCCCCGCCGCGCTCGGGCGCATCGCGGGGAGCGACCGGAGGACATCTGTGCTGCGACGCCTGTCAATGACGGCGGTGGCGATCACCGCCGCCGCGACGGTGATCCCCGCCATCCCCGCCCAGGCCGCCGCCTTCAAGGTGCTGGTGTTCTCCAAGACGGCCGCGTTCCGGCACGACTCGATCCCCAACGGGATCCAGGCCATCCGCGACCTGGGGGCCGCCAACGACTTCGCCGTCGACGCCACCGAGGACGCGAACGCCTTCAGCACGGCCAACCTGGCCCAGTACAAGGCGGTGGTGTTCCTCAGCACCACCGGTGACGTGCTGAACGACAACCAGCAGGCCGCCTTCCAGACGTACGTGGACGGCGGGGGCGGTTACGTGGGAGTGCATTCGGCGGCGGACACCGAGTACAACTGGGCCTACTACGGGCAGCTGATGGGGGCCTGGTTCAACAACCACCCGGCGATCCAGCAGGCCACCGTGCGGAACGAGGACCGGGCGCACGCCGCGACCGCCCACCTGGGGGCGACCTGGTCACGTACCGACGAGTGGTACAACTACCGCACCAACCCCCGACCGAACGTCCGGGTGCTGCAGAGCCTGGACGAGGGCAGCTACAGCGGCGGAGGCATGGGCGATCACCCGATCACCTGGTGCCACCCCCAGTCCTCCGGCCGCGCGTTCTACACCGGCCTGGGCCACACCAAGGAGTCGTACGCCGATCCGAACTTCCGCACGCTGCTGCTCGGCGGAATCCGGTACGCGGCCAAGGCCACCAACGCCGACTGCCGCCCGGAGACCGGGTACACGACGTTGTACAACGGCTCGACGACGGGCTGGTCGCAGGCCGGGCCAGGGTCGTTCGCCAACAGCGACGCCACGCTGACCTCCCAGGGCGGCATGGGCATGCTGTGGTACAACGCCAAGGAGTTCCGCTCCTACTCCGTCAAGCTCGACTGGAAGATGACCGGCGACTCCAACTCCGGCGTGATCGTCGGTTTCCCGGCCACCAGCGACCCCGACGCGGCGCTCAACACCGGATATGAGGTGCAGATCGACGCGACCGACACTTCTGACAAGACGACCGGGGCGATCTACGGGTTCAAGGCCGCCGACATCGCCGCCCGCGACGCGGCGCTGAACCCGCCGGGTCAGTGGAACACCTATGAGCTGCTGGTGGAGGGTGAGCGGCTGCAGGTGTTCCTGAACGGCACCAAGATCAATGATTTCACCAACACCGATCCGGTCCGCTCGCTCCAGCAGGGCTACGTCGGCATCCAGAACCACGGGTCCGGCGACGTGGTGTCGTTCCGCAACATCCGCGTCAAGGAACTGACCAGCACACCGGGCGGTACGGGCGCGCTCAAGGGTGTGGGGTCCGGTCGGTGCCTGGATGTCAGCGGAGCCTCGCAGGCCAACGGCGCGCAGGCGCAGATCTGGGACTGTAACGGGCAGTCGAACCAGCAGTGGACGTCGACCGCCGCGGGTGAGCTGCGGGTTTATGGCGGTAAGTGCCTGGATGTGAGCGGGGCCGGGACGGCGGACGGTGCCTCGGTGATCATCTGGGACTGCAACGGGCAGAACAATCAGAAGTGGCGCCTCAACGCCGACGGCACGATCACGGCGGTGGGGGCGAACAAGTGCCTGGACGTCAACGGCACCGCCAACGGCACCAAGATGCGCATCTGGACCTGCACTGGAGGAACCAACCAGCGCTGGACCCGCGTCTGAGGCCACCCGTCCACACCCTCGCGCGGCCCCCGACGGGCCGCGCGAGCCACAGGGACGCGGCGATCAACGAGTGGCCGTGGTCACGACACCTGGGTGCCGAACACGGTGTTGTGGCGCAGCTGTTCGGCACACCACCGGAAGTGCCCGTCCTCGTCGCCCATGCCGAACAGATCGTAGGTGGTGAGGGCGTATACGGCCTGGTAGGCGAGGAGGGCAGCGGGCGCGTAGCCGAGTTCTCGCGCGAAGAACCGGGTGAGCTCCGCGGTGTGCTCCTCGGCGTACGGGCCGTACATGTCCCAGACGGCCGCGGTGACGGCCGCCTCGAAGGCCGGATCGCCCGCGGTCGTGTAGAAGCCGAAGTCCAGGACGGCGACGGGCCGGCCGGCGGCGTCGGTGTGGATGTTGGGCGGCACGAGGTCACCGTGGATCGCCGTGACAGGAGCATCGGGAAGCGACCGCAGGGCGTCCAGCGTGCGTTCGACCCCCGCGCTGAAGTCCGGCACATGCACAGCCAGCGCGGAGCCGTGCCGGGCCGCGGCTCGAACGACCAGGGCCGCGAGCGCGTCCTGGAAGCGGTCGTGCCCCTGCCACAGCGGACGGTCGTCGCCCTGGACGGTGAGCCGGCGCATGGCGTCGGTACCCGGCACCGAGGCGAGGCCGCGCAGGACGGTGAGCAGCGCGTCCCCGTGATGAGCGGGCAGCTTGTGCGCAAAGTCGCCCCGCATCGGGACGCCCGGCAGCTCACGCTCGTACGTCACCACGACACCCTCGTGCTCCTGGACCTGGAGGATCTCCGGGGTGGCGAATGGCAGCCGGTGTCGCGCGATGTCCGCGTACACCTGGCGGGTGAGTTCGGTCGGCGGCCGGCCGGTCCACACCTTGGCGACCTGGCCGTCGCCCAGCCTGTAGACGACGCCTTCGACGCCGGCACCGAGACGGCGGGCTCCTGGGTGTCCGCGCTCGGCGAAGTATCCCGGCCACGGATCGGCGGCGCGGGCCTCCCCGGCTTTCAGCGAGATCTCCATCTGCGCATTAGACCAGCAGCTGTACCGGGCCTACCAGGCATTTTCGAGGTGCGCGGTCAGCGGACTCGCCGGGCCAGGCGGGCCAGGAGTTCCTTGACCTCGGTCGCGTCGTAGCGGTCGCGGTCGAAGGGGCCGATGAGCAGGGGGCCGTCGTCGGGGCTGTCGGGCAGGCGGCCGTGGCTGCCCCGCACCGGTGCCGGGTCGAGTGGCACCACCGGCATCGTGTAGCGGAAGCCCAGTTTCTTCCTGGCCAGTGCGGTGGCGGCGCGGAGTTTGACGAAGGGGTCACGTGGGTTCATGAACAGTTCGGCGGGGTCGTAGCCGGGTTTGCGGTGGATGTCTACGAGCCTGGCGAAGTCGGGGGCGCGGTCGTCGGTGAGCCAGTAGTAGTAGGTGAACCAGGCGTCGGGTTCGGCGATGGCGACGAGTTCGCCGGCGCGTTCGTGGTCGAGCCCGTACTTGGCCTTTCCTGCCTGGTCGAGTACCTCGTCCACGCCGGTCAGTTCGGTGATGACGGTGCGGGTGCGGTCGAGGTCGGCGGGGTCGCGGACGTAGACGTGGGCTACCTGGTGGTCGGCGACGGCGAAGGCCCTGGACGTCCACGGGTCGAGGTATTCCATCCCGGCCTGGGTGTGGACTTCCAGGAGCCCGGCGGCGCGCAGCGCCCGGTTGATGTCGATGGGGCGGGATGCGGGGGTGATGCCGTATTCCGAGAGCACGACCACCTCGGCGTCCTCGGCGAGCAGCGGAGCGAGCGCGGTGTCGACGGCGCGGGCCGCCGCGATCGCTTCGGGGCCGGCGGGGCCGTGCCGCTGGAGGTCGTAGTCGAGGTGTGGGATGTAGATGAGCAGCAGGTCGGGGTGTTCGCGGGTCAGGATGTGGCGGGCCGCGGCGATGATCCATTCGGAGGAGGTGATTCCTGCGGTTGGGCCCCAGTAGGTGAACAGGGGGAACGGCCCGAGGGCGGCCTCGAGGTCGTCGTGGAGTGAGGGTGGGCGGGTGTAGCAGTCGGGGTCCTTGCGGCCGTCGGCGTGGTAGATGGGGCGGGGGGTGATGAGCAGGTCGGTGGCCGCGCCCATCGCGTACCACCAGCAGACGTTGGCGGTGCGCAGGCCGGGTATGGCGGTCCACAGTTGGTCGCCCTGGATGAGTGCGTTGTGCTGGC
>NZ_JBFAOQ010000023.1:0-194946 GCF_040675285.1 Nonomuraea sp. NPDC049625 | reverse complement strand
AACACCAACACCACCCCCAACTGGACCACCCTCATCCCCCACGCCACCACCACCGACCTGCCCACCTACCCCTTCCAACACCACCACTACTGGCTCGAAGCGCCTTCGACCGTCACGAACGTCGACGGGCTGGGCCAGGCCCCCGCGGACCACCCCCTGCTGGGCGCCGCGGTGGAGCTGCCCGATCAGGGCGGAGTGGTCCTGACGGGGCGGATCTCGGTCGCCGCGCATCCGTGGCTGGCCGACCACGCGGTGGGGGAGAAGGTCGTGTTCCCCGGCACCGGGTTCGTGGAGCTGGTGGTGCGCGGGGCCGACGAGGTCGGTTGCTCGGTAGTGGAAGAGCTGACGATCGAGACGCCGCTGGTGATCGAACGGGACGAGTCGATCCTGATCCAGGTGGCGGTGGCCGCCGCCGACGAGGACGGCCGGCGCGAGGCGACGGTCTACGCCCGCAGCGGTACGCGGCCATGGACACGTCATGCCGCCGGAATCGTGGCCACGGCGGACAGCGGCGACGCGGCGGGCTTCGACTGGAGCCAGTGGCCGCCGGCAGGAGCGCAGGCGGTGGACGTGTCGAACCACTACGAGACGCTGTCCGCCGCAGGGTACGGGTACGGACCGGCATTCCAGGGACTCAAGCGAGCCTGGGAGCACGACGGAGAGGTGTTCGCCGAGGTGGAACTCGGCGAGCGGGAGGCCGCCGAGGCCGGCCGCTACGGTCTCCACCCGGCGCTGCTGGACGCGGCCCTGCACGCCATCGGCGTGGCCGAGCGACTCTCCGACGACTCGAAGATCACTCTGCCCTTCGCCTGGACCGACGTGCGGCTGCACGCCTCCGCCGCCAGTCACCTGCGCGTACGCCTGCGCCGCGCCGACGACGGCGCGGTGACCCTGGAGACGGGCGACTCCGCGGGACAGGCCGTGGCCTCCATCGGCTCGCTGATCCTGCGGGAGCTCGCTGACCAGAAGCTGACCGCGACCGCGTCCTCGTCGTCGCTGCTGCGCATGGACTGGGGGCCGCCGGCGAACGACCTCGCGGACGCCCCGGTGGGCGACGTGGCGGTGGTGGGCGAGCGGTGGCCCGCTCTGGCGGCGGCGATCGAGTCCGCCGGCGGTGGTGTCGAGGAGTACGCGGACGCGGCGGCGTTGGGTGACGCGGTCGCGTCCGGGCAGGCTCTTCCCGCCGCCGTGGTCATGCGCCTGCAGGGGGCTCCTGCCGGGCAGGACACGCTTCCGGAGGCGCTGCGGTCGGAGCTGGACCGGGTCGTGGGTGTGCTGCGCGATTGGCTGGCCGATGAGCGGCTGGCCGAGAGCCGGCTGGTGCTGGTGACCACGGGTGCGGTGACGACCGGAACGGAGGCCGGCAGCGCCGGCGGTGGTGCTCTGGTCGAGGCGGCGGTGTCGGGTCTCGTGCGCTCGGCGCAGGCCGAGAGCCCCGGCCGGATCCTCCTGGTGGACGTCGACGATGCGGCCGATTCGCTCACCGCGCTGGCCTCCCTCCTGAGCGTGGAGGACGAGCCGCAGCTGGTGGTACGCGCCGGTCGGGTGCTGGTGCCCCGTCTCACCCAGGCGAACACCTCCGGCGAGCTCCCGACGCCCGACGGACCCGACGGCTGGCGGCTGGACAGCCCCGCCAAGGGCTCCATCGACGGGCTGACCTTGATGTCGGCCCCGGAAGCCGGCCGGGAGCTGGCCGCCGGTGAGGTGCGTGTGGACGTCCGCGCGGCCGGCCTGAACTTCCGCGACGTGCTCAACTCCTTGGGCATGTACCCGGGTGAGGCCGGGGCGATGGGCGTCGAGTTCGCCGGCGTCATCGCCGAGGTCGGGCCCGGGGTGGACGGGCTGAACGTCGGCGACCGGGTGATGGGCATGGGCGAGGGGACGTTCGGTCCCCGCGTGGTGGCTGATCACCGGATGATGGCGAGGATGCCGCAGGGGTGGAGTTTCGCCCGCGCGGCGTCGGTCCCGGGAGCGTTCGCGACCGCCTGGTACGGGCTGGTCGACCTGGCCGGGCTCAGCCGTGGGGAGCGGGTGCTGATCCACTCCGGTGCAGGTGGGGTCGGCATGGCGGCCATCCAGATCGCCCGGCACTTGGGGGCGGAGGTCTTCGCCACCGCCTCACCCGCCAAGCAACACCTGCTGCGCGCACTGGGCGTGGCCGACGACCACATCGCCTCCTCCCGCGACCTCGACTTCGCCGACGCTTTCACCACGGTCACCGGAGGTGAAGGGGTGGATGTCGTGCTCAACTCGCTGGCCGGGCCGTTCACCGACGCCTCCCTCAACCTGCTCGCCCCCGGCGGGCGGTTCGTCGAGATGGGCAAGACCGACCTGCGTGACCCGGCGGACGTCGAGAACAATGGAATCCGGTACCGCAGCTTCGACCTGATGGACGCCGGGCACGAGCGGATCGGGCAGATGCTGGCCGAGCTGCTGGACCTGTTCGCGGGTCAGGAGCTGGCGGGTCTGCCGGTGCGGTGCTGGCCGGTCCGGCAGGCTCGGCAAGCCTTCCGGCACATGGCCCAGGCCCGCCACACCGGCAAGATCGTCCTGACCATGCCGCGCGCACTGGATCCGGACGGCACGGTGCTGATCACGGGCGGCACGGGCGGTCTGGGCGCGATCCTGGCCCGCCACCTGGTCACCGAGCACCAGGTCGGGCATCTGCTGCTGGCCTCCCGCCGAGGAGACCAGGCCCCCGACGCCGACCAGCTCCGCACCGACCTGGAAGCAGCCGGCGCAACGGTCGAGATCACCGCGTGCGATCTGTCCGACCCCGAGCAGGTCACCGCGCTCCTCGACCGCGTCCACACCGAACATCCCCTGACGGCGGTCTTCCACGCCGCCGGAGTGGTGGACGACGGCGTGATCGACTCGCTCACCCCGGACAAGATAGACCGGGTACTGCGGCCCAAGGCCGACGCCGCCTGGCATCTGCACCAGGCCACCAGCCATCTCGACCTGGCCGCGTTCGTCCTCTACTCCTCCTCGGCCGCGACCCTCGACAGCGCCGGACAGGGCAACTACTCCGCCGCCAACGCCTTCCTCGACGCGCTCGCGATCCACCGCCACGCCTCCGGTCTGCCCGCACAGTCCCTCGCGTGGGGGGTGTGGGCGCCGGAAACGGGTGGCATGACGCGCCGGCTGGGCGACATCGACCTGGAGCGGCTGTCCCGTTCGGGGTTCACCGCAATGGGCGCCGCCGAAGGCATGCAATTGCTGGACGCCGCCCTGACCATGGCGGAGCCCTTCCTCGTACCGCTGCCCATGGACGCCCGTGCTCTCGGCGCCCGCGAGGACGGCATCCCCGCCGTCCTGCGCGGACTGGCGCGCACCCCCGCACGCCGTACCGCCCAGAGCGCGCAACCCGCCTCGGACGGCGAGTCGGCGCTGCAGCAGCGCCTGGCCGGGCTGCCTCCGGCCGAGCAGGAGCGCATGCTGGTCTCGCTGGTACGTACGGAGGCCGCCGGCGTGCTGGGACACGCCTCCGAAGAGCACGTGGATCCGGACAGGAGCTTCAGCGAACTCGGATTCGACTCCCTGACATCGGTGGAGCTGCGTAACCGGCTCGGCAAGGCCACCGGACTCCGGCTGCCGGCGACGCTGATCTTCGACTACCCCAACGCGGTCGCCATCGCCGAGTACATGGGCAGCCAACTCCTGCCGAAGAAGGAACCGGCCGAGTCGCAGGTGCTGCAGAGCCTGGACGAGCTGGGCCGGCTGCTGGGCAAGATCGCCATCGATGTCGAGGCGCGGTCCGAGATCACCGTTCGCCTGCAGAAGCTCATGGACGAGTGGCGCGGCGACCGATCCGGAACGGACGAGGAGAGCAAGGTGCGCACGGCGAGCGCCGACGAGCTCTTCTCGCTGATCGACCAGGGCCTCTAGGTCCCCCAGGAAACGCAAACTCGAAACCCCTTAGGGAAGGCGGGACGGCATGGCTGACGAAGAGAGGCTCCTCGCGTACCTGCGGCGAGTGACCGAGGATCTCCAGCAGGCCAACCGACGTTTGCGTGAGGTCGAGGAGAAGGAGCGCGAGCCGATCGCGATCGTGGCGATGAGCTGCCGCTACCCCGGCGGGGTGAACTCGCCGGAGGACCTGTGGAAGCTGCTGCTGGAGCGCGAGCAGGGGATCGTCCCGTTCCCGAAGGACCGGGGCTGGGACCTGGAAGCGCTGTACGACCCCGACCCGGACAGCAGCGGGACGACTTACGCGCGCTCGGGCGGGTTCGTCGAAGGGGCGGACGAGTTCGACCCCGCGTTCTTCGGGATCAGCCCGCGTGAGGCCGTGGCGATGGACCCGCAGCAGCGGCTGGTGCTGGAGGTCTCGTGGGAGGCCCTGGAGCGGGCCGGCCTCCATCCGGCTTCGTTGCGCGGCACCTCCGCGGGCGTCTTCATCGGCGCCTTCGCCAACGACTACGAGGTGGGCCGAGGCCCCCTGCCCGAGGGCAGCGAGGGTTACCTGGGAACGGGCAACTCCAGCTCCGTCATCTCCGGCCGGGTCGCGTACACGCTGGGCCTGGAGGGGCCGGCCGTCACGGTGGACACCGCCTGCTCCTCCTCGCTCGTCGCCATCCACATGGCGTGCCAGTCACTGCGCGCCGGAGAGAGCACGCTCGCGCTCGCGGGCGGCGTGACGATCATGGCCACGCCGGAGCTCCTCGTGGACTTCAGCCACCAGCGCGGCCTGGCGCGGGACGACCGCTGCAAGGCGTTCTCCGACGAGGCCGACGGCACCGTCCTGTCCGAAGGTGTCGGTGTGCTGGTGCTGGAGCGGTTGTCGGACGCGGTGGCCGCTGGTCATCGGGTGTTGGGGGTGATCCGTGGGTCGGCGGTCAATCAGGACGGGGCCAGTAATGGTTTGACGGCTCCGAACGGTCCTTCGCAGGAGCGGGTGATCCGTCAGGCGCTGGCCAATGCGGGGTTGTCGGGTGCTGAGGTGGACGCGGTCGAGGCGCATGGCACGGGGACCGCGCTCGGTGACCCCATCGAGGCGCAGGCATTGCTGGCGACGTATGGGCGGGATCGGGGTGCGGCCGAGCCGTTGTGGCTTGGGTCGTTGAAGTCGAACATCGGGCACACGCAGGCTGCTGCGGGGGTGGCCGGTGTGATCAAGATGGTGCTGGCGATGCGGCACGGTCTGTTGCCGCAGACCCTGTACGTGTCCACGCCCACGACTCATGTCGACTGGGAGCAGGGTCAGGTTCGGCTGCTGGAGCAGGCGCAGGACTGGCCGGAGCCGGACGGCCGACCACGGCGGGCGGGTGTGTCGTCGTTCGGCGTGAGCGGGACGAACTCGCACGTGATCGTGGAGCAGGCTCCCGAACCGGAGCCGCAGGAGGAGGAGTCTGGGAGCGCTCCTGTCATCTCCGGTGTGGTGCCGTGGGTGGTGTCGGGACGCGGTGAGGAGGCGTTGCGCGCTCAGGCGTCCCGGCTGGCCGAGTACGTGGTGGCACGGCCGGAGTTGCCGGTCGGCGAGGTCGGGCTGTCGCTGGTACGCACGCGGCCGGTGTTCGAGGACCGTGCCGTCGTCATGGGCGCCGACCGGGAGGAGCTGCTGGGCGGGCTGCAGTCGCTGGCGGCGGGGGAGCCCGGTGCCGGGGTGGTGGCCGGTTCGGTGTCGGGTACGGCGTCGGGTCGTCGGGATGCGGTGCTGGTGTTCCCGGGGCAGGGGGCGCAGTGGGCCGGGATGGGGGTGGAGCTGGCGCAGGCGTCGCCGGTGTTCGCCGCCCGGCTGGAGGAGTGCTTCGCCGAGATCCGGCGGTGGGTGGACTGGGACCCGGCCCAGGTCCTGGCCGACGCCGATGGGGCGGGGCTGGACTCGATCGAGAGACTGCAGCCGGTCGCCTTCGCGGTCGGAATCGCGCTGGCCGAGCTGTGGGAGTCCATCGGCGTCCGCCCGACGGCGGTAGTGGGCCACTCGCAAGGTGAGGTGGCGGCAGCCTGCGTGGCCGGGGTGTTGTCGCTGGCCGACGCCGTGCGGGTGGTCGTGTTGCGCAGCCGGCTGTTCGCCGCCGAGCTGTGGGGACGCGGCGCGATCGCCGCCGTGGGGCTGCCCGCTGAGGTGGTGCGGGAGCGGGTGGGCGAGGGGTTGGAGGTGAGCGCGGACAACGGGCCTGCCTCCTGCGCGGTGGCCGGGCCGACGCAGGCGCTGGAGGAGTTCGTGGAGCGTCTGCGTGGTGAGGGGGTGCGGGCGCGGGTGATCGCGACCACGGTGGCCTCGCATTCGCAGATGGTCGAGCCGTTGCGGGAGCAGTTGCTGGAGATGCTGGGCCCCATCGAGCCCGGGCCCGGCCGGGTGCCGGTGTATTCGACGGTGACGGGCGGGGTGCTGGCGGGCTCGGAGTTGGGGGCGGAGTACTGGTTCGCCAACGCGCGCCGGCCGGTGGACTTCCAGGGGGCGGTGCGGGCGTTGCTGGCCGATGGCCGCACCGCGTTCATCGAGGTGAGCCCGCATCCGGTGCTGACGATGGCGGTGCAGGACCTCCTAGACGCGGCCGCCTCGCCGGGCGTTGCGGTGGGATCATTGCGTCGTGGCGAGGGCGGCCCGGACCGGTTCCTCCGCTCAGCGGCCGAGGCGTTCACCGCCGGTGTCGCCGTGGACTGGGAACGGCTCCTCACCGTGACCGGCGCAGGCACCGAGCTGCCCACGTATGCGTTCCAGCACCGGCGTTACTGGCTGGAGCCTGCCACGACCGGTGTGTCGGACGCGAGCGGTCTGGGCCAGGCCCGCGTGGAGCACCCGCTGCTGGGTGCGGCGGTGGAACTGCCCGATCACGGCGGGCTGGTGCTGACCGGCCGGATCTCGACCGCCACGCATCCCTGGCTGGCCGATCACGGGGTGGGGGAGACGCTGCTGTTCCCCGGCACCGGGTTCGTGGAGCTGGCCGTGCGAGCGGGCGACGAGGTCGGCTGCCCGGTGGTGGAGGAGCTGACGCTTGAAGCGCCGCTGGTGATCGAGGGCGACGAGGCGGTCCAGCTCCAGGTGGCGGTGTCCGCCGCAGGAGAGGACGGCCGCCGTGAACTGGCGATCCACGCCCGCACCGGCCGGCGGCCTTGGACACGTCACGCCACTGGAACCCTCACCGAGACGACCGGCACCGCAGGCGCTGCCGATGGGCAGTGGCCGCCCGCGGGGGCGCAGGTGGTGGACGTGTCCGGCCACTACGAGGCACTCGCCGGTTCCGGATACGGGTACGGTCCGGCCTTCCAAGGACTCAAGCGGGCCTGGATCCGCGACAATGAGGTGTTCGCCGAGGTGGAGCTCGACGAGCGGGAGGCCGCCGAAGCCGACCAGTACGGCATCCATCCGGCTCTCTTGGACGCCGCCCTCCATGCCACGGGCCTGATCGAGCAGGCTGAGGGCGTCGCGCTGCCGTTCGCCTGGAACGGGGTGGAGCTCCTGGCTTCCGGCGCCCAGCAGGTGCGCGTTCACGTCCTTCCGGCCGAGGGCGGCGCTTCCAGCATCCGGATCGCCGACGCCACCGGCGTCCCGGTCGCGGTCGTCACGAGTTTGATCACGCGTCCGCTGCCCGCCGGTGGACTGTCGTCGCGTACCCAGCCCGGGCACGACGCGCTCCACCACCTGCAGTGGGTGATACCGCCAAGCTGGAACCCGCCCCATGCCCGAGGGCCGATAGCCGTCATGGAGACGGACGGCAGAGTGACCGAAGCCCTGCGCGGCGGCGACCTGGAGGTGCGCTCATACACCGATCTCCACGCGGCAGCGGAGGCCGACGGCATCACGACCCTGGTCATTCCTTGCCCGATTCCGCAGGCAGACGACCGGGAACCGCTGGAGGGCCTGCGGTCGGAGCTGGACCGGGTCGTGGGAGTGCTGCGCGATTGGCTGGCCGACGATCGGCTGGCCGAGACCCGGCTGGTGCTGGTGACCACGGGTGCGGTGACGACCGGTACCGAGGCCGGCAGCGCCGGTGATGGTGCTCTGGTCGAGGCTGCGGTGTCGGGCCTGGTGCGTTCGGCGCAGGCGGAGAACCCAGGCCGGATCGTCCTCGTGGACGTCGATCGCGCGGCCGATTCGCTCACCGCGCTGGCTTCGTTGCTGGGCGTGGAGGACGAGCCGCAGCTGGCGGTGCGGGCCGGTCGGGTGCTGGTGCCCCGTCTGGCCCGGGCGGACACGTCCGGCGATCTCGCGACGCCCGAGGGGCCGGAAGCCTGGCGGCTGGACAGCCCCGTCAAGGGCTCCATCGACGGGCTGAACCTGATCCCGGCCCCGGAGGCCGATCAGGAGCTGGCCGCCGGTGAGGTTCGCGTGGACGTCCGCGCGGCCGGCCTGAACTTCCGCGACGTGGTCGTGACACTGGGCATGGTGCCCGAACAGGGCGGGCTCATCGGTGGTGAGTTCGCCGGGATCGTCTCCGAGGTCGGGCCCGGCGTGGAAGGGCTGCGGGTCGGCGATCAGGTGATGGGCCTGGGCGAAGGGACCTTCGGCCCGCGTGTCGTGGCTGATCGCCGGATGATGGCGCGGATGCCGCAGGGATGGAGTTTCGCCCGCGCGGCCTCCGTCCCGGGAGCGTTCGCGACCGCCTGGTACGGACTCGTCGACCTGGCCGGGCTCAGCCGTGGGGAGCGGGTGCTGATCCACTCCGGCGCCGGCGGGGTCGGCATGGCCGCCATCCAGATCGCCCGGCACCTGGGTGCGGAGGTCTTCGCCACCGCCTCACCTGCCAAGCAGCACCTGCTGCGGGCGCTGGGCGTGCCTGAGGGCCACATCGCTTCCTCGCGCGACCTGGACTTCGCCGACGCCTTCGCCGCAGTCACCGGAGGCGAAGGGATGGACGTGGTGCTCAACTCGCTGGCCGGCCCGTTCACCGACGCCTCCCTCGACCTCCTCACCCCTGGCGGGCGGTTCGTCGAGATGGGCAAGACCGACCGGCGCGATCCGGCCGACGTCGCGAACACCCACCCCCACGTCCGTTACCGCAGCTTCGACCTCATGGATGCCGGGCACGAGCGGATCGGCCAGATGCTCGCCGAACTGCTGAACCTGTTCGCCTCCCAGGAACTTGCCGGTCTGCCGGTGCGGTGCTGGCCGGTGCAGCAGGCCCGACAGGCATTCCGGCACATGGCCCAGGCGCGCCACACCGGGAAGATCATCCTCACCATGCCGCGCAGCCTGGACCCCGACGGTACTGTGCTGATCACGGGTGGCACGGGCGGTCTGGGTGCGATCTTGGCCCGCCACCTGGCCACCGAGCACCAGACCAAGCATCTGCTGCTGGCCTCCCGCCGAGGAGACCAGGCCCCTGACGCCGACCAGCTCCGCACCGACCTGGAGACGGCGGGTGCGACGGTCGAGATCGCGGCGTGCGATCTGTCCGATCCCGAGCAGGTGGCCGCGCTCCTTGACCGGATCCCCGCCGAGCACCCGCTCACGGCGGTCTTCCACACCGCCGGAGTCCTCGACGACGGCGTGGTCACCTCACTCACCCCCGACAAGATCGACCGAGTACTGAAGCCGAAAGCAGACGCCGCCTGGCACCTGCACCAGGCCACCCAACAACTGGACCTGGCCGCCTTCGTCCTCTACTCCTCCTCGGCCGGCACCCTCGACAGCGCCGGACAGGGCAACTACTCCGCCGCCAACGCCTTCCTGGACGCCCTCGCCATCCACCGCCACACCACCGGCCTACCCGCCCAAGCCCTCGCCTGGGGACTCTGGCACCAACCCAGCGGCATGAGCGCCCACCTCACCACCACCGACATCACCCGCATCGAACAAGCCGGCTACCACCGCATCACCACCACCCAAGGCAACCAACTCCTCGACACCGCCCTCACCACACCCCAACCCCACCTCCTCCCCCTCCCCATCAACACCCACACCCTCAGCAACCGCCACGACGGCGTCCCGCCCATCCTGCGCGGGCTCGTCCGGGCCCCCGCCCGCCGCACCGCCCACGCCGGGCAGGCCGTGGCCGACGGGTCGGTGGTGCAGCGGCGGCTGGCCGGGCTGTCGCCGGCGGAGCAGGTCGAGGAGCTGACCCTGATGGTGCGCGAGTGCGCGGCGAAGGTGATCGGCTACAGCGAGCCGGAGGCGATCCGGGCGGAGCAGAACTTCCTCGAAGCGGGCTTCGACTCGCTGACCGCGATGGAGCTGCGCAACGTACTGAACAAGGCGACCGGCGTGCGGATGCCGGCGACGGCGGTCTTCGACTACGGCACCGCCGCGGCGCTGGCCCGGCATCTCGCGGAGGAGATCGCGATCGACAACGGCGCCGGCTGGGACTCCGGTCCGGCGGAGCCGGACGGGGGCGGATCGCTCAGCTCGCTGGTGCGCGCCGCGGCTCCCGCCGGGAAGCTGCAGGAGGGGCTGGACCTGCTGGAGGCCGCGGCGCGGCTGCGGCCGGTGTTCCGGACGCTGGACGAGCTGGACCGCGCGTATCCGCCGCTGGCCCTGGCCTCGGGGCCGGCGCGGCCGAAGCTGTTCTGCTTCAGCACGCCGATGGCGCTGGGCGGCGCGGCCCAGTTCGCCCGGCTGGCCGTGCACTTCCAGGGAGTACGCGACCTGTACGCGCTCCAGGTGCCCGGATACGCCCCGGACGACAGCCTTCCGGACAACGCGGACGTCGTGGTGCGCATGTGGGCGGAATCCATCCGGGAGGCGGCCGGCGACGACCCGTTCGTGGTGATGGGTTACTGCGGCGGCGGCAACTTCGCGCACGCAGCCGTCTCGTATCTGGAGCGGAACGGGGTGCGCCCGGACGGCCTCGTCCTGCTGGACACGTTCCTGCCGGACAGCGACGTCATCGACGAGCTCGGCGGTCAGATGCTGGAGGGGATGTTCGACCGGGCGGAGGTGTACGGGCCCTTCAGCGACACGAGGATGACGGCCATGGGGCGCTACTACCGGCTCTTCAGGGAGACGGTGGTGGAGGACATCGAAACCCCCGTGCTCTTCCTCAGACCGGACACCCCCCTGCCCTCCGGGCCCGACGGCGAGCGGTCCAGGGAAGGCAACTGGCGGGCTTCCTGGCACCTGAAGCACGACCTGTGCGAGGTCCGCGGCGACCACCTCACGATGCTGGAGGGCGAGGCGGGGTCCATCGCGAAGGCCGTCGAGGAATGGCTGAAGCCGTCCGGCGGGCGTTCGAACGGCGCGTGAGCGGCGAACCACGCACATGCCGAGGGGAGCGCCGTCAGTGATCCTCGGCCGAGGGCTGACCAGAGCGGGGCCACCGGTGAGGGGGAGCGGGCGACTCCCCCTCCAGGAACCGGGCGATGCCGTCCAGCAGGCGCTGGAGGCTGAACTCGAAGATCTCCTCCAGGTCCGTGAGGACCTCCGGGCTGTTGCGCAGCGCGGCCTGCCGCGGATAGCGGTCGGCGCCCAGTTCCTCGAGGATCGCGGGCACCTTCACCGATCGCCACTGGCTGAGCGAGATCCCGCCGCCGCGCCGTTCGGACGCGATCTCGCTCACCCGCAGCAGGGCGAGCCCCTGTGCGATGCCGCTCACGCCCAGATAGATCCGATGGGTCATGACGGGGTCCAGGCCGAGGCCGTCGAACGCGCCCAGGCCGCGTTCGAAGCGGGCGAGCAGGCTGGGGACGAGCGGCGGCTGGACCGTCGCGATGACCTCGAGGACCCACGGGTACGTCGAGTACAGCGCCCACTCCCACCGCGCCGCGGCCTCCAGTTCGGCCCGCCAGCCTCGGAAGGTGTGGGGCTCGGTGTCTCCGCTCTCGCTGAACACCGCCTCGACCATGAGGTCGATCAGCGCGTCCTTCCCGTCGATGTAGTTGTACAGCGACATCACCTTGACGCCGAGCACGTTCGCGACGTGCCGCATCGACATGCTCTCCAGGCCCTCGGCGTTGGCGATCCGGATGGCGGTCCACACGATCCGCTCGCGGGACAGGCCGGCGTCGGTCCGCTGGGAATCGGCGCGCCCGCCGGTGACGGGCCGTGCGGGACGGGGTGGCGAAGGCCGCTCGTCCTTCTTCTCCCGCCAGGCTCCCTGGCCGGTCCGCGCGTCGAGGCGGGCCCGGTAGGCGCGGGCCTGGCACGAGCGCGAGCAGTAGCGGGGCTTGCGCCCGCGGGGAGGCACCGTGAGCTCTTTCCCGCACTGGACACACGTCAGCATGGTCGCCTGATTTCATCACGATCTTCCATTGTGATGAAATTATATCACGCGCCTGATGTGACGAAAAAAGAGGTGGAGTGGTTGTGACGAAAATATCCTTCAAGAATGTGCGCCAGTCAGGAGGTAATCGTGAACAGCCATGACATGGAGCACCAGCATGTCGTGGCAGTCAATGTTTACTTGACAAGGCCCTTTGGCAAGCTGACATATGGTGTACTGTAAATGTTACGTACACAGTATGAGAGGGGTGGGAATGGATATCGCCGAAAGAGGCGCCAAAGCGGGGTGGCGGGAGTGGACCGGCCTGGCGATCCTCATGCTGCCCGTACTGCTCATCTCCATCACGGTGACGGTGCTGTTTTTCGCGCTCCCGTCACTGACCGCCGAGCTGGAACCGAGCGGCACACAGCAGCTGTGGATCGTCGACATCTACGCCTTCCTGCTGGCCGGGCTGCTCATTCCGATGGGCAATCTGGGTGACCGGATCGGCCGCCGGCGGCTGCTCCTGGTGGGCGCGGTGGTGTTCGGCCTCACGTCGGCCATCGCGGCGTACGCGCCCAGTGCCGAGCTGCTCATTGTGGCGCGTGGCCTGCAGGGGGCCGCGGCGGCGACGCTGATGCCGCCGACCCTCGCCCTCATCCGGGTGCTGTTCACCGACGGCCGCCAGCTCCACATGGCCATCGCCATCTGGGCCGCGATCTTCACCCTCGGCAGCGTGGCCGGGCCGATCGTCGGCGGGTGGCTGCTGGAGAGCTTCTGGTGGGGAGCGGTCTTCCTGATCAGCGTGCCGATCATGATCCTGTTACTCGCGCTCGGCCCGCTCCTGCCGGAATACCGCGACCCCAACCCGGGGAAGTTCGACATTCTCAGCGCGGTCCTCGTGCTGCTCGCCGCCCTGCCGATCGTCTACGCGGTGAAGATGGTCGCCGAGCAGAACTTCTCCGTGACGATGTGGATCAGCGCCGTGATCGGGCTGCTGTTCCTGACCCTGTTCCTGCAGAGGCAGCGCAAGCTGCCCGACCCCATGCTGGACCTGGCGCTCTTCCGCCGGCACGCGTTCACCGTGTCCCTGATCACCGCCACCCTCGCGGTGTTCGCCCTCGTCGGGACGTTCTATTTCATCACGCAATACCTGATGTCGGTGCTCGGGATGCGGCCGATCGTGGCCGGGCTGATGACCGTGCCGACAGCCGTCAGCTCGGCGGCCGGCTCGGTGCTCGGGGCGGCGCTCACCAAATGGTTCCGGCCCGGCACCATCATGGGCTCCGGCATGGTCTTCGGGGCGATCGGCTTCCTGCTGATCTCCCAGCTGAGCACGGACGTCAACCTGCCGCTGCTGTTCAGCGGGCTGTTCCTGCTGGGCTGGGGGATCGGATCGGTGCAGGCACTGGCCTCCACCATGGTGGTCGCCACGGCGCCGCCCGAGAAGGCGGGATCCGCCTCGGGGCTGTTCGAGTCCTCCACCGAGTTCGGGCAGGCGCTCGGAGCCGCCATCCTCGGCAGCATCGGGGTGGCCGTCTACCGCAGCACCCTCGCCGCGCAGCTGCCGCCCGGCGTCCCGCCCGACGCCGCCGCGGTGGCGCACGAGACCCTCGGTGGCGCGCTGTCGGTCGCCGCCGAGCTCCCTCGGGCGGTGGGCGAGGCCCTGGCCTCCGTGGCCCGCGACGCCTATGTAGACGGAATGCAGATCGCCGCTTTCGCCGGCGCGGTCATCATGCTAGTAATGGGGATTCTCGCGTTCATCAAGTTGCGCGAGGCGCAAAATCCTTCGTGATGCGTCCGGGGCGCGGCGTAAATGGGTGGGGCCGATGTACGGAAGACCGGACCAGAAAAGGGGGGATAGCACCATTGAGTACATGAGAGAATCCGGGCACTCTTCGAGGTATAGGCAAGAGTCTTCGCGAGACGAACGCGATTGATCCTCGGTGCGTTCGCGTCGGCAGGCACCGGTGCGGTGCCGCGACCGCGGGCCACCCTTATTGTCGGAGGGAAGTCGGAGACATGTACGACCAGAGCAGTCATACCTTTTTGAATTTGACGGGCTATGGCGTGGCACATGCGGCCGACTACCCGACCGACGATTTCCGGGAGAACAGCCGGGACGACTATCGGACGACCGTCGAGCAGACCGCCGCGTTTCTCGCCGCCGAGGCGGGGATCGACGGATCGAGCACGGTGCTCGAGGTGGGCGACGACTGCGAATGCCTGCTGGTCTACCTGGCTCAGTGGTTCGGCTGCCGAGGCGAGGGGATCTTCGAGAGCGAGGAGTACGTCAGGTTCGCCCAGGATCTGTGCACCAACCAGCGGCAACGGCTGGACGTCGGCTTCCGGCGGGCCTCGGTGCTGGGACTTCCGTACGAGCCCGGCACTTTCAGCCACGTCGTCAGCCACGGCGCGCTGCACAAGGCGCCGGACATGCCGCGCAGCTATGCGGAGATCCGCCGCGTGCTGCGCAGCGGCGGCATCTTCGCCTTCAGTGATTTCTACCGGCCGCGGACGAGGATCAGCGAGCGCACCCGGACCGAGGTCTACGACAAGTTCGGGTGGAACGACGGCTACACGCTTCTCGAATACCATTCCGCGCTGGAGGAGGCCGGCTTCGAAATCAGTTCGGTGGTCAATGTGACCGGCTTCCTCAGGCGGACGTTCGAGGGAAACGCGGAGGCGGCCCGGGCGCGGGCCGAACAGATGGCCGACGCCGAGGCCCGGGACAAGATGCTCGCCTTCGCCGCGTCATGCGAAGAAGTGCAGTCCGCCATCGACCGGGGGGAGGTCGGCTGGGCCATCGTCGTCGTCCGCAAACGGGACGTACCCGAATGGGAAATCCCGCTAGATGAATGAAACCGGCCGTCACCCGGGCACGGACGCCGAGCCGGGAAGGTGCCGGGAATTCTCTGCGACGAGCACGTTTCCGTTCGACGAACCGAGCTCTTTCGACGAGAACAGACGCGGAAGGTCGTTCCGGCCGTTCACCCCGAGTTTGCGATATATGCGCGTGAGGTGCTGCTCCACCGTACTGATGGTGATATGAGCTCTCGTCGCGATCTCCCGGTTCGTGTAGCCGAGCGCCGCCATCGAGGCGACCCGATATTCGGCGGGGCTCAGGGCGTTCTGGTCGTTCCCGGCGGCCATCGCGCCGAATTCGCTGTCGAAGGCGTTCGCCACCGACCTGCGCAGGGGCTCGGCATGGCAACGCTGGCCGACCCGGTCCGCCTGCTGGCCGATGAGCCGGGCCTTGTCCGTCTCGCCCAGGGCGGCCAGGGAGTGGCTGAGGCGTGCCAGCGCGTGCGCCAGCTCCATCTTGTGGCCGGAGTCCTGGAGCATGTCGACGGCCTTGCGCAGCAGCGGCGGCCGGCGTCCGACCTCCTCGGCCGAGGCCAGCACCATCAGCGCGAACCCCCGGATCCGGGGACTGTGGCCGTGCGGCGTGGCGTGGTGCAGCTCGAGGAACTTCCGGGCGCGGGCGTTGTTCTTCAGCACGACCGAGACCCCGGCCGCCCCGAGGCGCCACGGGACGAGCAGCGGCGTGTCGACCTCCCAGGACCGCATCAGTGTGCCGCACTTCAGGAAGTCGCTGAGGCCCGCGTGCGCCTGGCCGACCGACGTTCTGTAGTGGCCCCGCGCGAAGAGGTAGTGCAGCCCGTACCGGGTCTGGTAAACGGTTTCAGGCAGGGGATGACGGAGGTACTGTTCGGCCTTCTGATACTCGCCCATCTCGGTGTGGGCCTCGATGAGGCTGGCCAGCGGGAGCGCCGCGAGCACGCCCAGGCTCCTGGGGGGCAGGGTGCGCAGGGAGAGCTCGCCCCATTCGACGGCCTCCAGCATCTCTCCCTTGTGCTCGGCGATGTGCGCGCGGAAGGCCGCGAGCACGCTCAGCCACGTGGGCGAGTTGCGCCGCTCCGCCACCGCGTACAGGTTCTCGACGAGGGAGGCCGCCTCGTGGGTGCGGTCCGAATAGACGAAGCAGAACAGGGCCGCCTCGACCAGCTCGATGTTGCAGCCTTCGAGCTGGACGGAGTGCAGGACCTTCTCCGCCGTCCTCAGGGCCGCCTCGGTCTCGCCGTCGCGCAGGTTGGCGGCGAGCGCGGAGATCGTCCGCGCGTACGAATGGGCCGGGTGCCGTTCGCTGCCCTCGCGTAAGGGGGAGGGCTTGTGCGTCCCCCGCAACCGGTGCAGGACCGGGGGGTGGGTGCTGGCCAGCCAGTGGTCGGCCGCCAGGCGCCACGCGTGGGCTCCGCCCGCCTCCTGGCCATCGCCCTGCTCGGCCTGCTCCAGCAGCGCGAACATCTCCTCGGCCTCGTCGTACTGGCCGTGCCAGAGCATGCACGTGAGCAGCCAGTGCACGTCCCTGGCGGGCAGCCGGCCGTCCCGCGCGGCCTGCACGAGCATGGGGAGGTACATGGTGGCGGTGGAGGGGTTGATCCGCCAGGTGGCCTTGGCCAGCGCCAGGGTGACCTGGATCCGTTCGTCGGTCCCGGAGCACAGGTCCGCCGCGTACCGGAGGTACCGCACGGCGAGCTCGTACTCGTCGGTGGCCAGCGCCTGGTCGGCGGCCTCCCGCAGCACGTCCAGGGCCCAGGGCTCGTGCTTGGCGCCGGCGGCGACGAGGTGGTCGGCGATCACGGTGGGCTGTACGCCGGTCGCGTGCAGCAACTGGGCGGCGCGTGCGTAAAGCTCTTTGAGGAGGTCCGGTTCCATGGAGTCCAGGACGGCCTCCCTGGCGGCGGGGTGGCGGAAGCCGTCCATGCCCAGCAGGCCGATCTCCGCCAGCCATTCCAGGGTGCGGACCACGGCCGGCTGCTTGATGTGCAGCATCTCGGCCAGCAGCGGGGGAGAGGCCGACGCGTCCAGCACCGCGGCGGCGCGCAGGACCCGTAGGGGGGTGCTGCCGATGCGGTTCAGCAGCGTACGGACGGATCCGGAGAAGCCGTCGTCGATCACCAGGCCGGTCCCGTCGCCGCCCGCGTTCTGCCGGTCCTCTATCAGCGAGCGCACCAGGAGGGCGTTTCCGCCGCTGACCTGGTGGATCGCCTCCGCCAGCGGATCGTCCGGCTCGGTCCCGAGGCGGACCTGCGCGATCCTGGAAATGGTGCCCGACGAGTACGGCGCCACCTTGATGCGGCGGCACTGCGGATGGTGCATGAGATCGCTCTGAATTCTGAGCGGCACCCCGTCCGGTCCTTCGTTCACCGTGAAGACCATGAAGACGTTCGCGGAATGGAGCCGGTTTATGAAATGCAGGAGAATGTCCAGCGAAACCGAGTCCGCGTATTGCACGTCCTCGATGGTTATCAATACCGCGCCGCTGCGCGCGTGGTTGGTGATGATCTCCCACAGGCCGTGCGTGACGCCGATCCAATTGAGGTCTTCCGGCCGGATCCCGCGCGGTCCCGCGTTGAATACGGCCTCCTGCAGAAGTTTCAACGCGGGGGGCATCTCGCCCAGTGCGGCACTCAGGCTCTGCGAAACCTGGTGGATGACGCCCAGTGAGATGTTCTGCTCGTTCCGTAGGCAGATGGCGCTCAGATGAGTGGCGCCCGACCGCACCGCCGAATCGGCGAAGGCGTGCAGCACCCGGCTCTTGTCGAACCCTGGAGGGCCGGTTATCATCGCAATTCTTCCCCAACCATGCTCACTCTCCGCGAGCATGGTATTGAGGAGGGTGATTTCTGATTCGCGTTCGGCGAACTGCATCGACTCTCCTTCACCTGTTTGGTCGTAGAGGAAGCTCAATCAGGAAGCGGACCGGGAGCAGTCCAGGGATCTTCGGTTGCCGACTTCGTCACGTTCGAGCCGAGGTTTTCGGCGTGGCGTGGAAGACGCCCGGCCCCTCTCGCCCGCGGGCGGTGAAGGTGTGGCCGGCCGCCCGGAGGCGGCACGGTGGCCGTGCTTCGGCGTGGCGGCGGGTGACGGCGGTCTGCCGAGCCACGACCGCAGGTCCTCGCGTGAGCCGGCCCCGGACCGGGACGGCTCGATGTTCGCGCAGCTCGAAGCCGGGGCGGAGCCTGTCAGGATCCGCCCGCCGGGTCCGGGTGACGGACGTCCGAGGCGCGACGTGGTGCCCGCGCTCGAGTCGCGGGATACGGCCGGACCCCCGCCGCGGCGGGCACCGCCCGGCGTGCGGTCCGCCGCTTCCGGGAAGCGGACGGCGCGCACGACAAGGCCGCCACCGCCGGCGGCCGAGCCGGGGCGGTGGTCCGGTAGCTGGACGGCGTCCACCGGCGGGCGGTCGCCATGGGTGAGAACGGAAAGGATTCCCTGCCCCCTTTGAAGTCGATGACCCGCGGCCACGCTACGACCGGGTGGCAGAACGCCATCCGGCGGCGCGGCCGCCCCGCAGGGAAAACAGGGGCGGCGACGCGGGGGCGGGTTTCCCGTGGTTCACCGCGATTTCACTGACATTCCGATAAAGATTGAGTGCGACAGCGCCTTTCGCGCTCTCGCCTGCGTCCGTGAATTCCTGTAACATGTGCGGCCACGTCTCCATCATGCGTATCAGCGGCTTGCGTAGCCGGTGTGCTGCGAAAACACACCGTCCGGCAGACCTTGCACCCCGACCGAATCGCAAACGGGCGCCAAACCGTCACGGTAATGTTGTACGCCGGTCCGAGTCAAGGAAAGACCGCCTTGACGGCACGGCACCGGACAGGCGTGGATCACTGTAGTCCGGAATGCCAATAGCCGTAAACCGAGGGCCGCATGATTCTCCGCCGCAACGGTGCTCAACTGGGGCGATGAAGCCCATCTCTTTTCGGGCGGCCGTTTTCTGGAACGTACCAAATAGGACGGCGGTAATCCGCCGCAACCGCTCCTCTTGCGACGTTGTCGCATCTGGAATCTCCGGAAACCCTCGCAGGTGAACAGTCCTCCTGCCCCCGAGGTTGTGAACATTGCACAGAATTCCAAGATCATCTATGGCGTGAGTTGGCCGTCCCGGTCGCGGGCCGGGAGGGCCGGCGGGATCCGCCGCCGCTGGGGGCCTACGCGGCCCCAGGACCCCTAGATAGGGGTGGCATAGGGGGTCAGCTCGCCGGGGCCCGAGCGTAGCTTCGGAATCGGCCTGGCCGGCTTCCGGTTGCACGCGCATGCGTCCCGGCTGCCGGAGAATTCCTTTCCCCGGCTCGGGGCTGGAGGCACATATTGAACGGGTTGATTTCCACGGCGTATTCTCCGCGGCCGCGGCTCATCCACGAACTGCTGGACGAGGCGGCCGCCATGAATCCGGACGGGATCGCGGTGCGCGACGCCCGCGGCGGCTGGAGCTATCGGCGGGTGGTCGAGCTCAGCCGCGCTTTCGCCGCCTGGCTGGCGGCCACGGGCGTCGAACCCGGCGACCGGATCATCGTGCAGCTGCCCAACCTGCGCGAGACCGTCCCCATCCTCTACGGCGCGTCGCGGCACGGTGTCGTCTTCGTGCCCCTGAACCCCGGGATGAAGGCGTACCACCTGCGGTCCGTCATGGAGGACTCCGAGCCCAAGCTGGTCATCGGGGCCGGCGAGGCGCTGCGGGAGACCGCCGACGTGCCCGTCCACGGGATCGACGAGCTCTGGAGGGAGGTGGAGGCGTTCGCCGGACGCCCCGTCCCGGGCGGTCCGGCCGAGGTCCGGCCGCAGGACGTCGCGGTCCTGATGTACACCTCCGGCAGCACGGCGGCGCCCAAGGCGGTGGTGGGCCCGCACGCGCAGGTGACGTTCGCGGCATCGGCCATCAACGCCGTGCTCGGCTACCGTCCGGGGGACGTCGTCTTCTGCCGGTCGCCGATGTCCTTCGACTACGGCCTCTACCAGATCTTCCTGTCCGCCCTCGGCCACGCGGAGCTGGTGCTGGCGGGTGAAGGGTCCGACCTGGCGCTGCTGAGCCAGCTGCAGGAGTGCGGCGCGACCGTCGTGCCGATGGTGCCCTCGCTGGGAGCCATGCTCACGACCCTGGGCAGGCGGGCCCCCGGCTCCGTGCCCACCGTGCGGATGTTCACCAGCACCGGCGCCGCGCTGCCGGCCTCGACCATCGAGGGCCTGCGCGAGTGCTTCCCCGGTGCCCGGGTGGTGCGGATGTACGGGGTCACCGAGTGCAAACGGGTCACCATCATGGAACCGGAGCTGGAGCGGGAACGCCCCGACTCGGTCGGCCGCCCCCTGCCCGGCACCCGCGTGCTGATCCTCGGCGACGACGGCACGCCGCTGCCCGCCGGTGAGACCGGGGAGATCGTGGTGGCCGGGCCCAACGTGATGGCGGGATACTGGCGCGCCCCCGAACTGACCGCCCGCGTCTACCGCCGCGACGCGGCCACCGGCGAGACCCGCCTGCACACCGGCGACTACGGTTTCCTCGACGAGGACGGTTACCTCTACTTCGAGGGCCGGCGCGACGACATGTTCAAGCGCAAGGGCACCCGCATGAGCACCATCGAGATCGAGGCCGCCGCGATGGACATCCCGGGCGTCCGGGCCGCCGCGGTGGTGCCTCCCGGCGAGCGGCACGATCTCGCGATCATCGTCGAGGGCGACCTCGCCCCCCACGCCGTCCTGCGCGAGCTGGCGCACCGCCTGGAGGCCGCGAAGGTGCCCGCGATCTGCCGCGTCCTGCCCTTCTTTCCTCTCACCCTCAACGGCAAGAACGAGCGCAAGGACCTCGTACGGTTCCTCGAGGAGACACCCTGAGGGCGGGCTCGGGCCTGGGGAAGGCTTTGCCTCCCGCCGGGAGACGCCGCGGGCCGTTCCCGCTAGCGTGAGAAGTGCTTCATGCGCCGTACTGGCGCTTCCCGGGAGCCCCATGTCGACGCTCCGTCAGCCCGCATCAGCTGGGCGCTCATCACCTCACGGAGTGATCTCTGATGCTCGAACGCCTGCTCGTCGCCGCCACCCTGGTGGCGTCCGCGCTCATCGGTTCGGTCTCGCTCTCCGCCCCATCGACCGGTACGGCCGCCGCCGCCACGGTGGCGCAGGCCCCGGCCGCGATCCCGCCCGCCCCGGTCCCTCCGGATGACGACGACGGGTAGGAGGTCCGCCGCCGCACCGGTCATCCGTCGCCCCGCGAGGACGCTCCTCGCGGGGCGATCCCGTTCCCCGGCCCGGGTTGTGCGGAGTTTGTGTACGACGTAAGCTTACGTGGTACACAAACTCCGACCCGGGAGGTCGTCATGACCACGATCGCCATCGCACTCCCTCTCCTCTGGCTGGCCTGGCTGGCCCTGACCGAGTGGGTGCCGATGTTCCCGCTCAACGACCTGAAGACCGGCAACCTGCGGCCACGGCTGCTCGCCGCGTCGATCAACTACCCGTTCCCGCTGCTCATCGCCGCCGGCATCGCCCTGCACCGGCCGTGGTCGCTGATCGCCGCGTCGGTGTTATGCGGGCTGATCCTGGCCGGGCACCTGGCCAATTGGTGGCTGCCGTACTTCGGGCTGAGCTCCGCCGCCCAGCGGCAGGTCTACGAGCGCGACTACGCCCGCACCCTCAAGATCCTGCCTGCGGACGGGCACGCGGTCGTCCCCGACGTCCAGCACATGATCGTCGGACTGCTCAGTATGGCCATGCTCGGCACCACATTGGCTGTCACACTGGCCGCATGAGCACCAAGCCACCACGCGGCCGGGGCGGGCGGCCGCCCCAGCTGGCCACCGAGCAGATCGTCACCGCGGCCATCGCCCTCCTCGACGAGGAGGGCCTGGACGCGGTGACCATGCGGGGCATCGGTGCCCGCCTCGGGGTGGCCGCGATGTCGCTGTACCGGCATGTGCCCAATCGCGACGCCATTCTGGCCGCGATCGTCAATCGCCTGTTCGCCACCGCGCTCGCCGGGTTCGACCCCGGCCCGACGTGGACGGATGCGGTGACGCGGTTCGCCGTGGCGTACCGGCGCATGCTGCTCGACCACCCGCACGCCGTGCCGCTGCTGGCCACCTACCCGGTCGACGTCGAAAGCTCCCTGCCGCTGCTGGCGGGTGTGCTCGACCGCTTCACCG
Organism: Nonomuraea sp. NPDC049625; assembly: GCF_040675285.1. Taxonomy (NCBI): domain Bacteria; kingdom Bacillati; phylum Actinomycetota; class Actinomycetes; order Streptosporangiales; family Streptosporangiaceae; genus Nonomuraea; species Nonomuraea sp. NPDC049625. Next base: position 172,883 of record NZ_JBFAOQ010000023.1, on the reverse strand, counting down.
CCGCCGGCATCGAGCAGGACGAGTCCCTGATCGTCATCCAGTCCGTCGGCGTCTACGTGCTCGGGCACGCCCTCGCCCAGGTGGGCACGCCGCCCGGCTCCGACGCCCCCGCTCCTCCGCCCGGCCCCGCCGCACTCGACTTCTACGAACGGTGGTTCACCACGGGGCTGGACGCCATCGTCACGGGCTTCGGGCAGCGGCTCCGTCCCCAGTAGGGACCTTGGGCGCGCTCAACGCCCTCTGATTCAGAAGGCGTTGACGAGGACGACGTAGGCCGCGGTGCCGATCCCGACGCTCAGGATCGTCCGGCGGCCGAACGCGAGATGGACGCCCGCCGTGACGGCGACCGCGAGCAGCGCGTACAGCGTCGCGCGCGGCTCGGCGGCGATGGTGCCGTGCAGGGCGGTCACGGCGAGGATGGCGAGGATGCCGACCGGCATCCACACCGAGAGTTGCCGCACGATCGCCGAGCCGCGCAGCGTGCGCAGCACCGCGAAGGGGGCGGCGCGCAGCGCGAGGGTGATGGCGAAGACGATCGCGAGGACGGCGACGAGGTAGGCGGTGCTAGGCATCGGCGGACTCCGGGGCGGATCGGCGGGCGGTGAGCGCGTGGCGGACCAGCAGCAGCGCCACGAAGAGCAGCAGCGCGGTGAACATGGCGACCCACGGGGTGAGGGCGAGCGCGACGGCCACGCTCGCCCCCGCCAGCAGCACCGAGGGGATCTCCCGGCGGGAGCGGAACGCGTCCAGGGTGAGCACGGTGAACAGGGCGCACAGGGCGAACTCCAGGCCCTTGATCGGCGCGGGCAGAGCCGCGCCGACGGCCACGCCGACCAGGCCGCCCCCGACCCAGTAGGTCTGGCAGGCGAGCTGCATCGCCAGCAGCCGGGGCGCCGAGCGCTCCGCCGCGGGCAGCGAGGCGTTGACGGCGTAGGCCTCGTCGATCATCGCGTAGACGGCGTACGCCTTGGCCAGCCGGTTCCTGACCAGGTGGAGCGGGAAGGAGAAGGCGTAGAAGACGTGCCGGAAGTTGACCACCAGGACGGTCAGCGCGACGGCGGCGAGCGGCGTGACGCTCGCCATCATGCCCACCAGCAGCAGCTCGAGCGATCCGGCGAACGCGGCCAACGACAGGGCGGGGGCCAGCCACCAGGAAAGGCCGGCCTGGATGACCAGCAGGCCGAGGGCGATCCCCAGCGGGAAGATCCCCAGCCCCGCGGAGAAGGAGTCGCGTACCCCCGCGATGATCTGCTCCTTCCGGGTGGTCGGGGGTGGAGCGGTCATCTGGGGCGAAAGTACATCTTGCACCCCTCCATGGTCTCGCAGAACGCGCGACATGTGGTTGCGAACATTGCTCCCGGAGGGCCTGACCGTGCAATCTTCTCTCATGGATGCGACCGACCGAGCAATCATCGCCGAGCTGGAACGGGACGGGCGGCTGACGAACGTGGAGCTGGCCCAGCGGGTCGGGCTCACCCCCGGCCCGTGCCTGCGGCGCGTCCAGCGGCTGGAGGCCGAGGGCGTCATCCGCGGTTACCGGGCGGTCATCGATCCCGCCGCCGTGGGCCGGTCGTTCGAGGTCCTGCTCGACCTCACCCTCGACGCCCAGGACGCGGAGACCGTCGAGCGCTTCGAGCAGACCCTGGCGCGGGCCCCGGAGGTCGTCGAGCTGCGGCGGCTGTTCGGCAGCCCCGACTACTTCGTCCGCGTGGCCGTCGCCGACCTGGCCGCCTACGAGACCTTCCTCAGCACGTACGTCATGACCATCCCGCGGATCAGGAACGTCACCTCGCACTTCACGATGAAGAACGTCAAACCGGCCCCCTAGGCCCTACGACACCTGGTCCAGCCGGGCGAACTGCTCGTCGGTCAGCGTGAGACCCGCCGCCGCGACGTTCTCCTCCAGATGTGCCACGGAGGTCGTGCCGGGGATGGGGAACATGGCCGGCGAGCGGCGCAGCAGCCAGGCCAGGGCGGTCTGGGCGGGAGTCGCCCCGATCTCGGCCGCCACGGTGGCCACGGGGCCGCCGGCCTTGGCGTGGTCGCCGACGGCGATCGGGAAGAACGGGACGAACGCGATCCCGTGCTCGCCGGCGTGGTCCACGACCTTCTCGTGGGTGCGGTCGGTGAGGTTGTAGAGGTTCTGGACGGCGGCGACGGGGGCGATCCCGCGTGCCTCCTCCAGCTGGTCCACCGTCACCTCAGACAGGCCGATGTGGCGGATCTTGCCCTCCTCCCGAAGTTGCGCCAGGGCGCCGACCTGGTCGGCGAGCGGGACCTGGGGGTCGACGCGGTGCAGGTAGTACAGGTCGATCACGTCGCGGCGCAGGCGGCGCAGGCTCAGCTCGGCCTGCTGGCGCAGGTACTCGGGGCGCCCCAGCGGGATCCACTCCTCGACGCTCGGCCGGGTCACGCCGCCCTTGGTGGCGATCACGACGTCGTCGGCGTAGGGGTGGAGGGCTTCGGCGATGAGCTCCTCGTTCGCGCCCAGCGCGTAGGCGTCGGAGGTGTCGATGTGCCGTACGCCGAGCTCGACCGCGCGGCGCAGGACGGCCAGGGGGCCCTGCCGGTCGGCGGGCGCCTCCCAGATCGTGCCGTCGGCCGACAGCCGCATGGCGCCGAAACCGATGCTGCCCACTTCCAAGTCGCCAATTTTCATGATTTCTCCCTAAGGTTGAGCGTTCAAGTGTGGACGCTACACCTCAAAGGTTGAGAGCTCAAGCTAGGATGGGCGGCGTGGAGACACGGTGGCTCGACGACGACGAGCAGGGGACCTGGCGGGCGTATCTGTGGACGACCCGGTTGCTCGGCGACGCCCTCGACCGGCAGTTGCAGCACGACGCCGGGATGCCGTACACGTACTACATGATCCTGGCGACGCTCTCGGAGGTCCCCGAGCGGCGCATGTCGATGACCGACCTGGCCGCGCAGGTCTACTCCTCGCTCAGCCGCCTGTCCCACGCGGTGGCACGGCTGGAGGAGCGCGGCTGGGTGCGGCGGTCACCGCACCCCGACAACCGGCGGGTGACTATGGCCGAGCTGACCGACGACGGCTTCGCCGCACTCGCGCAGGCGGCGCCCGCGCACGTGGAGGAGGTGCGCAGGCGCCTGTTCGACCCGCTCACCGGCGAGCAGGTGGCCCAGCTGCACGGCATCCTGCGGGCGCTGTGGAAGGGGCTCGACCCCGAGCCGGGCGGGGCGTATCCCGGGATCTTCGGCCCCGAGGCGTAAATCAGCGCGGGGATCAGCGCGCTGCGGGGGCTTGGAGCAGGCGCTCCTCCTCGGCGGTCCGGTCGTCGTACGCGGTGCGGGCGTCGGAGATCTCCCGCTGGTGCTCCTCGGTCCAGACGACCAGCGACTTGATCACCTCGTGCAGCGAGATGCCGAGCGCGGTCAGCTCGTACTCCACCCGCGGCGGCACCACCGGATAGACGGTGCGGGTCACGAGCCCGTCGCGCTCCAGCTGGCGCAGCGTCACGGTGAGCATGCGCTGGCTGACCCCGTCGATGGCACGGCGCAGCTCGGAGAAGCGCATCGTACGGCGGTCGAGCAGGGCGATGACCAGCAGCGACCACTTGTCCGCGACGCGGTCGAGGATCTTCCGCACGTCGCAGTCGGCCCGGGTGTCCCACTGGATGACCTCGTCGTCCATGGTTCCCGTGCAGTAACCGAGTGCCTTTGAAGTGCCGTCTTCCATTGCTTCCCCATGGTCACGCAAGATTCCTTTGTTACGAAAAAGAACCATAGGAGTCGTTCCCGTGTCCACAACCACGCACTCTTCTTCGCCGTCGTTGCGCATGACCCCCAAAGCCTGGGGGATGCTGTTCGTCCTGTGCGGCGCGATCTTCCTCGAGGGGATCAACGTCGCGATGCTCAACGTGGCCCTGCCCGCCATCCGGGCCGACCTCGGCCTGTCCACGGGTGAGCTGCAGTGGGTGATCAGCGCCTACGTCCTGGGCTACGGCGGGTTCATGCTGGTCGGCGGCCGGGCGGCCGACCTGTTCGGCCGCCGCCGGATGTTCCTGATCTGGCTGGCGGTCTTCCTCGTCGTCTCCGCCCTGGGCGGGCTGGCCAGTGAGGGCTGGGTACTCATCGCCGCCCGTTTCGTGGCGGGCGTCGCCGCCGCGGTCATGACCCCCGCCGGGTTGTCCATCATCACCACGAGTTTCGAGGAGGGGCCGCGGCGCAACCAGGCGCTCCTGGTGTACTCGGGCACCGCCGCCGGCGGTTTCTCCCTCGGGCTGGTGCTCGGCGGCCTGCTCGCCGCCGTGGACTGGCGCTGGGTGCTGTTCGCGCCGGCGGTGCTGGCCCTGATCATCCTGGTCCTGGCGGTGCCGCTGATCCCGGCCAGTCTCATGGAACGTTCCCAGGAGCGCAGGCTGGACGTGGCGGGCGCGGTGACCATCACCGCCGCCATCATGCTGCTGGTGCTCGGCGTCGAGCGCGCCGCCCACGTGGGCGCCGGGTGGACCGCCGGCGCGCTGGTCACCGGGCTGGCCCTGGTCGCGCTCTTCCTCGTGATCGAACGCCGCTCCGCCGCGCCGCTGGTGCGCCTGGGCATCTTCCGCTCCGCGCCGCTCGTCCGCGCCAACCTCGCGGGGCTGCTGTTCTCCGGGGCCTTCTTCGGCTTCCAGTTCATCGCGGTCCTGTATCTCCAGGAGGTGCGCGGCTGGACCTCGCTGCAGACCAGCCTGGCCATGCTCGCGGTCGGCGCGGACGCCGTCCTCGCCCCGACCCTGACCCCGCGCCTGGTCAACCGGTTCGGCAACGCGAGGGTCATCCTGGCCGGGCTGCTGTTCGCCGTGCTCTCGTACGTGTTGTTCCTGCCCATCGGCATGGACACCGTCTATCTCGCGATGTTCCCCACCATGATCATCCTGGGGGTGGCGTTCGCCCTCGCGTACGGTCCGCTCACCATCGTCGCCACCGACGGCGTGGACGAGAGCGAGCAGGGCCTGGCCGGCGGGCTGCTCTACACCTCCTTCCAGTTCGGCGCGGCGCTCGGGCTGGCGGCCAGCACCACGGTGATCGTGGCCGTGGCGGACGCGGGGGACCTGCTCGGCGCCTACCGCACCGCGCTCGCCGTGCCGATCGCCGCCGCCGCCCTGGCCGTCGTGGTCAGCGCTTTCGGCCTGCGGAAGGGAGCCGCGCGATGACGTCCTTCGCGGAGATCGAGGCCGAGTTCAACGCCATCGTCGGCGCCACCGTGTACGCCACCATGGTCACCGTGGACGCCCGCAACCGCCCGCGCACCCGGGTGCTCATCCCCATCTGGGAGAACGTGGACGGGCGGCCGCTGGGCTGGCTCGCCACCTACCGGACCCCGGTCAAGGCGGCCCACCTGGCCGGCAACCCGCACACCTCGTTCTCGTACTGGAAGCCCGGCAACAACTCGGTCGCCGTCGACGCCGTGGCCGCGTGGGTGGACGACCTGGACGTGCGGCGGCGCGTGTGGGACCTCTACCGCGCCACCAGCCCCCTGGGCGCCGGGTACGACCTGGGCGCCTTCTGGCGCTCGCCGGCCGACCCCAAGCTGCACGTCCTGCGCCTCGACCCCTTCCGGGTCCAGGTCATCCGCGGCATGGACCTGCGCAGCCGCATCTGGACGGCCGGCTGAGCGGGCGGGTCAGGCGTGGCTGACGATCACCTTGCCGAAGCCGCCGCCTGACCCGCAGTAGGCGAAGGCGTCGGGCACCTGCTCGAACGGGAACACCCGGTCGATCACCGGGCGCAGCCGGTGCGCCTCGACGGCCCGGTTCAGCTCGAGGAAGTGGGCCCGGCTGCCGGTGGCGATCCGGCGCAGCACCGAACCGGCCATGAACAGGGTGGCGGGGTCGACGGGGGCGGCTCCTTCGGCGCCGGAGAGCCAGTAGCCGACGAAGGCGACCTCGCCGCCGGCAGAGACGGACCGCAGCGACTGCTCCAGCGGCCCCGTCGCGTCGACGACGCGATCGGCTCCCCGGCCGTCGGTCAGCGCGTGCACCTCCTTCCACCAGGCCGGGTTCTCCCGGTAGTTGATCACCTCGTCGGCTCCGAGCGCCTTCAGCCGCTCGGCCTTGGCGGGGCCGGACGTGGTCACGATCACTCTGGCTCCGGCCAGCTTGGCGAAGAGCAGCACGAACAGCGACACGGCGCCCGACCCGAGCGTCAGCACGGTCGTGCCGGCGTGCGGGGCGCCGCCGGAGGTCAGGGAGTTCCACGCGGTCACCGCCGCCAGCGGCAGCGCCGCGGCCTCCTCGTACGACAGGTGATCGGGGATGGGCACGACGCCGTCCTCGCTCAGCAGCGCGTACTCGGTCAGCACGCCGTCGATCATGGTGCCGAGCTGGGCGGCGTCCTCGCGCCGGAACGGGCCGTCCAGCCAGCGCGGGAAGACGGTGGCCGCCACCCGGTCACCCGGCCTGACCCGGGTGACGTCCGCGCCGACCGCCACGACCTCTCCCACTCCCTCGCAGCCGGGCACCACGCCGGGGGTGACCGGCAGGGGATAGTCTCCGGACAGCACGCGCAGGTCGCGGAACCCGAGGGAGTTCGCGCGGATCCTGACCACGACCTGCCCGCGCCCCGGTTCGGGCTCGTCGCGGTCGTGCAGCGTCAGCCCGTCGAGGCCGCGTCCGGGTACGAGGCGGTAGCTCTTCATCTGATGTCCTTTCCGGTTCCGCATGAGTGGGCACGATCGTGCGGGGCGGCTGTGGCAGCCGGCAATTCCCTGGGGGGAATCGCGGGCCCGCACGGCGACCGGATAGAACAGAGCGGTGAGCAGCACAACCATGGAGAACGGCGTCGGCACGGAGCTGAGACGCTGGCGCGGGCTTCGCCGGGTCAGCCAGCTCGAACTGGCCACGCTGGCCGGCACGACCCAGCGCCATCTGAGCTTCATCGAGAGCGGCCGTTCCCGGCCGGGGCGCGCGATCGTGATCCGGCTGGCCGAGTCGCTCGGGCTGTCGCTGCGGGAGCGCAACGACCTGCTCACCGCGGCCGGCTACGCGCCGGTGTTCGCCGAGTCGGGCCTGGAGGAGTCGGCGCTGCGGCCGGTCCGCGCCGCGCTCGAACAGATCCTGTACGGCCACCTGCCGTATCCGGCCCTCGTCATCGCGCCGTACGGCCGGGTGGTGGCGGCGAACGACGCCGTCGAGGTGTTCACCGAGGGCGCCGCGCCCGAGCTGCTCGAACCGCCGGTCAACATGCTGCGGCTCATGCTCCATCCGGACGGGATGGCCCCCAGGGTGCGCAACCTGGGCGAATGGGGCCGGCACATCATCGAGAACCTCCGTGCCCGAGCCCGCCGGAGCCCGGACCCGCGCCTGGAGGACTTCGCCGCCGAACTGGCCGGCTACGTCCCCCAGGCGCCGGTCGGGCCCGAGCATCTCGGTTTCTCCGTCCCCATGAGGCTGGCCTCGGCGGACGGGGAGCTACGCCTGATCACGACGCTGACCTCGTTCGCGACGGCGACCGACGTCACGCTCGCCGAGCTGCACCTGGAGGCGTTCCTGCCCGCCGACCAGGCCACCGCCGAACTGCTCCGGCGCCGGGCCGAGCGCTGAGCGGTGGGGTCAGCTCACCGAGAGGCGGTCGACGTTGGGGCCGCCGTTCGACGTGGTGGCGGTGGCTCTGATCTTGTTCACCCCCTGGACGAGGTCGGCGGTCAGGGTGACGGTCTGCCAGGTGGTCCAGGCGCCGGTGCCGTTGAAGTCGCGGGTGACCGAGGTGCCGTTGACCGCGATGGTCATCGGCCGGTTGGCCGTGGTGCCGTTGGCGAAGCGGAGCTCCAGGGTGACCGGCCCGGCCGTCGCGGCGTTCACCGTCCACTCCACGTAGCTGCCCGTCACGTTGTCGTAGTTCACGAACCCCGTGCCGGTGTAGCCCGCGTGGTTGGACTCCACCACGCCCTGCGAGATCGTCGCGTCCTCCGCCTGGTAGACGGCGGGGCCGCTGCCGGTGGTCTCGGTGACGGCGTTCGACGGTGCTGAGGAGTTGCCCGCCGCGTCGTGGGCCTTGACCGTGAACGTGTACGGCGTGCCGGCCGCCAGGCCGGAGACGGTGGCGGTGGTGCCGGTGACCGTCGTGGCCAGGGCGGTGCCGTTGTAGACGTCGTAGCCGGTGACGCCGACGTTGTCGGTGGAGGCGTCCCAGGCCAGCGTGACGCTGGACGAGGTCTTGCCGGTGGTGCGCAGGTTGCCGGGCACGGACGGGTTCTGGGTGTCGGGCGGCCCGGTCGGGACGGTGAGGGTCGCGGTGTTCCACCCGGACACCCGCACGCTCGGCGAGCCGGTCAGGTCGGAGGCCCGGTAGGTGGCGGTGAGGGTCTTGGATTCCCCCGGCCAGAGGCTGGTCGCGTTGTCCGACCACTGGATCGGCAGTACGGGCTTGCCCGCCGCGTCCACCACGTCGGCGTCCAGCATGAAGGCGGGGACGGCGCCGGTGCCGGTGTTCTTGATCGTCACGGTGACCGTGCCGGGGGAGGGCGCGGAGGCGGTGGCGGTGATCGGGGCCTGGGCCAGGTTGTTGAGGCCCTTCAGGTTGGCGTAGCTGGAGGTCGGTACGTAGTACCAGTCGTTGTTGTCCCAGTCGATCACGTCGTCCGAGGTGGACAGGGCGTAGACGTTGCGGTCGATCTCCTGGCCGTCGCGCAGCAGCGTCAGCCGTACCAGGTAGGTCGTGGAGAGACCGCTGACGGCCGGTACGGTCACCGCGGTGGCCTTGCCCCCGTCGGCGGGGACGCTGACCGTCGCGGTGTTGCTGTACTTGGCGGATCCGTCCATGTTGAACACGTCCGTCTTGACGGTCAGGCCCGAGGCGGCAGAGACGCCGGAGTTGACCACGACGACGGACTTGTTGTCGTACGAGTACTGCACGTGCAGCGGCTTGTTGGCCTCGCGGGCGCCCCAGTAGGAGCCGCCCTGGTCCAGGTAGTAGTCGAAGAGCTGCCAGTGGAGTGAGGACCAGCCGCTGTTGAGCATCCAGTAGATGACGCCGGTGGACGGGTTGCTCGAGTCGGTGAAGTTGCGGCCGTAGGCCTCGAACTGCGCTCGGACCGCCTCGTACTGGGCGAGCTGCGCCTTCTTCATGTAGTCCGTCAGGCCGGACGGGACGCCGTACCTGCCTCTGAGGGCGTTGTGGTAGATGGTCAGGTCGTCGAAGGTGCTCGACGGCGAGCGGTGATACTGCGTCGCGCTCGGGCTCTGCCAGAGCGAGTCGATCTGCGCGGAGGTCATCATCCGCTTGAGCGAGTCGAGCGTCGGGACGTCGGGGCCGGCGCCGGTCTCGGAGTTGAAGCCGAACGCCCCGCCTTCGCGCTTGTTGTACCAGTAGCTCGGCGGCACCCAGTCGTACGGGCCGGGCATCTTCATGCCCGAGTTGCCCAGTTGCGGGCTGGACTTGTCGGAGGCCACGGACACGATCGGGAGCTGCCACTCGGCCGCGGTGAGGGCGTCGAGGTAGTTGGTCTCCTTCTGGGCCGGCGGCGGGTTGTCCGAGCCGATCAGGAACGAGATCACGCTGGGGTGGTTGCGCAGCCGGGCGGCCTCCGCCTGCATGGACGCCTTGGCGATCGGATAGTCGGAGCTGCTGAAGGAGCCCTCCCACTTGTCGCAGCACTCCCAGCCGGGCAGGGTCAGGATGCCGTACTTGTCGGCCAGGTCGTAGAGCTCGTCGGTGTCCAGGTGGCCTTCGACGCGGATCGTGTTGAGGCCGAGGTCCTTGACGTAGCGGATCTTGTCCTCCAGGTAGCCCAGGTTCTTGCGGAGGAAGATGTCGGGAGACCAGCCGCCGCCCCTGATCAGGATCGGCCTGCCGTTGATCTTGTAGAAGCGGCGGCCGCTGGCGTTCTTGCCCGACTCCACCTTGCGCACGCCGAAGCGCTGGCTCAGCGTGTCGCTCTCCGCGCCGCCGGTCGTCGCCGTGAGGTTCAGGTCGTAGAGCGGCTGGGCGCCCATCGTGTGCGGCCACCACACCTGCGGGTTGGTCAATGTCTGGTTGAACGTGATCCGCTTGGTCTGGTTCGCGGCCAGCGCGACATCCTGCGAGAACGCGAGCGAGCCGATCGTCCCCTTGACGGTGGCGTTCACGGCGCTGCCGGTGGCGTTGCGGACGTCGACCTTGATGGTGAGGTCGGCGCGGTCGAGCGCCGGCACCGCGAGGTTCGTGATCACATGCGCGTCGCGCAGCGAGACGTCGGCGCTGCGCCGGATCAGGACGTCGCGGAAGATGCCCATGTTGTCGTCGCGCGGCAGCTGCACCCAGTCGATCCAGCCGATCGTGAGGTGGTTGTTGGGGTTGTTCGGGTTGATGCGGAAGGCCACCGAGTTGACGCCCGGGTGCACCAGGGCGGTGACGTCCCGTTCGTTGCGGGTGTAGGCCCCGGCCACCTGGGCGGCGGTGGCGACCTGGGTGCCGTTCACCCACACGTCGGCGCTGGAGATCACGCCGCTGACGTCGAGGAAGGTTCGCAATCCGGACTCGTCGCCGAGGGTGAAGTCGGAGCGGTACCACCACGGCACGTCGAAGTCCGCGGTCGGGATCGACTGCATGTTCGTGGAGTAGAAGGGGTCCGGGTAGACGTTGTTCTGCAGCAGGCCGGCGAGCACGGTCGAGCGGGGGCCCACCGGATACCAGCCGGTGGCCGCGTAGCCGGGCGTGGAGATCGCGGCCCCGGAGTCGGGCACCTTCGCCGTGGACTGGATCTTGTATCCCGTCAGGGCGGTCGTCGCCGGTACGGCCTGCGCGGAGGCGGGCGGCGCCACGCCCGCGGCGTTCACCAGCAGTGCACAGGCCGATAACAGGATGAGGATGAGCCGAGAGCGCGCCATGGGTCCCTCTCTAGGCTGGTCTATTCGTTAATAAACCTTCTTAACAAATAAACCGGATCTCGTAAATGGAGAATTCGTGGGAAGGCGAGGCTCGCCGCGGGCAAGAAGGGGTGTCCATCTCATTCGGGAGTCCTTGAGTGATCACTGCCCCTGACGCGTTCGAAGCGGTCTTCGACGCCCACTACGAGGAGATCCGCCGCTACCTCGGCCGACGGGTCGGCCTCGACGTGGCCGAGGACCTCGCGGCCGAGACCTTTCTGATCGCCTTCGATCAGCGCGAGGCGTTCGATCCGTCGTTCGGCGAGATCAGGCCGTGGTTGTACGGCATCGCGACCAACCTGATCGGGCGGCACCGGCGTACGGAGGTGCGCCGGTACCGCGCGCTGGCGAGAACCGGGCCGCCGCCCGACGACGGGCCCCACGACCGGGTGATCGACCGGCTCACCGCCGAGGTGACGGTCGGGCGGCTGGCCAAGGCGCTCACCAAGCTCTCGGCCGGCGAACGTGACGTCGTGCTGCTGGTGGCGTACGGCGGGCTGAACTACGCGGAGGTGGCCGCCGCGTTGAAGGTCGCCGAGGGAACCGTCGCCTCGCGGCTGAGCAGGGCCAGGACCAAGCTGCGTGCGGCGTTGGGGGTGGAGGTGTGATGAAGGAGTTCGAGTTCATCGACCGGGTGATGCCGGACGTACCGCCGGTTTCGCCGGCGCAGCACGCCGCGGCACGGGCCCGGCTCGCCGAAGCCACCGCCGCCCGGCCCCCCGCTCGGACCGCCGCCCGGCCCACCGCCCGGACCGACCGCTCCGCTGCCCGGCCCACCGGTCGGACCGCGGGCCCTGCGGTGGGGCGGGTCCGTGGCCGGCGTTCGGTGGCGCGCGGATGGCGGGGGATCGCGCTCGCGGCGATGGCCGTTGTCCTCGTGATCGGCGCGGTCGTGCTCCTGGTGCCCTCGCCGGGCCGGGAACAGGTCGCCTCCACCCCCGGACAGCTCCTGGACGCGGCAGCCGGCAAGCTCGCGGCGCAGCCTCAGGGCAGCGGCCGCTACTGGCGGCTGGAGATCGAGGAGGTCGTCCGTTCGAAGGGCACGGAGGGTTTCCTCGTCGAGGAACGCGGCAAGGACGTGCTGGTGCTCGGGCGGGACCACGACGGCTACACCTGGTACGAACCCGTCTCGGCCAAGCCCTACGGCGCCGAGGCCGCCGCAGCGTGGAGGCGGGCGGGCTCCCCGAAGCTCTGTCCCGCCCGGGAGTGCGACCCCAAGCTGCGCTTCTACCCGGTGCGCACGCTGAAGAGGTCTCTGAGTCTGGCGCCAGGGTGGCAGCCGACCTTGGAGGAGCTGCTCGCGCTTCCCCGAGAGGCGATCGCGCTCAGGACCGAGCTCCTGAGGCACGTCCCGCTCGGCTACGACCAGAGCCCGGACGACTGGGTGCGGGATGCGGGGGTCCGGCTTGTCAAGGACGTTCCGGCGACCCCGGGCACCCGGGCGGCGGCCTACCGCATGCTGGCCGCCCTGCCCGGGGCCCGCGTGGTCGACGACGTCCGCGACCCGGTGGGCCGCCGAGGCGTGACCCTGCAGCTGCGCGTCAACGACGCCGTCCGCGTCCAGCTCGTCATCGACCCGGGGAGCGGCGAGCTGTGGGCGGTCCAGCAGGTGGCGCCCATGCCCGGCCTCCCGCGGGGCGCCGCGGCGGTGGCCTCGATCGTCGTGCGGGCGGGGTGGAGCGACGCCCGGCCGGTGCCGCCGCCCGGCTGCCGGGGCTGCCGAGGCCGGTACTGAGGCTGCGCGAACCGATCTTCGGCGGCGTACGTCAAGAGGGCATGACATCACGCGTTCTCGCCCTGCTCGCGCTCGTGGCAGGGCTGATCATGTTCACCGGCGGCACGGCGTCCGCCTGCAAGTGCGTGGAACGGGGCCCGCAAGATCAGATGGAGAGCGCGGTCGCCGTGTTCGCCGGCACGGTGACTCGGGTCGGCGTGAGCCCGGATGAGAGCAGTGGAGGGCACGTCATCGCCGTCCTCCGCGCCGACCACGTCTACAAGGGGCAGGCGCGGGAGTGGTTCCAGGTCTCCACCCGTAGCGAAGGGCCGGCCTGCGGGTACGACTTCGCCGCGGGCAGCCGCCACCTGGTGTTCGCCGGCGGGCGTGACGAGGCGCTGACCACGTCCAGCTGCTCGGGCAACGCGTCGCTGCCGACCGGCGACCGGCCGCTGCGGCGTGACGACGGCAATGGGGTCACCCGGGAGCTGATCGCCGCCCTGGGCACGCCCACCCGGGTCCGCCACACCGGTGCCGCCGAGCCCACCATCGCCGAGTCGACTGCGGCCGGGTCGACTGCGGCCGGGTCGACTGCGGCCGGGTCGACTGCGGCCGGGTCGACTTCAGCCGGGTCCGCCGCTGCCAAGTCCGCCGCCACCGAGTCCGCCGGTCCCGACGGGGGCACCGGCGTGCTGGTGGCCGCCCTGGTGGCGGTGGGCGTCGTGGCGCTGGCCGCGGTGGGCGGGTGGGCGTACCGCAGGCGCTCCTCCACCTGACCGGCGTCCGTCAGGTCAGGGTCGGTACGCCGCCGCACTCGGCCCGTTCGACCGTGACACCCGGCAGGCCCCTGACCCATCGGCCGGCGATCTCGCCGAGCCGCGCGGCCGGCGGGGGAGTGCGGCCCAGTCCGATGGCGTAGCGGGCCGATCGAGGACCGGTCTCGAACGGGCGCGGCCAGGCGTGGACGTCCCGCAACCCGGCCTCTTCCAGAGCGGCGAGCAGGTCCAGCATCCGCCCTCTGACGCGGCCGAGCGTCGCGTCAAGCTCCTCAGGGCGGTCCGAGCGCACGGTCAGGACCGCCCAGGCCGCGTGGCGCCGGTGGAGGGGCGGCGGTGCGGGCAGTTCGGCGGAGCGGCCGCTCTCGACGAGCTCCCATGCCTGGTAGAGCTCCTGGGTGAGCAGGTCCAGGCCGCCGGGGGTGACCTGGCGGGCGCAGTTGCGTACGGGGGCGCTGGGCGTCATCACCGCGATCGGGGCCGGTTGGGGCGAGGCGGGGCCGAGGGCGATCGGGTCTCGCCAGTCCCAGGCGGCCCACGTACTGAAGAAGAGGCTCAGCAGGTCGTCGGCGGGCAGGTCGCCGCTCTCCCGTACGGTGTGCGCGGCCATGACCGTCCAGGCCAGGCCGGGCAGCCCGCCGAAGGGGGCCGAGTCCAGGCCGCGTGCCCGCGCCCACGCCTTCACCCGCCGGGCGAGCAGGGCGAAACGGGCGTGCTGCCCGCCGACGGCGGCGCGGATCGCGTCCGCGTCGCTGACCGCGCTCAAGGCGATCGAGGCCGCCTCGCCCAGCTCGGCGCGTTGGGCCGGCGCCTGCTCGGGGGGCAGCGATCCGGTGGGGACCACGGTCAGGTCCACCTCCAGCTCGTCCGTACGGAACCGCAGGCCCGGCACCCGCGCGCCGATCACCTGGCGCAGCCGGTCGAGGTCGGGCAGCGCGGCCCGCACCCGGGCCTCGACCTCGGCCATGTCCGGTTCGCCGGGCAGCGCGGCCACCAGGTCCAGGTCCGCGCCGGGGAGTTCGCAGCCCATGCGCCGGGATCCGGCGACGGACACGACACCTGGCCGCAGCGCCTCCGCCAGCCGCCGGGCCACCCGATCGGCCGAGTCGCCGGGCTGCTCCTTTCGGCCGGCCGAGGCGTCGAGTCGCTCCTGTCCGCCGGTCACCCGATCGGCCGAGGTGTCGCGTTGCTCCTTTGGGCCGGCCACCCGATCGGCCGACGTGTCGCCCTGCTCCTTTCCGCCGGTCGCGGGCTCGGCGATCCAGTGGATCTCGCCCGTGCCCAGGGCGACCCGCGCTCGGGGGCGCATGGGCTCGTCCGCGCGGCGCGACAGCAGCACCAGCTCTCCCACCTCCGCCGCCATCCCGGCCAGCCGGATCGGGTCGTCCGTACGGCCGAGCGTCAGGTGCGGGGTGAAGCCCTCGGGGCGTCCCTCGCAGCGGGGGAAGCGCCGTTCGAGTGCCCGGCGCAGGCGGGCCCAGGGCGCCGGGTCGCCGGCGGCGGGGTCGAGCCAGGCCGTCGAGTGGTCGCGGTGCCGGAACGTACGCACCCCTTCCAGCCTGGCGGTGAACGGCGCGACCTCGGCGGCGGCCGCGGCCACCAGGGACGCCGCCGCCTCGAACTCCGACTCCGGCACGAAACCGAAAAGCAGGTTGACGTGCGGCGGCCAGCGGTCGATCTGCGGATCGTGCGCGCGGCGGACGGCCTGGATCGGCGGCCACAGCTCCCGCGGCGGTATCCACGCCACCGCCGTCCGCGCCGTCGGCGGCACGTCGAGCACCCCGCCGGGCTCCGCACCCTCGAGGTCCAGGACCGCCTCCACCCCGTAGTGGTCGGAGACATACAGCCCGTCGGGGGTGGGCGTGTCGCCGCGCAGGGCCGCCAAGACCACCCGGGGCCGGCCGCGCAGCAGGATCCGGTCCAGGCGCGAGGCCCGGCCGGACAGGGAGGCGAGCGCCGCCAGGGGATTGGCGTCCGGGTCGAAGGTGGGGGTCTGGTCGGGTCCGTGCGCCTCCGTCCAGGCGTCGCGCAGGCCGAGCGCGGACGCGGGGGTGTCCGTGCCGTCGTTGAAGTCGCCCAGCAGGATCACGTCGCCGTCCACACCGGCCAGCCCTTCGGCGATCCTGGCCAGCTCGGCCCGCCGCCTGGCCGCGCCGTCGCCGGAGTGGTCGCTGGTCAGGTGGGTGGCGGCGACGACGAGGACGCCGGTGGCGGTGTCCACGGCGATGGCGGCCACCGACTTGTGCGGGCCGAGCTCGTGCCGGGCCGCCTCCCGTACGGGCAGCCGGCTGAGCAGCAGCAGGCCGCTGTCGTCGATGTCCGGGCCGTACGGGTCGGTGCCGAGGGTGTACCCGGCGCGTACCCAGGGGGCCGCCAGCAGCATCGACACCAGCTCGGGCTCGACCTCCTGCAAGGCGATGACGTCGGCGTCGGCCGCTTCGAGGGCCGCGAGGAGCAGGCGACGGCGCCGGGCCGTGTCGAGGAGATCGCTGTCGTAGCGGTCCCACAGCGTGTTCCACGTCAGCACGCGCGGAGCCGGGTGCCCGGCGCGCCCGCGTCCGATGGCCGGGCGCCATCCGTCCACCGGATCCCAGGCGTGCGGGGTCCTGGCCGTGAAGAACGGCGGCCGCAGGCGGCGCGGGTCGCGTGCCCGGCCGGCCTCGCAGGTGTCGACGCGGTCCAGGCCCGTGGCGCGGTCCCAGACCAGCTCGCCGTCCGCCTCGACGAACAGCACCCGGTGCCAGGGGATGTCGCCTCCCGGGGTGAAGGCGGGCAGCGCGACGCGCTTGGGGGCGGCGTTGCGCTGGCCGACCCCCAGGACGAACCGGGACGGGTCGAACCGCGGGTCCCAGCGGATCCGGTGGTAGATCTCCTCACTGGTACGCATCACGCCTCCAAGGTCCCGTCCACGTCGTCGACGGTGCCGCGCGCCCCGACGTACCAGGTGCGGTGGGCCTGCCCGGGGTACGGCGGGACGAACCGGCGCGCCTGCGCGGCCAGCACGTGCGCGGGCACCGGATGGGGGCGGCGGGCGTTGCGCCGGTGCAGCTCGTCCTCCTCCACCAGCACGACCGCGTGCGTGGTCAGCGCGTCGCGGCGGCGCGCCACGGCATGGACGAGGGAACGCTGGTGCTGGTTGAGCGAGGTGGCGTCCCACACCACGGTGCCGCCGGAGGCCAGGGCGGCGTCGAGCCGGTCGAGCCCCTCGCCCAGCACCTCCCGGTTGGCCCGCTGGTCCGCCCGCGAGCCCCGGGCCTGGCGCAGGTCGTCCAGCGACAGGTACGCGTCGATCCCCGAAAGGCCCGCCGCGAACGTGCTCTTCCCGCTGCCCGACGGCCCGACCAGCTGCACCAGCCTGGGGAACGGCCTGGACCGCCACCGCCAGGTCGCCGCCACGGCCTCCTCGACCGTCGAGATCCGTCCCCTGGCCCAGGAGTCGCGGGCCTCCGCCCAGCACCGGTCGGCCGCCTCCGCGCCGAGGCCGGCCAGGGCCTCGCGCAGGCCGGCGCGGAACGGCTCCAGCGGCTCCGGGCCGAGCAGCCCGGCGTCCTCGGCGTGCAGGGCCGACCATTCGACCTGCTCGCGGGCCTGGTCGCGCTCGTCGTCCGCGCGCCCGGCCGGCACTGCCGCCGCGACGGCGTGCAGCACGCCCAGGTCGGCGGCCAACGCCATCCGCCCCAGCCCGGCCCGCCGCTCCTCGTCCGGGTACGGGCGGTGCAGCGCACCGTGCAGCCCGACCAGGTCCGCGACCCGCCGCGCCGACCGCATGCCCAGCGGCCCCGCCAGCCGCGCCGCCAACGTGGCCCGCGGCACGGGGTGCGCCACCACGGCCAGCACCCCGGCCAGCCGGGCATCTCCACACCGGCCGATAGCGTCCAGCCGCGCCACCACCTCGGCCACCGCCTCCGAAGCCACCGCATCCGGGGTCGCCGCGTCTGGAGCCACCGCCTCTGGGGCCACCGCCTCCGGGGCCGCTCCTTCGGTTCCGGGCAGGTCCACCGCGGCCAGCAGGGCGCTCACGTCGGGGTCCGCGCCCGAGCGCACCGACCACAGCGCCGCCGCCGGGCCCAGAGCGTTCGGCACGACGGTGGCGTGCATCCAGTGCGTGTCCGTCCGCACGTGCTGCGGCCGCACCCACTTGGCCACCCGCCCCGCGAACTCCGCCCGCCCGAACCCCTCGGCGGCCCGCACGACGTAGCCCTCCTGCCGCTCCGGGTCCAGCCGCAACCCTCGCAGCGCCCGCTCGTCGAAGACGCCGCGCCACAGCACCGGCGGCACCGGGACCCCCAGCCCGCGCAGGAAGCCGACCGTGCGGTCCCAGTCCAGACACCGATCGCCGTCCCAGACCGAGAACCCGTAGAACCAGCTCTCCAGCCCCTGGTACGCGATGGAGTGCCGGGCGTACAGGTTCTCCCCGCACACGCGCCACCCCGCGGGGATCCGCCCGCCGATCCGCCCCTGCAGACCCTTCACCCACGCCCGGGACGGATGGTGGGCCGAGTCCAGCGACCTGGCGTGCATCCCGTCGGCGTACAGGGTGGTGTTCTCCCCGTCGAGCTTCTCGGTGACCACGACCTCGCGCCCGCGCAGCCCGGACAGGTCGCCCGCGCGCACGTCGTCCGGGGTCGCACCGGGCGACCAGGGCAGGTGAGGGGTACGCGGATAGTGCACGCGCATGATCCCTCCCCCCGCTCGGCCGCAGTCACTGTACAAGCGGCAAGAAACACGCCTCCATCGAATAAACCGTCGTTTCGGAGCGAGTACGAAACTTTCACCGGCGCATCTCGTTCGCTGACCAGCCTGAATGGCTCCCGCAGGCCTGGTGGCTGACAAGGCTCGTTGACAGCTCTGTAAGGCGGTGCCGATACTTTCGACGCAAGGCCGATAATTTCGGAACCGTCGCGAGGAGGAAGCACATGCTCATCCGCCGTGCCTGCGCCTTGGTCGTGGCGCTGGTCGTCGCCATCGTGATGCCACCCGGCATCGCCAACGCGGCCCCCATAACCTCCAACCAGACCGGCACCAACAACGGCTACTTCTATTCGTTCTGGACCGACAGCCCCGGGTCGGTGTCCATGAACCTGGGATCCGGCGGCAATTACAGCACCTCATGGAGCAACACCGGCAATTTCGTCGCCGGTAAGGGCTGGAACCCCGGCGGGCGCAGGACCGTGAACTACTCGGGGAGCTTCAACCCGTCCGGCAACGCCTATCTGGCCCTCTACGGTTGGACGAGAAATCCGCTCGTGGAGTATTACGTCGTCGACAACTGGGGCACCTACCGGCCCACGGGCACGTACAAGGGCACGGTGACCAGCGACGGCGGAACGTACGACATCTACCAGACGACGCGGTACAACGCCCCCTCCATCGAAGGCACGAGAACCTTCAACCAATATTGGAGCGTCCGGCAGTCGAAGAAGACAGGCGGCACCATCACCGCCGGCAACCACTTCGACGCATGGGCCCGCTACGGCATGAGCCTGGGCAGCCACGATTACATGATCCTCGCGACAGAGGGATATCAGAGCAGCGGAAACTCCAACATCACCCTGGACGGCTCCTCCGGCGGCGGAGGAGGTGGCAACCCCGGCGGCGGCTGCACCGCGTCGTTGTCCGCGGGGCAGCAGTGGAGCGACCGCTACAACCTCAACGTCGCCGTCAGCGGCTCCAGCAACTGGACCGTGACGATGAACGTGCCCTCCCCAGCGAAGATCATCGCTACCTGGAACATCACCGCCAGTTACCCCAGCGCCCAGGTGCTGACCGCCAGACCCAACGGCAACGGCAACAACTGGGGCGTGACGATCCAGCACAACGGCAACCAGACCTGGCCGACGGTCTCCTGCAGCGCGAGCTGACCGTTGGCGACAGGCCGGAAAGATCTTTCCGGCCTGTCCCTCTCGACCATGAATGCCCGCTGGGTCACAATCGGCGCTGGTGCCACAAGCACGCTACAGAGCCACTACAGGCGAGGAGCGGGTCATGGTCGACGCGACCTTTGCAATCTTGGGCCCGGTACGGGTGAGCTGGGCCGATGGCAGGCAGGTGCATCTCAGCGGCAAGCCGCGCGCCGTCCTCGCCAGCCTGCTGCTCAACGTCAACACGCTGGTGTCCCGGGAGCGGCTGGTGGAGGCCCTGTGGGAGAACCCCCCTCCCTCCGCCATCCCTAACCTGCAGACCTACATCGGCCAGCTCCGCAGGAGCCTGTCGCTCGACACGCGGCTGCTCACCAGGGAAACGGGCTACACCTTCGAGGCGCACGCCGAGGAGGTGGACCTCCTGCAGTTCGAACAGGCGATCCGGCTGGCGCGGAAGGAGTCCGAGGCGGGCGACGTCCGCGCCGCCGTCGCCCAGTTCGAGAGGGCTCTGGGGATGTGGCGGGGCAAACCCGCCGAAGGCACCAAGCTCTCCGGTCACATGCTCGCCCGCGTGACCGAACTGGAAGAGCGGCTGGCCATGGTCAGGATGGACTGGGCCGAGGCGAAGCTCGCCCTCGGCCAGCCTGCGGAGGTGATCGAGGACCTCCGCGCGTTCGTCGCCGAGCAGCCGCTGCGCGAGCGCGCGTGGCGGCTGCTCATGCTCGCGCACTCGCGAGCGGGACAACGGGACAAGGCGCTGGAGGCCTTCCAGCACGCCCGCTCGGTGCTCACCGACGAGCTTGGCCTGGAGCCCGGCGAGGAGCTCCAGCAGCTGCAGGCCGCCATCCTGGCCGGCACCACGCCGGTGAGCGTGCCCGCACCGTGGACGCCGGTCTGCCGGCTCCCCTCGGACGTCAAACATTTCAGCGGCAGGGAAGCCGAGCTGTTCGAGCTGGACGGGCTCCTCCCGCTCCCGGACGAGGTGCCGCCGCGCACCGCCACGACCTGCGTGATCACCGGCACCGGCGGGGTCGGGAAGACCGCGCTCGCCGCCCGCTGGGCCCACACGGCACGCGACCGCTTTCCCGACGGCCAGCTCTACGTGGACCTGCGGGGCTTCAGCCCCGGCGCGACGCCCATGCCACCGTCGGAGGCGGTGCGGATCCTGCTGGGGTTCCTCCACGTGCCCCACCACCGGATGCCCTCCACCTTCGGCGAGCAGATCGGGCTCTACCGGAGTCTGCTGGCCGGCCGGCGGGTGCTCGTCCTCCTGGACAACGCCCGCGATCCGGACCAGGTGCGCCCACTGCTGCCCCCCTCTCCGGAGGCCCTCACCCTGGTGACCGGCCGGACCGCGCTCACCGGCCTGATCGCGGCCGAGGGCGCCCACTTACTGCGCCTCGCGCCGCTCTCCGACGCGCAGGCCGGCCAGCTGCTGAGACGCCGCCTGGGCCAGGATCGCATGGCGGCCGAACGCGAGGCGGTGGACGGCATCATCAAGACGTGCGCGGGGCTGCCGCTGGCCCTCGGGATCGTCGCGGCGCGGGCCATCATCAACGCCGGCCTTCCCCTCACCGCGCTGGCGGACGAGCTCCAGGCGGAGCCCACCCGGTTGGACGCCCTGCAGACCGACGAGCTGAGCACCGACCTGCGGGAGGTCTTCGGCTCCTCCTATCGCGTGCTGGCCCCCGAGGCGGCCGAGACCTTCGCCCACCTGGGCCTCATGACGGGCCCGGACACGAGCCTGCTGGCCGTCGCCAGCCTCATCGGCCGCCCGGTGGCGCACACCCGTACGCTGCTGCGCACCCTGGAAACCGCCCATCTGCTGGATCAGCACGTTCCCGGCCGGTACCGGATGCACGATCTCGTCCGCCTCTACGCCATCGACCGCGCCCGCCTCGACCTGAGCGCGGACGCCCGTACCGCCGCCGTGCGCCGGCTCGTGGACTTCTACCTGCACACGTCGTACGCCGCCGACCGCCTGCTCTCCCCGCGCCGGCGCAGCACCATCCGGATGGAGCCGCCCGCTCCCGGTTGCCTGACGGACGCCCTGGCGGACGTGGCGGCGGCCCAGGCCTGGTTCAAGGCCGAGCACGCCTGCGCGCTCGCCGCCCAGCGGCTGGCCGCCGAGCACGGTCTTTATGGCGCCGTATGGCAGCTGGCCTGGACGCTCGACACCTTCCACCTGGGCCACAACCTGCTCCAGAACTGTGTCGCGGCCTGGCGCCTGGCGTCCGGCGCCGTCGAACACGTGGCCGATGTGACCGCCCATGCCATGGTCCACCAGCTGCTCGGCCGCGCCTGCACCCGGGCGGGACTCCACGCGGAGTCGCTGTCCCATTTCGCCGAAGCCCTCGCCCTGTACGAGCAGTCGGGAGACATCGCCGGCCAGGCCCATGTGCGCCATACGCTCGGGCTGGCGTGGGGTCACCGGGAGGAGCCCGCGCAGGCGCTGGTCCATCTGGAGCACGCCCTGCGGCTGTACAGGGACATCGACGACGCCATGGGGGAGGCCAACGCGCTCAACTCCCTGGGGTGGGGCACCGCGATGCTCGGCGACTTCGCCAGGGCCCGGGAGTGCTGCGAGCAGGCGCTGGTCCTGCTCCGCAGCCATGGCGACCGCAACGGCGAGGCGGCGACCCTCGACAGCCTCGGCTACATCGCCCACCACACCGGCCGTCACACCCGGGCCCTCGACTACTACCGCGAGGCCCTGACGCTGCGGCGGGAGACCGGCAACGCCAGCCAGGAGGCCGACACGCTCCTCCACCTCGGCGACACCCACCACGCCCTCGGCCAGGACGGCGAAGCCGCCCGGGCCTGGGGTCAGGCCCTCGCCATCTACCAGGACCAGCACCGCACCGAGAAGGCGAAGCACGTGCGGGAGAGGCTCGACGCCTTGGGAGCGAGATCCTCCTAGAGGACGGCCTGCGCGGGCTGGAGGGGCTGTTCGGTCCAGATGCACTTGCCGGTGTCGGTGTAGCGGGTGCCCCAGCGATGGGAGATCGCGGAGACCAGCTGGAGCCCGCGGCCGCCCTCGTCGGTGTCGGCGGCGCGGCGGATGCGGGGCGTGGTCAGGCTTCCGTCGGAGACCTCGCAGGTGAGCACGGCGCTGCGGAGCAGGCGCAGGTGGATGGGGCCCTTGGCGTGGCGGACGACGTTGCCGACCAGCTCGCTGGCCAGCAGTTCGGTGGTCATCGACAGGTCGTCCAGGTGCCAGGCGCTGAGCTGGGCGCGGACGTGTTCGCGGGCCTCGCCGGCGGCCTTGGGGTGTTCGGGCAGCGGCCAGGTGGCCATGTCGTCGTTCGGCAGCGCATGGGTGCGGACCACCAGCAGGGCCGCGTCGTCGGCGGTACCCTGCCGGCCGGGCAGCAGGGTGGCGGTGAGGCTGTCGCACAGGGATTCCAGGCACTCGGCGCAGTGCAGCGGGGTCGCGTCCCGGTCCGGGTGCCGGCACGTCGCCGCGGGCGGGATCCTGGGGACCGTGTCGCCCAGCGCCTTGGCGAGATCGGCGATGCCCTGGTCGATGTCGAGGGTGGCGGACTCGACCAGGCCGTCGGTGTACAGCACCAGCAGGCTGCCTTCGGGCAGCTCCATCCGTACGGTGTCGAAGGGCGGGGTGGCGGCGCCGAGGGGCGAGTTCGGATCGGCGTCGGGGAAGTGGACGGCGCCGTCGGGGTGGACGACGGCGGGCGGCGGATGGCCGGCGCGGGTGACCACGCAGGAGCGGGTGGTGGCGTCGTAGACCAGGTACAGGCAGGTGGCGTAGAAGTCGTCGCCGAGGCCGCTGACCACGTCGTTGAGGTGGGTGAGCAGCTCGTCGGGAGGCAGCTCCAGGTCGGCCAGGGTGCGGACCGCCGTACGCAGGCGGCCCATGGTGGCCGCCTCGGCCACGCCGTGTCCCATGACGTCGCCGATGACGAGGGCGACCCGGTCCGCCGACAGCGGGATGACGTCGTACCAGTCGCCGCCCACCTCCATGTCCTTGCCGGCGGGCAGGTAGCGGGCCGCGGCGGTGACCGCGGGCAGGTCGGGCAGCTCGCGGGGGAGCAGGCCGCGCTGCAGTTCCTGGGCGCGCGTGTGCTCCCTGTCGTACAGGCGGGCCCGTTCCATGGCCTGGGCGACCAGCCCGCTGAGCGTGGTGAGCAGGTTGCGCTCCTCGCCCGTGAACTGGCGTGGCTCGGCGAAGGAGACCACGCAGCTGCCCACGGGGCGTCCCGAGGCGATCATCGGGAGGAAGGCCCACGCCTTCTTGCCGCCCGCCGCCGGCAGGTCGGCCGTCTCGGGGTAGCGCTCGATGTACTCCTCGACCGAGTTGATGAACATCGGCGTACGCTCCCGCAGGGTTTGAGAGATCGGGAGTCCCGCGGTGGCGGGGATCCGGGTCACCCGGTCGACGAACTCCTGCGAGTACCCGGTGAACCCGACCGGCCGCAGGTGGTCGCCCTCCAGGAAGGTGAGCATGAGACCGGCGGCGCCGAACGCCGGCAGGATGTGCTCGGCGGAGGCGTCGAAGACGTCCCGCACGGTGACCGCCTCGGCCAGCGCCCTGGTCAGCTGCTTGATGCGCGCGGACCGCTCCTGGGCCGCGCGCTCGGTGTGATCCGTCCGCTGCTCGGCGACCGCCTCGAGGTCGTCATGGGTCTTGGTGATGTCCCACAGCGTGCCGACCATGCGCGCCGGCTCGCCGTCCTCGTCGACCAGCAACCGGCCGCGGGCCCGTACCCAGATGTCCGTGCCGTCCGGGCGGCACACCCGGTACTCGGTGCTGTACATCCTGCCCGCGCGGATCGCCTCGTCGATGTCGGTCAGCACCCACGGCAGATCCTCGGGGTGGACCAGGGCCATCCAGGTCTCGATGCGTCCGTCGAAGGTGCCCGGCTCGATGCCGAGCAGGGTCAGCATCGCGTCGTTCCAGATGGCGTCCCCGGTCCGGATGTCCCAGTCCCACGTGCCGATGGTCTCCAGGTGCTGCGGCAGGTGAGAGCCGGCGGACCGGCTCCGCCCGCCCATGGGGCCCGAGCCGGGCGGTGGCGCGGAGGGCCTGCCCAGGCGCCCGCCCACCCATCGGCTCAGCAGGTCGAGGAAGGCCCGCTGGCCGGGCGACGGCTCGTGGGAGGAGGCCGTCACGATCGACAGCGCGCCGACCGGACCGCCGGGGCCGAGCAGCGGGACGGCCGTCATCGCCGTGCCGACCGGCCAGGACCGGGCCTCGGCCGTGGCGGAGCCCTGCTGGGGGATGCCGGCGGCGACGTTCGCCATGGAGACCCGGACGGACGCGGCGTTGCGGAAAGCGCGCGCCGGGGCGAGCGGGCCGTTGCCGTCGACGCGCTCCCATGCGTGGGTGAGCACGGGGGGTAGCCCGTTGGTCACGGCGAGACGCAGCCCGCCGCCGTGGCCGGGGCTGCCGAGGTGCACCATCCCGCCCAGCCCGGCAAGATCGGCCACCGCCTGTTCGAGCGCGAACCGCAGGAGCTCGATCCCCCACAGATCGTCACCGACCTCCGCGAGCAGCCGTCTTCGCTCCTCGGAAACCTGGTCCGCCGACACGGCCCGCGGACCCTGCGCACGCTGTTCGCCCATCCCTTCCCCTCACCACGTCGCCGGGGTCATCAGCGTCGATTTGGGGGGAAACTGTTCATATTGGGGTATATCTACCGAGTATAACTACCCAGAGCGCACGACCCCTTGCTCCACTCGCGCGAGCGGTGGTGCGGGGCGCCCCGCGGCATGCGAGCATCCAGACGGGGTCGCGACCCCCGGATGATGAGCCGGTCTCTGGAGGGTTGAGGGAAGCGTGCTACGAGTCGATTTCGGCGTGCTGGGGGAGATCTGCGCCTGGGCCGACGGCCAGGCGATCGAGCTGGGGCCGGCCAGGCAGCGAAGCGTGCTGGCGGCGCTGCTGGTGAAGGTCAACCAGCCGGTGTCCCTCGACCAGCTGACCGACTGCGTATGGGGGGAGGATCCGCCCCGGCGGCCGACCGCGACCCTGCAGAGCTACCTGTCCCGGCTGCGTACGTCCCTGCCGGCGGCCTGGGACGGCGGCATCCGCCGCAGCGGCGGCGGCTACCTGCTGCGGGCCGACGAGAGCGCGGTGGACCTGCACCGCTTCCGTGACCTGCGGAACCGGGCCCGCACGAGCGACGACGCCACCGCCGAACGCCTGTACGAGCAGGCGCTGGACCTGTGGCGCGGCGAACCCTTCGCCGACCTGGACACCTCGTGGGCGAGGGCCCAGCGGCACGTCCTGCAGGGCGAGCGGCTGGCCGCGCGCCTGGCCTACCACGACGTACGGCTGCGCCGCGGCGGCCACGCCGCGCTCCTCGGCCCCCTGGAGTCCCTGGCGGCCGAACACCCGCTGGACGAGCGGCCGGCCGCCCAGCTGATCCTCGCCCTGTACCGCAGCGGCCGCCAGGGCGAGGCCTTCCAGCAGTACGAGCGGATCCGCAAGCGGCTGGCCGCCGACCTCGGCGTGGACCCCGGCCCCGACCTGCGGCTCCTGCACCACCAGATGCTCACCGCCGCGGTGGCACCCGCCCCCGCCGAGTCCGCCCCCGCGCCTCCCGCGCCCACGCCTCCACCCGCCGGGATCATGGTGCCGCGCCAGTTGCCCGCGCCGCCGCCGGTGTTCGTCGGACGCCCGCGCGAGCTGGCCACCCTGGACGACGCGCTGACCGGCGACGGCAGGGACCGGGTGGCGATGATCTCCGCCATCGGCGGGTACGGCGGCATCGGCAAGACCTGGCTGGCCCTGTACTGGGCGCACCACCACGTGGACCGCTTCCCGGACGGGCAGATCTACCTGGACCTGCGCGGATTCGACGCCGGGAACGCGCCGATGCCGGTGGAGACGGCCCTGCGCCTGCTGATCGGCGCGCTCGGCGCGGATCCCGCCGCCGTCCCGCAGCGGCCGGAGGAGCAGACCGCGCTCTACCGCAGCCTGACGGCCCGCAAACGCCTGCTGATCGTGCTCGACAACGCCCGCGACACCGCCCAGGTCGTCCCCCTGCTGCCGGGCACGCCCTCCTGCACCGTGCTGGTCACCAGCCGCAACCAGCTCCCCGGGCTGATCGCCGGCCACGACGCCCGCCACGTGCCGCTGGACGTGCTCGACGCCGCCGAAGCCCGCCGGCTGCTGGTGCACCACCTGGGGCCCGAGCGGGTCGACGCCGAGCCGGAGGCGGTGGCCGCCCTGGTGGAGCGCTGTGCCGGGCTGCCGCTGGCGCTGAGCATCATCGCGGCCCGCGCCCAGATGAGCCCGTGGCTCCCGCTCGCGTCCCTGGCCGAGGAACTGCGCGCGGAGTCCACCCGCCTCGACGCGCTGGACGCCGGCGAGCTGTCGGCGGACCTGCGGACCGTGTTCGCCGCCTCGTACCGCGCGCTGGAGCCGGAGGCGGCCCGGCTGTTCCGATTACTGGCCCTGCACCCGGGACCGGACATCCCGCCGCCCGCCGCGGCCGGCCTCCTGGGCACGGACGCCCGGCGGCCCATGGCCGGGCTGGTCCGCGCGCACCTGGTCACCGAGCACGCTCCCGGCCGCTTCGCCCTCCACGACCTGCTGCGCGACTACGCGGCCGAACGGGCGTACGCCGAGGACACCGAGGCCGAGCGCGACGCGGCGCTGCGCCGCCTGCTCGACCACTACCTGCACACCGCGCACGCGGCGGCCCTGCTGTTCTACCCGAACCGGCGGGCGATCCAGCTGACCGAACCCCTCGCCCCCGGCGCCGTCCCGGTCGTCCTGCGCGACCACCAGCAGGCCGCCGACTGGCTCGCCGCCGAGATCCAGGCGCTGCTGTGGGCGGTCAGGCGGGCCGCCGACGCCGGGCTGGCCACGCACGCCTGGCAGCTGGCCTGGTCGCTGGCCGACTACCTCAACCGCCAGGGACGCCGGCAGGACATCCTCACCACGCAGCAGGCCGCCCTGGACGCCGCCCGGGACCAGGACGACCTCGTCGGGCAGTGCCGGGCGCACCAGATCATCGCCCGCACCCATCTGCGGCTCGGCCGCTACGACGACGCCCGCGTCCAGCTCGATCACGCGCTCGACCTGGCCACCCGGCTCGGCGACCTGGCGCTCCAGGCTCGCGCGAACCACAGCCTCACCATGGTGTTCAGCGCTCAGGAGCGCCACAGCGAGGCCCTCGCGCACGCCCAGCGGGCACTTGAGCTGTACCGGGACCTGGGCGACAAGAGCAGCACCGCCGACATTCTCAACTCCGTCGGCTGGGAGCACGCCGAACTCGGGCATCACCGCGAGGCGGTCGACCACTGCGAGCAGGCCGTGGCCCTGTTCGAGTCGCTCGGCGACCCGTACGGCCAGGCGGCCGCCCTGGACAGCCTGGGCTACGCCTACCACCGCGCCGGCGACCACGACCGGGCCGCCGGCCGCTACCGGCACGCTCTGCGGCTGTTCCGGGAGGTGGGGGACCGCGGGGAGGAGGCGGCGTGCCTGCTCAACCTCGGCGACACCCACCGGTCCGCCGGTGACGAGGCGGCGGCCCGCCGGGAGTGGCGGGCCGCGCTGGACATCCTCGACGAGCTCGACCGGCCCGGCGACGATCCGGTACGGAGCAGGCTCGCCGCCCGCCTCGGCCTCACCGGGGACCGCTGAAGGCTCGGTGAGGTCCCCGCCGACCGGATCACCCGCGCACGGTGGAGGTCCTCAGCTTCGGGTCGGCGGCGATCTCGGCCTCGGTGAACCGCTCGGTGACCCACTGGCCGCGCGAGAACAGGACCGTCTGGTCGGTGTGGTGCGGCGAGCTGGGGTCGGCCGAGAGCGAATAGGTGAGGATGGTCCGCGTACGCGGCCCGGCGGGGGTGAGCTCGACGGCCATCATGAAGGTCGAACCGGTGTCCACCTCCGGGTAGCGCCCGTCGGCGCCGAGGATGCCGCGCATGCGTACCCGGTCGAAGCAGCCCTCCCCTTCGGTGCAGCCGGGGATCGGGATCGAGGAGTAGCGCTGCGCCTGGCCCGGGGTGAGCGTCAGGGGGATGCCGCCGGCCTGGAAGGCGGCCACGGCGTCGGCCAGGGCCAGCCGTACCACCGGGTCGTCGCTCTTGAGACCCCGGGGGGTGGCCAGCGGGCGCGCGGGATCGAACGGCACCCGCCACGGGCTGTAGACGGGCTCTCCCGGTTTGGTGGGGCGCCCCAGCCGCCCGAAGAACTCGCGCCACAGGATGGCCCCCGGCCGTCCAGGGTGGCCCGCCCGTTCCACTTGAGCAGTGTCCGGCAGGCCCCGCGCACGTCCACCGGCTTGCCGCCGGACGTGGTCAGGGTGCTGTCACGGCACAGCTTCGGCAGGTCCGGGCGCATGAGCTCGAAGGTGTAATTGCGCTTGCCCTGCACGCTCGCCTGCAGCGTCTCCAGGGTGAAGCCGGGAGCGCCGAGCCCGTCGGCGCCGGACAGCCGCTGGGCGATCATGTCCAGGCTGACGCGCGGGCGCGGCTCCAGATCGGTACGCGCCTTGCCGAACGCCCGCGGGTAGCCGGTCAGCGGCGCCGACGGGTTCGTCATCCAGAAGGTGTTGTTGGAGTTGGCCACGTAGTCGCTGCGGGTCAGCCTCGGCCGGGCGCCGGGCCCGAAGACGCCGGGCACGACGGCGTCGCGGTCCCTGCCCCACAGGCACGCGGAGGTCGAGCCGTCCAGGACGTACTCCTCCAGGCCCGGGATGGGGGAGGGCTTGCCGCAGCGCTCCGCCTGGGCGTCGGTGACGTGGGGGACCATCGAGGTGTCGGCGAAGTAGGCGCTCCCGCCGACGTCGGTGGCGAGCGTGTGGACGAACGGCATGCCCTGGTAGGTGTTCTGGGTGGCGCGCAGCTGGGTGAGGTTCCGGGCCCTGGCCATCGCCAGCCACTCGTCGGCCGCGCGCAGGTTGTCGGCGTTGGCGTCGGCCAGCGCGTAGGCGACCTTGCCGGTCTGCCCGGCGGCCAGCACCGGGCCGTAGCGCGAGGTGTAGAGCGTGTGTTCCACGACGGTGCCGTCCTGGAGGGTGACCTGCACCTCCTGGCGGCCCATCGGCTCGGTCCGGCCGTCCACCCGGTAGCTGGTGCGGTCCACGAGGTCGAGCCGGTAGAGGTTGAACCGCTGGGCGTGGGAGACCGTGTGGGTCCAGGCCGTGGTCGCGTTGTGGCCGATCTCGACGACCGGCGTGCCGTACAGGCTGCCGCCGGAGATGTCGAGCACGCCGGGGATGGTCAGCTGCACCTGGTAGAAGCGGCGGATCCCGTTCCAGGGGAAGTGCGGGTCGGCCAGCACCATGCCGTGGCCGTCCCGGGTCGCCCGGCGGCCGAGCGCCCAGGCGTTGCTGCCCGCGGCGGGCCTGCGCTCCGGCCCCTCGGCCTCGGCTTCCCCGACGACGTACTCCTTCATCCCGGCGATGCCGGTCATCCGGCTGAGGTCGAGCAGGTTGTTCCACAGGTCGGTCGCGGTGATGGGGCCGACCCAGGCCTTGCCCCGGCAGGTGGGATCCGGCAGGTTCGCCACGCCGGTCTGCTCCAGGTAGCGGTTGTACCCGGCGACGTAGCCGTCCACGAGCCGGCGCAGCTCGCCGGTCGGGCCCAGCGGCGATCGCCGGGCCAGCAGCCGAGGCACCACGCCGGAGTCGGCGACGCTCTTGTAGTAAACGTCGCTGACCAGGTTGGCGACCGGGCGGACCGGGTCGTCGGACTTCGCCTGAGGGCCGAAGTACCGGGACCTTTCGCCCCGTAACGTCACCACCCAGGAGGCCAGCACGCAGAGGTTGTCCTGCGCGAAGGCGTAGCCGTACCCGAATCCGAGCCCGCCGTAGTCCTTGGCGGATATGTGGGGAATGCCGTACTCGGTGCGCCGGATCTCGGCGGCGTAGCGGCCGTCGTCCGCCAGGGCGGGCGCGTCGGTGCGCACCACCACCATGACGGCTGCGACCAGGGCCAGCGCGATCAGCGCGGCCGATTTCAGCTTCATCGCAACTCCTATTCGAAACGCGCGTTGTCGGGCGCGGTCATGCGCCTGAGCAGCGGGAGGGCGGTGAGGATCACCAGGAGGGAGGCGGCCAGGCCGCCGCCTAGGGAGGCGAAGTAGACCGGCCCGGGCATCGCGAGCGAGGCGCCCTTCATCGCGAGCTGGCCGATGAGCGGCTCGGCCACGGCGAAGCCGGCGCCGGCGGCGAGCACGGCGGCCAGGACGAGCGGCAGCGCCGACTCCAGCAGCACCACCGTGGCCAGGGTCCGCGTGGGCGTGCCGGCCAGCCGCAGCAGCGTGAACGGCTGCCTGCGCTCGACCAGGCCGCCGCCGACCGCCACCACGAGGCTGCAGCCGCCCGCGACCAGGGTGAGCGCGACCATGGCCAGCGCGATGCTCTCCGCCCTGGTGTACAGGTCGGCCCTGACCTGGGCGACCTCGGCGAAGGTCATCGGCGCCTGCGCGGAGTAGCCGGCCACCAGGGTGCGCAGGCGCTCCAGCGTCGCCGCGTCGCCCGTACGGATCATGACGGCCATCAGATCGAGCCCGGCGGCGGAGGCGGACTCGCTGGCCGGTCCGGCCACCGGGAGGAGCTTGTCGATGGTGAGGGGATTGTCGGCGCCGACGACGCGGTCGAACCGGCCCAGCACCGCCTGCGCGCCCGCGGGGCACCGGCCGAGCACGGGGAAGCGGGCCAGGTTCGAGCACTCGACGACGGAGGTCGCGGGCGGCGAGCCGTCGGGCGGCGGGCGCAGGCTCTCCAGATCAGCCCTGGCGTAGATCGGCAGCACGTCCACGCCGGGCTGGGCGCGCACCTGGGCGAGCAGGTCCGCCGCCGCCCGCGGCGACAGGCTCGCGATGCCCGGCCGCCAGAGCGTGGCGCCCAGCACGTCGTTGAGCGTGCCGCCGGCCACGGCCCGCTGGCCCGCCACCACCGTGGGCACGAGGGCCGCGATCGTCGTCCCGATGAACACCGCCAGCACCAGCCCGCTCACCGACCTGAACGCGGTCTTCGGGTCGGCGGCCAGGCGCTGCGCGGCCAGCAGCGTCGCCGCGCCGCGGGTCAGCCGGGCGGCCAGGCGCGCGCCGAGCATCGTCAGCCACGGCCCGGCCAGCACGAGCCCGGCCATGACGAGCGCGATCCCCGCGTTGGCCAGCAGGGTGTCGGGTTTGCCGTCCTTGAACGCCGGACCCGCGAGCAGCCCCAGCCCGGCGAGCAGCGGGATCACCCGCCACGCTCTCGGCGGCGGCAGGGCGGCCTTCCTGGCCACGCCGAGCGGTGAGATCCGCACCCGGCGCAGCGACCACAGGGAGGAGCCCGCCGCGACGACGGGCACGCAGGCGAGCACGGCCGCGTACTGCCAGAGGCTCGGGACGGCCAGCTCGGGGAAGAAGCGCGAACCGGTGATCCGGATCCCGGCCACGACCGGCCGTACGAGCTGGAAGAGCACGACGCCGGCCAGCGCGCCGAGCAGCGCGCCCAGCGCGGCGTCCACCGCGGCGAGGATGTTGATCTGCCGGGAGGTGGCGCCGACCAGCCGGATCGCCGCGAAGCGCGTCTCGCGGCGGGCGGCGGCCAGCCGGGTGGCGGTGCCCACCAGCACCAGCAGCGGGACGATCAGCCCGACGGCGGCGATGCCGAACCCGAACCGGTAGACGTCCGCGCTCCGGTCGACCGCCGGCTCGGTGGCGACCGTGTCGACCCGCCGGGTGCCGATCATGGCGGCGACCTGCTGCGGCGTCCCGCCCACCACGATGACCAGCTCGTCGGGCCCAGACAGCGCGGCCCGGCCGATCAGGCCCGCCCGCGTCCCGGGGAAGCGGGCGGCGAGTTGCTCGCGCGGCGCCGAGTCCAGGAGCCGGGCCAGCGCGGGCGAGGCGTAGTACTGGCCGGGGCCGGGCATGCGGGACAGGCCGGGGATGACCGGCGCCCGGCCGCCGAGCGCGGCGGCGTCGAGCCTGGTGATCGTCCGGCCCGCGTAGAAGTCCTCGCGGAGGTTCCACAGAGCGCCGTCGCCGGTGGCGTCCAGGGCCCAGCCGCTGGGCGCCGTGCCGCGCGCGCACTCCCAGCAGGGCCGGTCGCCGGTGGCCTGGAAGGCGTTGAACAGCGACAACGTCGCCAGCAGCACCGCGACGCCGACCGCCACCCCGGCCACGATCAGCGCCAGCCGGGCCGCCGTCTCCCTGCCGCTGCGCAGCGACAGCCGCAGCCCCAGCGAGATCATCGGAGGACCCCGCCGGCGTACGGGTCGGTCACCTTGCCGTCGCGCACCACGACCTCGCGGTCGGCGCAGGCGGCCACCCGGGCGTCGTGCGTCACCACGATCACGGTGGCGCCCTCCTCGCGGGCCAGGCCCACCAGCAGGTTCATCACGTGCTCGCCGGTGAGCGAGTCGAGCGCGCCGGTCGGCTCGTCGGCGAAGATCACGCGCGGCCCCGTCACCAGCGCCCGCGCGATGGCCACCCGCTGCGCCTGCCCGCCCGACAGCTCCCCGGTACGCCGGCCGCCCAGCCCGGCCAGTTCCAGCCGCTCCAGCCAGGACGCGGCCCGCGCGTACGCCTGCTTGCGTCTGGTACGGCCGAGCAGCAGCGGCAGCGCCACGTTGTCGGCCACCGTCAGCTCGGGCACGAGCTGGCCGAACTGGAAGACGAACCCGAAGGCGGTGCGCCGCAGCTCGCTGCGGCGGCCGTCGTCCAGCGTGTCGAGCCGCCGCCCGTCGAACCACACCTCGCCGGTGTCCGGGGTGAAGATCCCGGCCAGGCAGTGCAGCAGCGTCGACTTGCCGGAACCGCTGGGCCCCATGATGGCCAGGACCTCGCCCGCGGCCACCGACAGGCCGGCCTCCCGCAGCGCGGGCGTGCTGCCGAAGGAGCGGCTGATGCCCTCGGCCCGCAGCAGAGCGTTGACGATCATCGTTCGCGCACCGTTTCCGCCAGCGCCCCCAGCCTGGCCTGGGTGACGTCGATCCACCGCAGGTCGGCCTCCAGCCGGAACAGGGCATGGTCGGCGAGGAGCGTGTCGATCAGCGCGCCGCCGCGTTTGATCTCGGACAGCTCCCGCATGCGCCGCAGATGCGTGGCGCGCTGGGCGTCGAGGTAGCCCGCCGCGTCGCGGCCCAGCATCAGCGCCAGCACGACCTTCGTGAACAGCACCGTCTGCAGGTACGGCTCGGCCTCGACCGGTTCGGCCAGCCACCTCTCGACCTCGCTCCGGCCGACCGGGGTGATGGCATAGCGCTTGCGGTCGGGGCCGTCGCCCGGCTCGCTCTGCCCGGCCGCGATCTTGCCGTCCCTGACCAGGCGGGCGAGCGTGGAGTACACCTGGCCGAACGGCAGGGACTTGCCCCCGCCGAAGTAGGTGTCGTAGTCGCGTTTCAGGTCGTAACCATGGCTCGGCTCCCGCTCCAGGAGGCCGAGCAGCGCAAGGGGAACGCTCATGCCCGGAGACTATACTCTGAGGGTATATCCGCGGCGTATAAACACTCGAGCTCGCCGGATCCTCGGCCTGTGGGCGGTCCTAGAGGCGGATGCTGATCTGCGCGCCGTGCTCGCGGAAGCCGAGCGCGCGGGCGACGCGCCGCGACGGCTCCGGACGTGCCCGCCACTGCGGCAGCAGCCCGGTCGCCAGCGCGTCGGCGACCGCCGCGGAGGCCGCCAGGCGGGCCAGCCCCCGGCCGCGCCACCGCGGCGCGGTCAGCACGCTCACGTGCGCGGCCGTGTCCACCCAAGGGCGGAAGCCGGCGGCGGCGAGGACCTCCCCGCCCTCGCGGACGGCGTAGGCGGCCGAGGCGATCTCCTCCAGGCCGGACTCGTCCGCCTCCTCCTGCGGCACCGATTCGAGCAGGGCCCGGATCGCCGGGTGATCGGCCGGCAGGCGTTCGACGTCAGCGACGGGCGGGGCGGCGACGAAGTCACCGGCGTCGAGGTAGGCCAGTGTCGCCGGGCCCAGGACGTCCAGGGCCGGCAGGAGGCCCGGGAGCCGGGCGAGGCCGGCGTCGCCGAGGGCCGGCAGCGCGCTCCGCACCGGCTCGGCCAGGCCGGCGCCGGGCACGGTGGCCAGGATCGCCCCGCCCAGCGCGACGACGCCCGTCCAGCCCGGCGGGCACAACGACGACCCGGGCGAGACCACGACCTTCACGTCCCCGCTCGCGGGGAACGTGACGGGGGTGCCGGTCAGGGCCGCCCACAGGTCACGCGCCTGGTCCAGCGCACTTCTCGGCATCCTCCGATGATCGCTACCGCAGGCCTCCAGGGCCAACCCGGGTGCCGTCGAAGGCTGATCGCTACCGGAGGCCCCCAGGGCCAGCCCGGGTGCCGCCGAAGAGGGCCGCGTGACCGGCGACGAAGTTCTTGACGCTCGTCGCGGGCCGTCCGGTGATGGTCTCGACGTCGTGGGTCAGGCGGGCGTAGCGGCCCCGCGCGTGCAGTCGCGCCATGGTGGAGATGTGCTCGGCCACGTGGTCCGGCAGCTTCGCCTTGCGGAGGTCCCGCTCGATCCACTCCTTCAGCGGCATGTCCACGTACGTGATGCGCCGCCCCAGGGCGGCGGAGTACTCCGCCGCCACGGCGTTCATGTCCTCCGAGCGCGGGCCGGTGAGCTCGTACACCTTGCCGACGTGCGGCGACGGGGCGGCCAGGATGGTCGCGACGACCTCCGCCACGTCGCCCGCCGCGACCGGCGAGGTCCGCGCGCCCCCGAACGGCAGGCGGATCTCGTCCCGCTCGGCTATGGAGGCGGCGGCGAAGAGGGTGAAGAAGGGGTGTTCGAGGAAGACCGTGGGCCGGACGACGACCAGCGGCAGCCCGGACCAGGTGAGCGCCTGCTCGGCGAGCCAGTGCAGCCGCTGCTGGCGTGACTCCTCCGTGCTCGTGGTGGTCATCCCGGAGACGGTCATCTGCGAGAGGTTGACGAACGCCCCGATGCCGGCGGTCTGGCGGGCCACGGTCGCCATGGTGACCGCGCCCTCCAGGTACGACGGCGAGACACTCATGCTGAAGAACACCCGGCCGACGCCGTGCATGGCGGGCACGACGTCGGCGGCGCGCGTCATGTCGGCGACGACGACCTCGGCCCCCGTGGCCCGCAGCGCCTCGGCGCGCTCGTCCTCGCGATGGACGAGCGCCCGGACCGGGAGCCCCTGGCGCCGCAGCGTCTCCACGACGGTCCGGCCGACCGCTCCGACGCTGCCGGCGGCGCCCGTGACGAGAATCGGTCTGTCCTGGGGCATCGGTCACCTCCCGGACCCACCCCAGCAAACTCGGGACGATTCCTCCATCGGGACGCCCGGCGGATGGCGATGTCGTTAATCCGGGACCATCAAGATTTCGCCAGTGGTGCTGAGTTCAGGAGGGATCGACGTCGGCGATGGCGACGGAGAAGACGACCCGTTCCTCCTCGCCCTCGGTGAGCCCCCACAGCTCGCCGGTGGCGTACCACTGTGACAGGTCCTCCGGCCGGTACGCCCAGCTCGTGTGGGCGCTGATCGTCCGGGGCGTGGTGGCGACGTTCACGGTGGCGA
Organism: Nonomuraea sp. NPDC049625; assembly: GCF_040675285.1. Classification (NCBI taxonomy): domain Bacteria; kingdom Bacillati; phylum Actinomycetota; class Actinomycetes; order Streptosporangiales; family Streptosporangiaceae; genus Nonomuraea; species Nonomuraea sp. NPDC049625. The sequence continues at coordinate 137,224 of NZ_JBFAOQ010000023.1, read as the reverse complement.
AGCGTCTCCTGGGGTCGGGGCCGGGGTGCGCGCCGGCCGCCATGTTGATGTAGAGGAGGTCGCCGTCGGACTGGACGCCTTGCACGTCGCTGATGGCGTCGGCGGGGTCGGCCGGGACGGTGGACACCCAGGCCTGCACGGGCGCGTTGATGAGCCGGTAGTCGCCGTCCGGGGGCGGCTGGAACCGGTAGCGGACCAGTTTGGTGCCGGCCGGGGAGCCCGTCGAGCCGCTGGAGGCCTTGTAGGTTCCGGTGATCAGGCTGGCGCCGCCGGAGCTGTGGCGGTCCAGGGAGACGTAGTCCAGGCGGATGGGGGTGATGTAGTGGCGCACCTCGGGGATGACGTACCTGTAGTCGCCGCCGCTCCCGTCCCGCTTGCGGTAGATCTTGCGGGTGTCGAACACCCGGATGGTGTTGTACGTGGAGTCGGGGCCCGAGTAGCCGTTCCAGTTGGTGCTGGAGGTCATGAACAGGTAGGGGCCGTACCAGGCCAGGCCGCCGCCGTGCCCGTACACGCGCCGCAGCTTCCCCTGGCTGTCGACCCACACGGGCAGGACGTTGCGGTAGCGGCGGTCGTCGAGGTCGACCACCGACAGGTTCACGGAGTTGGTGCGGTAGTCGGGGTTGTCCGGGTCGGGGGAGTTCAGCCAGACCCAGCTGGTGATGAGCGCCCGGTGGTCGCCGCCGATCGGGGTGCCGTCGAGCTGGGCCTCGCCCGAGGTGGCCAGCCCCTGCGGCACCCAGGGGGAGTGCGGGAGGTCCTCCTTGTCGCCCTGGGCGGCGGCGGGCCAGCAGAACCAGGAGCGGACCGGCACCCGCGGCAGATAGGCCGCCCGGGCGGCGCAGGCGGGGTCCTCGTTGCCGGGCAGCGCGACGCGGTCGGTCCCGCTGAGTGCCCCGCCGATGCCCACCTGCTCGTACTCCGCCGTGAGCGGCACGGTGTACGGGTCGGACCCGGCGCGCAGGTCGAGGCCCGTCAGGCTCAGGGGCTGGAGTGGTGCCGGGGCCGTGGTCAGGGCCGACGCGACGCCGGGTGACAGCGCGGGCGCGGCCAGGACGCACGCGGCACCTATCCGTACGAGCCAGGTCAAAGGGGTGGTCATGGAGGTGCTCCTCGTTCGACGCCGAGCTCTGCCTGAACCGTAGTGTGATCACTTCCGGGGCAGCAGACAAGATCGCGTTTACGTGAACAGCTGGCCGCCGTTGACGTCGATGGTGGCGCCGGTGAGGGCCTTGGCGTGGTCGGAGGCGAGGTAGAGGACGGCGCGGGCCACGTCCTCCTCGGTGGCGATGCGGCGCAGCGCCATCGCCGAGACGTCGCGGGCGAGGATCTCCTCGAACGGCACGCCTTCCGCCGCGGCCCGCGTGCGCATCCAGTCGTCGAGCACGTCACTGGCGATCCAGCCGGGGGCGACGCAGTTGACCCGCACCCCGTACGGGCCGAGCTCGTCGGCGAGGCAGTGGGACAGCAGGTGGGCTGCGGCCTTGCCCGCGGCGTAGTCGCTGCGCCCCGCGTAGCCCGTGCGGGAGGACATGGAGGTGATGTTGACGATCGAGCCGGAGCCCTGGGCCACCATGTGCGGCGCGATGAACCTGCAGGCCAGCAGGGTGCCGTAGCCGCCCGTCTCGACGGCCGCGCGCCAGGCCTCGAGGTCGTCGTCGGACATGTCGAGCACGTTCCTGCGGTGCGATCCGGGGAAGGCGGCGTTGACCAGCACGTCCACCCGGCCGAAGCGGTCGATCACGGTGCCGGCGAGCCGCCGTACGTCCTTTGTCCTGGTCACGTCGGCGGGCACGGCCAGCGCGCCCGGCACCTCGGCGGCGATCCGCTCGACGGTGGCCGCGGTGCGGGCGGCCACGACGACCCTGGCGCCCTCCTCGCCCAGCAGGCGCGCCAGGGTCCGCCCCAGCCCGGGGCCCGCCCCGGTGACGACCGCGACCTTGTCATCGAGCAGCACGTCCTGACTCTACCAAGCGTTTGCTCGATAGCGAGGTGCTGGGCCGGGGCGTTGCGGAGGGTGATGTTGATGCGGTTCCAGACGTTGATCGCCGAGATCGCCATGACCAGGGCGGCCAGCGCCTCCTCGTCGTAGTGGGCCGCGGCCTCCTGCCACACCGCGTCGGGGACGCCGTCGGGGTTGTCGGCGACCCGCGTGGCCGCCTCCGCGAGCGCGAGGGCGGCGCGCGCGGCCAGGCTGCGCAGGTGCTCGTGCTCGATCTCGTCCAGCAGGAGCGCGCGGGCCAGGGCGTCGACGACGGCCGGGCTGGGCCGGGTCTCCCTGCCGCGCTCCAGCCTGACGTAATAGTCGACGCTGACCCCGGCCAGGGTGGCCAGCTCCTCGCGCCGCAGGCCCGGGCCGACCGTCAGGCCGACCTCGCCCGGGGTCACCCGGGTGCGGCGTGCGCGCAGGAAACGTCCCAGCTCGCTGCCGCCACTGCCGTCCCGTTGCTCACGTGCCATACCTTCCAGTCTGCCGGGCCCTGACCTGCGCGGCGGCTGCGTTGGGGGGCCCTGTCACACCCCCGAACAGCCCGCCCTGCCGGCGCGCGCCCGCCGCGCGCAGGATGGACGGTCGAGGAGGTGTCCTCCCCCGGTGGGGGCGGCCGCCTCCCCGTCGAACTGCGGTTTCGCGAGGAAAGAGATAGCAGATGGAGTACACCCGTCTGGGGTCGTCGGGCCTGAAAGTGAGCCGGATCGCGCTCGGCTGCATGAGCTTCGGGGTGTCCGGGGAGTGGACGCCGTGGGCGCTCGACGACGAGGGGGCTGAGCCGATCTTCCGGCAGGCGGTCGAGCTCGGCGTCACCTTCTGGGACACCGCCAACGTCTACGGGATGGGCGCGTCGGAGGAGATCGTCGGGCGCGCGCTGAAGAAGTACACGCGCCGCGACGACATCGTCCTGGCGACCAAGGTGTTCTTCCCGATCCATCAGGGCCCCGGCGGCGCCGGGCTGTCCCGTAAGGCGATCATGGAGCAGATCGACGCCTCCCTGAGCCGCCTCGGCACGGACTACGTCGACCTCTACCAGATCCACCGTTTCGACCCCGAGACGCCGGTGGAGGAGACGATGGAGGCCCTGCACGACGTCGTCAAGGCGGGCAAGGCCCGTTACATCGGCGCCTCGTCGATGTGGGCCTGGCAGTTCGCCACGATGCAGCACGTCGCGCAGGCGAACGGGTGGAGCCGGTTCGTCTCCATGCAGGACCAGTACAGCCTGGTCCAGCGGGAGGAGGAGCGGGAGATGTTCGGCCTGCTCGCCGACCAGGGCGTGGGCAGCATGCCGTGGAGCCCGCTCGCCGCGGGCCTGCTCGCCCGTCCCTGGGGGGAGAAGGGCACCAGCCGCGCCGCGACCAACCCGACGACCGACCGCCAGGGCCGGCCGCTGTTCCTCGAGGGCGACAAGGCCATCGTGGACGCCGTCCAGCGGATCGCGCAGGCGCGTGGCGTCTCGATGGCGCAGGTGGCCATGGCCTGGGTGCTGAACAACCCGGTCGTCAGCGCGCCCATCGTGGGCGCCACGAAGGCGCGCCATCTGGCCGACGCGGGCGCGGCGCTGGACGTCAAGCTCACCGACGACGAGGTCACGTCACTGGAGGAGCACTACACGCCCCGCCTGCCCACGTACTTCTGAGTGCGGGCCCTCAGCCTCACCGCCGGGCGGCGGTGAGGCTGAGCTCGGCGACCGCGGCGGCGACCCGGTCCACCTCCTCCTCGGTGTTGTAGTAGTGCGGTGACAGGCGAAGGGCCCACTCCACGTCCTTGTCGCCGAAGTCGTACTGGGCGAACTCGCGGAAGCTGAGGGCGGAGTTGATCCCCCGCGCGTCCATGGCCTCCTTGAAGGGCTGCGGCTGCCAGCCTTCGATCTCGAAGGTGACCAGGGCCGCCGGCCGCGTGCCGCCATCGAGGAGCCGGACGCCGGGGACGTCCGCCAGCCGGTCACGCAGCCGGGCCGCGAGCGCGGGCGTGCGCTCGGCGATGCGGTGCACGCCGACCTGGAGGGCGTACCTGGTGGCCACCGCGCTGCCGATCACGGCCGAGTAGGGGAACTCCCAGTCCTCGAAGCGCGCGGCGGTCTCGACCGGGCGGTAGCGCCCCGGCTCGACCCAGCGGGCGCCGTACATGTCGATGAACAGCGGCTCGTAGCCGGCGCGCAGGACCCGGTCGGAGACGTAGAGGAAGCCCGAGCCGCGCGGGCCGCGCAGGAATTTGCGGCACGTGGCGGTGAGCAGGTCGCAGCCGATCTCCTCGACGTCGATCTCGTACTGGCCGACCGTCTGGCAGGCGTCCACGAGATACAGCAGGTCCAGCTCACGGCAGTGGCGGCCGATCTCGGAGACCGGCTGGACCAGGCCGGAGTTGGTGGGCACGTGGGTCACGGCGACCAGCCGGGGCCGCCGCGAGCGCATGAGCGCGGCCATCGCCTCGACGTCGACGCCGCTGCCGTCGGCGTGGTCCGGGGCGTGCACGATCTCGACGCCGAACCTCTTGCGCAGGGACAGGAAGGCGATCTGGTTGGAGATGAAGTCGTTGCGCGTGGTGAGGATGACGTCGCCGCGCTCGAACGGGATGGCGGACAGCGCCCTGGTGTAGGCGTCGGTCGCGCTCCCGGCGAAGGCGATGTTCTCGGGGGAGCAGTTGAGGAGCCCGGCCGTCGCGGCGTAGAAGTCGCGGACCTCCACCTGCCGGGCCGCGGCCGCCTCGTATCCGCCGATGGCCGCTTCGAGCCGCAGATGGGAGAGCATCGCCTCGAGCACCGGCCTGGCCAGCAGGCCGCAGCCGGCGTTGTTGAAGTGCACCACCGATTCGCAGCCCGGGGTGTCGGCTCGGAGGGATCGAAGCGTTTCCGGTGAAAAGTGGAAAGCGTTACTCTTGTCTCTCATGTCCGAGAGTAACATTACTGAGGCTCTCGTCACGAGCCTGCGGGCGGAGATCGCCGGGCTGGCCGCGGGCGACCGGCTGCCCAGCGCCCGCGACCTGGTGCGCCGCCACGGAGTGAGCCCCGTGACGGTGACGCGGGCCTTCGCCCTGCTGGCCGCCGAGGGGGCGGTGGTGACCCGGCCAGGCAGCGGCACCTTCGTCGCGGCGCGCCGCGACCGGTCCGCCGACGGCATGGGGGACACCTCCTGGCAGACGGTCGTGCTCGCGGACCGCAGCATGCCCGCGCTGACGGCGGGCGAGCTGCTCGGCCCGCCGCCCGGCGCCATCACGATGGCCGGCGGCTACCTGCACAGCTCCCTGCAGCCCGTCAAGGCACTGGCCGCCGCCCTGGCCCGCGCGGCGCGCCGCCCGGACGCGTGGGATCGCGCGCCGGTGGCCGGCCTGGCGCCGTTGCGTACGATCTTCGCCCGGCAGGCCGGCGGCGACGTCGGCTCCGACGACGTGCTGATCACCAGCGGCGGGCAGAGCGCCCTTTCCATGGTGTTCCGTGCCATCGCCGCGCCCGGCAGCCCGATCCTGGTCGAATCGCCCACCTATCCGGGCGCGCTGGTGGCCGCCCGCGCGGCGGGGCTGCGACCCGTACCCGTGCCTCTGGACGGCGACGGCATCCGGCCCGACCTGCTGGCCGACGCCTTCGCCACGACCGGGGCCCGGCTGCTGTACTGCCAGCCGACCTTCCACAACCCGACCGGCGCCGTGCTCTCGCCCGAGCGCCGCCGGCAGGTGGTCGACGTGGCCCGCGCGGCCGGCGCCTTCCTGGTCGAGGACGACTTCGCGCGCCACCTCGGGCACGGCGCGCCGGTGCCCCGCGCGCTCGTCGCCGACGACCGCGACGGCACCGTGGTCCACGTGACCTCTTTGACCAAGCCCGCCTCGCCCAGCCTGCGCATCGGCGCGGTCATCGCCAGGGGCCCGGTGATGGAACGGCTGCGCGCGATGCGGCGGGTCGACGACTTCTTCATCGCGCGCCCCCTCCAGGAGGCGGCCGTCGAGCTGCTCAGCACCCCGGCCTGGGACCGGCACCTGCGTGCCCTGGCCCACGCGCTGCGCGAACGCTGCGCCGCGCTGGTCACCGCGCTCGCCCGCGAGGTCCCCGGCTGGGTGCCCGGGCAGATCCCCACCGGAGGGCTGCACCTGTGGGTGCGGATGAGCGCGGGCCACGACCACGCCGCCGTCGAGGCGGCGCGGGCGCGGGGCGTGGTCATCAGCGCGGGCGGCGACTACTTCGCCGCGGAGGCTCCGGGCGGCTACCTGCGGCTCGGCTTCGCGGCGGCCGCCGACGTCGCCGAGCTGGTCGAGGGTGCGCGGCGGCTCGGCGGGCCGCCGCGTTCCCTCACTGGGTGAGCGTCCATCCGTTGATGTAGCCCTTGTCGCCGGATGTGACGTCTTCGACGCGGAGTTTCCAGCTGCCGCTGGCTGGTGAGGTGCTGGCGTTGACGTGATAGGTCTCGTTCAGGACGTCGGCGTCGTCCTTGGGTGCCGGTGCCCGTAGCGGGTAGGCCTTGCCGTCCGGGGCGACCAGGTCGAGCTTGAGGTCACCGCGCCAGGTGTGGTTGATCTCGACGTAGACGGTCACGTTGGAGGGGGCGTTGCCGGAGAGCCAGCCGACCACGATCTGGGAGTCCGCGCTGCCGGGGTCGGGGATGGGCACGTCGTCCCAGGCGCCGAAGCAGGGCAGCCTGATGGTCCAGCTGTCGATGTAGCCGGTGTCGAGCCATTCGACGTCCTGGGCGCGCAGCTTCCAGGTGCCCTTCACCGGGGAGGCGCTGGCGTTGACGTGATAGGTCTCGTGGATGATGTCGGCGCTGTCGTTGGGGGCGGGCGCCCGCAGCGGGTAGACCTTCCCGTCCGGGGCGATCAGGTCGGCCTTGATCTCGCCGCGCCAGGTGTGGTGGATGTCGATGTAGACCTCGATGTTGGCGGGTGCGCTGCCGATGAGGTCGTTGACCACGATCTTCGATTCCACGTAGCCGTGGTCGGGGATGGCGTAGTCGGTCCCGTTGGTGTAGTTGGGCAGCGGCCACGGGTCCGCGTCGGGGTCCGGGGTGGGGTTGGTGCCGCCGAGCACGGCGGTGTCGAGCTGGATGCGGGGGGTGGTGGCGCCGGTGTAGGTGATGACCTTGCCGGTGGACTTCAGGGTGGTCACCAGCTGGGAGACGGCGGTGGTGGGCTGGGCCTGGCGCATCACGGCCAGGGCGCCGGTGACGTGGGGGGCGGCCATGGAGGTGCCGCTCATGGAGGCGTACTTGTTGCCGGGGATGGAGGAGACGATGTCGGTGCCCGGGGCGAACAGGTCCAGCAGGGTGCCGCGGTTGCTGAACGTGGACGGGGTGTCCGTGTCGGTGGTGCTGCCGACGGCGATGGCCGAGGAGACGCAGGCCGGCGCGCTGATGCCGTCGCCGTAGCCGTTGTTGCCGGAGGCGATGACGGTGGCCACGCCGGCCGCCAGGAGGGCGTCGATGGCGGGTTTGCGGGGGTCGGAGTCGCAGGCGGCGGTGTAGCGGCCGCTGCCGAGGCTCAGGTTGGCGGCCACGATGGGGGTGCCGCCCTCCTGCAGCTCCAGGACCTTCTCCAGGCCGGCGATCTGGGCGCTGGTGAAACTGAGCACGCAGGGGGCCGCGCCGGCGCCGCAGAAGTCCTCGGAGGTGAACTTGCTGAAGACCTGGATGGCGACGAGTTCGGCGGCGGGGGCGACGCCGGCGGGCGGGGCCCCGGTGACGTTCTGGCCGTTGCCGATGGCGATGCCGGCCACGTGGGTGCCGTGGTCGCAGTCGAGGGCGACGTCGGCGCAGGGGCCGGTGTCGGTGTCGGCCGCGCCGGGTCCTTCCTGCTCGGCGTTGCCGTCGGGGCACAGGCTGGTGGCCGAGTAGTCGGCGTCGACGGGGGAGAAGCAGGCCTCTTCGAGGACGCGGCTGCCCAGGAAGGGGTGGTTGACGGCGACGCCCGTGTCCAGGACGGCGACGACGCTGCCGGCGCCGGTCATGCCCGCGGCGCGGGTGCGGTCCCCGCCGATCAGGGGGATGCTCTGGGCCAGCACCGGGGGTACGGGCTTGTCCTCGGTGACGCTGACCACGTTGGCGAGCTTGGACAGCCGGTCCACGGCCGCCGCGTCCACGCGCAGGGTGACCATGGGGAAGCGGGAGGAGGTCTGCAGGACCTGGCCGTTGGCGGAGGCGTCGGGCAGGTCGGTCCGGGACTTGGTGACCACGTTCACCCGGAGTTTGCCGCCGGCGGCCAGCTTGGTGCGCAGCTCGGGCTCCACCGTCGGCGCCGCCGCGGTGACCTGCTGGGTGGTTTGCTTCTCCAGATTCGCCGAGGCCGCGTGGGCCGGCACGCTCACGAGCGTCGTGGCCGCGAATGCCACGATGACGCAGGATAAGACCGGAAATTTCATGACATATCGCGCCTTACGTTAAGAGTTCCATGGTGACGACGCCGACATGAGGGGGTGGCCGGACGGCGATCGATCCCGCCGTCCGGCCTCTGGGGTCACAGCGAGTGGTTACGTCGCGTTCGCGCCGTTCTTGGGGTTGCCCTTGACGCGGACGGCGGCCCAGTAGACGAGGGCGATCCGCCGGCAGGCCCCGCGGACCAGGATGAAGTAACCGCCGCACACCTTGTCGCGCAGCGTGATGTAGAACCTGTTGTCCACGTCGGCCTTGCGGCTGCGGTCGAGGTAGTACTTGTACTTCTTGTACGTGTTGCCGATCAGCCCGTACCCGTAGTCGTGCGAGTCACAGGCCGGCCGGTAGTCGAAGCCGCTGGGGCGGTCCGGAGCCTGCGTGCAGTGGTCGTGGTTGATGCCCATGACCTTGAAGCCGCTGGCGGTCCGCTTCCAGCTCGGGCTGTGCCAGCCGTAGTGCGCCGCGTAGGCCATGCAGCCGATCTTGGTCCACCACATCCAGTCCTTGGCCGTGGGGCAGTACTTCGGATAGGCCTGCGTGCCGTCGATGCCGCCCGGGATGAAGTCGCCCGGCGGCGGCTCCGGGGTCACGGGGCTGGGGATCCCTCCCGAGCCCTCGATCGGCGTGTCGGCGGTCGGCCGGTCGGCGTCGACGGAGGTCGCCTGGGGGACCGCGCTGCCCGCCGGGAAGCTCAGCTGCCACGCGCCGTTGCTGCGCGAGTCGATCGACGTCAGGCGGCCGATCTCGTCGTAGGCGTAGGTCGCCTGGGTGGTGCCGTCGCTGGGGTCGGACACCGTGCGCAGCAGCCCGGACAGGTCGTACGCGTAGCGGGCCGCGGTCTGCGGCGCCTCGGTGCCGAGGGTGACCGTGACCTCCTTGAGCCGGCCCGTGAAGTCGCCGAGCGAGGAGGTGCCGGCCGTGGTCGACGTGGCGTAGGTGAACGCGAGGGTGGTCTCGGGGGCTTCGGCCCCGGCCGGTTCCTTGATGGTGCTGATGCGGCCCTGGGTGTCGTAGCCGACCGTCGACTTGCCGTACGCGGTGGTGCCGACGCTGGTCACCCGCCAGGTGTCGGTGCTCTGCAGGCCCGCCGGCTGCGCCCAGGTGTAGTTGAACTTGAGGTCGGCCGCGCTGACGGGGTTGCCGTTGGCGTCGGTGAAGGTGTCGTCACCGGCGTCCTGGGTGGTCGGATCCACCGTGATCGCCTCGGCCATCGTGGTACGCATCGCGCCGGCGGTCGCGTCCCACTTGGTCGTCTCGGTGAGCTTGGCGCCGGTGGCGTCCTCGTAGGTGTTGATGCCGCCGCCGCCCGGCAGCGAGACGCTGCTCTTCAGGTCGTAGCGGGTCGAACCCCCTTCTTCCAGGTCCGTGACGACGACGGCGCCGTTCTGGACCTCCAGCTTCCGGTTGATCGCCCCGCCGAGGAACTCCCCTTGCCAGCCGGGCCCGAAGACGGCCAGCTCGGGGCGGGTGGCGGGGGCCGACTGCGGCCGGGCCAGATCACCGTTGGCCGCGGCCACGCCGTGCCGGCGGCCGATCGCGGCGAAGGACACGTCCGATTCGGCGATCTTGAAGGTGCCGGAGTCGGCGAAGTACTGACCGGGGCCGACCTCCTGAACCTCGGCCGGGGGCGGCTCGGCGACGGTGGAGGTGGAGGCGGAGGCCTCGGGAGAGAGGAAGGGGATCAGCACCGCCGAAAGGGCGACGGCGGTCGTTAATCGGCGCAATTGGGCCTCCCGAGTGCGCGGGTGAGTGATTTGATCACCTGGACAGTAGATGATCGGAATTCACTCCACAAGGGTCTGGACAGCCATTCGGATCGGTGCTCAAATCGCATTCGGAGTCGCACCCTTCGCGCCCTTCTGTAAGCGGTGACGCGTTCTACGGACCCGCATTTCCGGACACCGCCAGCGCTCGCGTAATCCCAGGCCAGAGCGGCTTTCCGGGTGAATTTATGGCGCCCTTATCGGGTCTCTGGTGAAGATGGACCGATGTCCTTCTGAATTCGTATGGCGGTAATGTAGTGATTTTATGGCGGTCCCGCCGACCATTATCCGCGGGGGATTGCCGCGCCATTGCCCCGGGGGTCAAGGCCCGCTTCGGCGCCGGGGTCGGCGGGCGTTCGACAAGGGTGTGAATCGGCGATCGCGAACCAGGGCCGGCCCGGGCCGCGCGTGACGCGCAGCGGGATCAGGGGCGTCGCGATGACGACGGTCACCACGACGCCTGACGCGATCTCGGTGTGGTTGGCGGGCGGCGACCCTGCCGTCGAACTCGACGCCGCGGTGGACGGCGTTGCCGAGGCGGACCGCGATGATCGGGCCGTACCGGTGGACGACGCACAGCGCCGTGCCCGCGACGAAGTAGTGCGAGAACTGCGACTGCACCGCCAGATCGGCGACAGCGCGCACGGAGGGGCTGCGCAGCGCGTCGATCCCGCGCCCCGACCGAGGTGCGGCCTGCGCTACCCCGGTCGGTATGGCCTGTGCTCCGTGCCCGGCGTCGCCGCAGGTCCAGGCGCTATGAGGCGGCCTCGTGGTAGAAGGCGCGGGCGGCGAAGCCGATCCACTCGGGACGTTCCCAGGTGGTCCAGCGGGCGCGGGCGGCCTGGTCGATCGCCGCCGCGGTCTCCTCCTCGGAGGCGCCGGAGGAACGCAGGCGGGCGGCCTCGGCGCGGACGTAGGCGAGGTAGTCGCGGACGTCGTGGAGCAGGGAGGCGTCGGTCACCTCGCCGTGGCCGGGGACGACGACCTCGGGGGAGAGGGCGATGAGCCGGTCGAGAACGTCGATCCAGCGGGCGCCGTCGACGTCGACGTCATGGGGCGGAAGGTACGGGGTGATCGGGAAGATGCGGGTCTCGAACAGGTCGCCGCCGAAGAGGATGCGGTCGTCGACGAGGATGATCTGGTCGGAGGCGGTGTGCGCCGGGCCGGCGGTGCGCAGGACCGCGGTCCGGCCGCCGAGGTCGAGCTCCGCCTCGCCGTCGTAGACGAGGTCGGGTTCGACGAGGGTGACGTCCTGGAGCTCGGCCGCTACGGCGGGGCTCAGCCCCTTGAACATGTCGAGGTAGGCCGCGCCCTTGCGGCGCAGCTCGGCGCGCTGGGCGGCGTTGTAGACGATGGTCGCGGCCCCCTGGAAGGCCTGCGCGCCGAAGCCGTGCTCGGGGTGGAAGTGGGTGACGGTCAGGTACAGGCGCCGGTCGCCGGCCAGGAGGCGGGCCTGTTCCAGGACGTGAGCGCCGTTGCGGGGTCCCATGCCGGTGTCGATCACCAGCGCGGCCCGCTCGCCCACGACGATGCCCACGTTGGGGACGAGCTCGACGCGGCCGTCCGGGATGACGTACACGCCGTCGGCCACCTCGACCGGCTCGCCCCGCACGATCGGCGGCGGGCTCTGCCGGACGTCCGGCACGACGCTCTGTCCGGCGGACGGCGAAGACGCGGTGGGGCACATGACCCACTCCAATCTGAACAGTGTTGAGATGGCTTTTCGCGCAGCGTAACACGGATCTGACCGGTGTTAAGATCGGCTCATGGCGAAGGGGCGTTACCACCACGGCGACCTGCGCGCGGCACTCCTGGACGCCGCCGAGGAGCTCGTCCGCGAGCGCGGGGCCGACGGCTGGTCGCTACGCGAGGCCTCCGCCCGGGTCGGCGTCAGCCCCAGCGCCGCCTACCACCACTTCGCCTCGCGCGACACGCTCGTCCGCGCCCTGTCCGAACGGATCCTCTCCCACCTCGGCGACCTCCTGGCGGACGCCTGCGAACAGGCCGGCGAGCTGAGCGGTGCAGGTGCCGGTCCGCGGGCGCCCGTCGGCGAGACCGCCGATCCTCTGCGGCGCCTGATCGCCCTCGGTCGCGGCTACCTGCACTGGGCGGTCGAGGATCCGGCCGTGGCCCGCCTCGTCTTCGGGGCCGGCGCCACCGGCCCGGACTCGCGCGTCTCGCGCCACCCGCACGACGTCCTGACGGCCGAGCTCGACCGCCTCGCCGACCTCGGCGCCCTCCCGGCGGCGTCGCGCCCGGGGGCCGAGTTCGTCGTCTGGGCGCCGATCCACGGCCTCGCGGTCCTGCTCATAGACGGTCTGATCCGCGTCGACGACGCCCGGGCCTTCGACCTCCAGGCCGAACGCGTCATCCGCGCCACCCTCAACGGCCTGTGCCGGGAGCCCGCCTCCGAGGGCTGGCCCGCCGTCCACACCACGCACACCGACCGCCGCCGGTCACACCTTGGCCAGGAAGGCGAACAGGTTGGCCCGGGTGCGGGCGACCTTCTCCGGCAGGCTGAGTGACTCGTCGATGGCCCCGTCGCTTGCGGCCTTCTTCTTGCCGCGTACGTACAGGGAGCAGTCGAGGTCGGTGCACAGATACTGCCCGACCGAGTTGCCCTGACGGCCGGCCTCGCCGGTCCGGCGCGCGGTCATCAGCGCGACGCCGCCGCTGGTGTGCATGGTCAGGCACAGCGAGCACATGCTGCGCGAGGTGAAGCCGCGCGACGAGCCGGACGTCACCCGGAGCGCGATCCCGACGAAGGAGCCGTCGCGTTCGGCCACCAGGTAGGCGCGTTCGGGCGCGCCCGGATCTCGCCACCCGAGGAAGTCGAGGTCTTCCCAGGGGCTCTGCGTGAAGTCCCTGGGCATGCTGAGGCGCTGGGTCTCGCCCTTGGAGCAGTTGATGAACGATGCGCGGATATCCCGCTCGGTGACTGGTCTCATGAGCGGCGAGGCTAGCTCTCCTTAAGGCTATTATGCAAATACTTAAAGGGTGTAAGAAAGGTGGGCGCATGGCGCGGGCGGGAGTGACCCCGGAGCGGCTGACCAGCGCGGCGGCGGACCTGGCCGACGAGATCGGCTTCCAGAACGTGACCGTCTCGGCGCTCGCGCGCGGGTTCGGTGTCAAGCCCGCGGCCCTGTACGCGCACGTCAAGGACGCGCAGGACCTGCGGTTCAGGGTGCGGGAGCTGGCCATGGGGGAGCTCGCCGACAGGGTCGCCGCCGCGCTGGCCGGCCGGGCGGGCAAGGAGGCGCTGGTGGCCTTCGCCAACGCCTACCGGGACTACGCGAAGGAGCACCCGGGCAGGTACGCCGCGACGCAGCTCGAACTCGACCCGGTGACGGCGGCCACCAGCGCGGCGGGCCGGCACTCGGAGCTGGCGCGGGCGCTCCTGCGCGGCTACGACCTGTCGGACCCCGACCAGACGGACGCGATACGGCTGCTGGGCGGCACTTTCCATGGATACGTGTCCCTGGAGACGACGGGCCGGTTCGCCACCAACCCGCGCAGCGCGGACGTGTCGTGGTCCAGGGCCCTGGACGCGCTGGACGTCCTGCTCAGAAACTGGCCGGGAGCCTGAAGCTCTGTAGCGGCCCTGTGGCGGATATATAGCTTCTGCGCCGAGTGTCGTGCGAAGAGCAGTCGCTGTAAGGAGGCGAGAAAAGTGGCCGAAAGCGCCTTCCTCATCGCCTTGGTGGTGCTGGCCGGCACCGTCATCCTGCGGCGGAACGTGGGGCGGTATCTGTCCCGCCGACGGCGTCCGCCTCGCACCACGCCCGTGTTCGTGCCACCTTGCTGCGGTCCGGCCACCGCTCGCCGCCGCCTCCGGCGAGGCCGGTCGGCCAGGTGCGCGTACGAACGGGTGCGGCGCCATGCCTGACATCTAACAGTACTTATATAAGCGCTGTTACGATTTGCTCATGGCCGATCCCCATGAGCTCGACCTCAGCAGGCAGAGCCTCTGGCGTCCGCTGCGGCTGCTCCAGGCGTCGATGGACGCCGACATCGCCCGGATCTACGCCGAGGAGCGGATCGAGGGGCTCAAGCCGAGCTACGTGATGGAGCTGCTCCGGCTGCACGCCCGCGGACCGATGACCATCACCGAGCTGGCCGAGTCGGTCAACCGGACGCATTCCGCGCTCAGCCAGAAGGTGGCCGCGATGCGCGAGGCCGGCTGGGTCGAGACCGTCGCGGGCGACGACGCGCGCAGCAAGAAGGTGACGCTCACCGACCGCGCCCGCGGCGTCATCGGCCGCCTGGCAGCGGAGTGGCGGGCCACCGAGGCCGCCCTCGCCGACCTCGAGGCCGAGCTCCCCTATCCGCTCTCCCGGGTCGTCACCGACATCGAGCAGGCCCTCGAACGCAGGAGCTTCCACGACCGGATCGCCGAGAAGCTGGCACAGGACCCCGAATGGGGCTGAGGAGCACGCTGCTCGACGTGACCCCGCTCCGGTCGTCGCCGCGGTTCCGGCGGTTATGGATCGGCCAGGCCCTGTCCGGTTTCGGCAGCCAGATGACGATCGTCGCGGTGATGTTCCAGGTCTGGGAGATGACCGGCAGCACCGCGTGGACCGGCGCCGTCGGCCTGGCGCAGGCGATCCCGCTCGTGGTGCTCGGGCTGTTCGCCGGATCGCTCGTCGACCGGGTGGATCGCCGGAGGCTCTGCCTGATCACGACCATCGGGCATGCCGTGTGCTCGCTCCTTCTCACGCTCCAGGGCTTCTTCGGGCCCCTCCCGCCCGCCGGGATCCTGGGGCTGGTGGTCGCGCATTCCTGCTTCGGCGCTGTCGGAGGCCCGGCCTCGCGTACGTTCATCGCGCACCTCCTGCCCAAGCACCAGCTGGCCGCCGGGCTGGCGCTGAGACGTATCTCCTTCCAGGGCGCCATGCTGACGGGCCCCGCGCTGGGCGGGCTGATCGTGGGCGCGCTGGGCGTCGGCGGCTGCTACCTGATCGACACGCTCACCTTCGTCGCCGCCTTCTACGGCGTGATCGGTCTGCCGCGGATGAGTCCCGAGGGCGCGCCCGCCCGCCCCGGACTGCGCGGCGTGCTGGACGGCCTGGCCTTCCTGTCCCGCACTCCCGTCGTTCGCGGAGCCCTGCTCACCGACCTCGCCACCACGGTGCTGTCCATGCCGATCAGCCTGTTCCCCTTGATCAACGCGGAGCGGTTCGGCGGCGACCCGCGCACGCTCGGGCTGTTCCTCACGGCCATAGCCGTCGGTGGCGTCGTGGCCTCCGTCTTCTCCGGGACCTTCACCCGGCTGCCCCGGCCCGGCGTGGTCATGCTCGCCGGATCGGCCACGTGGGGCGGGGCGCTCGCGCTGTTCGGCGTGTCGACCGACCCGTGGGCCGGGCTGGCCTTCCTCGTCCTGGCCGGCGCCGCCGACACCGTCTCCGTGGTGTCCCGGAGCACGATCGTCCAGCTGCACACCCCGAACGAGCTGCTCGGCCGGGTCAGCGCCGCCGAACAGATC
Source organism: Nonomuraea sp. NPDC049625 (assembly GCF_040675285.1). Lineage (NCBI taxonomy): Bacteria > Bacillati > Actinomycetota > Actinomycetes > Streptosporangiales > Streptosporangiaceae > Nonomuraea > Nonomuraea sp. NPDC049625. Next base: position 121,639 of record NZ_JBFAOQ010000023.1, on the reverse strand, counting down.
GTCGGGCAGGCCGGCCCCGACCTCGGCAACATGCGCGGAGGCCTTGTCGCGGACGCCACCTCGGGGGCGGCGGCCCTGATCAGCGGCGGCCTGCTCTGCCTCGCCGCCGTCGCCGCGGTGGGCGCGTCCACCCCGGACCTGCGCCGCTCCTCCACCGCCCCCACCCCCGCCTCGACCGGCACCTAGCCAGGATGCTGCGGGAGCGGTCGAGCGGCCGGGTCATCCGGCGTTCGTGAGCTGTAAGGGCGCAGGCATTCGAGGATCATGGTGCCGGCGGCGGGCCGGGCGCTGTGGCCTGATCTCGCGCGGGTTTACCTGACTGGCTCACTGCGTCTGACATTTCCCGCTATGGTGCCGAAGATCCCCTACTGTCGTCACAGGAGTCCCATGTCGCGCGTCGAGCCTCTGCGGGAGGGCGATCCCACGGCCGTGGGGCCCTACCGGCTGTTCGGGCGGCTGGGTGCGGGCGGCCAAGGGGTGGTCTACCTGAGCCAGGGGCCCGACGGTCGCCCGGTCGCGATCAAAGTGCTGCGCGAAGGGCTCGCCGACGAGCGGTTCGCCAAGGAGATCGACGCGGCGCGCCGGGTGGAGCCGTTCTGCATCGCCCAGGTGCTCGACGCCTCGCTGGGCCCGCGGCCGTACATCGTGACCGAGTACGTCGAAGGGCCCTCGCTCCAGCAGGCAGGTCGTCACGTCGGTGCCGACCTGCAGCGGCTCGCGGTGGCGACCGCGACCGCGCTGGCTGCCATCCACCAGGCGGGCATCGTCCACCGCGACTTCAAGCCCGCCAACGTGCTGCTCGGGCAGGGCGGGCCGCGGGTGATCGACTTCGGGATCGCCCGGTCCGTCGAAGCCGGGGCGACGGCCACCAGCAGCATCGTGGGGACGCCCGCGTACATGGCGCCCGAGCAGCTCGCCGGTGAGCGGATCGGGCCGGCCGTGGACGTGTTCGCGTGGGCGTCGGTGATGGTGTTCGCCGCCACCGGGACGCCTCCGTTCGGCGAGGACTCGCTGCCCGCGGTGATCAACCGCATCCTGCACAACGAGCCGCAGGTCGGCGACCTGCCGCAACCGCTGCGCACGATCCTCCTGGCGTGCCTGGCCAAGGATCCGGCCCACCGGCCGAGCATGCAGGACGTGTTGCTGTGGCTCCTGGGCGGGCAGGCCCCCGGGCCTCCGGCCGGGGCCGGCGGGGGCAGCGGCGTGTCCACGGTCCCGGGACGGCGGCGGCGCGGGAAGGGGACAGCGGTCATCGCGGTCGTCTCCGGGGTGGGGGCGCTGGCGGTCGCGGGCGCCGTCGCCTGGGCGGCCACGAACGTCCGGTTCCAGCCGCAGCGGCCGAGTACGCAGGCACTGGCGTTGACCTCCGCCGGGACGCCGGCCCGGACCTCGACCCCGGCTCCCGCTTCGACTTCGACTTCGACTCCGACTTCGACTGCGACCAAAGCGCGCCAGCGTCCGAAAAGGAGCAGGAGCCCGTCGGAGCCGGTGACCCCGACCGTGAAGAAGACCGTGAAGCCGACGCAGCCCGCTCCCAAGCCGACGACCGCGTCGGCGAAGCCCTCGTCGGGCGGTGGCTCCTTCCGGGTGGTGTGGATCCGGGCCATGGGCGCCAGGAAGGCCAACACCCAGGACTGCCAGATCGGCCAGACCAACACCTTCGGCCTGGTCGAGGGGACCAAGCTGGCCACCAGGTTCCACTACGAATGGATCCTGGACGGACGCGTGGTCGAGCGCTCCGAGTCCGTCATCGCCGAATCCCACACCATGCAGGTCGTCGGCCCGCTCGTGACGTCGAACGGCCCTCACAAGATCACCCTCCGCGTCACCTCGCCCGCGACGGCGTCCAGGGCGCTCTCGTTCACCATCTGCCCGGTCGGGACCGAGTGATGAACCCGCTCCTGCCCGAGGATCCCCCGGCGGTGGGCCCCTACCGGCTGCTCGGGCGGCTGGGCGTGGGCGGCCAGGGCGTGGTCTACCTCGGGCAGGGGCCCGACGGGCGGCGGGTCGCGGTGAAGGTGCTGGTGGACGGACTGGCCGACGACCACCGCTTCGCCAAGGAGATCGACGCGGCGCGCCGGGTGGAGCCGTTCTGCATCGCCCAGGTGCTCGACGCCTCGCTGGGCGGGCGGCCGTACATCGTGACCGAGTACGTCGAGGGGCCCTCGCTCCATCAGGCCGGTCGCCACTTCGGCGCCGACCTGCAGCGGCTCGCGGTGGCGACCGCGACCGCGCTGGCGGCGATCCACCGGGCCGGGGTGGTGCATCGCGACTTCAAGCCCGCGAACGTGCTGCTCGGCCGGGACGGGCCGCGGGTCATCGACTTCGGGATCGCCCGCGCGGCCGGCCATTCGCTGACCGTGACGAGCAGCATCGTCGGCACGCCCGCGTACATGGCGCCCGAGCAGCTCGCGGGCGCCCCGCTCGGTCCCGCGGTGGACGTGTTCGCGTGGGCGTCGGTGATGGTGTTCGCCGCCACCGGGACGCCTCCGTTCGGCAACGACTCGCTGCCCGCGGTGATCCGGCGCATCCTGCACGACCAGCCGTACCTGGGCGACCTGCCGGGTCCGCTGCGCCCGATCGTGCTGGCCTGCCTGGCCAAGGACCCCGCCGCCCGGCCCGCCATGCAGGACGTCCTGCTCCGGCTCATCGGCGCCCCGCCCACCGGCCCGACGGGCGAGGTCGCGAGCCGCCGGGACGGCACCGTGGCCCGCCGCCCGCGCGGAAAGGCGCTGCTGGCGGGCGCCGGGGCACTGGCGGTGGCCGGGGCCCTGGTGGCCGGGGCGATCATGTGGATGCCCGCACCGGCGACGACGGCCGCCCCCAGCGTGGCGACGACACCCGCGCCCTCACCCTCGGCCGCGGGCCAGGGAGCCACCGGCACACCCAGCGCGTCGGCCGAGAAACCTGCCAGGACCCCCGCTAAAACGCCCAGCGCGCCGGTCAGGAAGGTGCGTCCCACCAGGACGGCCGGCTCCACCCCCACCGTCTCCCGCGCCCGGCCGACCCCCACGCCCACGAAGGCCACGCCCACGAAGGCCACGAAGACCACGGCCGCGCCGGCGGGGACCGTACGCCTGGTGTCGCTGACGCTGGACGGCCTGCGGACCGAGAAGGGCTGCTGGTCGCCCAGCCTCTTCCCGGTCGCCTCGCTCAGGGGCCCGTCAGGCAGGCAGGTGGAGTACGGCTACCGCTGGGTGGTGGACGGCCAGGACGAGGGCTGGAAGACGGACTGGGTGACCGGCACGACCAAGAACCGGCGCAACCCCTTCGGAGCCTTCGAACCGGGCCGGCACACGATCGTCTTCCACCTGCTGACACCGTCGAAGGCCACCAGGAGTGTGGCGTTCACGGTGTGCGAGCGCTACTCCTAGAGTTCGGCCGCCACCGGTGGCGCGTCCTCGAAGTCCTTGTCCAGGGCGTCGGTCCACGAAGGCTTCGTCTCCTCGTACCCCTTGGCGTGCAGCCGGTAGAGCGTGGCGTACAGGCCGTCCAGGGCCATGAGCTCCGCATGGCTGCCCAGCTCGCGGATCGTGCCGCCGTCCAGGACCACGATGAGGTCGGCGGTGCGCACGGTGGCGAACCTGTGGGAGACGAAGACCGTGATCGTGCCGTTCTCCGTCTGGTTCGCGGCGATCTGGAAGCGCCGGAAGATCTCGTACTCGCTCGCCGGGTCGAGGCTGGCGGCCGGCTCGTCGAGGACACGGAGGATCGGCGCGTCCCGCATCATCGAACGGGTCAGCGCGACCTTCTGCCACTGCCCGCCCGACAGGTCGGTGCCGCCCGGGAAGGTGGGGCCGAGCTGGGTCCGCAGGCCATGGGGGAGCAGGCCGGGCAGGCCGGACCCGCCCGCGCGGTCGAGGGCGTCCCTGACGGCGGGCTCGTCGTCGATGCGGGGCAGGTCGCCGATGCCGGCCGACTCCTGCAGCAGGAACTCCAGGCGGCAGAAGTCCTGGAAGCAGGCCGTCACCCGGTCGCGCCAGGCCTGGACGTCGTAGCCGGCCAGGTCGCTCCCGCCGTACGTGATCCGGCCCGCGGTGGGGTCGTACAGCCGGCACAGCAGCTTGACCAGCGTCGTCTTCCCGGCGCCGTTCTCGCCGACGACTGCCACGGTGCGGCCGGCGGGAAGCCGCAGCGACACGTCCCGCAAGACCGGCCGGGCGGCGTCCGGGTAGCTGAAGGAGACGTTCTCCAGGACGAGGTCGGAGCCGGCGGCGGGCGCGGGGGCGCCCGACTCCCGCGGCCGGATGCGGGCCCTGGCGTGGTCGTCCAGCCACAGGTAGTAGCCCATGGCGCGCAGCGTCTTCTGCATCCAGGCGAGCATCTGGATCAACCCGGAGACGCTGCCGGTCAGCTGACCGCCCAGCGCGATGGTGAGGACGACGTCACCGGGGCTCGCCTGACCCCCCACCGCCGCCGTGACGACGAGGTAGAGCGCGCCGGCGAAGCCCGCGCCGAAGATCAGCCAGCCGACGGAGGTCCACACGGCCGTACGGGCCTCCGCCTGCCGCCGGGGCCTGTCGACCTGCTCCCAGAGGGCGCGGTGGCGGCCGGCGATCTCCTCCTGCAGGCCGAAGACCCGCAGTTCCTTGGCCGCGCTCGGGGAGCAGGCGGTCGTGAACAGCCCCTGCCGCAGCCGCGCCGGCGCCACGGTCGTCTCCTCCGCTCTGGCGGTGGCCTGCTCGCCGCGCCGTACGGCGAGCACCGTGGGCAGGGCCAGGAGCAGCAGGAGGAGGAACTCCGGGCGGACGCTCATCAGCAGCGCGACGGTGGAGCCGAAGGCGACGATCGCCCGCAGGTTCTCCACCAGGGCCCCGAAGGCCGAGCCGAGCGAGGTGCGGTGGCTGCGGAGCAGTTCGAGCTGGTCCTGGTACGGAGGGTACTCGTGGTGGTCCAGGTGCGGCAGGCCGCTGGTCATCGCCATGATGCGCTGGTCGAGCAGAAGCCCGACCCGCTGCTGGAGCCGGATGCGCAGGTCCGCGGCGACCGTGCCCGCGAGCTGGCCGGCGACGAGCGCGCCCGCCAGGATGAGGGCGGCGGCCAGCATGCCGGGCAGGTCCGCCTCGACCGCGGAGTTCACCATGCGCTGCAGGCCGACCGCCGTCACGGCGGCGACCGCGCCGACCACGGGCGCGAGCCCGAGGACGAGGGCGGCCCTGGGGGCGTCGGCCTTGAAGGCGGCCCCGATCAGCAGGGCCATGGCCCGGACGGCGACGCGCGGGGAGGTTCGGTCAGACATGGCGGGCCTCCCTGAACGGCGCGCTCTGCAGGGTGAACAGGTGGGCGTACCGCCCGTCGAGCGCCATCAGCTCCTCGTGCGAGCCGTACTCGATGACCTCGCCGCCGTCGATCACGCAGATCCGGTCCGCCAGCCGTACCGTGGCGAACCGGTGGGACACCAGGATCGTGGTGAGCCCGCGGGTGATCTCCAGGAAGTGCTGGTAGATCTCGGCCTCGGCGCGCACGTCGAGGTTGGCGGTCGGCTCGTCGAGGACGAGCACGCGGGCGCCGTGCTCGACCGCGAACAGCGCGCGGGCCAGCGCGACGCGCTGCCACTGGCCGCCGGACAGGTCGGTGCCGCCCTCGAACCTGCGGCTGAGCGGGGTGTCCCACCCCGCCGGGAGCCTGGGCAGGAAGTCGTTGAGGCCGGAGAGCTTGGCGGCACGGTCGAACGCGCCGTTGGAGCGGTCGGCGTCGAGCCGTCCGAATCCGACGTTGTCCCGCAAGGAGAGCTCGTAGCGGACGAAGTCCTGGAAGACGATCGCCAGCTGGCGGCGCCAGGCGAGCGGGTCGAGGGTACGCAGGTCCACGCCGTCGACCGTGATCCGGCCGGAGACGGGGTCGTAGAGCCGGGCCAGCAACTTGATCAGCGTGCTCTTGCCCGCGCCGTTCATACCGACGATCGCCAGTGACGAACCTGCCGGGATGCTCAGGTCCAGGCCCTTCAGTACCGGACGGTCGGGGTAGCCGAACCGTACGTCCTCGAACCGGATCCCCTGCGCGGGCCACCGCTCGTCCGGCGCGACGGTGTCCGGCCGGCTGAGCTCGGCCTCCACCCCGAGCCGGCCGACCGCCAGGGCGTGCGGCACGGTGGCGCTCGCCTGGGCCAGGATCCACTGGATGTCCCCGATCCAGCCCAGCGCGCCCATGGCCGCGATGGCCTGCAGGGCGACGGTGATCGACTCCACGTCGAGCCGCCCGCCCACCACGGCGAAGGCCAGGTACGCGAACACGGCGGCATGGGACAGCGCCAGCACGACCGGGCCCACCGTCCTGCTGGGCAGCCGGCCCGACCCGGCCAGCGTGTCCATGCCGGCCAGCCAGGCCCGGGTGAAGCGGTCGTGCAGCCAGTCCTGGAAGCCGAAGACCCTGACCTCCTTGGCCGCGGCGTCGCCGATCGCGAGATCCCGGGCGTAGGCGGCCTGCCGGAGCGCGGGCATCGACTCTTCCTCGGCGTCCACGGCCTTCCTGACCTCGCGCAGCCGCCATCGGGACAGCGTGATCCACGCGGCGGCCAGCGGCAGCGGCAGCCACCATTCGACGGTGGCGAGCAGGATCGCCGCGGCGAGCCCGCTCAACCTGCTGGTCGCGAGCCTCGTGAGAGACGTCACGGCGTCGCCGGGCGGATAGCCCGTCGCCAGTCCCTGCGCGAGCTGGATGCGGTTGGCGACGTCGGGATCGCTGAGATGGCCGATGCCGACCGGCCGGAGCGCTCCTTCGAGGGTCGTCTGGCCGAGCGTCGCGTTGAGCCGTCGCGCCAGCTCGCCGGAGATCATCCCCTGGACGGGCGTGATGGCCAGCCGCGCCACGAAGACGGCGATGAAGACGGCCAGATCCAGCGCGAGGCCCGCGTCACCGGCCGCACGGCTTGCCACGTCTCCGACGACGGCGGCGCCGGCCAGCATGAATCCGCTGCTCAGCAGGGCCTGCAGGAGCACGACGGCGGTCAGGGCAGCGGTCAGCGGGAGCGACACGCGCGGCAGGAGGCGGAGCACCTCCAGCACGCCGCTCGCGCCGCGACCGCGGGTCACCTCAGTCCCAGTGCGGCCAGCCATCGCCGGTCACCTCCGCTCCTCGTCAGCAGCGCGGACAGCATCCCGGGTGCGCCCATCAGTAATGACCAGCCGGTCTCCGCGAGCGCGGCGGGCTCGTCGAGGCGGCCCATGAGGTGGTCCGTCAGGTGATCCGCGAGTTTCGCCGCCTCCGGCAGCCCGGCGCATCGGGCGAAGGAGTCGAACACGAGCATCAGTCCGGCGGCCCCGTGGCAGATGCCCAGGTCGTCCAGATAAAGGTCATCGTCGTACGCCGCCAGGAACGATCGCGCCGACTCGAGGGCGAAGGCGGCCAGGTCGTCGTCGCCGAGCACGCGTGCGGCTTCCCACAGCGTCCAGGCGTTGCCGGGACAGCCGTAGCACCACGCCTGCCGCCGCCCGTCTCCCTTGGGCGCGCGATGGCCGTCCAGCCGGGTGGTCCCGAACGGCCAGGTGATCACACCTCTGTCGTCTACGTAGGATTCGGCCACCAGCCGGCCCGCGAGCCGGCGCAGCAGGTCGTTCAGCTCCTCGCTCAGCCCGTCGGCGTCGGCGGCGGCGCGTAGAGCGGTCACGATGCCGGGCAGCCCGTGGGCCAGGCCCAGATTGATGCGGTCGACGTTCCAGCCGCGCAGCTTCTCGCCCTGGTACTGGCCCACCCGCAACCTGGACAGTGCCTCGTCCTCGCAGAGCAGCGCCAGCCGGGCGATCAGCGGTGCCCGGCCCGCGGCGTCGATGCCGGGATCGATGGCGAACGCCACGAGGACGCCTGCCGGGCCCACGATGAGGTCGTAGTCCTCCCAGCCGACCTTCGTGGTCCGCCAGCGCGGGGCGGCCACGTACTCGATGAGCCTGGCCCGCTGTTTCGCCAGCGGCTCGTTCAGCCGCGGCCACGCCGTGGCGGCGATCCGCAGGCCGAACATCCTGGACGACGCGCCGCCGCCGAAAAGGCCCGGGTGGTAGTGAGGGCTGCGGAAGTCGCGCAGCCACGTGACCACGGCGCGGGAGGCGGCTGACTCGTCCGGCGGACGAGTCTCACCGGCGGCCAGCGCGGCGAGGATGGCCGGTCCGGAGTCCGGCCTGTTCTGCGCCGGCTCGGCCGGCACGGCGTATTCCCGAAGGAGTGTCTCGGCGACCGCCTGCACGGCGGCTCGTTCGAGCACGTGGGTCGATGTCACGACGATGCCCTTTCAGCGGATGCCGGCTCACATGTGGATCGCCAAGGACGCCGCCTGTTCGCGGCGCCCCTGGCGATCGCGGTTCAGCAGGTCCCGGTGCACATTCCGCTGCACGGGTCGGTGAACGCGGGGTCCGAAATGCTGTGGACCTCGAGCTCGTCGACCAGTTCCTCGACGTCGTCCTGGGGCTCGGGGATGTCCTGGGGCTCGGGGGTGGTGTTCTCGGACATGGCTGGCCACCTTTCTGTCTTGCCTTGACGGGGTGTTTCGGGCATCCGGCCGGTCACGTCGTTCCGGCCGAAATCTGGGCCGCGGCGGCCGCCAGCGCTGTGGGCGGCACCGCGTGGGGCAATCGAACGGCGACCTCGGCGGCCACGCGCTCGGTACCGTGGTCCGACACGCTCAGCTCGTCGGCCGCGGGCAACATCTCCGTGACGGTGAGCTCGTCCCCGGACGCGAGCTCCTTGAGGGCCTGCTCGAACACCCGGACCGCCCGCAGGCTTTCCAGGTCGCAGGCCAGCGGCCGGTATCCGGACGGGCCGGCGACGAACACCCACCGGGGCAGCCCGAGCCGGTCCCGCAGCCTGCTGAGCGCCCGGAGCCCGGCCAGGGCTCCGCCGACGAGGTCCAGCCGATCGGCGGCGATCCGCCACTGCGCGGCGGAGACCACCAGCGATCCCGCCACGGTGATCCGGGGGACGAAGGAGCGTCCGGGGAACGCGGTGAGCGAGCAGCGCAACCGGCGGTACCGGGGGGCATGCTGCTGGGAGTCGGCGCACAGGATCCGGGTCAGCACGCTCCACGGCGTCAGGGGGCTGCGCGTCGCATGGGTGCAGATCCGTACGGGTCTCCCGGCGTGGGAGATCACGACCCGATCCGCTTCACGATGCGCGGTGAGCTCTCCCAGCGGCAGGTACCGCGCCGCCCCGGTACGCCACGTCGTGCCGTAATGGCCGGGGTCGGGGTCGCCGGTCCAGAGGGAGGTGTACCTCGGCCTGCGGATTGCGTTGGCGGCCTGCGGTACCAGCGGCGGAATCAGCAGCTCCACTGACGGTACGCCACTGATTCGGTCGAGCTCGGCGAGAAACGCCCGGTAGGCGTCGGCGGCCGGCACCGTCCCGTGCAGCCGCCGCAGCGTCTCGACGAAGCGCGCGTCGAGGACCGCGGCCGGGCCGGCGTTGTCCAGCACCCACCCGCCGCCGGGGAGCGGGCGGACCACGCAGTCGACCGGCCAGGTGATCGGGGCGTCCGGTGCCCCGACGGCGTCGAGCATCGCCGGGGTGATGTCGATGACGGGTGCCGTGTCCGGCGACGCGGCCATCAGGTCCAGGAGCCGCGCGTAGCCGGAGCCGGGGCGGTGCGCCGGTGGCCAGGCGTTCTGCGGGAGAGCGCGGTGGTTCAGCTCTCCCTCCTCGGTCCGGGCCGCCAGTTCCTCGGCGAACACGTCCATGACGGGGCGCGGTCGCGGGCCGATCCGTTCCCGGAGCCTGCTCTCCGGCCTGGGCTCGTCCTCGCCGATCAGCAGGCCGAGCCTGCGGTACTGCTCGAAGGCCCGCTGCAGGGCCGCCAGGTCGGCGGTGAAGGCGCCGTCGGCGCGCCGGTACACGTCGACGAACCCGGCACCGGCGTCGGAGGCGGTCGAGCCGGAGGTCTTCTCCCATCGGCCGCGCCGCTGTCTCAGCGGCGCCGAGACCTCCAGCACGCCGAGCCGGACGAGCTTGCCGACGAGACCCGGGGGCGAGCCGGGCTCCAGCGCGGACACCGGGCGGACGCCGGATCGCAGGGCCTCGACGATGCGGTCGAGCGCGGGGCTCCGCCGCAGCCGGTAGGCGAGCAGGTCGGGCGTGGCGGAGGCCTGATCGACCGTCCAGACCGCGAGGCGGTCGCCCTCCACCCGGTGCAGGGGCGTCATCGACAGCCGGTGATCCCGGCGCAGCCGGTCCGCGGCCGATCGTGCCAGCTCCAGCCTCCTGGCGTGCACGTTCTCCGTCCAGTCGACGGCGACCTGGCCGTTCACCGAGAGGCCGGGCGACTGTTCCGCCACGGGCACCAGTGACACCTGGCCCAGCCAGGTCCGCGGCGTGGTCTTGACCGCGCCGCGGGCGATCATCCGCCAGAGGTAGTCGCTGCGCCTGCGCAGCTTCTTGGAGGTCCACGGCTCGCCTTGGGCCAGCCGCCGCTCGATGTCCGCGAGCACGTCGGGGGTCAGGCAGGCCCGGCCGCCGGGCACGGAGCCGAGCAGGTGCCACGGTGCCGCCAGCAGGCGGTCGTGCTCCTTCTCGACCTGGGCCCCGGCCTGCTCCTCCAGCCGCAGGAGCTCGGCGGACAGCGAGGCCACGCGGTCCAGGCGGGCGGTCAGGCCCGGGGCCGTCACGATCTCGCGCAGGCGGCGGGCCTGGTCGCCGGTGAGGGCCTGGCCCTGGTGCAGGCGGCGCCGTACGGCGAGGACCGCCCGCCGGGCCGCGGCCGGCAGCTCCGGCCTCGGCACCACCTCGTCCCCGAGCCGTCCGGCGAGGTCGGACGCCTCCCGGAGGTAGTCGTCATGGACGTGGTTCAGCGCGCGTACGCACGCGAACAGGTCAGGGGAGGAGGCCGCCAGCCAGAGCCGGATGGGCAGCCCCGCGACGCGGAGCACGGCCGATTCGCTCATCGTGGTCACCGCGCGTCACCCTCTTCACGGGCCAGCAGTGCCTCGGCGATCAGGGCCTGCCGCACCGACGGCAGCTTCGCCCGGTTCCAGTGGAAGATGACCAGGTACGACGCCACCGCGCGCGGTCCCATGGCGGCCGATCCGCTCTCGAAGTAGTCGCGGAACCAGCGCTCGCCCTCCTGCCGGACGACCTGCCGGTGGTCCTCGGCGAGGTCCGCCGCCTCGGGGGACAGCTTGGCGGCCAGCGCGTCGGGCGACGGCCAGACCTTTCGCAGCGCGGCGGCCAGCCGCGCGAACCGCGGATCCGCGACAGCGGTCGCGGCGAGGGGACGGTGCCGTCGTACCCGCTCCCAGACCCCGAGATCCTCCCAGCCCACGATCTGCAGCGCGCCGAACAGCGACCGGAGCAGCAGCAGCGACATCGCCCACGAGGGCCCGGGGTCGTGACCGGCCAGGCGGAGCCGGTGGTAGTCGAGCCAGGCCAGCGAGTCGGCGGTGAAGACCCGATGGACGCTGCGCATCGACTCCGGCCCGCCGAACAGGTACGTCTCCGGCTCGTACACGCCGGGACGCCAGTCGCCGAGCACGCCGTCCCGCCGCCAGGCGGTCAGCCGGTCGCGCACCAGCGGGTCGAGCTCGGGCGACGCCGGCCGGAACCGGATGCGCAGGCCGGGGGGCTTGTGCATGAAGAAGAAGTCGCGGGCCAGCCCGTCGCGGACGGCCTGCCGGGCGGTCCCGGCCAGCTCCGCGTAGAGGTCGCCGGACCGCTCCCGAATCGGCGTGAGACCGAACTGGAGCCAGCGCTCCGCCGTGTCCTCCAGGACCGTCCCCGGCAGTATCTCGGATTCCGCCGCCCGCTTCATTCGCCCACCTCCTCGGTGCCGTCTCTACGATCGTCAGGGAGGGGCTTCAGAGTCGGTTCATAGTCGGCTCATACGAGCGCGCCGATCGTTCGCAGGGCTCTGACGTCGCGTTTCACCTCGGCGTCCGCCCTTGTGAGGCCGGCCACCCGGTCGACGAGCCCGCGGTCCCGGCAGCCGACCGCCAGCCGCAGCGACACGAGCAGGGGCGTGATCCGGGCGCCCGCGCCGCGCACCCCGTCGAGGCGGGCGCCGGCGCGGGCCACGTGTTCGGCCGCCGCGTCCGGGCGGCCCTCGCGGAGCGCGGCGGCCGCGGCGGCCTGCTCGATCAGGACCTCGACGTCCCAGCTGCCGGCGCTCTGCGCACTGGGCGGGCTTGTGTCGGGCGGGCCCTCCCCGTTCTGTACGACAGGCGTGCCTGCGCCGGGAGGGCCGTACCCGCCGAACGTCGCGTGCCAGAGCCGGGCCGACTGCGCGCCCGCGCTGAACCCGATCGCGTCGAACCGCCGGATGGCGCGCTCCAGGGCCTGCCCGGCGCCGTCGTGGTCGCCGTGCCGTTCCGCGAGGGTCGCGCGGAACATGTCGAGCCCGGCCAGGCCGGGCTGGTGCCCGATCCCGGCCAGGATGGACCGGCCCTCGTCGAGCAGGTTCGTGGCGGCGGCCGAGTCGCACGTCATGTCCGCGAGCAGGGCCGCCGGGCAGCCGACGGCCGCGCGTACCGTGTGGGCGTCCTTGAGCTCGGCGTGCAGCTGCGCGCAGATCGCCGTGGCCGCCGGGGCGGGGGTGTCGCCGTAGGCGAGGCAGAGCGCCAGGTTCCCGTGGATCTCGGTGGCGCCGAAGCACCAGCGCGCCCGCCGCGCGTGGCCGAACGCCTCGTGCAGCACGGCTTCGGCCGTCACGTAGTCGCCGTCCTCCATGTGCCCGATGCCTTCGAGCAGCAGCACCCTGGCGTACGCCGCCGGGTCGTCGGCCCGGTACGCCAGCTCGCGCGCCTGGCCGATCAGGGACCGGTGCCATCGCCCGGTCATCGTGGAGCGGGCCACCGCCTCGTTGAGGGTGAGCTGCACCGCGGCCGCCAGATTGTCGTCGGTGTCCCAGCGCTTCCTGGCCTCCGCGATCCGGGCCAGGGTCTCGTCCGCCCGCCCGGCGGCGGCCGTGGCGTACGTCTCGACGGCCGCGATCTCCAGTTCGAGGCCGGGCAGGCCGGAGTCGAGCGGGGAGACCTGGCTCGCGGTCTGCAGCGCCATCGACAGGTCGCCGCGCGAGACCGCGAACTGGGCGGCGGAGCACAGAGCACGCGCCGCGCGGGCCGCGGCGTGCCGCTCCTCCGGCCCGCCCGGGCGCAGTTCGAGCCAGGCCGCGTGCGCGCGCCCGGCGTGCAGGGCGCACAGCTCGATCTCCGACGGATGGCGGTCGACGCGGGCCTCGGCCAGGTCCGCGACCTGGGCGTGCACGTGGGCGCGGTCGGCGAGCGGCAGCCTGCCGTACGCGACCTCGGCGACGACCGGCGACTCGACCTCCAGCTCGCCGGCCGGGCTCGCCCGGGTGACCAGCAGCCCGTCGCCGAGCAGCTGGGCCAGCGTCTCGTCGAAGGTCTGGTCGAGGGGCGGGTCCAGGGCCGCGGCGACCTTCTCCAGATCCCCGGCGACGCAGCCGCCGCCGAGCGCGCCGGCGATGGCGAGCAGCCGCTGGGCGTCCACGCCCAGCTGGTCGAGGCGGGCGCCCACCGCCGCCTCCGCGCTCGGCGCGATGAGATCGGTCCGGCCTTCGGCGTCCACCTGCAGGTGGACGAGCTGTTCGAGGTAGAGCGGGTTGCCGGCGCTGCGGCGGGCGAGGTCGTCGCTCAGCGGGACCGGCCCGAGCCGGGCGGCGACGGTCTCCGCCAGCTCCCGGGCGTCCGCCGGGCCGAGGGGCGGGACGCGCAGCGTGGTCACCGGCCCCCGGGTCAGCGGCGGCTCGTCCACCCGGCCGCTGAGCATCAGCACGGCCCGGACGTCCAGGTCCGGATCGTCCAGGCCCTCCGCGAACTCCCGCACCGCCGGGGACATCCACTGGCAGTCGTCGAGGACGAGGACGACCGGACGCCGCTCCGCCGCCTCCCGCAGCAGCTCCCGCAGCGTCCAGAAGATCTCCTCCTTGCCCTGGGGCCCCTGCCCCCTCGGCACGTCTCCCCCCAGGGCCTCGGCCAGCTGGTAGAGGGGCCAGTAGCCCAGCCGCCGGCCGTCGCGCCGGCAGCGCAGGGCCAGGAACCGCGCGTCCGGCGCCATCCGCCGCGCCGCCTCGGCCACCAGCCGGGACTTCCCGACGCCCGGCTCGCCGGACAGCACCACGGCGGGGACGCCCGGCCGGCGCAGACCGTCCCGCAGCGCGGCGACGAGCTCGTCCAGCTCGGAACGGCGGTCCACCATCGGGGTGCGCGGCTCGTCGGCGTGTCCTCCAGGGGTGTCGGCGATCTGCCAGGCCCGCAGCGGCCGGCTGAAGCCCTTGGCCGCGATCGGCTCGATGGACCTGGTGGGTACGGCTCCCCGTACGAGCAGCCAGGTCCGCACGTCCATGACGATGCCGTCGGCCGGCGCGGCGGCCTGGAGCCGGGCGGCGCGGTTCATGACCTCGCCGATCGCGAACGAGGAGTCCCGCTCGGAGAGGGCGACCTGTCCCGAGGCGATCCCGAAGCGGACCGAGAAGTCCACCCCGCGCGTACGGCGCAGGTCGGCGGCTTGGCGCGCGATCCTCTCCAGGGAGACCCGGGCACACTCCACCGCGCGGACCGCGTCGTCCTCGTGGGTGGCCTCCACCCCGAAGACCGCGACCACGGCGTCGCCGATGAACTTCTCCACCCGGCCACCCTGCTCGGTCGCCGCCCGGCTCACGTCGGCGAAGTACGTGGCCAGCGTGCCCTGCCAGACCTCGGGGCTGAGGCCGCGCGCGAGCTCCGTCGAGCCGGCCACGTCGCCGAAGAGCACGGTCACGAACCGCAGGGTGGTGCGGGAGGCGGACGCGGGGGACAGGGCGCCGCCGCACGACATGCAGAAGCGGGCGGCGGCGGGGTTCTCACCGCCGCATTGAGCGCAGGGTCGCATCACCGGTCACCAGCACCAGCCGCCGCTCGCGTACGCATGCGCTTCGACGTCCGCGGCGTCCTCCATGCGCGCCTTGATGGAGGCGAGCACCTGGAGTTCCTCGTCGCTGAGCGACTGCAGCACCGCGATCTGCTCCTCTGACGCGGTCGTCAGGTCGAAGCCGGCGGCTTCCAATTGGTCGATGGTCGCCATGACCTCTCCTTTCCTGCGGCGTTCGCGCGCAGTTGGACGGCGTCGACGAGCTGCGCCAGGCCGTATGCCGTGTTGAGTGCGCTCAGGCCGATCAGCGACTCCGCCTCGGGGGTGAGCGGGAGCCCGTCGATCGCGCGCCACAGCTCCTCGCGGTGCGTGCCGTCCAGGACGGCATGGGTCACCAGCGTGCGGAACGCGTCCAGCGGCAGGCCCGTGCGCCGGGAGAGCAGGGGCGCCAGATCGGGTGGGGGAGGGTAGCCCTCCAGGACGGCGACGTGCCCGAGCAGCGCCACCGGGTGGGCGTGCCTGATCCAGTAGTACTGGCTGCCGACCACCGCGGCGACGCAGGGTGGCGGCGGGTCCGTGAACAGGGTCCCGGCGTCGCCTCCCGCGCGGGCGTAGTCGTTCACCACGTCCTGGTCGTGGCCGTACTCCTCGTGCACGTGCCGGGCCAGATAGGCGGCGACGCCCCGCGCGATCTCGTCGTCGCGGGCCAGGCACGCCGTGGTGGCGTCGAGGATGAGCGGTACGGTCGCGCGCAGCATGCCGTGCAGGGCCCTGAGCCATTCCAGGTAGAGCTCGCGCGGTGCGGGATGCCGCCACATCCGCTCCGTCCTGGCCAGCAGCGCGGGCATGACGAGGTCGATCTTGGCCATTAGACGCAGGCTGGTGGTCATGTCCCGCCTCCCCGGCCCATGAGGGCGGTCAGCAACCGGGCCCCGTCGTCGCCGGCGGTCTCGTGCAGGCGCCAGCACAGGCCGCAGACGTCCGGGTAGCGGGCGCGGGCGAGCGCGGCGAACGGCGGCAGCCGTACCAGGTCGTCCGGCCGGACCGAACCGACGGCGCGCAGCAGCGGGTCGTCGCGGAACGCGGCCAGCGCGGCGCGCACCTCGGCCGCGCCGGTCGCCCGCCGCCGCAGTCCCTGAGGGCCGCCGCCCGTGATGACGCTCTCGTTGCAGCAGCCCGTGATCACGCCGTCGTAGCGGACGGTCGGCGACGCGGTCAGCGGGCACGCGCCCAGCGCGGCGACGCCGTGGCGGCGCCCGATGGCGAAGACGCCGCTGCCCCGGCCCGCCCGCAGCGGGGTGATCAGCGTGATCTCCGCGCGCCGGGACCAGTCGTCCCCCAGCGTGTCACGGAGGACCCCCTCGGCCAACGGCACCGCGCCGGGCTCGTCCAGGAGCTGGAGGACGATGTGGCAGCCGGCCCGCGCCGCGTGCGCGACGGCGCGGGCGAACCGCCGCCGGTCGACGGCGGCCTGGTGGAAGCTGTCCGTGCTGAGGATCACGGTCGAGGACCGTTCCAGCACCCGCGTGATCCACCGCGGGCATCGGGGCCCCGACGCCCAGTGGCCGCTGGAGAAGAGCACGACGTCCTTGCCCGCGTCCGCGAACGCGTCCACGGCGAGGATCAGCCCGCGACGCTCGGCGAACGGCTCGCCGCCGGAGATCGCGACGGCCTCGATGCCGGGTTCGGCGCAGATCCCCGCCAGGATGTCCGCGAAGAGGCGGTGGTCGGTGATGCGCGGGCCGGCCGGGAGCGCGGCGACGGAACAGTGCGCGCACCCGACCGGGCACCGATCGGTGAGGTAGAGCAGCACGGTGCGGCCACGCGTACGTCGCAGCCGCTCGATGTCCGCTAGCCTCAACCGGCGCATCACCGCTCCCGACCCTCCCAGCCGAGCGTCACCAGCTCGCTGTAGCGCGTGATGCCGTGGCGGCGGGCGAAGCCGTACGGGCCGTGCCGTTCCACGAGACCGCGTACGGCGCCCTCCATCGCCGGACCGGCAGGCGAGTCCAGATACCCGGCGACCCGTTCGCCCAGCCCGCGGTCCTGATGCAGGGTGACGCAGACGTCGCAGTAGCCGGGAGCGGCGGCGCCCGATCCGAACCGCGCCTTCGCGTAACGCGGCCCGAACATCCGCACGGCCCGCGCCAGCGGCCGGTCGAGGTGGCGCCGGCGCAGCACCGGCCAGGGATCCTCATCGGCGTGCCCGAGCACCAGGTGCGGCGGGCGGGCGGCCGCGGCGAGGTCGTCGTTGCAGCAGGTGAGGACCGTACCGTCGTAGGTGACCAGCGGCCAGGCCGCCATCTCGCACGGCGCGGGCGCGGGCACGGCGGGCAGGGTTTTCGGGCCGGCGCGCGGGCCGTCCAGGGTCTTCGCGCGCCCGACCGGCCGGAGCGGCACCACGAGCATGGGCACCTGGTCGGCGAACTCCTCCCGAACCTCGCGCACCAAATCCGCGACGTAGGGGTCAGCGCCGCCGTCCCCGGTGATCTGCACGCTCACCTGCGGCCCCCAGGAACGGATCTCGTGCAGCACCCGGAAGGCCGCGCGCCTGCTCACCTCCCGCTCGTGGAAGCGGTCGAGGCTGACCGCGAAGTGATCGACCGCCGAGATGGCCGCCCGCAGGGCGGGCGGCACCGCGTGCCCGTCGCGGGCGAAGTACAGCCCGGACAGCAGGTACGACCTCGTCCCCGAGAGCCGCGCCGAGTCGGCGAGGTCGCGCACCAGCCGCGGCCGCAGGAGCGCCTCACCCCCGGACATGGCGATGAACTCCGGACGCTCCTGCCTGGTGAAGGACGCGACCAGCCGCCGGAAGGGCCGTTCCGCGTGCTCCGCGCCGTCCATGGCGGACTCCGTCGAGCAGTGCGCGCACGACAGCGGACAGCGGCGGGTGAGGGCGAGGAAGACGCCCGCGGCGGGCACGGCGCGCAGCACCGCCATCTCGGCCAGATGCATCAGGTCGCTCCGTGGCCCGTGGTGGCGGTGACGAACTTGCTCAGCGCGTTGAGCAGCTCGTCCACCGCGGTGTCGGAGGCCTCCGTACGGCTGAGCGCGATCTCCAGCCGGCTCCAGGGGGTGAGGCCCTCCCTGGCGCTCCGGGTCAGCGAGCGGGCGGCGGCCATGAGCGTGAGCGTGATCGCCGTCTGGGCGGCCAGCTCGGTGAACAGGTCGATGGCCGCCATCTCCCCGAACCGCTGCAGCGCCGGGTCGAGCACCTCCATCACGCCGATCGTGCGGTCCTCCAGCTCCAGCGGGGCCGCCATCAGGACCTTCGGCACGTACCCGGTGCTCTGCGCGAACTCCCGGTCGAAGCGCGGATCCTCCTGGACGTCGCTGAGCAGCACGGTCTCGCCGGTCTGGAACACCCACCCGGCGACGCCGCGCCCGGTCGGGATGGCCACCCCGAGCAGCCGGTCCTCGCCCTCCCCGGACGACGCCTCGAACACCAGCCGGTCGCGCTCCTCGTCGTACAGGAACACCGACGCGGCCGACGCCGAGAACGTCAGCCGGGCGAGCCGTACGGCCGACCTCAGCAACTCGTCGTGCTCGGTGGGGCGCAACAGCCTCCCCAGCGAGGAGGTCAGGGAATCAGGGATGCCCACGCCCATGGTGGCCTCCTCAGGTCCGGTTGTTCGCGACGGCCGCCAGCACGTGCTTGAGCTGGCCGGTGGCAAGGCCCGGGTGCCGCTGCAGTACGCGCGCGCACAGCCCGGTGATGTGCGGTGTGGCGAAGCTGTTGCCGGTCAGGCGCGAGGTCCCGCCGCCGGGCAGCGGCACCTCCACCCCGATCCCGCGCGCGAAGAACTCGGCCGGGGGCTCCGGGTTGCACTCGATGTGCTCGGCGAGCGCCAAGGTGTGCGAACCCACCGAGATCACGCTCGGGAAGTGCCACGGATAGCTGCGCACCGGCCGGTTGTGGGCGGAGGCCACGATGGTGACCCCGGCGAAGAACGCCCTGTCCACGAGATCGTGCAGGGCCTCCTTGTGCTCGGCGCGACGCGTCGACAGGCTCAGGTTGACCAGGGAGAAGCGCTGCTCGATGGCCCACTCCAGCGCCGCCAGCAGCACCTCGCCGCGGCCATGAAGCCCGCTGCCGAGCACGCGGACGCTGGTCAGCTCGCAGTCCGGGGCCATGGCCCGGATGACGCCCGCGCAGGCCGTCCCGTGGCCCGCCTGGTCGCCGACCTCGTCGGGCACGACCTCCAGGCCGTCACCCGTCACCGCGAGCGGGGTGATGGGCCTGGTGAAGACCGGGTGGGGCGCGTCTACCCCGCTGTCGATCAGGCAGACCCGCACGCCGGAGCCGGTGGCCGACCCCCAGGCCCACTCACGGGTGATCGCGCAGGGCAGCGCCAGCCGGGCCGAGTCCATGACCGCGCCCCGTGAAGCGTGCGCCAGCCGAAAGGTCCGCGGCGGCGGCGCCTCCGCGACAGCCGGAAAATCAGCCATTGCCCACCCTCAGCGTCATTGTTCTGGCTCCGAGTAAATAGTGGGAGAGGGCGTTCATAGTTACTTCAGAGTCCGATCAAAGCGCCGTCGGAGACTGATTTCGAGGTCTTGAGAAACCCCAACGCCTGACAGACCATGAGAGCGAAATCCAAACCGGAGTGTGACTCATGTTGGAGTTCCGCTTGCTCGGCGCCGTCGAAGCCTACTCGGACGGGCAGCGCGTCGTACTGGGCCCACGCAAACAGCGGCTGACATTCGCGGTTCTGGCTCTGGAGGCCAACCATCCCGTCACGGTGGAGCGGCTGGTCGAGCTGAACTGGCCGGGGTCCCGCCCGCGTACGGCACAGCACGCGATCCGGGTGTCGGTCTCCCAGCTGCGCTCGATCCTGGCCCGCGCCGACCCCGCCCAGGCCGAGGCCACGCTGACGGCGCAGGGCGCGGGATACGTCCTGCGCACCGACCCGGAGCGGATCGACGCCCATCGCTTCCGCGGCCTGGTGCAGCGGGCCCGGGCGGAACCCGACGACGAGCGCCGGGTGGCGCTGCTCGACCAGGGCCTCAGCCTGTGGCGCGGTCCCGTGCTGGCCGGGGCGGCGCCTCCGGAGACCCAGGAGCGCCTGGGCAGCGGCCTGGAGGAGTCGCGGCTGGTGGCGCTGGAGGACAAGATCGACGCCGGGTTACGGCTCGGCCGCCACCGCCAGCTGCTGGACGAGCTGACCGAGCTGACCCGATGCCATCCGTTCCGCGAACGGCTGACGTGCCAGCTGATGATCGCCCTGTACCGCAGCGGGCAGACGCACACGGCCCTGGAGCAGGCCAGGAGAGCCCGCCGCCGCCTGGCCGACGAGCTCGGCATCGACCCCAGCCTCGAACTCCAGCGGCTCGAGGTGGCCATCCTGCGCAACGACCCGGTGCTGCTGCCGCAGCCCGATCGCGTCCTGGCGGCCGGACCCGCGCCGCCCGCCGTGCCGGCGCAGCTGCCGCGCTCCGTCTCCGACTTCACCGGCCGGGCCGGGCAGCTCAGGTGGCTGGACGAGCACGTTCAGGACCACACGAGCACGCCGGTCACGATCGCGATCACCGGCGCCGCCGGGGTCGGCAAGACCGCCCTGGCCCTGTACTGGGCGCACCGGATCCGCGATCGTTTCCCCGACGGCCAGCTCTACGTCGACCTGCGCGGCTTCGCCACCGGGCCGCCGATGCGGCCGGAGCAGGCGCTGGCCCGCCTGCTGCGCTCCCTCGGGGTCGCCCCCGAGCAGGTGCCCGCGGACGCGGACGAGGCGGCCGCCCTGTACCGGACCCTCCTGGCCAGCAAACGCGTCCTCGTCCTGCTCGACAACGCGGCGACGCCGGAGCAGGTCCGCCCGCTGCTCCCCGGCGCCACCGACTGCCTGGCCCTGGTGACCAGCCGGGACCGGCTGAACGGGCTCGTCGCCCTCGACGGCGCCCGGCCGCTCCCGCTGGTCGTGCTGGACCCGGTCGAGGCGCGGACCCTGCTGGCCCGGATCCTCGGGGCCGACCGCGTACGTCAGGAGGCGGACGCCGCCGCCAGGCTGGCGCTGCTGTGCGACTACCTGCCGCTCGCGCTGCGGATCGCCGCGATCAACCTGTCCCGGCAGCCGACGCGCGCCATCATCGACGGCGTCACTGAGCTCGCGGGAAGCGACCGCCTGAACGCCCTGCAGGTCGACGGGGACGGCCGGGCCGCCGTGCGGGCCGCGTTCGACCTGTCGTACGCCGCCCTCGACGAGCCGGACCAGCGCCTCTTCCGGCTGCTGGGCCTGAGCCCGTGCCCCGACCTCACCCCGCAGGCCGCCGCGGCGCTGGCCGCCGCCCCTGCCGATCAGGTGCGGCGGGCCCTGGACCGCCTGGAGCGCACGCACCTGATCCTGCAGACCGCTCCGGGCCGGTACGGGTTCCACGACCTGATCAGGCTCTACGCCCGGGACAACGCGAACGGGGCCGAGCGGACGAGCGCGCTCGCGCGCCTGTTCGACTTCTATCTCCGGGTCGCCGACGAGGCCAAACGCCTGCTCTACCCGCAGGCCCTGCAGCTGGCGGGACCGCCGCGCAGGCAGTCCCCGCTGACGTTCGAGGGGCCCGCGAGCGCGCTGGCGTGGCTCGACGCGGAGCGCTCCGGCCTCATCGCGGCCATCACGTACGCCGCCGCGCACGGCCCCCGGGAGGTGGCCTGGCGGCTGGCCGACACGCTGCGCGGCTACCTGTCGCTGCGGCGCGACCCGAACGACTGGCAGGCCGTCGCCGAGGCCGCCCGTTCGGCCGCCGGCCTGGACGGAGATCTCACCGCCCAGGCCGCCACCGAGCTCAGCATGGCGCAGGTCTACCAGAGCCGGGGCATGCATCCGCAGTCGCTGAGCCACTACGCGCAGGCGCTGAAGCTCGCCCAGCGCTCCGGGTGGCGCGAGTGCGAGTGCGCGGTGCTCAACAACCTCGGCAACGTGCACTGGAAACTGGGCTCCCTGCAGGAGGCCGCCGACCACTACAGCCAGGCCATCGCCATCGCCCGGCAGACGGGCCAGCGCACCATCCACGCCACCAGCCTGGCCAACCTCAGCATGGTCTACCGGAGCCAGGGGCAACTGGCGCGGGCGGCCGAGCTCCAGCACGAGGCCCTGGCGCGTTACCAGCAGGCCGCCTACCGCAACGGCGAGGCGATCGCGCTGGAGAACATGGGCGAGATCTACCACGATCTCGGCGAACTCGACCGCGCGCTGGACTACCTCGACCGCGCCCTGCCCATCTTCCGCCAGTCGGGCAACCGCTACGGCGAGGTCCTCGTCCTGAACACGCTGGCCGCGGTCCACCGTGACGCTGGCCGGTACGACAGCGCCCTGGAGTTCGCCGACCGCGCGGTGGAGCTGTCCGTCGCGATCGGCGACCGCCGGGCCGAGGCCGACACGCTCAACACCCGGGCCACCGTACGCACGTATCTCGGGCGCCCGGAGCAGGCCGCCGAGGAGCACGGCAGAGCGCTGGCCATCGCCCGCGAGGTCGGCAACTGGCAGCCCCGGCTGGAGTCCCTCATCGGGCTGGCCGGCGCCCATTGCGATCTGGGGAACCTGGAACAGGCGTCCGCCCACGGCCACGAGGCGCTCAACGACGCGCGCCGCCGGGGGTTCCGCCAGCTCGAGGAGCAGGCGCTCACCGCCTTGGCGGCCGTCCAGATCCGCGTCGGCGACCGGGAAATCAGCGCGGCATTGTCCGTCGATTCAGAATGAATAATTGGCCATATTTCGGTAGGCCGGCTTATTGCCTGACAGGGCTTTGGCATTTATCTTGGAAATATGAGGAAAGCAGCGATTACCACGCTCGGTGTACACGACGACACCAACAATTCTCACGACTTCGCCGAACTGCCTCGACGGTGAATTCCAACCGCGGGTAAATCTGCCGTTAAATTTTCGCCCGTCGTACGCCTGCGCTGAAATTCGCCGCGGCGATATCTCTCGCGGCGGGCCGGCACGCGACTCGCGCGGGTTCCGCCGCCGCCCGGCGGTGCCGCTGATCAGCGTCTCGACGCTCACGGGCACGAACCGCCCGCCGTCCCGCATGATTCGTCCGTCCTCCCCGCGGCCCCGCGAGCGCGTCCGGCGCGGGCCGGGGCGAGGGTGGGACGCGGCGGCCGGGCCGACGGCGGCACCGTCCGGGGCGTGGTCGGAAATCACCGGCGGAAACACGGCCGCGGCACGCCATCGTCGATTCTGTATACCGTGCCGTCGCCCAAGGCGCGGCCCGCGGCCCCGCGTCCCGGGCCGAAAGGGGCGGGCGGGAGCATAATCGGAGCCATGCGCGTGGGGATAGCCCATCATTTCGGTTGGGCCGTGGCGGTCACGGCATCGGCCGACCACCAGGTGGTGGACCGCCGGCGGATCGAGCTGATCGAGCCCGGCGTGCCGGCGGCGCCCATCCACCACGACGGCAGACGTCTCGACGATGCCGCGGCCTCCGAACTGGTGGCCCGCGTGCGGGCGTCGGCGGCCCGGGCGACGTCGGCCTCGCTGGACGAGCTCGCGTCCGCGCTGCCCGGACCGATCGTCTCGCTCTCGCTCCGGGCCTGGCCGCTCGACTTCCCCGACGACATCGCCGTCCAGCGGCGCGTGCCGTACGAGGCCCGGGCGGACTCCGTCATGTACCGCCAGATCCTGGCCGAACTCGCCCACGAGCGCGGCTGGGCCGTCCATTTCTACGACGCCAAGGACGTGGCGGACCAGGCGGCCGGGATCCTGGCCGAGCGGGCCGGCGAGGTCCTGTACGGTCCGCGCGCGGCGCTGGGGCCGCCCTGGGCGAAGGACCACCGAACGGCGCTCGCGGCGACGATCGTCGCCGCCGCGACGCGTACGTGACCTGCCCCGTGGCCGGTTGGGACGGCGTGGGAGTGGAAAGCACACGACTGTACGTCCTGATACGCACAGTTACGGAAAACAGGTGACGCGATGAGGCTCGCCGATGCCCACGTCCTCGTCACCGGCGCCTCTTCGGGCATCGGCGCGGCCACCGCGCGGGCGCTGGCGGGCACCGGTGCGCGGCTGACGCTGGCCGGGCGCGACCGCGAGCGGCTGGCGGCCGTCGCCTCGGCCACCGGCGGGCGCGTGCTGGTGTGCGACGTCACCACCCAGGCCGAGGAGCTGGCCGAGCGGAGCGGGCACGTCGACGTCCTGGTGAACAACGCCGGCGTGGGGTGGGCGGGGCCGTTCGTACGGATGCCGGCCGGCAGCGTCGAGCAGCTGCTGGCGGTCAACCTCGCCGCCCCGATCGCGCTCACGCGGCTGCTGCTGCCGGGGATGGTGGCCGCGGGCCGCGGGCACCTCGTGTTCGTGGCCTCCATCGCCGGGGCGGTGGGCGTGGCGCAGGAGGCCGTGTACTCGGCGACCAAGGCGGGGCTGATGGCCTTCGCGGAGAGCCTGCGCCATGAGCTGCATCACGTGCCGGGCGTCGGCGTGTCCGTCCTGCTGCCCGGGGTGGTGGACACCCCCTTCTTCGTACGGCGCGGCGTCCCCTACACGCGCGGCCGGCCGGCGCCGATCGCGCCGGAGCGGGTGGCGCGGGCGATCGTGGCGGCGATCAGGGACGGGCGGCCGGAGTCGTTCGTGCCGGGCTGGCTGCGGGTGCCGGCCAGGCTGCGCGGCGCGGCGCCCGGCGCGTTCCGGGTGCTCGCGCGACGCTTCGGGCGCATGGAGGGGTCAGCCGCTCCTGATGGCGCGCAGTGACTCCTTCAGCGACCCGATCGTGGCCAGGACGGCGGTCGGCTCGTATCCGCAGTGCGCCATGCAGTTGTCGCACCGGGGGTCGCGGCCCCGGCCGTAGGCCGTCCAGTCGGTGTCCTCGATCAGCTCGCGGTAGGTCCGCGCGTACCCGTCGGCCATGAGGTAGCACGGTCGCTGCCAGCCGAACAGCGAG
Organism: Nonomuraea sp. NPDC049625; assembly: GCF_040675285.1. Classification (NCBI taxonomy): domain Bacteria; kingdom Bacillati; phylum Actinomycetota; class Actinomycetes; order Streptosporangiales; family Streptosporangiaceae; genus Nonomuraea; species Nonomuraea sp. NPDC049625. The sequence goes on along the minus strand of NZ_JBFAOQ010000023.1, from coordinate 96,994 downwards.
TACGACGGGATGGCCCAGGCGGTGCACGGCAGCTCGATCCGCCCCTCCAGGAAGTCCAGGAACAGCGGCGAGTGGTTGAACCGCCAGCGCCGCCGTCTCCCGCCGGCGAAGGCCTCGCGGAACAGCGCGCGCGTCTCCCGCACGCCCATGAACCGGTCCTGTACGGGCGCCTTCTCGTACGCGTACGCGGGAGAGATCATCATCTGGTCGACGGCGAGCTCGTCGTTGAGGTAGTCGAGCACCTCGATGACGGTCCGCGGGCTGTCCGTGGAGAAGAACGTCGTGTTGGTGGTGACCCGGAAGCCGCGCCGCCGGCACTCGCGCACGGCGGCAACGGCCTCGTCGAAGACGCCCTCCTTGCACACCGCGGCGTCGTGGCGCTCGCGCACGCCGTCGATGTGCACCGTCCAGGCGAAGTACCGCGAGGGCTCGAACTCGTCGATCTTCTTGGGGATCAGCAGCGCGTTCGTGCACAGGAACACGTACTTCTTCATGTCGACGAGCCGGCGGACCAGCTCGCCGATCTGCGGGTGCATGAGCGGCTCCCCGCCGGCGATGGACACCATGGGGGCGCCGCACTCCTGGATGGCGGCGACGGCCTGCTCCACCGGCATGCGCTGCTTCAGCACGTCGGCGGGATGCTGGATCTTGCCGCAGCCGGCGCATTTGAGGTTGCACGCGAACAGCGGCTCCAGCTCCACCAGCAGCGGGAACTTGGTCCGTCCCCGCAGCCGCTGGCCCAGGATGTAGCCGCCGACGCGCAGGCTCTGCCGGATTGGGATGGTCATGACAGCACTTCCTCGGGTAGCAGCGCCGCCCAGCGCACCAGGACGGGGCCGACGGCGGCGAGCGTGCGGCGGGCGGCCACGCCGCGGGTGAGCGTGGCCAGGCTCAGCAGCGGCGCCTCCGGCGTGTCGACGATGACCCGCACGGCGGCCAGCGGGCGCCCCGCGGCGGCGCGGGCCAGCGGGCCGGTCTCCATGTCCACGCCGTACGCACCCTCCGCGGCCAGGCGGTGCCGCTCCGCGCCGCGGACCACGTGATCGGCGGTGACCAGCGGCCCGACCTGGGCGGGCAGGCCGGCGTCGGCCAGCTCGCCGGCGAGGAAGGGAGCCGACGGGCAGGGATGGACGCGTCCCCTGAACCGGACCTCGCTCGCCACCAGGACGTCGCCGGGCCGCAGGCTCCTGCCGGCGGCACCGCCGAAACCGACCACGGCCACCGCCTCCTGCCAGGCCAGGCCCGCGGCCGCGCGGGCCGCCCGCCGCGGGCCGATCCCGGTGACGACGACCCTGGCGAGGTGGGCCGGCAGGCCGCGCCTGACCGCGCGGGCCTCGATCCCGAGCGCGGCGCAGATCAGCAGTCCGGTCATGAGAGCTCCAGGTCGCGGCGCAGGTAGCGCCCGAGGGCGCTGATCGGGAAGACGAGCCGGTAGAGGTGGTAGTTGATGTAGAAGTCACCGGGGAAGCCCGTGCCGGTGAAGTACGGCTCGTCCCAGGTGCCGTCCGGCCGCTGCCGCTCGACCAGCCAGCGCACGCCTCTTTCCACCGCCGGGGAGCGTTCGCCGGCGGCGAGCAGGGCCAGCAGGGCCCAGGCGGTCTGCGAGGCGGTCGAGGCCCCGCGGCCGATCCAGGCCGGGTCGCGGTAGGAGCGCAGGTCCTCGCCCCAGCCGCCGTCGTCGTTCTGGTGGCGTTCCAGCCAGGCGACGGCGCGGCGTACGGAGGGATGCCCCGGACGGACCCCCGCGGCGACGAGGGCGGGCACGGCGGCCCCGGTGCCGTAGACGTGGTTCGCGCCCCAGCGGCCGAACCACGATCCGTCCTCCTCCTGCGCCTTGAGCAGCCAGATCACGGCCCTGCGCAGGACGGGGGAGCTGGGCCGCTCCTTGGCCAGGGCTTCGACGACGTGCGCGGTGACGTCGGCGGACGGCGGGTCGATCACCGCGCCGAAGTCGCAGAAGGGCAGCTTGGTGCAGAGCGCGCGGTCGTTGTCGGCGTCGAACGCCGCGAAGCCGCCGTCGGCGCTCGCCATGCCGGCCATCCAGCGGACCCCGCGCTCGATCGCCGGCCGCGCGCCGGGGCGGTCCAGCCGGCGCAGCGCGAGCACGACCTCCGCGGTGTCGTCGATGTCGGGATAGCCGTCGTTGTCGAACTCGAACGCCCACCCGCCGGGCGGCAGGCCCGGCCTGCGCACCGCCCAGTCTCCCGACCTCGTGACCTCCTCGCGCAGCAGCCAGTCGGCGGCCCCGGTGACGGCCGGATGGTCGGCGGGGGTGCCCGCGTCGAGCAGCGCGTTGACCGCCAGCGCCGTGTCCCACACGGGGGACTGGCACGCCTCCAACCGGCGCCCCTTCTCGTCGCGGACGGTGAACCGGTCGAGCCCCCCGATCGCCTTGCGCATCACCGGATGGTCCAGGTCGTAGCCGGAGAGGTGGAGCGCGATGATCGAGTACACCCACGGCGGCTGGATCCCGCCCCAGGAGCCGTCCGCCTCCTGGCGGGCGACCACCCAGTCGACGGCGCGCCTCAGCGCGGCCCGCCGCAGGGCCCGCGACGGGCGCCGCTCGTACCGGTGCAACGCCCGGTCCAGCGCGCCGAACACCGCCTCCCAGCCCCCGCCCGCGGCACGGTGCGGCGCCCGGCCGGTCCGCAGCTCGGGCAGCTCGAACGGGAGCCGGCGCACCGGCCGGTACGCGGTCACGACGGTCAGAGGCACGATCGTCTGCCTGGCCCAGCAGGCCCAGTCGTAGACGTTGAGCGGGAACCACGAGGGCAGGAAGATCATCTCGGGCGGCATGACCGGCAGGTCCCGCCACGACCACTCCCCGAACAGGGCCAGCCAGACCCGCGTGAACACCCGGCTCGCCTCGATCCCGCCCATGGCCCGGACCTGCTGCGACGCGGCCCGCATGTGCTCCGCGTCAGGCGGATCGCCCGCGAGCCGCAGCGCGGTGTACGCCTCGACCGTGGTGGACAGCTCCGCGGGCCCCTCGTGGAAGTTGGCCCAGGTGCCGTCGGCCCGCTGCTCCGAACGGATCCACCGGGCGGCCTCCGCCGTGTCCTCCTCGGTGCGGATGCCGAGGAACTGCCGCAGCAGCAGATCCTCCGCGTCCATGCTCACGTTCGTCTGCAGCTCGCCCTTCCACCAGCCCTCCGGGGACCGCAGGCCGATCAGGTGATCGCAGGCGGCCCGGAGGGCGTGCTCGGCGTCGGTGAGCAGGCTCGGCGTCGTCTCGAGGGTGGTCATGTCAGTGGTCCCTGGATGTGATGAATCGGGCGATGTGCAGGAATTCGGCGCGCACGTCCGCGGGCAGGTCCGCGGCGTCGAGGCATCGGGTCGCGGCGTCGAAGCGCCGCCCGGCCTCCAGCTCGGCCCAGGCCCGGCCGCCCGCCTGCTCGACCAGGTCGGCGGCGTCGCGCAGGTCGGCCTCCGTCAGCTCCCCGGGCCTGGCCAGCAGCTCGGCGAAGCGGCGTCCGTCCTCCGTACGGCTGGTGAGCGCGGCGACCACGGGCAGGCTCTTCTTGCGGGCCCGCAGATCGGCCAGCACCGGTTTGCCCGTCACCTCGGGTCGTCCCCAGATGCCGAGCAGGTCGTCGGTCAGCTGGAAGGCGAGACCGGCCTCGGTGCCGAACGCGTCCAGAGCGCCGGCCAGCGAGGCCGGACCTTCTGCCGCCGTGACGCCGATCGAGCAGGCGCAGGCGAGCAGCGAGGCGGTCTTGTGCCGCGACATCAGCAGGCACTCCTCCCGCGTCACGTCGCCGCGGTCCTGGAACTCCAGATCCAGGGCCTGACCCGCGATGAGCGAGAGCGTGGCATGGTTGAGCGCGCGGGCGGCCGCCGCGTAGCCGGGGCCGCCCTGTTCCAGCAGCAGCTCCAGGGCCAGGGCGAACAGCGCGTTGCCGCAGAGGATCGCCTGGGAGCGGCCGAAGACCGTCCAGGCGGCCGGACGGTGCCGGCGCACCGGGTCGTCGTCCATGACGTCGTCGTGCAGGAGGGAGAACGCGTGCACCAGCTCCACCGCGGCGGCGGCGGGCAGGCACCGTTCGATGTCCGCTCCCGCGGCCCGGGCCGACAGCACCGCGAGCGTGGGCCGCAGCGCCTTTCCACCGGACGCGCGGGGCCGGCCGTCGCCGTCGGTCCAACCGAAGTGGTAGCGGGCGACGCGGGCGATACGCGGGTCGAGGCGGCCGACGGCCTCGCGCAGCACCGGCTCGACGAGCTCGCGGGCGGCCTCCGCCGGCGGCAGGGTCAGGGTCATGACACGCTCTCCTGATCTCGCACATGCTGTCTGACCAGGCGTGCGGCGTGCAGCCCGCTGCGTACGGCGCCCTCCATCGTGTCCGGCCAGCCGGTGTCGGTCCAGGCGCCGGCGAGATAGAGGCCGGGCCACCGGGTGGCGCTCCCCGGTCGGAGCGCCCCGCTGCCGGGGCCCTGGCGGAACGTCGCGCGCCGTTCCCTGGTGACGAAGAAGTCGGTCATCCTGGCCTCGCGCGCGGCCGGGAACACCGAGCGCAGCGCCGGGACGAAGGTCTCGCGCAGGTCCGCGGTCGGCCGGTCGATCCACGTGTCCGCGACCGACACCGACACCGTCAGGTACTGCCCCTCGCCGAGCCCGGCGACCCGGGTCTTGTCGAACACCCATTGCACGGGCGAGCCGGTGACCGCGACGAACGGCCCCCGCATGACCGGCCGGTCGTAGACCGCGTGGACGTTGATGATGGGGCTCGCGTCCAGGGCGCCCCATCCGTCCCGGGCGGGCGCCGCCTCCGCGGGGACCAGCTTCGCGGCCTGCTCGTGGCGCGTCGCCAGGACGACCGCCGACGCCTGGACCCGGACGCCGTCCACGACGACGGCCGGGCCCGGCTCGATGGCCGTGACCTTCGCCGACAGCCGCACCGCGCCGCCGCGTCCCGCGATGGCGGCCCTGGCGGCGGTGTCGTGCAGCTCGCCGAGCGGCACCAGGGGGATGCCCAGGTCGGCGGCGTCCGGCCGGCCGAGCATGGCCGTCTTGAACACCTTCACCGCCGGGCCGAGCGCGGCCTCCTCGACCCCCGTGTTCAGGGCCGCGACAGCGAGCAGGTCCCAGAGCGCCTGCCGTACCGGGTCCCGCTGGCCGTGCGCCGCCAGCCAGCTCCCGAACGTCACCGTGTCGAGAGCCGGGTCGGCCGGGTCGAGCCTGCTCAGCGCGAGCGAGCCGCGCAGGGCCTGGAGCCGGTCGCCCGGCCCGAGCAGGCGGTATCGCGCGAGCGCGGGCACGAAGTGGAGCGGGCCGGGCAACGCGGCGCGGCGCAGCCGCCCCGACCGGCCCGCCGCGCCGAGCACCCGCACGTCGAAGCGGCTCTGCAGGTCGACCAGCGCGGTGCCGCCGAGCCGTTCCAGGAGTCCCCGGTACGCCGTGCAGCAGCGCAGGAAGACGTGCTGGCCGTTGTCCACCGTCAGCCCGCCGCGCCGGAAGGAGTACGTGGCGCCGCCCAGCCTCGGGCGGGCCTCGTACAGCGTCACGGGGCAGCCGGCCTCCGCGAGCGCGAGGGCGGCCGTGATGCCGGCCAGGCCGCCGCCGACCACCGCCACCGGCGCGATCGTCATCACAGGGGCAGCCCTCTCATGCCGACGGCAGTCGTCGCAGACCCGCGTCGGGCCGGCTCATGGTCATGAGGACACGCGCCCACGCCCCGAGCAGGCGTACGCGGCGTGGCCGGACGGCGCGGCCCAGGACGTCGTAGCGGGCGCCGCTCAGCGCGGCCAGGGTGGCGTGGCCTCCCGCGACGTAGCCCGCGACCGCCGTACGGGCGAAGCCGGACAAGGAGGCGACGATCGGCTCCCCCTCGGCCAGCATCGTCGCGGCCCGTCCGGCCTGCACGGCCACCACCTCGCGCAACCGCGGTGACGTGGCCGCCGCCGCGAGGTCGCCGATCGGGCAGCCCGCCCGGCGCAGGTCCTCCTGCGGCAGGTAGACGCGGCCGCGCCGGTGGTCCTCGCCGACGTCCTGGCAGTGCTCGATGACCTGCAACGCCGAGCACACCTTGTCGGACAGGGCCAGCCGGGGGCCGCTGACCTCGCCGAACACGTACAGGACGAGATGGCCGACCGGGTTGGCCGACAGCTCGCAGTAGCCCAGGAGCTCGTCGAACGTCTCGTAGCCGGTGACCGTCTGGTCGCGCCGGTTGGCCTCGACGAGGCGGCGGAACGGCTCGGCGGGGATCGAGCACTCCTGGACGGTACGGGCCAGCGTGCGGAGCGGCCCGAGCCGTGGCGGGTGGCCGTCGTACAGCCGGGCGAGGTCGGCCTCGACCTCGTCCAGCAGCCTCAGGCGGTCGCCGGGGCGTCCCTCGTCGCCGAGGTCGTCCACCGTGCGCGCGAAGCCGTACAGAGCCATGAGGTGGTCGCGGTGCCGGCGCGGAAGCAGCCGGGAGGCCACCGGGAAGTTCTCCCGGCGCGCCTTTTCCGCCGGCTCCCGCGAATGGCATCTCTCTGACCGCACGACAGGAAATTATCCGGCCCCGGGGAACGCAAACATGACGGCATTCCATTGCCCGGCGATTTGCGCGGAATTTACTCGCGGGCCGGGCCGGGAAAACGCCGTTTGAATTCCATGGAAAAGGGGGAGTGGCCGTTATGGAAACGCGACGCCGTGCTCGCGCAGCGGGCCCACGCGCAGGCCCATGTCCCTGCAGCGCTCCACGAGCGCGGGGAGGGCGTCGAGCGCCGGTCGCCAGGACCCAGGAACGGAGGCGTGGTCGGAGTCATGGAGCAGGACGGTCGCCCCGCCGCGCAGCCCGGCCGCCACGGTGGCCAGCACCGAGCCGGGCGTGGCCGCCGCCTCCCAGTCCCGGCCCCAGACGGTCCACAACACGGGGCGCAGCCCGTGCAGGCGGGCGGAGACCAGCGCCTCCAGGCTGAGCGCGCCGTAGGGCGGGCGGTACCACGTCGCGCGCACGCCGCCGACCGCCCGCACCAGGTCGGCGGTCCGGCCGATCTCGGCCGTCAGCCGGCCCGGCGGGGCGAGCAAGGGGTTGCCGTGCCGCCAGCCGTGCACGGCCAGCTCGTGACCCTCGGCCACGATGCGGCGGCCCAGCCACTGGTGGCGTTCGAGCAGCTCGCCGAGGACGAAGAAGGTCGCGTGGCAGCCGAGCCGCCCCAGCTCGTCCAGGAAGCGCGGGGTCGAGCCGGGATGGGGCCCGTCGTCGAAGGTGAGCGCCACATGGCCGGGGTCGCCGACGCCGGCGACGGAGGGCATCCGCCGGCGGACCGGCGGCAGCCAGGTGACGGCGGGACCCGCGTGCAGCAGCGCCAGGCAGGCGAGCCCGAGCGGCAGCGCGGCGCGGCCGATCGGGGGACATGAGATGTCCAGGCTGGTCCTCATTCTCAGCGCGCCGATGGGCAGCGCCCATGACCGGGTCGCCGCCGAGCTGGCCGCCCGGCTCGCGGCCGAGAATGCCGATTCAGAGATCATCGATGTCCTCCAGCTGCTCCCGCTCCGGCTGGGATCGGCGCTGCGCCGCGGATACCGCTGGATGATCCTGCGCGCCCCCTGGCTCTATGACGTCATCTACCAGGTCTTCTTCGTCGGCAAACGGGCCGCGGGCACCTCGCCGCTCACGGTGCTCGCCCTGCCCGCCCTGCGCCGCCTCGTCGCCGCCCGCTCGCCCGACGAGGTCGTCTCGACCTTCCACCTGGGGGCCCAGATCGCGGGGCTGCTGCGCGAGCGCGGCGGGCTGCCCTGCCCGAGCACGGTGCTGATCGTCGAGTTCACGGTGCACCGGCTGTGGCTGCACCCCGGCAACGACCGGTATCTGTGCCCGAATCCCGACATCATCGGGGAGATCGCCGCCCGGAGCGGCCGCCCGGCGCTCTGCTGCGCCCCGGTCGTGCGCCCGGAGTTCGCGCGGGCGGTGGTCGATCCCGGGGGAGTGGCCGGTCGCGTCGGCGTGGACCCCGGCGACCGGCTCGTGCTGGTGTCAACCGGTTCGTGGGGCGTCGGGGAGGTCGTCGCGACCGCGCGCACCCTGGCGAGGTCGGGACGGTACACGCCGATCGTCCTGTGCGGGAGCAACGCCGAGCTGCGGCGCCGCCTGCGGGCCGCCGGGCTGGGCCCGGCGCTGGGGTGGCGCGACGACGTGCCGGAGCTCATGGCGGCCGCGTACGCCCTGGTCGACAACGGCTCCGGCCTGACCTGCCACGAGGCCTTCGCCGCCGGGCTGCCGGTCGTCATCCACCGGCCCATCGGCGGCCACGGCGTCGCCGGCGCGCGGGCGATGGCCGGGGCCGGGGTGAGCCTCCACACGGGCACCGCGTCGGAGCTGCTGGCGGCGCTGGACCTGCTCGAGGACCCGCGATCGCGCAAGCGCCAGGTGGACCGGGCGTCCGCGCTGTTCTCCTCGATGCCGGTCCAGGCGGGCCTCATTTCCGCGCCGAGGGGGCCGCGCTCTGATCCTGGATGAGCGGCGAACGGGTCAGCACGATGACCCCGTAGACCAGGAGCCCGGCGCCCGCCGCCTCCATCACCAGCCACGGCCCGGCGCGGATCGGCTCCCCGTACATCAGCGCGCCGTACAGGATGCCCGCCAAGGGGTCGCTGATGGTCAACGCCGGCTGGGCGACGACGAGGGTGCCGCTGTGCAGGGCGTTCTGCAGGAGGAACAGGCTGCACAGGCCCGCGGCCAGCATCGCGTACAGGGGCCAGGAGACCGGCAGCGCGCGGGGGTCGTCCGCCAGGATCATCGTGCACTTCTTGATGAGCGTGGCCGTGAAGGCGAAGCCGATGCCCGCGGCCACGCCCAGCGTGGCGGCCCGGATGGGCCCCCTGGTCATGGCCCCCACCGTCACCAGCGCGGCGATCGTGGCCGAGGTCGCGGCGGCGGCGATGATCCATTCGGCCGTGTCCGGTGACCACCGCCCCGGGCCGGGGACCGCCGCGGCGAGGAACATCGCGAGGCCGGCCGACAGCGCGCCGATCGCCAGCCACGATTTCCCGTCCAGAACCGTGCCGAACGCCCAGGACATGATGATCATGGTGAACGGGAGCTCGATCACCAGGGCCGGCTGGACCAGCGCGATGCCTCCCTTCGACAGCGCCGCCGCCTGGAAGAGGAAGCCCCCGATCATCGCCACGATCCCCCACCGCCACAGCGGGTTGCCGATCAGCGCCCGGATCAGGCCGAACCGCAGTCCCAGCTCCTGAGGCAGCGGTCGCGCCGCTCGCCGCTGCAGGACCGACGTGGCGGCGTTGCACACCGCGGCGAGCACCGCCAGCAGCGCGGCAACGATCAACTCTCACGCCTCGCGAGGGCACGTACCGCGACCATGGACTTCTCCCTCGTCGTCAGCGACATCCGGGAGGCCAGCGCCCGGGCGGGATCGGCGGCGATGCGGTCGAGCAGGCACCGGTAGATGCCGGCCATGGTCGCCGTGCAGGCGGCGCTGCGCGCGTCCAGCATGGGCAGCAGGCGCATCCCGGTGGCGAACCAGTCGCGCGCCCGGTCCGCCTCGAACCTGACGAGCGCGGCCAGGCGCTCCGGCGGGTCGCTGAACCGGCCGTACGCGTCGACGTCCAGGGTGCAGCCGAACCGTTCGAGGTCGTGGGCGGGCAGGTAGACCCGCTTGGCCATGCGGTCCTCCCGCAGGTCGCGCAGGATGTTGGTGATCTGCAGGGCCACGCCGAGCGCGTCCGCGAGCGGCGTGGCCGTCTCCATGTCGTCCGCGCCGAACACGCCAAGCGAGAGCCGCCCGATCGAGCCGGCGACGCAGCGGCAGTAGCCGACCAGGTCGTCGAACGTCTCGTACGTGCTCCCGCGCACGTCTGCGGCGCAGCCGTCGACGAGGTCCGAGAACGCCGCGAGCGGGATCGGATAGCGGCGGGCGGCCTCGAACAGCGCCACCAGCACGAGGTCGTGCCGCGCGGGAGCGGTCCCGTCGAGCATCCCGCGGATCGCGGACAGGCGGGCCAGCCGCCGTCCGGCGGGGCCGTCGCCGTCGGCGATGTCGTCGATCCTGCGGGCCAGCGCGTAGACGGCGCTCAGCGCGCGGCGCTTGGGGGCGGGCAGCAGTCGCAGGCCGAACGAGAAGTTACGGGCCTGACCGCGCATGATCTGCTCGCAGTGCCGGTACGCGTCGTCGACGCACACCGCCCCGGCCCTGTCACGAGAAGAGGCACAATCATGCCGTCGCCACAGATTCGCGGCTCGGGCGAACATCATGGCCGCGACGGCCGTTCGCGTCGTTTCCCCCAGAACATGAGAGATGGCTGTCCGTTGTGTCGTGGCAATAAACTCGGGCGCCGGTCCGATGGAGCGCTGCCGGTAATTACCGGGCGAATTGTTTACGCCCCGCTGAACTATTCAGCAATGGGCCGGGAAATTCGCGGCGCGCGTTTGGCGGGGACGTGCGGGGTAGGGCTGGACGGGGTGAGCACCATCGAGCAGGTCGCGGCGAGCGCGTACCGGATACCGACCGATCAGCCCGAAGGCGACGGCACCCTGGCCTGGCGGGCGACCACGCTGGTGGTCGTCACGGTGACGGCCGGCGACACGACCGGCACGGGCTGGACCTATGCCCCCGCCGCCACGGCGTCCCTCGTCACGGAGCTGCTGACCGAGACGATCATCGGGTCCGACGCGCTCGGCATCCCCGCCCTGTCGGCCGCCATGAACCGGCAGGTACGCAACGCCGCCCGGCCCGGCGTCGCCGGATACGCGCTCTCCGCGGTGGACGTCGCGCTGTGGGATCTGAAGGCGCGGCTGCTCGGCGTCCCGCTCGCGCGCCTGTTCGGCGCGGCGCGCGAGGAGGTCCCGCTGTACGGCTCGGGCGGCTTCACGACGTATGACGACGCCGCCACCACGGCCCAGCTCGCCGGCTGGGTGCACGACCAGGGCATCGGCCGGGTGAAGATCAAGATCGGCGAGTCCTCCGGGACGTGCCCCGAGCGCGACCTGCGCCGCGTGGCGCTGGCCCGCCGCGTCATCGGCGAGCGGGCCGAGCTGTACGTCGACGCCAACGGCGGCTACGGCGCCAAGCAGGCCGTCCGCGTGGCCGAGCGGATGCGCGAGCACGAGGTGACCTGGTTCGAGGAGCCGGTCTCCTCCGACGACCTGGCCGGGCTGCGGCTGGTCCGCGAGCACTGCGCCGCCGACGTGACCGCCGGGGAGTACGGCTGCGACCCGCCCTACTTCAACCGCATGTGCCAGGCCCGGGCCGTCGACTGCCTCCAGGTCGACGCCACCCGCTGCGGCGGCTACACCGGCTGGTTCGCCGCCACCGCCATCGCCGCCGGGCACCACCTGCAGGTCTCCGCCCACTGCGCGCCCAACCTGCACCTCCCGGCCGCGGCCGCCACCGTCAACCTGCGCCACATCGAGTGGTTCCACGACCACCAGCGCATCGAGTCCACCCTGTTCGACGGCGCCGCGGACCCCACCGGCGGCCTGGCCCGCCCGCACACCGGCACCCCCGGCCACGGCCTGACCCTGCGCACCGGCACCGCCCAGGCTTACCGCGTCGCCTGAGGGTGGGCGGGGCCGCTCAGAAGGCCACGCCGCAGCGCAGGATGACGTTGGCGTACGGGTGCGCCTCCCCGGTGCGCACCACCAGCCTGCTGGCGGCGGAGAGCTGCTTGAGCCGTTCGTGCGGCACGTACGCCAGCCCCGGCAGCCGCTCGCCGAGCAGCGCGGCGCAGGCGGGATTGGCCGCCCGGACCTCCTCGGCCGCCGTGGCGCCCTCGACGACGATCTCGGCGAGGATGCCGTCGAGCACGTCGGCGAACGACGGGATGCCCGCCACGAATGCCAGGTCCACCACCTCCGCCCCCGCCGGCAGCGGCATGCCGCTGTCGCAGATGAGCAGCTCGTCGGTGTGCCCGAGCCGCGCCAGGGCACCCGCCAGGGCCGCGTTGATGACGCCGCCGCGCTTCACAGGTCCTCCACCTCCGCCATCGTCGGGTACGAATCCTGCGCCCCCGCTCGGCGCACGGCCGCTGCGCCCACCCTGGCGGCGAACGCCGCGGCCCGCGCCAGCGGCTCGCCCGCGGCCAGCCGCCAGGCCAGCGCCCCGGTGAACGCGTCACCGGCCCCGGTGGTGTCCACGGCCTCCACGCGGGGACTGGGCACCGCGTGCACGGCGCCGTCCTCGGCCACCATGTCGGCCACCACGGCCCCGTCGGCGCCCAGCGTGATGACGACCGAGCGGGGGCCGCGCGCCAGCAGCTCCCTGGCCTGCCGGTCCGGCGCGCCGGACGCGCCGAGCAGCAGGGCCGCCTCGTGCTCGTTGACGACCAGCGGATCGCACAGCGCCAGCAGCTCGTCCGGCACCGGGACGGCCGGCGACAGGTTGAGCACCGCGCGCCGGGCCAGCCGGGCCGCGGCGAGCACCGCCGGCAGCGGGATCTCCAGCTGCAGGGACACGACCGGGGCCGAGCGCAGCAGCGGCGCAGCGTCCAGCACGTCACCCTCGGTGAGCCGGGCGTTGGCGCCGGGGGCGACGATGATGCTGTTGTCACCCTGCGGCCCGACGGCGATCATGGCGATGCCGCTGGCGGCCGCCGTGTCGTGCAGGTGGCCGAGGTTCACGCCGTCGCGTTCCAGCGACTCGCGCAGCAGCCGCCCGTGCCCGTCGGCGCCGACCCGGCCGAGCAGCGCCACCCGAGCGCCGAGCCGGGCGGCGGCCACGGCCTGGTTGGCGCCCTTGCCTCCGGGATGGACGGCCAGCTCCGAGCCGAGCACGGTCTCGCCGGGTGCGGGATGCCGGTCGACCTGGACGACCAGGTCGGCGTTGGCCGACCCTACGACCACGACGTCGTGTTCGCCCAAGGAGCTCATGCGCCGGTGAACTCGGACAGGTTGTCCTTGGCGGCGACCTTCACCGGCACGTTGGCGGTGGCCTCCAGCTGCTCGCTCTTGACGGCCTTGACCGCGTTCTGGACGGACTGCTGGCCGAGCAGGGCCGGCTGCTGGGCGATGCTGGCCGCCAGCGTGCCGGCCTCGATGGCCTTCAGCCCGTCGGGGGTGCCGTCGAAGCCGACCACCTTGACGTCCTTGCCGGCCTTGGCGCCGAGCGCCTTGATCGCGCCGAGCGCCATCTCGTCGTTCTCCGCGAACACGCCGGTGACGCCGGAGTGCGACTGCAGCAGGTTCGTCATGACGTCCAGGCCCTTGGCGCGGTCGAAGTCGGCCGGCTGCTGGGCGACGACCTTGATGCCGGGGAACGCCTTGATGCCCTCGGCGAAGCCCTGGCCGCGGTCGCGCGAGGCGGAGGTGCCGGGCACGCCCTGGAGGACGACGACCTCGCCCTTCTCGCCGATCTCCTTGGCGAGCCGCTCCGCGGCCAGCTTGCCGCCGGCCACGTTGTCGGAGGCGACGGTCTGGGCGACCTTGCCCCCGTTGACGCCACGGTCCACGGCGATCACCGGAACGTTGGAACGTTCCGCTATCTTGACCGCCGGCGCGGCGGCGTCGGAGTCGACCGGGTTGATGATGATCGCCTTCATGCTCTGGCTGGTGAAGTTCTGCACCTGGTTGACCTGCTGGGAGGCGTCGTTCTGCGCGTCGGTGACGGTCAGCGTGACGCCCAGCTTCTTGGCCTCGGCCTCGGCGCCGGCGCGCAGCTGCACGAAGTAGGGGTTGTTCAGGGTGGAGATCGACATGCCGATCTTGACGTCGCCGCCGGAGGCGGCTCCCGCCGAGCCGGCGGAGGACGTGCCGGACGAGCCGCAGGCGGTCAGACCGAGGGTCAGGGCGGCGCCCGCCGCTACGAGGGCGTGGATGCGCATGGGTGGTACCTCACTTTTTCTTACTGGGTTTGCGGGATGTCAGCGGCCGCTTCGGCGGCGCAGGGTGTCGAGCAGGACGGCCAGGGCGATCACGACGCCGATGACGACCTGCTGCCAGAAGGCCGACACCGACAGCAGGTTCAGCCCGTTGCGCAGGACGGCCAGGATGAGCGCGCCGACCAGCGTGCCGAGCGCCCTGCCCTTGCCGCCCGACAGGCTCGCCCCGCCGATGACCACGGCGGCGATCGCGTCCAGCTCGTAGCCGGAGGCGGCCTGCGGCTGCGCCGAGGCGAGCCGGCTGGCCAGGACGATGCCGGCCACCGCGGCGAACGCGCCGGACAGGGCATAGGTGACGAGCTTCTGCCGGCTGACGGCGATGCCGGACAGCCGGGCTGCCTCCTCGTTGCCGCCGATGGCGTACATCGCCCGGCCCGCGTACGTGCGGTTGAGCACGACGGCGGCGATCACGCCCATGAGCGCCATCACCAGCACGGGCACCGGCAGGTAGCCCCCGACGGTGTCGCCGAGGTGGGAGACCGCCTCCGGCATCTCGATGGGGCTGCCCTGGGAGACCACCAGGGCCAGGCCGCGCGCCACGCCCAGCATGGCGAGCGTGGCGATGAACGGCGGCAGCTTGCCGTACGCGATGAGCGCGGCGTTGACCAGCCCGCATCCGATGCCGACGGCGAGCGCGACGAGCGTGGCCAGCGGCCAGGGCAGCCCGCTGTCGGCGGCCGTCCAGGCCAGCACGATCGCCGACAGGGCGGCCACGGCGCCGACGGACAGGTCGATCCCGCTGGTGATGATGACGAACGTCGAGCCGAAGGCGAGGATCGCGGTGACCGCCGCCTGGACGCCCACGTTCAGCAGGTTCGTCACGGTCAGGAAGTCGCCGGACAGCAACGACAGGGCCACGACGAGCACGACGAGCGCCGCGACCGAGCCGTTCTCGGCCAGCAGGTTCCTGGCCGTCGGCCGTACGGCCAGCACGTTAGTGGACACGAGCATCCTCCACCTCGGTGACGGCCAGCGCCATCACGGAGTCCTGGTTCGCGTCGGCGGCCTCCAGCTCGCCGACGAGCCTGCCTCTGGCCATGACGAGGATGCGGTCGCTCATCCCGAGGATCTCGGGCAGATCGCTGGAGATCATGAGGACCGCGTGGCCGGAGGCGGTGAGCGAATTGATCAACTGGTAGATCTCGACCTTGGCGCCGACGTCGATGCCGCGCGTCGGCTCGTCGAGAATGAGCACGTTGGCGTCGGCGAGCAGCCACTTGCCGATCACGATCTTCTGCTGGTTCCCGCCCGACAGGGTGCGCACCTCCTGGCCGAGGTGGCTCATCCGCACGCCGAGCTGGTCGGCCACCCGCGCGGCGGCCTGGCGCTGCCCGGCCCGGTCGACGAATCCGCCGTGGCTGGCGCCGCGCAGGGTGACCAGGCCCAGGTTCTCGGCGATGTCGGCGCCCAGGACGAGTCCCTGGCCCTTGCGGTCCTCGGGGACCAGGCCGAGCCCGGCCTCCATGGCGGCGCGCACGTCGCCGCCGGGCAGCCGCCGGCCGCGTACCAGCACCTCGCCCGAGTCGGGGGCGTCGGCGCCGAACACCGCCCGGGCCACCTCGGTGCGGCCCGCGCCGACCAGCCCGGCCAGGCCGACGACCTCGCCGGCCCGCACCTCGAAGGACACGCCGGAGAACGCGCCGGCCCGGCTCAGGTCGCGCACCTGCAGCAGCGGCTCGCCGGCCGCACTCGCCTCGCGCGGGTACTGCTGGTCGATGGGCCGGCCCACCATGAGCCGGATCAGCTCCTCCTCGGGCGTGCCGGCCGGCACCTGGGCCACCGAGCGGCCGTCGCGCAGCACGGTCACCCGGTCGCCGATCTGGGCGATCTCCTCCAGGTGGTGGGTGATGAACACGATCGCGACGCCCCGCTCGCGAAGCTGCCCGACCAGGTCGAACAGGCGCCGCACCTCGGTGGTGGTGAGCACGGCGGTGGGCTCGTCCATGATGAGGACGCGGGCGTTCAGCGCGAGCGCCTTGGCGATCTCGACCATCTGCATCTGCGCGATGCCCAGGTCGGCGACGCGGGTGCGCGGGTCGACGCCGACACCGACCAGGTCGAGCATGCCGCGGGCCTGCTCGTGCATGCGGCGCGTGTCGACGAACCCGAAGCGGCGGGGCGGCCGGCCCAGGGCGAGGTTCTCGCCCACGGTCAGCTGCGGGACCAGGTTGAACTCCTGGTAGATCGTGGCGATGCCGAGCCGCTGGGCGTCGGAGGCGTTGCGGATGTCGACCGGTTCGCCGTCGACGAGGATGCGGCCGCTGTCGGGCTGGTAGGCGCCGGACAGCATCTTGATGAGCGTGCTCTTGCCGGCGCCGTTCTCGCCGAGCAGGACGTGTACCTCGCCTGCGCGCAGGTCGAAGTCGACGCCGTCGAGCGCCACCACGCCGGGGAATCTCTTGCCGAGCCCCTCGACGCGCAGGATCTCCCGTGCCTGGCTCACGAGCCGCCCTCCTTCCTCGTGCCGGTCTCTCCGCAGGACTCGCGCGCCACGAGCCTGGCGGGCAGCACCACCGACTCGGCGGCCCGGCCGCTCAGCACGTCGAGGATCACCCGGACCGCGCGCCGCCCCAGCTCGGCGGTGGGCTGGCTGATCGCGGTGATGCGGGGATGGACGTGGTTGAACCACGGCACGTCGTCGAACGAGGCCAGCGCGACGTCGCGGGGGATCTCCAGGCCGCGTTCGCTGATCGCGTCGAGCGCGCCGAGTGCCATGAGGTTGTCGCCCAGGAAGATCGCCCGCGGCGGCTCGGGCAGGTCGAGCAGCTCGGAGGTGATCCGCTGGCCGCTGCCGGCGCGGAAGTCGCCGACGCGCACGTACTCCTGGGGGATCTCCAGGCCGTGCTCGGCCGCCGCCCGCAGGAAGGCCTCGGTCCGCTCGCGGCCGGTGGACAGGGTGCTCGGCCCGGACACGAACGCGATCCGCCGGTGCCCGAGGGCGCGCAGGTGGGCGACCAGCTCGGCGATGGCGGTGCTGCCGTCGGCCCGTACCGACGGCACCTCGATGCCGCTGAGCGTCCGGTCCAGGAAGACCAGCGGGCGCTCTCCCCGGCTGACCTCCTCCACCAGGGGCGTCACCTCGGCGGTGGGGCAGATCAGCAGCCCGTCGACCCGCCGTTCGAGCAGGGTGCGCACGTAGTGGTCCTGCTGGTCGGCGCGCTCGTCGGCGTTGCCGATGATCACGGTGTAGCCGGCCGCGCGGGCCTCGTCCTCCACGGCCCGCGCCAGCTCGGCGAAGAACGGGTTGAGGATGTCGCCGATGATCAGCCCGAGCGTCCTGGTGGCTTCGGTGCGCAGCGACCGGGCGACGGCGTTGGGCCGGTAGTTGAGCGCGGCCATCGCGTCGTGGACCCGGTTGCGCGTCTCCTCGGTGACGGAGGGGTTGTCGTTGAGCACCCGGGAGACCGTCGCGACGGAGACGCCCGCCTGCGCGGCGACATCTTTGATTCGAGCCACCTGACCTCCATGTAATCGGTTACACGAGCGTATGTAATCGGTTACATGATTGTGAATCGGTAGGCTGTGTGATTCAGGTCACATTCTCGAAGGGTGCCCGTGCCCTTCGCTACGCCACGGTGTGGGTGAACGGCGTCGAGGTGGCCCGCCACCGCGGTCTCCGGACGGCGCCCACGACCTCGAAACCGGCGTCACGGTGAACCGGCGATGAGCCGGTCATCCGCGCTCGGCCCGCCTGTGACAGCCGGGCTTCCCGCTCGGCCGTCACAGGCAGGCCCCTGTGGATCAGCGGCTCAGAACTTGATCCACCAGCCGTCCAGGTAACCCGTGTCGCCCGCGGTGACGTCCTCGACGCGTAACGTCCACGTCCCGTTCGCCGGTGAGGCGCTGCCGTCCACCGGATAGGTCTCCCAGATCACGTCGCCGTTGTCCTGGGGGCTTGGTATACGGAGCTTGTACACCTTGCCGTTCGGGCTGATCAGGTCGATCTTCAGATCGCCCACCCAGGTGTGGTGGACCTCCGCGTAGACCGTCGCCTTCGAGGGCGCGTTGCCCGGGAGCCAGCCCGTCACCGTGATGGGCGAGGTGACGACGCCCTTGTCCGGGATGTTGTGGTCGTCCCAGTTCTCGAAGAAGGGGAAGTCCATCGACCAGCCGTCGATGAAGCCGGCGTCGGGGGAGTAGGCGTCCGTGGCGCGGAGCTTCCAGGTGCCGTTCGGCGTGGTCACGGAACTGGTGTCCACGTCGTACGTCTCGTCGATGGAGTCGCTGCCGTCCGGGGACGGCTCCCGCAGCGGGAACACCTTCCGGTCCGGGCTGACCAGTTCGAGCTTCAGATCACCCACCCAGGGGTGCTGGACGGAGACCCAGACGTGCAGCTGGACCGGCCCCTTGTCGAGGATGCCGCTCACGTCGATCGGAGAGTCCACGCTGCCCCGATCGGGAATGGCGTGGTCGTCCAGGTTCGCGAAGTACGGCGGCCAGACGCCCTTCGGATCGTCCGGCGGAGTGGGGGTGGGCGTGGGGGTCGGGTTCTGGGGGAGGGCGGCGCTGTCCAGCCGGAGCCGCGGAGTGGTGGCGCCGGTGTAGGTGATGGCCTTGCCCGTGGTCTTCATGGCCGATTCCAGCTCCGCGATGCTCGACTGGGGGAAGGCCTGGCGGAGCACGGCCAGCGCGCCGCTCACGTGGGGAGCGGCCATCGAGGTGCCGCTCAGCGGCGCCCACTTGTCCCCGGGCACGGAGGAGATGATCGAGGTCCCGGGGGCGAAGAGGTCCAGGAGGGGCCGCGGTTGCTGAAAGTGGACACGGTGTCGTCGTCGGTGGTGCTGCCCACCGTGATGGCGGAGGACACGCAGGCCGGTGCGCTCACCGCGTCGCCGTACCCGTTGTTCCCGGCCGCCACCACCGTCGCCACCCCGGCCGCCAGGAGGCCGTCGATGGCCGGCTTGCGCGGATCGGTGTCACACGTCGCGGTGTACCGGCCGCCGCCCAGACTCAGGTTGGCGGCCACCAGCGGCGTACCGGCCTCCTTCAGCTCCAGGACCTTCTCCAGGCCCGCCACCTGGGCGCTGGTGAAGCTCAGCACGCACGGCGCGGCGCCCGCGCCGCAGAAGTCCTCCGACGTGAACTTGCTGAACACCTGAATGGCGACCAGGTCGGCTCCGGGTGCGACACCGGCCGGTGGTGCTCCGGTCACGCCCTTGCCGTCGCCGGCGGCGATGCCGGCCACGTGCGTGCCGTGATCACAGTCGAGGGCGGGGTCCGCGCAGGGCCCCTGTTCGGCGTCGGCCGCCCCGGGCCCCTCCTGCTGGGCGGTGCCGTCGGGGCACAGGCTGGTGGCGCCGTAGTCGGCGTCGATGGGGGAGAGGCAGGCCTCGTCGAGCACCCGTCCGCTCAGGAAGGGGTGGCCGGTCGCGACTCCGGTGTCCAGGACGGCCACCGCGCTGCCCGCGCCGGTCAGGCCCGCGGCCCGGGTGCGATCGCCGCCGATCAACGGGACGCTCTCGGCCAGCACCGGCGGCACCGGCCGGTCCTCCGACACGCTCACGACGCCCGGCCGGGCGGCCAGCCGGTCCAGCGCCGCGGCGTCGACACGCAAGGTCACCATAGGGAACCGGGACAACGACTGCAGCACCTGGCCGGCGCTCGCGGCGTCGGGCAGATCGGCCCGCGTTCTGGTGACGACGTTCACTCTGATCTTGCCGGCGGCGGCGGCCCGCGCGCGTAACCCCGGCTCTATCGACGGCGGCGGCGCCGCCGTGGTCCGTTCGTCCACCGGCGCGGCGCGAGCCGGTACGCTCGCGACCGCCGTGGCCGCCAAGGCCATGATGACGACGAGCAACAGAGGGAGCGGCGTCGCCGCGGCGGCGACCGTGGACGTTAATCGGCGCAACCAGGCCTCCTTCATGGTGATTTGATCACCTGGACAGTAAGTGCTCGAAAAGCGTCCGGCAAGGGCCTGGACAGATGTTCTGCACGGTGCTCAAATCGCATACGGAGCTGCATCCTCGGTGCCTGCGGCGAGTACCGTTCCGCATCGTTGCTTCGCGCTGTATGGCCAGGTCAGATGCCATATAAAAGGACTCTGGCGAAAAATTGGCCAGGCGCTCCACCTGCTTTTCCCAAGGAATTTATGGCGGCTTTATGGTGCTTCTGTGGCGGTTGCCTCGATAATTGTCGCAACGAAATTTCGGCACATTCGCCGAGGCGTGTGCCCGTCCGGTTCCGGAGGCTTCGGAGGGCGGTGGCGGGGCGGGAGGGGGCCGGGCACCTTTTGTGGGGTTTCCACAACGCAGCGGCTTCGCCATGAGCGATGCGGGCCATTGGTGTAGCGGGCGGCGATCGAGCAGGGTGTAGAAAGGTGCAGGCGGCGCTCCGGACTCGGGCGTCGCCTTTGTGCGTGAGTATGGGGAGGCTCAGCCGGTGTTCAGTCGTGTCGCCATCGTCAACCGTGGAGAGGCAGCGATGCGCCTCATCCACGCCGTCCGGGACCTCTGCGCGGAGACCGGGGCCCGGATCGAGACGGTGGCGCTCTACACCGACGCCGACCGCCACGCGACCTTCGTCCGCGAAGCGGATCTCGCCTATCCGCTGGGCCCCGCCTCCGCCCGCCCGTACCTCGACCACGCCGTCCTGGAGCGGGCACTGGTGGAGACCGGCGCCGACGCCGCGTGGGTCGGCTGGGGGTTCGTCGCCGAGGACCCGGCGTTCGCCGAGTTGTGCGAGAAGATCGGCGTCACCTTCGTCGGGCCGAGCGCGGAGGCGATGCGCAAGCTGGGCGACAAGATCGGCGCCAAGCTCATCGCCGAGAAGGTCGGCGTCCCCGTCGCGCCGTGGAGCCGCGGCGAGGTCGCCACCCTGGAGGACGCGCTGCGCGCCGGCGACGAGATCGGCTACCCGCTGATGCTCAAGGCGACCGCGGGCGGCGGCGGGCGCGGCATCCGCATGGTCGCCTCGAAGGAGGACCTGACCGACGCCTACGAGCGCACGAGCCAGGAGGCGCTGCGCGCGTTCGGCTCCGGCGTGGTCTTCCTGGAGCGGCTGGTCACCGGCGCCCGCCACGTCGAGGTCCAGGTCATCGCCGACGGTCAGGGCACCGCGTGGGCGCTGGGCGTGCGGGACTGCTCGGTGCAGCGGCGCAACCAGAAGATCATCGAGGAGTCCGCCTCGCCGGTGCTGGGGATCGAGCAGACGGCCGAGCTGAAGGCGTCGGCCGAGCGGCTCGCCGTGGCGGTCGGCTACTGCGGCGCCTGCACCGTCGAGTTCCTCTACCACCCCGGCGAGAAGCTGTTCGCCTTCCTCGAGGTCAACACCCGGCTGCAGGTCGAGCACCCGATCACCGAGATCACCACCGGCACCGACCTGGTCCGGCTGCAGCTGCACGTGGCCGGCGGCGGGAAGCTCGAGGGCCCCCAGCCGGCCGAGGCCGGCCACGCCGTCGAGGCCCGGCTCAACGCCGAGGACCCCGACCGCGACTTCGCGCCCGCTCCTGGCCGCATCGCCCGCCTGATCCTGCCCACCGGGCCCGGCATCCGCGTCGACACCGGCGTCAGCGAGGGCGACACCATCCCGGCCGACTTCGACTCGATGATCGCGAAGATCATCGCCTACGGCCGCGACCGCGAGCAGGCGCTGGGCCGGCTGCGACGCGCGATGGCCGACACCACGGTGATCATCGAGGGCGGCGCCACCAACAAGAGCTTCGTGCTCGACCTGCTCGACCAGCCCGAGGTGATCGACGCGAGCGCCGACACGGGCTGGATCGACCGCGTACGCGCCAAGGGCCGCCTGATCAGCCACCGCCACTCCGCGATCGCCCTGGCCGCCGCCGCGATCGAGGCCTACCAGGACGAGGAGGAGGTCGGCCGCCGGCGGCTGCTGTCCACCGCGCACGGCGGCCGCCCGCAGGTGCAGCACGACTCGGGCCGCCCGCTGGACCTCAAGCTCCGTGGCGTCGGCTACCGGGTGAGCGTGGCCCGCGTCGGGCACCGGCGCTTCCGCGTCGGGATCTCCGGCGGCGGCGACGTGCACCCGGCGGACGTCGAGGTGGAGCGGTTCGACGAGCACAGCGGCCAGATCGTGGTCAACGGCCGCCGGTTCCGGGTGGTGTCGGCCACGCACGGGCCGATCCACCTGGTCGAGGTCGACGGCGTGACGCACCGGATCAGCCGCGACGAGGGCGGCGTCGTCCGCTCGCCCGCGCCGGCGCTGGTGGTCGCGACGCCGCTGTCGGCCGGCGACGAGGTCGAGGCGGGCGCGCCGATCCTGGTGCTGGAGAGCATGAAGATGGAGACGGTGCTGCGCGCGCCGTTCCGCGCCCGCGTCCGTGAGTGCCCGGTGTCGGTGGGCAGCCAGGTCGAGACCGGTGCGCCGCTGATGCGCCTGGAGCCCCTCGCCGACGAAGGCCCCGAAGAGGAGGCCGCGGGCACCGTCGAGATCGACCTGCCCGCCGTGCCGTCGGACGTGTCCGCGGCCGACCGGGTCGAGCGCGGCCTGCAGGACCTGCGTGGCCTGCTGCTCGGCTTCGACGGCGGGCCCGACGACCGCAAGCAGGTGCTGACCTCGTACCTGGACGCCCGCGCCGAGCTGGGCAGGCAGCCGATCGAGGGCGAGCTCGACCTGCTCACCGTGTTCGCCGATCTGGCCGAGCTGAGCCGCAACAAGCCGGGCGGCGCGCTCGACGTCGAGCCGGGCAACCCCGTGCACAGCCCGCGCGAGTTCTTCCACAGCTACCTGCAGAGCCTCGACGTCGAGCGCGCCGGCGTCACCCAGAGCTTCCAGGCCAAGCTCACCAGGGTCCTCGCCCACTACGGCGTCCACGACCTCGACCGCACGCCTGAGCTGGAGGCGGCGGTCTTCCGGATCTTCCTGGCCCAGCAGCAGATGAGCGCCGGCGTCGCGATCGTGTCGGAGCTGCTGCGCCATTGGCTGGCCGGCGCGCCGCCGTTCGAGTCGCTCAACGAGCGCGCCGGGCTCGGCCTGGAGCACCTGGTCGAGGCCACGCAGGTGCGCTTCCCCACGGTGTCCGACCTGGCCCGCGGCGTGGTGTTCCGCTGGTTCGCCCAGCCGCTGCTGCGCCGCAACCGCGCCAAGGTCTACGCCGCCGTACGTGACGACCTGCGCTACCTGGACGCCGACCCCGACGCGCCGGACCGCGCCGAGCGGATCCAGGCCATGGTGGCCAGCTCCGAGCCGCTGGTCCGGCTGATCGGCCAGCGGATCGGCCGGCCCGGGCTGGACCACGCGCCGCTGCTGGAGGTGCTGACCCGCCGCTACTACGGCAACCGCGGGCTGTCCGAGGTCACCGCGCGCGAGGTGGCGGGCTGCCCGTTCGTCACCGCCGAGCGCACCGGCGCGGACGGCGTGACCCGCGTGGTCACCACGGCGGTCGACATCGCCGCCCTGCCCGCGGCCATCGGCGCCGTCGGCACGTTCGCCACCGGCAGCGCCACCGATGGGGGGTTGGTCGCCGACCTCTACGTCACCTGGGAGGACCAGCCGGACGCCGACGCCATGGCTGCGCGGATCGGGCAGCTCCTCGCCGAGCACTCGCGGCCCGCGGGCGTCAGCCGGGTCACCACCACCGTCGTCGGCACCAGCGGCGCCGTGATGCATCACCACTTCACCTTCCGCCCCGACGGCGCGGGCTTCGCCGAGGACCGGCTGATCCGCGGCCTGCACCCGCAGATCGCGGAGCGCCTGCAACTGCAGCGGCTGCGTGAGTTCGACCTCACCCGGCTGCCGTCGGCCGACGAGGAGGTCTACCTGTTCAAGGCCGTGGCGCGGAGCAACCCGGCCGACGAGCGGCTCATCGCGATGGGCCAGGTCCGCGACCTGACGCCGCTGCGCGAGGCCGACGGCAGGCTGATCGCGCTGCCCGCCGTGGAGGACGCGCTCACCGCGGGCCTCGACGCGATCCGCAACATCCAGGCGCAGCGCCCCCAGAACAAGCGCTTCGACACCAACCGGATCATGATGTACGTCTGGCCGTCGACCGAGCTGTCCACCGACGAGCTCAACATGCTGGT
Source organism: Nonomuraea sp. NPDC049625 (assembly GCF_040675285.1). Classification (NCBI taxonomy): domain Bacteria; kingdom Bacillati; phylum Actinomycetota; class Actinomycetes; order Streptosporangiales; family Streptosporangiaceae; genus Nonomuraea; species Nonomuraea sp. NPDC049625. The sequence goes on along the minus strand of NZ_JBFAOQ010000023.1, from coordinate 73,195 downwards.
CCAGCGCATCCTGCCGACCACGGCGGGCGCGGGGCTGGAGGAGGTCCAGTTCGTGGCCCGCCAGCGCAACGCCGCCGGCGAGCTGGCCGAGGTCGCCGTGCGGATCACCCTCGACCCGGGCCACGGCGCGAGCCTCGACGTCGGCAAGCCGTCGACGGAGCCGGTCCAGCCGCTGGACGACTACCGCCAGAAGGTGCTGCGCGCGGCCCGGCGCGGAAACGTCTACCCGTACGAGCTGACCGGCCTGCTCGCCGGGCCGGAGGGCAGCTTCGCCGAGCACGACCTCGACGCCGGTGGCGTGCTCGTGCCGGTCGACCGGCCCAAGGGGAAGAACTCCGCGGCGATCGTGGCGGGCGTCGTCACGACGCCGACCGAGCGGCACCCCGAAGGCGTCACCCGCGTGGTCCTGCTCGGCGACCCGACGAAGGCGCTGGGCGCGCTGTCGGAGCCCGAGTGCTCGCGGGTGATCGCCGCCCTCGACCTCGCCGAACGGATGCGGGTTCCGCTGGAGTGGTACGCGCTGTCGGCCGGCGCGCGGATCTCGATGACCTCGGGCACCGAGAACATGGACTGGGTCGCGGCCGCGCTCAAGCGGATCGTCACGTTCACCCAGGACGGCGGCGAGATCAACATCGTGGTCGCCGGGATCACCGTCGGCGCCCAGCCGTACTGGAACGCCGAGGCGACGATGCTCATGCACACCAAGGGCATCCTGGTGATGACGCCGGACTCGGCGATGGTGCTCACCGGCAAGCAGTCACTCGACTTCTCCGGCGGCGTGTCGGCCGAGGACAACTTCGGCATCGGCGGTTACGACCGCGTCATGGGGCCGAACGGCCAGGCGCAATACTGGGCGCCCAACCTGCCGGCCGCCCGCGACGTGCTCATGGCGCACTACGACCACACCTACGTCGTGCCCGGCGAGACCGCGCCGCGGCGGGCGCACACCATCGACCCGGCCGACCGCGACATCACCGAGTTCCCGCACACGATCGACGGCAGCGACTTCGCCACCGTCGGCCAGATCTTCTCCGCCGAACACAACCCCGACCGCAAGAAGCCGTTCGACATCCGCACCGTGATGCGTGCCGTGTCCGACCAGGACCACCCGGTGCTGGAGCGCTGGGCGGGCATGGCCGACGCGGAGACGTCCGCCGTACAGGACGTGCACATCGGTGGCCGGCCGGTCTGCCTGATCGGCATCGAGTCGCGCTCGGTGCCGCGGCGCGGCTTCCCGCCCACCGACGGCCCCGACACCTACACCGCGGGCACGCTGTTCCCGCGGTCGTCGAAGAAGACCGCGCGGGCGATCAACTCCGCGTCGGGCAACCGGCCGCTGGTGGTGCTGGCCAACCTGTCCGGGTTCGACGGCTCGCCGGAGTCGATGCGCAAGCTCCAGCTGGAGTACGGCGCGGAGATCGGCCGGGCGATCGTCAACTTCGACGGGCCGATCGTGTTCTGCGTGATCTCCCGTTACCACGGCGGCGCGTTCGTGGTGTTCTCCAAGGCGCTCAACCCGAACATGACCGTGCTGGCGCTGGAAGGCTCGTTCGCCTCGGTGCTCGGCGGCGCCCCGGCCGCCGCCGTGGTGTTCTCCGGCGAGGTGAACAACCGCACCGCGACCGACCCGCGGGTGACCGAGCTGCAGACGCGGGTCTCGGCGGCCAGCGGCGCCGAGCGGGCGGCGCTCAACGCCCAGCTCGCCGAGGTGCAGGCCGCCGTCCGGGCGGAGAAGCTCGGCGAGGTCGCCGCGGAGTTCGACCGGGTGCACAGCATCCAGCGCGCGGTCGAGGTCGGCTCGGTGGACGCGATCATCAGCGCCGCCGAGCTGCGGCCGCGGATCATCGAGGCCATCGAGCGCGCGATGGCCTGACCTTCACCCGGCCCTGTCGCCGGGTGTCACGGCACCCGGCTCCGTCAGCGGGTGTCACGGCGCAGCGGATGATCGGACGGGACCTCGACCAGCACGATGCGGTGCCCGTCGGGGTCCTCGATCCACAGCTCGATGAGGCCCCACGGCTCCAGCCGCGCCTCACGCACCACCGTGACCCCCGCCTCCCGGAGCCGTCCCTCCTCCTGCGCCACATCGCGTACCTGCAGCCACAGCGACAGCCCGGAAACGGCCCCGTCGTCGGAGTGCCCGGAGATCTCCAGGAACCCCTGGCCGAGGAAGAAGACCACGCCCGGGTGGTCGGCGGGGCCGAACTCGCGATAGACGGCCAGGCCGAGCGTCTCACGGTAGAAGCCGAGGCTCCGGGCGAGATCCTTCGGACGCAGCAGCACTCGATTGCTCAGCACCTCCATGCCCGACCTGTTCCCCGTCGGACCGGCGGAAACGCGGCACCACGATGTGAGCGACATCACCCGCCAACCGTGACACAACGGTGTCGCGGCCTCGCGACACGCTGGGCCGCATGAACGTACCCACCATTCACCTGATCGGTCAGGACCCCGACGAGCTGGCCGAGACCGTCGCCGTCAACGACCGCATGGAGAAACTGCTCGACGGCCAGGTGCCGCTGCACGTCCAGGACGACCCCGTGGCGGCCCGCGAGTTCCAGCGCACGGGCGGAGGCGGGTTCCCCACCCTGCCGCGGGTTCCCGAGGCGAGCTGGCGCACCGTGACCACCTCCGACGGCGGCCGGCTCCCGCTCCGGGTCTTCCTCCCGCCGGACGGGCGCGCGCCGGAGGGCGTGTTCCTGCACTTCCACGGCGGTGGCGGGGTGATCGGCTCGGCGGACGGGCAGGATCCGCGCCTGCGTGACGTGGCCGCCAACTGCGGGGTGGCGGTGCTCAGCGTCGAGTACCGGCTCGCCCCGGAGCACCCCTATCCCGCCGGGAACGACGACGCCGAGCAGGCGGCCCTCTGGCTGCTGGCGAACGCCGCCGCCGAGTTCGGCACGGAACGGCTGCTCGTCGGCGGCGAGTCGGCCGGGGCGCGGCTGGCCGTCACCACGCTCCTGCGGCTGCGTGACCGGCACGCCGTGACACCCGCCGAGGCGTTCCTGGCCGCACAGCTCTCCTTCGGCGGCTATGACCTGGGCCATGGCACGCCGAGCAGCCGCGCGTCGGGCGACCGGAACCGGCTGATCAACCGGCCGATCCAGGAATGGTTCCGGAGCAAGCAGTTTCCGGGACTTTCGCCCGACGAACGCCTCGATCCCGACATCTCCCCCCTCTACGCGGACCTGCGTGACCTGCCCCACGCGCGGTTCACGGTGGGAACGGCCGATCCCGTCCTCGACGACACGCTGTTCATGGCGGCCCGCTGGGCGGCGGCGGGCAACACGGCCGAACTGGTGGTGGCGGAGGAGGGCTGGCACGGGTTCACGCTGCATCCCACGGCGCTGGCCCGGGGCGAGCTGGCGGCCCAGGAGGAGTTCGTCCGCCGGCGGCTGCCCTAACCTGAGAACCCCGACCCGGATGACGCCATGAACCGTACCGAACGCCTCTACGCCCTGGTGGACGAGCTGCGCGCGGCCGCGCCCCGGCCGCGCACCGTGGGCTGGCTGGCCGACCGGTTCGGGGTGTCGCGGCGTACCGTGCAGCGTGATCTGCAGGCGCTGATGGAGGCCAGGGTGCCGGTGCGCGCGGAGGCCGGGCGGCACGGCGGCTGGTTCATCGACCGCGACACCGCCCTGCCGCCGATCAACCTCACCGCGGCGGAGGCGCTGGCGGTGGCCGCGGCGCTGGCCGGAGCCGAGCAGACGACGCCGTTCTCGGCCGCGGGGCCGGCCGCCATGCGCAAGCTGGCCGCCGCCCTGGGCGAGTCGGCCGCGGAGGAGGTGCGCGCCCTGACCGAACGCATCCACGTGCTGCCCGCCCGGACCGCCTCCGGCGTGCTCCCGGTCGTCGAGCAGGCGGTGGCCCGCCGGCGCGTCGTCTGGATCCGGTACGCCGACTCGGCGGGCCGGGAGAGCGAGCGCGAGGTCGAGCCGGGCGGGCTGCTCACCGCCTCGGGCGCGTGGTACCTGATCGGATGGTGCCGCAGCCGGCGGGCGGGGCGGGGCTTCCGCCTGGACCGCATCCTCGCCGCCGAGCTGCGGGACGAGCCCTGCCCGGCCCGTACGGTGTCGTCCCTGGACCACAGCCTGGCCGAACGCGTTCGTCAGGCCGACACGCTGCGCTCCCTCAGCTGGGAGAGCCCACCGCGCAGGCCCTGATGACGGTCCGGGTGAGGCCGGTGCCGGCGGTGTCCGCCATGGGCAGGCCCCCCCTTGGCGATCAGCGGCCGGGCGTCGGACGGGATCACGTACAGATGGCCCCCGCTCATCTGCCCGGTGAACGTCACCTCCCGGTCCTGGCCGGGACCCGGTCGCCGGGTGATCAGGGTCACGGCGTTGTCCGCGAGGCCGGCCGGCGGTGGAGCGGCCGACGTGATGTGACAGGAGACTTGGCCGGCCGAGGTCGGCCGGCCAGGTCTCGTCAGCCGACGGCGTAGGCGCGGCTGATCGTCTGGGTGACGCGGTCACCCGCGCTGTCCGTCGCCGTGGCGCGGAGCGAGACGTACCCCGGGGTGCGGGGGTTGGGGAGCAGCACCGTCCAGCCGGTGCCGCCGGGGAGCACGGGGATCCGGCGCCAGGTCGCGCCGTCGTCGGCGGACATCTCCAGGGTGAGAGACCGCACCGCGGCCTTGGCGGCTCCGGGGTTCCGCTCGACCCGGACGGGGACCCGGGTCACGGATCCCGGACGGGCGCGGTTGGAGTCGTCGAGGCCGGCCGGTGCGTAGCGTAGCGCCATCAAGGGCAGGGGCGACGGTTTCGCCGTGCCGGCCGAGCGGAAGGTCCAGATGGTGTCCACCGCCGTGGTCAGGGCCGTGTGGGGTGCCTGCCTGCGTACCGACGCGGTCAGCGTGTAGGTGTCCGCGGCCTCCGGGAGCCGCGCCGACAGCAGGCATTTGCCCGGTTCCGCGGGCGCGCAGCCGGTCACGTCGGCTTTCGCGATCACCTCGCCGTTCCGGGCGAGGGTGAGCGCGCCGGTGGCCGCGGCGTCGGCGCCGCTCCGCCCGGGGGCGCCGTCGCTGAACAGCTGTGCGGCCGAGACGTTCAGCTCGTTTCCGGTACGTTCGCCGCCGCCGGCGGCGAACCCGGGTCCGGTGACCGCGGCGTTCCACACCTCGCGTACCGGTCCCCGATCCAGGCGGCCGCTGATGCCGGTCAGCGTGGCGGTGCCGGTCCGGAAGTCGCTGTCCCAGACGAATCCCGGGGTCCGGTAGTTCGTCATGGAGCCGGGGAGATCGACGGCGGGCGACGGGACCGTGAAGGCCCAGTCCATACCGGGCATGCGGGGTCCGGTGGCCGCCACGCCCCGGCCCGGCACGCCCGAGGCGCGGTAGGTCTCGCTCACCTTCACCAGGTCGGCCGTCCGCGCGGTGTAGGCAGGGTCGTCCGGAATGCCGCCGACCCGGTAGTCGACCAGGTCGTACCGGTAGGGGCTGGGCGAGGTGTCCTTCTTGTGCCAGACGGTGCTGGTCATGTAGCGCAGCTCGGGCTGGCGTACGGGGAGCACGAAGAAGCTCCGGCCGGGGTCTCCGACGGCTATCCAGCCGAAGTACCAGGTCCCGTTGGCCAGGGTGAGACCCTGGATCTGCTCCGGCACGGCGGTCGGATCGTCCACCGAGAACCGGATCTGCTTGGCCTGGCGCGCGTCCAGCACCACCTTCTGATCGTCGTTGCCGACGTAGACCGGGACGTGCGCGGTCGTGGCGGCGGTGGCTTCGTACACGTCCGCGTAGAGGTTCCAACGGCCCTTGGGCAGGCGGACCTTGGCCGTTCCGCGCTCGAACATGATGAGTTGGGAACCGCCGGTGACGAGGTTGTAGAACTCGCCGAAGCCCGAGGCGGGGCCGCCGTCCCGGGTGATGCCGGTGACGGTCACGTCGGCCGATTCCGGCTCCACGTACGCGCCGGCCAGGGTGCGGATGACGGTGTCGCCCGAGGTGGCGGTGACGACGCCGGTGTGCTCACCGGTGCTCTTGCCCTCGGCGTCGATGGTGAGCGTGACCTGCGCCTCCGCTCCCGCCGGCACCTGCAGCCGGTCCGTGGACAGTTTCAGCACGTCGCCCGTGACAGCGAGGTCCAGGGTGACGGGGGAGTCGCCGGAGTTGGCGTAGGTGAGGGTCCTGGTCGCCTGCCGGCCGTCCGTGCCGTCCCAGGGGAAGGCGGCCCAGGCGGTGCCCGGTACGGCGACGACCGGCTGTGCCAGCGCGCGGACCAGGTCCACCCGCCCGCCGCCCTGGTCGAAAGGTGTGGCGCCCGGGGTGGGGACGGCACTGCCGATCAAGGCGGCCTTGAGTCGTTCACCGGTCCAGCCGGGATGACGCTGGGCGAGGATCGCGGCGGCCCCCGCCACGTGCGGCGCGGCCATAGAGGTGCCGTTGTGCGCGATGTAACCGCCGCCGACGGCCGCCGCCGTGATCTCGACACCGGGGGCGGTGATCTCCGGCTTGATCGCGTGGTCGCCCAGCCGGGGACCGCGGCTGGAGAACCCGGCCAGCTGGTCCGTACGGTCCACCGCGCCGACGGTCAGGGCCGCGTCGGCGCTGCCCGGGCTGCTCACGGTGCCCGGACCGCCGTTGTTGCCCGCGGCCACGACGAACAACGCGCCGGTCCGCGCCGAGAGCGTGTTGATCGCCTGTTCCAGCGGGTCGAGGTCCATGGTGTCGGCCCCGCCGATGCTCATGTTGACGATCTTCGCTTTGACCTCGGTGGCCGCCCACTCCATGCCCGCCAGCAGGGCGGAGTCGGTGATGCCCTCGGCGCCGCCGACCTTGCCGACGGCGAGCCTGGCCCCCGGCGCCACGCCGCGGTACTTCTCCCCGGCGCCCGCGATGATCGAGGCGACGTGCGTGCCGTGGCCGAACGTGTCGCGCGGGTCGGAGTCGCCGGTGAAGCTGCGCGCCTGCGTGACCACGCTCTTGAGGTCCGGGTGGTCGGGGTCGTAGCCGCTGTCGAGCACGGCGACCGTGACGCCCTCTCCGGTCATGCCCTGCTTCCACGCCTCGGTGGCGCCGATCTGCTTGACGCTCTGGTCGAGCGTGAACGAGCGGCGCCCGTCCAGCCAGATCCTCGTCCTGCCCGCGGTCTGGGCCCGGGATCGGCTGATCAGGTCCTTCCAGGACTCTCCCGCGCCCTTCTTGGGCAGCCGCAGGGCGGTCATCCCGAGCGCGGCGAGTCGCGCGGTCTGCTGCGCGGCCTTCAGCGGCGACGCCGGATCCGCGCCCGTCTGGGTGATGAGCGGGATGTCCGCTCTGTCCGCGTCGCCCAGCCGCCACCGCAGGAGCTGGGTGACGTCGAACAGGCGCCTGTCCAGAACGCCCGCGGCCACCAGCGGCATCGCGTCGGAAGGGATCACGTGGAGGTGTCCGTCGCGGTACTGCGTGAAGTACCTCACCTGCCGGCCCGGTCCGGGCTCCACCCGGTGGCCGCGGCCCGTCACGACGACGCGGTCGCCGGTCAGGAGGGTGACGCTGCCTGCCTCTTGCGCGGCGCTCGCACTGTCACCGGGAACAGGCTGCTGAACGGCAGCCAGACCGACCGTGCCGGCCAGTACCGCGGCCATCAGCCCACTGCCTAAGCTCATGTCCTACCTTTCGGTGGTCAAAGATGATCCATGCCCAGCCGTTGCCCGGCGGACGGCATGGTCCGCCGGGCAACGGTGCTCAGAGCGCGAAGTCCAGCGCGAACTCCTGGTACACCCGCTCCTCGATCGCCCGCGCCCGGGGCGCGTACGCCGGGTAGAAGGCCTTGCCGCACTCCAGGTCGGCCAGCGCCGCCGTGACCTCCTTGTCCAGGTACGGCTTGGCCTGCTCGGGCGTCAGCCGAGGCAGCACGACGGCCCCCTTCGGCAGCGAGCCCTTGCTCTGGGCTCTGGCGACCTCGGTGGCCTCCTTCGCGAACGTGGCCCGTCCCCGGCCGGCCAGCACCGACGGCCTGGTCTCGGCGACCTTCAGGCAGCCGCCGAACTCCTTGCCCAGCGCGGCCACCTTGGCGTCGGCGTCGAGCTCGCGCAGCCCCTTGGCGAGCGCCGAGTTCACGTCGGCGAGGAAGTCGTCCTGCGAGGTCACCGTCTTGCCCAGCACGGTCTTGACGGCCTTGGCGAAGCACTTGTCGTCCGCCGCCCGCCAGGCCTTGAGGTCCTTGGCCGACAGCGACATGAGGAGCTTGTCGTTCCTGCTCTCACCCATGTCCCGGTCGACCGCGGGGTCGCCGGGGAAGACGAGCCTGGACCAGACGCCGAAGCCGTACTTGGCGCGGTAGGCCCGCATCGCCTCGTGGTCGCCCGCGAGCCGGGCGCGCTCGTCCTTCGTCCGGTCGCGCTTGATGACCTTCTCCGGCAGGTACGCGAGCCCCTGCTCCTTCATGCAGGCGGCCCGCATCGACTCGATCTTGGCCTTGTTCTCGTACGCGGCCTCGGTCCCCGGCGTGGCCGTGGCCAGGCCGCCGAACGAGGTCGCGAGCAGGGCGGCGGCGACCGCCTTGGCAATGAACATGATGATTTCCCTTCGTTTTCCGGACATGCGAAACAGAACTCCCGGCGCGAAAGGCGCCGGATCGGGGGAAGGTCTCAGCAGGGGATGCGCAGCCGCGACGCCTTGGGCGACACCTCCGGCAGGGCGGTGACCAGATCGACGGTCAGCACGGCGGTGCCCGTCACCGTCCCCTTGCGGGAGGTGTAGACGCCCTCGGGCATCTTGACCTGGATGTCCCTGGTGTTCACCGTGCGTTCGCCCAGGTAGTGGTAGGTCCGCCGATCGAAGATCAGCTCGGAGCGGCGGCCGTCGCCCTCGTCCATGGCCACGGCGACGCCCGGCCGGCCCGCCGCGTCCACGGCATCGCCGATCAGGCGGATCCCCTTCAGCTCGGACGCCACCTGGAAGAGCGCGGCACTCAGGCTCGGACGCACCACCGACTCCGCGACCAGCTGCTTGAGCTCGGCCCACATCCGCGCCGGGTCCCGGCCGGTCCGGGCCGCGAGCTTCGCGCGTACCGCTTCGACGTCGGTGGGCCAGGCGCCCAGCCGCACGTAGGCGCGCTGTCCGGGGCAGGAGGACTCGTACAGGGTGTCCTCGGCGCCTCTGTCCCACAGCCACCGGGGCACCGGGTCGCCCGTGACGGACTCGGCCCGATCCCGGAGCAGCCAGGGCTTGCCGGGGTCCGCGGGTTCCCAGCGCTCCTCGACCGCCGTCACCACGTAACCCAGCACCGGCCCGCCCGACGGGTCGCGCGTGTTGCGCGGGTCCTGGGTCCGCCTCTTCGTGTGCACGTACTGGCCGGGCCCGGGCACCAGGTCCCGCTGGTCGGCGGCGGCCCGGGCGGCCCGCTCCAGCACCGCCTGGGCGTTGGCCGGCGGCGTGGCCGACCCGCCCAGGACCACCTGCCCCGCGATGATCACAGCGGTGAGCGCCGTCGCCAGCAGGCCGACGGCGGCCAGCCGGAAGGCGTACCGGCGCCGTGGTCGTGTGCGCGGCGGGGCCGCCGCCCGGGCCAGCAGGGCGACGCGGGCGGCGGCCAGGTCACGCTCGGTGGCCTCGGGCGTGTCCGCCCACAGGCGGTCGAGCTCCGCCATCTCATCCATGATCGGTTCCCTCCAGGGCCTGGCGGACCTTCTTGCGCGCCCGGTTGAGCCGCGAGCGGACCGTCCCGACCGGGATGTCCAGCGCGACGGCCACTTCCTCGTACGTCAGCCCGACCCACGCCACCAGCAACAACGCGTCCCGGTCCCCGGTGCGCAGCCGGGCCAGCGCCGCGACCAGCGGCCGGTTGACCGCCAGCGTCGCGACGCCGTCCTCGACCAGGCCGCCGCCGATCTCCGCCGGGTCCAGGCCGCCACGCGCGTACGCCCGGTACCTGGCCAGCTCCCGGCGGTGCCGCTTGCCGATCACGTTCGAGGCGATGCCGTACAGCCAGGGCCGGGCGTCGTCCTGGCCGGGCTGATAGCGGTGCCGGTGCTCGAAGGCCGCCAGGAACGTCTCCGACACCACGTCCTCGGCCGCGTCGGCGCCCAGCCTGCGGGCGGCGTAGCGGTGCAGCGCGGGGGCATGGCGGTCGAACAGCACGGCGAACACCTCGGGCTCCTCCCGGGACCTGCGGATCAGGTCCGGGTCGGCGGCCTCGGCCGTCGCCGGTTCTGCCATGAAACGGTCAGCTCCTTCATGCGGTGCCTTCCTCGGTGGGCACGGTCGCCTGTACTTACCGCCACGGCGCGAAAGAGTTCACGGACGACTCCGATGCCATGACCGCTTTGGGCGGGAGCGCCCGGCGGATGTGGCACCATCGAATCGGCACCGCGGCGCGCGGGCGGGTCGCTCGGGCAGACGGGCCAGCACGGTGGAGGCCGGGAAGCGAAGGACATGAATCGGGCACCAGGCATGGTGGATGTGGCACGCGAGGCGGGCGTGTCGCACGTGACCGTCTCCCGCGTCCTCAACGACCACCCGTCCGTCCGCCCGGAGACCCGGGCTCGCGTCGAGGCCGCCATCGAGAAGCTCGGCTATCGCCGTAACAGCGTCGCCCGCGCGCTCAAGAGCCGCCGTTCCTCGACGATCGGGGTGGTGCTCGCCGGGGCCGAGCTGTACGAGCTGCCGCGCGTCCTGCGGGGCGTGCAGACGGCGGCGCAGCGGGCCGGATACTGGGTCAATATGGCCAGCTGGCAGGGCGGCACCACCAGAGACCTGGCCGAGACCCTGCAGCGGCTCACCGACCAGGCGGTCGAGGCCATCGCGGTCATCGCCGACCGGCCCATGGTGATGGACGCCCTGGCCGACATCGTGACCGGCGTGCCGATGACGGTGGTCATGTCCGGCAACGTGCCCAACCCGGACGTCGGCTTCGTCGAGCTCGATCAGGAGCTGGGCGCGCGGCTCGCCGTACGGCATCTGGTGGAGCTGGGGCACCGCCACATCGTCCACCTGACCGGCGCGCTGCGCACCTTCGACGCCCGAGCCCGCGTCGAGGGCTGGCGGGCCGCGCTGGAAGAGGCGCCGGAGGCCGGCGGCGAGTTCTTCGAGGGCGACTTCACCGGCAACAGTGGCTACCGGCTGGCCCACTACCTCGTCACCCGCCGCACCGGCGAGCCGCCGACGGCGATCTTCGCCGGCAACGACCAGATGGCCATGGGGGTGCTGGCGGCCTTCGCCGAGCTCGGCGTGAAGGTGCCCGGCGACGTCTCGCTCGTCGGTTTCGACGACATCGCGGGAGCGGCCTATCAGGTGCCCGCGCTGACCACGGTCCGCCAGGACTTCGTCGCTCTCGGCGCGCGCTGCATCGAGCAGGTGCTGCGCATGATGCAGGGTGAGCCGGCCTCATGCGAGCGGATCGCTCCCGAGCTCGTGATCCGGCGCAGCACGGCGCCGCCCAAGCCGCCCCGCTAGGCGCAACGCCGCCCGAGCCGACCCGCCAGGCGCAGCACGGCTCTGCCCAAGCCGCCCCGCTAGGCGGCCGTTTCGGGGTCGGGCTGGTAGTCGAACCAGTGGACCCGCGCCCGTCCGTCGCTCGCGTGGCCGTTGCCGGTGGCGTACAGGCCCAGATAGACCCCGACGAAACCGCCCGCGCGCTCGGTGCTGAAGAAGGACCGTTCGATCGTGGCCAGGCTGATCCACTGCGCCGCGGTGAGGTCCCTGACGCGGAAGGTGTAGCCGGCCTCGTCTCCGTCGACCGCCAGCAGCACCTCGCCGGTCGAGACCGGGACCGAGGCCCGGCGGGTGCTCGTGCCCGCCTCCCGGACCGTCAGCACGACCTGCGCCTGCCCGTCGCCGTCCACGGTGAGGGAGAGTGTGGCGTGGTGGTCCTGGTGCTGGAAGACGGCCAGGCCGGCCTCCTCTGACGGGCGGGCCGCGGCGAAGCTGATCCGGGTCCGCACGCCGAAGCGGACGTGCTGCTGGCGCCGGCCGAGGAAGGCCGGCACGCCGGTGGAGCTGAGGGCCTCGGGGGCGAGGCCGAGGTCGAGCCCGGACCCGTCGGCCGTGGGCCGGACGCGGTCGCCGGCGGGACCGCGCAGGCTGTTCCACTCCAGCCCGCCGAAGTGCGCCCGGCCGGCCGGAACAGCGGTGTCGCCGTCCGATTGCCCGTCCGGTACGGCGGTGTCGCCGTCCGGTTGTCCAGCCAGAACGGCGGCGTCGCCGTCCGGTCGGCCGGACGCGATTGACGGGAGCCGCTCCGACAGCCGCACGGCTCCCGACTCGGGGGCGAAGACGGGCCCGTGGGCGGTCCAGGTCACGGGCACGAGGAAGACCTCCCTGCCCAGCGTGTGGGTGCCCGCGATCGGCCGCACGCCGAGCGTCACCGCCCACCACTCGCCGACGGGGGTGTCCACCAGGTCGGCGTGGCCGACGTTGTGGATGGGCTCGCCCGGGCCGCGGTGCCGGTGGGTCAGCAGGGGGCTGCGCGGGTCGGTGACGTAGGGTCCGGTGACGGTGCCGGAACGCGCCGCGGTGACGCTGTGGTTGCTCTCGGTGCCGCCTTCCGCGGCGATCAGGTGGTACACCCCGTTGCGTTTGTACAGGTGCGGCGCCTCCACCCACGCCCCGCGCACCGCGCCCTGCCACAGCACGTGCGTGGGGCCGACGAGCTTGAGCCGTTCCAGGTCGAGTTCGCGCATCCACAGCTCGCCGGGACCGCCCTGGACCGCGTCGCGGCAGGCGGTGAGCCAGCACCGGCCGTCGTCGTCGAAGAACAGCGACGGGTCGATGCCCTCGGCCTCCAGCGGCACGGGGTCCGACCACGGCCCGGCGGGGTCGTCGGCGGTCACGACGAAGGTGAGGCTGCCCTGCCGGTTCACGGCCAGCGTGGAGACCACGTAGAAGGTGCCTTCGTGGTGGCGGATGGTCGGTGCCCAGACGCCGTCGGAGACGTCCAGGCCCTCCAGCGCGAGCAGTCCGGGCCGGTCCAGCACATGCGTGAGCTGACGCCAATGCACCAGGTCACGGCTGTGGAAGAGGGGCAGTCCTGGAAAATAGGTGAATGACGAGGTGACCAGGTAGAAGTCCTCGCCGACCCGGCAGATCGAGGCGTCCGGATAGCACCCGGGCAGGACCGGGTTGCGGAAAGCAGGCACGGGGGCTCCGAGAGATCTCACAAAGAGGGGGCTTGACAGGATGACAACGTTAACATCAGGTTAGATCCCAACGCACGACCCGGCATTCCCGCCGAGGCGCACCACCCCTTGCCCAGGAGATCGTCATGACCCCACCGACCCCGCCCCGACGCCGCCGACCCCGGACGAAGCTCGGCGCCGCGGCGCTGGCGCTCGCCCTGGCGGCGTCGCTGGCCGCCTGCTCGTCCGCCGACACCCCCTCCCCGAACACGGCGGCGAGCGCGAGCGGGCCGGTCACGCTGCAGGTCTGGACCTGGAACTTGAAGGGCGGCGACCCGGAGGCCGAGGCGATCATCGCTAAGTACCACCAGGAGAACCCCAACGTCACGATCAAGCTGTCGGAGGTCGGCGGAACCTCCGACACCGCCTCCAAGCTGCTGGCCGCCGACAAGGCCGGCGACACCCCCGACGTCGTGCAACTGGAGTACCGCGCCGTGCCGGCCATGGTGGTCTCCGGAGCCGTGAAGGACATCACCGCCGACGTGGCGTCCGCCAAGTCGGGCATCGACCCCAACATCTGGGCCCTGACCACCTTCAACAACCAGGTCTACGGCGTGCCCCAGGACATCGGGCCGATGGCGTTGACCTACCGCAAGGACCTGTTCGACAAGTACGGCGTCAAGGTCCCCACCACCTGGGCCGAGTACGCCAAGGCCGCCGAGCAGATCCACAAGAAGGACCCCGACGCCTACATCGCCAGCTTCGCCGCCAACCAGCTCGAGTTCTTCGCCGCCCAGGCCACCCAGGCCGGTGCCCAGTGGTGGAGCACCGACGGCAACGCCTGGAAGGTCGGCATCGACGGCGAGCCGTCCCTGAAGACCGCCGACTTCTGGGAGGACCTCGTGAAGCGGGACCTGGTGAAGGTCGAGCCGCTGCTCACGCCGGAGTGGAACGCCCAGGTCAACAAGGGCAAGATCCTGAGCTGGGCCGCCGCGGCCTGGGCACCCAGCGTCATCTACTCGGTGGCGCCCGACACCGCCGGCAAGTGGGAAACCGCGCCGCTGCCGCAGTGGACGCCCGGCAACCCCGCCGTCCCGTTCCTGGGCGGATCCGCCTACCTGGTGCCGGCCAAGTCGAAGCACGCCAAGGAGGCCGCGGCCTTCGCCGCCTGGCTCGGCGCCTCCGACGAGGGCTCCAAGCTGCAGCTCACGCTCGACATCTATCCCGGCGGGAACGCCGGGCGCCAGGCGACGCTGACCCACGAGCCGCCTAAGCTGATGCCGCAGCAGAAGGACTTCTACCAGGTCACCGACCAGGTGATCAAGAACACGACCATCCCGGTGACCTGGGGACCCAACGTGAACATCGCGCAGAGCGCCTTCGGTGACGCGCTCAACAAGGCGGCGCTCGACAAGACGTCCTTCCGCGCGGTGTACCAGGCCACGCAGCAGGCCGTCGTCGCCGACCTGCAGAAGTCCGGCTACACCGTCACCAAGTAAGACGCCGAGGGCCCGGCCGGGCCCTCGGCTCGACCCCTTTCTGGACGTCTCATGACCGCCAGCTCCGCCGGGCGACGCCTGCGCGTCCGCGCCGTCGCCACCCCGTGGCTGTTCGCCACGCCCGCGATCGTCTTGTTCACCCTGTTCCTGATCGTCCCGATCGGTTACGCCGTCTACCTGAGCTTCCGCGGCTTCCGCATCGAAGGCGGGGGCGCGTTCGGGCGGCGGGTGGAAGCCTTCATCGGGTTCGACAACTACGCCGCCGCGCTCTCCGACCCCGAGTACGTCGCCGGGCTCGGCCGCGTCCTGCTCTACGGCGTCATCGCCATCCCCAGCGTGCTGGGCCTGGCCCTGCTGTTCGCGCTGCTGCTCGACACCCCCAGGGTGCGGGCGCGCGGCTTCACCCGTACCGCGATCTTCCTGCCGTACGCGGTGCCCGGCGTGATCGCCAGCCTCCTGTGGGGCTTCCTGTACCTGCCCAGCACCAGCCCCATCACCTACCTCGCCAGGCAGCTGAATGCCGGGCCGCTGGACTTCTTCGGCTTCCCCGCCCTGTACTTCTCGCTGGCCAACATCGCGCTGTGGTCCGGCGTCGGCTTCAACATGATCATCATCTTCACGTCGCTGCGCGCCATCCCCACCTCCGTCTACGAGGCGGCCCGCATCGACGGGGCGAGTGAGTGGCAGATCGCCTGGCGCATCAAGATCCCGCTGGTCGCCCCCGCGCTCGTGCTCACCGGCCTGTTCTCCGTGATCGGCACCCTGCAGCTCTACAGCGAGCCGGCCACGCTACGGCCGATGACGACCACGATCAGCTTCACCTGGGTGCCGCTGATGAAGATCTACCAGGAGGCGTTCACGAACGACAACCTCGGCGGGGCCGCGGCCGCCTCCGTGGTGCTGGCGGTGGGCATCCTGGTCATCTCGCTGCTGCTGCTGCGGTTCTTCCAGCGCCGGACCTTCGGAGACAACGCATGACCGCCGTATCCCGCACCGGTGAGCGCCAGTTCCACCGCCGCCGCCCGGCGGCGGCGCGGCGGCCCCGCCTCCCGCTGATCGTGCTGCTGCTCGGCGCGCTGTACTGCCTGACCCCGGTGGCCTGGGTGGTCATCGCCGCCTCCAAGACGTCGCGCGAGCTGTTCACCACCTTCTCCTTCGCCCCCGGCACCGGCCTCCTCGAGAACCTGGCCAACCTCAGCGCCTACGGCGGCGGCCAGTTCTGGAAGTGGGGGCTCAACTCGCTGCTCTACGCCGGCGTCGGCGCGATGCTGTCGACGCTGGTGTCGGCCATGGCCGGCTACGCCCTGGCCAAGTTCCGCTTCCGCGGGCGCGAGGTCCTGTTCTCCGTGATCCTCGCCGGCGTGCTCGTGCCCGGCATCGTGCTGGCCGTCCCGCAGTATCTGCTGATGTCCGCCGTCGGCCTGGCCGGGACCCACTGGTCGGTGCTGCTGCCGGTCATCATCAACCCGTTCGGCATCTTCCTGTGCCGGGTCTTCGCCGCCGCCTCAGTGCCGGAGAGCACGCTGGAGGCGGCGCGCCTGGACGGCGCCGGGGAGACCCGGATCTTCGGCACCATCGTGTTGCCCATGATGGTGCAGGGGCTGGTCACGGTGTTCCTGCTGCAGTTCGTCGGCATCTGGAACAACTTCCTGCTGCCCTTCATCATGCTCTCCGACCAGGACAAATATCCGATCACCCTGGGCCTGTACACGTTCCTGGGCAAGGGCGCGGGCGATGGGGACCTGTACTCGCTGGTCATCATGGGCTCGGCCGTCTCCGTCATCCCGCTGATCGCCCTCGTTCTGGTGCTGCAGCGGTTCTGGCGCGCGGACCTGCTGGCCGGCGGACTGAAGGGATGACCCACCGATGAAGTTCACCGACGGGCTCTGGCAGCTGCGCCCCGGCGTCACCGCGCTGTACGCGGCCGAGGCGTACGACATCGCCACCGAGGAGGGCGCGTTCACCGTGACCGCGCCCACCACCGTCATCCACCGCCGCGGCGACACCCTCAACCGGCCGGTCCTCTCGCTGAGGCTGTCGTCACCGCTGGCGAACGTCATCCGCGTCCGCATCGACCACCACACGAGCGACGGCCGCGGCTTTGACCTCGTCGGCGCGGAGGACGGCCACGGAATCGTCAAAACGGACGAATCGACGACCCTCACCAGCGGCACGCTGAGCGCGACCATGGCACCCGGAGCCCCCTGGAACCTGTCGTTCCACGCGGACGGGCGCCCGCTGACCTCCAGCGGTCACAAGTCCATCGGCTACTTCCGGCTCGCCGGGGACGCGCAGGTCGATCCGGCGCCGGTCGGCGGCGCCCGCGCCTCCGTCCACCTCGCCCAGCAGCTCGCGCTGGACGTGGGCGAGGTGGTCTACGGGCTGGGGGAGCGCTTCGGGCCGCTGGTCAAGAACGGCCAGACGGTGGAGATCTGGAACGCCGACGGCGGGACCTCCTCGGAGCAGGCCTACAAGAACGTGCCGTTCTACCTCACCAACCGCGGATACGGCGTCTTCGTGAACCACCCGGGGCACGTCTCGTACGAGATCGGGTCGGAGACGGTGCAACGCGTGCAGTTCTCGGTCGCGGGGGAGAGCCTCGAATACTTCGTGATCTACGGGCCCACCCCCAAGCAGATCCTGGAACGCTACACCGCGCTCACCGGCCGCCCCGCGCGCCTGCCCGCCTGGTCCTACGGCCTGTGGCTGTCGACCTCGTTCACCACCGACTACGACGAGCAGACGGTGACCTCGTTCATCGACGGCATGGCCGAGCGCGACCTGCCGCTGTCGGTCTTCCACTTCGACTGCTTCTGGATGCGCGAGTTCAACTGGTGCGACTTCCAGTGGGACCCGCGGGTCTTCCCCGACCCCGAGGGCATGCTGGCCCGCCTGCACGCCAAGGACCTGCGCGTCTGCGTGTGGATCAATCCGTACATCGCCCAGCGCTCACCGCTGTTCGCCGAGGCCGCTGAGCGGGGCTTCCTCCTGAAGCGCCCGGACGGGTCGGTCTTGCAGTGGGACCTGTGGCAGGCCGGCATGGGACTCGTCGACTTCACCGACCCCGACGCGACCCGCTGGTTCCAGTCGAAGCTGCGCGCGCTGCAGGACCAGGGGGTCGACGCGTTCAAGACCGACTTCGGGGAGCGCATCCCGCTCGACGTCGCCTACTTCGACGGCTCCACCCCCGAACGCATGCACAACCTCTACACGCACCTCTACAACACGGCGGTGTTCGAGGTGCTCGAAGAGCGCCGGGGCCGGGGTGAGGCGGTGCTGTTCGCGCGGTCGGCGACCGCGGGCGGCCAGCGGCTGCCGGTGCACTGGGGCGGCGACTCGGGATCGACGTACGGGTCCATGGCGGAGAGCCTGCGCGGCGGCCTGTCGCTCGCGTTCTCCGGGTTCTCCTTCTGGAGCCACGACATCGGCGGCTTCGAGGGCACTCCCGACCCCGGCGTGTTCAAGCGCTGGGTCGCCTTCGGGCTCATGTCCTCCCATTCGCGGCTGCACGGCTCCACCTCCTACCGCGTTCCGTGGGCCTTCGACGAGGAGGCCGTGGAGGTGACCCGGCTGTTCACGAAGCTCAAGCTGCGCCTGATGCCGTACCTGTTCCAGGCGGGCGTCCAGGCGCACGAGAGCGGGACACCCGTGATGCGGCCCATGGCGATGGAGTTCCCCGGCGACCGCAACGCCGCCCACCTCGACACCCAGTACATGCTCGGCCCGGACCTGCTCGTCGCGCCCGTCTTCACCCCCGACGGGACGGTGGAGCTCTACCTGCCCGACGGCACGTGGACGAACTACCTGACGGGGGAGCGCGTCGAGGGCGGGCGCTGGCGCACCGAGCGGCACGGCTTCACCTCGATGCCGATCTACGTGCGCGAAGGCGCCGTCCTGCCCGTCGGCGCCAGGGACGACCGGCCGGACTACGACTATCTCGACGGCCTGACCCTGCGCGTCTACCCGGGGCCGGACGGGGAGACCACCCTCACCGTCACCGATCACGCCTCCGGCGAGCCCGCCCGGTTCACCGTCACCCGCTCCGGTGGCGAGGTGCGGGTCTCCTCCTCCCTCGCCTCCGGCTGGACGTACGAACTCGCCTGACGGCGCGTTCGGCGCACGGGGAGGAGCACCGCCGACGGGTGTTGCGGGTCGTGGAAGACCTGCTGGTCGGCGGTGCGGAGGGTGGTGGCGGTGGCCCGGGGCTCGCCGGTGCCGGGGTTGCGGTTGTAGCGGGGAAAGGCGCCGCTGGAGACCTGGACGCGGATGCGGTGGCCGCGCCTGAAGCGGTACGCGGTCGGCCACAGGGTCACCGTGGCGGGGGTGATCTCGTCGGCGCCGGTGAGGCTGATCAGGCCGTCGCAGACGTTGGTGGAGCGGCCGTCGGCGTCGACGTCGCACAGCCGGACGAAGACGTCGGCGTGGGGCAGGCTGGAGCGGAAGAAGATCTCGGCGCTCACCTCGCCGACGACCTCGGCGTCCTCCTCCAGTACGGACGTCGTGTACGTGAGGACGTCGGGCCGGGCCTCCAGGGCGGCGTTGTCGACGCGGCCGGCCTGCTCACCGAAGGCCATGCGGACGCCGCCGAGGGCCGGGGTGGGGTCGGCCGGGTCGTAGCGGTAGCCGTCGGGGGACGAGCCGGCGGGAGCCTCGGTGGACAGGGCGCCGCCGGGCTGGAGATGGAAGCGCCGGGGCTCGTATCCCGGCGGCGGCCAGGACGGGAAGTCGCGCCACTTCTCCTCGCCCATGACGAACAGGCGTACCGGGGCGCGCTCGGCCGGCTCCTCGCCCCGGGCCAGCGCCAGGCCGAAGTCGAGGGCCTCGGCGGCGGCCGTCTGCCCGACACCCATGGAGATGTGGGCCCAGGGGCCGACGGTGAGGCGGGCGAGGGGGTGCCCGGCGTCCTGCATGGCCCGGTGGTCGCGGAGCTGGCCGGGCAGGAAGATGTCGTACCAGCCGCCGACGCTGCTCACCGGCACCTGGATGTCCGGGACCCGGTGCCGGTGGTCCAGGCCCTGCCAGAACGGGCTGCCGGCGTCGTGGGCGAGGATGTTCTGGATGTAGTCGTCGTGGTGGCCCAGGGCGGCGGTGTCGGCCTGGGCCAGCGGCAGCGTGCGCAGGGCACGCCGGACCTTCTTCGCCCGGAGCAGCTGGCGCGGCATGGCGAGCGGGCGTTCCTGGCCGGCAACCTGGACGCCCCAGACGAACGGGGTCTCCAGGGAGAAGGCGTCCCCGCGCAGGAAGTCCAGGGTGAGCGCCGATTCGGAGACCCCGGGGATCATGGCCTTGACCTGGGGCGGTAGGGCGTCGGCGACCGCCCACTGGACGAAGCCGAGGTAGCTGGAGCCGTAAAGGATCATCGACTCGCCGAACCACGGCTGCCGGATCACCCAGTCGAGGGTGTCGAGGCCGTCCTCGCGCTCGCGGCGCAGCGGGTCGAAGGCGCCCTCGGAGCCGAAGGTCCCGCGGGTGCTCTGGATCAGCACCTGGAAGCCCCGTTCGGCCAGCGGGCGGGCCATCGGGCCGGCGGTCAGGCCGGCCCGGCCGTAGGGGGCGCGGATGAGCGCGGTCGGCAGGCCGTCGCCGCCAGACTTGGGCGCCCAGCGGTCGGCCAGCAGGACGGCTCCGTCGCGCATCGGCACGCGCAGGTCGCGCTCGATCGTCAGGTCCCTGGTGAGGGGCGGGGGCAGGCGCAGCAGGCGCTGGACGAGATGGCTGTTCAGGTTCATCGCGGGCGACCTCCGGGGGTGCGGGCGAGGGTGGTCGAGAGGCGCAGCAGGCGATCGGCCAGTTCGCCGGGGTCGAGGGGGTCGTCGGCGTCGATCAGCCAGTCGTTGACGATCGTGCCGGTCCCGCCCGCGATCAGCGCGGCCAGGTCCTGCGCCGTGGCGTCGTCGAGGTCGCCGAACACCTCGCGCAGGCCCGTCACGGTGATGAGCGAGCCGAACAGCCTGTTCAGGTCCCGGGTCATCGGGAACGCGCAGGATCCGGTGAGCATCGCGCGGTAGAAGGGCCGGTGCCGGGCGAAGTGCCGGGCCATCGCCAGCATGCGCGCGCGAGGCGGCGCGCCCTCGTCCCCGGCCTCGGGGAGGAGCTCCCGTTCGACCAGGTCGGTCGCGGCCGCCACGAGGAGCGCGTCACGGTCCCCGAACTGCAGGTACACCAGTTGCCGGCTGACGTCCGCGGCGTCGGAGAGCTCGCCGACGGGAAGGGCCGTGGTGCCGCGCTCGGAGACCAGGCGTACGGCGGCGGCCATGAGGGCGGCACGGGAGCGGCGCACCCGGCGGTCTTGTCGATCCTGCACCCCCGCAACTCTAGACATGTGTTAAAAAATGGACAACAGTTAAATCAGTCGATTTAGGCAAAGGAGCCGCCATGTCCGCAGCCGAGGAGCCCGAGGTCCGTACCACCGCCGGCGTGGTGCGCGGCCGCACGGAGGACGGGCTGGCCGTCTTCCGCGGCATCCCGTACGCCGAGCCCCCGATCGGCGCGGCCCGCTTCCAGGCGCCGCGGCGCGTGCGCGGCTGGGACGGCGTACGGGAGGCGTTCACCTTCGGCCCGCCGGCCCCGCAGGACGCGAGCATTGCCGGCCGCGGCGGCGGTGACCTCTTCAAGGGTACGGGCGACGACTGGCTGACGGTCAACGTCTGGACGCCCGACCCAGACCCGGCGGCCCGCCGCCCGGTGATGGTGTGGATCCACGGCGGCGCCTACAAGCACGGCTTCTCCGGCAGCCCCGGCTACGACGCCCGGCACATCGCCCGCGACGGCGACGTGGTCTTCGTGTCGCTGAACTACCGCCTCGGCGTCGAGGGCTTCGCCCATATCGACGGCGCGCCCGCCAACCGGGCCCTGCTCGACCAGGTCGCCGCCCTGGAGTGGGTGCGGGAGAACATCACGGCGTTCGGCGGCGACCCCGGCCAGGTGACCGTCCTCGGTGATTCGGCCGGCGCCGGGTCCATCGCCGCGCTGATGGTCATGCCGAGCGCGGCCGGCCTGTTCCGGCGCGCCGTCGGGCAGAGCCTGCCGGGCACGTTCTTCTCCGACGCCCTGGCCCGGGATGTCGCGGCGGCGATCGCCGCCGAGGCGGGCCTGCGCCCGACGGCCGGGGACCTGTCGGGCGTGGATCCGCGGGAGCTGCCGGCGATGGGGCATGCCCTGGAGTCGAAGATGCGGCAGTACGAGGACCGCTGGGGCTCGTTCGCGCACACGCTCACCGCCTTCTCGCCCGTGGTCGACGGCGAGGTGCTGCCGGCCGCCCCCTGGCAGGCGCTGGCGGGCGGCGCGGGACGGGACGTGGAGCTGATCATCGGCCACACCCGCGACGAGTTCCGCACGTTCCTCCTCTTCTCCGGACAGCTCGGCAAGATCACCGAGGAGCAGGCGGGGGAGACGCTGCGCCGCTTCGGCCCCGGCGAGGACGGCGAGCGCGCCTACCGCACGGCGTTCCCCGGCGCGTCCGCCGAGGAGCTCCACGAACTCGTGCAGACCGACTGGCTGTTCCGCATGCCGACGCTGCGCCTGGCCGAGGCGCAGGCGGCCGGGGGCGGCAGGGCCCACCTGTACGAGCTGGCCTGGCAGTCCCCGGGCAACGGCGGGGTGATGCGCGCCTGCCACGGCCTGGACGGCCCGCTGCTGTTCGGCACCTACGACGCCCACCTGGGCCCGGCGGCCATCGGCCCCGAGCACACCGCCGAGGCCCGCGAGCTGACGGCGCAGATCCGCACGGCCTGGACGTCCTTCGTGACCTCGGGCGACCCGGGCTGGCCCGCGTACGACTCCGAACAGCGCCTGACCCGGATCTTCGACACGGTTCCGTCGGTCGCCGCGTACCCCGAGGAGACCTCGCGCCGCCTGTGGCAGGACCACGTCTTCGAGGCGCTTCCCCTGCCGGGATGAGGGTTGAGCCATGCGTCTTTCCCGTTCGGGGAGGGGGTCGAATCGATTCGACTGGACCATAAGCGTCTCCCGGCACGGCGGTCAAGAGCCGGAAACGTGGATGGCACGCCGCCGTCACGCGGACGGCGGCTCTGGACCGATCAGCCGCGCGGGCGGGCGGGGCCGGTGGTGCCGCGCAGCGAGATGGGCGGGGCCACCAGCAGGTGGCGCTGCGGGGTGCCGGGGTCGGCGACGCGCTGGATGAGCAGCTCGACGGCGCGGGCCCCCATCTCGTCGGCCGGGACGTCGGCGGCGGTGAGCGGCGGGTGCAGGTTCTCGGCCCAGTGCTGGGCCGCGACACCGGCGATGGAGAAGTCGCCGGGCACGCTCAGGCCAGCTTCGGCCAGCCCCCGGTACATGCCGGACACCGCCGCCTCGTTGATGGTGGCGACGGCGGTCAGCCCCGGGTGCTCGGCGAGGAGCTGCTGCAGGCAGGCCTGCCCGGCCTGGGCGTCGTCGGCGCAGCAGACCCGCACGCCGCGCAGGCCGCGTTCGGCGATGGCGCGGTCGAAGCCGGCCTGCGCCCGGTGGCCGGGGCCGTAGCCGGCCGCGACCAGCTCGGCGTTGCGGTTGACCAGCGCAAGCTGCCGGTGGCCGAGGTCGGCCAGGTGGTGGACGCACTTGGCGATCAGCGTCTCGTAGTCGATGTCCACCCAGGACATGTCCTCCGGGTGCCGGGTGCGGCCGATGCCGACGAACGGCAGGCCGAGCTCCTGCAGCCGGGCGACCCGGTCGTCCTCCAGCCGGATCTCCATGAGGATGACGCCGTCCACGCGCCGGCCGGTGACGACGCGCTCGAAGGAGCGGTCGTGCTCGCCGCCGGAAGGCGACAGCAGGACGTCCAGGTCGGCGCGGGCGGCGGCGTCGACCACGCTGGCCACGAAGCCGAGCTGCATGTCGGTCAGCCGCTGGCTGGCCGGCGGGATGACCAGGCCGATCGTGCGGGTGCGGCCCTCCTTCAGCGCCCTGGCCGAGGCGTTGGGCCGGTAGCCCAGCTCGTCGATGACCGTCAGGATGCGGCGCTTGGTCTCCTCCGACACCGGGCGCTTGCCGGTGAGCGCGTACGAGACGGTGCTGCGCGACACGCCCGCCCGCTTGGCGATCTCTCCGATGTTCACCCGTGCTCCTCGTCCGATTCCGCCGGTCGGCGACCATCGTAGGTCGAACCGGTTCATGACGTGCACTCCGTCGCGACCTCTCCGCCCATTGACGCCTACGGCGGAGCGGGCCTATCTTCGGTCGAACCGATTCGGCGAATCGATTCGACTTCATCCCGAAACAACCTCGTCACGCGTGTCAGCGGAGGTCAGCTCAATGAGATCAGCGGCAAGGAGCCGGCGTGCGGCCGGCGCGAGTCTGGCGGTCCTGGCCGCCGTGGGCGGGCTGGTCGCCTGCTCGTCATCGTCCGACGGCGGCCCGGCGACCGCCGGTCAGGCCACCGGGGGCGGGACGTACACGATCTGGGACCCGTACCCGCAGTACGACAAGAGCTCGGAGTGGGTGAAGCTGCTGGACAAGTGCGGCACCGACGCCGGGGTCAAGGTCGAGCGCACCGGCTACGACACCAGCGACCTGACGAACAAGGCGCTGCTGGCGGCCCAGCAGGGCAACGCGCCGGACGTGCTGATCGTGGACAACCCGGTGGTCTCGACGCTGGCCGAGGCCGGCGTCCTGACGACCACCGAGCAGAACAAGCTCGACGTCTCCGCGATCGCGCCGAACCTGCTGGCCGCAGGTCAGAGCGGCGGCAAGACCTACGGTGTCCCGATCGGCGCCAACACCCTGGCCCTGTACTACAACAAGGACGTCCTGAAGAAGGCCGGGGTGGACGTCGCCGCGGTGAAGGACTGGCCCTCGCTGACGGCGGCGCTGGAGAAGGTGAAGGCGGCCGGGAAGAAGGGCATCACCTTCTCGGCGATCGGCACCGAGGAGGGCAGCTTCCAGTTCCTGCCCTGGTTCTGGGGCTCCGGCGCCGCTCTCACCAAGCTCGACTCGCCCGAGGGCGTCTCGGCCGTGGCGCTGTGGAGCGACTGGCTGAAGAAGGGGTACGCCCCCAACTCGGTCATCAACAACACCCAGACGACGAGCTGGCAGGAGTTCGCCACCGGCGACTTCGCCTTCGCCGAGAACGGCACCTGGCAGCTCGCCAACGCCAAGAAGACCGGTTTCGAGTACGGCATCATCCCGGTCCCCGGCAAGGCAGGCGGCACCGCGCCCGCGCCCACCGGCGGCGAGTTCGTCAGCGTCCCGGTCCAGTCCGACACCGGCCGCTACGCCACCTCGCAGAAGCTCGTGACCTGCCTGACCAGCACCGACAACTCGCTCGCCACGACCACCACCCTGTCCTACGTCGCGCCCACCGACGCGGTGCAGGCCAAGCAGGTGGCGGCCGACCCCGAGCTGAAGGTGTGGGTGGACGCGGTCAAGGCGGCCAAGGGCCGCACCAGCGACGACCTGGGCACCAAGTACCCGAAGATTTCGGAGCCGATGTGGGGCGCGGTGCAGGCGGCGCTGAGCGGGTCCAAGTCCCCGCAGGAGGCGATGACGGCGGCCCAGGCGGCCGCGGCGAGCGCGACCCAGTAGCCGGCATGAGCCGAGTCATACAGGAACCCGTGCGTTCCGCCCGGACGACGGCCCACGGTCACCGGGCGGCACGCGCGCGGTCGGGCCAGTGGGCGGCCTGGGCCTTCCTCGCCCCGGTCGTGCTCTACCTGCTGGCCTTCTACGCCTATCCGCTCTACCGCAACGCCGAGCTGAGCCTACGTAATTACACGGTGCGCTCGTTCGTGCAGGGCGACGCCCCGTTCGCCGGGTTCGCCAACTACGCCAAGGTCTTCGCGGACGCGACCTTCGGGCCCGCGCTGTGGCACACGGTGGTGTTCACGCTGGTCTCGCTGGCCTTCCAGTTCGTCATCGGGCTCGCGCTGGCGCTGTTCTTCCTGAAGAACTTCCGGCTGTCCGCCACGCTCAGGGGGCTGTTCCTGGTGCCGTGGCTGCTGCCGCTGATCGTGTCGGCCTCGACGTGGTCGTGGATGCTCAACAGCGACTCCGGCGTGGTCAACGCCGTCCTGGACTGGTTCGGGATCGGGCCGGTCAACTGGCTGACCTCGCCGGACTGGTCGCTCTGGTCGGTCATCATCGCCAACATCTGGATCGGCATCCCGTTCAACCTCGTCGTCCTCTACTCCGGGCTGCAGGCGATCCCGCCGGCCATCTACGAGGCCGCCGCGCTGGACGGGGCGGGCGGGTGGCAGCGGTTCTGGAAGGTGACGTTCCCGCTGCTGCGGCCGGTGTCGGCGATCACGCTGCTGCTCGGCCTGGTCTACACGCTGAAGGTGTTCGACATCATCTGGATCATGACCAAGGGCGGGCCGAGCGGGGCCTCGACCACGTTCGCGACCTGGTCCTACCGGCTCGGGTTCGGCAACCTGGTGCCCGCCTTCGGACCCGGCGCCGCCGTGGGCAACCTGCTCATCCTGACGGCGCTGGTCTTCGGGCTGGTCTACATCCGCGCGCAGCGCAGGCAGGCCCTGGCATGAGGCGCCTCAAGACCGCGATCGGGCTGGTGCTGACCGCCGTGATGCTGTTCCCGGTCTACTGGATGATCAACGTGTCGTTCACCCGTGACCAGGACATGCGCAAGAGCCCGCCGAACTGGTTCCCGGTCGACGGCACCCTGGACGGCTACCGGACGGTGCTGGACCAGCAGCTGCCCTATCTGGGGGTGAGCCTGGTCGTCGGGCTGGGGACGGTGGCGCTGACCCTGCTGCTCGCGGCGCCGGCGGCGTACTCGCTGGCCAAGCTGCGCCCGCGCGGCGGCGGAGCGCTGAGCTTCGTGCTGCTCGTCGCGCAGATGATCCCCGGGATCATCATGGCGATGGGCTTCTACGCCGTCTTCCTGTCCACCGGCGTGCTCAACACCGTTCCCGGGCTGATCGTGGCAGACTCCACCCTCGCCGTGCCGTTCGCGGTGCTGATCCTCACCACGTTCATGTCCGGCATCCCCGAGGAGCTGCTGCAGGCCGCCCGCACCGACGGCGCCGGGGTGGTGCGTACGTTCGTCTCGATCGTGCTGCCCGTCAGCCGCAACTCGCTCATCACGGTGTCGCTGTTCGCCTTCCTGTGGGCGTGGTCGGACTTCATCTTCGCCTCCACCCTCGACCAGGGCGGCGACCACCAGCCCATCACCCTCGGCATCTACCACTACATCGGCAACAACAACCAGGAGTGGAACGCCATCATGGCAACCGCCGTGATCGCCTCCGTTCCGGCCACGATCCTGCTCGTCGTCGCCCAGCGCTACGTCGCCGCCGGCGTCACCGCGGGCGCCGTCAAAGATTGAGAAGGGACCCTCGCTTCATGACCGTCGCCGCTTCAGGCCCGGTGTTCTCCCTGCGGGAAATCCCGTTCAGCTACCGCGGATCCTGGTTCGGCTTCTCGCCCGTGGTGGCGGAGAAGACCTACGCCGAGGACGTGCACCTGGTCTCGCACCAGACCGGCATGCACGCGATCCTGCGGCTGATCCCCACCGCCGAGACCGCCGTCACCGCCACCCCGCACCAGCTCACCTGGAGCGGTGGCGGCGGCCGGATCGACCTCGCCTACGAGAGCGCCGACACCGTACGCGTGCGCGGCCGCGGCCTCGGGCTCCGCCTGCTGGCCGCCGACCCGGTCCTGACGCCGTTCAGCGGCCCGTACTTCTACCGGGACCCCGTCGACGGATCGTACGTCTTCACCGTCTACCAGACCGGCCGCCGCTACCGGATCACCCTCCTCGCCGGGCAGGCCGAGCACCTCGGCGCGCAGACGCTGGGCAGCGCCGAACGCGGTCTCGTCCTCGGCGGCGAATGGGAGATCGCCATCGAGGAGTACGAGACCGCCCGCGCCCCCTACCTGAGCGGCCACGCCTTCGAGCAGGTGGTGAAGGCCGCGCGGGCCGAGTTCGACGCGTTCGCCGCGGCGGTCGCGCCCTGGCGCGGCGATCGCACGCCCGCCGCCGAACTGGCCGCCTACGTGCTGTGGTCGGCCACCGTACGCCCCGCCGGGTTCGTCACCCGGCCCGCCGTGCTCATGTCCAAGCACTGGATGGACAAGGTCTGGAGCTGGGACCACTGCTTCAACGCCATCGCCCTCGGCGAAGGGTTGCCCGGCCTGGCCTGGGACCAGTACCACCTGCCCTTCGACCACCAGGACGCCGCCGGCGCGCTGCCCGACTCCGTCACCCACTCCGAGATCCTCTACAACTTCGTCAAGCCCCCCATCCACGGCTGGGCCCTGCGCCACCTCCCTCCACCGCCCGACCCGGCCGAGACCTACCGGCTGCTGGAACGCTGGACCACGTTCTGGCTCGACGCCCGGCGCGCCCCGGGCCGGACGCTGCCGCACTACCAGCACGGCAACGACAGCGGCTGGGACAACGCCACCACCTTCGACCCCGAGCGCGTCGTCGAGACCGCCGACCTGGCCGCGTTCCTCGTGCTGCAGCTGCGCGAGCTGGCCCGCCTGGCCCCCGATCCGGGCACGTCCGCCCGGTGGAGTACGCAGGCCGACCGGATGCGCGACGCGCTCCTGGCCGAGCTGTGGGACGGCGAGAAGTTCGTCGCCCGGGGCGCGCTCTCGGGGCGTACCTGGTCCAGCTCCAGCCTGCTCGACCTCATGCCGATCGTGCTGGGGGAGGAGCTGCCGCACCCCGTCCGGGCGGCGCTGGCCGCCCGGATCGAGCGGCACCTGACCGCGTTCGGGCCCGCCACCGAGCTGCCCGGCTCGCCGCACTACCTGGACGACGGCTACTGGCGCGGCCCCATCTGGGCGCCCTCGACCGTACTGATCGAGGACGGGCTGCGCCGCGCCGGTTACCCGGACCTGGCCGACGAGATCAGCGCCCGCTTCCGCGCGCTGTGCGAGGCGTCGGGGTTCGCCGAGAACTTCGACGCCCGCACCGGCGAGGGACTGCGCGATCGCGCCTACACCTGGACGGCCAGCGCCTACCTCCACCTGGCCGCCGCCCACGAGAGGCGCAGGACGTGACGCTCAGCGGCCCCAGAGCCGCCAGGTCTGGTTGAGCGGACTGGCCTGGCCGGCCGGGTTGCAGGTCCACTGGTGGACGGGAGCCCTGGGCGCGGTCGAGATGGTGCTGACGTCGACGCACTTGCCGCTGTGGCGGGCGACGAGCTGGTGGTCCCGGGGATCGTTGCCCGCGTAGGTGACCCTGCGCAAGGTGAACTGCTGGTTCTGGGCTCCGCCGGCGCACGTCCACTGGCGCACCGGCGCGCCGTCGGCCGTGGAGGAAGCGTTCACGTCGAGGCACTTCCCGCTCTGCTGGTTGACCAGCGTGTAGGTGTTCGCCACGCCGGCGACCGGCCGGAAGTTCCACAGCTGCTGGTCGCCGCCCTCGCAGTAGAACTGCTGCTGCACGTTGCCGTCGGCCGTGCCGAGGTCGGTGTTGTCCAGGCACTGCTGGGAGTGTTGCGCGACGGCGACGGACTGGAAGCCGCCGTCCGACGGCGGCAGCAGGGTGATGGTGAACGTGTCGTCGGCGTTGGTGTGCGGCAGGTTCAGCGTGGCGGCGTTGCCGGACAGCGTCAGGACCGTGTTCTGCACGGTGATCGGCCCCTGGACCGCGCCGCCGCCGTTGAACGGGATGCGCTGGACGACCGCGCGGACCTGGTTGTTCTGCACGATGCCGCTGGTGGCGTCGAGCCGCCGGAGACCGACGGCGACGTTGCCGGTCGTCCCGCCGCCGCCCACGAGGATCTTGGCCGCGCCGGCCGTCCTGGTGGCGAAGGCGTCGTAGGACGTGCTCGGGGTCACCGAGACGATCTGGCCGGTCTGGGAGCCGTAGAAGCGGTAGACCCACCACTCGCCCTTGGGCAGGTGCTGCCCCGCGCTGTTGCGAATGAGCAAGCTCGCCAGATCGTTGTGCAGGTTGCCGGCACTGGCCCAGTTCGCGCGCAGCCCGTCGGCGCCCGCCCGCTCCAGCCGGGCGATGTACCACGCGCCGTCTCCCGGGTTCTGCTCGTTGGACGCGGCGTACTCGTTGATCTGGTACGGCCGCGGATGCGGGATGCCGCGCGCGTCGAGCGTGGCGTTGGCGGCCGCCACGTTGGCCACCGGGTCGCCGGGGAGGGAGTGCCAGCTGACGATGTCGGGGACGACGTTGTTGGCGCGGACGAAGTCGAGGTAGGCGTTCCAGAAGGGGTGCGTGGTGGAGGGCACGCAGGCGCAGCTGGGGCCGACGATCAGGTGGCCGGGGAACGCGGCGCGGATGCGCTGGTAGCTGCGGCGCCACAGCTCGAAGTACTGGGCCTGCGGGCGGTTCCAGAACAGGGAGAGGTTGGGCTCGTTCCAGATGTCCCACTGCACGGTGATCCCGGCGGCCCGCACGTCGTTGATCAGGCGGGTGAGGAAGGCGTCGTAGTCGGACCAGTCGCCGTTGTCGCCGGGGAAGCGCGAGATCGGATACCCGTCGGCTCCCCACAGGTCGTGGGGGAGGATGATGAACTGGCCGCCGAGCGCGATCGTCCGGCGGGCCTGGGCCAGCGTCGCGTTCCACCTGCGGTCGTAGGCGCCCGAGACCCAGCCGCCCGGCGAGCCGAGTTGCGCGCCGCCGGCCCGCATGTACCGGAACTTCACGTCGCGGAAGAAGTGGTCCGCCGGTCCTGACGCGTTCTCCGTCATGCCGTAGATCCAGCCGGACGCGCGGTAGGCCGGTGCGCCGCCGGCCACGGAGAAGTCGACGCTGATGGATTCGTCCGCGGCCTGCGCCGGCGCCGGGACGGCCTGGAGGGTGACGGCGATGAGCATCGCGGCCAATGCGCGGCGTGGGGTGGTCTTCATCTTGGGTGGCTCCTTCGAGGGATGGGGGGAGGGCCACGAAGGGAATCGATTCGGCATGCTGGGGTGCAGGTATAACAAGGTGTGTTTCGGGATGTTAGCGAATCGATTCGATGAGATCGTAGATCTCCTTTCGGAGACGTGTCAACGGCGGCGGGCGCGGCGGTTCAGGCGGGGGTGCGGTTCACCAGGACGCGGGCCAGGACGAACGTGACGGCGCCGGCCAGGACGACGGAGAGCAGGCCGACGCGCAGGCTGGTGAGGTCGGCGACGAACCCGACGAGGGGAGGCGACAGCAGGAACCCTCCGCGCAGCAGCCAGCTGACGATGGTCAGTCCGGCGCCGGCGGGCAGGCCGGGCAGTTCGTCGGCGGTGTGCATGGCGGCCGGGACGAGGGTGGCGACGCCGAGCCCGGCGAGGGCGAAGCCGGCCAGCGCGGTCGGAACCGACGGCATGGCCAGGGCGGCGCCCATGCCGACCGCGGCCAGCGCCCCTCCGGAACGCACGACCGTACGCTGCCCGAAGCGGTCCACGACGCGGTCGCCGGTGAGGCGGCCGACGGTCATGGCGACCTGGAGGGCCACGACGGCCAGACCGGCGGTGGCGGCGTCGGTGCGCAGGTCGCCGCTGAGGTAGAGGGCGCCCCAGGACGCGCCGGCGTCCTCGATGAGGGTGCCGCACGCGGCCAGCACGCCGAGCGCGGCAAGCATCCGTACGGCGGCGCCGGTGAACGAGCGCCGGCCGGCACGGCGGGCCGGCCGGCCGTCCTGGGTCTCGGCACGGGCCGGGTGGCCGTCCTGGGCCTCGGCAGAGCGTTCGGCGTCCTCCGGGCCGGGGAGCAGGAACCGGTAGGCGACGAGGGCGGTCACGCTGAACAGCGTCGCGGAGATGCCCAGGTGGACCGCGAGGGGCATGTCGAGGCCGGCGGCGGCCGAGCCCATCAGGCCGCCCAGGACCGCGCCGATGCTCCACACGCCGTGCAGCGAGTTGACGATGGACCGGCCGTACAGACGTTGCACCCGCAGGCCGTGGGCGTTCTGCGCGACGTCGACGATCGCGTCGAGAGCGCCCACGACGAACAGCACGCCGCCGAACGCGACCCAGTTCGGCACCAGGGGGATGAACAGCGTCGCGACAGTGGTCACCACGATCCCCAGCGACGCCACGCGCGCGGAGCGGAAGCGGCGGATGGCGGCTCCGGCGAGCAGCCCGGCCAGCAGCGCGCCGATCGGGTGCGCGGCCAAGGCAGTGCCGAAGACGGCGTTGCTCAGGCCGAGCTCGGCCTTGATCTGCGGGTATCGCGGGACGATGTTGAAGAACACGGCGCCGTTCGTGAGGAACAGCGCGGCGACGGCGGCGCGGGCCAGGCGGGCCTGGCGGGTGGGCGTGGTGGGAGGGGCAGCGGACATCGGCGTTCCGATCGCGTAGGCGCGGCGCGTAGGCGCGGCGGAGGGGATCAGCGCAGGTACCGGTGGATGGCGTGGCGGATCTGCTCGGGCGTCATCGGGTCGGTCGACAGGGCGCTGTGCAGCACGAGCCCTTCGATGAGCGCGTCGAGCTCGCGGGCGGTGGTGGCGTCGAAGTGGCGCTCCAGCGCCCGGCGGCTGCGCGCCATCCAGGCCTGGGTGACGACCCGCAGGGCCGGGTTGCGCGCCGCGGCCACGTACAGCTCCACGGTGAGGACGAGGTCGTGCCGCGAGCCGAGCAGGTCGTCCGAGACCAGCGTGATGACGGCCTCGGCCGCCGCGTCGCGGTCCCTTGCGGCGCTCAGGCGCTCGTCGAAGACGCGGGCCACCGAGTCGGCGTGCCGGGTGAACGCCTCGGCGAGCACCTCGTCCAGTGACGTGAAGTGGTAGGTCATCGAGCCCAGCGGCACGTCCGCGGCGCGGGCGATCTCCCGGTGCGTCGTCCCGGCGACGCCGCGCTCGGCGATGACGGTGAGCGCCGCGTCGATCAGCCGGTCCCGCCGCCCGGGGTCGTGCCGGCGAGGCCGCCGCGGGGTGGCGGGGCCGCTCACGGCGTGGCCGGCTCGATCGTGCGGATCACGCGGGCGGGATTGCCCACCGCGACGACGTTCGCCGGGAGATCCCGGGTGACCACCGCGCCGGCGCCGACCACGGTGTTCTCCCCGATCGTGACGCCGCCCAGGACGATCGCCCCGCTGCCCAGCCACACGTTGTCGCCGATGGTGATCGGCTCGGCGGCCTCCCACTTCGCGCGGCGGAGCTCCGGGTCGAGCGGGTGCGTCGGCGTCATGAGCTGCACGTAGGAGCCGATCTGCACGTCGTCGCCGATGACGATCGGCGCGACGTCCAGGGCGACGAGGCCGAAGTTGGCGAACGACCGGGCGCCGATGCGGAGGTGGCTGCCGTAGTCGACCCGCAGCGGCGGCCGGATCTCCGTGCCCTCGCCGATCGCGCCCAGCAGCTCGGTGAGCAGCCGGCGCCGCTCCCGCGGATCGCGGGCCGACGTCGCGTTGTACGCGTCCATCAGGTCCATGGCTCGCAGGTTGTGCTCGGCCAGCTCGGGGTCGTCGGCGATGTAGAGATCGCCGGCGAGCATCCGTTCGCGCATCGAGCGGTCATCGAAGTCGGACATCATACGTACAAGCGTACACATCCAATGTACGCACGTACATATCGGCCCGCATCGCCATTCGCGGCCTTTCCGTCGATCCGGACGAGGTCGACCGCCTGCTCGCCCTCGGAGCCGTCGCTCCCGTCCAGCTCGTCCGCGCCGGGTGATCACGCGTGGCTTGTGCGTCTATTCCCTCTCGGATGGTCGGCTACCGGCCTGCCCTGGCCCGTCCGCTTGGTGCGCCGGCGTCGGAGACCCGGCCGTTGGCGGGAGGGCCGCGGCGATGCAGTCGAGGACGCGCTGGAGCCCGTACCGGAGCTGGTCGTCGCGGCTCAGGTGCGGCTGGCGCGCCTCCATCACGATCTTGGTGAAGATCGGGTACTCCCCGCTCTTCACCAGCCGGTCGATGTACGGGTAGCTCCGCGCCATCCATTCCGACTCGCTGAGCCCGCTGCGGCGGAATTCCCTGGCCGAGCTGATCTCCTCGCGGACGGTGCCCTCGATGTAGCCGTTCAGCATGGCGATGAGGCCGAGGTTCTCGTCGATGGAGACGAAGGCGTCGAGCACTCCCATCAGCCGTTCGATCAAGAGCAGCTGGTTGGGGCCGAAGCTGGGGAGTGACCGCTGCACGGTGGAGATCCACGGGTGCCTCAGCCACATGGCCCGCAGCCCGTCGGCGTAGCGGGTCAGGTCGGCGCGCCAGTCGCCCGAGGGCATGCCCATGACGTCGATCTCGCCCATCACCTGGTCGGCCATGAGCTCGACCAGGTCGTCGCGGCTCGGGACGTACCGGTA
Source organism: Nonomuraea sp. NPDC049625 (assembly GCF_040675285.1). NCBI lineage: Bacteria > Bacillati > Actinomycetota > Actinomycetes > Streptosporangiales > Streptosporangiaceae > Nonomuraea > Nonomuraea sp. NPDC049625. The sequence continues at coordinate 39,521 of NZ_JBFAOQ010000023.1, read as the reverse complement.
GAGGGACATCGCGCCGGCGCCGATCTCGGCGGCGATCCGCCGCATGGTGGCGGCCTCCAGCCCTTCGGCGTCGGCGATCCGGACGGCCGCCTCGGTGATCTGCGCGCGGCTGTAGACCGGTTTCGGCCCGCGGGCGGGGCGCTCGGGCCGCATCCAGATGCTCACGTACTCGGCGTCGGTCACCGTTCGACCTCCTTGTTGCGTACATAGTACCCAGTGGTTTAGCGTGACCGCCGTAACCGCGTACAACGTACCCAGTGGAGGGGTCATGCCTGATCCGATCGTGGTCGCCGAAGGGCTGCACAAGTCCTTCGGCGACGCCCATGCCCTGCGGGGTTTGAACCTGAGCGTCCCGAGAGGAACGGTCTGCGGCGTGCTGGGGCCGAACGGCGCGGGGAAGACGACCGCGGTGCGCATCCTGGCGACCTTGTCCGATCCCGATGCCGGGCACGCCCGCATCGCCGGATACGACGTCGTCCGCGAGGCCGGCAAGGTGCGCGCCAGGATCGGGCTCGCGGGCCAGTACGCCGCCGTGGACGAGAAACTCACCGGCCGTGGCAACCTGCGCATGTTCGGGCGCCTGTCCCACCTGTCCCGGCGCGAGGCGCACCGGCGGGCCGACGAGCTGCTCGAACGCTTCGGTCTGATGGACGCCGCCGATCGGCAGGTCGCCGGCTACTCCGGCGGCATGCGGCGCCGCCTCGACCTGATCACCAGCCTCATCCTGCGCCCCGAGGTGCTCTTCCTGGACGAGCCGACCACCGGCCTGGACCCGCGCAGCCGCGGCGAGATCTGGGACAACGTCCGCGAGCTGGTGGCGGACGGCACCACGGTGCTGCTCACCACGCAGTACCTGGACGAGGCCGACCAGCTGGCCGACGACATCGCCGTCGTCGACCACGGACAGGTGATCGCCACGGGCACACCCGACGAGCTGAAGGCCACGATCGGCGACCGCCTCGACGTCACCCTCGAAGACCCCGTCGCGATGCCCGCGGCGATGACCGTCCTGAACACCCTCACCGGCACCGATCCCACGACGACGGGCGCCGATCGGCTCAGCGTCGCCCTGCCCGTCGGCGGCCTCCGGCTCGCCGGCATCGTGCGCGAACTCGACCGCGCCGGAGTCGCCGCCGCCGACGTGAGCCTGCGCCGTCCCACCCTCGACGAGGTGTTCCTGCGCCTCACCGACCGCAAGGAGTCCGTCCGATGACCGCCCTCACCTCACCACTCGGTCGCCTGCGCTGGACCTTCCTCGACGGGCTGACCCTGGTCGGCCGCGAGCTGGGACGGCTGCGGCAAGAACCCGGACAGATCATCGCCGCGCTGGTCTTCCCGGTCATCATGGTGGTGCTGTTCGGGTACGTCTTCGGCAGCGCGATCCAGGTGCCGGACGGCGGCGACTACCGCGAGTACCTCATGCCCGGCCTGTTCGCGATGGTGACCTTCTCCGCGTGGTTGGGGGTCATGACGCGGATGGCCGGCGACGCCTCCCGCGGTGTGATGGACCGGTTCCGCTCCATGCCGATGGCGCGCTTGGCGGTGCCGTTCGGGCAGACCGGCGCCGACCTGCTGACCGGCCTGCTGATGCTGGCCATCATGGTGGGCACGGGCCTGCTGGTGGGCTGGCAGCCGCACCGCGGCCTGATCCCCACGGCCCAGGCGTTCCTGCTGATGATCGTGCTGCGGTACGCGCTGAGCTGGGTGGGCGTCTATGTGGGCCTGGCGGTGAAGAACGACCAGGTCGCCGACGCGATGGTGCCGCTGGGCCTGCCGTTCACGATGCTGTCGAACGCGTTCGTCCCGACCGGCGGCATGCCGGGCTGGCTGCGCTTCCTGTCCGACTGGAACCCGGTGAGCGCGCTCACCGCCGCCTCACGAGAGCTGTTCGGCAACCCGGGCGCCCCGTCCGGAAACGTGGCCTGGCCACTCGCGCATCCCGTGACCGCCGTCCTGCTCTGGTCGGCCGCGCTGCTGGTGATCTTCGTCCCGCTGTCGCTCCGCGCCTACGTGCGCAGAGGACGCTGAACTGGTCCGCTCACCCGTCGCCGGACGGCGGACGGCGGCGGAAGCCCATTCCAGAAGGGCTTCCGCCGCCGTTGCCGAACGCTATTTCTTGAAGGCGTCCTTAGCCTTCTCCTTTGCCTGCCGCAGATTGGCCTTGGCCTTCTCTGCCTTGCCTCTGGCCTGCAGAGACTCGTTGTCGGTGAGATCGCCGACACGCTCCTTGGCCATGCCCTTGATCTCCTCGGCCTTGCCCTTGGCCTTTTCCTTCCGGGACATATTCATCTCCTCCTGTGCGTACGAACGCACACGGTTTTCCGTTATCCAGGAACGAGTTCTTCCACTGCCCGGGCGGCAGGCGAATACACGCTTCGCGGGCGCAGGCGCCCCGGCAGGGGCGAAATCGGACCTCCCTCAGGGACCGGAATCGGCCCTTTCACTCCGTCCAATCCGCCAGCAGCATGGTCAACGCACGCGATGCCCCTGAGAGAGGAAGAGATCGTGGGACGGACCCTCGTGGACATCAGCCCGCCGCCGGTCGGCTACGGCGTCGGTGTGGAGTCGCCCTTGAGCCTGGCTGGGCAGCGGCTGATCTCCTGGAACGGCGCCACCACGTCGGGTGGTGAGCACTGATGCCGACGGCGATCCTGCTCGCCCTGGCCGCCGCCGCCCTGTACGGCGCCTCGGACTTTCTCGGCGGGCTGCTGTCGCGCCGCAGCCACTACGCGCTGGTCGGGCTTGTCGGGCAGTCCGCCGCCGCGATCGGCGGGCTGGCCGCCGCGCTTGCTGTCAGCGTCCGCCCCGCTATGGGCACGATCGAATGGGGGACCGGCGGGGCGATCGGATGGGGGATCGGCGCCGGGCTCGGCGGGGCGGTCGGCACGCTGGCTCTCTACCGCGGGCTGTCCCGGGGGCGGATGAACGTGGCCGGGCCGCTGTCGGCCGTCGGCGCGGCCGGTCTGTCCATCCCGGTCGACCTGCTGTCCGGCGGTGAGTTCACCTCGCTCTCGGTTGTCGGCGTCGGCCTGGCCATCCCCGGGATCTGGCTGGTCGCCGCGCAGCCGGGCCGGCGCGGCGGCGGTGGGGTCGTTGAAGGGCTGCTGGCCGGGCTCGGGTTCGCCGCCCTGTTCGTCTGCCTCGACCGGGCCGGGGACACCGCGGGCCTGTGGCCGGTGGCCGCGAGCCAGCTGTCCGCCGTCGCCGTCCTGGCCGCCTTCGTGCTGGCCGGCCGCCGGGGCGCAGCCCGAACCACCGAAGCCGGCCGGACCGCCGAAGCCGATAGGACCGTCGAAATCGGCCGGACCGTTGGCGTCGGCCGGCCCGCCGGGGCGGCGCGGGTGCCGTGGGCGGCGGTCTGGCCGGGCGTCCTGGGCGTGTGTTCGACCGTGCTGTACACCTTGTCCACCCGCGAGGCGACACTCGCCGTCTCGGCCGTGATCACTTCCCTCTACCCCGCCTTCACGGTCGCCCTGGCCGCCCTGGTGCTGCGGGAGCGGACCAGCCTGGCGCACGCCGCCGGGCTGCTGTTGTGCGCGGCTTCCGTCGGCGCCTTCGCCGCAGGTTGAGCCTCGCTACGCTGCGACGGGTGAGCACGGTGAACTCGACCCTGGCGCACGATCTGCTGGTGGAGCTCGACCGGACCGGCGCCACGCCGCTGCACCGGCAGATCGAGGCGGTCCTGCGCGACGGCATCCGCACGGGCCGTCTGCGCCACGGCGCCTCGCTACCCTCCTCGCGCCGGCTCGCCACCGAGATCGGCGTCTCCCGCGGCGTCGTGGTCGAGGCCTACAACCAGCTCCTCGCCGAGGGCTACCTCACCAGCACCCCCGGCTCGTACACGCGGGTGGCCGCCGTACGCGGGCGGGCCGCCGCCGCGACCCCGCCGCCGCGGAGCGCCGGCCCGTACATCGACTTCGGGTACGGTCGCATCGACCCGGCCAGCTTCCCCCGCGAGGCCTGGCTGCGCTCGCTCAGGCGGGTGCTGACCAGCGCGCCGCACAGCCGGCTCAACTACCTCGACGGGTACGGCCTGCCCGAGCTGCGAACAGCTGTCGCCGACTACCTCAACCGCGTCCGCGGCACTTCCGCCGATCCCTCGCAGGTGCTCATCACCAGCGGATACGGGCAGGCGGCCGCGCTGATCATCGGCGTGCTCGCCGGCCGCGGCGCGCGCCGGATCGCCGTGGAGGACCCGTCGACCGACGACATCCGGCTGCTCGCGGGCCTGCACGGGCTCGACGTCGTCCCCCTGCCGGTGACCGGCGAGGGCATCGAACCGTCCGCTCTGGAGCGCGCGGACGCCGATCTCGTCGCCTGGGCTGGCTCGTGGTGCCGGCGCACCTGTCCGGCGCGATCGCCGAGGCCAAGCTGCTGGCCGATCGCGGCTCACCGGCCATCGAACAGCTCGCCTTCGCCGACTTCCTCGTAGGTGGCGAACTCGACCGCCACCTGCGCCGGATGCGCCCCCTCTACCGGCGCCGCCGCGACGTCCTGCTCACCCGGCTCGCCGAGTCTCTTCCCGGCTTCGAACCCACCGGGGTGGCGGCCGGGCTGCACCTCGTGGTCTGGCTCCCGGACGGCATGGGGGAGGAGGACGTGGTGGCGGCCGCCGCCGATCACGGCGTACGCGTCGCCGGCGTCGGGCCGTACCGGCTGGCCGGACCGGGACGCCAGGGACTGATCCTCGGCTACGGCGACCTGACCGAAGGCCGGATCGCCGAAGGGGTGGAGGCGCTGGCGGCCGCGGTACGCAGCCTCGGCGCCGCGTCGTTCGAGCGCTCCAGCCGCTGATCTCCGCCACCGCTTTCGGCAGGCGCAATGTCGCTCGCGGTCTCTTGACGAGCCCGATGAGGTCGTTAACACTCCCGAAATGTGGGCCTGGAAAGAAGCGCGACGCCTTCGACCTGAGCCGACGTAACAGTCCCCATCGACTACGCGGACCAGCTCCAGAAGCGTAAATGTTAGCGCTACCATTCCGCGGCCCACATGCCCTCCCATCGGATCCCGAGCGACGAAGAGGACAGTGCGATGTCAGAAATGGTGCCCAGGCGCGAGGCCCTTCGACTGGCGGTGTTAGCGGTCGCCACCCCGTCCGCGCTCGCGTTGGCGACGTCCACCGGAACGGCCCGGGCCGCGGCCCGCATGGTGGCCCCGCTGCGGCAGAACGACCCCCCGGTGCCCGGCAGCTGGATCGTGAAGCCGTTCGCGAACAGCCCGGTCACGCTGGGCGCGAGCCTGTTCACCGCCAACCGGGATCGGATCCTGACCTTCCTGCGGTCCTATTCGGCCGACCGGATGCTGGCCAATTTCCGGGCCAACGCCGGTCTGGACACGCTGGGCGCGCAGCCGCCCGGCGGCTGGGACGACGCGACCGGTAATCTGCGCGGTCACTACAGCGGGCACTTCCTCAGCGCCCTCGCTCTGGCCTACGCGGGCTCCGGCGACGCCTTCTACAAGAACAAGGTCGACTACATGGTCACCGCGCTGGGCGAGTGCCAGAACGCGCTGGCCGCGAAGGTCGGGCAACCCGGCGGGCCGAGCCACCCCGGCTTCCTGGCCGCCTATCCCGAGACGCAGTTCATCCAGCTGGAGCAGTACGCGACCTATCCCACGATCTGGGCGCCGTACTACACCTGCCACATGATCATGAGAGGGCTGCTCGACGCCTACCAGTACGCCGGCAACGAGCAGGCGCTCGAGATCGTGCTCAAGATGGGCGACTGGGTCCACAGCAGGCTGGGCAACCTTCCGCGAGCCCAGCTCGACCGGATGTGGGGCATCTACATCGCCGGCGAGTACAACGGCATGAACATCGTGATGGCCGACCTCTACGCCCTCAGCGGCAAGGCGGAGTATCTCGCGACGGCCAAGTGCTTCGACAACACCGCCCTCCTCGCGGCCACCGTCGACAAGCAGGACACGCTCAACCGGAAACACGCCAACCAGCACATCCCCCAGTTCATCGGATACCTGTCCGTCTTCGACCAGAACCAGGAACGCCGCTACTTCGACGCGGCCGCGAACTTCTGGGACATGGTCGTCCCGCACCGCACGTTCACCGACGGCGGCCTGGCCGGTCCGTCCGACAACGGCGAGCTCTTCGGCGCACGCGACGTCATCGTCGGCACCCTGGGCGCCAACAACGCCGAGACCTGCTGCAACTACAACATGCTCAAGCTGAGCCGGGCCCTGTTCTTCCACACCGCCGACCCGAAATACATGCAGTATTACGAACGGGCACTCTACGGCCAGATCCTCGCCTCCCGCCGCAACACCGACAGCACCACCAATCCGCTACTGACCTACTTCATCCCGATGCGGGCGGGTTCGGCGCGCAGTTACGGCAACCTCGGCACCTGCTGCGGCGGCACCGGACTGGAGAGCCACACCAAGTTCCAGGACTCGATCTACTTCCGGTCCGCCGACGATTCGACGCTCTACGTGAATCTCTACATGGCCTCGGAGCTCAACTGGGCGGAGAAGGGCTTCGTGATCAGGCAGGTCACGAACTATCCGGCCGACCCCGCGGGGGTGACGACGCTGACGGTTGCGGGCAACGGCCGGCTGGTGGTGAAGCTGCGGGTGCCGTACTGGGTGGAAAAGGGCTTCACGGTGCTGGTCAACGCGACCGACCAGCAGCTCGACGCCAAGCCCGGCGAGTACGTCACGCTCGACCGGCAGTGGCGGAGCGGCGACACGGTGAGGATCATGATGCCGTTCTCGCTGCGGATCGAGAAGGCGCTGGACATCCCGACCATCCAGAGCATCGCCTACGGGCCGGTGCCGATGGTCGCCAAGAGCAACCAGACCACCTACCGCCAATTCTCCTTCTACCGGGACTTCACCCTGTCCGGGGACCTCGCGCGCGCCGTCACGTCCACCGGGCCGATGAGCTTCACGGCGAACGGCCTGCCGCTCGTCCCCCTCTACATCAACAACACCGACCGCTACCACGCCTACTTCCGGCGCGTCGAGCCGACCGTCGTCTTCGGCAGGATCGACTCCGGCGTGCCCAACCGCGAGCGGGCGGATTCGGTGACGTTCCTCGACGCGGTCTGGAAGAACGCGCCCTTCGCGAGCCAGGGAGCGTTCGTGTCCACCGTGACCCGCACCGCGGAGGAGTGGGTGACGGCCGGCCTGATGACCTCGGCCCAGAAGGACACGGTGGTCTCCACCGCCGCCCAGGCCAGGCTCCCCGGCTGAATGCCAAAAATCTCTTCTCCGCGGCTCCGGAATGGCCTATACCCGTGAGTACGGATGATCGGAGGTCCCCATGCGGCTGCTCGGCCGGCTCTTCCTCGTGTTCACCGCGACCGCGGTCTGCCTACCCGCGGCCGGTGCGGAGCCGGCGGCGGCCGCCGTGGCCCCGACGGCAGTGATTCGCGCCGACTTCCCCGATCCGGACGTCATCCAGGCCGGCTCCACCTTCTACGCCTACTCCACCAGCAGCTCGGCCGGGCGCATCCAGGTGGCCAGCGCCTCGTCGGCCACCGGCCCGTGGACCGTGCGCGGGGACGCGCTGCCCGCCAAACCGTCCTGGGCGGGAAACGGCGGGTTCTGGGCACCCGACGTCTCCCAGCTTCCCGACGGCCGCTACCTGATGTACTTCACCGGCCCCAGCACCGCAACCGGGCGCATGTGCATCGGCGCCGCGACCTCGGCGAACCCCCTCGGCCCCTTCCAGCCGACCAGCGGCTCACCGCTCGTCTGCAACGCGGCCGAGGGCGGCGACATCGACCCGTCGAGCTTCGTCGACACCGACGGCAAGCGGTACCTGGTCTACAAGAACGACGGCAACGCCGTCGGCCGGCCCACCGTTCTGTGGCTGCAGCAGGTCGGCGCGGACGGCGTCACCTTCGTCGGCGGCCGCACCGAGCTCATCCGCAACGACCGTTCCGAGGAAGCCGGGGTGATCGAGGCTCCCGTGCTCGTCAAGCGGCCCTCCCAGTACGTGCTCTTCTACTCGGCCGGCTCCTACGCCGGAAACAGCTATTTCACCGGCTACGCCGTTTCCCCGGCTCTCGCCGGGCCCTACACCAAGGCGTACCGGCCGCTGATGACGACGGCCACCTTCGACGGCGCCGTTCAGGGCCCCGGCGGGACCGACGTGCTCGGGAGCCGCGTCTTCTTCCACGGCTGGGTGGGCAACGCGCGCCACATGTACACCGCGGAGCTGGGCTGGGCCAACGACTACCCGGTCGTACGCGGCAGCCGGGTGCGGTACGAGGCCGAGCGCGGCACGCTCAACCATGCCGAGGTGCGGACCGGCGCGGCCGGGGCGTCACAGGGGGCCGTCGTGGCAAAGATCGACTATGCGGACAGCTGGGTCGACGTCCAGGTGTTCGCGCCGGTCGCCGGGGCCTACACCGCGTACGTGGCCTATGCCGCCGGGTACGGCGACGCGCAGCACCTGGTGACGGTGAACGGGGGCACGCGGTTCACGCTGAGCTATCCCGACCGCGGCTGGGACAACTGGACGCAGGTGCCTGCCCAGCTCACGCTGAACGCCGGATGGAACACCCTGCGCTTCCAGTACCAGGCGCGCTGGGCGGAGCTGGACCACATCGAGATCGCCTGATCCATGCGGCCATCCGCTCATGGCTCCGCTCGGCAGTCGGCGCCCATTACCGGCCCATGCACCGGTAATGGGCGCCGGGACCGTCGACCGGCGTTCTCGAGGGGCCATGACGCGAATCGGCACCCGGACAGGCCGCCACCTGCTCGTCGCCCGATCTACTGGGGATCTTGACCGGCTTCGGGGGCGCCTTCGTGGGTTTCCGGCGTGATCAGCTCTACCCCGTTCTCCGTCAGCGCGTCCAAAAGGTCAGGCGGCGGCGTGGAGTCCGTGACGAGGAAGTCGGCGCCCCCGAGCTCGGACACCTGGGCGAAGAGCCGGCGATCGAACTTGGACGAGTCGGCCAGGATCGCCACGCGCGCCGCCCGCGAGATCATCTCTCGCATCATCGCCGCCTCGGCGAGGTTGCTCGTCGTGTATCCGGCCGCCGAAACGGCGCCGACCCCGATCAACGCCAGGTCGCAGCTGATGTCCAGCTCGCTTCCGTCGGACGCCCGGAAGCTGACGGGGCCGATGGTGGCCAGCGTGAGAGTGCGGACCGCGCCGCCGAAGACGTACACGTCGCGGACGGCTGAGGGTGGCAGCGCCGGGGGTACGAGCAGGCTGTTCGTCACCACGGTCAGGTCCCGATGGTTGCGCAGGTTCCGGGCCACGGCGAGAGTGGTCGTACCGCCGTTGATCATGATGATCGACCCATCTTCGACCAGCGACGCGGCAAGTACCGCGATCTTCTCCTTCTCGCGTTCTTCCATCTTGAGCCGCACGTCCACGGCCCGGTCGACCCGAGATAGAGTGGCCTGACTGACCGCTCCGCCATAGGTGCGGACCAGGACACCGTCGGCGCTGAGCTGGTCCAGGTCCCGCCGGATCGTGTCGATGGAGACGCCGAAGCGCTCTGCGAGTGCGCTGACCGTGACCTGCCCGGCCTCCGCGACGTATGCCGCCAGCTGGGCCTTACGTCCTGCAGGTAGACGACGCTGCCGGTCGTCTTCGTCAAGGGTCACTGACCCTCCCATCTCTGCGGTAGTTGCGTTACTGATCAACGCAACAGAGGGGTGATACAGGCCTAGAACTGCAGACTACCGCACAACGCTGCCTCTTTCAGGCGAGATGCCGCCTACTCCGAGGATTCCGGCGCTGGAAGTCCCGTGATCCGGCACGACTCTTCCGCATGAATGCCGGACTGTGCGGTTCCTAGCGGGTTTTTGCGTTACTAGGTCTTGTGGGGTAGCGACACGCGTTGTTAATGTGGCGGAAACCGGCAAAGACCGGTAACACCTGTACAGCAAGGAGGTCGCGATGACCGGAGGCAGCACCCGGTTGCAGGGCCGGACGAGGCGACTACTCGGGGTGATGGCGGTGGCGATGATCGGCGCCACGGCCGTGGGGTGTGGTTCCGGCTCGGGAGCGAGCGCGGGATCGAGCGGCGACGGGACCGTCACTCTGGAGTTTGCGCAGTGGTGGGCGCCGGAGCTGCCGGCGGGATCGTTCGACAAGCTTATGTCGGAATTCACGGCGCAGAACCCGAACATCAAGGTCAAGCTGTTGAGCGGCCCGTACGCGTCCACGAAGCAGCAGCTGGTGGCCGGAGCGGCGTCGAGGACGCTGCCTGACGTCGTCGGCCTCGACGGCGCATGGGTGAGCGACTTCGCCAAGCAGGGCGCCATCGCCGACCTGTCCGCGCTCATGACGACCGCGAAGTACGACTCGAGCCAGCTCGCGAGCCAGATCCAGATCAAGGGGAAGACCTACATGATCCCCGTGGTCAACTTCGTCTACCCTCTGTTCGTCAACAATGATCTGCTCGCGAAGGCGGGGGTCAAGACGCCTCCGAGCACGCGCACGGAGTTCTTGGAGGCGGCCAAGAAGGTCAGCGCGCTCGGCGGCAACGTGAAGGGCTGGGCCCTGCCGCTCGACACCGCCGTTCCCAACGGCGTCCAGAACGACGTGATGTCATGGCTGTGGGCATCGGGCGGCAGCATGCTCACCAAGGACGGGAAGCCCGACCTGACCGGCCCCGGCGTCAAGAGCACCGTGGAGTACGTCAAGAGCCTGAACGACGCGGGCGTCATCGCGCCCGGAGCGCTGACCATGAAAGAGCAGGACAAGGTGGAGAAGTTCTCCACCGGTCAGGTCGGCATGGTGATCGATTCCTTGGCGCACATCGGGCTGATCAAGAAGAACAATCCGAAGCTGGACTTCACGGTCGTGCCGATCCCGGCCGAGGACGCCTACACCGGCAAGCGCGGCATCCCGTACGCGTCCTGGGGCATCGGCGTCGCCGAGTCCTCGGAGCACAAGGCCGAGGCGTTCAAACTGGTCCAGTTCTTGATGGACAAGAAGGCGAATGCGCAGCTGAGCACGCTGGCGAACGGCTTCCCCGGCAACAAGACGGCCGAGCCTGACTTCAGCACGAGCGACCCGCTGTTCAAGACGGCCTTCGACATCTACAAGGCGGGCTATCCCGCCAACGAGTTCGTGGGGCTGCCGAAGTCCGAAGACCTCATGCGCAGCTTCGATGAGCAGCTGCAGCTCGCGCTCACCGGCAAGCAAAGTGTCGACGACGCCCTCAACAAGGCGCAACAGGCCTGGGCACCGGTGCTCTGACCTTCCGTACTTCGTGGGCCGCGCCGACCGTGCGGCGCGGCCCCCGAACCAAGGAGACATCGATGGAAACCGCGAAACTCGATCCGGCGGCCTCCCCGGGAGCCGCAAAATCGGCATCGGAATCCTCTGCGGGCCGACGGAGAAGGACGCGGCCTTTCCCCGTGCAGGGTGTCGTCCCGTACGGCTATCTCTCGCCGACGCTGATATTGATCTTTGTACTGATGATCATCCCCATCGCGATGGTGGTCAGCTACTCGTTCAAGGACAACGTGATCGTCGAGCAGAATCCGGTCTTCGCCGGGCTCGCCAACTACGCCACGGTGCTCACCGATCCCGACTTCCTGGCAGCGCTGAAGAACACGTTCATCTTCATCACCGTGAGCACCGTCGCTCACCTCGGCCTGGGACTGGCCTTCGCGACGATGCTCAACACCCCGTTGCTGGGCGGAGTGACGAAAGCCATCTTCCGCATCGTCTACATCCTGCCCTGGCTGTTCACGGTCGCCGTGATCGCGGTCATCTGGCGGCTCATGCTGGACCCGTCCGGGGTGGTCAACTACATCCTGACCACGATCGGCGTGATGCGCGAGGAAGTGAGCTGGCTCTCCGAGCCGAACACGGCGCTCTGGGCGTTGACATTCATCAACATCTGGGCCGGCTTCCCCTTCTTCATGATCAGCATCCTCGCCGGGTTGCAGGGAATCTCGCCCGTTCTGTACGAGGCGGCCTCCGTCGACGGCGCAAGCACTTTCCGCCAGTTTCGCAACGTGACGCTGCCACAGCTGAAACCGGTGCTCCTCAGCATGGCCGTGCTCGATCTCATCTGGACCTCCCAGCAGTTCGCCCTCATCTGGATGACCACCGGTGGTGGCCCGCTGAATGCCACCGAGATGCTCAGCACGTACACCTACAAGCAGGCCTTCAGCAGTTACGAGTTCGCCACCGCGTCCGCCGCCGCCGTCATAGTCCTGCTGCTCACGATGGTTCTGGCCTTCTTCTACGTTCGCCTGCAAAAGGAGAGGTGATCACCGTGCTCACCCGCAAAAGGCGGCGCCTCGGCGCGAAGATCGCCGTGCTCGCAGGCCTGTGCGTCGGCGCGGCCTTCGCCGGCCTTCCGGTCGTGTGGATGCTGTCGACGTCGTTCAAGACCAACGGCGAAGTCTTCCAGGTTCCGCCGCGGCTGATCACCGAGAACTTCTCGTTCGACGCCTACAAAGTGATCCTGGCCGACGCGACCCAGTTGAGGTTTTTCATCAACAGTTACATCGTCGCGCTGTCGGTGACCGTGCTGACATTGTTCGTGGCGATTCTCGCGGCGTATGGATTCAGCCGCTACAACTTCCCGCTGAAACGATCCGTCAACGCCGTGATCGTCACCGTCCAGGCTGTGCCGCCAATCACACTCGTCATTCCCTATTTCGGTCTCGTGGTGGCGCTCGGCCTGTACAATACTTATCCGGGGCTCATCCTCACGCATATGGTGTTCACCTTGCCCTATGCGATTATCATGATGACCGCGTACTTCAACACCCTGCCGCGAGAACTGGATGAATCCGTCAAGGTGGACGGGGCGTCGAGCTGGACGGCTCTCTGGCGGATCCTGGTGCCCATTTCGGTGCCCGGGCTGGTCGCCGTCGGCGTCTACACCTTCATGATCTCGTGGAACGAATACCTGTTCGCGCTGACGCTCACGCGTACCGACGACATGCGAACCGTTCCCATCGGCATCCAGCTCCTGATGGGCCAGCACTCCTACGAGTGGAACCAGATGATGGCCATGAGCATCCTGGGGTCCATCCCGGTGCTCGTGTTGTTCCTCCTCTTCCAGCGGCGATTCATCGGCGGCCTCACCTCCGGCGCGGTCAAGTCCTGAAACGTCGTCCCCGTCCCGAGTGACAATCAATTGATCAGAAGGAGAAATACAGCAATGCTGACGACCGGCAAGGTGCTCTTGGCTGTCGCGAATGAAAGAAACTTCGCCGTGCCCGCCTTCAACATCAGTGACTACGCCATGTTCAACGGCATCGTGGACATCAGCGAGGAGAAGAACGCGCCGCTTTTCATCGGGATCCACCCCGACGAGGTGCGGCACATCGGAGTGGACGTGATCGCCGCGATGACCCAGCGGGCCCATCGCTCGTCCGTGCCGATCGCGATTCACTGGGACCACGGCGCGACCTATCAGGAGATGCTGACCGCGATCCGGATCGGCTTCACCTCGGTGATGATCGATGCCTCGATGAAGTCGTTCGAGGAGAACATCGCGATCTCCAAGAAGGTCACGGAGACCGCGCACGCGGTCGGCCTGTCGGTCGAGGCGGAGCTGGGGACGATCGGCAAGACCGACAGCGAGGCCGAAGACGGCAGCGACGCGATCATCTACACCGACCCGGCGGACGCCGTGACCTTCGTGCAGGCGACGGGGGTGGACAGCCTCGCCGTGGCCATCGGCACCTATCACGGCCTCTACCCGAAGAACCTGAAGCCGGAGCTGAAGCTCGACCTGCTGAAGGAGATCAAGGACCGGGTCAAGATCCCCCTGGTGCTGCACGGCGGCTCGGGCAATCCCGACGACGAGATCGCGGAGTCGGTCAAGCTCGGCATCAACAAGATCAATATCTCCAGTGACATCAAGGCCGCCTACCACCTGAAGATGCGCGAGGTCCTGGCCGATGAGGGCCTGCGTGAGCCGAACTCCATCCAGCCGCCGTGCATCGAGGCGATGAAGGTGGTGGCCGGGCAGAAGATCGACCTCTTCGAAGCGGCCGGCAAGGCATCTCTCTACTGACATGACCAGCCGTGTGGTCCTGGGCTTGGGGGGATGCGTCGACTACGAACTCAAGCTGTCCTCGTCGATCTTGGAGCAACTGGTCGGCGAGTATCAGATCCGCGATGCCGAGCTGACTTCGTCGGTCACCGTGACCAACGAGCGTGAGCTGGTCATCTCGATTCTCACCTACCTCAAAAAGGGCGGAGGAGGCGAGCACTTCGTCGCCTCCTCCGAATGCCTGGACGCATTCGCCGGGCGGTTCCCCAAACGAACGACTCTGGGCGGGACCTCCGTTCGGGCGGCGATGGAGATGAGCCGGCTCGGCGTACCGTCCACCCTGCACCTGGTCAGCCTCAACGACATCGTCCGCCGCCTGCTGCCGGCAAGCTGCGACTACATCTGCAGCGGCGACCAGGACACGCTCTATCCCCACCTGATCGTGCAGTACGACCAGGGCATGCGGGTTCGGGCAGGTGACATCGACATCGACACGCCGTTTCCGAACAGACTGATCTACGTCAACGACCCGGACAACGAGTCCATGCTGCTGAGTGATGAGCTGGGCTCGTTGCTCGGCGACGCACGGGTCTTTCTGATCTCGGGATTCAACGCGATACGGGACCGGCGAACACTCGACCGGCGTCTTTCCACGCTGCGAAGCCACATGCGACAACTTCCGGCCGAGGCGGTCGTCTACTACGAGGATGCCGGATTCCACGAGCCGGGCCTCAGCCAACGGGTCCGCGACGCGCTTCTGGAAGTCATCGACGTTTACGGGCTGAACGAAGACGAGATGCAGTCGCACCTGGGCTACGCCGTCAACCTGCTTTCCGTGACGGAGGTGGCACGTGCCCTCGAATCGCTGCAGGCCCTGATCCCCGTGGAGACCCTGGTGGTGCACACCAAGTACTGGTCGGCGGCATTCGGCGAAAGAGCCGGCGAGTACGCGGAGCCACTGAACGAGGGCATCGTGATCGCCAGCACCCGCTACTGCCACGGCGACGAGTACACGAACCACCAGTACGAACTCATGCAGAACCGGCCGAGGCGAACGGAGGCGGTGGAGTTCGCCGCGGCTCTGGAACGCCGAATGGGCGGGGTTGTTCGTTGCCTGCCCGGTTTCGAGCTTGACGTCGCCGCGCCCACGACCATCGGGCTCGGCGACGCGTTCGTCGGCGGTTTCCTCGCCGCGGTCTCCCAGGGCGGCTCAAGCGGTCAGAGCATCACGTGAGGTGATCCGCTCCCGCGTCTCCAGCCGTGCTACTTCGCCGCGGCCATCACGTTCACCACGATCGATTGACGGAACGTGGCGCGCAGGCCGTCCTCAGAGCTCATGCGGCTCCCTCTTCGTGAATGCCGTGATGGTCACCACCGGGTCAGCCACCCGGTAGGGCGAGGCGACCGGGCCGAACCCCTCCTCGATGTCGGCCCGCAGGTCCCGGGCGCCGTCGTCGAGGCCGGCCATCCGGTCGCGGACCACGTCGCGCACGGTCGACGGCGCCTCCGTCCGGGTCACCGCGTCATGGGTGAGCACGCCCATGCCACCGAGCAGCCGGGACAGCTCCCGGACGAAGAACGGGTTGCCGGCGGTGCGGGCGTAGATGCCGCGCGGCGGCGGGACCGGGCAACTGGCCGGTCCCGCCACGAACGATCTCGGCCACCTCGGCCACGTTGAGCGGGCCGAGTCGGAAGGCCGCCGCCTGGCCCACGAGCAGGCCGTCGCCGTCCACCAGGTTCCACATCGTCACGTCCTCGATCCAGAACCGGCGGCCGGACTTGGCGATGCGCTGTCCCCGATAGCCGGTCGCGAAGCCGTCCC
This sequence comes from Nonomuraea sp. NPDC049625, assembly GCF_040675285.1. Classification (NCBI taxonomy): domain Bacteria; kingdom Bacillati; phylum Actinomycetota; class Actinomycetes; order Streptosporangiales; family Streptosporangiaceae; genus Nonomuraea; species Nonomuraea sp. NPDC049625. Next base: position 23,747 of record NZ_JBFAOQ010000023.1, on the reverse strand, counting down.
GACGTACGGCGTCCAGGAGCGCCTGGCGGTCCTCCCGCCGGTCCGGCTCCGCCGAGAGCCGCCGTGGCCTCGGGGCCTGCCAGCGGGGTGCCGACGAAGCGCAGGTGGGAGCGCGCCGGCACGTCGAAGAAGTCGGAGTTCACGGAGCAACCGTTCTTTGCCGCGTCGGAGGGGATCTTGCGTCCAATGTCACCCGGGCGTACTTGACAGAAACTGGACGGAAAATGGAATCCCGCGCTTTCCATGCGCGTGCTTGCGGGCGCGACGGCGGCAGGGGCGGTAGCCGTGGTGTTCGCCGGCTCGATGATCGCCACCCCCGCGGCCGCCGCGTCCCAGACCACCAGGGTGACCGCGCACAGTCGGACGACCAGTTCGCCCAAGTACTACTTCGCCGCCGGGCTCCTCGGCCGGAACGAGGTGCCCGAACGGGGCAAGAAGGTCAACGACCCCAACGGCGTGGCCGTCGCCAAGTTCCGCATCAGCGGCGACCGCTTCTACTTCTTCGTGCAGTGGAGGAACACCGGCAGGCCGACCGCCTTCCACATCCACCGGGGCAAGGCGGGCGTGAACAGCCCCGTCGTCATCGACCTGCTGTCCAACGGCCGCATTCGCGGCAACACCGCTTCCGGCTCCGTTCGCGTCAAGAGCAGCCTGCTCAGGGACATCAAGAACAAGCCCAAGAACTGGTACGCCAACCTGCACACCTCCCAGTTCCCCGATGGCGCGGTCCGCGGCCAGCTCCACAAGGGCGGCCGCTGGTAGACCGATCTCTACGAGGCGAAGCCCGTGTGGGCCGGCGTCCTGGGGGCTCGGGAAGGCCGGCTCGCACCCACGTTTCAGACGTCGATGGCGGTGATCCGCCTTGGACCGGCTCGAGAACGGATCCAGTGATCGTTCACTCTTCATCAAGTGATCCTGCGTAACTTCACGGGAACAGCGCTGATCCGCTATGACGACGCGCGCGAGGGGCCACCGAGCCTGACCGACCTATGACATATCGCCGCACGGAACCACCACACTCGCCCGAAAGGAGGGCTCCCCGTGCTCAACAGTGCCTATCGAGCGCAGTGCGAAGCCGAGGAAGCGCGCCACACGCCGGACTGCGCCACCAGGAACACGAAGCTCACTCTGCTCGCTCTCGCGCTCGGCACCTTCGCCATCGGCACGGGTGAATTCGGCAGCAACGGCATCATCCAGCTCTTCGCCGCGGACATGGGCATCTCGATCCCGCAGGCGACGTACGCCGTGACCGCCTACGCGGTCGGCGTCATGATCGGGTCCCCTGTCATCACGATCGTGGCCGCCCGGCTGAACCGCAAGCAGTTACTCCTGGCACTCATCCTTCTCTTCATCGTCGGGAACCTGCTGTCGGCGCTGTCCGCGAACGTCGGCATGCTGATCGCGGCCCGGTTCATCACCGGCACGGTGCAGGGCGCCTACTTCGGTGCCGGCGCCGTCGTCGCCGCCTACGTCTACGGTCCGGGCAAGGGCGGAAAGGCGTTCGCGACCGTCATGGCCGGCCTGACCATCGCGACGATCGTCGGCTCGCCTCTCGGCACCTTCGTCGGGCAGCAGGCCGGCTGGCAGGCGCTGTACGTCGTGGTCGCGGTGATCGGCCTGGCCGCCGGTGCGGCCATTCTCCTCTGGGTGCCCGCCACCTCCGACCTCGACGGCGGGCCCATCGCGCAAGAGCTGGGCGCCCTGCGCCGACCGATGGTCTGGGTGATCATGGTCGTCGCCGCGCTCGGCATTTCCAGCATCTTCGCCGTCTACACCTTCATCGGTCCCTATGTCACGGACGCGGCACGGGCCGATGAATCGCTGATCCCCGTGGCACTCGCCGTGTTCGGCGTCGGCATGGCGGTGGGTAACCAGGTCGGTGGCCGCCTTGCTGACCGCTATGCGTACCGGGGTCTCGTCCTGGGCTACGGGAGCGTCCTGCTGTTCCTCATCGCGATCGCCGCGACAGGCGAAACGATCTGGCTGCTCATGCCTGCCCTTTTCGGAGTCGGCGCGACCATGATGCTCGCCATCCCGACGATTCAGGTGCTGCTCACCAAGAACGCCCCCGAGGCGCCCACATTGATGGGGGCGCTCAACCTCGCATCGCTCAACCTGGCCAACGCGCTGGGAGCCGTCGGTGGCTCGATCACGCTCGGCGCGGGCCTCGGCACCCTCTCGACGGCATGGGCGGGCCTGGTGCTGACGGCCGCCGGTCTCCTCCTGTTCGCCATCACCGTCCGTCATGCGGTGCCGCCGCGGCGCGTCGAGACGACAGCAGCGGCGGCTTGAACCCCTCGAACTTCATGGTGTGCCGATTGGCGCCCTGGATGCCGGCCGGAGAAAGGCGCGAGCCACGAGTGCCGCGCGCGATTGCGAGTCGCAGTCCGTCACCGTGGTCGGAGGTGCCAACTCCGCAGGTCAGGCGGCACCCTTCCTGGCCTCCCGCGGCTCTGGCCCCGTACCCGGATCGTCGGCCTGAACGGGAACGGCGCGCTCGGCTTGGGAGGTCTGCAGGGGTGAGGCGTCTTCGCGGCTGAGGGACTCAAGGTGGTGCAGCGCACGCTGAGGCATGACGGCGTCGTGCTGACCGCCGACACCTACGTCTCGGTGCTGCCGCACCTGTATCACGACAGTGCCCGGACGACCTCGCGGCTGATGACTCGACACCGCAGGTCGGAGTGGTAGGGCGCGCCCGGGGCTCAAACAGGGACAGTGATGTCTGTCGCTGTCCCTGATCGGCAGGACGCCGTCATCGGCCCTGCAGTACTCTCTCAGCGTTTGATCTTGAGGGTAGGCGCGAGCGCTGTCTACAGCGGCGACGGCCGGCGGTCGAGTGCGGCCAAGGCTGTCAAAACCTGGAGGAGAACAGGAATGCGAAGAACCTGGCCAGTGGCGTTGGTGGCCCTAGCCACGGTTGTCATGGGCGGCGCGACGCCGGCGAGTGGCAACGCGGTCGATTCGGCAGCCGATTCGACGACGGCAACGGCAACGACGACGGCAACGGCAACGACGACGGCAACGGCAACGGCAGCGGTCTGCGGCAGCTCGTCGCTGAACGGCCCGACCACACCGCCCTCCGGCGCGGTCGTGGTCCCTGCGGGCGACAACAGCGGCGTGAACTTACGCCAGGCGAACACCACGTACTACTTCGAGACCGGCACACACACGCTGGGCACGGACCAGTACGCCCAGATCATGCCCGGCAACGGCGCGACGTTCATCGGCGCGCCCGGCGCGGTACTGGACGGGCAGCGGCTGAACCGGTACGCGTTCACTCAGCAGGCGACCGGCGTCACGATCCGGTACCTGACCATCACCGGATTCGTCGCGCCGCGCGATCAGGGTGTGGTCAACCACGACTCCGGCGACGGCTGGGTCGTGGAGCACAACACGATCCGCAACAACTCCGGCGCGGGGCTGATGGCCGGGGCCACGAACAAGATCCGTGGCAACTGCCTCAAGGACAACGGGCAGTACGGCCTGAACGCGTACAAAGATGGCAACACCATCACCGGCCTGGTTGTGGCGGACAACGAGTTCACCGGCAACAACACCGACGACTGGGAGCACCAGGAACCTGGGTGCGGATGTACCGGTGGCATGAAGTTCTGGGCGGTGAACGGTGCCGACGTGACCGGCAACTGGGTCCACGGCAACCACGGGCCGGGGGTCTGGGCGGACACCAACAACAACGACTTCCTCATCGAGGACAACCTCATCGAGGACAACGAGTCGCTCGCGATCTTCTACGAGATCAGCTACAACGTCGTGATCCGGAACAACACCATCCGCCGCAACGCCTGGGCCTCCGGCGCCGAGCGGGCAGCGAAGGGCGACCCGTTCCCCGAAGCGGCGATCTACCTGTCCGAGGCGGATGGTGAGCCCCGCGTGCAAGCGCGGACCAGCAAGATCGAGATCACCGGCAACCGGCTCGAGAACAACTGGGGCGGGATCACCGCATGGGCGAACGCCGACCGGTTCTGCAACAGCCCGGCCTCGACGACCGGCGACTGCACGCTGATCGTCGGACCGACCAACACCTCACAGTGCTCGGCTCCTGCCATCGCCGGTGAGCCGCTCTACACCAACTGCCGCTGGTGGACGAAGAACGTCGACATCCACCACAACACGTTCGCCTTCGACCCCAGCGCCGTCAACGGCGGCTGCCCGACGCAGTACTGCGGGCACATGGCCCTGCTGTCCAACTGGGGTACGTACCCGGACTGGTCCCCGTACAAGGGCGCCGTGATCCAGCAGTCGATCGTCCACGACTCGCACAACTCCTGGCACGACAACACCTACACAGGACCGTGGCAGTTCAGGGTCACCGACATGGGCAATCGCATCGTGCCCGGGCTGTGGGTCGGCCCCCAGTACGGCCAGGACGCCGGCAGCACGTTCGACGGCGGCACGCCCGTCCCGCCGGCGATCGCCGAGCAGGACTTCGAGTCCGGCTCGACGGTCGCGCCCTACGCCCCGTGGTACGGGGCCAGCCTGGCGCACCAGACCGGCGGCGCGCATGGTGGCACGGGCTCGCTGCAGATGACCAGCGCCCAGGCGTCTGGCAGCGCGGTGGCGCTTGACAACTTCCCCGGATACAGCGGTGTGGTCGCCGGTACGAGCTACCAGGTGTCGCTGTGGTACCGGGAGGCCGTGGCGACCATGCCTGCCGTCACGTGGAATGTGCGGTGGCGCGACGAGTCCGGCACGGTGCTGCGTACCGACGCCATCTCCATGACCCGGAAGACCGCCTGGACCGAAGCAGCCGGCACGTTCACCGCGCCCGCAGGCACGACCCGCGTCGACTGGACCTTTGTCTGGAACGCGAGCACCGCCGGACCCGCGTTCCAGATCGATGACGTGGCGATCCGTCCCGGGAAGCTTTAGCAAAAGACCTGAAGGACATGAGCCCGGTGACGGCGCTCCGCCCGCCTTCCTGGGAAAGAGCGGCTGCAACACGGAACCCCCGTGTTGCAGCCGCTCCGATGGGAGCATCAGCCCCCGAGAAGGCGCGCGAAGCACCCGTTCTGAAGGCCGGCGCTACGAGCGAGCTTTGGCACCGGACAGGCGCCGTCGATCTGCTCGTGGAGGATGCCGGCATGGCCGGGACCGACCTTCGCACGGGCCACCGGCCTCGACGACCGCGCGTTGACCCGCTACCGGGTCAACGCGCGGTGACGGGTTCAGTCCAGCCAGCGGCCGACGCCACGCACGGTGACCTCAAGCAGCTCTGCCGGATTCGCCGGGTCGGGGTAGTGGATGATCATTGTCGTGCCGGCCGGAAGCAACATCTTGATGGCTTGGACGCACCCGGCCACGACCTGTCGCTGCTGGTCGAGTGCGGTGCCGTTGATCGGCACCGCGTCACAGACACCGCCACGGTTGTTCATGACCAGCCGGAGCGTGTTCTCGCGTAGCTTCACCTCCCGCGTGGCGACGCGATAGGCGAGCTGTGTCTCGAGGTGCCATGCCGGGGGCGCCATGGGCAGCCCGAACTCCTGCCTGTACAGCAGGCCGAGACGGTCTTCGAGGGCCGCCAGGTCGTCGTGCAGCCCGCTTTCGACCGTATAGTTCGCCCATTTCTCGAGATCATCGATCGGTGGCAGGCTCGCGATCGGCAGTCCGCTCGCATCGAGCACCCGCCCGGACTCGTCGACGATATAGCCCTGGTTGTTCACCAGCTTGATCGACTCGCTCACGTTCCTGAGCTGTTGCGCGGCATCCGCGTACGGGCACTGCCCGCCGTCCTGAACGCATCCGATCGGAAGGATGCGCAGGAGTGATGTCGCCAGGTCGGACTCGTGAATCGCCGAGAGAATGGTCCGGTCGGACAGGTGCTCGCGCAGGTACATCGTTCCCCATTCCGAGTTGTACTCGGCGAACCGCAGCTCCTCCGGGACGAGCGACTCCACGAAGGTGCCCTTCCACTGGCTCGAATACTTGTCCCAGTCGGGATCTTCGGACAGGTCCAGGGCGCCGGTGATGCAGTCCGAGAACTTCTTCCCCCCCGGTCACGACGCCTCCCTTGGCGGCGTTCTTGCACTTGTTCGCCAACGACCATTGGGAGGCGCCGTTGAGCAGGTCCAGTCCGGTCAGGGCCATGTACTCCTCGGCGAGGCGATGGGTTTCGGTCTCCCGGTCGGAGATCCCCCTTGCCGCGAAGGTGAAGAGCGGGCTCAGGACGACGGACATGCAGGCGTCCAGGGCCTTGCCGACGAACTGGTTCCTGCAGTGCTGGATCCGTTCCTGGGCGTAGCCGTCCGGGTCGTGGAGTGGCCCCTTGGGATCGTTGAGAATCTTTTCGACGTAGGCGTTGCAGTCGTTGTACCCCGGCAGGCCGTCCTCGGGCCCCCACTTGCAGTGTCCGTACCACTCGGCCTTGAGTTCGCTCAGCCGGGCCTTGGCCTCTTCCCGATAGTCTTCGAAGACCTCGGCAGCGATGCGAGCCGCTTCTGACGCGCGCTGGCCGGCCAGGATCTGCGCCTTGTACGCGGTGTCGTAGGCGGCGAAGGCGCTTGCCGCGTCCTTTGCCGCCGAAGCAGCAGAGGCGCGTGCCCAGCGGGCCGAGAGGGACGCCTTCCCGGCCGACTGCTGGGCCTGCTTGGTCGCGGCGGCGGCGGTGCGAACGGCCTGCGCGGCTCGTTCGGCGGACGCGGCGGCGTCGCGGGCCTGGGCGACGGCCTCGGTTGCGTACGTCCGCGCCTGGTCGGCGGCTTTGCCGGCGTCGTCCGCGTAACCGATGGCCTCCTCCGCCGCACCGCGGGCCTCTGCCGCCGCGGCCTGCGCGGTGCGCGCGAACTCGACGGCGCGCTCCGCGATCTGCGAGGTCTCGATCATCAAGGAGGTGGCGATGTAGTTGTGTGTGGCCGTGGCGTAGTCGCGTTCGGCCGCACGGTGCCGATCCACCTCCAGGAACTCGACCTGCATCGCCGTCGTGCCGGCGAGCGCGATCTGGGCGCCGTTCCGCACCTCGGTGCCGTAGGAGTCATCCCCGGCGATCGCGCCGACCCTCGACCGGATGTCGATCGTGTACGTGGTGTTGTGCGTCACCTCCAGGAACTTCTCGAGCGCGTCCGGATCGTCCGAGCGCAGGGCGGTGTTCGCCGCTTTCTCGGTCTCGGCGTTGCCGGCGCTGCGGGCGTCGGCGAGGATCCGCCCGACCTGCTCCCGCTGTTCGGCGGCTCGCTCGGGGTAGTCCGGGTCGTTGAGGAACGCGATGACGCCGGGCCACCCGCCATCGAGAGCGTGCTGGGCAGCGGCTCTCATGGCCGGGGTGCCGGTGACCATGAGACCGGTCAGCGTTGTGCGGTCGTCCTGCTCCTCGGCGGCTGCGAGCCCGCTCCTGACGAACTGGAGGACGAGGACGTCATCGTCCTCGCCGAGAGCGGACATGGCCGCCGAACTGGTCCACGTACCGGGCACGGTCGCGAAGTATCGGGCCGCTTCCCGCGCCTTGCCGACCGCCAGTGCGGGATCGGTCCGCGTGTCGGCGGCCTCGGCGATCAGCGCATCGATCTGCGGAGTGTGATAGCGGCCCATCGGCACTCCGAAGCCGCGAGCGTCCTGCAACTTGGCCTTGGCGGCTTCCGCACTGATGTGCCGGGCGAAGGACAACTCGAGCTCGAGCTCGTTCTTGAGCCGTTCGGCGTCTGCCTCGCGCGCCGACTTGTAGACGGCTTGGGCGGTCTCGGCCGCCTGCAACGCGTCCTCCGCCGCACGGTAGGCATTGTTCGCGTGCTGCGTCGCCAGCTCGGCCGCGTTGACGGCGCTGCCCGCATGCTGGGCCGCGCTCGCCGCGGCGCTCGCCGCCGCCTCCGCATAGGACACCGCTCGCGTCGCGGCATCTCGCGCCTTGCCGGCCGCGTCCTGGGCGATGTCCGCTTGACGCACCGTTTCCGCGGTGGCGCGCTTCGCCCGTTCCGCGCTTGCTCCCGCCCGCGCGGCCGCGGCGAACGCGGCCCGCGCCTCGGCGCTGGCTGCCCCCGCATAACGGCCGGCGGCCTCGGCCGCGCGTCCGGCGGCCTCGGTGTTCGCCCGCGCCGAATCGGCGGCGGCGACCGCGGCATATGCCTGCTGCGTCACGGCGGTGATCTGGTTGATGGGCGAGATCCAGGCGGAGATCTGCGGACCGATCTGCTGCATGATGCGGTTGTGCATCTCCGCCGTGGCGGCGGCGGTCGCGTTCAGCTCCGCCGCCGACGCGGCCGCCCACGCCTCGTCGGACTTCGTATGCGCCCGCGCCGCCGCGGTCGCCGCGCGTCCGGCGGCTCCGGCGGCCGCGCGCGCGGCGTCCGCCGCCGCCCGCGCGGCCTGTACGGCGACGCTGGATGCCACCGCGGCGCGGTCGGCCGCCTCAGCCGCACGCTGGGCCTGACGCTTGGCCTCCGCCGACTCCTGTCCAGCCAGCGAGGCGAGGCGTTGTGCCTCCAGCGCGTCGTTCTTGGCCGCCAGGGACTCGGCCTTCGCGCGCTCCGCCTGCGCGACCGCGGAGATCGTCTCGAATGCCGCACGGCGAGTCGCCTCTGTGGCGCTCGCCCGGAGATCGCCCAAGGTCTGGTTCTCGTTGTCCCGGGCCTGGGCCACCCCCCAGTCGATCTGGATGAATCGTTCCTGCATGTCCAGGCTGCCGTCCTGGAGCGCCCGGTTCGCCGCGGCCTGCACCTCCGGGCCGCCGTCAGCCATCGCACGATTGACGATCGCCCGCAGGTCCAGCCTGTACGGCAGCCGCCATCCCGACTCGATGAACTGCCCCAAAGCCGTACGCGACCCGTTGCGTAGCACCTCGTTCGCGGCAGCCTTGACCTCCGGTCCGCCGGCCGCCTTCATCTCGTTCACGCTGGCGCGCAGGTCGATCTCCCGAGCGGTCTCCCAGCCGCCGTCGAGAAACGCCACCACGGCACCGGAGCTGTCCGAGACCAGGGCGGCGTTGGCAGCGGCGGACACCTCGGGGCCTCCGTGGGCCTTGATGCGGCCGACCTGCTCACGATCGTCCTGCGTCGCGAGCCGGGGAAGCTGGGCGAGGAAGGCGCAGATCTCCGCCTGCCCTCCGAGCAGCGCATCCTCCGCGGCCGGACGGACGTTCACACCGCCCGTGACCCAGGCCTCCAGGACCACCTGGCGTTCGCATGCCGGCGCGCGAGGTGGGTCCGCCTCCGCCGCCGCGGCCCGTGCTTCGACGATCGGGCTGCTCACGAGAAGCAGCGAGAGCACGGCGCCGACAACACTCGTCGTCTGCCATAAAGCCCTGCCGCGCCACGCGCGAATCGCCTTCATCGCAGTCTCTCCACCTGTCCTGTCGATGCTTCCAAAGGAATGGGCTGGACGGCCGACCGGCTGTCACAAGCCGGTCGGCCGTTCCGTTCTCAGCTGACGACCCGCAGTTCCAGGAGGGTCTCTCGGCAGTTGTCCGGATAATCCGGGTGGTTCTCGTCACAGGTGGTGTCCGTACGTCCGAACTGCTCGCTCTCGTCCCGCTCGACGCGCTTGGTGCGCTCCGCGCCGGACGTCACGTTCACAACAGTCGCGTCCACGTCATGGCCGGCTCCCGGTGAGCGGCTGTCCCCCTGGACCTCGTAGACGTTCGGGATCCGGAGCTTCACGTATCCCGCGGGTCCGATGACCTTGAAGCACACCGCCGTCACGCCGAGGTGTGGCTCGCCGACCTCGGTCTGGCCGTTCAACAGGCCCGGGAACACCTTGATCACGCCGACCCCGTTCTCCGGGGACGCGGTGCACGAGACCCAGATGATCCCGCCGTTCCCGGAGAGCAGCTGGAAGTTCTTCGCCTCGGCCTCGTCCGTACCCCAGTCGTCCTGACCGGACGTACCTGCGAACTCGTGATGGAAGTCCACGGGATAGGCGAAGTTCTCCACGATGGAGTCCGGGCGGATGACGGGCCACACGGTTTCCAGGATCGGCCGCCCAGGCGGATAGGCCCGGCCCACGACCCACGCGATCCCGTCCATCGGCCGGTAGAGGAGCAGATGGCTCTGCCCGCCCGACCTCTGGAAATCGAAGGCGATGATCCGGTCCCTCGTGCTCTTCAGGTCATAGCCACCGATGCCGGTCGAGCTGTGGAACACCGCTCTGAACGTGGTGCCCGCGCCGTGTTGGAGGACCCAGGCCGTCTCCGAGCCCGGACGGTAGAGCAGCAGATGATCCAGCTTCCCCGAATTCTCGTAATCGAAGGCGATGATCTGATCCGCCGTGCCCTTCAGGTCGTAACCACCGATCCCGCCGGCGGCCGAGGAGTAGACCGGAGCGTAGGTGCCGTCCGCGCCTCGCTTGAGGATGGAGACCATCCCGGCCCCCGGCCGGTACAACACCAGATGATCCAGCTTCCCCGAGCCCTCGTAATCGAAGGCGGTGATCCGGTCCGCCGTGTTCAGCAGGTCATAGCCACCGATGCCGGTCGAGCTGTGGAACACCGCTCTGAACGTGTTGCCCGCGCCGTGCTCGAGGATCCAGGCCGTGTGCCCGCCCGGACGGTAGAGCAGCAGATGATCGAGCTTCCCCGAGCCCTCGTAATCGAAGGCGATGATCTGATCCGCCGGGCTCTTCAGGTCATAGCCGCCGATCCCACTGTCGGCCGAGGAGTAGACCGGCGTGAACGTGGCACCACTGCCGTGCTTGAGAATGTGCACTATCCCGGTCGCCGGCCGGTACAACACCAGATGATCGAGCTTCCCGGAGCCGTCGTAATCGAACGCGGTGATCCGGTCCGCCGGGCTCTTCAGGTCATAGCCGCCGATCCCACCGTCGGCCGAGGAGTAGACCGGCGCGTAGGTGCCGTCCGCGCCCCGCTTGACGATGGAGACCATCCCGGCTCCCGGCCGGTACAACAGCAGGTGATCCAGCTTCCCCGAATGTGCATAGTCGAACGCCACCACCTGGTCGCGGGCGTCCTTCAGGTCGTAGCCGCCGATCCCGGTCGAACTGGGGCCGTACGTCCGGAAGGTGGCGGTGGGCTCGGCCGCGACCAGGCTGATCCAGCTCGCCAGGTCGTCCACCCGCACCGCGTCGGCGCCGCGCGGCCCGTCGCCGGCCGCACCGAGGCAGCCCCCCTGCCCCGCGCCGATGCTGAGCCCGACGAGCTCCGGACGGCTCCCGCCCGTACGGAACACCGGGGCACCCGCGTCGCCCTGACAGGCGCTCGCCTCGCCGCCGCTCGCTCCGGTCCAGCCGAACGAGCCGGCGGCCACGGCCCCGGCGGTGACCGGCGCGGCATGCAGCCGGTTGGGCGCCCACTCCTCAGCGGTCCGGCCATAGCCGGCGACCTGTAGCGCGTCCCCCGCGGCAGGAACGGTGGCGCTGACCGCGACAGGTGTCACGTCGAGTACCCGCAACGACAGCCGGACCAGCACGACATCCCGGTCATGGTGCGGGTGGATCCACTCCACGGGCAGCACCCGCCCGCCCGAGCCGAACAGGTCCGTCCTGCCGACCGTCACCGTCGTGGCCTCCGTAGGCGCCCCGCTCTTGACGGGCTGCCCCTCAGCGGCGAAACAACTGGTGGCCGTGATGACCCACTGCGGGCTGACCAGGGCTCCTGTGCATGCGTGCTTCTCGCCGACGTTCACCTTCGCCACGAAACCCCACGTACCGTCGGCGACCGGGCTCCCGCCCCGCACCGCATACGCCGGCGTCGCCCCCGCCCAGAGCACCGCCGAGGAGATGGCCATCAAGAACGAGAGGGCTGTGATGTGTAATAACCGGATCATTCGCTGGAGGTTCACGGCACGATTGTGGGATTCGCGATCTCTGCGAACCAGGGCATCTACCGGACATAAAGCGGCCATTTGCCCAGCGGAGAGCTCCTTTGCACTCGTCATGTGTGCAGGCGAGGTCACTGCTGATCCGCCCTGACACGATCCTGCGCCGGCGTATGACTTCTTCGAGGGCGGTATCCGGTTCAGCCGTTCGGCCGACCGGGATCGTACTTCCGGTCGATGACCTCATCGAAGCGGCCGGGAACCATACTCTGTCGTGAAGCGATACATGACGATCGGCATTGTGGTGTCTGTCGCTATACCGGTCCTGGCGAGCGGCGCGTTCGCCTCGGCCCAGGCCTCTGGGAGAACCTCCGCCTCGGACTCCGGCAGAGCCGGCGTGTCCTGGCGTGCCTGCGCGGACCAGCCAGGAGCCGAGTGCGGCGTGGTCGAAGTGCCGCTCGACTGGAACGCCCCATCGGATGCCAGGATCAAGCTGTCAGTCGTGCGCCGCAAGGCCACGGATCCCTCGGCCCGGGTGGGCACCCTCTTCTACAACCCGGGCGGGCCGGGAGTGCCCGCCGCTCTGCTGGTGCGCGACTACGCCGCCGACACCTTCTCCGAAGAGCTACGCCGCCGCTTCGACATCATCGGCATAGACCCGCGTGGAGTGGGGGAAAGCATCCCGGCGCTGCGATGCGGCCGGCCGGTCCACAATCCTGAGATCAGCCAGTTCCCGAAGGACAAGGCCGGATACGACCAGCTCGTCGACTGGAACGCGGCCACCGGCCGGAGTTGCCTCACCTCCACCGGACCGTTGCCGGCACACCTGGACACGGCGAACGTCGCGCGCGACTTCGACGCGGTGCGGGCCGCCCTCGGCGAGACGAAGATCATCTTCTTCGGCAAATCCTACGGCAGCATGCTCGGAGCACAGTACGCCCGCCTGTTCCCCGGCAGGGTACGCACGATGGCACTGGACGGTGCCGTCGATCAGGCCATACCCGCATCACGGCTGGTCACCGACGCCGCAACGGCCGTGGAGGACTCCTTCGACCGGTTCACCGCCTGGTGTGACCGCACCGCGACGTGCGCCCTGCACGGTCGCGACGTCAGCCAGGTGTGGGACCGCCTGGTCACCGCGGCCGAGCGAGCGCCGATCGGCGTATCGGGCGGCCGGCCCCTGACCGCCGAGGAACTGCGCTACTCCGCGTATGCCTTCCTCACCATGACTCCGGAGTTCGCGGGTGGCCTCGCAACCGCGATCACGCAGGCTGAGCAGGGCGACGCCCAACTCTTCGCGACCATGCGGGCCCAAGCGCTGGACGATCCGGTGAGCACAGCCGCCTACCGGTCGATCCTCTGCCAGGACATCGATCCCGGGATCCACAGCTTTGCCGACATGCGCAAACGTACGCGGCAGGTCCGCAGCGTAGCCCCTCATATGCTCGGCACGTCTGAATTCTGGGACATGACCGCGGGGTGTGTAGGCTGGCCGATCCCTCCGGCTCACTCGCGGCGTCAACGCACGATCAGCAACGTGCCGCCGATTCTCGTGATCGGTAACACTCACGACCCCGCCACTCCACTCCGCTGGGCGCGCAGCCTTGCAGAACGCATTCAGGGCTCGGGACTGCTGATCAACGACGGCGACGGCCACACCGCATACCGGAGGTCCGCCTGCGCGACGGAACGCATCGACACCTACCTGGTGACCGGCGCGTTGCCTGCCACCGGATCGGTGTGCGTGCGATGAGGGCCCTCTGCGGCTCCATCGCCGGCCGGCCGACGGCACCTGGCAGGCGTTGCCGACCCCGCTCCATTACGAGCGGGGCGCTGAGAGCGGGGGACCGGACATCGCCGTAGACTCCGTTACCCGTCCGGGCGTCCCTGTACCGCTTCAAAGTCGGCGTCGGAGGGCAGGCTGATGGCGATATCGAAGTTCGGTGAGGGTGGCCACGCCGGGCCGCTGAACCGGCCGCGGCAGGAACGTGATGTCGTCGACGGTGTAGTGCTCGCCGCGATGGCGCACCGGCTCGCCGGACCAGGCGGCGGCCAGGATCGCCAAGGACTCGTCGAGCATCCGCCCGCGCTGCCGGTCGTCGAGCTGCTCGCCGGTCTTGGACAGCTCGCCGCCGAACCGGTCGCTTCCGAGTCCGACGCCGAGGGTGAGACGGCCGTCGCTCAGCTGATCCAGTGTCGAGCCCGTAGCCGTCGTGAACGTCTGCGGGTGCGAGGGCCTGTCCGCTTGTGGCCACCCGGCCCTTCTGGGGTGGACGGGCGGGGATGTGGCACTGATGCTGGTGGACAGTACTGTCGTGATCATCGGCCGACTGGGAGAGCCGTATGAAGACCCGTACCTGGACTCGCCGTGCCGCCGCTTCGGCCGTCGGCATGGCCGCCGTGCTGGTGCTGGGTATCACTCCTGCGCATGCGGATACCGTGATCCGCAAGCCGCAACAACCATCACCGCCAGGGGCCATGGTGCTGGCCGACGGCGAATCGGGTGCCAAGCGCCCGGTGTGACGCGCGGCGGTCCATTGTCCCCCTGTCCGGCAGGACGGGGGGACGTTCCGTCTTCATAGCGGCAGGCAGACCGTGGCTCCTGGCGGTGGTCAGCGTTGCGAGCCCCTCCTTCGGGATCTCCATTGCCGGCTTTGCCCTGGCCGCGCGTCTGTTCCTGCCCAAGCCACAGCCTCTCCGGAGCAACCCGCCCCAGGGCACACATTGAGTACGAGGTACTCAGGCCATGCCGGCCCTGCGCCCGCACGCTGGGTCCTATGAAGTCCTACATTCTTCGCAGGGCAGCCGTCATCGCTCCCCTCCTCGCCCTCGGCGCGACCACCGCCACTCCGGCATCCGCCGCGCCTTCGTCCACGGCCGTCTGGGCGGCGTCGAACGTCCAGCTCGTGAACTGGCAGACCGGCAAGTGCCTGACCATCGCCGGCGGCGTCAGCACCGAGAACAACGTCCACGCCGTCCAGTACACCTGCGACAGCCACCCCTCCCGCCGCTGGGACGTCTGGGGTTACTCCAGCGCGTACCTGCAGGTCAGGAACCGCCAGACCGGCAAATGCCTCACGATCGCCGGCGGCGTCAGCACCGAGAACAACGTCGTCGCCCTCCAGTACACCTGCGACACCCACCCCTCGCGCTACTGGGCGCTTGGCAATCAGGTCGGCCAACACATCCAATTCCGGAACGTCCAGACCGGCAAATGCCTCACGATCGCCGGCGGCGTCAGCACCGAGAACAACATCGAGGCCGTCCAGTACACCTGCGACGGCCACCCCTCCCGCTTCTGGGAAATCCGCGACTACTACGGCTGAGCCCACACTTCCGGACCTATGCCGCGGTGCTGCGCGGCGATGATCGCCGGTCACACTTGCAGGCTCGGGAGAGCCCGCAAGTGTGACCTTTGTCCGCTTGAGGGCGGCCAGGACGGCGATGAAGCACGGGCCGGGCTGTCGGTGTGACTGCGTTCGCTGGTCCTACGGCAGCTGCGGGCTGTCGGCCGGGGATGTGCCGGATGTATTGCCGGCCCGCATCTGCCCTTGCCCTGCTACGTCCGGCCGCCATGGACCTGAGCCGATGTGAGCGTCCACGCCGCGACGCTCGGGCCGAGAGGTCCAGCTGATGAGCGGCCACGGCCAGGCCACCGATCACGGCAGCGAGCGCGAGCAGGATGAACAGCGTCTTACGCATCAGGACTCCTTTAGACGTAGACCAGGGCCTTGCGGATGGTCAGCCGGGCGGCTCGGCGGGCGGGGGCCGTTCCGGCCAGGGCCGAGCCGGCGACGGCGGTCAGGGCCCAGAGGCCGAGAGCCAGCAGTGAGAAGGCACGCGGCAACGTCGAGCACGCCGACGATCGCCATCAGCACCGCCAGGGCGGTCAGCGCGCCGACCAGGACGAAGGTGTGGCCGTCGATGGCCTCGCCCAGCTCGGTGGTGGCCAGGGTCCCACCCTCGATGCGGGCGTCGCGGAGCACGCGTTGCACGGCTGCGGCGTCGGAGGTGGCGACACGATGTTCGACGAAGTCTTCACGGCCGCAGGCATCCGCGTCCTCAAGCCGCCACCTCGCGCTCCGCGGGCCAACGCGTTCGCCGAACGCTGGATCGGCGGCCTGCGCCGAGAACTCCTCGATCGGATCCTCATCGTCAACGTCCGCCATTTACGGCGCGTGCTGGCGACCTACGAGGCCCACTTCAATGAGCATCGCTCCCTGGGCGAGGCCGCTCCGCCGCGAGCCCTTCCCGATCCTGTTGAGGGCGACAGCAAGGTCATCCGACGTGACCGTCTCGGTGGACTGATCCACGAATACGTGCAGGTCGCATAGGGTAGCCGAGTTCTTGGCACCCGCGCCTGGAACGGCCCCGGTCCGCGTGGATGGACCGGGGCCGTTCGTCGTCGGCGGGCTTGGTCTGCCTCTCCTTGGGAGGCTGCGGGTCACAGGCTGCGGGCGGTGATGTCGCCGTTGGAGGTGGTGGCGTGGATGTCGAGTTCGGCGATGCCGTTGTTCTTGAGGGCGTTGGTGATGCGGCCGTAGGCGGTGCCGGCGTCCAGCGCGGCCGAGACGCCGGCCGCGGCGGTGATCGCGATGTCGCCGGACTGGGTGCGGAGCACGACCTTGCCGCCGGCGGCCTCGGCGATGCGGATGTCGCCCCGTGCGGTGCTGATCTGCGCGGGGCCGGCCAGGCGGCCGACCTCGACGTCGCCGTCGGTCGCGGTCAGGCGCAGGCTCGCGATCTCCTCGAGCGTGATCTGGCGGTACGCGCCGTCGAAGGCGACCTCGCCGAGGCGGCCGAGGGCCCGGAGTTCGGCGGCGGCCGCCTTCGCCTCGATGCGGGAGCCGGTGGGCAGCTTGACGGTCACGTCGATGGATCCGGACGGGCCGAGGTACTGGTTCTTCACCGAGGTCTCGATCCGCAGGACGCCGTCGGCGTAGGCGACCGTGGTCTCCTCGGCCGCCTTCACGTCACGGCTCTTGGAGGGGTTGGTGGGCTGGATCTCGACCGTGGTGTCGGCCTGGTCGGCGGCGATGAGCTGGACGCGTCCCGCGGGGATGTGCAGGACGGCGGCGATCGGGGCGGGGGTGTCGAACTTCTGCATCATGTGCTCCTTGTGCGGTGTTCTTTCGATGCCCCTACGATCGCCGACCGCTCTGATATGGGGCTGTCGCCGTCCTGACGCCGCCGCTGACATCCGGCGGGCCTCTTGCGTGCGTTCAGCGCGAGGCCGGCGCCTGGCCCTCGCCAGTGGTGTCGGGGTGGCCGACCATCACCGGCATCACGTACCGGGGTCCCGGCAGCAACAGAGCAGAATCCAACGGACCCAACCCTGACCTGCGGTGACGTGGCTTTTCTGCCGAGGCGGAAGAGCACTCGCACCGGCTACTTGAGCTGGAGTCCTTCGTGGCGGGCGACGTGCTCCGCGTGGGCCTGTTCGACGGCGTCGGGGTAGCGCTGGGCCGTCTCGTGTTCTGCGAGAGCGCATTTGACGGCCCGCTGGTGAGAATTGCGTCATATGGCCCAAAGGATCAGCGTTTCCGCGGGTCACAGCGCGTGAGAAGTCCTCGGTACGGCCCGGGATTTCGGTCTGGGTAGCCCGGGGATGAGCCAGACGCCGATCGTGCCGATAACGGCGTCGATTTGCTCGCGGTGGGGACCTGGTTCGGTTTCGGCCAGGTTCCGGGAGAAGCCCAGCCTTAATGCCTGGGCACTTACCGTCGTCCTCATTACCTCGTGGAAGAGCCGTTCTCTACGAGAAACCGCCGCGGGACTCCGCCAGTCCGCCTGATGATCCAGGCGATGGCTCGGGTGCGCCAGCGGCGCCCATATGTCAGGTGCCGCATCTCGTCAGCTGGGTGCTGGCCGGGCAGGCTGTGCTGGGTAGCTCGCTGATCAGCCCGCTCGATCAGTGCCTCTGCCGCCGCCATGCCGTAAAGATCATCCAGGGCGGAGTTGGGTCGCCAGCGCGGCCAGGTGGGCAGAATCCTGTACATCATCCAGTTCGGCCAGTTCGCGCGCTGCCGTGGCCCGGGTGGTGCCGTGCAGAGCAGGGTCGCCGACCAGCGCGGCCCACACTTCGGCCGCTCGCGGGTCGTCCAACTCGGCCAGCTTCCATGCCGCCGTGATGCGGCTCTCACCGTTCAGGGCTGGGTCGACGGCCAGGCGGGCCAGCAAATTGCGGCCTTGCCCGTCGCTCATATTCGCCGGTGCCCTCGCGGCATTGACACGGACGTGGCCGGCCCTTGCGGGGTCGGCGGCCAGCCGATTCAGGGTGCCGGTGGCTGTGTCGATGATCTGCGGGGCCAGCGTGAGACCATCTGCGGCGAGCTGTGCTGAATTTCGGTTTGGCGGTCCGGCCCGCCGAGGCGGCGTTCAGCGCGGGATTGCCCAGTCCGGCGTCCAGGTCCCGGCGGCGCCGTGGCCGGCCGCTGTGGCGGCGAGGTGGGCGCGGAGGGTGGCCAGCGCGGGGTGGGGGTTGTCGCGGTGCCACAGGAGCGAGTGCGGGTAGACGGGCGTGGGGTCGGCCACTGGGATGCGGCGCAGGCCGTGGCCGGCGGGCCAGACGAGGCGGGTCTGCTCGCCCATGAAGGTGGCCAGGGCCGGGGTGTCGGCGATGGTGTCGAGGAGCGCGTCGGAGCCGAAGTTGGGGCCGGTCGCCTCGATGGTGAGGCCGAACTCGGCGACGAGATCGTCGTAGTAGGCGGCCCACTCGGTTCCGGGGACGAGGCCGGGCATCCAGATCCGGTGCCCGGCGAGCTGGGTCAGGGTCACCGACCAGGCGCCCGCCAGCGCGTGGGCGGGCCCGGTGAGGAGCTGGAGCGGCTCGTCGAGCACCCGGACGGACTCGATGTCCTCGGGAAGTGGCCGGCCGGGCATGGCGACGGCGCGGAAGGACGCGTCGATCGCACCGGACCGGATGGCGGCGAGGGCCGTCTCGATGTCGAACAGCATCACCACGTCGAGGTCGATCTCGGGGTGCGCGCGGTGGAAGCCGCGCATCAGGCCCGATGCCGCGCTGCGTGAGGCGATCATGTCGACGCGCAGCGGACGGCTGTCGGTACGCACGGAGGCGACCGCGCGCTCGGCGACGCGCAGCAGCTCGCGGGCGTGGGGCAGGAACGCCTGCCCGTCGATGGTGAGCTCGGCGCCGCGCGGCGTGCGGGTGAACAGCCGCACGCCGAGGTTGCGCTCCAGCGCGGCGATGCGTTTGGAGACGGCCTGCTGGGTGACCGCCAGCTCGGCGGCGGCCTCCTGGAATTGCCCCGCGTCGGCGGCGGCGACGAAGGTCCGGACGGTGTCGAGGTCCATGCGGACACACTCTACAGATACAACCGTTCGTTGTAGCTGAAGGCTCTGAAGTTGTTTGATCCCCTGGTACGGCGCGCGCTTTGATGCTTGCGATCACAAATCAGTTGTGCGAGCGAGTGGCGAGGAGCGGCGGGCATGCGCAGCGGGAACCTGTTGGGGCGGCAGTTCGGGTGGCTCTGGGGAGCGTTCGGGACCAGCGCGCTCGGCACGTGGCTCGCCTTCGGCGCGTTCCCGCTGATCGCGCTCCAGGTGTTGCACGCCGGGCCGGCCGAGATCGCGGCGTTGTCCTCGGTGGGGGCTCTGGTGGGCGCGGCCGTGGCGGTGCCGCTGGGCCCGTGGGTGGAGTTCCGCCGCAAGCGGCCGGTGCTGATCGGGATGGACCTGGTGCGGTTCGCGGCGCTGCTGACGATTCCCGCCGCGTTCGCGCTCGGCGTGCTCTCCTTCGTCCAGCTCCTGCTGGTCTCGGTCGTCGTCGCGGCCGCCGACATCACCTTCCGCGCCGCCTCCGGCGCGTACCTGAAGACGCTGCTGCCGGCCGAGGACCTGCTCGTCGCCAACGCCCGCTTCGAGTCCACGACCTGGACGACCACCATCATCGGACCGCCGCTGGGCGGTGCCGCGATCGGGCTGCTCGGTCCGGTGGTGACGGTGGTGGCCGACGCGGTCAGCTACCTGCTCTCGGCCCTGAGCATCCGCGCGGCGGGCGGCAAGGAGCCGAGGCCCGAGCGCAGGCAGGCCGCGCGCATGCGGGCCGGGGACCTGCTCGACGGATGGCGGTACATCCTCGCCGACGCGACGCTGCGGCCGCTGTTCTTCAACACCGCCCTGTTCAACGGCCTGCTGATGGCCACCGACGCATTGCTGGCCGTCCTGATGCTCGGCCGGCTCGGGTTCACACCGTGGCAGTACGGCCTCGCCTTCGCCGCGCCCGCGATCGGCGGGCTGTTCGGTGCGCGGCTGGCCCGGCCGCTCGTCACCCGGTTCGGGCAGCACCGGGTCCTGGTCGTGGCCGGGACGCTGCGCGCGCTATGGCCCGCCGGGCTGGTCTTCCTGGGGCCGGGGACCGGCGGGCTGCTGCTGGTGATGGGCGTCGAGCTCGGGCTGATCTTCTGCTGCGGGGTCTTCAATCCCGTCTACGCCACCTACCGCCTCGATCGCACCGCGCCCGACCGGATCACCCGCACGCTGTCCGCCTGGACGGTGACGACCAAGGCCTCGACCGCGCTCCTGACGGCCGCCTGGGGCGTGCTGGGCGGCCTGCTCGGCCCGCGCACGGCCATCGGCCTGGCCGGCGTACTCCTGCTGACGACCCCGCTGCTGCTTCCCCGGCGCGCCGCGGCGCCACTCGCCGAGCCGAAGCCGACACCCAGTCGCACCTAACGGGCCGCCACAGCCGTCACCGCGATCGGGCCACGGCCCCTTCGGAGCGGTTCGCCCCTCCGCGTACAGCTCGGAGATGAGCGTGACGGCCTTCGCGCCGTGGCCGATGGGGTCGCGGTGCGGCACATCGTGGCTCACGTGCCCAACGTGTAGTCGGCCCGGGCACGCGATCTCGCGTGCCAGGGCGCCCCTCATCACCCAAGGAGAGAAAAATGACCGTCACACCCCCGGCGCTGGACCCCCGGACGGCCGCACTGCTCATCATGGATTACCAGCAGGGAATCCTGGCCTCGCTCCCCGGCCTGGCCAACCCGGAAGCGCTCCTGTCACGAGTGGCCGGTGCCATCGCCGACATGCGAGCGCACGGCGCCGCCATCGCCTACGTGCGGGTCGGATTCACCGAAGCCGACTGGGCGGCGATCCCACCGGCCAACAAGACCTTCTCTTTCCTCGGCCAGCAGCACCTCATGCACCACGAGGAGCCCGACAGCGCCTTTCACGATCAGCTTGCCCCGGAGCCCGGCGACATCACCGTCCGCAAGACCCGCTACGGCGCGCTGTCTACGACAGACCTAGACCGGCAACTGCGGGATCGCGGAATCACCACCCTGGTCATCGCCGGCA
The DNA here is from genome assembly GCF_040675285.1 of Nonomuraea sp. NPDC049625. Classification (NCBI taxonomy): domain Bacteria; kingdom Bacillati; phylum Actinomycetota; class Actinomycetes; order Streptosporangiales; family Streptosporangiaceae; genus Nonomuraea; species Nonomuraea sp. NPDC049625. The sequence continues at coordinate 2,715 of NZ_JBFAOQ010000023.1, read as the reverse complement.
TCACCACCAGCGGCGTCGTACTGTCCACCGTCGCTGATGCCGCCGACCGCGACTACCGGCTCTACGTCCTCTCCGACGGCGTCACCGACCCGGACCCACAAGTCCACCAGACCCTGATGACCAGCGTTTTCCCGAGACTGGCCCACATCATCGACACCGCCGAACTGCGGTCGCTCCTGCACGAAAGTCATCGTGATCGGGCAAAGACCGGCAGCGCATAACCGTCAATGATGATCAGCGACCGTTAGGGGATCGCGTCAGCGGCCAGACCTCGGTTCTGGCCGCTGACGATATGTGACTGCCTCGCTCCCAGAGCATCCTTCCGCTCGTGGGGTCGTGCTCGCAGAAATGAGGAGTTCTGACACCCTTGTGCAGGGTTGGGCTCGCCCTGCGCCCCGTCAGCAGCGGCGCGCGGCGGGGTCGCGGCCCTGCTGCCAGCGAGCCAGGGCCTCGGGGGAGACGCGAGCGTACACAGCTCGGACATAAGCGCCCGAGTACGGGCCGCGCAGGAGCACTGACCAGACAGACCTTGGATTCTGTCCCGTTGGCGGACGGTCGAGTATCACCTCTACAGGATCTATCCGAAGGTAGGCGTCGGCACCCGTACTGAACTGACGTCCCTAGTAGTTCTACAGAAGGCACCCGTAGCGGGACAGGACATGCTTTGAACATGCCTGAGAACAACATCTGGAGCGAAGAGTTCGGCGCCGCCACGGACGCGCCGATCCTGCTGATCATGGGTTCGATGTCGCAGGGCGTCCTGTGGCCGGACGCGTTTATCGGCAGGCTGACGGCCGGTGGCCGGCGCGTGATCCGATACGACCACCGCGACACCGGCCGCTCGGACACCATCGACTTCGACAAGGAGCCTTATACATGGGACGACATCAAGAACGACGTACTGCGGGTGATGGACGCGCATGGCCTGGACAGCGCTCATCTGGTCTGCCACTCGGCGGGCGGGCTGCTCGGCCAGCTGATCGCGGTGGAGCGGCCGGAGCGGGTGCGCACACTCACCGTCATCGGCTCTTCGCCGCTCGGCGGCGCTGAAGGCGCGGTGATCATGCGGGCCTTGATGGGCGAGCCGCAGCCCGAAGGCAGCCTGCCACCGCCGGCGCCGGAGTTCGTCGAGTTCTTCCGTGCGCTGGTCACGAGCCCGCCGCCCGCCGGCCGGCGCGAGCAGATCGACCTCATGATCGCCGAGCAGCGCGTCCTGCACGGGACGGGGTTGCCCTTCGACGAGGACGCCGCCCGCCTGCTGCAAGAACACATCTACGACCGGGCCCGCGATCTGTCCGCCGTGGCCAATCACCGCCGGGCCGCGGCGGCGAACCCGGACTTCGAGCCGGTGGGCGTCCTGGACCAGATCAAGGCGCCGACCCTGGCCGTCGAGGGCACCTGCGAGCCCGCCAAACCCGGTCACAGCGCGCTCATCGCGGAGCGGATCCCAGGGGCGCGGCTGATGATGGTGGAGGGGATGGGGCATACGCTGCCGGTGGAGGTGCACGAGGAACTGGCGACGGCGATCCTCGCGCATACGGCGACATGATCGCCCTGCCCAGGGCCTGGGCGCCGCCCCTGAGCGGGGCGGCGCCGGGCTTCAAGGAACGGCCGAATATTTGGCTCAAATGATGACAAAAGGACTTTAGTTTATGCAGATGATCTCCTACCGCCCTACCGTTCCGGCCGACCTCGACCACGTGACCAGGTGGAGCGTGGCCGAGCCCGTCGGCTGGATCCCCGCCGACCGTTACCTCGCAGATCTGGCCGAGAACATGTACCGGCCGGAATGGACGTGGATCGCCGAGGTTGACGACCAGGTCGTGGGACGGGCGCTGTGGTGGGGGCCGAAGGACAGTGCGCACCCGGTCGCGCTCGACTGCCTCGACGTGGATCCCGCCATGGGCGACCGCGCCGCCATCGCCGCCGAACTGATCAGGGCCGCGCTGACCGGATTCCCGCAGCCGGTGCAGTACGCGATCAAGGCAGCCGGCGGCTGGCGCGACGATCCGGCCACCTCGATGGCAGTGGAATGGCGGCGGGCGGCAGCACACGCGGCCGGCCTCACCCGGGAAGTGGAGCGGCTGCAGTTCGAGTGGGCACCCGCCGACGGGGTGCCTCCGGTGAGCGGCGTGCTGCGGTTCGCCGAGGCTTCCGACGAGGAGTTCCTGACGGTATTCACGAGAATCGCCGACGGCAGCCTGGACGCCCAGACTCGTGCGAACCTGGCAGCCAAGGGCGTGGACGCGACCGCGCGCGAAGAAATGGACTTCTATCTCAGGGCGCCGGGCAAGCGGGAGTGGTGGCGGATCGCCTATACGCACGAGGGCGAGGTGGCGGGAATGGCGATCCCCTCGGCAACGCCGTACAACGTGAACGTCGGGTATCTCGGGGTGGTCCCGGAGTTCCGGGGGCGCGGCTACGTGGACGAGATACTCGCCGAGATCACCCGCATCCACGCGGCCAACGGAGAGCTTCGCATCACCGCCACCACCGACGTGGGCAACGCGCCGATGGCGGCCGCGTTCGGACGCGCCGGATACCGCAACACGGAGATCCGGATCAACCTGTCCAACGACCTCCGGTCCTAAGGGCTGCTACCCAGATCGCTACGGGTGCCACACTGGCAGGCTTCATTGATCCATTGATCTGTATTCCTCCCCGGTGTGCCGTAGGACTTCACCCTCTGTGATCACGGAAGCCGTTGGGGTCGGA
>NZ_JBFAOQ010000022.1:0-196955 GCF_040675285.1 Nonomuraea sp. NPDC049625 | reverse complement strand
TACGTCCTCGACCACGGCAAGATCACCGAACAGGGCGACCACCACACCCTGATGTCCCTCAACGGCCTCTACGCCGACCTCTACACCCTCCAGGCTGCCGCCTACCGCTGACCCTCTCGTGACTTGCACAATGTTCAAGTCCTTCCTATCGTCGGACTTGAACATTGTGCAAGTCGTCGTCCCGGGAGGGCCCCATGCCGGTTTCCGTCGTCATCGCGTCCACGCTGCAGTACGCGCTCGCGGTGCTGTTCCTCGTCCTGCCCGTCCTCGTCCACACGCACGGGGAGCGGGCCCAGCGCGCGGCCGAGGCGGTCGTGACCCGGCAGGGCCTGCCTGCGGGGGTGCTTGCCCGGCACGGGGTCAAGTTCGCCGAGAGCGTCGTGGAGCTGCTGTTCCCCCTCGCCATCTGCGCCGCCCTGGCGACGCTGGCCTCACTCGGCCTCGCGGGCAGCGGGGTGGGCCGGGTCCTGTCGTGGATCGCCGCCGCGCTCCTCATGACCGCGGGCGCGTTCGTCACCGGCACCCAGGTCTTCGCGTCCCGCTACGTCGAGGCGGCCTTCAAGAAGTCCGAGGAGCCGGGCGTGCGGGAGCTCGACGGGAGAGCGGTGGTGCGCGCGGCACGGGAGGCGTTCCCCGCGATCCTGCGACCGCTGATCGTGCTCCGGTTCGTGCTGACGGCCGTGGGTTCGGCGGCCGTCATCGTCCTGCTGGCGACTCCGGCCGCGAGCGCGTACTTCCATTAGCCAGCCGCGCGTCCAGCCCGTCGAGGATCGTCCGCAGCCCGAACTCGAACGAGTCCTCGTCCGGCAGGGAACGGGCGGCCTCCACCGACGGCGTGGCGCGGGCCCGCAGCCGGGGGAACTGCTCGGCGATCTCGCTGATGCGCGCGACGGTGGCGCGCAGCTGCTGCTCCTCGTCCGCCCCCGCCCTGCGGAGCCGAGCCCGCCACGCCAGCTCGGCCGCCTCACCCTGCGCGGCGCCGATGACGAACATGAGCACGGTCGCCGCCGCCTGGTCCACGTCCGGCCCGCTGAACCCGGCGGCCTCGTAGACGGCCAGGCAGCGGTCGTCGTAGCGGGCCTTGTTGGGGCCGTGGAGGAGGTGGGTGCTCATGGCCGGGAGCATCCAGAAGTGCCGGCCCAGCATGCCGTGCGCACCGGCGGCCAGCGCCGCCGCGGCCGCCCGCCAGCCGACCTCGTCGGGGTCGGGCAGCTCGATCTCGTCCCACACGTGGTCGGCGGCCAGCACGACCAGCTCGTCCTTGCTCTTGACGTGCCAGTACATGGCCGTGGCCGCCGCGCCTAGCTGGGTGCCCAGACGCCGCATGTTCAGCCCGTCCACACCCTCGGCGTCCAGCACCGAGACGGCGGCCCGGACGATCTGGTCCCGGGTCAGGGTGTCACGCGGCATGCCCCCCAACCTACCGCCCCGCCTGCGCACTCACCGGCTCGCACGGTCACCGGCCTGCGCGGTCACCGGCCCGCGCGGTCATCGGCTCGCACGGTCACCCGCTCGCACGGTCAGCCGCCCGCGCGACCATTGGCCGCACGGTGCTCACGCCCGCAGTGCCCACCCCGACAGCCGCCCATCTCGCGCCCGCCTACTCCGCGCCCGCCCATCCCACTCTCGCGCCACCGCTCCACCCGAGCGCCTGCCCCCACCCGAGCGCCTGCCCGTTGCCCGGGTCGCTGGCTCCCGGCTCGTTGCTTCCCGAGCCATTTGTCCCGAATCACGCGAGCCCATCGCCACCCGGTCGCCGACGACGGACCTCCCGCGTGCCAGTCACAGGGACGGGCACCAGAGAGGTCCGTGAGGCGGAGGGCTCGGGCAACGGGGATGGGGGTCAGCAGGAGGTGAGCATGCTGCCCAGTGCCGCCTTCTCCGTGCTGTCGGTGCTCAGCCCCCAGTACCACTTCACCTGGATCCAGGCGCGGGCGTACCGGCAGCGTTCGGCGGTGCGGGGCGGCTGCCACTCCGCCGGGTCCTGGTCCGACTTGGACTGGTTGACGTTGTCCGTGACGGCCCACAGCTGGGGCCCGCCCAGGTCGTTGGCGAACTGCTGGCGGCGGGAGGTGGTCCACGCCCAGGCGCCCGAGGCCCAGGCTTCGGCGAGCGGGACCATGTGGTCGATGTCCACGTCGGAGGCGGCGGTCCAGGTAGCGCCGTCGTACGGGCTGTACCAGGAGCCGGAGGTGGCGGCGCAGGAGGAGTTGGTCACGACGTTGGTGCCGTCGCGCTTGAGCACTTCCTCGCGGGTGTTGCAGGAGCCGCTGATCGTGATCCAGTGCGGGAACAGGTCGCGGTCGTACGTGCTGCTGTGAGATTCGGCCGCCACCGTGAGCTCGGCGAGGCGGGCGGCGGCGGTGCCGGCGGAGGGGATGTTCGGGGGGCTCGCGGCGGCGGGTTGGGCGGTGGCGGTGAGGGTGAGGGTGGCGGCGCAGGCAATGGTCAGGGCTGCGGGTAACACGCGGTCGCGGTACATGGGGGGGTGGGCCCTTCTGCCGCCGTCCTCGGCCGGCCACAGGTGCCGGTCAGGGGCGAGGAGGGCGGGCACCTCGACCGTGTCATTGTCCGCATTAGTCCATATATGGCCAGGTTTGCCGAGCTCGCATGGAGGCGTCGGGCGACTACTGACATGAACGGTCATGCAGTCACAAGTCCGCCTGTCAATGTTGGAGCGGCGTTCATCGCCCTGTCATTGCGTACCTGGAGCCGCGACCGTCGGCGTCCTCTCGTTGCGAGTACGCCGGACCTCTGTCGAAGGCCGTGCGCGACAGGGCGCGGAGTCGGGATCCGGACGGTTCGGCTCGCGTCCCCGCCGCCTCGACCGGGGGAGGCCGGTGACTGCGCGCCACGTTGCCGCTGTTCTGGTTGACACGTCGTCGAAGGCCAGAAAGTGGCCGTCGAAACGGGCTTCGACTGGGCGAATATTCCGGTAATTCGCTCGGCCGGGATTCAGAGTGGGTTGTGTCGATGAGTTTCGCCCATCCGGGGTTGCCGAGCCGACGATTTGGGTGGTGGTGGAGAATGGCGCGGGCGTAATCGGAAGCCCCAGGTCGCCGTAGGCGTACCCGTAGTGTGATCAAGGCTTGACGGGGAGCGTTCGGACCGCTAAACGACAGACATGGCGAACGTCAAGGCGCGGCTCCGTGCCGCAGTCTCCAACGTGGATCTCGGCATCGTGCTGCTCGTCGCCGCTGCCGTCAGTGTGCTCGATCTGCTCGATGTGCTCAAAGACGGACAATCGGACCAGCTGATTCTGCCGGTGCTGGCCCTGCTCGCGTTCGTCTGGATCAGGGACAGGAACAGGCAGGCCCGGGTGGCCGACCAGCTTGATACTGTCGCGCGTACGACCGACGGAATGTGGCGATTGCTGGCCAGCGGCGATTCGGTCAAGTCGCTCAACGGGGCGGCCATCACCCGGCTTCTTGAGGAGGCGCGGGCGGGCAGCGATATGTGGCTGTTCAAAGGGGGCACGGGCACGTTTATCCGGGCGGTGACGCTGCCCGAATGCGTTGAGCGGGCCAAGAGGAAGCGCAGCAAACTGCGTTTCCTGCTGGAATTAATCGATCCGACGGACGAACCTCTGTGCGCGGAGTACACCCAGCTGCACCTCAGTCTCGCCGACGACGGCGCCGAGGAGAAAGGGTGGACGTCTCTGGGCACGCGCAAGGACGTCTATTCGACGATCCTGGCCGCCTGCTGGTACCGGCAGCACAACAGCCAGGTGCTGGAGTTGCGGATCGGCCTGTCCCGGACGATCTCGCTGTTCCGCTGTGACCTCACCAAGCACAATCTGGTGATCACCCAGCGCGGTCCTGAGTTTCCCGGCCTCGCCATTCCGCAGAACAGCCCGCATTACAACCCGTGGTCCATCGAGCTGCACAACAGCCTCGACCAGACCAAACTGCTGGACGTGGCGAAGGCGCCGCAGCTGAGCGCCCGGCCGACCGTGGACGAGACGCGTCAGCTGTTCGAGCGCCTGGGCATTCCGCTGACCGAGGAGTTCGAGGACTCCGATGTGGCGGACATCGCCAGGGGCGCGCTCAACCGCGTCGACCCGTACGAGGGGCGGGTGCCAGTCGCCGCGCCGTCGGTCAACTGACCGTGCGGGAGGGCCGACGACGGCGCGGTGGGTCTGGTTGCAGGGGTAAGGCTGTCAGGCCGGGTGCGGGCAGTGGGCGATCAGTGGTCCGGGGGACGGCGCGTGCGGGCGTGGTCGCCGTCGTGGTGGGTGTCGTGGTGGGCGTGCTCGCGGCCCGCGCGCTTGGTTGCGCTCACCGGTCAGGGTCCGCCCGGTTGGTACGCGCCGCACCTGACACGTGCGCTTCCCCGCGGACGCCGCCCGGACCGGATGGGCTGATGCCGGCCGTGAGCCGTGAGCCGTGAGCCGTGGGTCCACTGGTGCGTCGCTCTGGAACGTCGCTGCCCCGCCTGCGCGCTCAGTTGACCGACGGCACGGCGACTGGCGGTTGTGGGTTCGGAGCGGCGCGGTGGCCGGGGGCTGTGGGTTCGAGGTCGATGCTCGGTGAGTGGGCTCCCTCAGACCACCGTGCGGGCCGACGCCCGGTGAACGGCTCCCTCCGATGAGAGAAGCGCGCAGCTCAACAAGGGTCGCCGGCGTCGACGGGGCCGAGTGATTCGTGGGTCGTGCCGCCCAGGGCGGCGAGGACGGCCTCTTCCACCGTGGTGTGCACGTGCAGGACGGTGTGCGCCCACGTGAGTTCCATGATCCGGGCCAGCTTCGGATCGGGGGCGGCCAGGTGCAGGCTGCCGCCGTGCTGGCGGGCGAAGGCGTGGGTGTTGAGCAGGACGCGCAGACCCGCGCTGCCCAGGAACTGCGCCTCGCTGAGGTCGATCACCACGTGCTCGCCGGGCTGCCGCCTGCTGCCGCGGATATGACGATCGAGCTGGCCGGCGGTCGCGACGTCGACCTCGCCGGCCACCGAGATCACGCTCACGCCCGGCAATCTCTGAATGGCGAACGTCAGATCCGGCATGCGGTGCCCACCGATCGGAGTCCGGAGACGATGCACTGTTATGGCTTGCCCGTATCGCACCATATCCGGGCGCCCGCCTTTCGCCTAGACATCAGCACTTACTTCTTTCCGGCCGGGGCCTCGCGCCCGGCACGCCCGAGGTGAGCAGGGGATTCATGGAACCCACACGATCCGTGCAAGACCGGCCCGGCACAGTGGAACGTACGGGACGAGTGATTGGCGGTCGGACATATTCAGCGCGCGGGAACGGACGGAAATACGAATATCCGCGACGCCGCGAATTTCGGTGTCGCTCTCCCCGAGTTTGACCGTGCTCGCCATGATCACGGATGCGCTCGCGGGCCGTTATCGCGGTCTGCCCCAGTCGTGGCGAAGGGCGGTTCAGGCACGGTCCGGCTGGCGGTCGAAGGAGGCGGCGCGGCCGCTGGGCGCACCCGGCCATGCGGTGGTGCCGGACAGCGTCATGCCGTGTGTCCCCGTCGGCGACGTATCCGTCCAGGAGCAGATCGATCGCTTGCATGACATGCCGCCCGACCTCCTGCTCAAGGACCTGGAGCAGGCGTTCGGGCCGCTGCCCGCGCACTGGCGGGCCGCCGCCGACCGGCCAGACCGCTGGCTGCGCGGGTACGCGGGCGCGCTCGCCGACGTGTGGGCCGTCGCCGAGCCGCTGTGGAGCAGGGCGCGCCCGCTCCTTGACAGGGAGGTCGCGCGGGTGGGCGTCGCGAGCGTGCGCGGCGGGGCGGACGCGCTGCTCGGCTCGCTCGCCGGGCGGCTCGTCCGCGACGAGAACGGCCTGGTCATCGAGGGGGTCGCGGCCGGTGTCCACGAGCTGGGGGACCGGTCGCTGGTGCTCGTGCCGATGCTGGCGGGCAAGGACGCGCTGATCGTCGGGCTGGACGATCCGGAGACCGTGTGGATCGCGTATCCGGTTCCCGCGGCCGGGAGGCTGTGGCGTACGGACTGCGACGACCTCTCGGAGCTCGTGGGACCCGTACGGGCGGAGCTGCTGCGCACGCTCGACCGGCCCATGACCATGGCCACGCTGGCCGGCGGCATGAACATCCCGCCCAGCAGCCTGACGTTCCACTGTGACCGGCTGGTCGCGGCGCGGCTCATCGCCCGTGAGCGCCGGGGCCGCGAGGTGTGGATCGACCGCACACCCCGGGCGGGGGCGCTCCTGGAGCTGTGCCTCCGCTGAATCCCCCAAGGGGAACGGGGGCGCACGTGATCCGGCGCGCCCCCGTTCAGCGAACTGCTGCTCAGCCGGCCTTGGTGAACTGGTTGAACAGCGGGCCGTCGAGCGTCCAGCCCGGCTCGTTGGCCAGGATCTTCTGGGTGTGCGATTCGATGGCGAGGCGCCACTTGTTGTTGTTCGACAGGCGGAAGATCTTCACCGTCTCACCGGCGGAGGCCGCGGCGGGCGCGTACCCGAGGATGCCCTCGTAGCGGAACTTGCCCGAGTTCACGAGCGACTCCCGCTCCGTGACGGAGCCGGTCACGATGTAGGAGGCCTTGCTTTCCCAGCGCAGCCGGTAGAGCGGCTTGCCGCCGGCGAAGGGGGCACGCGAGATGTAGTACATCGGGGTCTGGGTCAATGACCAGCCGTGCTTGGTGATCGCGCTTTCCTTCTCCGCCTCGTTGCTGGTGTAGAAGAAGCCGCCGTCCTTCGTCACCAACTCGTAGACCTTCACCCGCTGCTCGGCGACGCTCTGCGCCGACGACGCCGTCGTGGCGGACGCCTGCGTGGCGATCCCGAAGGACAGCGTGGCGCCGAGCGCCACGGCGAGCCCGAGGCCGACGGGGCGGGTCATGCGGCCGAACGATATAGCCATGAAGCTGTTTCCCTCCATATGGATGGCAATGCCCGGCCAAGCTAACAGTGCGTTGTGTAACCGCCTTTTCCATTTCGAGTAACGTCTAAGGGTTACTCGGCCAGCCGTGCGCGCAGGCGGTCGGCGTCCGGGTGGTTGAGCTGCTCCAGCAGCTCCAGCGCGCGGCGGAACGTGTCGAGGGCGGCGGCGCGGTCACCGGCGGCGTCGTACATCTCGCCGAGGTGGACGGTGGTGTCGGCCTCGTGCCAGCGGTCGCCGACCTCCTGGAACAGGCCGATGGAGCGCCGGTAGAGCTCGGCGAAGCGGCCGAGGTGGTGGTAGGCGTAGGCGAGGCTGTCGCCCGCGCTGGCCTGGCCGTGCCGGTAACTCAGCTTCGCGTGCAGGTCCAGGGCCTCCTGGCAGTACGGGATGGCCTCCTCGTACTCGCCGAGCAGGACGAGCTGGTAGCCGATCGAGTTGAGGAACAAGGCCGCGCCCGCCTCGTTGCCCGCCTCGCGGTGGAGCGCTAGGGCCTGATGGAACTGTTCGAGGGCGGCGCGGGGCCGGTCCTGCTTCTGGTGGATGAAGCCGAGGCCCAGATGCGCACGGGTCCGGCCGTCACGGTCGCCCAGCTCGGTGAACAGGGCGATCGCCCGCTCCAGGTAGGCCCGCGCGTCGTCGAGCCGGCCGAGCCGGATGAGGGCGCGGCTGGCCCCGGCGTGGGACTGGGCCTCGCCGAACCGGTCCGCCTGCCGCCGGGCGACGGCGAGCGCGGCGCTGTGGGCGGCGAGCAGGTCGAGCCAGCGCCCCTGGCGGTCCAGGTAGTCGCTGAGCGTCCAGCCGATCTGCCACGCGCGGGTGCCGAGGCCGGTGTCGGCGGCGTGCCGGACGGCGGCCATGAGCGTGGGGTGCTCGGTGGCGAACCATTCCATCGCCTGGTCGTGGTCCGCCGGGTTCTCCGGGGACGTCCCCGGAGAGGGCTCGTCCAGGGTCAGCGGCTGCCGGCTGCGGTTGATGATCAGGGCTGCGGCGTGGGCCGTGTGCAGGTAGTGGTCGAGCAGGCGGCACGTCGCGGCCCGCCGCTGATCGGAGGAGGAGGAGGAGGAGGAGGAGCTGGGGCCGTAGATGGCGGGGTCGGCGGGGGAGGTGGGGAGGTCCTGTTCGGCGGCGTAGGCGCGTAACAGGTCGTGCATGGTGAAACGGTCGGCGACGTTCTCGGTGACGAGGTGCGCGCGTACGAGCTCCCCGAGCAGCGCCCGCACCGCGCCGCCCGTGAGCCCGGCCAGGCTAGCCGCCGCCGCGCCGCCGAGATCCGGGCCGAACGCGCTCCCCAGCAGCCTGAACAGGCGCGCGGCCGGCGGCGTGAGCGCCCGGTAGGACCAGGAGAAGACCGCGCGGAGGCTGGCCGTCTGCTCCCCGGCGTCCAGGAGGTCGAGCCGGGAGGAGTCCTCGCGCAGCTGCCCGGCGAGCACGGCCAGCGGGAAGCCGGGATGCATGCGGGCGCGGGCCGCGACGATGCCCAGCGCCAGCGGCAGCCCGCCGCAGCGGTCGAGCAGGTCGGCCACCGCGTCCGGCTCGGCCCGCACCCGCTCCTCGCCCAGCAGGCCGGTGATCGCCTGGCGGGCCTCCTCCGGGTCGAAGGCGTCGAGGGGGATGGGCCGGGCGCCGTGGCCGGTGATGAGGCCGGGCAGCTGACGGCGGCTGGTGACCAGCACCGCGCAGGACGGGCTGCCGGGCAGCAGCGGGGTCACCTGGTCGGTGTCGCGGGCGTTGTCGAGCACGATCAGCATCCGCTTGCCCGCCACCAGGCTGCGGTAGAGCGCGACCTGCGCCTCCAGGCCGACGGGCACCGCGGCGGCGTCCACGCCGAGGGCGTCGAGGAAGCCGCGCACCGCCGTCTCGGGCGGCATGGGCGCGTCGGAGGGGTCGAAGCCGCGCAGGTTCACGTACAGCTGGCCGTCGGGGAAGCGGGGCAGGTTGCCGTGCGCCCAGTGCAGGGCGAGCCAGGTCTTGCCGACGCCGCCCGTGCCGCCGATGGCGGAGATCACCACCGTGTTCCCGGACGCGGCCATGATCCGGTCGAGGGCGGCCAGCTCGCGCGAGCGCCCCGCGAACGACGGTGGCGGCGGGGGGAGCTGGCGGGGCACCGGTACGGGGCGCGGGGTGAGCGTGGTCTCGGCGGTGAGCATCCGCAGGTGCAGCCGCCGCAGGTCGGGGCCGGGATCGGCGCCCAGCTCGTCGGCCAGCCGGCGGCGGGTCCGCTCGTAGCGGTCGAGCGCCTCGGCCTGGCGGCCGTTGCGGTAGAGGGCGAGGATGAGCTGCCCGACGAGGCGCTCGTCGAGCGGGTGGCGATCGGCCAGTACGGCCAGCTCGGGCAGCAGCTCGGTGTGCCGGCCCAGCCGGAGCTGGACGTCGTGGTGGTCGAGCCGGGCGGACAGGCGTTCGGTCTGGAGCGTGTGGCGCAGTGCCGCCAGCCACGGGGTGTCCAGGTCGGCGAACGGCTCCCCGCGCCACAGGCCGAGCGCGACCCCGTACAGCCGGGCGGCCTCCCGGTCGTCGCTCGCCCGCGCCCGGGCCAGCAGCGCGCGGAAGCGGTGGAGGTCCACCGCCTCCTCCCGCACCCGCAGGAGGTAGCCGGCGGCGCTGCGGTGGATGCCGTCGGAGGGGGACAGGATGGAGCGCAGGCGGGACAGGTAGCTGTGCAGCGTGCCCGCGGCCCGTTGCGGCGGGGCGTCGCCCCAGACGCGGTCGGTCAGCTGGTCGAGGGAGACGGGACGGTTGGCGTCGACGAGGAGGGCCGCCAGCACGCAGCGTTGCCGCGCGGGCCCGAGGTTGATCGGCCGGCCGTCCGCCCACGCGCTGACCTCGCCCAGGATCCCGAACTCGACCCCCACGGGACTCATCCTAGGGCGCGGCCGTCACCGCGGGCCGTCACTGCGGGCCGTCACCGGGGCAGGAGCGGCTTGGACAGCTCGAACACCCCGCCGATCCCTCTGCCGGGGATGTCGAAGACGACGGCGGCCAGGTCCTTGGCGGGGATCACGTGGGTGCCGGTGGCGCCCCGGCGCGCGTTCGGGTCCCAGATGGTGATCGTGCCCTTCGCGGTGTCGTAGCCGTAGGCGACGATGGCGTGGCCGAAGTCGCGCTTCTTCCTGCTCCAGGGCAGCCGGTTGCCGAGGACCGCGACGATCGTGGGCTTCCCGAGCACGCCGACCGCCTGGGAGACCTGCGCCATCAGCGCGGCGGGGTCGCCCTTTGCGTACGTGAGCCGGAACTGGTAGCCCTCCGGCCTGACGTACGCGTTGAGCACGGCCAGCGTGTTCTCCCGCTTGGTCGAGCGGGCCTCGGCGCTCGTCTTCATCTCCTCGGCCAGCTGGTCCTGACCGCGCCTGACGCCGAACGCGCGCAGCACGATCGCGCTGGACGCCGGGGCGCAGTAGTAGCTGGTCCGCTGAGCCTGCCCCTTGATCCCCACCGAGACCGCGGCGGGCACCGCGAGCTGCACCCTGACCGGGGGCAGCACGGTCGCGGACCCGGCGACGAGCGACACGGTCGCGGACCCGGCGACGAGCGACACGGTCGCGGACCCGGCGACGAGCGACACGGTCGCGGACCCGGCGACGAGCGACACGGTCGCGGACCCGGCGACGATTGGCGCGGCCGCCGCGGGTGGGGTGGCGACGGGCAGGACAAAGGCGGCGAGGGCGGCGCCGAGGACGAGTCTTGCGGAACGCACGCGGTCTCTCTCCGTGTTGCAGGCGATACGGAAGTGACCAAAATACACACTTCAGCGGCTCAGTTGTTCGTTCATGATGAGGAACGCCCCCAGCCCGTGGAAGTCGTTGACCGGCCGGGCACGCCCGAAGTAGTAGGCGAGCGAGTCGCTGGCGTTGGTGCCTTCGCTGACGCCCACGAGGTTGGTCCGCCCGTCGGAGCCGAGCGACACCTGGGAGAGCACTCCCTGGTAGCCGCGTTCGGCGTTCGCGCGGTAGGAGGCGTCCACGTACCCGCGCTCGACCGCCCGCGAGATCGTGTACGTGTACATCGCCGAGCACGACGTCTCCGTCCAGTTCGACGGGTTCGACGGCTCGGTGACCACCTGCCACCAGCGGCCCGTGGCCGGGTCCTGCCAGCGGGCGTAAGCGGGCACGAGCTCGCGCAGGATGTCGATGAGCGCCGCCCGGCGCGGATGGTCGGCCGGGATCAGCTCGAGGATGTCGGTCACGGCCATCCCGAACCAGCCCATCGCCCGGCACCAGGAGATCCCGTTCGTGTTGCCCAGGGAGGGTTTGACCCAGGACGCGGTGGGGCCGCCCGGCTCGTCGTAGGCGTGGTACAGCAGCCCGGCGGCCTGGCCCGACGCGCGGCGCAGGTGGCTCCAGTAGATCTCGAGCTGCTTGGCCGGCTCGGCGCTGGTGAAGGAGTCGGCCGCCACCCAGGCGCCGTACCGGGCGAGGAACGGGTCGGCCATGTAGACGCCGTCACCCCAGAGCTGGCCCTCGCGGGAGGTGGAGGTGGAGTGCCACCAGCCGCCGTCGGAGGTGCGCGGGTACGTGTTCAGCCGGGTCCTGATCTTGGCCGCGGCCGTGCGGTAGCGGGCCTGCCCGGTCTCCCGGTAGAGGGCGAGGAGGACGTTGCCGGCCTGCATGCTGTCGAGGTTGCCGAAGGTCTGGGAGATGCCGCCGGAGGAGTCCACGAACCGGTCGGCCCAGTCCTTGATGTACTGCAGGTAGCGGGGCTCGCCCGTGCGCTGGTAGACGAGGTACTGGCCCCAGAGGTAGAGGCCCTGCGGGTAGCTCCAGCCGCCGAGCGTGCCGGGGGAGAAGCGGGCCATCGTGGAGTCGACCATCGCCCTGGACCAGTCGGTGCCCGCCGAGGAGGGGTCCACGCTCAGCGAGTCGAGGTTAGGGCCGCCGTTGGACGTGGTGGCCGTGGCCTTGACCGCGTTCGCGCCGGCTGTCAGCGTGACCCGTACGGTGACGGTCCGCCAGGTGGTCCAGGCGCCGGTGCCGGGGAAGGACAGGGTGGTGCCGGTGCCGCCGGCGGTGACGGTCATCGGGCGGTCGGCGGCCGTCCCGTTGGCGTAGCGGAGGGCGAGCGTGACCGGGCCGGGGTCCGCCGCCTGGATGGTCCACTCGACGGAGGAGCCGGTGACGTTGTCGAGGTTGACGAACCCCGAGCCGGTGAACCCGGCGTGGTTCGACTCCACGACCCCCTGCGAGATCGTCCCGTTCTCGGCCTCGTAGAGGGTGGCCGCCGCGGCCGAGCTGACGGCAACCGGTTGCAGAAATAACAGGCCGCCGAGTGCCGTGGCGGTGATTGCGCGAAGACGTCCCATGTATCACTCCGGGTCTGACGAGCTGTGATGCCGTGCCGCCGGTGCGGTCCTGCACGATCGGAGGCCCATGGCTCCGATCTCCTTGCGCATTTCAGGGATACATCCCGGCGTGGTGCCCTGTCTACCGGTCAATGTCATCCGATGTATCGATGCAACAAAGTTAGGAAACTTTCCTAAGCAATGGACCGTTCCAACTATTGACGAGGCTGACGGTTTATGGCAAACGTTTGGAAAGCTCCCCTCTCTTACACCCGGCATCACTCTCAGCCAGGAGCGCCCGATGAACTTCAGCAAGTCCCGGGCCTGCGTCATCGCCTGCTTACTCGCCCTGGGAATGGCCACGGCCCTCCCGGCGGACGCGGCGCCCACCCGGTACGAAGCCGAGAACGCGACGATCTCCCAAGGCGTCGTCGAGTCCAACCACGCCGGCTACTCCGGCACCGGTTTCGTCAACGGGGACAACGTCGCCGGCTCCTACACACAATGGACGATCAACGCGCCCGCCGCGGGAACGGCCACGCTGGCCTTCCGCTACGCCAACGGCACCGGCGCCGACCGCCCCAGCGACATCGCGGTCAACGGCACGACCGTCGCCGCCGCCCGGTCCTTCCCCGCCACCGGCGCCTGGACCACCTGGACCACGATCACGCTGACCGCCCAGGTCACCGCGGGCACGAACACGATCAGGGCCACCGCCACCGGCGCGGGCGGCAACCCGAACTGGGACTACCTCGACGCCGAGGTCCAGTCCTCGAACTTCACCGACTACCAGGCCGAGTCCGGGACGATCTCGCAGGGCGTCGTCGAGTCGAACCACGCCGGATTCACCGGCTCCGGGTTCGTCAACTACGACAACGTCACCGGCTCCTACGTCGAGTTCGCCGTCAGCGCGGCCGCCGCCGGCACCCAGAGCCTGACCTTCCGCTTCGCCAACGGCACCACCACCGACCGGCCGATGACCATCGCCGTCAACGGCGCCGCGGTCGCCACCGCCCGGTCCTTCCCCGGCACCGGCGCCTGGACGACCTGGCAGGAGATCAGCGTGAACGCGCCGCTCAACGCGGGCGGCAACACGGTCAGGGCCACGGCCACCACGGACAACGGCGGCCCGAACCTCGACCGGCTGCGGGTCACCGGCCCCGGCGACACCGAGAAGCCGACCTCGCCGGGCCAGCCGACGTGCTCCGACATCACGCACAACGCCCTGACCCTGGACTGGCCGCCGTCCACCGACAACATCGGCGTGGTGGCCTACGACATCTACCACCAGGGCCAGCAGATCGCGACCGCGACCGCGCCGCCGTACCGGCTGACCGGGCTCAACCCGAACTTCTCCTACCAGCTGTCGGTCTTCGCCCGCGACGCCTCCGGCAACGTGTCGCTGAGCAGCCCCGAGGCGAACTGCCAGACGCTGCCCGCGCCCGCCGACAACCCGCCCTCGCAGCCGGGGCAGCCCACCGTCAGCGGCGTGCAGTCCGCCTCCGCCACCGTGACCTGGGGCGCCTCCACCGACGACAACGGCGTGCGGGCCTACCTCGTGCGCGACAACGCCACCAACGCCGTGCTCGCCACGGTGACCGGCACCCCGCCCGCCACGACGGCCAGTGTGCCGCTCGAATGCGCGCACACGTACCAGGTGCACGTGGTCGCGCGTGACAGCGCCAACCAGCTCTCCACGCCGAGCGCGCCGTCCGCGTCGTTCACCACCGGGACCTGCGGCACCGTGCCGCAGACGCCGACCAGCATCGCCGGCGGCTGGGACGTGCCGTGGGACATCTCCTGGGCGCCCGACGGCACGTACGCGCTGGTGACCGAGCGCGACACGTTCAAGGTCTTCAAGATCACTCCGTCGGGCACCAAGACGCAGGTCGGCACCGTGCCCAACGTGCAGACCACCGACGGCGAGGGCGGCCTGATGGGCCTGGACTTCTCGCCCACCTGGAACGGCACGAGCGACCAGGAGGTGTTCTTCATGCACACCGCCTCCGAGGGCAACCGGGTCGTGAAGATGAACTTCAACGGCACCGCGCTCAGCGGCTACGCCACCATCCTCCAGGGCATCGACAAGAACCGGTACCACAACGGCGGGCGCATCAGGTTCGGCCCCGACGGCTACCTGTACGTCACCACCGGCGACGCGCAGCAGTCGAGCAACGCCCCCGACCTCGACTCGCTCAACGGCAAGATCCTGCGCATCACCAAGACCGGCGCCGCCGCGCCCGGCAACCCGTTCGGCACCCGCGTCTACAGCTACGGCCACCGCAACCCGCAGGGCCTGGCCTGGGACTCGGCCGGCCGGCTGTGGGAGTCTGAGCTGGGCAACTCCTCGCGTGACGAGCTCAACCTCATCCAGCCGGGCAAGAACTACGGCTGGCCCACCTGCGAGGGCACCTGCAGCACGTCCGGCATGACGAACCCGAAGTACACCTGGAGCGTCTCCGAGGCCTCGCCGAGCGGCATCGCCATCGTCAACAACACGGTGTTCATGGCGGCGCTGCGCGGCCAGCGGCTGTGGCGCATCGTGCTGAACGGCGAGAACGTCTCGACGGTCAACTCGTACTTCAACGGCACGTACGGCAGGCTCCGCGCGGTCGAGAAGGTGCCCGGCGCCAACGCCATCTGGTTCGGCTCCACCAACTCCGACAACAACGGTGACGGCTCGGCCGACACCATCCGCCGCTCCAACATCCAGTAGTCACCCCCCTCATCGCCGGCGGCCGCGCCATCGCGCGGTCGCCGGATCCACCCCCCGGAGCCTCCGATGCATCCCTCCAGAAGGGCCGTGCTCAAAGGAGCGCTGCTCGTCCCCGTGCAGGCGGGCGCCGTGCTGCCGCCGGCGCCCGCCACGGCCCAGCCGCTCGACTCCCCGTGGGACCAGGTGCCCGCGATCCTGGCCAGGATCGTGCCGCCGACTTTCCCCGACCGCACGTTCCCGATCACCGATTACGGTGCCAAGCCGGACAACTCCACCGACTGCACGGCCGCCTTCCGCTCCGCCATCGCGGCCTGCAACGCGGCGGGCGGCGGCACGGTGCTCGTGCCCGGCACCGGCAAGTTCCGCACCGGCAAGATCCACCTGCTGTCCGGCGTGCGGCTGCACGTCGAGGCGGGCGGCACCATCCGGTTCAGATCGGACGCGGGCTCGTACCTGCCGACGGTGTTCACCCGCTGGCAGGGGATCGAGTGCTTCAACTACTCGCCCTTCATCTACGCCAGGAACCAGACCGACATCGCCCTGACCGGCACCGGCACGATCGACGGGAACGCGGCGGCCGGGCCCTGGTTCGGCTTCGACGACCAGCGCGGGCCGGACTGGGACCGGTTGCAGCAGCAGGCCGTGGACGGCGTGCCGGTGGAGCAGCGGCAGTTCGGCGACGGTCACTTCCTCAAGCCGAACATGATCCAGTTCTACGGCTGCCGGAACATCCTCGTCGAGGACCTGGACATCAGGAACCCCGCGATGTGGACCATCCACCCCGTCTTATCCCGAAATATCACCATCAGGCGGGTCAAAATCTATAGCCGGGGCGCGATGGTGGACGGCGTCGACCCCGAATCCTCCTCCGACGTGCTCATCGAGGGCTGCACGTTCGACACCGGAGACGACGGCACCGTCATCAAGTCGGGCCGCGACATCGACGGCCGCCGCGTGGGCGTGCCGTCCACCGACATCGTCATCCGCGACAACACCTACTACGGCCGCTGGGGCGCGATCACGGTCGGCAGCGAGATGTCCGGCGGTGTCCGCAACGTCTTCGCCGAGAACAACCGCATCCTCGCCGGCTCCAGCTACCACTCGTTCTACGCCCTCTACCTGAAGACCAACAACCGGCGCGGCGGGACGGTGGACGGCGTGCACGTCCGCAACCTGACGGGCGGCCCGTGCGACCGGGGCGGCTTCTACATCGACATGAACTACAGCCTGACCGGCCCCGGCAACGGCCCGATCGTCAACCCGGTCATCCAGAACATCACCGTGGACGGCCTGAACATCGCCGGCTCGCCGTTCGCGATCAAGCTGTCGGGCTCCGCCGCCAGCCACATCCGGAACGTCACGATCGCCAACAGCACCTTCACCCAGATCGACACCCCCGCCCCGCAGCTCTCCAACGCCGACAACGTCGTGCTGCGCGACGTCCGCATCAACGGCGTCCTGTACGGGGGCTCGTCGCCGGGCAACCGGTACGAGGCCGAGAACGCGACGATCTCGCAGGGCGTGGTCGAGTCGAACCATGCCGGCTTCTCCGGCACCGGGTTCGTCAACTACGACAACGTGGCCGGCTCGTACGTCGAGTTCGCCGTGAACGCCGCCGCGGCGGGGACGGCGACGCTCACCCTCCGCTACGCCAACGGCACCACGGCCAACCGGGCGATGGACATCGCGGTCAACGGCACGGTCGTGGCGGCGGCCAAACCCTTCAACGGCACGGGCGCCTGGACCACCTGGCAGTTCACGACGGTCTCCGCCCAGCTGGCCGCCGGCGCCAACACCGTCAGGGCGACCGCCACCACCGCGAACGGCGGCCCCAACCTCGACTACCTGGAGGTCCAATGAGCGTGACCCGTCGCCAGCTCGGGGCCCTGGTGGGGGCCGCGTTCCTCGCCCCCGCCCTGCCCGTCAGGCCGGCCTCGGCCGGCACCTTGACCGTCGCCCCCGCCTGGAAGCTCATGTGGGCGCCCGACCCGGCCGCCGTCGGGCTGGGCGCGTTCGAGACGATCGAGGACGACCGCGCCGACTCGCATCCGGCCGGGCAGCCCCACATCTACGCCGAGGGCAACGCCTTCCGCTTCAACATGCACACCGCCGACCGCGACACGTCCACGGACCGGCAGCGCCAGGAGGTCACCGGCAACCGGAACCCGGACGGCTACCTGCGCTGGCTGACGGGGGAGACCTGGCGGGTCACGTACTCGATGTACATCCCGAGCTCGCTGAAGGCGACGACGACCTTCACCCACATCAGCCAGACCAAGATGCCGGGCACCGGCACCAGCCCGATCACCGTCACGTCGCTGCGCCGCGTGAACGGCGTGCAGACCATCGAACACAAGATCTTCGAGTCCGACACCCTGGTGGGGCGCACCGAGCTCGAGCCGCTGCACGACAAGTGGATCGACGCCGAGTACGAGATCAAGATCGGCGACGGCGGCTCGGGCTCGGTGCGGTGGGTCCTGCGCAGCGGCGGCGCCACGCTGGTGGACGCCACCAGGACCGGCGACACCTTCCTCGGCGACCGGGTCCGCCCCAAGTGGGGCATCTACCGCTCGCTCGGCGACACCTCCGGCTCGCTGCAGAACTGCTACCTGCTGCTGCGCGACATGCGCGCGTACAAGCAGGTGCAGGCCACCGCCACCCGGCTGGAGGCGGAGAACGCCACGATCTCGCAGGGCGTCGTCGAGTCGAACCACGCGGGGTTCTCCGGCACCGGCTTCGTCAACACCGACAACGCCGCGGGCGCCTACGTGGAGTGGCGGCACACCGCCGCCGCGGCCGGTCCCGCCACGCTGATCGTCCGGTACGCCAACGGCACGGGCGCCGACCGCCCCGCGGACCTGGCCGTCAACGGCCGCGTCGTGGCCTCCGGCCTGTCCTTCCCCGGCACCGGCGCCTGGACCACGTGGGCGTCCCGGAGCGTGGTGGCCGACCTCGCCGCAGGGGCCAACACCGTCCGCCTCACCGCCGCCACGGCGGGCGGCTGCCCGAACCTCGACTACCTGGAGGTGGTCCAGTGACGATCTCCCGGCGCGACCTGATCAAAGCGGGCGGCGTCCTCCTCGTCGGCACCGGCACCACCGGCGGGCCCGCGTACGCCGAGTCCGTCGCCCCGGGTGCGGCGGGCTCGGCCGCCACCGCCACCGCCGCCACCGCCACCGCCACGGCGGCGTCGCCGTGGGACCGGGTGCCCGAGATCCTCGCCAGGATCGTCCCGCCGACCTTCCCCGACCGCACGTTCACGATCACCGACTACGGCGCCAAGCCGGACAACTCCACCGACTGCACGGTCGCGTTCCGCGACGCCATCGCCGCGTGCAACGCGGCGGGCGGCGGCCGCGTGGTGGTGCCGTCAGGAACGTTCCGCACCGGCAAGATCCACCTGCTCTCGAACGTCAACCTCCAGGTGAACGGCACCATCAGGTTCCGCACGGACCCCGGCTCCTACCTGCCGACGGTGCTCACCCGCTGGGAGGGCATCGAGTGCTACAACTACTCGCCCTTCATCTACGCCAACGGCCAGACCAACGTCGCCATCACGGGCACGGGCACGATCGACGGCAACGCGCCCGCCGGTGACTGGTCGTCGTGGGGGAGCGGCGGCGCGGACCGCGACCAGCTCCGGTCCTGGGGCGCGGACGACCACCCGGTGGCGCAGCGCCAGTTCGGCAGCGGCCACAAGCTGCGGCCCAACATGATCGGCCTCTACAACTGCACGGCGGTGCTCGTCGAGGGCGTCAACCTGCGCAACCCGGCCATGTGGACCCTGCACCCGGTCTACTGCACCAACGTCACTGTCCGGAACGTCACCTTCTACTCCACCAACTCCCAGGGTGACGGCTGCGACCCCGACTCCTGCACCGACGTGCTGATCACCGGCTGCAAGTTCGACACCAACGACGACTGCGTCCCCATCAAGTCGGGCCGCGACCGCGACGGCCGCCGGGTGAACCGCCCCTCGCAGAACATCGTGATCCAGAACTGCAAGTTCAGCGGCCGGTGGGGCGGCGTGACCATCGGCAGCGAGATGTCCGGCGGGGTCCGCGACGTCTTCGCCGAGGACTGCGAGTGCAACGCGCCCGACTTCCCCGGCCGCTACCCGGTCAAGTACGCCCTCTACGTCAAGACCAGCTTCAACCGCGGCGGCTTCGTGGACGGCGTGCACCTGCGCCGCATCACCGGCCACGACCTGGAGCGCAGCGCCCTGTACGTCACGCTCAACTACGAGACCTCGGGCTCCCTGCCGCCGGTCGTGCAGAACTTCACCGCCGACGGCCTCACGATCGACGGCGCGGCGCAGGCGTACGACCTGGACGGCCGCCCGACCGACCACATCAAGAACGTCACGATCTCCAACAGCACGTTCACCGGGATCACGACGGCCACGCCGACCGCGTCGAACGTCGACAACCTCGTGCTGTCCCGGGTGAGCGTCAACGGCAAGGACATCTCCAACACCCAGCCGCCGGCCGGGACGCGGTACGAGGCCGAGGACGCCGTGATCTCCCAGGGCGCCGCCGAGTCGAACCACGCCGGCTACTCCGGCACCGGCTTCGTCAACACCGACAACGTGGCCGGCGCCTACGTCGAGTTCGCGGTGAGCGCGGCGGCGGCCGGCAGCAGGTCCCTCACGATCAGGTACGCCAACGGCACGAGCACCAACCGGCCGTTCGCGGTCACCGTCAACGGCACCGCCGCCGGATCCGCCGTGAACGCCCCCGGCACCGGCGCCTGGACGACCTGGGTGTCCGCCTCCGTCACCGTGCCCCTCGTCCCCGGCACCAACGCCGTCCGGCTCACCGCCACCACCGCCGGCGGCCTGCCCAATCTCGACTACGTGGAGCTCCAGCCATGAAACCGCTCGCCCGAGCCCTGCTGGTATGCGCCCTCGCCCTGCTCGGAGCCCCCCTCCCGGTGAGCCCGGCGCACGCGCTCGCCGAGTTCAACGTGCGCGACTACGGCGCCACCGGCAACGGCTCGACCAACGACGACGACGCCATCGACCGCGCCATCAACGCCGCCAGTGCGGCACCCGGCGGAACCGTCGTCTTTCCCTCCGGCCGCTACCGGGCCCGCACCATCCACCTGAAGTCCAACGTCACGCTCAGGCTCGACTCCGGCGCCACCCTCCTGGCCGCGAGCAGCGGCATGGACGCCGCCGAGTCCAACCCCAACGACGACTACCAGGACTACGGCCACAGCCACTTCCACAACTCGCTCATGTGGGGCAGCGGCATCACCGACTTCCACATCACCGGCACCGGCACGATCGACGGCGACGGCAACCTCATCACCGGCAACCCGTCCTCCGGCCAGGCCGACAAGGCGCTGACCCTCACCGAGTGCTCGAACGTCAGCCTCGAAGGCGTCACGTTCCGGCGCGGCGGCCACTTCGCCGCCCTGATCAACGGCTGCCACGACATCACGATTGACAACCTCAAGACGATCAACTCCAGCAGCGGCGTGCGCGACGGCATCAACCTGATCAACAGCTGGAACGTCACCGTCACCAACAGCCGCATCGAGGCCAGTGACGACGCCCTGGTGTTCAAGAGCGACTACGCGCTCGGCCACACCTACACCAGCCAGAACGTCCGCGTGCGCGACACCACCGTCTACTCGCACGAGAACAACGCGCTCCAGTTCGGGTCGGAGACCTGCGGGAGCTTCCGCGACTTCCGGTTCGAGAACATCACCGTGCTGGGCGCGGGCAAGGCCGGGATCGGCATCGTGTCCATGGACGGCGCGATCATCGAGGACGTCCACTACGACAACGTGACGCTCACCAAGACCACGTCGCCGTTCTTCTTCAAGATCGGTGAGCGGAAGCGCTGCCCCGGCTCGCCCCCCGCCGGACGGATCCGGAACATCACGATCTCCAACGTGACCGGGACCAACCTGACCGCGCCCGTCGTCACCGGCACCGTGGGAGCCTCCGACTACACCAGCACGCTGACCGGCACGCCGTCCGTGGACCTCGGACCCGGCATCACGTTCCAGAACGTCGACCTCACCGTCCCCGGCGGCCACCCCGCCTCGGAGGCCACCCGGGTGCCCGGCGAGTTCCTCACCACCTACCCGCCGCGCGACTACGGCGCCCGCCCCTCGTACGGCTACTGGATCAGGCACGCCACCGGCATCACGCTCAACGGCGAGACCCGGTTCGACGACAACGACAACCGGCCCTACGCGATCGCCGACGACGCCTCCGACGTGCAGGTGAACGGCGTCGTGGCGCAGCGCGGCAGCGGCAGTGCCTATGACGTCGGGTTCAGCGGCGTCAGCGGCTACGCCGTGCGCGACAGCGCCGACACCTCCGGCGGCGCGCTGCGCGTGCGCGCCACCAACTCCACGCCCGTCCCCGGCACCCCCGACAGCCTGTACGCCGAGGCGGAGGCGGGCACGGTCACCGCCCCCATGCAGACGGCCGCCGACCAGGCCGCGTCCGGCGGCTCGTACGTGACCGTCGCCGCCGGCAACAACAGCAAGTCCAGCGCGCCCTCCACCGGCTGGACGACGATCCCGTTCACGGTCGAGCACGACGGCACGTTCGCCGTCTGGGCCCGCGTGATCGCCGCCAACGACGGCGACGACTCGTTCTGGGTGCGCTCGGGCACCGGCTCGTGGACGAACTGGAACAACATCCCGATCGGCACCTCCTGGCACTGGGCCAAGCTGCCCGTCACGTACGACCTGGCGGCCGGAGCGCGCACGATCACCTTCGCCTACCGCGAGGACGGCGCCCGCCTCGACCGGGTCGCCATCAGCAGCGACCCGGCGTTCACCCCCGGATCCTAGGAGAGCATTATGAGACGCACGGCGATGCTCGCCGTCCTGGCGCTCCTGCTCGGCCTGCTCACCGCCCTCCCGGCGCGGGCCGACCTGCAACACCCGCGCCAGGCGTTCCTGCGCAACTCGATCGCCGGCCTCTTCCTGCACTGGGGCGAGCGGACCTCGCCGCAGCACACCAGTTGCAGCGCGTGGGAGGCCGACGTCACCAACGGCGGCTGGAGCGCCTCCTACTGGGTGAACGAGGCCAAGAAGCTGCACGCCCAGTACATCGTGCTGGCCACCTTCCACAGCCGGCTCGGCTACGCCCGGCCGTACCCGTCGGCGATCCCGGGCTCCTGCCGCACCACGCGGGACTTCCTCGGCGAGCTGATCGACGCCGCCGACGCGCAGGGCCTGAAGGTCATCCACTACATGACCGACGACCCGCAGTGGCACAACGAGGGCCTGTCGTCGGGGTCGTGGCTCAACTCCTCGGCCTTCTCCAGCTACGTCGGCCACGACGTGGACCTGACCACCCGCGACGGGTTCGGCGAGTTCAGCTACCTGCAGTTCTTCGAGCAGATGCAGCGCTATCCCAAGCTCGCCGGGTTCTGGATCGACAACGACAACGCCTACTGGGAGCGCAACGACCTCTACGCCAAGATCTACCAGCAGCGCCCCGACATGACGATCTCGAACAACAACGAAGACACGCCGATCATGGACATGATCAGCAACGAGCAGAAGACCGGCATGACGCCCTCGTACGACTACCCGCAGGCGGTCTACACGGCGCTGCCGCGGCTGATCGAGGCCGACTTCAAGCTGCCCACCGGCGGTCCCTGGTGGTACGGCGGCTCCGACCAGGCCGTGGACCGCAAGCTCACGCTCGGCCGGCTCATCACGAACGCGGGGTCGTCGGTCAAGGCGCTGATGGCCGAGACCGCCATGGTCAACGGCAAGTTCCCCGCTCAGCAGGCCGACTTCAACAACTTCGCGAACACGTACCTCTCGGCCATCTGGGAGTCGCTCGGCGGCACCGAAGGCGGCGGCTACATGTTCGGCGGGCTCAAGCCGGGCTTCTGGAACAACGGCGCGCACGGCGTGACCACCGTCGCCAAGGACGACCCCAACCGGCACTACATCCACGTGATCACGCCGCCGTCCGGCAGCACGCTGTCGCTGCGCGACAACGGCTACCGGGTCGGCTCGGTGACGAACCTGCGCACGGGCGCGCCGGTCGCGTTCACGCAGTCGGGCGGCACGCTGACGCTCAGCGGGATCTCCAGTTGGGACCAGTACGACACCGTCTTCAAGGTCGTCACCAGCGGCCGTCAGGGCATCTACACCGGCGTCACGCTGTCGGCGAGCTCGTCCACCAGCGGCCACGGCGCGGCGGCGGCGGGTGACGGGAACTACCTGACCTACTGGGACAGCGACGCCGCCGAACCCGCGCGGCTCACCTTCGACCTGGGGTCCGCCAAGCCCGTCCAGTATCTGGCGTTCAACCAGCGGGAGGACTCCACCGTCTACCCGTCGTCCGGGTCGGCGCGGATCTCCGGCTACCAGGTGCACGTCAGCAACGACGGCTCGACCTGGGGGAGCGCGGTCAAGACCGGGACCGTGCCGAACGCCCGCGGCGTCCAGTTCATCGACCTGAGCGGGGTCACCGCCCGCTACGTCCGGCTCTCCAAGACCGGGCACCACGGCGTCGCCCGCTGGCGGGTGGACGAGGCGTGGGTCGGCGGCCAGTACGCGGGCGGCGGCGGCTCCACCGGCACCCGCTACGAGGCCGAGAACGCGACGATCTCCCAGGGCGCCGTCGAGTCCAACCACGCGGGCTACTCCGGCACCGGCTTCGTCAACGGCGACAACATCACCGGCGCCTACACCGAGTGGACGATCAACGCGCCCGCGGCCGGAACCGCCACGATCGCGCTGCGCTACGCCAACGGGACGACGACCAGCCGCCCGGCGGCCGTCACCGTGAACGGCGGCACCGCCCAGAACCGCGACTACCTCGGCACCGGCGCCTGGACCACCTGGGCGACCGACACGTTCACCGTCCCGCTCAACGCCGGGGCCAACACGCTGCGGGTCACCGCGACGACCGACGGCGGCAACCCGAACCTCGACTGCATCGACGTCACGACGGGAGGCGCCTCATGAAAGCGGTGCTCATGAAAGCAGGGCTCATGAAAGCGGGGCTCACGGCGCTGGCGGTGGCCGCCACGTGCCTGACCCTGCCCGCGGCACCGGCCGCCGCCTCGGACAACGGGCTGTCGATCAGGCCCGCGATGGGCTGGAGCAGCTGGAGCTTCGTCCGCCGCTGGCCCGACGAGACCAAGATGAAGGCCCAGGCGGACGCGCTGGTCAGCAGCGGGCTGGCCGACAAGGGCTACGTCTACGTCAACCTCGACGACTTCTACCAGAAGTGCGACTCCAACGGCTTCGTCGTCGACGACTACGGCCGCTGGGCGGTCGACACCGCCAAGTTCCCGTCCGGGATCAAGGCGCTGGCCGACTACGTGCACGCCAAGGGGCTGAAGTTCGGCTTCTACGTCACCCCGGGCATCGCGAAGAACGCCGTCACGGCCAACAAGCCGATCGAGGGCACGTCGTACCACGCGCAGGACATCGCGGACACCTCGCAGACCCACAAGAATTACAACTGCAAGAACATGTACCGGCTCAAGTACTCCCACCCGGGCGCGCAGGCGTTCATCAACTCGTGGGCCGACCAGATGGCCTCGTGGGGCGTGGACTACCTCAAGATCGACGGCGCGGACGCGTCCACGGTCGCCGACGTGGAGGCGTGGGACAAGGCGCTGCGCCAGACCGGCCGGCCGATCAACTTCGCGCTCTCCAACAACCTGCCGATCGCCCAGGCCACCACCTGGAAGCGGCTGGCCAACAGCTGGCGCACCCAGGGCGACGTCGAGTGCTACTGCGGGTCCGGCCCGAACGGCAGCGGCTACCCGCTCACCGACTGGTCCCACGTCGTCAGCCGGTTCAACTCGGCCGCCTCCTGGCAGCAGTACGCCGGTCCGGGCGGCTGGAACGACTACGACTCGCTGCAGATCGGCAACGGCGACCAGGTCGGGCTCACCGCCGACCAGCGCCGCTCGCACATGACGCACTGGGCGATGGCCGCCAGCCCGCTGCTGCTCGGCACCGACCTGACCGCGCTCACCTCCGTCGACCTGGCGATGCTGAAGAACGACCGGCTCATCGCGGTCAACCAGGACGGCGTGGCCGCCCAGCGCGTCGTCAACAGCGGCGTCAACCAGGTGTGGCGCAAGCGGGAGGCCAACGGCGACTACATCGTCGCGCTCTACAACACCGGTACGTCAGGCAACTCCACGGTGAGCGTCACCTGGGCGCAGGCCGGCTTCACCGGCCCGGCCGCCGTCACGAACCTGTGGTCGGGCGCCTCCGAGGGCACCGTCGCCACCTCCTACAGCGCCACCCTGCGCCCCGGGGAGACCCGCCTCATCCGCGCCCGGCCGTCCGCCGCCGCGACCCGTTACGAGGCGGAGAACGCGACGATCTCCCAGGGTGCCGCCGAGTCGAACCACTCCGGCTTCTCCGGCACCGGGTTCGTCAACGCCGACAACGTGACCGGCTCGTACGTGGAGTTCACCGTGAACGCCGCCGAGGCCGGCTCGCGCACCGTCACCATCCGGTACGCCAACGGCACCTCGGTGAACCGGCCGATGACCGTCGCGGTCAACGGCGCCGCCGTCCAGACCCGCGACTTCCCCGGCACGGGCGACTGGGACACCTGGGCGGACGCCACGCTCACGGTGTCGCTGAACGCCGGGGCCAACACCGTCCGCCTGACGGGGACCACCGCCAACGGCGGACCCAACGTCGACTACCTCGACGTCTCCTGAGACGTCCGCTGATCGGAAGGAACGCCTGTGCACCCCCCACGCTTACGCCGCCTCGTCATCCTGGCCGTCGCCTGCCTGGCCGTCACCGGTCTGGTCGCGTTGCCCGCCCGGGCCGCGACCGTGCGGTACGAGGCCGAGAACGCCACCAACGTCCAGGGCGTCGTCGAGTCCAACCACGCCGGGTTCTCCGGCACCGGCTTCGTCAACAGCGACAACGCGGCGGGCCCGTACACCGAGTGGACGGTGAACGCGCCCGCGGCCGGCACCGCCACGCTCGCCATCCGCTACGCCAACGGCACCACCACGACCCGCACCACCGACGTCTCGGTCAACGGCACGGTCGTCTCGGCCGGGCGCACGTTCGGCCCGACCGGGGCCTGGACCACGTGGGCCACCTCCACCCTGACCGCCACGCTCGCCGCGGGCGACAACAAGATCCGCGTCACCTCGACGGCCTCGGGCGGCAACCCCAACCTCGACTACCTCGAGGTCACCATGGCCGACGCGCCCGCGACCGAGTACCAGGCCGAGGCCGCCACGCTCTCGGAAGCCTCGGTGGCGACCAACCACACCGGCTACACCGGCTCGGGCTTCGTCGACTACGTCAACGCCGTGGGCGGCTACATCGAGTGGTCCGTCAACGTGGCCGAGGCCGGCACGCACACCCTCACGCTGAGGTATGCCAACGGCACGACCGTCAACCGGCCGATGACCGTCGCGGTGAACGGCGCCGCGGTCCAGACCCGCGACTTCCCCGGCACCGGCAGCTGGGACACCTGGGCGGACGCCGCGCTGACGGTGTCGCTGAACGCCGGGGTCAACACCGTCCGCGCGACCGGCACCACCGCCAACGGCGGCCCCAACGTGGACCGGCTCTCGGTCAGCGGCTCCGGCGGGCCCGACGGGCAGGCGCCGACCGTGCCCGCGGACGTCCGCGTCACCGGCACCTCGGCCGCCAGCATCACGCTGGCCTGGACGGACTCCGCCGACAACGTGGCCGTCACCGGCTACCGCGTCTACGAGGGGACGACCGTGGTCACGACCACGCCGACGGCCGGCGCCACGATCGGCGGGCTCACCGCCGGGTCCACGCACACGTACACGGTCACCGCGATCGACGCGGCGGGCAACGAGTCCGGGCACAGCGCCGCGGCCACCGGCACGACCGGCAGCGGCGGCACCGGGCCGACGGCCGACCAGCTCCTCGCGAAGGTGACCGCGTGCAGCCAGATCTCCAACGGCAAGTACAAGACGGACTCCGACGTGAGCTCGGCGACGGTCGCGGTGTGCGAGAAGACCGGGGCGGTGTTCTGGAAGGGCGACATGGACATCGACTGCGACGGGGTGCGCACGACGCAGTGCAACGAGAACACCGACTGCTGCTTCCAGCCCGACACGGCCTGTCACACCAGCGGGGACTCGCCGCTCAACGCGGCGCAGCTCGCGTACATGGTGGTGCCGAGCTCCAGCTCCATCTGGGACTACCGGACGAAGGGCATCGGCTGCGGCACCGTGGTGGCGATCGTCTACAACGGGCAGGTGGAGTACGCCGTGATGGGTGACACGGGGCCGAGCGGGATCATCGGCGAGGCGTCCTACCGGACGGCGGCCGACCTCGGCATCAACCCCGACCCGAGCAACGGCGGCACGGACACCGGCGTCACGTACATCGTCTTCACCGGCTCCGGCACCAAGGTCCAGACCATCGAGAACCACACCCAGGCCGTCACCCTGGGCCGCACGCTGGCCCAGCGCTTCCTCGACCAGAACTGACGCGCGGCGCCGCACTCTTGCGGCGCCGCCAAACCCCCATCCTTTACGGCTGCGCACGCTGGGCCGCGCGCCGATCTTCAGGCCCATCCTTTACGGCTGCGCACGCTGGGCCGCACGCGCCGACGTCGGTGACCGTCCGTCCTGGCCGGTCGTGAAGGCTCACGGGCCGCTCGCCGTGACGACGCGCATTCTGGGCCGGCTCCGTGGTTCTCCTGACTACGGAGCCGGTCCTTCATGATCGGCCGAGGATGCCGGCGGCCCGCTCGCGCATCTCCACCTTGCGGATCTTGCCGGTGACCGTCATGGGGAACGCGTCCACCACGTGCACGTACCGGGGGATCTTGTAGTGGGCCAGGCGGCCCGCGCAGAACTCTCTGACCCGCTCGGCCGTCAGCGGCTCGACGCCCGGCCGCATGACGATCCAGGCCATCAGCTCCTCCCCGTACTTCTCGTCGGGCACCCCGATCACCTGCACGTCGGCGACGTCCGGGTGGCCGTAGAGGAACTCCTCGATCTCTCGCGGGTAGATGTTCTCCCCGCCGCGGATCACCATGTCCTTGATGCGGCCCACGATGCTGACGTAGCCGTCGGCGTCCATGGTGGCCAGGTCGCCGGTGTGCATCCAGCGGGCGGTGTCGATGGCCTCGGCCGTGGCGTCCGGCTGGGCCCAGTAGCCGAGCATGACCGAGTAGCCGCGGGTGCACAGCTCGCCCGGCACGCCGCGGGGGAGCGCCAGCCGGGTCTCCGGGTCGACGACCTTGACCTCGATGTGCGGCATGACGCGGCCGACGGTCTCGGTGCGGCGGGCCAGGCCGTCGTCGCGGCGGGTCATCGTGGACACGGGTGAGGTCTCGGTCATGCCGTAGCAGATGGCGACCTCGGTCATGTTCATCTCGCTGACGACGCGTTTCATGACCTCGACCGGGCACGGGGATCCGGCCATGATGCCCGTTCTGAGCGTCGAAAGATCGAAATTTCCGGACCCGGTCAGCAGGGCCAGCTCGGCGATGAACATCGTCGGCACCCCGTACAGGGACGTGCACCCCTCGGCCTGCACGGCGCGCAGCGTCGCCTCCGGGTCGAACCCCGGCGAGGGCAGCACCACGCACGAGCCGTGCGAGGTCGCGCCGAGGTTGCCCATGACCATCCCGAAGCAGTGGTAGAGCGGCACCGGCAGGCACACCCGGTCGGCCTCGGTGTAGCCGAGCAGCTCGCCGACGAAGTAGCCGTTGTTGAGGATGTTGTGGTGGGACAGCGTGGCGCCCTTGGGGAAGCCGGTCGTGCCCGAGGTGTACTGGATGTTGATCGGGTCGTCGAACGTCAGCCGCGCCGCCCGCTCCGCCAGCAGGGCCGGGTCGGCGCGCCTGCCGCTCTCGACCAGCTCGTCCCAGCCGGGCCCGCCGATGAACACCGCGTCCCCGAACCCGATCTCGTCGATCATCGCCCGGTAGTCGCTGCTCTTGTGCGTGACCGCGCTGACGAGCAGCCGCATGCTCGACTGTTTGACGACGTAGGCCAGCTCGTGGGCCCGGTACGCGGGATTGACGTTCACCAGGATCGCGCCGATCTTGGCGGTGGCGTACTGGACGAGCACCCATTCGGCGCAGTTGGGCGCCCAGATGCCGACCCGGTCGCCCTTGCCGATGCCGCGGGCCAGCAGGCCGAGCGCCACCTCGTTCACGGCGGCGTCGAGCTGCGCGTACGTCCAGCGGCGCCCGGCCGCCACGTCCACCAGCGCCTCGCGCTCGCCGAACCGCGCCACGGTGCGCTCGAAGTTCTCGCCGATCGTCTCGCCCAGCAGGGGGACCTCGGACCCGCCCGAGGCGTACGAGAGCAGTGCGTCAGCCATGAACGGAGAATTCCCCCGGACCCGGCCCGGCACCACCCCCTTTCGGGGGTGGCTCTCCGCCATGGGCCTCGTCCATGCTGGACCCATGGCCGCACCGTACGCGCCCATCGATCGTGAGGCGTTCCAGACCGCCATCGGCCGGCTGCGCCGGGCGACGGGCCTGCCGGTGGTGTTCGGCGGCGTGGTGGGGTCCCGCTCGCTCGGCGTGACGCTGACGGAGTTCAGCGGCACCCTGACCGGCGCGCTGCGCGGCCTGGTCGTCGGCGCGGGCAACGGGCTCGGCGGCCGGGTGATCACCACCGCGCGCCCCGGCACCGTCGACGACTACGCCGCCGACCCGCGCATCAGCCACGAGTACGACAAACCCGTGATCGCCGAGGGGCTGCGGGCCATCGCGGCGGTGCCGGTCACGGTGGACGGCGGCGTTTCCGGCGTCCTGTACGGCGGGATCCGCGAGCCCCTGTCGATCAGCGACCGCGTGGTGGACGCCATGACCCAGGTCGCCGCGCGGGTGGGCTTCGAGCTGGCCGTCAGGCGGGAGGTGGAGCGGCGGCTGGCCGAGATGGAGACCGCGGCGATCACCCGGGCCGCCCGCGAGTCGCCGTCCGCCGGCGAGTGGGAGGCGGTCCGCCAGGCGCACGCCCAGCTCAGGACCATCACCCAGGACGTCGCCGACGCCGGGCTCCGGGCCCGGCTCCAGGACGTGTGCGACCGGCTGGCCCGCCCCGACGGCCGGATCCCGGAGCGGCCGAGCCCGCTGTCGCCGCGCGAGCTCGACGTCCTCGCCCTGGTCGCCGTGGGCTGCGGCAACGCGGAGACCGGGGAGAGGCTCGGGATCCGGGCCGAGACGGTCAAGAGCTACCTGCGCAACGCGATGCGCAAGCTGGGGACGCACACCCGCATGGAGACGGTGATCGCCGCCCGCCACCGCGGCTTCCTGCCCTGACCGGCGCTCAGTTGCCCTGCGGGTGCGTGCTCCAGTACTCGTCGGCGGCGGCCTGGATGTCCGTCAGGACCTTCTGGTAGGTGTCCGGCTTGACGACGAAGGCGCCGAAGCCGTCCAGCGCGGCGGTGAGCACCGGCGGCGGGGTGGCCTCGAAGTAGCGGTTCACCAGGCGGTAGTCACCGCTGCCCGCCGCCTTGCTGACCTCGGCGATGGCCTGGTCGGCGATGGCGACCTTGGGGTTGGCCGACACGTCGCCCCTGGCCGTGGCCCACTTCTCCTGGGCGGACGAGCTCACCCACCACTTGAGGTATTTGGTGCTCGCGTCGGGGTCGGGCGCCTTGGCCAGCGAGCAGAGCGGGCCGCTCTCGAAGATCATCGAGGTCTTGGGCAGCGCGGGGTTGACGTTCGGGATGACGAAGAAGCCGTAGTCGGTGCCCGCCTTCATGTCGCGCTGCGTCATGCTCGTGTTGAACCAGGTGCCGAACGACACCATCGCGGCCTTGCCGGTCTTGAGCACGTCGCCCGGGTCGGTCTTGTCGCCGGGGTTGTTGAAGTAGCCGGCGTCGATCATCGACTTCCACCGCTTCATCACGTCGACCACGCCGGGGTCGGTGTACTTCGCCTGACCCGTCGAGAGGCGGTCGTAGAGGTCGGGGTCGGTGCCGGCCAGGAGCTGCTCGAACCAGACGAAGGAGAACAGCACGCTGGTGTGGTAGAAGGCCTTGACGCCGTTCTTCTTCAGCGTCTCGGCGACCTTGACCAGCTCGTCCCACGTCGCCGGCGGCTTGAGCTGGTATTTGTCGAAGACGCTCTTGTTGTAGAACATGCCCCAGTACGCCGCGTTCAGCGGCACGCAGTACTGCTTGCCGCTCACCGTGTAGTACTTGGCCAGGTCGGCGGACAGGTCGCCGTTCTTGATCGCCTCCTGCCAGATGGCGGACGTGTCGGAGACCTGCTTCTGCGCGACGATCTCGGCCAGCCGCCCGCCCGTCGTCCAGGTGAACAGGTCGGGCTTCACGTCCGTGCGGAACGACGCCTTGATGAACGCCTGGTACGTCGGCTCGTCGGTGTAGCCGACCGGCTTCATGGACAGGCCGATCTGCTGCTTGGACAGGCTGCCCATCTCGTCGAAGTATTTGCTCCAGGCGCCCTTGTCGTTGTAGAGCTTCAGCTCCGTCTTGCCGACGGCCTGCTTGGGCGCGGATCCGCCGGAGGAGCAGGCGGTGATAGCGAGGCAGATGACGGCGGCGACACCAAGTGACCGGATCATGCCCGGCCTCCTCTTCGATCTTGGGGGGATTAAGTCATCTAATCACTTGATATCTTGGCTGTCCAGAGGGACGACGGCTCGCCGCGTAACCTCCCGGTAACATCGCGGGGCCATGCCGTACCGCTCCTGGAAGAGCCGGCCGAAATACGACTGGCCGGAGAAGCCGCAGCGCTGGGCGATCCGGCCGATGCCCTCCGTCGTCGTGGTCAGCAGCAGGGCGGCGTGCTCCAGCCGCCGCCCGACCACGAACCCGATCGGCGTGCACCCGTAGTGCCTTCGCATCGAGCGGGCCAGATGCCCCGGGCTGACGGCGGCGAGGGACTGCAGCCGGGGCAGGCCCTCGCGCAGGTTCTCCTCGCGCCGCATCGCGACGCAGGCCGAGACCAGCCAGCCGGGCCGCCGGTCCACGGCCGTCCCGTCGGCGCCCTCCAGCAGCGGGACGACCGCCGTCAGCAGCCCGACCAGGTCGAGCACGCGGGGCACGCCGGAGTAGGCGGCCAGCAGGCGGGCGAACTCCGCCGCCACCGGCCCGTCCAGGTCGGCGCGGGCCGACAGCGGGAGCTCCCGGCGGTCCCAGTCCGCCGGCCCCGCCAGCCCCGCCAGGTCGGCGAAGGCCCGCCAGCGCTCGCTCGGGAAGGCGATGTTGACGAAGCGCATGCCGTCGGCCGAGGCGAACTCGTGCCGGTCGTACGGCCGTACCAGCACCACGTCCCCGGCGCGCAGCGGCTGCTCCGCCTCGCCGACCCGCTGCACGCCCGCCCCCGCCGTCACGAGGACCAGCTCGTGGAAGTCGGCGTGGGAATGCGGCTCAGGCCGGTCCCTGCGGCCACCCTTCACCGGCACCAGGGCCGCGTGGTACGGCAGGCCGGCCGCGAACTCGACCCAGCGCAGGACGGTCGGCATGTCAGGAAATTAATACTTGTGGAGCGGTGATTGCTAGTAACCCGTCCCGCGAAGACCGAAGAATCCGAGTGACGCCCCACCCTCACAAGGAGCGCATGGTGAGAGTCGACCGGACCCTTCAGGACTACGACCGCGACGGCTACACGATCTTCCGTGACGTCCTCGACCCGGACCTGATCGCCGAGGCGAGCGAGCACGTCGCCTGGCTCCAGGCCAAGCACCCCCACCTGAACGGCGAGGACCTGGGCACCGAACTGGTCGCCCGCGACCCCTTCTGGGTGCGGCTGGTCGGCGACGACCGGCTGCTGGACATCGCCGAGCTCTTCGTCGGCTCCGACATCGCGCTGTTCGCCTCGCACTACATCAGCAAGCCGCCCTTCTCCGGCAAGCCGGTCCTGTGGCACCAGGACGGCGCGTACTGGCCGCTGGAGCCGATGCGCGTGGTCACGCTCTGGCTGGCCGTGGACGAGGCCACGACGGAGAACGGCTGCCTGCGCGTGATCCCCGGCTCGCACCGGCAGGACCTGCACGAGCTGCGGCAGCGCGACGACATCGACAACGTGCTCGGCTCGGAGAGCGCGGTGACGGTGGACGAGTCACAGGCCGTGGACCTCGTCCTGGCGGCCGGCGACGTGGAGGTCCACCACCCCAACATCCTGCACGCCTCCAACGCCAACACCTCGCCGCACCGCCGCTGCGGCCTGACCATCCGCTACATCCCGACCTCGACCCGGATCACCAGCGAGGAGCAGCCGTTCGTCTCGGCCCTGCTGTTCCGCGGGGACCCGGGGGTGAACGTCTACCAGCCGTTCCCCGCGTACGTGGAGGGCGAGCACATGCCCTTCGCCGCACCGCGTAGACATATCAACTGACATGTGGGCAAACTAACGGCTGTTACATTCTTTGCGCAACGGAAGGATGTGGGGCCGATGGCTGCGGCTGCATGGGGCCTGGGCGCGGCGGTGCTGCTGGCCTCGATCGTGGAGATGGTCGAAGCGATGACGATCGTCATGGCGATGGGCATGACGCGGAGCTGGCGATCGACGCTCATGGGCGTGGCGGCGGCCCTCGTGGCCCTGGCCGCCTTCACCGCAGCCGCCGGCTACGCCCTGGCGACCTGGCTGCCGGAGGCGGCGCTGCAGCTCGCGATCGGCTCCCTGCTGCTGATCTTCGGCCTGCAGTGGCTCCGCAAGGCGATCCTGCGGTCGTCGGGGCGCAAGGCCATGCACGACGAGGACCAGATCTTCGCCGAGGAGGTGGCCGCCGCCAAGGGCGCGGGCGAGGTCAGCGCCAAGGGGCTCGACTGGTTCTCGTTCATGATCAGCTTCAAGGGCGTCTTCCTCGAAGGCGTCGAGGTGGTCTTCATCGTGATCACCTTCGGCCTGAGCGCCGGCAACCTGCCGGTGGCGATCGCGGCGGCCGTCGTCGGCGTGCTCCTCGTGCTCGTCGTGGGCGTCGCCGTCAGGGGGCCGCTGTCGAAGGTGCCGGAGAACACCCTCAAGTACGGCGTCGGCCTGCTGCTGGCCGGCTTCGGGACGTACTGGTCGGTCGAGGGGCTCGGCATCTTCACCGGCAGCCGCGAGAGCCTGGAATGGCCGGGCGCCGACCTGGCGATCCTGGTGCTCATCGCCGCCTGGTACGGGCTGTCGCGCCTGATGGTGCGCGCGCTCAGGCGTCCGTCCGCGGTCGTGCCGACTGTTTCCGGGAGCTAGACATGGGGTTCATCCGAGGATTCGGGCAGTTCTGGTACGACCTGATCGTCGGCGACGACGGGAAGATCGCCGTCGCCGTGGTCGTCACGCTGGCCCTGGGCACGGTGGCGCTGCTGGCGTTCGGGCCACCGTCGGCGGTGCTCGCGCCGGTGCTCGGCGTCTGCCTGATGGCGGCCTTCGCCATCGCGCTGCGGATCGACGTGCGCGACCGATAGCCCGGCGCTCACCCGGCGCCGTGCTGGAAGATCGCGGTGTCCTCGGCCTCGTAGACCGAGGCGGCGAACTCCTCCAGCGTCCGCGCGCAGTCGTCGAGCGCCTTGACGACCTCCTTGCGCCGGGCCGCGCCCAGGACGTCGCGGACCGTGACCTTCTCGAACCAGCCCCTGAGCTTGGTGAGATCCTCCTCGTTCTCCTCAAGCTCGCTGTAGGTGAAGTGCTTGGCCCGCACCTCCTTGGCCACCTCTTCGTGGAAGTCGGCGCACTTGTCGAGGATCTCCTCGTACTCGTCGTCGCGGGCGGCGTTGTAGAGCGCGACCAGGTCGGACTCGCCGATGACCGACGAGGTGCTGACCAGGAACGCCTGGCCGGACATCGACTCGACGATCTCGCTGCGCAGCGCCCGCAGGGCCCGCTCGCTCTGCGGGGTGCGCGGCGCGGCGGCCGCGGAGTTCTGCAAATAGACGGCGCCGAGGTTGCGCAGCTTGCGCCAGACCGCGGCCCGCAGCCTGGTCGGCTCGGTGGGCACCCGGTAGATCAGCATGAGCCAGGTGACCGCCTTGGCCGGCCCGGCGGCCTGTGGCTCGCCGCCCTTCGGCTCCTCCGTGCCCGGCACCGCGCCTCCTTCTCCGAACGGGACCACTCGATCGTATCCGCGCCCGGCGGCGGGGCGGGCCGCCCCACAAGCCGGCCCGCCGGCGGGCTACCCCGCGCGGTAGGCGATGTCCCCGTCGAGCATGGTCAGCCACGCGTCCACGCCGGACAGCGCGTCCGCGGGCAGGCTCCGGACGTCGCCGTCCAGGACCACCACGTCGGCGAGCTTGCCGGGCGTGAGCGACCCGATCCGGTCCTCCATGCGCAGCGCGTACGCCGCGTCGATCGTGTGCGCGCGCAGCGCCTCCTCCAGGGTGATCGCCTGCTCAGCCCCGATCGGGCCGCCCTCCCTGGTGCGGCGGCGCACCGCGTTCGACACCGTCTCCATGGGCCGCAGCGAGGAGACGAACGAGTCGCTGGACAGCACCGGGCGCAGCCCCGCGTCCAGCTCCTCGCGGATCGGCTGCAGCCGGTGCGCGCGCCGCTCGCCGAGCCGGCGCACGAAGTCGGTGCCGCTGTCGTACAGGAAGTTGGGCTGGTTGACCGGGATCACGCCGAGCGCGGCGAACTCCCTGACCTGGCCGGGCGTCGGGTGACCGCAGTGCTCGATCCTGGGCCGGGCGTCGTCGCCGGACACCGCCACCGCGGCCCTGATCGCTTCGAGGGAGTAGCCCATGGCCCGGTCGCCCTGGGTGTGGATGCCGATCTGCCAGCCCGCCGTCGCGGCCC
Source organism: Nonomuraea sp. NPDC049625 (assembly GCF_040675285.1). NCBI lineage: Bacteria > Bacillati > Actinomycetota > Actinomycetes > Streptosporangiales > Streptosporangiaceae > Nonomuraea > Nonomuraea sp. NPDC049625. Next base: position 161,434 of record NZ_JBFAOQ010000022.1, on the reverse strand, counting down.
GCCGTACGAGGTCGACGAGCTGCTCGGGCTGGTGGTAGAGGGAGCCGGTGAAGCCCTCGCCGTACGGCTCGTCGAACATCGCCGTGCCGCCCAGCAGCGTTCCGTCGCAGTAGAACTTCATCGCGCCGAACCGCAGCCGGTCGTCGCCGAACGGGCCCGCCAGGCCGATCGAGGACAGCTCGTCCAGCATGTGCGACAGCGGCATGACCGCCGTACGCACCGGCAGCGTGCCCGCCTCCCAGGCGGACCGGTAGACCAGCAGCTCGCGGCGCGAGACCTGCGGGTCGCACACGGTCGTCACCCCGGCCCGCAGGTACGTCTCCCCGGCCAGCTCCAGCCACGACCGCAGCTGCTCCAGGGGCAGGTCGACGTGGAAGTTCGGGCCGTGGCAGCCGATGTCCACGGCCACGGGCAGGAGCAGCTCCATCGCCGAGTCCAGCACCATGCCGGTCAGCCGCCCGCCCTCGTCGCGCACGAACGCGCCGCCCGCCGGGTCGGCCACGTCGTCGCCGATGCCGCGCCAGGACAGCGCGGCCGAGTTGACCACCGCCTGGTGCCCGGACACGTGGTAGACGATCACCGGGTGCTCGGTGGTGGCCTCGTCGAGCTGCCGCCGGGTCGGCCGCCCGCCGGGGTACTTGGCGTCATCCATCCCGTAGGCCCTGATCCACTGGCCCGCCGGGGTCCTGACTGCCTCGGCGGCGACGGCGGCGACCAGGTCGGCGGCGCTGCCCACGGCCGGGTAGCGCGCGTCCACCGCCACCAGCGTCTCCGCGGTGGACAGCAGGTGGTTGTGCGGGTCGATGAAGCCGGGCAGCACGCTGCGCCCGCCCGCCCGCACGACCTCGGCCCCCGGGCCCGCCTGGGCGAGGACGTCCTCCTCGCGCCCCACGGCCAGGACGCGGCCGTCGCGTACGGCCACGGCCCGCGCGTACGGGTTCGAGGGGTCCATGGTGATGACGTTCCCGCCGGTGATGACGGTGGTGGACAATGCACTCTCCTATTCGGTGGTGATCGGAGCGGCCGGAACGTGGTCGCGGTGACGGGGCGCCACGGCCAGGCAGAGCACGCTGAGCGCGCACATGGCGACCAGCAGCGCCACGGCCGGCCACGCGGCGCCGCCGTACGCGCCGACGAGGGCGGTTGCGGCCAGCGGCGACAGGCCGCCGAAGATCGCGCCGGCGCCCTGGTAGGCGAGCGAGATCCCGGTGTAACGGACCTGCGGCGGGAACATCTCGGACAGGATCGCCGCCATCGGCCCGTACGTGCCCGAGGTGGCCAGCCGCATCACGCCGAGCATCAGGAAGATCAGGAACGTGCTGTGCGTGCCGAGCACCGCGAACTGCGGCACCGCCAGCACCGCCGTGGCGATCAGGAACCAGATGGCGACCTTGCGCCCGCCGAACTTGTCGCCCATCCAGGCGATGCCGAGCGTGGCCACCAGCTCCACGAACGCGGCGAAGCTCAGGCCGTTCAGGATGAGCTGCTCGGTCTCGCCGACCGACGGGCCCGTGGCGTACGAGAGCAGGAACGTGGTGAGGATGTAGTAGCCGCCGATGGCGACCGGCAGCGTCCCGATGCCGAACAGGACCGACCGCCACGACGTGCGGAAGACCTCCTTGATCGGCACCCCGGTCTTGTCGGTCTCCTCGAAGACGGGCGACTCCTCGACGCGGAGCCGGATGAACAGGCCCACCAGCACCAGCACGGCCGAGACGATGAACGGTGCCCGCCAGCCCCACGAGTGCAGCGCGTCGTCGCCGAACAGGGTCATCAGGCTGAACGCGCCCGTGGCCAGCAGCGCGCCCGCCGGGTTGCCGAGCTGGGCGAAACCGCCGTAGAAGGTCTTCTTGCCCGCGGGCGCGTGCTCGACCGCCATCAGCGCGGCCCCGCCCCACTCGCCGCCGACCGCCAGTCCCTGCACGAAGCGGAGCAGCACCAGGAGCACGGGGGCGAGCGTGCCGATCGACGCGTACGTGGGCAGCAGGCCCACGGCGAACGTCGCGCCGCCCATCATGAGCAGCGTGACCACCAGCGCCGACTTCCGGCCGACCCGGTCGCCGAAGTGGCCGAACACGATGCCGCCGAGCGGCCTGGCGAAGAAGCCGACCGCGTACGTGGCGAAGGACGCCATGAGCGCCACCGTGGGGCTGGAGGCGTTGGGGAAGAACAGGTCGTCGAAGAGCAGCGCGGCCGCCGTGGCGTAGACGTAGAAGTCGTACCACTCGATCGTGGTCCCGACGAAGGCGGCGCCGGCCGCCCGGGTGGCGCGATTCATGGATCCTCCGGGTCTCAGGGGGTGCGACGACGATAAGCGCAGGTCAGCCGGAGGGGGGCCGGGACGAAACGCACCACCGGCGGTGAATTAGAGTGCGGTATGCACAGCCCTGAGGAACGCCCATGGCGTTGACCGTCGCCCAGGCCATGACCCTGCCCGGCATGCGCATGCGGCTGCTGGCCGGGCGCGCCGGCCTGTCGCGCGTGGTCCGCTGGGCGCACGTGTCCGAGCTGGCCGACCCCGTGCCGTGGCTGCGCGGGGGCGAGCTGGTGATGACCATCGGGCTCGGCCTGCCGGGCGACCCGGCCGGGCTGCAGGCGTACGTCGAGCGGCTGTCGGGGGCGGGCTGCGCCGGGCTCGCCTTCGCGCTCGGCGAGGCCGTGACGGCCGTGCCGGAGGAGGTGCTGGCCGCCGCCGACCTCCAGGGGCTGCCGGTGCTGGAGATCCTGACCCCGTTCATCGCGGTGACCGAGGCCGTCGCCCGGTGGCACGCCGACGAGCGCGTACGCGGGGAGCGGCGGGTCGTCGCCGCCCAGGAGGCCATGGCGCGGGCCGCGCTGCTGTCGGGCACCTCGGGCATCCTGCGTGCCCTGGCCGAGCACACCGGCGGCGAGTCCTTGCTGCTGGACCCGCAGGGCAAGCCCAGGGCGGCCACGCCGCCGGGGGAGCGGCCCTGGCACGCCCGGGCCCTGGAGATGGCGCGGGGCGCGGCCCGGCTGAGCGCGGGCGTGCTGGACGACGGCATCCAGGCCGTCCAGGTGCAGAGCCTCGGCTTCTCCGGGCCGCCGACCGGCTGGCTGGCGGTGTGCACGGGCTCGCCGCTGGAGTGGCACGCCAGGATGCTGGCCAACCAGGCCGCCTGCCTGCTCGCCATGGAGCTGCTCGGCGTGCGGGCCGGCCGGGCCAAGGCGCAGGCCCAGCGGGGCGCGCTGCTGGCCGCCGTGCTCGACGGCGGGCTGTCGCCACGCCAGCTCGGCGAGCTGTGCCCGGTCGCGGCGCCGCCGTACGAGGTGGTCGTGACGGCGGCGCCGGTCCCGCCGGAGGCGGCGATCGAGGCGCTGGAGGAGGTGGCGGCGGACGCCGAGGAGCTGGCCCTCGTGTGCGTCCGGCCGGAGGGCACGGTGTTCGTGCTGCCGGAACGAACGGCCCCGGTTTCCCCGGGCGGGCGTTCGGCGGTGCCCTGGCGGGGAACGGAGCTGTGCACGCGGCTGGGCGTGCCGGGCGGCGGCTGCCGGGCGCTCGGCCTGGACGAGCTCCCCTCGGCGGTACGGCACGCCGCCACCCTGGCCGCCCGGGGCGACGCCTACCTCCATGTCGATGACCTTGAGGCGTCCGCGCTGCTCAGGGACGCCTTCGTGCCCGACGCCGCGCACCGCTTCGCCGCCGCCGCGCTCCGCCCGCTGCGCGAGTACGAGGCGCGGCACGGCGGCGACCTGGTCGGCTCGCTCCGCGCGTACCTGGAGGCGGGGTCGAACCTGGAGACGGCCGCGCGGCGGCTGGGCGTGCACCGCAACACCCTGCGCCGCCGCCTGGCCGTCGCCGAACGCGTCTCGGGCCGCCCCTTCACCGACCCCGGGCACCGGCTCCAGCTCTGGCTGGCCCTCTCCCTCGGCGACCTCGTGCCTCCCGGCTAGAGCCGATGGCCGGGCGTTCCTTCAGGGCGGGCGGGTGATCAGGTGGCGAGGGGGAGGGACAGGACGAGGCGGACGCCCCGGGAGAGGGGCTCGGCGCGGACCGTGCCGCCGTGGGCCTCGGCGATCTGGCGCACGATGGCCAGCCCCAGCCCCGAGCCGGGCAGCGAGCGGGCCGCCTTGGCGCGGTAGAAGCGGTCGAAGACGAACGGCAGGTCCTCTGCGGCGATGCCGGGCCCCTGGTCGGCGACCGACAGCGCGCCGGTCGCGGTCACCTCGACCAGCACCTCCCCGCCCGGCGGGCTCCACTTGATCGCGTTGTCGACCAGGTTGGCGGCGGCGCGTTCGACGGCGTCGGGATCGGCGTGGACCAGGCACTCGGCCAGCTCGTCCCGCAGCCTGACGTGCGGCGCCCGGCCCCGCGCCCTGGCGATCACGCGCTCCGCCACCAGGTCGAGGCGGACGTCCTCGGTGTGGATCTGGACGTCGCCGTACCTGGCCAGCTCCACCAGGTCGTTGACCAGCACCCGCAGCTCGCCGGCCTGCGCGCGGGCCTCGTGGACCAGGGCCGGGGCCTGCGGGTCGGCGGTGCCGCGCCCCTCGCCCAGCAGTTCGAGGTTGGTGATGAGGCTGGTCAGCGGGGTGCGCAGCTCGTGCGAGGCGTCGGCGACCAGGCGCCGCTGGGCCAGCAGGGACTCGTTCAGCGCGCCGGTCATCGTGGTGAACGAGCGGGCCAGCCGGGCGACCTCGTCGCGCCCGCTGCCGTCGAGCCCGCCCGCGGTGAGCGTACGGGTGGCGGTGACGTGCTCGACCACCTCGGTCAGGCGGCCGATGGGGCGCAGCACGCGCCCGGCGAGCAGCCGCGCCCCCGTCCCGGCGATCAGCGCGCCGCCCAGGATCAGCGCCCCCAGCAGGAGCTTCAGGCTGTTCAGCGTGTCGTCGTCCCGGTCGAGCGGGAACGCGGTGCGTACCAGCCCCTGGTCGACCTGGCCCAGCGGAGCCGTGTAGACGCGGTAGCGCGCCCCGCCGTAGCTCACCTCCTGGAAGTACGGCGAGAGCTTGCCCCACGCGACCCCGGTGTCCCTGTCGGAGAGCGGGACGAAACCGGTGGTCGGCCCCGGATTCACGGGAGGCGGGAAGAACTGGAGCAGCGTGTTGCCCACGGAGACCGGATAATCCGGCAGGGGCGCGCGGGTGGCCTTGAACGAGGCCAGCAGCTGGGGCGCCTGCCCGGCGGCCAGCACCAGCTCGCCGTCGTGCTGGCCGCCCAGCCCGCTCGCCATCGCCGGATAGACCACCAGCGAGGCGATCAGCAGGGCCGCCGCCACCACGGCCGCCCCGGCCAGGGCGACCCTGGTCCGCAGCGTCACGGCTCCTCCCGCAGCACGTACCCCAGCCCGCGCACCGTCTGGATCAGCCGCGGCTCGCCCCCGGCCTCCAGCTTGGCCCGCAGGTAGCTGATGTAGACCCACAGCGCGTTGGACGACGGGCCGAAGTCGTACCCCCAGACCGCGTCGAAGATCACGCCGCGGCTCAGCACCCGGTTCGGGTTGCGCAGGAACACCTTCAGCAGCGTGTACTCGGTCCTGGTCAGGTCGAGCACCCGCACTCCGCGGGCGGCCCGGCAGGCGGCGGTGTCCAGCTCCAGGTCGGCGAAGCGCAGCACCTCCTCGGCCGCGCCGCTGCGCCGCAGCAGCGCGCGCAAGCGGGCCCGCAGCTCCTCCAGCGCGAACGGCTTGACCAGGTAGTCGTCGGCCCCGGCGTCCAGCCCCGCGACCCGGTCGGCGACCAGGTCGCGGGCGGTGAGCATCAGGATCGGCGTGCGGTCGCCGCCGGCGCGGAGGCGACGGCACACCTCCAGCCCGTCCAGGCCGGGCATCATGATGTCCAGCACCACCGCGTCCTGCCGCCCGCCGCCGGCCGCCTCCAGGGCGCGCAGGCCGTCGGCGGCGGTGCTCACGTGATAGCCCTCACGGGCGAGCGCGCGCGTCAGCGAACGGCGCACCGCCTCGTCGTCGTCGGCCACAAGGACGTGCATGATCCCACTCTCCTCGCCGTGCCCGCCGCCGCCCACCCCTGAGCGCCTGCTGACGGCCGGGCGGGATGGCCGCCGTCCAGCCCCGCAGGCTGGTCGCCCGCCCGGCCGGTCAGGATCCCGGGGTCTTGACGGCGTCCGGCCCGATGTCCTCTCCCTGTACGAAGGATCGCTTGAAGTCGTCCAGCGCCTGGAGCAGCCGTTCCGCCGACACGCCCAGGCGCTCGGCTATCGCGGCGAACTCCGGTGATTTCGGATTTATACCGCCTTTCTGGCTGAGGAGGTTCAGCTCTTCCTCGGCGGCGGTCGCCCGGTCGAGCCCGACGCCCAGCGAGGCCGCCAGCGCCTTGGCCAGCATCCCGTTCTCGACGAGATGCTCCTGCTTCTTCACGTCCTGTTTCTTCACATCGGGCTTGTTCACGTCGGGCGAGCACTTGCCGTCGAGCTCCGCGGCCTTGGCCGCCTTGGCCTTGGCGATGTCGGCAGGCGTGCACGCCGCCGCCTTGGCGCACGGGTCGCCGGCAGGTGTGCACGTTGCGATCTTGGCGCACGGGTCGTCGGCGGGGTCCCGCTGGGACGAGGCCGCCAGCGCCCCCGACCCGCCCAGCGTCAGCACCAGCACCATGCCGGCGGCCAAGCCCAACTTGCGTCGGTCCATGTCGCGTCTCCTTCTCCCGACCGGCCGGCCGCTCCGGCCCGGTGGCTGCCGCCAGCCAACCCGGCCCACCTTCACCCAGCCGTCGGCGAACCTTAGAAACGCCCTAGAGCAGGCGGGGCAGCACATGGGCGTGAGCGCGGCCGGGTGGAAGGCGTCGGTGGTGGTGATGGCCGAGCGGACGTCATGACGGAGTGTTGGTGATTGCCCAAATATGTGTGGATAGCTCATGATTGGCGGCTGTGGACCGTTCCCGCACTGTCGTGCGCGAGCGCGCCGGGTCGGGTGGGGACTCGTAGATCAGGGGGTGCCATGCTCGACATCCAGGTCCTCGGACCACTCCAGGCCAGTCTGCACGGTCGTCACGTGGACCTCGGCCCGGCCAGGCAGCGGGCCGTGCTCGCGCGCCTGGTGGCGGCGGGCGGCCAGGTCGTGTCGGCCGACCGGTTCATCGACGACCTCTGGCAGGGCCAGCCGCCGCCCAAGGCGCTGGCCGCCCTCCAGGTCTACGTCTCGAACCTGCGCCGCGCGCTGGAGCCCGACCGCCCGCCGCGCGCTCCGGCCACGGTGATCGTGAGCGCCCCGCCCGGGTACCGGCTCCGCCTGGCCGAGGAGAACGTGGACGCGTGGCGGCTGCCCGGGCTGATCGACGCCGCCGGGAAGGCACTGCAGCAGGACGCGGCGGCGGCCGCGTACGACCTGCTCGACGAGGCGCTGGGGCTCTGGACGGGATCCGCGTACGGGGAGTTCGCCGAGGAGTGGGCGGTGCCGGAGGCGACCAGGCTGGCCGAGCTGCGGCTGATCGCCGTCGAGTACCGGGCCGAGGCCGCGCTCATGCTGGGCCGCCACGCCGAGGCGGCCCCGGAGCTGCGCCGGCACGTCGACCGGCATCCGCTGCGCGAGAACGCCGTGCGCCTGCTGGCCCTGGCCCACTACCGGTCCGGCGGCCAGGCGGAGGCGCTCTCGGTGCTGCGCCGGGCCAGGGAACAGCTGGCCGACGAGTTGGGGGTCGATCCCGGCCCGGTGTTACGCGCCCTCGAACAGGACATCCTGCGCCAGTCGGACTCCCTGAACGCGCACCCCGTACCCAGCCCGGAGCCCGCACCCGCGCAGGATCCGGTGCCCGCTCCCGGGCCCGCGCTCGTCGGCAGGGAGCGCGAGCTGGCCGTCCTCCGGGAGGAGGCCGCGCACGCCGCCCAGCGCACGGTCTGGCTCGGGGGCGAGCCGGGCGCGGGGAAGAGCGCGCTGGCCGAGGCGTTCGCGGCGGAGCTGGGGGAGCGCGGATGGCGGGTGGCCATCGGCCGCTGCCCGGAGATCGACGGCGACGCGCCGCCCGCGTGGGCGTGGAGCGAGGTCGTCCGCCGGCTCGCCGCCGCCCGCCCGCCGGACGACCCGGCCGGGCTGGCGCCCCTGCTGCACGACGGCGTGGCGATCCAGAACCAGTTCCGGCTGGCCCGGTCGGTGGCCGACTACCTGGCGGCCAACGCGCCGCTGGTCGTCGTGCTGGAGGACGTGCACCGCGCCGACGGCGAGACCCTGCACCTCCTGCGCCACCTCAAGCCCACGGCCAAGCTGCTGGTCCTCGCCACCCACCGGCCCGCCGAGGCGACCGACGACCTGGCCGCCACGCTGGCCGCCCTCGCCGCCGGGAGCAGGCACCTGGAGCTGCCCGGACTCGGCGAGTCCGACGTCGCCGCGCTGCTCGCCCGCCACTGCGAGCGCGAACTCGGGCCGGCGACCGTGCGCACGATCGCCGAACGCACGCTCGGCAACCCCCTGTTCGTCTGCGAGATCGCCCGGCTGCTCGCCTCCGAGGGGCCCGCCGCCGCCGAGGCGCTGCCGCCCGGCGTGCGCGACCTCATCCGGCGCAGGATCAGCCGCCTGCCCGCCAGCGCCCAGACCGTCCTGCGCAACGCCGCCGTCATCGGCAGGGACGCGGACGTGGACGTCCTGATCGCGCTGCACGACGGGGACGAGGACACGGTCTTCGACGGGGTGGAGGCCGGGGTCCTGACGGGGCTGCTGGCCGAGCCCGGCCCCGGCCGGCTGCGGTTCACGCACGTCCTGGTCAGGCAGGTGCTGTACGAGGACACCGCCAGGATCCGCCGTACCCGGCTGCACGGGCGGGTGGTGACGGCGCTGGAGCGGATCCGCCCCGGAGACGTGGCGGCGCTGGCCCATCACGCGCTGGAGGCGGCGGCGCCGAGCGCGGTGCGGTACGCGCGGGCGGCGGCCGTACAGGCGTCCGGCCTGCACGCGCACCGGGAGGCGGCGGCGCTGTGGCGGGCGGCGCTGGAGTTCGCCGAGGACGACGAGACCAGACTGGAGCTGCTGTGCGGGCTGGTGTCGGCGCTCGGGCACGCGGGCGACGTCATCGGCGCCGTGGCCGCCCGCACCACCGCCGTCGAGACGGCCCGCCCACTCGCGGGACGCGTCGCAGGCAGGCCTCTCGCCAGGGCCCTGACCTCGTACGACGCGCCCGTGATCTGGACGATCCAGCAGGACTCCCGCTACGACGAGGACTTCGTCGCGGCGGTGCGGTCGGAGCTGGCCGCGGGACCCGACGACGAGACGCGCTGCCGGCTGCTGGCGGCGCTCGTCTTCGCGCTGGAGGGCCACGATGACGTCCGGGTGGACGGCGCCGGAGCCGAGGCGGTGGCGCTCGCGCGCCGGCTCGACCGCCCCGAGCTGCTCTGCCTGGCACTCAACGCGCGCTACTTCGCCGTGCTCTCCCCGGACCGGCGCGACGAGCTGGAGGCCATCGGCGGCGAGCTGCTGGAGCTGGGGAGCACCCACCGGCTGGTCGCCTACCTCACGCTGGGCCACAGCGCGCTGCTCATGGCCGCGTTGGGCCGCAACGACGTGGCGGCCGCGGCGCGCCACGCCGACCGCGGCGTGGCGGTCTCCACCAGCGGCCAGCTCGGCCTGTCGCTGGTGATCCTGACACTCTTCGGCGCGCAGCGGAAGCTGGTCGAGGGCGACTTCGACGCCGCGGAGGCTATCTACACCGGGGTCTCCCGGCAGATGGCCGAGCGCGGCGGCGCGAACGCCGAGGCGCTGGGGATACTGGGCAGGTTCGTGGTGCGGCTGGCCCGCGGCAACGTGCGCGACTCGCTGGACGAGCTCGCCTTTTTGTGGGAGCACGTGCCCAATGACGGCACGGCCGAGCTGTACGCGGCGGCGCTGGCGGCGGCGGGCGAGCCGGAGGCCGCCAGGCGGGTCTGGCAGCCCGGGTCGTCCCAGTCGCGCGACTACTACTGGCTGCTGTGGGAGGGGCTGCGCGCGCAGACCGCCGTCGCGCTGGGGGACGTCGAGGTGGCCGTCCGCTGCTACCACAACCTGCGGCGGTGGGAGGGGGAGCTGGCCGGGATGCACAGCGGGTCCGTCACGCTCGGGCCCGTCGCGCTGCTGCTCGGAGACCTGGCGCGCCTGATGGGCCAGGATCCGGACGCGCACTACGCGCGGGCGGAGGAGGTCGCGGAACTGGTCGGCTCGCCCCACTGGGCCCGGGCGGCCCGTGAGAGGCGGGGTCACCTGCCGTAGCCGAAGATCAGCGCCTGGCGGCGCCGGTGACCGCGGTCGAGCACCCTGAGCAGGAGCGCGAGCACCGGCCCCGCCAGTTTGCGCAGCTCGGCCAGCTCCTCCGGCCGCGCGTACTGGCCGATCCGCGGCAGGTCGAAGCCGATGTCCCCGCCCTTGCGCACCTCGTCCTCGACCGACTTCCAGTCCGCCTCCGACACGTATTTCGCGATGACGGGGAAGAGCAGCCGCTCCTCCTCCTCGATGTGCTCGTCGAGGAGGTCGGCGAGCGTCGTCAGGGCCTTGGCCATCCGGCCCGCCGCCGCCCGGTCCGTGCCGAGCCGGGCAGCGGCGGCGGTGATCTCCTCCAGCAGCGGGTCGAGCTCGGCGTGGTCGTCGCTCAGGTCGCTCAGGTCCACCTCGGCGCCGGCCGAGCGCACGATGACGGGCCAGAGCACGTTGTCCTCGGCCTGGTGGTGATGGTGGATGCCGGCGCACAGCTTGGTGGCGAACGTGGCGATGGCGTCGAGCCGGGCCGGATTTGCCCGCTCCTCACCGGCGGCGAGCCCGCTCATCAACGTGGCCAGGCGGCGCGCGTCGCCGCGCATGGCGCGGTGCGTGATGCGGAATCCGAGCATGTTGGGGGCCATGGGATGCTCCTTCGATCGGGGGATGCCACCAGGGTGCGCCCCCGTACTTAGACCTCCCTTGGCGACGACTTGGCGCGGACTCATCGCCTCCGAACGGCGCCAATGTGGACAGCCCCTGAACCCCTCCGCCGCGTCCGTCACGTCACCAGTCGCGGGTCGCGATCAGCTCCTCCATGTCCGCGTCCGCGAACCCATAGGCCGTCGCCACGAACCAGAAGTCCTCGGCGATCACCTCGCGCGCCACCGTCTCCATCTGGCTGCCGGCCTCCAGGAACTCGACCGCCAGCTCGTTGAACTCGTCCGTCGCCGCCTGCGTGAGGACGTACAGCGCCGCGAGGTCCGACGGCCGCTCGGCCTCGATCCGCTCGCACAGGCGCAGCAAGATGTCCCTGCCCTTGTCGACGAGCCGGCGAGGGTAGTAGGCGTCGTCGTACATGCCTTTGAGGAAAGGGTGGCCGGTGGGTGGCACCTTGATCTCCTTCGCGCCGTGATCCGGTGTGCCGATCCTGCCCGACGCCACCGACAACGGCCAGTATGGAGCGCATGAACGCAAAGCCCGGGCGTCCGCGTCTGTTACGTGAGCTGAATGATCGAGCCGCGCTGGAGCTGCTCGGCTCGTCGGGAGCGCTGACCCGGGCGCAGGTGAGCGAGAGGACCGGGCTGTCGAAGGTGACGGCCAATCATGTCCTGTCCCGCCTGGAGGAGCGCGGCGTGGTCGTCAGGGCCGGTGTGCAGGAGGGCGGACGCGGGCCCAACGCCGTCCTCTACGGGCTCAACCCCTCGTGCGGCTATGTGATCGGGGTCGAGGTCTACCTGGACACGACGACCGCCGTGCTCGCCGACATCACGGGGCGGGTGCTGGCCGAGACGACGGTCCCGACCGAGGCCGCCGAGGATCCGGCAGAGGCGATGCACGCGATCGTGGAGCGCCTCACCCGGACCGCGCGGATCGACCCGGCGCAGGTGCGGGCATGCGTGATCGGCCTGCCCGCTGTCATCGATCCTGGTACGAGCCTTGTCCACTTCTGCTATGACATGCCCGCGTGGTGCGGGGACGTGCGCGAAGCCCTCCACCGGAGGCTGCGGCTGCCCGTCACGATCGACAACGACGTCAACCTCGCCGCGATGGCGGAGCGGGCGCTGGGGGCAGCGAGCGACGTACGCAACTTCGTCCTGGTCTGGATCGGACGTGGGCCCGGCTCGGCCGTCATGGTGGGCGATCAGCTCTTTCGGGGGACCGTGGGCGCGGCCGGTGAGCTCGGCTGGATGCCCGTCCCCGGGGCGGCCGTGAGCGACGGCGGCTTCGACCGCAGCCGCCATGAGGTGGGGGCCGCGTTCCAGTCCCTGGTGGGCTGGCGGGCGGTGCAGGAACTCGCCGAGAGGCACGGGATCGCGGCCGAGGACGCCGAGCGCAGCGTGGCGGGGGCGGTGGGGAGTGCGGCCGGGGCGGCGGGGGCGGGCTTCCTCGATGAGCTGGCCCGGCGGATCGCGTTGGGGGTCGCGTCCATCTGTGCCGTTCTCGATCCCGAACTCGTCGTGCTGGGCAGCCACGTCGGTTCCGCCGGAGGCGACGAACTCGCCGGCCGCGTCCAGCAGGCGGTGGCGCGCATGTGCCTGGCCAGGCCACGGGTGGAGGCGAGCGCGATCCTGGACAGGCCCGTGGTGCGCGGCGCCCTGCTGGTCGCGGTGGAGCAGGCACGTGAGCGGGTGTTCTTCACCGACCTGTGAACGGCGTCGGCCTGAGGGCTCGCCGACCTGGGCAGCGCCCGGAATGATCGCTAATCTGCCACAATGTCATCCCATTATCGAGCGCCTGGCGCGTTAGCACTCGCGGCGGCCGTCGCACTCACCACGACGTCGATCGCACCGGCGCACGCGGCGCCCACCGCCGCCGAGGATCGGGTCTTACGGGTCTACAACAACAACATCGAGAACCTGGTGAGGAACAACGCCGACGGCACGTGCACCCGGGTCTCGGGCCCGGACCACCTCGCCTCGATGCTGGTCGACGACGACGGCAAGACAGGCACCTCCGGCGTGCAGGCTCCCGATCTCCTGATCGTGCAGCAGGTGCGCGGCACCGGGCAGGCCACGGCCTACGCCGACCAGCTCGGGGGCATGTTCGGATATCCGGCGGGCACGTACAAGGCGATCGTGGCCTGGGACAACCCCGAGGAGTGGGGCAGCACGCACAAGTGCAGCCAGCAGTCGCTCGGCGACCTGAAGAAGCGGCAGACCAACGCGATCATCTACAACACCCGAACGCTGGGCCTCGCGGCGGGCGACATCTCGAAGTACTGGAGCGCGGGCTGGTTGAAGCCCGGGACCTCGTACGCCGGCGGGGCCGGTTGCACGCTGTACAAGCCGCCGGACAGCGACGACGGCACCACCAACCAGTACAAATGGAAGCGCACGAGCGCCATCGCGGCGAAGTTCACGATCAAGGAAACCGGGACGACGGTCTTCGCCGCGACCATGCACCTCCCGGAGCAGAACGGTGCGAACGCCTGCGCGGGCGCGGGCGACACGGGCATCGCGAACTCCGGCATCCACGTCGGCGCGGACGCCACGAGCCTCATGAACGCGTCGACGATCCGCGTGATCGGGATCGACGCGAATCGTACGAACATCGCCGCCACGACCCTCGGCGGCTTCGGCATGACCGGCTACGGAGCGAAGACGACCTCCGGTTCCAGGAAGATCGACTACCTCTTCGTCAAGGGCACCGTGCGGTCGTCGAGCATCGACCACACGGTGAGCAGCACGAAGTCGAACCATCTCGCGCTGTACGGCTTCATCGAGTTCTGACGGCGCTGGGTGCAAATTGGCGGCGCGCACCTGCGCGGGCGGCCCGCGCGCGCAGGTGCGCGGACGACGGAACGGCTCACTACACAGCCACTATAAGATCGCCACAAATCCGGTTCGGGTTCTGTCAAAACGATAGTGAAGGTGATCATCCCCGCCTTAAGATCACTTCCATGCTGATTCGCCGGACATTACGGATGATCACTGCTCTGGCCGCGACCTGCACCGTCGCGATCGCCGGGGGCGTGGGGACGGCCCAGGCCGAAGAAGCCCGCGTGTCATCCCAGGGGCAGTTGCTGTTCTACAACCACGCCTACAGCGTGGTGGACCGCGAGACGGCGGACGCCGTCGAGAACTCGGCCTACCTGCGCGAGTTCGCCAACTTCGAGGTCCGGACCACGACCGGTGGCGGCCTGACCTGGAAGGGCCGCTACCTCAAGGGCCGCGAGACCTACATGGAGCTGTTCGGCGAGGGCGACCTGCCCGGCCAGGACGCTCTCTTCGGCTCCGCCGGGCTGGCCGTCTCGACCGAGCGCTCCGGCGACCTGGCCAAGGTGACCGCGCAGCTGAAGGCCCAGGGCGTCTCCGACCCGGCCGAATACCGCCAGACGCGTGACTTCGGCGATGGCGTCCCGATCCCGTGGTTCGACACCATCCGCACCACCTCCGCCCAGTACGAGGCCTTCGACCCGTGGGCGATGGAGTACTTCCCCGAGTACTTCGCCGACCCGCGCAGCCAGACCGAGCCGGAGAGCTACCCCGGTGACGTCAGCCGGGAGCGCTACCTGCCCGACACGTACCAGGACCGCCTGATGCGGGACATCACCTACATCCGCATCGGTGTGACCGCGCGGGACCTGGCCATCGCGCTGCCGGTGCTGCGAGCCGGCGGGTTCGAGGTCGCGACCGTCGGGGGCGGCGCCATCGCGAGCGGCGGTGGCACCACCATCCAGCTCGACTCCGTCGCGCGTGAGCAGGCGGGCCTGAAGCGGGTCAGCATGTCGCTCAACCGCGCCGTGGAGACCCGGCACGAGGAGCGGATCGGACGTTCGACCCTCGCCGTGGGTCCTGGTGCCCGCGCCGAGTGGACCTTCGACGCCCCGCAGTAACACTTCCTCCAGGCGCCCGGCCGGCTGACGACGCTGATCGTCGCCGACCGGGCGTCGTCGTTCCGCGGGTCACCCAAGGCTCTCGTTCCGGCGTGCGCCCCACACCGCCAGCCCGGCCACCAGGACGAGAACGCCGGCCAGCCACAGGATGCCCTGGAGCGGCAAGGCGTCGACGATCGCGCCGCCGGCCAGCGCGCCGAGACCGATCGAGAGGTTGAACACCGCCACCCACAGCGCGGAGGCCTCCTCGACCGCCTGCGGCGCGACCTTGATCATCCACGTCTGGAGGCTCGTGGAGACCCCGCCGTACACCAGGCCCCAGACGACGAGCAGCGTCACCCCGCCCGCACCGGTGAGCCCTGCCACGGGGAAGAGCAGCACGGTCACCCCCAAGGTGACGGCGATGACGAGGACCGTGCGATGGAGCCGTTTCGCCACGACGGCGCCCGCGACGAAGTTCCCCACGACGCCCGCCACGCCGAATCCGAACAGCAGCGGCCCGACGAGCTGCTCGTCGATGCCGGACAGGTCCCGCAGCACGGGACCGATGAACGTGTAGGCCGAAAAATGGCCGGTCACGATCAGGAACGTCGCCAGGATGCCGACCCGGACGCCCTGGTTGCGGAGCTGACCGGCCAGCCGCCGCAGGCCGACGGGCTGAGCGGCGGTCAACGGTGGCAGCACGGCCAGCAACGCGACCAGCACGGCGAGCGCGAGGGCGCTCAGCGCGCCGAACGCGATCCGCCAGCTCGCCAGCCCGCCGATCATCGTGCCGATGGGGACGCCGAACACGTTCGCGGCCCCGACGCCACCGAAGATGATCGCAGTGGCCCGCGGTACGTGCGAGGCCGCGACGAGCCGTACGGCCAGACCGCCGGCGATGGCCCAGAACCCGCCGATCGCCACCCCGACCAGCACGCGGGCGGCGATCAGGAGCGGATAGTCCGGGGCCAGGGCGGAGGCCAGGTTGGCGAGCGTCATGAGTCCCATCAAGGCGACGAGCAGGATCCTGCGATCCAGCCTGCCGACGAGCACCGGCACGACCGGCGCCGCGACGGCGGCGACGATGCTGGGGACAGTGACCATCAACCCTGCCGCGCCCTCGGACACCGACAGCGCCGATCCGACGGGGGTGAGCAGCCCGATGGGGAGCTGCTCGGCCGTCACCAGGAGAAATGTGCCGAAGGCCACGGCGGAGACCGCGATCCAATGATTCCTCGCCGACGGGTCTCGCCCGGTCGTCGTGGGGTGCGTTGCCGTCACGTCGTATCTCTCCTCTCTCATTTGGGAGCGATCGCTCCCATATGACGACACACCCTAATACGGGAGCGATCGCTCCACAACGTTGGTAGAGTGGCGGCCATGGCACGGCCGAGGGAGTTCGACGAGCAGGACGTGGTCGCCAAGGCGACCCGCCTGTTCTGGCGTCGTGGCTACCACGCCACGTCGGTCCGCGACCTGGGCTCCGAGCTCGGGCTCAAGCAGAGCAGCCTGTACCGGACCTTCGACGACAAGCACACGCTGTTCTTGCGGACGCTGGACCACTATCGGGCGACCGAGTCCACTCAAGCCGAAGAGCTGCTCACCGCTCCCGGTCCCAGCCTCGAGATCCTGCGGGAGTGGCTGATCTGGATGATCAGCCACGAGGCCGGACTCGGTTGCTTCGTGGTCAACACGGCCGCCGAACTCGGCACCACCGACGCCGAGGTCCGGCAAAGGACCGAGGCCGCGTTCGACGTCACCCGGAAAACCCTGTCGTCGCTGCTGCGCCGCGGCATCCGCGACGGCGACCTGCCCGCCGCATTGGACATCGACGCCGCGGTGGAGGTGCTGTTCACGACGGTGCTCGGCCTGCGGGTACGCGAACGCGCCGGACACGACCCCCAACGGCTCGCCACGGCCATCGACTTCACGATCAAAACGCTCGCGACATCCGTGATCTGATTCGCATACGCCCGCCATCGCCGGAAGCCCGCCTGGCAGCGGCACGGCCGCTCTGGGATTCCCGGGCGCCGCGCGGTCGTACTCGGTGCTGCTGCTCACGCGCTCATGCCGTCCAGGATCGCGCCCGACCGCCTGCTCGGCGGCCGGAATGTGGGCCGGCGGGTCATCCGGCCACCGCGTACGTGGCCGAGACGGTGCCGGTCCGGTAGCTGTGCGAGGTCAGGAGCGTGCAGGTCAGCCGGTCGCCGTCGTCCTCTAACAACTTCCTGCCCTCGCGGACGACGACCGGGTCGATGAGCAGCCGTAGCTCGTTCATCCGATCCGCGAGCCCATGGAAGGGGCCGTGCCGCCGATCCGGCGATCCGACGACCCCGTCCAGCGACGAGAACAGCTCCGCAACGATCTTCCTCATCGACATTCCTCTGTTTCCTGGGGCTTCCAGCCTGGCCCGACAGGCCGTACCAGGACATCCGTGAAGATCACCCGACTACCACGGAGCCGACACTGATTCGCCGCTGAGAAGCACGTACGCCACAATGGGCCGCATGGTCCCTGGCGAGCCGCGGGAGGTCTCGCCCCGCGAGGCCGAGGTGCTGGCGGGCTTGGCCGAGCACCTGACGAACGCGCGGATCGCCCACCGGCTGCAGATCTCGGTCCGTACCGTGGAAAGTCACGTCTCCTCGCTGCTGCGCAAGTACGGCGTGGCCAACAGGGCGGCCCTGGTGGCCCTGAGCGGGCATCAGCCGTCCCCTTCGGCCAGGCCGGGGCACGTTGAGGGGATCCCGGTCAGCCACACGTCCTTCATCGGACGCCGGCAGGAGCGGCAGGAGGCGCTGGCGGCGCTGACAGACGGCGCGCCGGTCTGCCTGGTGGGGCCCGGCGGCGTCGGCAAGACCCGGCTGGCCGCCGTGCTGGCGCAGGCGGCCTCGGCATCGTTCCCCGCCGGCGGGGCGTTCATCGATCTGACCCCGGTCGGCGAGGGGTTCGTCCTGCGGACCGTGGCTGACGCGCTGGGCCTGGCCGAGCGCCTTCCCCAGCCGCTGGAAAGCGTGGTCGCCGAGCGGCTCGCGCTGGGACGGTCGCTGCTGGTCCTCGACAACTGCGAGCACCTGCTGGACGAGGTCGGCGACCTGGTGGAGAGACTGCGCTCGGACTGCCCCCAGGCGGGGATGCTGATCGCGAGCAGGGAGCGGCCGGGCCTGCCCGGCGAGCGGGTCATCACGGTGCCGCCGCTGGCGGGGGAGGCTGAGACGCTGTTCCTGGACCGGGCACGCGCGATCGATCCAGGGTTCGCCGCGGAGCCCGCGGTCATCGCCGAGGTGTGCGCCCGGCTCGACGGGCTGCCGCTGGCGATCGAGCTGGCCGCCTCGCGGGTCGCCGTACTGGGCATCGACGCTCTGCGGGTGGGGCTGCAGGACCGGCTTCGGCTGCTGTCGGGCGCGCGCGGCAGGCCGCCCCGGCACCGCTCGTTGCGCGCGGTCATCGGCTGGAGCCACGACCTGCTGGAAGAGGAGGAACGCGCGCTGCTGCGCCGCCTGGCGGTGTTCGCGGGCGGGTTCGACCTGGCGGCGGCCACGGCGCTCATGCCGGACACGCCGCCCAGTGCGACGGCCGACGTCATCGGCCGGCTGGCCGACAAGAGCCTGCTCGGGGTGGTGGGCGGTGGCCGGTGGCGGCTGCTGGAGACCATCAGAGCCTTCGCCGCCGACCGGCTCGCGGACAGCGGCGAGACCGAGAAGACCCTCCAGCTCCGTCTGCGCTGGGCCGCGGGCACGGCTTCGACGCTGGAATCACGGCTCGACGGCAACTGGGCACCGCAGTTCGACCTGGTGGCCGACGATCTGCGGGCCACGCTCGCCGGCACGCCCGCCGTACCGGACCGGCAGGCTCATCGCCTGGCCAGGTCGCTGGCGCATCTGACGTTCGCCCGGCGCTTCCATCGGGAGGCGATCGGCCACTACCTGGCCGCCGCCGACCGGGCCCGCGACGCCGCGGACGGTCACCAGGACCTCCTGAGCGCGGCCGCCACGGCCGTCTCGATCGCCGACGGCCCGCTGGCCTTCCGCCTGCTGATGCGTGCCGCCGACCAGGTTGAACCCGCCGACCAGATCGAAGAGGCCGACCAGGCTGCAACCGCCGGCCTGCGCGCCGCCACGCTCGCCTCCGCCCTGGTGGTCACCCACCGCTACAGAGGCGCGCACGACCGCGACCCGATGTCCGAACACCTGCCGGCGCTGATCGACAAGGCGACCGTCGGCGCCGCCCCTGCCGATTCGCGCACCGCGGCGCTGGTGGCGACCGCGCGGGCCTGGGACCAGGACGGCCTCGAACTCGCCCGTTCCGCCGTCGAGGCCGCCCGTGAGTGCGGCGACGTCATCGTCCTCCTGAGCGCGCTGGACGTGCTCACCCGCGCGTACGCGCGGGCCGGCCGGATGCGCGCCGTCCAGCGGATCTGCCGGGAGCGGCTCACGCTCATCGAGGATCTGCCGGCACACGAGCCGTCCGCCGCGGCCGAGATCGTCGACACCTTCCACTCCGCCGCGCGGGCGGAGCTGTGCGTCGGCGACCTGCCCGCCGCACTCGCCGTCGCCGACCGCGCGCAGCGCGAGGACCCCATCGGCGAACACCCCTACCTGTCCATCCCCAAGACCATCCGACCGCTCGCCCTGAGCGGTCGTTTCCCGGAGGTCTTCCAGCAGGCGCCCGCCATGTGGGAGGCCTGGCATCAGGCAGGCAGCCCGCGCAGCGCCTGGATGTCGACCGCGATCTCCGCCGCGGCGCTCGCCCACGGGCTGGCAGGCACCGGCGAGTTCGACCTCTGGCGCTCGCGCGCGCTGGAGATGGCCAGGATGGAGGACGCGGCCTCCTCGCCGGTCCTGGCCCCCTTCGCCGCCTTCGTCGACGCCAGGGTCGCCGTCCACACCCGCGCCTACCATCAGGCCGCCGCACTGGTCGAGCGCGCTTTCGCCCCCTTCGCCGTGCGCTGGTACGAGGCCTACGCGCGCTCCGCCGGAGCCGAGCTGGCGGTCGTCGCCGGTTTGCCGGAGGCGGCCGAACGGCTCGCCGCCGCCATGCCGTACGCCGAACAGAACGACTGGGCGGCCGCCTGCTTGGCCCGTACCCATGGGATCCTGCACGGCGACCGCGACGCGCTGGCAGAGGCGGTCGAACGGTGGACGTCGATCGACGCCCGATTCGAGCGCGCCTGCACGCTGCGTTTGCTCCCCGGCCGCAAACCGTAGGCTCGGGTGCGCGCCGACGGGTCAGCACCGGTGCGGCGAGACATCCTGAGCAGGGCAGCGGCCCGATCACCCAGCAAACCGGCTGCGGCCGGGCCGGGGGAGCGGTGGTCAGCTCGGGATCGGGCTGCCCTCGCAACCTCTGCCGATCCGGCCCGTCTCGAAGTACCGCACCACGTCGGCGGCGCACTTGGGCACCCGGGTGGTTGACACGTGCACGTCGTCGGCGACCGTGTAGACGGTGCCGCCGATGGCGCGCCGCGTCTGCAGCGTCCAGTCATAGGCGGACATGAACTCGTACAGGTGCCCCGCCAGCACCAGCGACCCGCTGCTCCGCTTCAACGTGGCCTGCTGCACCGGCAGCGGCCAGCCGGGACACATGGCAGGCACTCCCCAGGCCCGGCCGGTCGCCGGATGGCGCTTCACGAGCTGCTGGTACTGACGCCAGGCGGTGTCGAAACCGGCCCGGCTGCTGTCCTCGTTGCACGCGACGGCCAAGTTCATGGTCATGTTCAGCGTTTCGGGCGCGCCGGGAACGGACGGCCCCATCATCGGCGCGCCGAGCAGCTCCTTGACGGTGGCCGGGGCGGTGGAGCCCGTCGCCGTCCGCAACTCGGCCAGCGCCTTGCCCGCGCGTACCCACTCGGTCGAGTTGCGCCTGGCCAGGTCGGCGACGGCCGAACCGTCGACGGGCCGCTGCAGGTCGGTGTAGGTCTTGGGGCTCTTGTCGTACGCGCGGACCAGCTTCGCCACCTCCTCGCGCACCTGCCGAGCGGTGGCACCGAGACCGTAGGTCCCGTCGCGGCGGGCCAGCCAGGCGGCCATGCGCCCGAAGTTACGCTCGGCCGCCTCCGCGGCGCCCTTGGCGTGCTCGTCGATACGGGTCCACGGCGGCGCCACGCTGTCCAGGAAGGCCCGTCCGGTGTGCCCGGGATACAGGCTGCGGTACACCATGCCCAGGTAGGTGCCCCAGGAGAAGCCGAGCAGGTTGAGGCTGCGCTCGCCCAGCGCGGTCCGTACCACATCCAGGTCCTTGGCCACGTTCTCGGTGGTGAGCTGTCCGAGGAAGGCGGGGTCGGAGCGTCCGCACTTCTCGTTGGAGGCGACCTGGGCGTCGTAGATCTTCCTGGCCGTCTCCTTGGTCAGCGCGCCGGGCTCCTGCGGGCCCTGCGGTGAGAGGGGGCAGGCGACCTTGGTGCTGTACCCGACGCCGCGCGGGTCGAAGCCGATGATGTCGTACCGCTCGTTGAGCCCGGCCATCTCCTCGTTCCTGAGCGCGGCCCGCAGGACCGGGTCCAGGTATCCGCTGTTGCCCGGCCCACCAGGCAGGACGGCGACGGCGCCGAGCCGGTGGGCCTCGTCCGTGGCGGCCAGCCGGGTCACCGCGATGTCGATCTTCCGCCCGTCGGGGTCACGGTGGTTCAGCGGGACGCTGACCGTCCCGCACTCCAGGCGCTTCATCAAGGAGCGGAAGGCCGCGACCTTGTCCTCCGCCACGCCCAGGCCGCGGATCACCTCATCGGAGTAGGCCGGGCAGGATTTCCACTGCACGGAAGACACGTCGGGGTTCGAGGTGGCGCTCGCCGCGGAAGGATGCGCCACCAACCCAGCCAGCGCCAGGGCCAGCGCCGCCAGTGAAGTTCGGTACGTCATGCGGGCCAGTAATAGAGCAGGAGTTGTTTCCTCACCGTTTCCGTGAGGACGGTCGCCGATCGATGCTCCACCGGATTCGGGAGCCCGAGCATCACTCCAGGGGCAGGGGGCGGCGTGGTACGGGCGCGGTGTGGATGAGAGACGTGGTCGTGTGACCGTACGGGGTGAACAGGTCGAGGATCGGTTCGAGCTCGTCGACCGCCCGCAGGTGCATCGTGAAGTAGAAGCAGTCGTCGCCCGTCATCCGGTAGCACTCGACGATCTGGGGGACTTCCTGGGCGATCTTGGAGATGCGGTGCAGTTCCCGGAGCGCCGGGCGGATGCGAACCATCACGGTGACCGGAAAGCCCATGGCCCGCGGGTCGACCTCGGCGTGATAGCCGGTGATCACTCCGGTCTCCTCCAGCCGCTGCACCCTGTCGGCCACCGCGGGGGCCGACAGGGCGACCCGGCGGCCCAGTTCGGCGAAGCTCACTCTGGCGTCGATCTGCAGCTCGGCGAGGATACGAAGGTCGAGGGCGTCGATCCCCTTGGATTCGTATGCCCGCTCGGGTCTGATCTTTCGATTCGCCATTCTCCTAAATTACGGGCTGGCCGACGATAGGGGTCATGCCGCCCACCGGCCCTCGCACCGTCCTGTCGGCGGCGCCTCCATGGACCTACGGCCTCCGCGGTGAAAACCGCGCTCTCACAGGAAGGTAAGACGACATGCGATACGTGAAGCTGGGCTCGTCAGGACTGCGGGTCTCCCGGATCTGCCTGGGCATGATGACGTACGGCGATCCGGGTTCTCGGGAGTGGATGCTGCGCGAGGACGCGGCCGAGCCGATCGTGCGGCGCGCGGTCGAGGCCGGTGTGACGTTCTTCGACACCGCCGACATGTACTCCGACGGCGTGAGCGAGGAGATCACCGGGCGGCTGCTCGGCAAGCTCTTCGCCAGCCGCGACGACTACGTTCTCGCCACGAAGGTCTACTTCCCGACAGGGCCGGGCCCGAACGACCGAGGGCTGTCCCGCAAGCACGTGCTGTCCGCCATCGACGCCTCGCTGACCAGGCTCGGAACCGACTATGTCGATCTGTACCAGATCCACCGCTGGGACGACGAGACCCCGATCGAGGAGACCATGGAGGCCCTGCACGACGTGGTGCGGGCCGGCAAGGCGCGTTACATCGGAGCCTCCAGCATGTACGCCTGGCAGTTCGCCAAGGCGCAGCACACCGCTCAGGCGGCCGGCTGGACCCAATTCGCGTCGATGCAGAACCACTACAACCTCGTGTACCGGGAGGAGGAGAGAGAGATGCTCCCGCTCTGCCTGGACCAGGGAGTGGGCGCCATCCCGTGGAGCCCGCTGGCACGCGGACTGCTCACCGGCAGCCGCCACCGCGACGGCCGGCGGCGCACGGTCCGATCCGGCAGCGACCCGCTGGCCGACAGCATGTACGAGGACGCGGATTTCGACGTCGTCGACGCCTTGCGCGCGGTCGCTGACGAACGAGGACTGCCTCCGGCGCAGCTTGCGCTCGCATGGCTGCTCGGGAGACCTGGTGTGAGCGCGCCGATCGTCGGGGCGAGCAAGGTGGGTCATCTGGACGATGCCATCGCGGCGGTGGAGGTGTCCCTGAGCGAAGAGGAGGCGGCCCGCCTGGAGGCCCCGTACCGGCCACATCGAATCATCGGGCACTCCTGAAAGCCGGTCGCCGCCACTCCGCCTACCTCGAAGGATCTGCTCTGCCCCCAGCGCGGCAGTGCTGATCTGGCGGGGCCGGCGCGGTCCTCTAGTTCCCTCTCCCGTTCTGCGCTGCCCGGTCCGATTCGGGCAGTTGCCAGTCGGCCGTCCACAGCCGCGTTCCCGAGCGGCGGTCGAGGCGGCGCAGGAACGACAGGACGCCCGCGGTGCCGGTGCTCCAGGTGTAGGCCGCCTTGTCGAGGTCGTTGCCGGGGAAGACCGGCTGCGCCGGCTCGCCGCCGGCCCGTACCAGCATCTGCTCGGCGATGTTCTCGGCGTGGCGCCAGTAGTCGTCATCGCCCGTGACCATCGCCAGGTCGACTAGCGCTTCGCCGATGCCGGCCAGGCCGCAGCACTGAGAGACCACCCAGGCCTGCGGGGCGACGACCAGGCACGCCCGCGCGCCCCGCTCGGCCAGCTCCAGGTAGCGGTCCTCGCCGTACGCGCGGGCCGCGCGGGCCAGCGTGCCGGTGATGCCCGACATGCCCTGGCACCAGGAGGCCCCCATGGCTCGGGCATCCGGGCCGTGCAATTCGCCGATCAGCGCCTCGGCCTGGACGGCCAGCGCCGCCAGCCGCTCCCGGGCCGCCTCGCCCGCCGCTCGGTCGCCGGTGGCCGCGTGGTAGGAGAGCAGGAAGTCCGCGCAGCCCGCGTCGCCGTGGGCGTACGCCGTGTCGACCGACACGCCGGAGCCGGGCTGGGCGGGTGCCACGGCGTCCTGCGACCGCGTGACCTCCCCGGCGACCAGCAGCCGGGCGCACTCAGCGGCGATCCGCAGATGCCGGGCATCGCCGGGGTCGATGGCGGCCAGGGCCAAATGGCCCGAGCCGATGCCTGCCACGCCGTGTGCCTGGTCGGCCCGCTGCGGGCCGTCGATGGTGACGGGGGCCGGCGCCGCCAGATCCGGCGCGGCGCTCAGACGGGCCGCGGTCAGGAACAGCGCGGTGCCGGTACGGCCGAAGTACAGCGAGGGCGGGAGCTTGGCGGGCGGCATCACGCGGGCCGTCCACCGGGCCAGGTCGGCGGCCACGGCCTTGGCCTCCGGGTGGTGCAGCAGTTCCATGCCGACTCCGGCACTGCCGCCGTAGACGTTGGTCACCGGCGGGCTCTCCCGGCGGGCGTCCTCGGGCGCGGCCATCAGCTGCTCGGCGAAGGCCGCGCACTCGCGCACGGCGTGGTCGAGCGCCTTGGACAGCAGTTCCCCGGTGAGCCTGGGCGGGGAGGGCGGCTTCCACCGTCCCGCCTGCGGCTGTTCGGTGGCGGGCCGCCCGTCGCCGAGGCCGGTCACGGCCGGTACGGGACGCGGCCGGTCGGCAGGAGCCGGTGCTTGGGCGGGTCTGAGCTCGGCGGCGGCGGCGGTGCGGTCGGCCGGGTCAAGGCTCAGCAGGCCGGGCAGCAGGCCGAGGACGCCCGTCGTGACGTCCGGGAACATCCCCGCCAGGCACATGAGCGTGCGCTCGACGTTGCGGACCGGGTCCGGGCCGATCATGATCGGGTTCATCCCGGTGGCCGCGAAGAACAGGGTGGCGCCCAGCGAGAAGTAGTCGTCGGCGGGCACGGAGCCACGGTCGGTGTGCTGGTCGGGAACGCTGTAGCCGCGGCTCCAGCCGGGCAGCTGCAGCCCGTCGTACCTGCTGTTGCCGAAGTCGATCAGGGTGCAGCGGCCGTCCTCGCCGAGCACGACGTTCTTGGGCGACAGGTCGCGAATGACGACGCCGTGCGCGTGCACCGCGTCGATCACCTCCAGCAGCCGGACGGCGAGTGTGCCGAGGTCGCGCTCGCCGGTGGCGGGCTCCTCGGTGAACAGGCCGTTCTCCGCGACGAATCGGTTGAGGTCGCGGCTGCCCGCGTCGGTCATGACGAGGAACTCGTCCTCGCCGTGCCGGAAGTGGTCGATCGGCTCCGGAACGCCTGCCACGCCCGTGAGCGCCTGCAGGACGCGCAGCTCGTTGCGGAGGTACATCCGCAGGTCCCAGCCCTCGACGTTCTCCCCGACGTACGCGCGGGCCTCCTTGACCACGACCCGCCGCCCGGCGGCGTCGGTGGCGCGGTAGACGTTTCCGCGCGGGCCACGCACGACGCCGGACGTCACGCGGTACCGGCCGCCGATGAGCCGCCCGCTGCCTCCGTCGGCGGCCTGCCCGGTTGTCTGCGCGGGCGGCAGCGTTCCCAGCGTTCCCAGCGACGGCCGTTCGTCGGGCTCCGACGGGCCGGCCCCGGCAGGCTCCGTGGGACGGAACGGGTCGGTGGCCCAGGGCGGGCAGGTGAACTCGGGGCCGGCCGCGCCCGGCAGTTGCTCGCCGTCCGGCCCGATCACGATCAGCTCGAAGTCGCCGTTCTCGTCCACGCGATACTGCGGGGCGAACGGGGCATACCTGTAGTACACCGGAGCATCGGGACGGACCCGCCGATCGCTGACGATGCGCGGGGCCGACAGCCCGGACAGGGCGTCGGCGAGGGCGTGGCCCAGTGCGACCACCGCGTCCTGCTCCGGGTAGACCGTCATGGCCTTGCCCACGGCTCCCGGGTCGACGTCGCCGGAGTTGAGCTCCATGAGCCTGTGGGTGGACCGGGCGACCTTGAAGGCACAGCCGGTGCCGGCCAGGATCGGCAACGCGCGGTCAAGGGTGTCGTTGAGGGTGCCGGGACGTGCGGAAATGTGGATTTTCCAGCCCTGCAACGGAATGTCGTGGTGAGGGTCGTGAACGCTGATCCACGTGTCGTCCTCGTATATTTCCCTACCATTCGACTCTGCAAATTGGGTAAGGCGGTCGAGCACATTAAAGTCCACGGTCATCCCTCGATAACGGAGCGCATCGGCCTGATATGAGAAAAAGGCCATCAGAGCACCGCCGACGGCCTTTCCCCAGCACCTCTCGTCACCACGCTTGACCGCGTGGGATCAGGTGCTTCACACGATGGACGGGCAGCAAGGGAAGCTGCTGCAGACCGTACGCTTGCAGGTGTTGACGCAGGCCTGGGGGCCGTGGAGCAGCTTGTTCAGCTCGCCTTCGAAGTCGACGGCGAGGTCTTCGTACTCCAGGACTCCGGCGTCGCGGGGCTCCAGGGCGAGGACCGACATAAGGGCTCCTTCCTTGGCCACCTATGGGCGGCCGACGTAGGGATCCGAGCCTCGGGATGGCGCCGGTAGGCACCTTTCCCGCGCTCCGCCCGCGACCGGGAACTGGCTAGATGTCCCCGCGTCGCAAGCAAACGGACGCATTATGTGCATATATCCGGAAGCATGTCCAGAGGTAGCCGTAACAGCCAAAAATGTGTTTACATGCGCCTTTACAGTGGGAGTTGGATCTTCTAGATTGACGTGCGTGATGGGGGGATCTCTGGCGCGCCGGTTTCCGAACGGCGCCCTCGCGTGAGGCTCTGGCGTCGCCGACGCAGGACGAGCGTCCCGGACGACCGTTCGGGGCTCGTGGTCGCGTACTGGGAGAGCCACGACGAGCACCTGCTGACCGCCACCCTCGGTACGATCGCCCGCAGGCTGCCGTCCTTGGTGGCCGCCGCGTTGCGGATGGCGTGGGAGGCCAGTCCCCGCGACACGGTCGTGGCCCTGGCGGGCAACCTCGCGGCCGGCATCTTCACGGTCTTCGGCCTGGTGGCCACCTCCGACGTGCTGGCCTCGCTGCTGGCCGCCGGTCCCACACCCGACCGGGTATGGACCGCGCTGCCCTCGCTGCTGCTCGTGGCCGCCGCCACCGGGTTGCGCGGAGCGCTGCTGGCCGGTGCCGGATGGGCGCAGGCCAGGCTGAAACCGCTGGTCGAGCGGCTGGCCGAGACCCGCCTGTTCGAGCTCACCACCCGGGTGGAGCTGGCCGCGTTCGACGACCACGACTTCCACAACGCGATGCGCCGGGCCCGCGACAGCGGCGTGCCCGACACCGCCACCGTGGTGGAGACGACGATCGCCGCGGTCACCGGCGCGGTGGGCGTGCTGGCCTCGGCCGTGGCGCTCGGCCTGCTGCACCCGGTCCTCATGCCGTTGCTGCTGGTCGCCGCCGTGCCGGCGGGATGGGCCGCGGTACGCATGGCGCGGCTGGGCTACCAGGCGTTCTACCGGCTGTCCGCCGCGCGGCGGCGCAAGTTCATGCTGTCGGACCTGATGGCCGAACGGCAGCCCGCCGCCGAAGTGCGGGCGTTCACGCTCCGGGACTTCCTGCTCGGCCAGTACGCCAAGGTCGCCGACCTGGAACAGGACGTCCAACTCGACGTGGCACGGCGGCGGGCCGCGACCAAGGCGGGCGGCGACCTGCTGACCGGCCTGGCCACAGCCGGCGTGTACGTGGTGCTCGGCGTGCTGCTGGCCATCGGCGTGATCCCGCTGTCAGTGGCCGGCGCGGCCGTGCTGGCGATCAGGACCGGGCAGGTGTCGCTCACCGCCCTGATCCAGACCATGAACCGGCTCTACGAGGCGGGCCTCTACTTCGGCGACTACCTGGCCTTCTGCGAGATCGCCCGGGAGCGCGTCCCCCCGCAGCCGGCAACCCCTGCCGAGCCGGCGCCGTTCAGCCTGCTGACGGCCGAGAACGTCACGTTCACCTACCCCGGAGCCGACCGGCCCGCACTGTCGGGCGTCAGCGTGACGGTCGGCCAGGGCGAGGTCATCGCCCTGGTCGGCGAGAACGGCTCCGGCAAGACGACCTTGGCCAAGCTGCTGGCCGGGCTGTACCAGCCGCAGGAGGGCACGATCCGCTGGGACGGCGTGGACCTCGACGCGTTCGACGGTGACGCGTTGCGGCGGCGGATCTCCGTGATCGCCCAGGATCACACGCGCTGGCCGCTCACCGTCCGCGAGAACATCGTCATGGGGCACCCCCTGGAGGAGGATCGGCTTGCCGCCGCCTCCGCCGCGGCGGGTGCCGACGAGGTGGTGGCACAGCTGTCCGACGGCTACGACGCGCTGCTCGACCGCCGCTTCCGGGGTGGCCACGACCTGTCGGGCGGCCAGTGGCAGCGCATCGCCGTGGCACGCGGTTTCTACCGCGACGATGCCGCGCTGGTCATCTTCGACGAGCCGACCTCGGCCCTGGACGCCCGTGCCGAGCACGCCCTGTTCGAGCGGATCCGCGGCCACGCCGCCGGCCGCACCGTCGTGCTCATCACCCACCGGCTGGCCAGCGTCCGCTACGCCGACCGCATCTACGTGCTCGACGGCGGCGCGATCGCCGAGCAGGGCACGCACGCCGAGCTGATGGAACGCGACGGCCTGTACGCCGGCCTGTACGAGCTGCAGGCCTCGGCCTACCACCAGACGGTGCCATGATCGTCGCCGAGTCGGCGTACCTCGCCGTGACCGCGGTGCTGCTGGTCGCGGCGCTGGTCAAGCTGCGGGACGTGCCCGGCTTCGCCCGGTCGGTGGCCGGCTACCAGGTGCTGCCGGGCGGCCTGGCCAGGCCGGCCGCGGTGGGCGTGCTCGTGGCCGAGCCGGCCGCCGGCGCGCTGCTGCTCGCTCCAGGCGGCCGGCGGTGGGGCGCCGTGGTGGCGGCAGTCCTGTTCGCCGCGTTCCTGGCGGCCATGGCCTCCGTGATGCGGCGCCGGATGGCCGTGGACTGCGGGTGCTTCGGCGGCCGCGACCTCGTCGGGGCCGGCACGCTGCTGCGTACCGGCCTGCTGCTGGTCCTCGCGGTGACGGCAGCTTGGACCGGGCCGGTCGCGTTCGCGCCCGTCCAGCTTCCGGTGGCGGCGGTCCTGCTCGGGCTGGCCTTCCTGCCCGCGCGGCTGCTACGTGCGGAGAGAGCCTCGTACGGGCCGCGTCCCGGCACGCGCTTCGCGCTCAACGGCAGGCCGGAGCCGGCCGGCGACCGGACGATGTACGCGTTGGTCTCGCCGGCGTGCGGGTTGTGCAAGGCGATGCTGACGGAGTTCGTCGCGACAGCCGACCGCCTGGATGTCGCGCTGGTCAGCGCGGTGGAGGGATACGGTGGCGCCGGGCTGCCCGTGATCGTGGACCCGGAGGTCTTCGACCGCAACGACATCCCGTGGCCGCCGTACGTCGTGGTGACCGACCGCACCGGCACCGTCCTGTCGGCGGGCGGCGCGGCCGATCCGGCACAACTGGAGCAGGTGCTGTCTCGCGCCGAAGCGGTCGCTCTCCGAGACGGGCGATGACACGCGGGACGCCTGTCGTGCGCCGGCACCGGATCATGTCCTGGCGGGCCGGCTACGGCCCGGGACGCCGCGGTCGGGGGAGGCGGGGCGTCCCGGGCCCGGGAATCGTGATCGACCGGCTGATCGCCCGCCGGCCTCAGGCTTTGAGGGCTCGGTCGATGAGATCGCGCATCCGGCGTTCCTCCTCCGAATCGTCGCTGGGGTCGGGATCGAGGTTGAGCTTGTTCTTGAGTACTTGGGCGAAGGGCTTCATCGACCAGCTGGGGAGGACCTCCGCCGCGCGACGCAGCGCCGCGAGGGCGCCGTTCGCGTCGAGCGTTTCCATGCCTGGCATCGTGAAATCCTTCGCCTGCTCACCCAGGACCGTGAGGGCGTCGGGATCGAGGGATTTCACGCCTGTCATATTCGTCATCGCGATCAGCTCGCCGGCGAGATAGCGCAGGGTCTCCATCGAGACGCCGGGCGTCGGCGTCGCGAAGAACGTGAGGAGCATCGGCAGCACGTCCGGCTTGTAGCGCGCGTTCTGGCACGCGAACACGCAGTACGAGGCCATGATGCTGTCCCGGTACCGCGCGATGTCGGCATCGTCTTTGACGCCGCCCAGCGCTTTCCAGTGGTCCATCACGCCCTTCAGGGTCAGGCTGGTCTGAGTCGTCGGCTCGTTCTTCCCAGGGAGCGTGCCGGTGGCCAGGTGGCCGAACGCGTAGAAGTACTCGACCATCGCCTGCTTCGACTCCTGGCCGGTGTTGATGCGCGTGTACCAGTCCTCTTGTTGACCTTCTGTCGGTTTTCCCCACGGCCCAGGGATCAGGTCGACGAACGACGTCCGCAGGAACGAGAAGCTGCCGCGCCAGTCGACCAGGGCGAGCTTCTGGAACAGCGCGGTCATCTCGCCCCCGGGCTTCGAGCGCAGGAGCAGGGGGATGCCGTCCACGTACGGAGACCCCAGGTCCGTATGCGTGACCGGCCAGCAGAACCTGTTCACGAACTCGGCGTTACCGGCGGCGCTGCGCATCAGCGCCTGCTCGTCCTGGTTGCCGTGCTTGAGCATGTGTATCACGAGCTGTCCCTCGTCATGCCGGGCGAGATCGAGCTCTAGCTCCTGCAGCCGCGCCTCAGACTGCGTGCGCTGGGATTCGATGCTGTGCGTCTTCGACAACACCGTGAGGTCGCCGGCGGCGACCTTGCCGGTGCCGAAGGAGGCGTACTTCTGGAAGCTCTTGCACAGGAACACCTCGAGGCTGCCGTCGGCGATGACGTCCTTCAGGCCGTTGAGCACCTCGTCGAGCCGGGTCCGGCCGGTGGACGGGTCCAGCCCGTCCTCGACGGTGGTGTCGAGTATCAGCGCGAACGGCGGGTCATCCCGCTTACGTGTCTTCAGATCCTTGAGCACGCCATCGACGAGGTTCTTCGCCGATGACGACTCGAAGGGCGTGCTCGGGTTCAGCGCCGCGACCACGACATCCTTGCGCGGCTTCGTCACCTCCCCCTTCTTGAGGTTGCCGAGCAGCATCCCGGTCTCGAAGTAGTCGATGCCCTCGGTGGGACGCGAGACCTGGTCGGTGCGCCGCGACGACAGCGCGATGTACAGCGCCGTCCCGAGCGCGTCCATGCCGCTGGTCATGAGGTGGCTGCTGAGCTCGATCTCCCTGCCGACGTACGGTGCGATGCTCGGCGCCCGCTTCAGCAGGACGTCCTTCATCGTCGCCCAATAGTCAACATGTCCGTAGTTCTTGGCCACGGCGAGCACGACGGTGATCTCGTCCATCATGAGGTCGACCGCGCGCAACGCCGTCGACGGGTTCGGATCCTCGACGACGATGTCGAGGAGCCGGCGCAGCGAGCCCAGGGCGTCGGCGGTCAGCGCGTCGTAGCGGCCCGGGCCGAGCTTGTCGGTGAGGCCGAGCAGGAGGTGCTCGACCATGGCGCACACCGGCGCCAGCTCGCCCTTCCCGCGCGCGAAGTCCTGCAGACGGGAGAACGCGCTGGACGTGATGAGCTGCGCGAGGTCGGCGTGCGTGTCGAAGGCGAGGTCCGGCTTGGGCCGGGGTTTGTCCGCGTCCATGAGCTCGTAGAGCTGGTACGCCGACGGCGTCGCGCCGATCCCCTCCAGGATCTCCTTCCACTTCAAGGAGCTGTCGCTGGCCCCCCTCAGCACGCTGATGCCCGTCTCCCCCCTGAGCGGCCGGATCTCGAGTTTGGCCAGCACCTCCGGGCTCAGTACCATCTCGAGCTTGCGCAGCACGCGCGGGCTGTTGACCAGGATGTCGCCCTCTTGCAGCTTGTGGTCCGCCTGCAGCTTCGCCGCGAAATCATCCAGGGCTTCGCCGAAGGACGAGCGCCAGTAGCTGGACTCGAGGTCGTGCTGGGTCGTCAGGTTACTCTGGCCGGTGGTGCGCTTGCTGCCCGCCGTACGGAAGCCCACCTGCTTGGCGATGTGCTTCTGCGCGGGGGCCGCCACCTTCTTGAGCGCCGTGCGGCGCAGCCGCGAGTACGGCTCCTTGCCGCTGCTGATCAAGGTGATGTCGGCCAACGCCTTTTTGAGGTAGGCGATCGACGAGGCGTCGTCCGCGTCGTCGGTCCGCTTCGCGAGCTCGACCAGGTCGATGGCGCCCTTGACCGGCGTGGCCAGGTCGAGCGCCTCGAACGATTCGTTGCGGCCCGGCGCGCGATCGCCCTCAGGCTGCTTCTGCGGCGTCTTGGGCTTGACGAGACGAACCCCGGCGGTCGCCTTCAGGAAGTCGAGGGCGAGATTGCCTCTGAGTTGCGTCACGATGAGCCGCGACATCGTGCTGCGCTCAGACGCCGAGCGCTGGGCCAGCATCTCGGCCATGCGCTGGGCGGAGAACGTTCTGTCCTGCAGCGCCTTCGCCACCACCTTGGCGGTGGCCGGGTCGGGCTTCTCGGTGAACTTCTGCCAGCCCGGCGGCGTCGATGTGGAGATCGGTGCGGAGGCGACCGACACGTCACGCTTCGTGATAGGCAAGTCAGACATGTCGGATATGCCAGGCGTGATCTTTTCTGGTCCGCCGATCGTACGCCTGCGCTGACGCTTGTTCTTGGTCGCGCCGATGGTCGGTTTCTTTTTCATGACCCCCCAGCCATTCTGCTCAAGGCTCCCCCTGCCTGATGACCGATCGATCGTCCACCTTCTGGCCGAGCGTGCAAAGGTTCCCTGTCCGCCACATTCGTGGCGCGCTTCTCTGAGCTGCGGCTCGCTGATGCCCAGAGCGCCAACGACACCGGCTCCTGAAGGGCCCGGCCGACGATCGCGCGCCGCTTCATCGCATCCGGTGACTTGTCGACGCGCGCGAACCAGTGACGGGAGGGATGGTCCGCCGCTGGGCCGGGTGAGCACAGGTGGCTTTGTCGCCATATTCGTGGCGCGGTTTCTGCGCTTGTATCTGTGAGGGCGCGGGCCGCTCTGTGGAGTCGGTCCGGACTACACAGGCTTCTCTGAGGGGGGACGCATGGCGGGCAACGAGCCGA
Organism: Nonomuraea sp. NPDC049625; assembly: GCF_040675285.1. Lineage (NCBI taxonomy): Bacteria > Bacillati > Actinomycetota > Actinomycetes > Streptosporangiales > Streptosporangiaceae > Nonomuraea > Nonomuraea sp. NPDC049625. The sequence goes on along the minus strand of NZ_JBFAOQ010000022.1, from coordinate 128,576 downwards.
TCCCGAGCTACGAGGAACTGTTCGACGACACGAATCTCGATCATCGGCAGGAGGACGAGGCCAGGACGGTCTACTCGCCGGGGGCCTATCTCGCGGATCTCCTGGGGCTGCTCGAGACCGTTCTGGAGCAGCCGTCGCTGCTCGGCGACGACCGGCGCGCCGACCTGAAGAGGGTCCTGCTGGACGGGGAGAACACCTTCGGCGAGGCTCCCTACCTGGACATCGTCATCGAGCTGCTGGAGAGGCTCGCCGGGGACCAGCCGTACGAGCGGATGCGGCAGCGGCTGAAGTACCCGTTCGGGATGCCGTTCTCGCTGGACGAGGAGCGCTTCAAGACCTACCTCCGGCACCTCAGGACCGGACCGGACGAGCTCTACCGGATCTTCGCTCCGGTGGCCGACGCCGACACGGTGGCCCGGCTGTTCCTGGGATTGTCCGCGGAGGCCGTCACGCATCTGACATCACCGGCGGACGAGGCGGGGATCAAGGCGTTCTACGGGCTCGCACCGCAGGATCCGCTGACCTCGCTCGCGGATGTGGAACGATTCAAGCAGACGACGGGCCTGTCGGCGCTGCAGTTGCGGGAGCTGCTCGGGGAGCCGGACGACCTCGTGCGCCCGCCCAAGGACTCGTACGTCAACCAGGGCAGCGAGCCGGTCACCATGTCGCCGGACGGTACGCGGCTGGAGGGGGCCACCTCCGGCTGGTACGACCGGATCAGCCGGATCGTCCGGCTGGCCAGGTGGACCGGGCTCGGCCTCAGCGACCTCGATCGCGTCCTGACCACGTGCTGCGGGGGCACGCTCGACGCGGCCGCGCTGCGGATCACCGCGCTCGCCGTGCACCTGCGGCAGGGCTACGACCTCACCGTCGACGCGGTGTGCGGGCTGGTGGCGGAGGTCGAGCCGGTGCCCGAGGAGCTGCCCGCCATGTCGGGCGACATCCTCGGCCCGCACAACAAGGAGTACCGCCGCAAGCTGGCCATCGGGATCGGGACCTCCGAGAGCGACATCGTGGAGACCGTGCGGCGCTACCGCGACCGCTACAGCGCCCTGGAGCCGAGCCCCTTCGACCGTGGTCCGATCGGGTCGTCACAGATCGCGCTGCTGCGGCGGACCGGCAGGCTGACCTCGGCGCTCGGCATGTCCGCAGGGGAGCTGTTCGACCTGCTGGGGGTGCTGGAGAGCGACCCGTCGCTGTGGCGGTATTCCACGTTCTCCCTCCTGGGCGGGGTCGAGCCGAAGACGCAGGACTGCTACCGCATCCTGGAGGGCGGCGACCCCGTCTCCGGCCTGTGGCTGGCCCAGACGCTGCTCGCGGTCGCCCGCTGGATGCAGGACGGCGGCTTCGGCGCCCAGGAACTGGCCGAGATCCTGGGGAGCGGGTCCAGTGGGTCCGGCGGGCCCGGCGGGCCCGGCGCGTCCGGCGGGGATGACCGGCTCGCGGTGCTGGAGGGCCTCGACCAGCGGTTCCAGGCGGTGGCCATGGAGCCGGCCATGTTCGAGGGCGAGCGCTTCGGGCCGCGGGCCGCGCAGGCCGTACACGACGTGCTGGCGACCCACACCGGCGCGGTGGTGTCGGAACGCGACGCCCGGCTGCTGCGCCTCGACCCGGACACGGTGGCCGTGGCCGCGCACGAGGCGGTCACCTCCCTCGGCATGATCGTCGACGACGACCTCATCGGACTGGGGCTCGGTGAGCGGCTGGCCGGCAAGATCCGTGCGCAGCTCGTCTTCAGCGGACGGCTGCGTGCTGACGGCACGCTCGTCACCGAGGGCATGCCCGAGACCGACTACGCCCTGAACCTGGAGCGGGACTTCGCGTCGTTCAAGGAGGCGCTGTTCAAGCTGATCAACAGCGTCGGCAACGGCACCTCGTCCTTCTATCCCTCCGATCTGGCCACGGTCGGCAACCTGTCCCAGGGCCAGCTCGACGAGCTGTACGACAACCTGATCTACCACGGGTACGTCGACGAGGAGGGCGCCGTCCAGGATCCGGCGTTCTTCGCCGACGAGGAGAACGTCGAGGCGTTCCGCGTCAACGCCGGCCTGTCCGACGTCGCCCCCGAGGTGCTCACCCTGCTGCGCCGGCGCATCGACGCCTTCCGCGCCGAGCCGCTCGTCCTCGACCCCGGGCTCCTCACGGGGCTGCGGCTCAGCGAGGCGCGGCTGGCCCGGCTGATGGACGGGCTGCGCTTCAACGGCTACATCGACGAGAACGGCCGCTATCTGAACAAGCAGGCGCTGGCCGCGCTCCGGCCCGCCGACTTCGCGCTGCCGCCGGAATTCCACCCGCACCGGAACGCCGTGCTCGACGCCGCGAAACGGCAGATCGGCGAGCTGGAGGCCGAGCTCTACACCTTCACCCCCGAGGACTTCACCGAGGTCGCGGACCTGGCGATGGCGCAGCGGGCGATGGCCGCGATGGAGGGCATCTATCTGAGCGACGGCTGGCCGGTCGCCGAGGTGGAGACGCTCGGCGACGGGTTCACCGCGGCCGAGACCGCCATCGTGGCCCGGCGGGTCGCCGAGTGCGCGCAGGACGAGCGGCCGTACCGGATCCACCTGGAGGCGCTGGGCGAGCTCGGCTTCGACGACGAGCAGCAGGGGCTGGTCGTCGAGAAGCTGATCGCGCAGGGACACCTCACCGACGGCCTGTCCGTGCCGCGCGAGGCGGTCCCCTTCTTCGCCAACCCGGCGAACGTCGTCAGCTTCGCCCTGCAGGGGCTGGAGGACTTCGAGCGGGACGTGTTCTTCCTGCTGCACGCGGTCGCCGTGGCGCTCGCCGAGGCGGTCGAGGAGGTGACCGCCACGCTGGAGAGCCGTGCCGGGCAGCAGCAGGAGGCGCTGACCTCCGCGCTGGCCGACGCGTTCGGGGTGCCCCAGGAGAGCGCCGCGGCGATCTGCGCGGGCGTCGCCGGCGGGCTGCCCGAGGCGATGGAGATCCTCATCCCGCCGGTCATCGCCGTCCCCCGGCGGCTGTCCGATCCGCACTTCCAGGCCGCCTACGAGCGCATCCGCCGCTTCGCGCTGCTGGCCGGCAAGCTCGGCATGGACGAGACCGAGGTCGCCGTCGCCTTCCACGACCAGGACCTGACCGGCAAATACCCCGAACCCCTGGCACTGCCGCCGGGCGTCGACGTCGTCGACGCGGTGCTGCGCAGCTCCGACGGCCATATCTACGTGTTCGCCGGCGACGTCTACTGGGCCTACTCCGCCGACACGTACGCCCTGCTCGACCCCAGGTCCAAGGCGCTGACCGAGCTGTCGCCCCGGTTCACCGGGCTGACCCGGGTCGACGCCGCCTTCGCCTTCCCCGGCGGCGCCGAGTGGATCGTCGGTCGCGCCGTCGAGCGGAACGAGGGTGACGAGGTCCCCGACCGGGAGGTGTCGCGGCTGTTCGTCAAGGAGCCGGGCAGCATCCGCTGGGCCCCCCGTGACCAGCTGTGGGGCAAGGTCAGGAACAACTTCGAGGCCCCGCGCCGGATCGACAGCGCGTACGTGGACGAGAACGGCAGAACCTACCTCTTCTGCGCCGACCAGTACATCCGATACTCGAGCCACGATTTCACGACAGTCGACGAGGGCTACCCGCGCGGCGTCGCCGAATGGTGGCAGGCCGAGGGCCACGACACGCCGCTGCCCGAGGCGTTCACCGGGGCGCTCGACGCGGCCTTCCAGGACGTGGACGGGCATGTCCACCTGTTCGCGGGCGGCCGCTACTTCGAGATCGGCGGGCAGGAGCAGCCGATCTCCGCCCGGTGGGGCCGCATCCGCAACGCCTTCGACGGCGCGCAGAGCCTCGACTGCGCGTTCACCGGCCCCGACGGCAGGACGTACCTGTTCCGCGGCAACCAGGTGGTCCGTTACACCGACAGCCTGGAGAACGACGGCGTGCGGGTGGACGACGGCTATCCGCGGCGTATCGAGACCGAGTTCGCCCGCCTGCCCGGCGAGTTCCACACCGGCGTCGAGGCGGCCTTCACCGAGCCCGTCTCGGGGATGGTGCACCTGTTCAAGGACGGCAGGACGGTCTCCTTCGCCGCCTCCGGCGGCGGCGTGCCGCAGCCGACGGCCGAGCGCTGGGGCAAGGTCGCCGACGTGCTGGCCGGTGGCGCCGTGGACGCCGGGCTCGTGGGCATGGACGGCAAGACCTACCTGTTCAGCGGCGAGAGGTACATCCGCTACTCCGGCGCCGACTACGCCGTCGTCGACCTCGGCTACCCGCGCAGGATCGCCGGCGACTGGGGAGGGCTGCGCAAGGTCGGCGCCGCTTTCGTGATGGACGGAAAGACGTACCTGTTCGGCCAGGGCGGCCACCTGTTCGACGTGCCGCTCGCCCAGGAGCCGGAGCTGAACGAGGGCCGCCTGTCGCCCGCGCTGCGCCGCCACTTCCTGGAGCACGGCCTGACCCTGGCCGAGAAGGCCACCGTCACCTCCGAGGGCACGGACGAGTACCGGACGTGGCACGTCGGCACCGAGCAGGGCATCGCGCTGACGCTCCGCAGGAACCCGCTGCACATCCAGGTGCACGCCGACGGCGGCGACTTCCACGTCCGCTACTCCACCAGGGACTACGCCACCCCGGACGCCGGCTACCCCAAACCGGTCTCCGACAACTGGTGGAACCTGCCCGCCTCGCTGGCCGACGACCCCCGCTTCGCGGTCATCGACGCGGTCTTCACCGACGGCACCGGCCGCACGTACCTCTTCGCTGGCAACAGCTTCGTGGTGTCCGACGCCCGGCACCGCTGGTGGTCGGAGCCGCGCACGATCGACGGCCACTGGGACAGCCTGCTGCCCTTCACCTGGGTGGACGCCGCCTTCGTCGGCAAGGACGGCCGGACCTACGTCTTCTCCGGCGACCGGTACATCCGCTTCTCCGGTGGCGACTACACCAGGGCCGACGACCGCTACCCGGCCTCGGTCCCGGCGTACTGGGGCAACGTGGTCAACAGGATCGCCCGGACGGGCCTGGTGGACGCCGCGCTGACCAGGACCGTGACGGAGGAGATCGACGGCAGGAAGGTGGACAACCACTACACCTACCTGTTCTCCGGCGACCAGTACGTGCGTTACCTGGGCACGGAGCTCGACCACGTGCAGGACGGCTATCCGGCCGCGCTGTCCGCGCTGTCGCGGGAGCCCGGGATGGCGGCCCTGGACGTCACGCTCGACGGCGTGGACGCCGCCTTCGCCGACCGCCGCAACGTCCACCTCTTCCGCGCCGGCCGCTGCCACATCGTGTCCGACGGCCTCTACCGCCGCTACGACGACGCCTCGTTGAGCGGGCTGAGCTGCGCCTTCCTGGAGGACGGCAAGCTGCTGGCGGAGGACGGGAACGGCTGGCGCCATCGCGCGGGCATCGAGGCCGTCGAAGGCTTCGGGTTTGCGCAGGAGACCGGTACGCCGCGGTCGCTGCGCGCGGCGCCGGAGGAGTTCCGGAGCGGGCTCGACGCCGTGCTGCGCGGCGCCGACGGCACCACGTACCTGTTCAAGGGGCCGAACTGCGTCAACACGCGGCTGAACAGGCCGTACCTCCTCGCCGAGGAGTGGGGCAAGCCACGTAACACGATTTATCAGGACAACAAGGTGGACGCGGCGTTCGTCGGCCGGGACGGCAGGACGTACCTGTTCAGCGGCGACCAGTTCGTCGCCTACGCCGACCCCGGGCCCGCCGACACCGCCGCCCCCAACCCCGGCCTCACCATCGACGGCGAGCCACGGCTCATCTCCGAGCACTGGGGCGGCCTGGACGACGTCGCGCTCGCGTACGTGCGCGGCACGAAGACGTACCTCTTCGAGTCGCCCGACGAGGAAGGCCGCATGCGCTACCTCGTCTACTCCGGCACGGACTACACCGAGCCCGACGGCGAGCCGCAGCTCGCCGACGAGAGCTTCTGGCGGGTGCCCGAGCAGTACCGCATACCCGGACACCCCGTGCCCGACGCGGTGCTGTTCGCGGGCGACACCATGCTCCTGCTGCTCGGCGAGCACTGCGTGCAGTACGACGAGCGGGCCGGCGCCTGGTCCTACCCGCGCCCGATCGAGCGGCTCTGGCCCGGGTTCGAGCGCATCCTCGAATCCAGCAGGGAAGACGGTGACGCGCTGCGCACGGCGTTCACCGCGCCGGACGGCTCGACGTACTTCTTCCTCTCCGAGCAGTACTCCCGCCATGACGGGCACGACTTCGCCCCGCTCGCCGTCATCCGCGACCGGTGGGGCAGGTCGCCCAACCCGTTCGTGCCCGACGACGCGACCGCCAGGATCGACGCCGCCTGCGTCTTCGGCGACGACACGACGTTCCTGTTCTCCGGCGACCGGTACGTCCGCTACACCGGCTCCGAATACCGTTACATCGATCCCGGTTACCCGAAGAAGATCGTCGGCAACCTGCGGCGCGAGGCGGCCTTCGCCAACCTGCCGGAGTCGTTCGACGACGCGGTCACCGGCCGCACGATCGACGCCGCCATCGCCAACGGCCGCACCGCCTACCTCTTCGCGGGCGGCTCCTGCCACGTCGTCTCCCGCGCCGCGACCGCCACCCGCGACCTCGCCGTCCTCGGCCGCGTCCGGAACAACCTCGTGGAGAGGGAGAAGGTGGATGCGACGATCGTCACCGGCGCGCACACCTACCTGTTCTCCGGCGACCAGTACGTCCGCTACACCGGCACCGAGTACGCGTACGCCGACGACGGCTACCCCCGCGCCATCCTCCCCGGCCTCGCCTTCGATCTGCGCATGCAGGACCCGCCCGCGGACTTCGCCGACGGCCTCGACGCGGCCTTCCGCACTCCGGGCCCCGCCGGCGTCGTCCACCTGATCAAGGGCGACCGCTGCCTGCGGGTCGGCGAACCGGCCGCGCAGCCTGTCAACGCCCTGTTCGGCAAGGTGCGCAACGCCTTCGCCGACGCCGGCCACCGGCTGATCGACGCCGCCTTCGCCGCGCCCACCGGCGAGCTGTACGCCTTCAAGGGCGAGCAGTACGTCCGTTACCGTCCGGGCGCGCTGGAGTTCGTGGAGGAAGGCCACCCCCGTACCGTCCGGGACGACTGGGGCGACCTGCCGGGCCGCTTCGAGTCCGGCGTCGACGGCGCCTTCGTCTTCGAGGACCGCACGTACCTGTGCAAGGGCGACGAATACGTACGCTACTCCCGCGGCTATCACGAGGTGGACCGCACCTACCCGCAGCGGTTCCGCTACCGCTGGGGCGGCACGGCCGACTACCGGCTGAGCGACGTGCACACGATCTCCAGGTTCATCGACCTCGCCCGCCGGCACCCGGACGGCCTGCCCGCCTTCCTGCTGGACCCGCCGGCCGTGGTGCAGGACCCGTACGCGTACCTGGGAGACCTGTTCGGCTGGGACGTCGACGAGATCAGGTGGGCCAAGCGCAACGCCGCGCTCCTGACCGCCGAACCCGAGGCCATCGCGGCCGCGGCGGTGAGCGCCGCACCGGTGCGGCTGGAGGAGGACCGCTTCGAGGTCGAGTTCCTGCTCCGCCTGGTCGAGCTGTTCACGCTCACCGACCGGATGGGGGAGGCCCCGTCCACGCTCTACACCGACGTGTGGCGGCCCGCCTTCGGCGACTCGCCCGCCCTGGCGACCGCGAACACCGCCCTCTACGGGATCATGGAGCGCCTGTACACCGGCGAGTGGGAGGCGCTGTCGGCCGCCGTCCACGACGAGATCAACGTGCTCAAGCGCGACGCCCTCGTCTCGATCGCCCCGGGCACCCCGGGAGAGCTGTACGACCGGCTGCTGGCCGACGTCGAGATGGGCGGCCAGGGCCGCACCTCAAGGGTGCGCGAGGCCATCGCCGCCGCCCAGCTCTACGTGCACCGCTACCTGCTCGACCTGGAGCGGGTGACGGTCCCGGACGGGCGGGACCCGGAGGAGACCAGGCGGCGGATCAGGACCTGGTGGGCCTGGCTGAAGAACTACCGCCTGTGGGAGGCCAACAGGAAGGTCTTCCTCTACCCGGAGAACTACCTGCGCCCCGAGCTGCGCGGCTCCAAGACGCCCGCCTTCCGTGCCCTGGAGGACGACCTGCTGCAAGGCGAGATCACCCAGGAGAAGGTGGAGCAGGCCTACAAGCGCTACCTCGACGAGTACACCGAGGTCTCCAGGCTCTCGATCGCCGGCGGTTACGTCTACCGCGCGGACGGCGCCGAGGCGGGCGTCCGGCGGCTGGTGCTGTTCGGCCGGACCAGGACCGAGCCGAGGCGCTACTACTGCCGCGAGGCGGAGTTCAGGGACGACGGGCGCCTGTCGGCCACCTGGGAGCCGTGGCTGAAGGTCGACGCGCAGGTCGAGGCCGAGATCGTCTACCCGGTGCACGCCTTCGGCCGCATCTTCGTCTTCTGGCCCACGGCCGAGGCGGTCGCGCCCGAGCCCGGCGCCCAGACCACGCTCACCGAGCAGCAGAGCGGCGACAACCGCACGCTCACCCCGCCGCCGCCCAAGTACCGCGTGCGCGTCAACTACTCCTTCCGCAACCTCAACGGCGAATGGGTGCCCTCGCAGGTCCTGCCCCTGGAGGACGTGCTGGACGCCCCCGTCGACGCCGTCAGCCTGTACGTCCAGGCGTCCGCCACCGTGCCGGTGCCGGACGGCGGCACGCACGACACCATCCTGATCCCCTGCACCTACACGGTCGCCAAGCCGGAGGGCCCGCAGAAGGTGCAGTCGGCGTTCGCGCTGACCCCCGAGCTGTACGCCATCCGCGCCGAGGGCGTGCCCGAGCCGGTGCGGCCGTCCCGGCTGGAGCAGATCTTCGGCGAGCCCATCGAGGAGTCCAAGGTCGTCCAGCTGACCCTGCCGGCCGGGGCCGAGAGCGACCCGTGGATCAGCGTCGACCACAAGGGCGGCAGCTTCCTGTGCCGGCCGATCGCCCCGGAGGGCAGCGGCGAGGAGCCGCGGCAGCTGAGCGGCAATCCTGACAAGCTGCCGGTGTGGTCCCCGATCCACGCCGCGGTCGAGCTGCCCGGCGGCGTCAGGTACTTCTTCAACAACACCGGTGAGAGCGGCTCCGGTCCCTACTACGTGGAGGTCTCCGCGACCCGGACGACCGCCACCCGCCTCAGCAAGCCGCTGACGGCCGAACGCTGGGGACACGTCCCCACCCCCCTGTACAACGACAAGGCCGGGGTCGACGCGGCCATCGTCAAGGACGGGTTCCTCTACCTGTTCTCCGGCGCGTACTACTACCGCTACTCCGGTGCCCCCTTCGGCAGGATCGACGTGGGCTATCCGAAGCTGATCAACGGCAACGAAGAGGGTTTCCCGCAGTGGGACAAGGTGGACGCCGCCGCCGTCGACGCGAACGGCGTGGAGTACTACCACTCGGCCGGACAGCACCTGTGGATGCGCCGCACCAGTCCCGGCAACCCCCTGGAGACCTTCCAGCCGCCGTGGGCGATCGGCAACACGCCGGTGGGGGCGCTCCTGATCCGCGGCGACGACGTCTTCCTCGTGAACGGCGACTCCTACCGGCGCGGGGACAGCCAGAACGAGCGCCCGATCCAGCTGCGGGGCAACAAGGACGGCCTGCCGCAGTCCGGCCCCGTCAGCGCCCCCTTCCGCCACGGCGAGAGCGTCTACTTCTTCAACAACGACACCCACACCTACCTGTCCATCACCCGCGAGGAACCCGGCAAGGGCCGGGGCCAGTCCGGCAACGGTTCCAGGGAATACGTCCAGAGCGAGCCGTCCCCCATCAAGCCCCTGGGCGTGGCCAGGACGGCCGTCACCGACGAGGGCGTCGACGCGGCCTACGTCGTCCCCGGCACCGGCGGCAAGGACGCCACGTTGTTCCTCGCCAGGAACCTCGAGTACGTCCGCTACACGCTCAAGGGCGGCGAGGTGGCCGCTCTGGCCGACCCCGGCTACCCCAAGCCCATGAGCCGCCGCGTCCGGGCCGTCTTCCAGCGCTCGGGCCTGCGCTACGTCTTCAGCGACCAGGACTACACGGTGCTGCGGCCCGGCGAAGAGCTGGCGTCCATGAAGGAGTTCTCCCCGGTCAGCGGCAACTGGGGCGGCCTGCCCGACGGCTGGGAGACGGGGCTGGACGGCGTGCTCGACAGCACCGACCTCTACCTGTTCCTCGGCTCCACGTACGTCACCTACCCCTCGTCGGTGAAGGTCCAGCGGCCGTACGAGATCGCCGCGCTGCCGCACGAGGTCATCAGGCTCACCTCCAGCACGGCGTACAGGCTGAACAAGGCGCTGCTGGAGGGCGGCGTGCCCGCGCTGCTCGCGCCGGAGATCCAGGAGCTCGACGAGCTGCCGTCCTTCAGCACGCGGGTCTCCGACGCCACCACGATCATGGTCACCGAGTCGACCGCGGAGCAGGGAGTGCCGGCCGGCACGCACCTGGACTTCAACAGCGGCAACGGCATCTACTACTGGGAGGTCTTCTTCCACGCTCCCACGCTCATCGCCCAGGCGCTCAACGCCGCCCAGCGCTTCGACGACGCCCGCACCTGGTACGAGTACGTCTTCGACCCCACCATGCCGCGATACTGGCGCTTCCTGCCGTTCCTGGCGGCGGACGTCGAGGCGCTGGTCCAGAGCTGCCGCCACGACCTGGCCGAGCTCGCCGGCCGAGGGGCCGACGTGAGCAAGCCGGCCGCCGACCTGGAGGCGATCCTGGTCAAGGTGGAGCCGATGGCCCCCGCCTTCCAGCACCAGCGCGAGCTGAGCCAGGCCGAGAAGGACTACCTCGCCGAGCTGCCGTCCGGCGGGCCGTCGACCGCCGGGGTGCCGCCGATCGAGGAGGCGCTCAACGCGCTGGAGGCGCCGCCGGGGGCCGGGCCGGCGCTGAAGGGCCTGCTGGAACGCATCGCCCTGCTCGGCCGGCTGCGCCAGCAGTACGACCTCATGGGCGACCGGGCCGCGCTGCTGAAGGCGTACCTGGAGGATCCGTTCGACCCGCACGCCATCGCCGAGTTGCGTCCGCCGGCCTACCGGCGCGCGGTCGTGATGGCGTACGTCGACAACCTGCTCGACTGGGGTGACCTGCTCTTCAGGCAGTACACCGCCGAGAGCGTCGACGAGGCCAGGATGCTCTACATCTTCGCCTACGACCTGCTCGGCCAGCGGCCGCCCGAGGATCTCGGCCCGCGGGCCCTCACGCCCGCGCTCACCTACGAGGAGCTGCGCCGGGCGCCCGCGGACGATGGGCTTCCCGAGCTCACCGCGGGCGGCGCGATGCTGGAGAAGGCGGGCGAGGTGCACGCCAGCGTCGCGGGACCGTACTTCCACGTCCCCGCCAACGGCGTCTTCCTGGAGTACTGGGACCGCGTCGAGGACCGGCTGCGCAAGATCCGGGCCTCGCTCGACATCATGGGCGTCAGCCGGCCGTTGCCGCTGTTCGAGCCGCCGGCCGACGTGATGGCGCTGGTGCGCGGGGCGGCGGCGGGAGCCTCGCTCGACCGGCTCGCCGCCGCCGCGACCCTGCCGGTGCCGCACTACCGCTTCTCCTCCGTCTTCCGCAAGGCGCAGGAGCTGGTGGACAAGCTGCGGCAGTTCGGCGGCGACCTGCTCAGCGTGCTGGAGCGCCGCGACTCCGAGGAGCTGGCGCTGCTCAACAACCGGCACGAGGGCACGATCCTGGCCCTCACCCGCGCCGTGCGCGAGGCGGAGGTGGAGATCGCCGCCCAGGGCCTGAGCGAGGTGCAGGTCAGCGAGCAGGGCGCGCAGAACCGCGTCGACCACTACGAGGGGCTGATCGCCGCCGGGCTGACGCCGCTGGAGCAGGCGCAGCTCGGCATGATGTCCGCGGCGGTGGTCGCCCACGTCGTCGCGACCGGTTTCCAGGCCGGCGCGGCCATCGCCTCGGGCCTGCCGGACGTCCTGCTGGGCCTGTTCATCATGGGCACCAAGCTGGGCCGCGAGCAGGTGACGGAGGCCCTGGAGCACGGCGGCGAGGCCTCGTCGTCGGCGGCCGAGGCGCTGAACGTCATCGGCGAGCTGCTCGGCATCCGCGCCGAGCAGGAGCGGATGGCGGGCGACTGGGCCTTCCAGCTCGCCGTCGCCCGCAACGACGTGGAGCAGCTCGGCCACCAGGTGAAGGCCGCCGAGTTCCGGCTCAAGGCCGCCCAGCGCGAACTGCAGATCCTGGATCAGCAGATCGCCAACCAGGAGGCCGTCGGCGCCTTCATGACCGGCAAGTTCACCAACCTCCAGCTGTACCAGTGGATGTCGGGGCGGCTGGCCGGGCTGTACTTCCAGACCTACTCGATGGCGTACGACATGGCGCGCTCCGCGCAACGGTCCTTCCAGTACGAGCGGGGCGTCCCCGAGGGGCAGGCCGACTACATCCAGCCGCTCTACTGGGAGAGCCGGCGCAACGGCCTGCTCGCCGCGGAAGGCCTGGGGCTGGACCTGGAGCGGCTGGGCAAGGCGTGGCTCGAGAGCGACCGCCGCGGCCTGGAGATCACCAAGAAGGTGTCGCTGCTGGCGCTGGACCCGGTGGCCGCGCTCGGCCTCCGCACCACCGGCCGCTGCGAGTTCGCCCTGACCGAGGCCCTCTTCGACCGCGACTTCCCCGGCCACTACCGCCGGCGCGTCAAGACGGTGTCGGTCACCTTCACCGGCCCGGAGGGGCCGATCGCTCTCAACGCCGTGCTGACCCAGCTGGACAGCAGGACGGTGCTCGCGGCCGATCCCAAGGCCGTCAAGTACCTCCTCGACCCCAAGGGCCCGATGCCGGCGACGTTGCGCGCCGACTGGCGCGGCGGCCAGCAGATCGCACTGTCGGACCTGGAGGAGTACAAGGACAACAACGGGCTCTTCGACCTTCGCTACGACGACGAGCGCTACCTTCCCTTCGAGGGCACCGGCGCGGTCTCCCGGTGGCGCCTGGAGCTGCCCTCCGGCGGCGCCCCGCAACTCCTGGACGTCACCGTCACCGTGAAGTACTCCGCCGAACAGGGCGGTGAGCTCTTCGCCGGCGCGGTCAAGGGCATGCTCAAGCCCTATGCCACGGCTCGCTATTGCGACATCCCGGCGGAGTTCCCCGAAGAGTGGTCGACGTTCGTCGACGGCTCCGACGACACGCTGACCCTCCCGTTCACCCCGGACATGTTCCCCGGCATGACCGGCCGCGCCATCACCGGCGTGTACGCCCTGTACTCGCCGGCCGGCGACGGATCGGCCCGCTTCCTCCTCAACGGCGAACGACGCCTGACCCTCAACGAGGGCAAGCTCCTGCCGACCCCCGGCCTCACCGCCGGGACCTGGCGTCTGGTCCTGGAAGGCGACAAGTCCGCTCTCGAGGGTCTCGGCCTGATCCTGTCCTACCGCGCCCGCTAGCGGGCTCTCCCGTGCCCCCGGCCAGTCCTGGTCGGGGGCACGGGCCATACCGCGTCCCGACGCCGCGCCCCCGGCACGTCCGGACCGAGAAGCCCGACCGGCCGCATGGGCCCAGACGCTCAGACAGCGACCGGGACGTGCTTGACGTATCAAATGAACAATCTTTAAATTCACTCATGGGTCGCATCGCGGGCGTCAGGGCCGCCGAGACGCGTGAGCGGTTGCTGAAGGCGGCTGCCGAGGTGTTCGCCGCACGCGGGTACGACGGCACGCGCGTCGCCGACATCGCCGCCGCCGCCGGGGTGAGCAACGGCGCGCTGTACGCGCACTTCGGTTCCAAGGCGGAGCTGCTCGTCGCCGCGCTGCGCGCCCACGGGCGGCGGATCCTGGCGGGCCTGTTCGCCGCCGACCCCGATCGGTCGGCCGCGGAGCTGCTCCTGGTTCTCGGGCGACGGCTGCCGCGGCCCCGTGAGGCTCCCGGTTACCTTGTCGTGGAGGCGCTGGTCGCGGCCAGGCGGGACGAGGACGTCGCCCGGCCGATGCGTGACTACGTGGGGGAGCGGGCCGACTGGATCGCCGAGCTGGTACGCACGGGCCAGGGAGACGGAGAGCTGGACCCCGGGTTGTCGCCGGACGCGCTGGCCCACTTCTGCCTGCTGCTGGCGATGGGCAGCGCGCTCATCACGCCGGACCTGCACGCCGTCGACGACGCCGAGTGGTCGGCGCTGCTGACCCGCGTCGTGGCCGCCATCGCCCCACCGGACGGAGCGGAGAACCCGCCCAACATTCCACCGGACGGAGCGGAGAACCCGCCCAACATTCCACCGGACAGAGCGGAAGACCCGCCCATCGCCCCACCAGAGAGAGCGGAGAAGCCGCAGTGAAAGTACAGATCGATCCCGGGCGCTGCCAGGGACACGGCCGCTGCTACGACCTGGCCCCGGGCCTGTTCGGCGAGGACGGCGAGGGCTACGGGCAGGTCGTCGGCGACGGCGTCGTGCCGCCGGGGGAGGAGCCGGCGGCGCGCCTGGCGGTGGCCAACTGCCCGGAGCGGGCGATCGACCTCGTGGAGGAGGCGTGAGATGACCGTTGACGACCGTTTCAGCCAGGACTTCCGGGGCACGGGAGACGACCCGCCCCTCGGCACGCGCAACGAGATCGTCACCGGCCCGGTGTCCGACTGGGCGACCGACTTCTCCCACCTGGAGCCCGAGTGGGCCGCGGACCCGTACCCCATCCAGGACGAGCTGCGGCAGCGCTGCCCGATCGCGCACACCGACCGCTTCGGCGGCGGCTGGCTGCCGACGCGGCACGAGGACGTGGCGGCCATCGCGTACGACACCGAGCGCTTCTCCTCGCGCTCGATCATCATGAGCAACTTCCGGCCGCACCGGGAGGTCGCGCCGATCGGCGGCTCGCCGCCGATCTCCTCCGACCCGCCGTTCCACCACGACGCGCGCAGGCTGCTGCTGCCGGCGTTCACCAAGACCGCCGTCGCCAGGCGGGAGGCGTCGACGCGGGCGCTCTGCCATGAGCTCATTGACGGGTTAGCCGGCCAGGACGTGGTGGACGCGGCCCGCGACTACGCCCAGCACATCCCGATGCGGGTCATCGCCGACATGCTCGGCTTCCCGCCCGAGGACGGGCCCCGCTTCCGCGAGTTCATCGAGAACGCGCTCGAAGGCGTGAACCGGCCGGCGGAGAAGCGCATGGAGGGGATGGAGCAGCTGTTCGACTACCTGCTCGTCCAGATCCGCGACCACGTGGACCACCCGCGCGACGACCTGACGACCTACCTCGTCGACGCCGAGCTGTATGGGCAGAAGCTGGAGTCCTCGCACGTGGCGGGGACGATGGCGCTGCTGCTGATCGCCGGGATCGACACCACGTGGAGCGCGATCGGGGCGTCGCTGTGGCATCTGGCCAAGACGCCGCGCGACCGCGAGCGGCTGGTGGCCGAGCCCGAGCTGCTGCCGGCCGCGATGGAGGAGCTCCTGCGGGCCTACGCGCCGGTCACCATGGCGCGGCTGGTCAAGGAGGACATGCGCTGGAACGGCGTCGACATGAAGGCCGACGACTGGGTCCTGCTGTCGTTCCCGGCGGCCAACCGCGACCCGGAGCAGTTCGACCGGGCCGGAGAGGTCGTCATCGACCGCGAGGTCAACCGGCACGCCGCCTTCGGCCTGG
This sequence comes from Nonomuraea sp. NPDC049625, assembly GCF_040675285.1. Classification (NCBI taxonomy): domain Bacteria; kingdom Bacillati; phylum Actinomycetota; class Actinomycetes; order Streptosporangiales; family Streptosporangiaceae; genus Nonomuraea; species Nonomuraea sp. NPDC049625. Next base: position 113,073 of record NZ_JBFAOQ010000022.1, on the reverse strand, counting down.
GCATCCACCGTTGCGTGGGCTCCCACCTGGCCCGCATGGAGCTGCGGATCGCCCTGGAGGTGTGGCTGGAGCGCATCCCGGTCTTCGGCCTCGACGACCCGGCGGCGGTCACCTGGGCCACGGGCCAGGTCCGCGGACCGCGTACGCTCCCGCTCCGCATCGGCTGACCACCGATACTTGATCATCTTCGGGGTGGCTCGCTAGGGTTGGGCGCCTTTGCCCGGTCCGAACCGCCCCCCGAGGATGTCCCGTGCGCCGCTACCGTTTCGGCCGGATCGCCGCGCCGCTCGCCCTCGCCTACGCGGCCCTGGTCGTCGCGCTCGGCGTCGTCGCGCTGGTCACCCGCGACCCCGCGCTGCTGCGGCGGCTGGTCGTGGGGGAGTGGGACCCGCGCGAGGTTCCGTTCGTCTGGTGGGCGGAGCTCCTGGTCGTGGCGGCCGGGCTGCTGCAGGGCTGGGCCTACTGGCAGGCGCTGCGCGGGCGCGCCGCCGGAGCGCCGACCGGCAGGGGCAGGCGGGTCGCGCTGCTCCGAGCGGCCCTGTACGCCGGCCTCGCCGTGACGCTGGTCGTCCGGCTCCCGATCCCGTACGCATGGTGGACGGGCGTGCTCGGCGGCCTGCTCCAGCTGCTTGTCGTCTGGCTGTTTCCGCTGGTCATCGCCCCGGTGCTGTCCCGGGCGTGGCGGCTCCTCGCGCTCGTGGCGGGCACGCTCAGCGCCGTCTCGCTGATCGCCACCAGCATCGCCTACTGGTTCGACCTGGCTGCCCTCGTGAGCATCGGCTCGTTCGGCGGGCTGGACGAATTCATCTGGGTCCTGTGGATGGTGCCGATCCTGGTGGGCCAGGCCAGGGATCCGCGCTGGAGCCGGACCACGGTGTGGACGGGCGCGATCTCGGGGGTTATGTCGTTCGTGTCGCCGTCGTCGTACTCGTACATGCTGCTGTACGACGAGATCAACTATTCCCTGCTCTACCACAGCCTCCTGGGCGCGGCGAGCGTCTTCGGCATGGTGTGGGACGCCCGCTCCGCCCACGAGCTGGCCAACCCGATCCCGCAGTCGCCCCTGGTCCGGCCCGCGCCCGAGCGGGTGGCGGCGCGGCCCTGGCCGTTCGCGGCCGTGGCCGTCGTGCTCCCGCTCGTCCCCGCGGCCGTCAATCTCGCGCAGGGCTCGGTGCTGTGGATCGGCCCCAGGGGCGTGATCGAGAGGTTCCTGCGCGAGGAGACGGGCGCCGGCGCGATCATGACGTGGTTCGCCTTCGACGTGCTCGTCGGCGTGGGCGCGCCCGCCGCGCTGATCCTGATCGCGGTCGTCCGCAGGACCCGGCCGCTGCTGCGCGCCACGGTCAACACCCTGGCGCTCGCCGCTGTGATCGGCGCCGTCTCCTTCCTCACGTACGAACCCGACCCGAGCGAGGAGTCCCTCTCCCACGGGATGCTGATCTACCCGGAAGCGCTGCTGGGCAGGGGCGAGGACGGCGGGTTCCGGTTCGGGGTCTCGCCGCTGTGGTACGGCGCCGCGCTCGCCGCGTCCGCCCTCATCCTGACCGTTTTGTACGGCGCCGCCCCGAAGCGCCGCCCCCTGCACCACCTGCTGGCCGTGGCCGTGGCGTTGTGCGTCGTCCCGGCCGCCGACCTGGCGCGCGGTCCCGTCACCACGGCCGAGGACTGCTCGCCGCGCGACTCCTGGGAGTACGACGAGGAGCCCCCGCCGCCGACGGGCGAGCGGGCGTTCGTGTGCGCGGTACGCGCCGGCCGTACGTTCGCCGCCACCACCCCCGACCAGGTGCTGCTCGCCCACGGCCGCCGCCTGTGCGACGCCTACACCCGCGACGACCGGCGGGAGCTGGCCCGCCTAAGGGTGAACGCCGAGAGCCTGGCCTCGACGCTCGCCGGGATCTGCCCGCGCGCCGACGCGACGATCAAGGCCGAACGCGCCGCCGCAGACCGGGAGTTCGAGGAATGGGAAGCGGAGGAACAGCGCAAATGCGACGCGGCCCCGCGCCACCGCCCCCTCGTCCCGCCCGCCCGATCCTCCGTCCTCAAGAAGCCCGAGTGGCCGGAGGGAGGTCTGGAGATGTACGACGAGACGGACCACGGCGAGGACCCGGCCGAGGTCTACGCCAAAGCCGTGGACAACGGACTGGTCGGGAGCGGCCCCGGCCACCTGGTGGTGACGACCCACTCCGACTCCCACGTCTGCGTCACCCTGGAGACCTACACCCGCCGCCCGCCCGTGGAGACCAAGGGCTGGGACCAGGTGGTGGAGGTCGGCTACCTGAGCTCGTCCGGACAGATGGTGCTCTCGGACGGCCTCAGCGGCACCGAACTGCCCGACCTGTCCCTCTACGGCCGCAAGGGCCACTACCGCATCCGGGTGCACTTCGCCTGGGTCCCCTGGAAGGGCGACAAGTACGGCACCCAGCGGCTGCTGATCATGGCCTACCCGGCGAACGGCGACAAGGTCGTCTCCTATCGCAAGCCAGGCGGAAGCTGAACGGACACCCGACATCCGCGTGGCCGGCCTCCAGGCACAGCGTCCGAAGAGGGAGGAACTGGAGCAGCACGGGCTGGTGGCGGTAGACCCCGCCACCAGCCCGGCATCGAGGGTCACATCGTCGTGGTGAACGTGTGGGTCCCGGCGCCCACCTCCTGCGGGATGGCCCCTGGCAGGTCCACCTCGGCGACCGTCCCCGGGGGCACGGTCGCCGTGACCGTGAGCGTCTCGCCGTCCCGCTCCCACGAGACGGCCGCCAGGCCGTACGGGGTGTCGAGGCGGGCCGAGGCGTGCGTGAGGTCGCCGCCCGGCCGGGGTGCGACGCGCAGGCGGCGGTAGCCGGGGGCGGCCGGGGCGAGCCCGGCCACGGTGCGGTGCATCCAGTCGGCCACCGCGCCGAGCGCGTAGTGGTTGAACGACGTCATCTCACCGGGGTTGACCGAGCCGTCGGGCAGCAGGCTGTCCCAGCGCTCCCAGATCGTCGTGGCGCCCATCGTCACCGGGTACAGCCAGGACGGGCAGTTGCGCTGGAGCAGCAGCCGGTACGCCGTGTCGTACGCCCCGACCGAGCAGAGCGCGTCGCAGATGAGCGGCGTGCCGACGAACCCGGTGCCGATGCGGTGGTCGTCCTGGCCGACCAGCTCGACCAGGCGCCGCCCGGCCCGCTCCCGCTGCTCGGCCCCGTCCAGCAGGTCGAAGGTCAGGGCCAGCGCGTAGGCGGTCTGGGTGTCGCACGCCAGCCGCCCCGACGGGGTGACGAACTCCCGGCGGAACGCCTCGCACACCTCCCGCGCCAGGGCCGCGTAGTGCCCGGCGTCGGAGTCGTGACCCAGCAGGGCCGCCGTCTCGGCCAGGACCGCGGCGGTGTGGGCGTGGTAGGCGGTGGCGACGAGCGCGTGGTCGGTACGGGCCCTGCCGGGGTCGTCCGGCGGCGCGGCCGGGTCCAGCCAGTCGCCGAACTGGAAGCCCTCGTTCCACAGGTGGTCGCCGCCGGCCAGCCCGTCCACCTGGTCCACCCACGCCTTCATGCTGGCGTACTGCCGGCGCAGCAGCCCGAGATCGCCGAAGCGCTGGTAGAGCGTCCACGGCACGAGCACCGCGGCATCGCCCCACGCGGCGGTCGGCGAGTTGCCGAACAGCAGCGGCACCCACGGCACGTAATGCGGCACGGTGCCCTCCTGGACCTGCTCGACGGCCAGGTCGGCGAGCCAGGACGCCAGCGGGCCCGAGCAGTCGTAGAGGAACGCGGCGGCCGGTGCGAAGACCTGGATGTCGCCGGTCCAGCCGAGCCGCTCGTCGCGCTGGGGGCAGTCGGTGGGCAGGTCGACGTAGTTGCCGCGCATGCTCCACACGACGTTGTCGTGCAGCCGGGACAGCAGCGGGTCCGAGCAGGTGAAGTCGCCGGTCCTGCGCATGTCGGTGTGGCAGACCACGGCCACGACGTCGGAGGCCGGGTCCAGCTCGCCGGGCCAGCCGTCGATCCGCGCGTAGCGGAAGCCGTGCGTGGTGAAGCGCGGCTCCCACTCCTCCGGTCCGTCGTCGCCGCGCAGCGTGTACTGGTCGAGCGCGGCGGCGTCGCGCAGCGGGCGGATGGCCAGCCCGCCGTTCTCCAGGACCTCGGCGTGCCGGAGCGTCACCGTGTGCCCGGCCGGGCCCTGGACGCGGATGCGCAGGCGGCCGGCGATGTTCTGGCCGAAGTCGAGGATCGTCTCCCCGTCCGGCCCGGTCAGCGTCTCCACCGGCGCCAGCGTCTCGATGCGCCGGACCGGCGGGCCCGTCGGCGCGACGAGCAGGGCCGGGTCGTGCGGGAGGGAGTCGGCGGGCAGCCAGGCCGCGTCGTCGAAGCCGGGGCCCGACCAGCCGGACGGCAGCAGGCGGGCGTCGTACTTCTCGCCGTCGTACAGGCTGGCGGCGGTGACGGGCCCGGTCGCGCAGCGCCAGCTCCCGTCGGTGGCCAGCACGTCGGTGGTGCCGTCGGCGTAGGCGATCTCGAGCTGGGCGATGAGCGCGGTACGGTCGCCGTACAGGTCGCTCTTGCCGCCCCGGAAGCCGATCCGGCCTCGATACCAGCCGTCGGCGAGGGTGGCGCCGATGGCGTTGGCACCCTCGGTCAGCAGGCCGGTGACGTCGTGCGTGCGGTAGCGCAGGCGGTGGCCGTAGCTGGTCCAGCCGGGCGCCAGGACGTCGTCGCCCACGACGTGGCCGTTGATCTCGGTCTCGTGGACGCCGTGGGCGGTGACGTACAGGCGGGCCCGCTCGATCGGGCCGCGGACGGTGAAGTCGCGGCGCAGCAGCAGCGCGGGGCCGTCGGGGAGGCCCAGCAGCTCCAGCGGAGGCGCCGCCGCGCCTGCCGTCCAGTCGGCCGGCTCCAGCAGCCCGGCCTCCGCCCATGACCAGGGGCTCCAGTCGCTGACCGAGCCGTCGCGGCCGTGTACGCGCACCCGGGCGCCGCGCCGTTCGCGCGAGCCGAGTTCGCCGCCCGGCCAGGGCACGAGCACCGACTCCGCCGACTCGACCCGGCCGGGGGCCGTGCCGTCGCTGAGCTCGATCTCGTACGCCTGCTGCCGCCAGCCGGGGAGTTCGGTGGCGACGGTCCACGACAGACGCGGAGCGCTTTCGCCGATGCCGATGGGGTCGTGGTGGTGTTCGAAGACGGGCGCTTCGACATGCACGAGGGTCACGGGTCTCCTAGCCCTTGATGGCGCCGGCGGTCATGCCGGCGACGATCTTGCGGTTGAAGAAGATGAAGAGCAGCAGCGGTGGGATCGTGATCAGGACGATGTCCATGAACAGCAGGTTCCACTGGGTGTTGTACTGGCTCTGGAAGTTGTAGAGGGTCACCTGCACGGTGGCGTTGTCGTCGCCGGGGGTGAAGTAGAGCGGGTTGACGAAGTCGTTGAAGATGGCCACCGAGGTGGTCAGGACCACGGTGATGGTGACCGGCTTGAGCAGGGGGAAGATCACCCGGAAGAAGAGCGCGAGCCCGGTGCAGCCGTCGATCTGGGCGGCCTCGTCCAGCTCGCGCGGGATGGCCGCGATGAACGCCCGGAACAGCAGCACCGAGTACGCCATGTGGAAGGCCACCTCGATGAGGATCAGCCCCGGCAGGGTCTTGAACAGGCCGAGCGCCTGCAGCAGCCAGATGGTGGGCACGATCGCGGGCGGGATGATCAGCCCGGTCAGCACCAGGAAGTTGGCCACCGAGCCGAGCTTGCCCGTGCGGCGCTGCAGCACGAACGCGGCCATGGAGGCGAACACGACGATCAGCACGACCGACGCGACGGTCAGGACGGTGCTGTTGACGTAGGCGCGCAGCAGCACGTAGTCGCGGGCCTCGATCACGTCCACGAAGTTCTGCACGATCGGCCAGTTGGCCGGCCAGGCGAAGTCCAGGTCGGTGGCCTGCGTCTGGTCCTTGACCGCGGTCAGCAGCATGAGCGCGAACGGGATCAGGAAGATCACCCCGGCCAGCACCAGCGCGATCGCCTCGGCACCGAGCCTTCTCAGCGCGGTCATGCGGGCACCTGCCTTTTGCCGAGGAAGTAGTTGAGCGGGACGACGATGGCGGTGACCACGACGAACAGCAGCACGTTGCCGGCGGTGGACAGGCCGAAGAAGCCGGCCTGGTACTGCTTGTAGATGATCGAGGCGATGGTGTCGCTGGTGAAGCCGGGCCCGCCACGGGTCATCGTCCAGATCAGGTCGAACGAGCGCAGGCCGCCGATGAACGACAGGATGATCACCGAGTAGGTGGCCGGCCAGGACAGCGGGAGGGTGACGTGGCGGAAGCGGTGCCAGGCCCCGCCGCCGTCCACGGCCACGGCCTGGTAGTAGTCGCGGGGGATGGACAGGATGCCGGCGATGTAGATGACGGTGGCGATGCCGACGCCCTTCCACACATCCACCAGAGCGACCGACAGCAGGGCCGTGCCGGCGTCGCCGAGCCAGTCGGGGCCGTCGATGCCGACCACGGCCAGGGCCTTGTTGACCAGGCCGGTGTCGGGTCTGAGCAGGGCGCTGAAGGTGATGCCGACCGCGACCGTGGAGACCAGGACGGGGAAGAACACCACCGAGCGCAGGAATCCGCGCAGCCGCAACTTGCTGGTGAGCAGCACGCCGAGCAGCAGGCCGAGGACCACCTTGAGGCCGCTGGTGACGACGGCGTAGAACAGTGTGTTGGTGAAGCCGATGCGCAGGTTCTGCTCGGACAGGAAGTCGCGGAAGTTGTCCAGGCCCACGAAGGTGCTGTCGAACAGGGTCCAGCGGGTCAGCGCGAAGTAGAAGGCCATCACCGTCGGCACCAGGAAGATCACCAGGTAGACGACGGCCGCCGGCAGGTAGAGCGCGTACGGGTAGGCCGACTTGCGCCTGGCCGGGCCGGCGGGCGGCCGCGCGAGTGCCGGGCCGGGCCCCGAGCGGGGCCCGGCGTCCTGCCTGGTCACCACCCCGCGAGCCCCAACTGCTTGGCCTGCTTCTCGACATCCTTGTCGTACTGGGCCGCCCCCTCGGCGGCCGGCGTCAGCCCCGAGCCGACCGCGACGGTGATCTGCTCCAGAGACGGGCCCTTCACCGGGGACAGGAACTCCAGCGCGGGCGCGGTGGCGCTCTTGTCGATGTACGCCTGAAGGTCCTTGGCCACCTGCACGGCGTCGTCCGGCAGCTTGGCGCCCGTGATCCGGTACGGCCCCGAGGGCTGCACGACCTTGCTGACCGCTTCGGTCGCGGCCGGCGAGGCGACGAAGGCCAGGAACTTCTTGGCCGCGTCCAGGTTCTTGGTGGTCTTGGGGATGTAGACGCCGCCCGGCTCCCAGAGGGTGGCGCCGTTCTTGGCGGCGTCGGTGCCGGGGACGCCGAAGAAGCCGATGTCGGTGGCCGCCTGCGGCATCGTGTCCACCAGCGGCGGCACCTGGGCGCTGAGCATCGGGTAGTGCGCGCCCTTGCCCTCGACCAGCATCTTCATGCCCTGGTCGGCGGTCGCCGAGCCGAAGCCCTCGTTGAGGTAGCCCTTGGCCTTGACGTCGGCCAGGTGCTGGAACCCGGCCAGCGCCGCCGGCGTGGTGGCGAACTTGGCCTTGCCCGCGGTGTAGTCGGCGGCGAAGCTCGGGACCGCGGCCTGCACGTTGTAGAAGTCGCCGAGCACGAACAGCTGCGAGGTCCAGGTGTCCTTGAACGTCGAGATCACCGGCGCGATCCCGGCCGCCTTGATCTTCTCGTTGTTGGCCATGAACTCGTCCCAGGTCTTCGGGACCTGCAGGCCGAGCTTCTCGTAGACCTTGCGGTTGTAGAGGATGCCGCCGCCCAGGGCGGTGCCGGAGGGCACGCCGAACACGTGGTCGCCCTGGCTCACCACCGGCAGGAAGTCCTTCTGGACGTTCTGGATCGCCGGGTCGCCGGCCAGGTCGACCAGGGTCTGCGACGGGTTGAGCGCTTGCAGCAGCGACCCGGAGTTGTACGCGAACACATCCGTCATGTCGCCCGTCGAGAGCCTGGTCTTGACGATGTTGTCACCCTCGCTGCCGGGCGGTCGCGTCTCCATCTCGATCTTGATCTTGGGATTGGCCTTCATGAAGGCTTCCGTCATGGCCTTGGCCGTGTCGACCGAGCCCTGGCCGTTGTCCACGAGGTATTTCAGGGTGACTGTGCCGTCGGCTGCCGGCTCGGCGCCCGAGCTTGAGCCGCAGGAGGTCAGGGCCGTCATCGTGAGAACGGCCAGAGCCGCTCCCAGCGCGCGGTGAGAGGTCTTCACAACGCCCCTCCGGGTCCGTTGAATCGTTTTAACGCCCCCCGATGCGAGTTAACGTAAGCGTTACAGGGCCTGGCGGTCAAGGCTCGATTTGAGGAACGGTCCCCAATCGTGATCCACGTGGAGCGGGTGGACTCTTGGATATCCGATCTCTTGAATGGGTAACGTTATTCATCGCGGCACCGGTCTGGAGCTCGTACAATCGGGTCGCGTCGAGTCGAACGGGGTGCGTCACATGGTCACGCGCGACGGGCGGCGACGGGTGACGATCACCGATGTGGCGAGCCACGCCCGGGTCTCCACCACCGCCGTGTCGAAGGTGCTGCGCAATGCGTACGGGGTCAGCGAGGCGATGCGCGTCAAAGTGCAGGCCGCCATCGACGAGCTCGGCTACCGGCCGCAGGCCGCGGCCCGGGCGATGCGGGGGCGCACGTTCACGTTCGGCGTGGTGCTGCCGCACATCAGGAACCCGTTCTTCGCCGACATCCTCGACGGCTTCGACGAGCAGATAGCGGGCGCCGGCTACCAGGCCATCATCGTCCAGGGCAGCGGCAGGGACGCCGAGGCCGAGGTCCGCGCCATCGACGCCCTGGTGGACCGGCAGGTGGACGGGATCCTCGTCGTCGCCGCCGTCATCGCCAGGGCCCGCCTCGAAGAGATGGCCAGGAACACGCCCACCGTCGTGCTCGGCCGCCACGACCGTTCGGCGGTCTACGACTCCGTGCTCGACGACGACGAGGCGGGGGCCGAGCTCGCCGTCGAGCATCTCATCGCGCTCGGCCACCGCCGCATCGCGCACATCACGCAGAAGGACGTCGGGGCCGTCCGCTCCGTGACGCTGCTGCACACCATCAGGGCCAGGACGTACGAGCGGGTGATGGCCGAGCACGGCCTGGCCGAGCACATCGCTCTCGCCGCCACCGCCTACACCGAGGAGGGCGGCCACCAGGGGACGTGCGAGCTGCTGGCCCGCACGCCCCGGCCCACGGCCATCTTCGCCGGCGCCGACCAGGCGGCCTTCGGCGCGCTCGCGGCCATCCACGAGGCCGGGCTGGCCGTCCCCGGCGACGTCTCCGTGGTCGGCTACGACAACGCCCGCGCGGCGGCCCTTTCGCACATCTCGCTGACCAGCGTGGACCAGGACGGGGTCATCATGGGCAAGACGGCGGGGCGGCTGCTGCTGGAGCGGATCGAGGGCCGCACGACGGCGGTGCGCTTCTCCGTCACGCCCACCTTGGTGACCCGCCGCTCCACCGCCCCGCCCGCCTGACGCGCGGGCGTCAGGTCAGAAGGAGTACGGGCCGAAGCGGCCCCAGGCCACGACGGCGGCCAGCAGGAGGAGCACCGCGTTGATGACGATCCCCTGGTATTCCTTTCGGCGGACGTGTACGACCGCGGCCCCGATCATGACGATGACCAGGCCGGCGGCGGCCAGCGGCGTCAGCACCGGGACGATGCCCAGCGCCGCGGGCAGGATGAGCCCGATGCCGGCCAGCACCTCCAGGGCGCCGATGCCCTTGACGGCTCCGGCGGAGAAGTCCTCCGTCCAGGCCAGGCCGGAGGTGGCCAGCTTCTCCTTCGGCTGGGACAGCTTCATCAGCCCGGCCCCGAGGAAGGCCAGGGCGAGGAGGCCGGCGATGATCCACAAAACGACGTTCATCGGAAGTCCGATCGATGGCGAGATGACTTAAAGCTTCAACCGGAAGATACGCACGTCGTACTTGAAGCGTCAAGCGTGAGTCGACGCGTGATCACTTGATTCATCAAGTTAGAGTGGAGAACATGGAGCACCCTCAGGAGCCGCGCTGGCTGACCGCCGAGGAGATGGAGAGCTGGCTGGCTCTGGTCACCGTGCTGATCAAGCTGCCGGCCGCGCTGGACGGGCAGCTGCTGCGCGACGCCGGGATCAGCCACTTCGAGTATCAGGTGCTGGCCGGGCTGTCGATGACCCCCGAACGCACCATGCGCATGAGCGACCTGGCGGTGATCTCGGAGGGGTCGCTGTCCCGTCTGTCCCACGTCGTCAACCGGCTGGAGAAGCGCGGCTGGGTGCGCCGCACCCCGGACCCGGACGACGGCCGCTACACCCTGGCCATCCTCACCGGGGAGGGCTGGGAGAAGGTCGTCGAGACCGCCCCCGGGCACGTCGAGGCCGTACGCGGCTTCGTCTTCGACCCCCTCACCAAGGCGCAGATCCGGCAGCTGCGCGAGATCGGCCGCCGCATCACCCACGCCATCGACCCCGGCGACGGCTGCCTCGACCGGCACCCGGCCACCGCGCGCCCGGAGCCCGACCCCGACACCATCCCCAACCGGGAGCCCTCATGACGTCCATCCTCAACCCGGACATCCCCGCCGGGGCCTACGACGCTTTCCTGCCCGGCGCGCTGCCCCGGGCGCGGGCCCAGCGCTCCTGGACGCCCGCCGACGGCCCGCTCCCCGCTCTCTACCTCAGCCACGGAGCGCCCCCGCTCTTCGACGACGGGCCCTGGATCGGCGAGCTGTTCGCCTGGGCGCAGTCGCTGCCCAAGCCCAGGAGCATCCTCATCGTCTCCGCCCACTGGGAGGCCGCGCCGCTGGCCCTGTCCGCGCCCGCCGCCGGCACCCCGCTGGTCTACGACTTCGGCGGCTTCCACCCGCGCTACTACGCCATGACGTACGACACCCCCGACGCCGGCGCGCTCGCCCGGCGGGTGGCCGCGATGATGCCCGACAGCGAGCCGGTCCACCAGCACCCCAGCCGCGGCCTCGACCACGGGGCGTGGGTGCCGCTGATGGCCATGTACCCGCTCGGCGACATCCCGGTGCTGCAGCTCAGCATGCCGACCCACGACCCCGACCGGCTGCTGGAGCTCGGGGCGCGGCTGGCCCCGCTGCGGGAGGAGGGCGTGCTGGTGATCGGCTCGGGGTTCATGACGCACGGGCTCCCCTTCGTCACCCCGGAGATGCTCCACCGGGGCGTCGTCCCCGCCTGGTCCTCCGACTTCGACGCCTGGGCGGCCGATGCCCTGGCCAGGGGCGACGTGGGGGAGCTGGCGGCGTTCCGGACCCGCGCGCCCGGCATGCCGTACGCGCATCCGACCGTCGACCACTACATCCCGCTGTTCGTCACGCTGGGGGCGAGCGGCCGGGTGGACCGGCCGGTGACGACGATCATCGACGGCTACATGATCGGATTCTCCAAGCGGTCCTTCCAGACGGTCGCGTAGCGCCGATACGTACGGCAAGAATCCAGAAAGTTTCGGTCAGCGTGACGGCGGCGCGGTGCTGGCCCGGACGATCAGCTCGGTGCCCAGCTCGACCCGGGTCTGCGCCAGCGGCTCGCCCTGCGCGAGCTTCATGAGCATGGTGGTGGCCGTGGCGGCCATCTCGGTGAGCGGCTGGCGGACCGTGGTCAGTGGCGGGACCGCCCACTGCACCGAGGGCAGGTCGTCGAAGCCGACGACGCTCAGGTCACCGGGGATGCGCAGGCCCAGCTCGTAGGCGGCGCGATAGACGCCGACGGCCTCCCCGTCGTTGCAGGCGAAGATCGCGGTCGGCGGGTCGGGCAGGCGCAGCAGCCGGTGGGCCTGGGCCAGGCCGCCCTCGATGATGAAGTCGCCCGAGCCGATCAGCTCGGGGTCGACGGGCACTCCGGCCAGGTCGAGCGCGGTGCGGTAGCCGTCGAGCCGGGCCCGGCTGGACAGGGCCCAGTCGGGCCCGGTGATGACGGCGATGCGGCGATGGCCGAGGTCGAGCAGGTGGCGGGTGGCCGACAGGCCGCCGCTCCAGTTGCCCGCGCCGACCGAGGGGACGCCGGGCCCGGGATCGCCCGACGGGTCGAGCAGGACGATGGGGATGTCGCGGGTGACGAGCTGGTCGCGCTGCTCCTTGGTCAGTCCGGAGAACACCGCGATCACGCCCGCCGGGCGGCGGCTCAGCACGCCTTCGATCCAGCCGTGCCCGGGGCCGGAGCGCTGCTGCATGTCGGAGATCACCACGGCCAGGTGGTGCTCGCGGGCGACCTGGTCGACCCCCTTGATCATCTCGATCGGATAGTCGCCGCCCAGAGCGTGGAACACCACCTCCACCAGGGCGGACGCGTTGACGCGCCGGCGCTGCCGGCGGTAGCCGTGGCGGCGGATGAGGCCCTCGACGAGGGCGCGGGTCTCGGGGGCGACCTCGGAGCGGCCGTTGACCACCTTGGAGACGGTCGCGGTGGACACGCCGGCCAGCTCGGCGAGCTGCGTGATGGTCAGCGGCTGTGGCGTGGCGGACGGCTCCTCGGTGGCGGTCATGGCCGCAGTCTAACGGGAGGGTTTCGGATTGTGGGACCGATTGTTTCGGCGGTCTTACGAGGAGGTTCTTGACGGGTTTCGGGAATTCGACCTAGAGTCCGGGCTTAACGATCGGACCTTGGACCGAAACTTTCCGACGCGCTGGCGAACCCCCCATTCGAAGGAGCGCGGCATGCATCGACCTGTCTCCAAACGCGGCGTGACGGCCGCGCCCGCCTACTACGACATCGCCCCAGCGCTCCGCTCCTGAGCGCCGGCCCCCCACCGAAAGAGACCGACGTGAAGCTCCGCAACGTAACCCCGGTCGTGCTCGCCGCGGCCCTCGCCCTGTCCACGGCCGCCTGCGGTGGCGGCACTGGCGGCACCCCGTCCCAGCCGTCGGGCGGCGACAGCAAGTCGTTCGAGTTCTGGTCGTTCTCCGGGATCGACCAGAAGGCCTCCGTCGACGACTACCAGAAGCAGAACCCCGGCTGGCAGATCAAGCTCACCGAGGTGGGCAGCTCGGTCGAGACGGCGCAGGCGCTCACCACGGCGCTGGCCGGCGGCAAGGTGCCCGACCTCGTCCTCATCCAGGGCGACGACCTGCCCAAGTTCGTCCAGCAGCCCCAGAACTTCTACGACCTGCGCCAGCTCGGCGCCGACAAGATCAAGGGCGACTACCTCGACTGGGTGATGAGCGCGAGCACCGCCAAGGGCGGTGAGATCATCGGCATCCCGACGGACGTGGGCGGCATGGCCGTCGCCTACCGGGCCGACCTGTTCAAGGAGGCGGGCCTGCCGACCGACCGCGAGGAGGTGGGCAAGCTCTGGTCCACCTGGGACGCCTTTATCGAGACCGGCAAGAAGTACACCGCCAAGACCGGCAAGGCGTTCATGGACAACGCGGCCACCAGCGTGTTCTACCAGGCGGTCAACCAGGGACCGCAGAAGTACTACGACCCCTCGGGCAACGTCGTCTACAGCACCAGCCCGCAGGTCAAGACGGCCTTCGACCTGTCGCTCAAGGCCGTGCAGGCCGGGATCACGGCCAAGCAGGGCTCGTTCACCGAGGGCTGGACCGCGGGCATGGGCAAGGGCCAGTTCGCGGTGATCTCCGCGCCGTCGTGGATGCTGGGTGCGATCCGCAGGAACGCCCCCGACACCAAGGGCAAGTGGGACGTCGCCACCATCCCCGGCGGGGCGGGCAACTGGGGCGGCAGCTACCTGGCGATCCCCAAGGGCGCCAAGAACGCCAAGGCGGCCTGGGAGTACATCACCAAGACCCAGTCGCCGCAGGGCCAGCTGACGCACTTTTTGGACTCCGGCTCGCTGCCCACGACCCCGTCGGTCTACAAGGACGCCAAGCTCACCGGGCTGAAGGACGAGTTCTTCTCCGGCGCGCCGATCGGCGCGATCTACACGAACTCGCTGCTCGGGCTCAAGCCGTTCTACATCGGCCCGGACAGCTCCGCCATCGGCCAGGAGCTGCAGAACGCGATCACGAACGTCGAGCAGGGCAAGGGCGATCCGGCCAAGGCGTGGGACACGGCGCTGGCCAACGTCAAGACGGCCATCGGCAAGTAGGACCAGCGTGACGACGAGCCTCAGCACGCCGCGGGCGGTGGAGACGCCGCCCGCGCTCACGACTCGGGTGCGGCAGAGCATCGGCGAGCGCATCGCCCCTTACTTCTACATCGCCCCGTTCTTCCTGATCTTCGCGGTCTTCGGCCTGGTTCCGCTGCTGTTCACGTTCTACGTGGCGCTGTTCGACTGGAACCCCATCGGCGAGCACGTCTTCATCGGCTTCGACAACTTCAGCCGCCTGCTCGCCGACGCCCGGTTCTGGAACGCGCTCAAGAACACGATCAGCATCTGGGTGCTGTCCACCGTCCCGCAGCTGGTCCTGGCGCTGCTCCTGGCCCACCTGCTCAACCACGCGCGGCTGCGGCTGGCGGTCTTCTTCCGGATGTCGATGCTGGTGCCGTACATCACCTCGGTGGCGGCCACCACGATCGTCTTCGCCCAGATGTTCGACCGCGACTACGGCCTGCTCAACTGGCTGCTGGGGTTCGTCGGCGTGGAGCCCATCGACTTCAAGCAGTCGGTGTGGGGCAGCCACCTGCTGATCGCCGTGATGGTGACCTGGCGCTGGTTCGGCTACACGACCCTGCTCTACCTGGCCTCGCTGCAGGCGATCCCGCGCGCGATCTACGAGGCGGCGGCGGTGGACGGCGCGGGCGGGTGGAAGCAGTTCCGCCACATCTCCATCCCGTCGCTGCGTCCCGTCATCGTCTTCACGGTCGTGACCTCGACGATCGGCGGGCTGCAGATCTTCACCGAGCCGCTGCTGATCTCCCGGTCGCAGACCTGCGGGGCGATCCGGCAGTGCCAGACGCTCACGTTGTTCCTGTACGAGCAGGGCTTCGGCCAGTTCCAGTTCGGTTACGGCGCGGCCATCGGCGTGGCCCTGTTCGTCCTCGTCATCGTCGCCGCGACGGTCAACTACCTCCTGTCCACCCGCATCCGCCCGGAGCGCTGATGACCTCCAAGAGCAATCGGGTCCCCTGGTGGACCTACCTCCTGCTGGGGCTGGCGGCGTTCGCCTGCATCTTCCCGCTGTACTGGATGTTCGTGGTGGCCACGACCGACTCGGCGACCGCCACCCAGCTGCCGCCGAAGATCACGCCGGGCGGCAACTTCTTCCACCTGGCCGAGCTGGTGTTCACGACCGTGCCGTTCGTGCGCTCGATCGTCAACAGCCTGATCGTGGCCGGGACGATCGCCGTCGGGCACGCGGTGCTCTGCTCCCTGGCCGGGTTCGCCTTCGCCAAGCTGCGCTTCCCCGGCCGCAACGTGCTCTTCCTGATCGTCGTGCTCACCATGACCGTGCCCACGCAGCTCGCGGTCATCCCGCAGTACATGATCATCTCTTCCCTGGACTGGGTGGACACGTTGCAGGCCCTCATCGTGCCCGGCCTGGCCAGCGCGTTCGGCATCTTCTGGATGCGCCAGCACCTGTCCACGACGATCAGCGACGAGATCCTGCAGGCGGCCCGCATCGACGGGGCGAACACCTGGCAGATCTTCTGGCGCATCGCGTTCCCGCTGGTGCGGCCGGCCGCGTTCGTGCTCGGGCTGCTCGGCTTCGTCACCTCGTGGAACGACTTCCTGTGGCCGTTCATCGTGCTGAAGTCGCCCGAGATGTACACCGCGCAGATCGCCATCAAGGCGCTGCAGAACAGCCTCGACGTCGACCTCGGCCTGGCCATGTCGGGCTCTTTCCTGGCCACCCTGCCGCTGCTGGTGCTGTTCGTGTTCGTCGGCAGGCGGATGGTGGCGGGGATCATGGACGGCGCCTTCAAGGGCTGAGAACTCACATTAAGGAAGTCATGACATTCGTGAATGAGCCGTGGCGTGACCGCGGCCGCCCGTCCGCCGAACGCGTCGAGGCCCTGCTGGCCGAGATGACGCTGGAGGAGAAGGTCGCGCAGCTCGGCTCCGTGTGGATCCAGACCGACGACCCCGGCAACGTCGCGCCCCTGCAGGACCGCTTCGCCGCGGTGGAGGGGCTGGAGGAGCGGCTGCGCGACGGGGTCGGGCATCTCACCCGCGTGTACGGCACCGAGCCGCTGTCCGCGGCCGAGGGCGCGGCCCGGCTACGGGAGCTGCAGGAGCGCGTGGTGACCTCGAACCGGCTCGGCGTGCCCGCGATCGCCCATGAGGAGTGCCTGACCGGGTTCGCGACGTTCGGGGCGACCGCGTACCCGACGCCGCTGGCCTGGGCGGCGACGTTCGACCCCGGTCTGGTCGAGCGCATGGCGGCGGCGATCGGCGCCGATCTGCGGGACGCCGGCGTGCACCAGGGCCTGTCGCCGGTGCTGGACGTCGTACGCGACTATCGCTGGGGGCGGGTCGAGGAGACGCTGGGCGAGGACCCGTACCTGGTGGGCAAGATCGGCGCGGCCTACGTGCGCGGGCTGGAAAACGCCGGGATCATCGCCACCCTGAAGCACTTCGCCGGCTACGCGGCCTCGCGCGCGGCCCGCAACCACGCACCCGTCAGCATCGGCCCGCGCGAGCTCGCCGACGTGATCCTCCCGCCGTTCGAGACGGCGCTGCGCGAGGGCGGCGCGCGTTCGGTGATGAACTCCTACACCGACCTCGACGGCGTCCCGGCCGCCGCCAGCGCGGACCTGATGCGGCGGCTGCTGCGGGACGAGTGGGGGTTCGAGGGGACGGTGGTGTCGGACTACTGGTCCGTCCCGTTCCTCGCGTCCATGCACCGGGTGGCCGAGGACGTCGCGGCGGCGGGCGCGATCGCGCTGTCGGCCGGGATCGACGTGGAGCTCCCCGACACCCGCGGGTACGGCCGCAACCTGGTCGAGCAGGTGAAGGCGGGCCACGTCGACGAGGCGCTCGTGGACGAGTCGGTACGCCGCGTGCTCCGGCAGAAGGTCGACCTCGGCCTGCTGGACGGCGGCCCGCTCGTCCCGGACGGCGCCGAGGACGTGGACCTGGACAGCGCGCGCAACCGCGAGCTGGCCGCCGAGGTCGCGGAACGTTCCATCGTGCTGCTGTCCAACCCCGGCCGGGCCCTGCCCGTCGACCCGCTCGTGACCCGGCGGCTGGCGGTCATCGGGCCGTGCGCCGACGACCCGCGTACCCTCATGGGCTGCTACTCCTTCCCCAACCACGTGCTCGACCGCTTCCCCGAGAGCGGCATGGGCCTGCCGGTCGCCTCGATCCTGGAGGGCCTGACGGCCGAGTTCCCCCACGCCGACGTGCGCCACTGCCTCGGAGCCGAGGTGTCGGGCGACGACGCGTCGGGGATCCCCGAGGCCGCCGAGGTCGCCGCCCAGGCCGACCTGGTGCTGCTGTTCGTCGGCGACCGGGCCGGGATGTTCGGCGGCGGCACGTCGGGCGAGGGCTGCGACGCGGCCGACCTGCGGCTGCCCGGCCGCCAGGCCGACCTGGTCGAGGCGGTCCTGGCCACAGGCACGCCGACCGTGCTGGTCGTGGTGTCGGGGCGGCCTTACGCGCTCGGCGCCTACCAGGACCGGGTGGCCGCCGCGGTCCAGGCGTTCTTCCCCGGGGTCGAGGGTGCGACCGCGGTCGCCGGCGTGCTCAGCGGCCGGGTGAACCCGTCCGGGCGGCTGCCCGTGCAGATCCCGTACTCGCCGTTCGTGAACCCGTCCACCTACCTCCAGCCACCCCTGGGGCAGAAGGCGGAGGGCATCACGGTGCTCGACCCGACCCCGGCCTTTCCCTTCGGGCACGGGCTGTCGTACGCGGCGATCACGTACGAGGCCATGCGGACGTCGAGGGCGGAATACGGCACGGACGGCGTGGTCGACGTGCGGGTGACCGTGCGCAACGACGGTGACCGGCGCGCCGAGGAGGTCGTGCAGGTCTACGCCACCGACCCGGTGGCCCAGGTCGCCCGGCCCGTCCAGTGGCTGGTCGGCTTCGCCCGCGTGCCCCTGGACGCAGGGGAGAGCCGCGAGGTGGTCTTGGAGGTGCCCGCCGAGGCGTTCTCGTTCACCGGGCTCGGCGGGCGGCGGCTCGTCGAACCGGGGGAGATCGTGCTGTCCTCCGGGCCGTCCGCCGCCGACCTGCCGCTGAGCGCGTCCATCCGGCTGGTCGTCGATCCCGGGAAGGAGGGGTGAACGTGCGTACGTACGGCAACCCCGTCGTCGCCGGGTTCCACCCGGACCCCAGCGTGTGCCGGGTCGGCGAGGACTACTACCTGGTGTGCTCCAGCTTCGAGTATTTCCCGGGCGTGCCGATCTTCCACAGTCGCGACCTCGTGCACTGGCGCCAGATCGGCAACGTCCTCGACCGGCCCTCGCAACTGAACCTGCCGCCGGACGTGCCCGCCTCCGGCGGCATCTACGCGCCCACCATCCGCCACCACGACGGGCGCTTCTATGTGATCACCACCAACGTGAGGGCCGGCGGCAACTTCATCGTCACCGCCGAACGCCCCGAAGGCCCCTGGTCCGAGCCGGTCTGGATCGACCTGCCCGGCATCGACCCCGACCTGACCTGGGACGAGGACGGCGCCTGCTGGTGCGCCTTCTCCGGCACGCAGGTGGCGCGCGTCGATCCGGCCGAGGGCAGGATGCTGGAGGGGCCGTACCAGGTCTGGTCCGGCACCGGTGGGAAATATCCGGAAGCGCCGCACCTCTACCAGGTGGACGGCTGGTGGTACCTGCTCATGTCCGAGGGCGGCACCGAGCGCGGCCACGCCGTCTCGATCGCCCGAGCCCGCTCGCCGCGCGGCCCGTTCGAGCCCGGCCCGGTCAACCCGATCCTGACGCACCGCGGCACCGACCGGCCCATCCAGAGCACCGGCCACGCCGATCTCGTTCAGGCCGCCGACGGGACCTGGTGGATGGTCCTGCTCGGCACCCGCCCGCGCGGCTACACCCCCGAGTACCAGGTGCTCGGGCGGGAGACGTTCCTCACGCCCGTACGGTGGGAGGACGGCTGGCCGGTCGTGGGCCCCGTCGAGGAACGCCACCCGGCGCCCGCCGCCTGGCACCCGCTCCCGCCCGAGCCCTCCCGCGACGACTTCGACGAGCCCTCGCTACGGCCCTGCTGGATCTCGCCGCGCGGCCGACCGGACGGCTCCTGGTCGCTGACCGAGCGGCCCGGCCGGCTGACCCTGCACGCCACCGGCCCGACCCTCGACCGCCCCGGCCACACCTTCGTCGGCCGCCGCCAGCAGCACCACGACTGCCGCGTCACCGCCCTGCTGGAGCCGGGCGCGGGCACGGCCGGGGTGTCGGTCCGGATGGACGAGGCCCACCACTACGACCTGGAGGTCGAAGGGGGGCTGGTGCGGGTGGTCGCGCGCATCGGCCCGCTCCGGCAGTGCCTGGCCGAGCGTCCGGTGCCGCCTGGGCCGCTCACGCTCGCTCTCGACATCCGTACCCGCGACATCCTGCCGCCGTCCGTCATCTCACCGGCCGACGAGCCGGTGGGGGTGGACGGCCGGGGGCCGGACACCATCGCCTTCTCGGCGGACGGCACGCTCCTGGCCGAGCTGGACGGGCGCTACCTGTCCACCGAGGTGGCCACCGGGTTCACGGGGCGGGTGATCGGGATGTACGCGACGGAGGGGAGCGCGAGCTTCGACTGGTTCGACTACCAGCCCGCCGACCACTGACCGGACCGCCCACCCTTCGGGAGGAGCGGATCAGGGCGTGATGGGCGGCGGAGGCGGGCTGCCTCCGCCCCCCGGAGGACGGCAACGCCGTACGGGGTCCTCTCCTTTCGAGGGGCGCCAACCTCGTGCGGCGAGCCCCCGAGGGACGCCAACCCGGTGTGGCGGCCCCCGCCTCCCGAGGGACGGCAACTCCGTGCGGTGGCCCCTCATCTCCCCCCGGAAGGACGGCAACCCCGTGCGGTGGGACGGGCGTTTAAGGTGCTTCCCTTATTAAGGCAGTCGCCTTAGGGTTGAGGGCGACTCGTCAACGACAATGGGGGCGTCATGACCGAAACCATGCCCGATTACCCCTTCCCGCGCACGACGGCACTGGAGCCGCCGAAGGAGTGGGCCGAGCTGCAGGACCGCTGCCCCGTGGCCCACGTGCGGCTGCCCAGCGGCGACGCCGCCACGCTGCTGACCCGCTACGACGACGTCCGCGCGCTGCTCACCGACACCAGCTTCCAGCGCGGAGGCGAGGGCGCGGCGCGGGTGTCCACGACGGACGACGGCGGGATCTTCTCCCGCAGCAGCACCACCCGCATGCGGGAGGGCGAGGACCACCTGCGGTGGCGGCGGCTGCTCAGCAAGTCCTTCACCATCCGCAAGATGGAGTCCTGGCGCCCCCGGGTGCAGCAGATGACCGACGAGCTCATCGACGACCTGCTCAAGTCCGGCTCGCCCGCCAACCTGTCGGTCCAGCTGGGCCTGCCGCTGCCGGTGCGGGTCATCTGCGCCCTCGTCGGCGCCCCCAGCGAGGACCAGGACAAGTTCGCGCACTGGTCCCAGGTCATGCTGACGCTGACGCGCTACACGCAGGAGGAGGTGCTGAAGACGTACGAGGAGTTCGGCGCGTACACCTCCGCCCTCGTCGAGGAGAAGCGGGCGGACCCCGGCGACGACCTGCTCAGCGAGCTGACCCAGATCTCCGACAGCGAGGACGGCCGGCTCAGCCACGAAGAGCTGATCACCACCGTGATGGCGCTGCTGCTGGCCGGGCACGAGACCACGTCCAACATGATCGCCATCATGGCCGCGATGCTGCTCGCTGAGCCGGAGCGCTACCAGGCGGTCGTCGACGACCCGGAGCTGATCCCCGGCACCGTCGAGGAGGTGCTGCGGCTGGACAGCACGCTGAGCGTGGTCGGCTTCCCCAGGGTCGCCACCCAGGACTCCGAGTTCGCCGGCACCGCGGTGCGCGTGGGCAGCACCGTCATCCCGTGCCGGCCCGCGGCGAACCGGGACCCGCGCAAGTTCGCCGATCCGGACGCGTTCGACCCGCGCAGGGACAACGCCAACCAGCACCTGACGTTCGGCGCGGGCCCGCACTACTGCCTCGGGCAGCCGCTGGCCAGGCTGGAGCTGCAGGTCGTGCTCGGCACGCTCGCCCGCAGGCTGCCCACCCTGCGCCTGCGCGACAGCGCCGACGAGCTGAAGCTGCGCACCGGGCTGCTGTCGGGCGGGCTCCAGGACGTGTGGGTCACATGGTGAGCTCGCGATGACCGTTCAGGCGTCCGCGCGCGCGGTGACCGCCAGGAGCGCGATCATGCGTGCGGCGGAACGCCTGTACGCCACCGAAGGCTTCGCCGGGGTGTCGATCCGGCAGATCGGCGAAGCCGCCGGGCAGCGCAACAAGTCCGCGGTGCAGTATCACTTCACCTCCCGTGACGAACTCGTCAAGGCCATCCTGGCCGAGCACGCCGAGGCCATGGAGGTGCACCGGCTGGCGATGATGAGCCGGCTCGGCGATCCCGGTGAGATGTCGCCGCGCGACCGGATCCGCTGCGTGGTCCTGCCCCACATCGAACGCCACGTCGACCTGGGCGTCCCCTCCTGGTACGGCCGCTTCCTCGCCCAGGTCGTCGTCGAGCCCGCGCTGCGCGAGTACGCCGTCAGCGTCCACCTGGAGCGGCCGTCCCTGCGCCGCCTGTACGACGCCACGCGGGAGCCGGGCGAGCCCGATCCCGGCCGGGCCGCACGGCGGGAGGCCATGACCCGCGTGCTCATCGTGCACATGTGCGCCGAACTGGAACGCGACCTGGCCGCAGGCGACACCACCGCATCGGGACGAGATCTGGCCACCGGTCACGCCACCGCCGCGTCCGCCGCGACGGCCTGGCGGCGGCTGGGCGACGACCTCGTCACGGCGGTCTGCGGCCTCCTCGGCGCTCTGCGATCCGACCCACGCTGACCGCCGACCTGCGCTGACGGCCGACCTGCGCTGACGGCCGACCTGCGCTGGCCGCCGTCCAGCGCTGACCCCGTCCAAGGCCGACCTCCGTCCGGCGCTGACCAGCCGGTAAGAGCTGACCGCCGTCCGGGGGTGACCGCCGTCCAGGGCCGGCCACCGGGCAAGGCTGGGCGGCGCGCTTGTCCGTGACTTGGCCGCGGGTTGGGCGCGGCTCGGCGCGCGTCCAAGAAGTCGCGAAGTCCGCGACAAGTGCGTCTGCCTAACGTTGCCCCGTGGACGCCCAGCAGGGCATCCGGACCCTCGCCGGGCGGCGGGGTGCTCATCCGACTTCTCCCGGGAGGGGCCGCAGATGCCAGGCGAGACTTTCATCCTCACCACGGACGGGAACGCGCGCGCCGAGCGGATGAGCGTGCTGCTCGAACCCCGCTGGGCCGAGATCGCCGACGGCCGGACGGCGCCGCGCGGCAACCCGTACCTCAGGGGCCTGATGTCCGCGCTGCTGTGGGCGGCGCTGGCCGTGCTCGGGTCGGTCATGTACGTGTTCGGCTGGGTGCTGTTCGGCGGCGGCGGCGCGTGAGAGGGCAGGTCACGGGGCTGAGCTCGTAATGAGCTAGTGTGCTATGGAATCAATAGCACGCCCGGTTCCGGGTGGTACCGGAAGGTAGGCTGGTCACCATGGCTGAACACCTCTCCGAGACCGTCGTGACGGACGGGAGCCCGCATGGCATCTCGTGCGACGTGCAGTTCGTCGACGTGTTCAAGGTGCTCGGCAAGCGCTGGAACGGCATGATCCTCGTCGCGCTGATGCAGCGGCCCGCGCGCTTCGGCGAGCTGGCCAAGTCGATCTCCGGGATCACTGACGGCATCCTGTCGGATCGCCTGCGGGAGCTGATGGCGGCGAGCCTCGTCGAGCGCCAGCTGGCCGACGGCCCCGCCACGGCGGTCCTCTACCGGCTCACCCCCATCGGCGAGGACCTGCGCGGCGCCTTCCAGGAGCTGCACGCCTGGGCCGCCCGCAACAACATCCACGAGCAGTGCGCCCCCTGACCGGCGGGCTTCACCGCCGGGCGAGGTCGATGAGCTCGGCGTAGAGGGAGAGCGTCTCGTCGATGCCCGGCTCGCTCTCGGGGCTGCGGCCGGACGTGGCGAACAGGACGTGGTCCACGCCGGTGCCTTCGAGCCCGGCCAGGTCGTCGGCGATCTGGCGCGGCGAGCCGCCCAGGAACGGCCGGTCGTCACCCATCGGCTCGGTGCTGATCGGCACGTTGGCCCTGGCGACCACGGTGACCGACTCCGGGTCGCGGCCGGACTCCTCGACCGCCGCCCGGAAGGCCTTGCCGAGGCCGAGCAGCGCGTCACGCGAGACGGCCACCGGATTGAGCCCGTCGGCGATGCGGGCCGCCCGCCGCACCCCGCCCGGCGTCATCGCGCCCAGCAGGATCGGCACCCGCGCCTGCACCGGCTTGGGGTTGATCTCCGACTCGGCGATCCGGGTGAACTTCCCGTCGTACGAGACGGGGTCCGGCCCCCAGCAGGCCCGCATGGCGGCGACGACCTCGTCCATGCCGGGCCCGATCCGGCTCATCGGCACCCCGGCCGCCTCGAACTCCTGCGGCATCCACCCCTGGCCCAGCCCCGCGACGACCCGCCCGCCGCTGAACTGGTCGAGGGTGGCGAAGCGCTTGGCCAGGACGGCGGCCGGGTGGAGCAGGGCGTCGATGATGCTGGTGCCGAGCTTGACGCGTGAGGTGAGTGCGGCCACGTAGCTCAGCGTCTCCAGCGGCTCGTAGGTCTGCCGGTAGACCTCGGGCACGGGCTGCGGCTCCCCGCCGCCCATCGAGACGGGCGCGACGGGCCGCAGCAGCCTCTCGTAGGTCCACACCGAGTCGTACCCGAGCCGTTCGGCCTCGCGTGCGACGCGGCCGATGTTCTCCGGGCCGGCCAGCGGGCCCGACGTGGGCAGGGCGATACCTAGTTCCATGCCCGAAGCGTACTCTATTTTTTGTAGTTTGCTAGGTAGTGGTGAGTGAGCTGCGGGAGTTGTAGCGCTTTCATGCGCGAGGGCGGCGTGTCATACTTTCCCTCCGAAATGTTCGAAGCTTGACCGAAACTTTCTGGAGGCCGGATCTATGCCCGATGGGCACTGGGTCACCACGTGGACGGCGATGCCGCAGCTCACCGAGCCGGGCAACCTGCCGCCCGCGCCGTACACGCAGGAGAACCTGGTCCTGGCCGACAGCACCGTACGGCAGACCCTGCGGGTGTCGGTCGGCGGGCAGCGGTTCCGGCTGCGCCTGTCCAACGCGTTCGGCGGCGCGCCGCTGCCCGTCACCCGCGTCACCGTGGCGCTCCCGGGCGGCGGGAAGGCCGGGATGAGCGCGATCCGGCCGGAGAGCGTCCGCCCGGTGACGTTCTTCGGCCGGCCCTCGGCGGTCGTTCCGGTCGGGGCGCAGGTCGTGTCCGACCCGCTCGATCTCACGCTGGCCGCGGGCACCGTACTGACCGTGACCCTCTACCTGGCCGATGGCCAGGCCTCCACCGCCGTCACCTCGCACCCCGGCTCCCGGACCACCTCCTACCTCGCCAGGGGCAACCAGGCCGACGCGGCGGACCTCACCGGCGCCACCCCCGTCGACCACTGGTACTTCCTGAGCGGCCTCGAGGTCTGGGCCAAGCCCGCCACGGCGACGCTGGCCCTGGTCGGCGACTCGCTGACCGACGGCAGGGGCTCCACCACCAACCAGAACGACCGCTGGCCCGACCAGCTCTTCGACCGCCTGCAGGCCGACCGCCGCACCGCGGGCGCCGCCTTCGCCAACCAGGCGGCGGGCGGCAACCGCGTGCTCAACGACGGGCTGGGCCCCAACGTCCTGGCCCGCCTCGACCGCGACGTGCTCGCGCAGAGCGGCGTGAAGTGGCTGATCCTCTTCGAGGGCGTCAACGACATCGGCACCGCGGACGCCACCCAGGAGGCCCAGAAGAGGATCGCCGACGAGCTGATCGCCGCCTACGACCAGATCGTCGCGCGCGCTCACGCGCAGGACATCCGGGTGTACGGGGCCACGATCACGCCCTTCGGCGGCAGTTTCTACGACGACGCCCAGGGCTACCGCGAGGCGGCCCGGCAGACGGTCAACGACTGGATCCGCACGAGTGGCGCGTTCGACGCGGTGATCGACTTCGACCGGGCGCTGCGGGACCCGGCCGATCCCCGGCGGATGCTCGCGATCTTCGACGTGGGCGACCATCTGCACCTGAACCCGACGGGCTACAAGGCGCTCGCGGACGCGGTGCCCGCGCGGTTGCTGCACCGGTAGCGCGGGCGTCAGTCCCAGGGTTGCCGGTAGGACGGCTGGTAGGCGTGCAGGCGCAGGCGCAGGGTGAGGGTGACGGTGGTGCCGGCGGGCAGCTCCACCGTCAGGTGCGGGCCGTTCACCGGGGTCTCGGTGACCGACCGCACCGGCTCGTGGTGGACGTACTCGGTGTCGTGGCCGGTCCAGCCCGGCTCGGCGGCCGTGGCCGTGACGCCGGCGATCTCGTGCTCCCCGAACGCCCCCGCCTGCACGACCAGCACCCGGTCGGCGGTGGCGGAGAGGTTGACGAGCGTGACCACCGTGGCCTCGGGCTCGATCGAGCTGACCAGCGCCGCCACCTGCTCGGGCACGCCGGGACGGCGGCGTACGGCGTCGAAGTAGCGCACCCTGGCCTGCTGCAGGCCCCCGTTGTAGATGACCTGCGGCCCGCCCCACATGAGCTGCGTGAGGGCCTCGGTCACCACGGGGTTGACGTTCTGCCAGAGGTGGATGTCCGACTCGGGCAGGTCGCGGTCGGCGTTGTCGAGCAGCAGGGCGATGCGGCGGCGGGCCTGGGCGTGCGCGGCGGCGAGGATCCGCTCGGGATAGCCGGGGTTGTCGCCGCACAGGTACGCGTACCAGGGCTCTTCGTGCCCGGCCTCCTCCTTGTCGCGGAACGGCCGCACCGTGGCCCAGTCGTAGCCGGTCGCGGCGCGCAGCGCGTCCAGGCGGGCGCGGTCCTCCGGGGCGCCGGTGTGGTGCCAGAGCGCGAGCGGCACCGAGGTCTGGACCGGGTTGTAGTCGAACCAGCCCTTGTCGCTGTGCCGGTAGGGGACCAGCAGCGTCGGCACGTCCACGTCGGAGCCGAGGTGGGCGCGCCAGCGGCCCTGGTTGGCCGAGTCGCTCTGGCTGAACGGCAGCTTCACGCCCCTGGCGATGACCGCGTCCAGCAGCGACCTGATGAGGTCCAGGTAGCCGTCGTCGCGGGTGGCCAGGGCGGCGCTGAGGGCGCCGACGGCCGTCGCCTGGCCGATGCTGTACATGCCGTGCGGCCAGGTCCAGCCGTAGTGGCCGCCGTACCAGCGCCCGTCGAGCAGGCTGCCGACCACGCCGTCGAGGCCGACGTTGTCGGGGACGACGCCGCCGTTCTCCTCGGCCCGGCGCCGCCAGGCTCCGACGTACTCGCGCAGCCAGGCGGCGTACCGCTCGTCTCCCGAGACGAGGTAGGCGTTGCAGACCAGGCCGGCCACGCTGAGGTTGCCGACCGCGTCGCCCCGGCCGAGGCGGCGCTGCATCTCGGCGCCCAGGCGGGGGTCGTCGGCGAGCGGCGGCACGGGCTCGCCGTCGGGGACGAGCCAGTCCAGCGGGTAGCCGTACTGCGCGGCTTCCGCCGGAGTCCACGGGTACGAGGGCGATTCGGACACCCCGTCCCGCGCGCCCCGGCTGCCGTTGTGCGGGGCCTTGATGATGCGGTGCGCCGGGTCGTAGTTGCCCTTGGCCGGGTCGAGGTAGAGGTCGGCGAACCTGGTCGCCCGCCCGGCCCAGGCCGCCGGGTCGGCGGCGGTCAGGAAGTACGTGAACAGCAGGCTCTCGCCCTGGTGGAACCAGTCGTAGCCGATCTCGAACTCGTCGGCGAACATGCCCAGCTCGGTCATCTGCCCGACGACGCCGTGCCAGTGCCGGGCGCTGCCGTCGAGCAGGTCGTCCGCGCCGCCCAGCAGGTAGAGCTGCGGCCAGTTGAAGAACGGCTCGAAGAAGTCGTCCGCGCCGTCGCGGGAGGACAGCCGGCCGGAGTACCGCAGCGAGCCGTCCGGCCTGGTGTAGCGGTCGGAGAACAGCCGCCACCCGCTGTCCAGCAGGTCGAGCAGGGCACGCTGGGCCAGCGCCCACGCCGGGGGGTCGAGGACGGGGACGCTGGCTTTCACGACGGTCATGTAACTCCTAGGAGAGGCGGTCATCCCTTGGTCGCGCCGGCGGTCAGCCCGGCGACCAGGAAGCGCTGGGAGAAGAGGAACACCAGCAGCACGGGAGCGATGGACAGCAGGGTCGCCAGGACGAGCTCGGGCGGCTGCACCTCGGCGTTGGCGCCGACGACGGGGTTGAACGTGGGGGTCGCGGCCAGCATCTGCGTGAGCCCGACCTGCATGGGGTAGTTGTCGCTGTCCGGCAGCATCACGTACGGCAGGAAGAAGTTGTTCCAGTTCGTCACGAAGCTGAAGAACGCGACCAGCGCGACCACCGGCTTGGCCAGCGGCAGCGCCACCCGCAGGAACGTCGCGCTCTCCCCGCACCCGTCCAGCCGCGCCGCGTCGAGCAGCTCGCCGGGGACGCTGGTGGAGAAGTAGATGTACGTCAGGTAGACGCCGAACGGGAAGAACGACATCGGCAGCACGACCGAGGCCGCCTGGTTGACCAGGCCGACGTAGCTGAGCTCCAGGAAGATCGGCAGCACCAGCGCGGTCCCCGGCATCAGCATCACGACCAGCGTGACGATCAGCAGCAGCCGCCGGCCGGTGAAGCTCATGAGCGCCATCGCGTAGCCGGCGGGGATGCTGACCAGCAGGGTCAGCGCCACGGAGAACGCCGCGTACGTGACGGAGTTGCCCATCCAGGTCAGCACGGCGCCGTCCTGGAAGGACATGAGGTGCTGCCAGTTGGTGACGAGCGAGCCGAGCGAGCCCGGCGACAGCGGGTTCCCGTGGATCAGGTCGGCCGGGCTCTTGGTCGAGGCGAGCACCAGCCACAGCATGGGGAGGACGAAGAACACCGCGAATACCAGCAGGAACGCGGTGACGAGCACTTTCGCGACAGCCCGCGCGGGGTCAGTCCGTGTCAAAGAGACCTCCCCGCGCGACGAACAGCCCGGCGCAGCACAGCGCCACGATGAGCAGGTCGACGGCGATCGCCGCGGAGCCGTTGAAGTCGTTCTGGTTGAAGGCGTACAGGTACGCGAGCTGGTTGATCGAGTAGTCGTTGCCCACCACGCCGAAGCTGGCCTGGGAGATGAGCTGCGGCTCGACGAAGAGCTGCGTGCCCGCCGCCAGGGACAGGATCAGCATGTAGACGATCCACTTGCGCAGCATCGGCAGCTGCACCCGCAGCGCGATCTTCACCGGCCCGGCGCCGTCCACCCGGGCGGCCTCCATGAGCTGGTGGGGGATCGTGTTCAGCGCGCCGTACATGACCACGATCCAGCCGCCCGCGCCGGTCCAGAACGCGATCAGGGTGAAGATCCACGGCAGGTGACCCGGCGAGATCACCTGCACGAAGGTCTCGCCCCAGAGCGCGCGGACGAGGTCGTCCACCGGGCTCACGGACGGGTCCAGCATGAACAGCCAGAGCAGCACGCTCGACGCGCCCGCCAGCGCGCCGGGGACGTAGTAGACGAACCGCAGCGCGGCCCGCGACCAGCCCGCGGTGAGCCGGTGGACCAGCAGCGCGAGCAGCAGGACCAGCACGGTCAGGGTGACCAGCCAGAGCACGAGGTAGGTCGCCACGTGCTCGACGGCGGCCAGGAACCGGAAGTCCTGCGCGGTCCTGACGAAGTTGGTGAAACCGGTGAAGACGCCGCGGGCATCGGTGAAGGCCAGATTGAGCGCGTACACCGTGGGCACGATGCCGAACGCGACCAGCAGCACCACGTACCCGGAGACGAAGACGTGCCCGGCGGAGAGCCGCAGTCTCGATCCGGTCACTTGGTGACCTGGTAGCCGAAGACCTGGGCCTGCTGCTCGATGGCCGTCTGCCACTCCGGCAGCAGCGACTCGACCGTCTTGCCCGCGGTCTGCCCGGGGATGACGGTCTTGGCCCAGACCGCCTCCTGGCTGAACTCGGGGGAGCCCCAGCCGGGCCACACCTGCCCGGCCGCGGCCGAGATCGGGCCGGCGAGGTCGCCGGCGTAGTAGCCGCTGTCCTGCTGCTTCTTGATCCACTTGGTCGCGGCGGGCGCGTACGCGGGATAGCCGGGGGAGAGCTCGACCTGGTACGCGTCGGCCGTCGCGACCCAGCCGATGAAGTCCTTGGCCGCGTCGAGGCGCGCGCTGTGCCGCGACAGCCACCAGGTGCCGCCGCCGACGTTGCCGGTCACCGGAGTGCTCTGGTCGGACCAGCGCAGGGCGTCACCCACGGCCAGCTCGCCCTTCGGGGTCTTGAGCGTGCCCTGGAAGACCGCGCCGCCGTACCACGCCGGGCCGGGCAGCATGAGCACCTTGTCGCCCTGGCTCTTGGCGAACTCGGGGCCGAACAGGGACAGCATCGACATGGTCTTGTTCGCGACGAGCTTGTCCATCATCTTCGCGGTGCGCACGCACTTGGGGTCGGTCGCCTTGACGGTGATGGCCTTGGGCCCGGTGACCTGGTTGGCCGGGCACTCGCCGCCCCACATGTAGATCTCCGGTGCCCACGCGTCACCGGCCGTGCCGATGATGTAGCCGGGGTGCTCGGCGGCCACCTTCTCGCCCAGCGCCTGGTACTCCTCCCAGGTGGTGGGCAAGGTGTAGCCGAACTTGTCGAGCAGCTTCTTGTTGTACCAGAGCACCACCTGGGCCAGGTCGTTGCGCAGGCAGTAGACCGTGCCGTCCACGGTGCACACGTCGAGCGCGCCCTTGGCGAAGCCGCTCAGCGTGGCGTCGTCGAGCAGGCCCTTGTTGAGCGGGGCGACGAACGCGTTGTCGCCCTGCGATGCCCAGGACGCGGTGTTGTTGTCCGTGGTGAACACGACGTCCGGCCAGCCCTCGCCGGCCCGGTCGAACAGCTGCACCTTGGTCTTGAGCGTGTTGGAGCCGTTGGCGTTGCCGTCGTAGGTGACGATGTCCAGCTGCACGTCGGGGTGTGCCTTCTGGTACGCCTTCGCGGCGTCGAGCCGGGTGGAGTCCACCCACACCAGGAGCTTGCCGGCCTTCTGCTCGGCGGGGGCGAAGCCGTACTGCGATCCGGCGGAGCCGGTCGGCTTCGCCTGGGTCGGGGCGTTGGGGGGAGCGCAGGCCGCGACGGCGAGCAGGGCCGCTGCCGCGGTGACCGCCAGGTGGGTGCGTCGTCTCATGGGGCTTCCTTCGGACAAGGCGGCTTGAGGTACGTAAACGCCGTGTTTCGGGATATGACATCATACGTGTGACGTATTCACAATGCCCTACACTGAAGGGCGTTCAGGCGGACGGGAGGATGCGTTGACTCAGCACGCGACTACGGGGCCGTGGGATTCGACGCGGGATCCGCAGCCGCCCGAGCGGGCCGGCAAGCGGCCACCGCGCCGGGTCCGCGGGGCCAAGCTGGGCACCACCGTGGTCGAGCAGCTGGTCGACGACATCGTGCGCGGGGCGCTGCCGCCCGGCACGGCGCTCCCGCCGGAGGCCGACCTCTGCGAGGAGTTCGGGGTCAGCCGGACCGTGATCCGCGAGTCGGTCAAGGTGATCCAGGAGAAGGGCCTGGTCAGGATCGAGCACGGCCGCGGCACCCAGGTCACCGACCCCCGGCAGTGGAACCTGCTCGACGACGTCGTGCTCACCGCCGTCATCGCGCACGACGAGAACGTGACGTTCCTGGACGAGCTGGTGTCCGTGCGCACCGCGCTGGAGGCCGAGATGGCCGCGGCCGCCGCCCTGGCGCGCACCCCCGACGACGAGGAGCGCATCGGGGCCGAGCTGGCCGTCATGCGCGCCAACCTCGCCTCCACGCCCAACTTCGCCGCCGCCGACGTGCGCTTCCACGACATGATCATGGCCGCGTCACGCAACCGGCTGGGGCGGGCCATCGTCAACAGCATCCACGACAAGGCCCGTACGAGCATGCTCTACCACGGCGAGTACAACGAGGCCGTGATGCGCCAGACGCTGGCCGAGCACCAGGCCATCAAGGACGCGATCGCGGCCGGCGACCAGGAGGGGGCGGCGGCCGCGATGCGCAAGCACATCACCGATTCCTGGAACCGCCGCCGCCCGTAATAAGCCCTGACGCCATAGATCCGCGGGTCCGGCTCCATCTGGACGGGTGAGACCAGAGGAGAGCCCTTTTGCACCCCGACCAGCAGCGAGATTTCACCGAGTTCGTCGCCACGCGCTCGGACAGCCTGATCAGGCTCGCGTACGTGCTGACCAACGACCAGCACGCGGCCGAGGACCTGCTGCAGACGGCCCTGGCGAAGACCGCCGGACACTGGCGGCGGATCCGGGACAACCCGGAGGCATACGTGCGCCGCGTCATGTACCACGAACAGGTCGGGCGATGGCGAAGTCCGCGCTGGGGCCGCGAACGCGTGGTCGAGGCGCCGCCCGATCGGGCCACGGGCGACCGGACCGGCGAGGTCGACACCCGCCTCAGCCTGGATCAGGCGCTGGGCGCCCTGCCGCCGCGCAAGAGGGCCGTCCTGGTGCTGCGCTACTACGAGGACCTTCCGGAGTCCGAGGTCGCCAAGATCATGCGCTGCTCGGTGGGGACCGTGCGCAGCCAGACCCACCAAGCCGTCGCCCGGCTGCGCGAGCTGGTCGGCGAGAACGTCACCCTGGAGGCCTGAGATGACCATCGACGAACAGCGGATCGCCGCGGAGTTCCGGCGGATGGCCGCCGAGGCCAGGCCCGTCGACGCACTCGCGCACGCCCGGCGGGCGCGGACCGGCGCGCTGCGGCGCCGGCGCGCGACGTGGTCGCTCGCCGGGCTCGCGGCGGCCGCCTCCCTGGTCACGGCGGTGATCGTCGTGCTTCCCTCCGGCGACTCCGGCCCGGACACCGCGGCCGAGGTCGCCCGGCTGCCGGAGAACACTCCCGAGCAGTTGCAGGTCGTACGCGAGTGCATGCCCAACGGCGGTCCCGTCCACAACATGGACGGCAACCTGCGCCTCCCCGAGCAGGGCTCGGTGGAGGACTTCCGGGTGCTGGCCGAGTACCGGGACAAGAAGGGCATGACCGCCCTGGTCGGCAGCCTCGCCGGCTTCGTCCTGTGCACCCCGACCACGCAGAAGGACATGGCGGAGCGGGCGGTCTTCACGTACTGGGGGTTCAAGCCGCCCGGGGACCTGACCGGCTTCCAAGGGGATCTCCAGGTGGACGCGTACACCTCGCACACGCATTCGTACGCGACGGGGCCGCAGCGGATCCAGCACGACGACATGTACCGGGTCGTCGTCGGCCGGGTCACCTCGGGCGTGCGCCGGGTGGAGATCGACTGGGCGGACGGGCGGCGCACCGACGCGCGGCTGGCGGGCGGCTTCTTCATCGCCCGGGTGCCGGGGAAGCTGGTGCGGGATCCCGAGGACGGGTCGATGACGCTGCTGGACTCCCCGCCGGTCACGGTCACCGCGTACGGCTCGCAGGACCAGGTGCTGGGGCGGCAGACGGACGTGAAGTTCGGCCCCCTGGGCTAGGGGAGCGGCTACTGAGATCGCCGGCGGTCGTCGGCAAAAAGTTCGTGCGGACGTCCGCGACACGCCGTAGCGAACCGCTCTTTGCTGGCATTAGTGGGCACTTTTCGACGTAACTCGACATAAGAGGTCCGTGTCGGGTTCGGGGGACAAGAAGGGCCGGGCCGGAGGATCGCTCATGTACCGTCTGCTGGGTGCCGTCGTCATCACCGCACTGGCCGTCATGGCGAGGCCCGCCGCTGCCGCGCCGTGGGAGGTCGACAACATCGCGCATCGGGGCGGATCCGGGTACGCGCCCGAGAACACCATCGTGGCCTGCGAAGTGGCCCGGGCCAAGCGGGCCACCATGTGCGAGTACGACGTCCAGCAGACGAAGGACCAGCGGCTCATCCTGATGCACGACGAGACGCTGGCCCGCACCACCAACGTCGAGCAGGTCTTCCCCGGCCGCTCCCCGTGGCGGGTCGCCGACTTCACGCTCGCGGAGATCCAGCGCCTGGACGCCGGCTCGTGGTTCTCCTCCCAGTTCCAGGGCGAGAAGGTGCCCACCCTGGAACAGGGACTGCGGGAGATGAGCAGGAGCGGGGTCGGGATGCTGCTGGAGATCAAGCACGATCCGGCCAGCACGGACATCGACGAACGGGTGGCCGCCGAGCTGAGGAAGTACCGATCCCTGTGGAAGGGCAGGCGGCTGGCCGTGCAGGCGTACAACTGGGAGTCGATGCGGAACCTGCACGAGATGATGCCCGACCTCCCCGTCTCGTTGATGGGCAAGCCGGACGCCTCCCGGCTGGAGGACCTGGCCGGGTTCGCCGCCGCGGTCACGGTGCCGCACAGCGGCCTCACCGCGACCTACGTCAGGCAGGTCCACGAGCACGGCATGCGGGTCTACACGTGGACGACGGACCGGCGGGCCGTCATCCGCCGCCTCATGTCGTACGGCGTGGACGGCATCATGACCGGGCGGCCCGACCAGATCGACGCCGTCAAGCGCCGGGCCATGCGCGTGGTCATGAGGGCTGGCGGAGGTCGGCTATGAGGTCGTCGCCGGACGTCGCGAGCCGGTGCTCGATGACGTCGGCGAGGTCGGTGTCCATGTCGGGCCCGTAGAAGTCCTCGGCGAGGTCGAGGTGGCGGCGCATCGCCTCGCGGGCCCCGTCGGGGTCGCGGTCGAGGATGGCCTCTAGGATCACGGTGTGCAGGGGCTCGCCGGCCTCCCGGACCTCGCGGTCGCTGAGGCTGCGCAGCATCAGCCCGTAGGTGAGGTCCTGGATCGCGGTGAACATCATGTGGATGACCGGATTGCCCGAGGCCCTGGCGATGGTCTCGTGGAAGGCGAGATCGACCCGCGCCCTGGCGTGCACGTCGCCCGGCCGGGCGAAGAGCTGGTGGACCCGCAGCAGGTCGGTACGGTCGCGCTTGCTCGCGTTGGCCGCGGCCAGGCTCGCCGCCTCGGTCTCCAGCATCACCCGCGCCCGCATGAGCTGGCGGGCGGTCACCCCGGCGGCGCGGGCCGCGAGGTTCATCGGCCGCATCAGGTTCTCGGCCGTGTAGTGGCGGACGAAGCTGCCCCGCTGCGGCGAGACCTCGATCAGCCCGCGCTCCTGCAGGGCCTTGAGGACCTCCCGGATGACCGGGCGGCTGACCGCGAACTCGGTCGCCAGGTCCCGCTCGGAGGGCAGGCGCACGCCGGGGGCCCAGTGTCCGGTCAGGATCCGGTCTTCGAGAACGGCGATCAGCGCACCCGGACTGGTCGGCGGCTTTCCCCCGATATTGGGTTCGGCGGGACTCTCGAGTGACGGTTTCCTCCCGCGCTCAGCGGTCATGCCGACCACGGTAGCGGCTCGCCGCCGGTGCCGAGCCGCGCTCCGTGCCAGCACGCCCGCCCATCCGGGCCGAACAGGTGAAGATCGGTCAACGGCACATAAAAGGTCGCGCGTTCCCCGTCGCGCGGCCCGGTGCGGGGCGGCACGCGGGCGACGATCGCCCGGCCCGTGTCGTCGCGCAGGTGCAGGATGCTCTCGTTGCCGAGGTTCTCCCGGTACGACAGCGTCGCCTCGATGGGCAGGGCGGCCCCGTCGTCGGCCCGTACGCGTACGGACTCGGGCCTGAACCCGACGCGCACCGACTCCGGCAGTCCGTCCGGCAACCGGGGCAGCCGCCAGCGCAGGTCGCCGCTGATCAGCTCCACCCCGTCCGCGCCCGCCCGCGCGGTGGCCTCGATCAGGTTCATCTGCGGGCTGCCGAGGAACGTGGCGACGAACACGGTGGCCGGCTGCTCGTAGATCTCGGTCGGGGTGCCGATCTGCGCGAACTCGCCCTCGTTGAGCACCGCGACCCTGTCGCCCATGGTCATGGCCTCGACCTGGTCGTGGGTCACGTACAGGACGGTCCCCTTGGTGCGGCGGTGGAACTCGATCAGCTCGGCCCGCATCTGCACGCGCAGCGCGGCGTCCAGGTTCGACAGCGGCTCGTCCATGAGGTACGCGGCCGGCTCCCGGATCATGGCGCGCCCCAGCGCGACCCGCTGCCGCTGGCCGCCGGAGAGCTGGCCCGGCTTCTTCCTGAGCTGGTCGGCGAGCCCGAGCACGCGGCTGGTGTCCTCGATCCGCTGCCGGATGACGTCCTTCGGCACGTGATGGGCACGCAGGCCGAACGCCAGGTTGCCCTCGACGCTCAGATGCGGGTAGAGAGCGTAGTCCTGGAAGACCATGCCGATCCCGCGGTCGCCTGGGTGGGCGTGGGTGACGTCCTTGCCGCCGACCGTGACCCGGCCGGCGCTGACCGGCTCGATCCCGGCGACGATGCGCATCAGCGTGGACTTCCCGCACCCCGACGGGCCGACGATCACCAGGAACTCCCCGTCGCGGACATGCAGGTCGACGTCGGCGAACAGCACCTGGCCGCCGTACCGCTTGGTGACCCGCTCGATGCGGATGCCGTCGGTCATCGCTTGACTCCTCCGAGGGTGAGGCCCGAGACGTAGTAGCGCTGCAGCAGGGCGAACAGGACGAGCGGCGGCAGGATGGACAGCAGCGCCGCCGCGGTCTGCAGGTGGTAGACGATCCCGTGCTCCCCCTCGAAGGACGACAGCGCGAGCGGCAACGTCCACAGCTCCTGCTCGCTGGCCGCGATCAGCGGCCAGATGAGGTTGTCCCACTGGGCCAGGAACTGCAGCAGCAGCACCGTGAGCAGGGCCGGGCGCAGCAGCGGGACGGCGATGAGGAAGAAGATGCGCAGCTCGCCGGCGCCGTCCACCCGCGCGGCGTGCAGCATCTGCGCGGGGATGCCCAGCGCGAACTGCCGGACCAGGAAGACGCCGAGCGCGCTGGCCACGAACGGCGCGATCAGGCCCTGGTAGCTGTTGAGCCAGCCGATCTCGCTGAGCGCCACGAACACCGGGATCATGACGACCGCCGGGGTCAGCGACAGCGCGATGATCACCAGGTTGAGCAGCGCGGCCCGGCCCGGGAAGCGCAGCCGGGCCAGCGCGTACCCGGCCGCCGCCGAGATCGCCACGTCCAGCACGGAGACCGCCGAGGCGATGACGAGGCTGTTCAGCAGGTAGCGCGGGAACCGGCCGTCGGTCATGATCTCGCCGAGGTTGTCGAACAGCGCGAACCCGTGGAAGCGCAGCCCGGACAGGTCGCTGTCGTCGGGCGCCGAGGCGAGCACGACCATGGAGTAGAGCGGCAGCAGCATCAGCGCCACGAAGCCGACGAGGGCCACGACGGTGAGCGAGCGGCGGATTCTCATTCCTCGTCACTCCTGATCAGCTTGAACTGGGTGAAGGCGAAGACCAGCAGCACCACGAGCAGCACGATCGCGATCGCCGACGCGTAGCCGAACCGGGAGAAGGAGAACGCGTTGTTGTACAGGTAGAGCGGCAGCACCTGGGTGGCGTTGACGGGCCCGCCCTTGGTGAGCAGGTAGGCCGGCACGAACGACTGCATGGCCCCGGTGACGGCCACCACGATCACGAAGGTGAAGGTGCGGCGCAGCAGCGGCACGGTGATCAGGAAGAACGTCCGCAGCGTGCGGGCGCCGTCGATGGCCGCGGCCTCGAAGACGTTGGCCGGCAGGGCCTGCAGCCCGGCCACGAAGATGATCACATAGAGGCCGACGTACTTCCAGATGACCATCACGAGCAGCGCCCAGATGGCGTAGCCGGAGTCGGTGAGCCACGGGCGGGCGCCGACGAGGGTGTCGGCGAGCCCGCCGGTGGAGTAGATGACCTGCCACAGCACGGTGGCGCCGACCAGCGGCATCACCGCGGGGACGAAGACCATCCCGCGCAGCCAGGCCCGCAGCCGGCCGGGCTTGGCCAGCGGCACGGCCACGACCAGCGCGATCACGATGGTCGGGCCCACCGCGAAGACCGTGTAGAGCACGGTCACCCACACGCTGCTCCAGAACTCCGCGCTGGTCGCCATCTCGCGGTAGTTGTCCAGGCCCACCCACTGCGGGGTGCCCGACAGGTCGTACGAGGTGAAGCTCAGGTAGAGGGCCGCGAGCGCGGGCAGCGCCCAGAACAGGACGAAGTACACGATCGCCGGGGCGGCGAGGCCCGCGCCCGCGCGGGCCTCGACCCCGGCCATGGTGGCCCGCCGTGCGGCGGTCATTTGAGAATCCGCCCCACCGCGGCGTCGAAGGCGGCCGCGGCCTCCTGGGCGGACCGCTGCTTGTGGATCACCGACTCCAGCGCGTCGAGCAGCGCCTTCATCGTCTCGGTCCACTGGGGCAGGACCGGGCCGAAGTCGGTGTACGGGAGTTGCTCCTCCAACTGCTGGCTGGCCTTGTCGCGGGCGCTCGGCAGCTTCTGCCAGCCGGCCGCCGGGGTGACCAGGCCGGTGGCGGCCAGCTGCTGGTCGACATGCTCGGACGTGGACAGCCAGTTAACGAAATGCCAAGCCGTATACGGATTTTTCGCCTTTTTGGCGACCATCCACCCCCATGAGTAGCCGGAGGCCACCTTCTCCTTGCCCGCCCAGTTCGGCACGACGGTGCTGTCGAAGGTCTTGCCCAGCTCGGCCTTGGCATTGAGCGCCGGGATGAGGCTGGAGGTGAACCGGCCGGACACCAGCATGGCCGCCGTGCCCTTGGCGAACAGACCGAACGCGCCGACCGGGTCGTTCAGCTTGGGGTTGCCCTGGCGGCCGTAGTATTCGAGCGCCTGCAGGCCCGCTGGGGTGTTCAGCCCGCCGCGTCCCGTGCTCTCGTCCACGATCTTCCCGCCGAGGCCGTTGATCAGCGGGATGAAGTTCAGCATCGCCCAGATGTTGTCGGCGAGCTGCCACTGGAGCCCGACCTGGGAGCCCGTGGTGAGCTTGGCGTTGAACTCCTCGACCTCCTCCCAGGTCGTCGGAGGCTTGTCGGGGTCGAGCCCGGCCTGCTCGAAGCGGTCGCGGCGGTACCAGAGGTGGACCGAGTTGAAGTCGATCGGGACGCCGTAGACCTGGTCCTTGTAGGTGAGGGCGGCGAAGGCGTTCGTGTCGAACCTGGTCTTGAGCTCGTCGATGGAGCCGGCTCCGAACTCCGCCGGCGGCAGCGGCGCGACCTGCCCCTTGGACGCCCGCTCGGCGAGGGTCCAGGCGCCGACCTTGATCAGGTCCGGTGGCGAGCCCGTGGTGAACGCGGTGGAGAGCTTGGTGTCGAGGTTGGCGATGGGGATGTACAGCGGCTTGACGGTGACCTTGGGGAACTGGCGCTGATACTCGGCGATCTTGGCGTTGAAGTACTTGGTGTTCGCCTGCTCCTCGTGCATCCAGACGTTGACCGTGCCCTGGGGCCCGGACTCCTTGGAGCCGACCGGGGCGCCGCTCGACCCGCAGGCGGCCAGCGGGGTCGCCAGGCTCAGCAGGGCGGCGCCGCGTAGGAGGTCTCGACGGGGGATATCACTCATGTGTCCGGTTCCTCTCAGGGGACGGTCGTGAATTCGGTGACCCCCGCGTGGATGGCGTCGGTCATGCGCCGGTGCCAGGCGATGTCGCGCCACATGCCGTCGAACTGGGGGCCGCAGAAGTTGCTGGTCGCCAGCGCCTCCCAGCGCCCGGTGGCCAGCGCGGCCCGTACCCCGATCTCGCACAGCTCCTTGACCCAGCCCCAGTCGCGGCCGGGGCCGTCCTTGTAGTTCACGATCCCCCAGCATTCGGTGGTCACCAGCGGCTTGCCGGTCGCCCGCGACCACGCCGCGACCTCCCCGATGTGCTCGGTCAGGTGGCCGGCCCACCGCTGCGGGTCGGACCGGTACAGGCGCTCGGCCGGGCCGGACAGCGGTTCGTAGGCCCGCGGGTCGAACTGGGAGTGGTGCAGGTCGTAGCCGATCTCCGCGTAGAAGTCGGTGGTGGCCTGCGGTGTCATCCACACGTGCGGTTCGAGCAGGTCCAGCTCGGACAGGTCCTCGCCCGGGGCGCCGGTGGTCTCGGTGCAGCCGGACAGCGTGTAGCGGTAGCGGGGGTGGGCCGAGCGCAGGGTGGAGATCGCCTCGTTGGCCCAGGTCTGTACGGCCGTGTCGCCCCGGGACAGGGTCTCGGCGCTCGCGTCGTTGCCGTACAGGAAGGGCGCCCACATCGCGAGCGGCCACTCGTTCACCAGGTCGACGAAGTAGACGGCGTCGGCGAGGCCGGCGTCCTCGATCGCCGAGAGGGTGACATCCCAGATCCGGGCCAGGTCGGCCGGGGTCCTGATCCGCGAGCGGACGTCGTGCTCGTCCTTCCTGAACCACGAGGACAGCGCGACCCGCAGCCCGCGGTCCGCGCATGCCCGGATGAAGTCGAGCAGGCCGGGCAGCACGCGTACGGAGACCGGCTCGGTGGCGCCCCAGGACTCGAAGTGCCACACGGGGAGCAGGCGCCAGGTCCGCTCCGGATCGGCCGCCACCAGGTGGGGGAAGGCGTCGATGCGTACCGCGTCGTAGCCCCGTTCGGCCAGTTCGTCGAGTGCGCGGTCCCAGTCCTGGTAGCCGGCGCCGTCCCAGCGCCGTTCGAGCCAGGAGAAGTCCCACATGGTGATCGCTAGGGGACTGGTGGTCAACGTCATAGTCTCAACATCCGTTCGATGTTGGTCTTACCAGATTGGTAGATCGTGGCTGGCAGAAGCGTGACTGTCAAGGCTCCTCTTGGTCCTTGCGGGTTACTGGTCTAACCAGCTAGCGTTCTTGGACCATGAGCACCCGAGCCGTCGCCGGCCTGGAGACCATCCGATGCCCGATTCAGCCCAACGTGCTCCTGATGCGGCTATACGCCGACGACGGCCTCACCGGCCTCGGCGAGTCGTTCTTCGGGGCGGAGGCGGTCGAGGCCTACCTGCACGAGACCGTCGCACCACTCCTCGTGGGAGCGCCGCTGCCCAGCCCCGAGCGGCTGCGCCGGCTGCTCACCGGCCATGTGGGCTTCCAGGGCAGCGGGGTCGAGACCCGGGGCAACGGGGCCGTCGACATCGCCGTGTGGGACCTGCTCGGCAAGGCCACCGGGCAGCCCGTCGCCACCCTGCTCGGCGGCCCCTACCAGGACAGCCTCCCCGTCTACAACACCTGCGCGGGCCCCTCCTACGTCAAGAACGAGCCGCGCCAGGCCGTCTCCAACTGGGGCCTGGCCGACACGTCGCGGTACGAGGACCTGCGCGGCTTTCTCGAACGGCCCGGCGAGCTGGCCAAGGAGCTGTGGGACGAGGGACTGCGTGCCATGAAGGTGTGGCCGTTCGACCAGGCGGCCGAGCGCACCGGCGGCATGCGGCTGGAGCGGGCCGACCTGCTGGCCGGCCTGAAGGTGCTCGACGACATCAAGAACGCCGTCCCCGAGATGGACGTCATGGTCGAGCTGCACGGCCTGTGGAGCCTGCATGCCGCGCTCGGGCTGGTCAAGGAGCTCGAACGCTTCAGCCCGTACTGGGTCGAGGACCCGCTGCGGTCCGACAGCCAGGCCTCCTACGCCACGCTGCAGGCCGCGACGCCGGTGCCGCTGGCCACCGGCGAGACGCTGACCGGGCAGCGCGCGTTCCGCGGGCTGCTGGAACGCGCGGGGATCCGGGTGGCCATCGTGGACATCGGCTGGACGGGCGGGCTGACCGAGGCCCGCAAGATCGCCGCGCTCGCGGACTCGTACGACCTGCCGTTCGCGCCGCACGACTGCACCGGGCCGATCTCGTTCGCGGCGTGCGTACACCTGGCCCTGAGCCAGCCCAACGCGCTGGTGCAGGAGAGCGTGCGCGCCTTCCGCCACACCTGGTACGGGGAGCTGGCCACCGGCCTGCCGCTCGTGGAGGACGGCCGGGTGCGCCTGGAGGACCGGCCCGGCCTGGGCGTGGAGCTCACCGACGGCCTCACCAGCCGCCCGGGCGTCACCACCCGCCTGACCGGCACCCGCCCATGAGCCGCGCCCGGCGGAGCGGGGTGCGGAGATGACGCGGATGGCGGCGTTGCGCTGGTACGGGCGCGGCGATGTGCGGCTGGTCGAGACCGAGATCCCCAGCCCCGGTCCCGGCGAGGTCCTGATCGCGGTGACGCTCTGCGGCATCTGCGGCAGCGACGTCGAGGAGTACCGGGCGGGACCGATCGTCGTGCCGGTCACGCCGCACCCGCTGACCGGCCGGACGGCCCCGCTCACCCTGGGGCACGAGGTCGTCGGCGTGGTCGCCCGCCCCGGCCCCGGCGTCGACCTGGCCCCGGGCACCCCGGTCGTCCCGGACGTCGTGCTGGGCTGCGGCCGGTGCTGGTGGTGCGCCCGCGGGGACTACCCGCTGTGCGAACGCGGGGCGGCGCTCGGACTGCAGGACGACGGAGGGCTGGCCGAGTACCTGGTGGCGCCGGCCGACCGTTGCGTCCCGCTGCCCGAGGGCATGCCCGCCGAGGTCGCCGTCTTCGCCGAGCCCGCGGCGGTCGCCGTACGGGCGCTCGACAAGGCCGGTGACGTGTCCGGGGTCGTGGTCGCGGTCGTCGGGTCCGGCGCCATCGGGCTGCTGGTCGCCCAGGTGGCCGCCTGTCGCGGGGCGGCGGCCGTCATCGCGGTCGACCCGGACCCGGGCCGCCGCGCGCTGGCCGATTCGTGCGGCTTCACCGGCGCGGCGCCCGGCGAGGCGGCGGACGCCGTCCGCGAGCTGACCGGCGGCCGTGGGGCCGACGTGGTCGTGGAGAGCGCGGGAACGCCCGCCGCGGTGACGGACGCGCTCTCGCTGTGCCGCCGCGGCGGCACCACGGTCCTGCTCGGCGTCACCCCGGAGCCCGCCGTCCTGTCCACGCTGGACGTGGTGCTGGGGGAGAAGCGCATCGTGGGGTCGGCCTCGCACCGATGGGACACCGACGTACGCGCCGCCGTCGCCCTGCTGCACGCCGGTCACATTCGGGTCGATCGGCTCCCCGTCCAGACCGTCTCGCTCCAGGACGCCGTACGGCGCGGCCTGGCCGACCCGCCCCGCGACGTCCTGAAGACCATCGTCACCGTCACAAGCGCCTGAGCGGACGGCACGCCGCCCCGCGTGCCGCCGTCAGCGTTCGATGCTCAGTGTTCGATGCTGGCGTTGAAGTGGGCCAGGCCCCGGGCGAACGCGGCCAGCTCCTCCGGGGTCCAGTCCTTCAGGACCGTGGCGAGCCCATGGATCCGGTACTCGCGCTCCCCGGCGACCCGCCGCAGCCCTTCCTCGGTGATGCGGAGCTTGCGGGCCATCCCGCCCTCGGGGTCGGGGATGCGCTCGGCGAGCCCGTCGCGGAGCAGGACGGCGGTCTGCCGGTTGACGGTGGAGGTGTCCAGGCTGAACGCCTGCGCGAGCTGGCCGATCGACATCGGCCCCTCGGCCTCCAGCCGGCTGAGCAGGATGTAGCTGCTGCCACGCTCCAGGCGGCGTTCCGAAGCAGGCGCGGCCGACGACGCCAGCTCCTTATATCGGCCGATGAGCATGAGCTCACGCTCGATGTCAACGATCTCCTCGCGCATGATTACCTCCCCACGGCGGTCAGAATATCCCTCTATATGGTGATGTGTAGGATACATACCATATGCATCGTGCATATAATTCTGCGAGATACGGGAGAACTCATGAGTTCAACGCGTGCCGCACCGTCCAGTGGAGCGATCATCAGCGTGCTGGCGGCGGCGGGCATCACGGTCTCGCTGATGCAGACCCTGATGGTGCCGCTGATCGCGACCCTGCCGACCCTCCTGCACACCACGGCCGCCAACGCCTTCTGGGCCATCACCGCGACCCTCCTGGCCGGCGCGGTCGCCATGCCCGTCTCGGGGCGGCTCGGCGACCTGTACGGCAAGCGCCGCGTAATGATCGTCAGCGCGGTCCTGCTGGCAGTCGGCTCCCTGGTGTGCGCCCCCGCCAACTCGCTGGCCCCCATGGTGATCGGCCGCGCGCTGCAGGGACTCGGGATGGGTGTGATCCCGCTGGGCATCGCCATCATGCGGGACGTGCTGCCGCCGCAGCGGCTCGGCTCGGCCATCGGCCTGATGAGCTCCTCGCTCGGCGTGGGCGGAGCGCTCGGCCTGCCCGCCGCCGCCTTCGTCGCCCAGTACGTGAGCTGGCACGCGCTGTTCTGGGGGGCCGCCGCGCTCGGCGTGGTGATGAGCGTGCTGATCTTCATGATCGTGCCGGAGTCGCCGGTCAAGTCGCCGGGGCGCTTCGACTTCGTGGGGGCGGTGGGGCTGGCGGTCGGTCTGGCCCTGTTCCTGCTGCCGGTCTCCAAGGGCAGCGACTGGGGCTGGACGAGCGGCACCACGCTCGGCATGTTCGCCGCCTCGGCGGTGATCCTGCTGCTGTGGGGCTGGTGGGAGCTGCGCGTGTCCGCGCCCCTGATCGACCTGCGCACCAGCGCGCGCCGCCAGGTGCTGCTGACCAACCTGGCCTCCATCGTCATCGGCTTCGGCATGTACGCGATGTCGCTGATCACACCGCAGCTCCTGCAACTGCCCGAGGCCACCGGGTACGGCCTGGGCCGGTCGATGGTCGAGGCCGGGCTGTGGATGGCCCCGGCCGGGCTAGTCATGATGGCGATCTCGCCGGTGGCCGCCCGCCTGTCGGGGGCTCGCGGGCCCAAGACGTCCCTGCTGCTCGGGACGCTCATCATCGCCTCCGGCTACCTCCTGGCCCTCGTCCTGATGGGGCACGCGTGGGGCGTCCTCGTCTTCTCGTCCGTGGTCAGCGCCGGGATCGGCTTCGCGTACGCGGCCATGCCGTCCATCATCATGAGCGCCGTGCCGCGTACCGAGACGGCCGCCGCCAACGGGCTCAACAGCCTGATGCGCTCGATCGGCACGTCCTGTGCCAGTGCCGTGCTCGGGGCGGTGCTGGCCAACCTGACGGTCACGTTCGGGTCCGTGACGCTGCCGTCCGAGGCCGGGTTCCGCGCCGGCTTCCTCATCGGCGGCGGGGTCGCCGTGGTGGCGGCGCTCATCGTGCTGACCATCCCCGGCCGCCGCGCCGCGCAGCCGCAGCCGGCCGGCCTGCCCACCGACACCGACCAGCAGGTCCGCACCCGCTGACCCGCGTGGGGTGGCAGGCCGCCACCCCACGCGGGTTACGTCGTGCCCAGCTGGCCGCGGCGCAGGCGGGCGGCCTTGGCCATGTTCCAGCCCAGCACCGCCGTGACCACGCCGTCGAGCCGGTAGAGGGCGACGAAGCGGTTCTGCTCGGGGTCGCCCTCTACCACGCTCACCTCCGCCTCGGGCGACGGCAGCCCGTGGACCTGGAGCTTGACGTCGTACTGGTCGGTCCAGAAGTACGGGACGGGCGCGTAGGCCAGGTTCTCGCCGAGGATGTTGGCGGCCACGACCTGGGCCTGCTCGACGGCGTTGGTCCGGTTCTCCAGCCGCAGCCGCCGGCCGAGCCCCTCGTGCTGCCAGGAGGCCACGTCGCCCACCGCGTAGACGCCGTCGCCGGCGCGGCAGCGGGAGTCGCACTCCACGCCGTCGCGCAGAGCCAGCCCGCTGTCGCCGAGCCACCCGGTCGCGGGGCGGGAGCCGATCGCCACCACCACCGCGTCGGCGGGCAGCAGCTCGCCGGACGCCAGGCGTACCCCGGTCACCCGGCCGCCCTCGGAGGCCAGGCCCTGGACCCCGATGCCGAGCCGCAGCCGGACGCCGTGCTCGGCGTGCTTCCTGGTGAGCAGCGCGGCGGCCGGGTCGCCGAGCTGGTCGGCCAGGACCGCGCGGCCGAGGCCGACGAGGGTGACGTCCAGGCCGAGACCGCGCGCGGTGGCGGCCACCTCCGCCCCCAGCACGCCTTCGCCCACGACGACGAGGCGCGGTCCTTCGAGCAGGTGGGCGCGGAGCGCGAGCGCGTCGTCCAGGGTGCGCAGCACGTGCACGCCCGCCAGCCCGTCCTGGCCGGGCAGCCGGGACGGGGTCAGCCCGGTGGCCAGC
Organism: Nonomuraea sp. NPDC049625; assembly: GCF_040675285.1. Lineage (NCBI taxonomy): Bacteria > Bacillati > Actinomycetota > Actinomycetes > Streptosporangiales > Streptosporangiaceae > Nonomuraea > Nonomuraea sp. NPDC049625. Next base: position 68,178 of record NZ_JBFAOQ010000022.1, on the reverse strand, counting down.
ACGACGGCCTGCGCGCGCAGGGTCCGCCCGGAGGCGGCGGACACCTCCCGCGCCTCGGGGTCCAGCCGCACCGCGGGGTCGCCGAGGATGAACGTCGCGCCCAGCTTGTCCAGCTCGGTCTCGGCCCGCAGGTGCGCCCGCTCGCTCTCCCACATGCCGGCCAGCACCTGCTTGGACAGCGGCGGGCGATCGTAGGGCGGGTGCGGCTCGGCGCCCAGGACGGTCAGGCCGCCCTGGTGGCCCTTGCGGCGCAGCGCCTCCGCGACGGCCAGGCCGCCGGCGGAGGCGCCCACGATCAGGACGTCCGTCAAGACTGCCCGTCCAGGGTGATCGCGGCGGCCGGGCAGACGGCGGCCGCCTCGCGTACGGCGGCGTGCAGGGGCTCGGCCGGCGACGGGTCCAGCAGGATCACGATGCCGTCGTCCTCACCCTGGTCGAACACCTCGGGGGCGATCAGCACGCAGCTGCCTGCCCCGCAACATTTGTCCGTGTCGACGGTGACGTTCATCAGAGGGTTCCTTTCGGTTCTACCAGCGCCGCAGGCCGCCGACGACGAGCCCTTCGAGGCGCTTCAGCTCCTCGGCGGTCAGGCCGCCGACCAGCCGCCGTCAACCGGGACGATCGCGCCGTTGACGAACGAGGCGGCGTCCGAGGCGAGGAAGAGCGCGGCGTCGGCCATCTGCTCCGGCTGGGCCAGCCGCTCGCCGAGGGCGAGCACAGGGCTGAGCCGGGCGGCGCCGGTGGGGTCGAAGGAGGCGTTCGTGGCGATGTTGGTCATGGTGGGGCCGGGCAGGATGGCGTTGCAGCGGATGCCGTCCTTGGCGTGCGCCCAGGCCACGCTGCGGGTCAGGCCGACCACGCCGTGCTTGGACGCGGTGTAGGCGGCGCCGGCCGCCCCGCCTCGGATGCCGGCCTCCGAGGCGGTGTTGACGATCGCGCCGGATCCCTGGCGCAGCATGTGCGGCAGCACCGCGTGGGTGACCAGGAACGTGCCGGTCAGGTTCACTCGCAGGACCCGCTCCCACAGCTCGACCGGGATGTCGGCGGGCAGCGCCATCGTGTCCATGATCCCGGCGTTGTTGCACAGCACGTCGATGCGGCCGTACGCGCCGATCGCCGCCTCGGTCAGCGCGGCCACCGACGCCTCGTCGGAGATGTCGGCGGAGACCGCGACGGCCGCCTCGCCGATCTCCTCGGCGGTCCGCCCGGCCGACTCCTTGTCGATGTCGCAGGCCACGACGCGGGCGCCCGCCTTGGCGAACGCCACGGCCATCGCCCGGCCGATTCCGGACCCCGCACCTGTGATCAGGGCGACGCGATCGTCGAATGTGCTCAAGAGCCCGTCCTTTCGCCAGCCGTCCTCCGGCCCGCCATGCTTGCGGCACGGTAACCGGACGATGTTGTCCGGTTGCTACGATACCCGCTGTGCCGGAGTCACGTCGACCGAACAGAGGACCGAGCGCCGCAGCCGAGAACCGGGCGGCGCTGGTCGCGGCCGCCCGTGAGGTGTTCGCCAGCGCCGGATTCAACGCGCCGCTGAGCACGGTCGCGCGCGCCGCCGGGGTCGGGCAGGGCAGCCTCTACCGGCACTTCCCCGACCGGATCAGCCTCGCGATGGCCGTCTTCGAGGACGGCGTCACGGAGCTGGAGGCGCTGGCGGCCCGGCCCGGCACCACGCTCGACGACCTGCTGGCGCTGCTGACCGAGCAGGCCATCGCCTCGACCGCGTTCATCGAGCTGGTCAGCGCGCGGCCGAGCGAGCCCGATCCCCGCATCATCGACGTACGCGATCGCGTGGCGGGAGTCCTGGCGGGCGTGCTCGGCGACGCCCGGCGCGCGGGAGACGTCCGTGACGGCGTCTCGGCCGACGACCTGGTGCTGGCCATCGGCATGCTCGCCGGGGTCCTGGCCAAGACCCCGGCACCCGACCGGCGCGCCACCGCCGACCGGGTGTGGGCGCTGCTGCGCGAGGGCATCGCGCCCTGAGCGAGCCCGCGCCCGTCGCCGGGAGGGGTCACCGGCTGACCGCCCGCTTGTACAGGCGCGTGGCCAGCGGCACGAACACCACCAGGATCAGCACCGACCAGGACAGCGACACCGCCACCGCGTGCTGGAGCGGCCAGGCCTGCGGGCGGGTCGCGGCCGCGTTGCCGAACAGCTCGCGGGCGGCCTGGATCACGGTCGAGACAGGGTTCCACTCGGCGACGGCCCTGAGCGGCCCCGGCAGGCGGCCGGTGTCGACGAAGGCGTTGGACAGGAAGACCAGCGGCATCGACACGATGGTGGCGATGTTGTTGAACACCTCGGGCGTGCGCAGGGCCAGCGCCACCGCCGCCGTCACCCAGGAGAAGGCGTACGCGAAGAACAGCAGCAGTAGGAAGCCCAGCGCGGCCTCCAGCGGCGAGGTGTGGATCCGCCAGCCGACGGCCAGGCCCACCAGCGCCATCACGACGATGCTGGTCACGTTCATGAGCGCGTCGCAGACGGTCTGGCCGACCAGCACCGCCGAGGGAGCCATCGGCAGCGTGCGGAACCGGTCGAAGATGCCCTTCTGCAGGTCCTGGGTGAGGGTGTAGCCGGTGATCTGCGCGCTGGTGACGATGGTCTGGACGAAGATGCCCGGGATCATGTACTCGCGGTAGGACATGCCCGGCAGCTCGATCATGCTGCCGAAGACGTACGCGAACAGCAGCACGAACACGATCGGCAGGATGACCGCGCCGCCGAGCAGGTCCGGGGCTCGTCTGATCTTGAGCGCGTTGCGCTTGGTGATCGTCACGCCGTCGGCGAGCGCGATCTGCAGGGCGTTCATCGGGCGGACTCCTTCTCGGCGGTGACCTCGTGGCCGGTGAGGGTGAGGAAGACGTCGTCCAGGGTTGGGCGGCGCAGCCCGGCGTCGCGGACCGTGACGCGTTCGGCGGCCAGCAGGCCGAGCGCGGTGGTGAGCGCGGCGGTGCCGCCGGTGACCGGGACCGTCACGTGCAGCGCGGTGGGGTCGATCCGCACCTCGCCGAAGGAGGCCAGGGCGTGCCGCGCGGCCGCCAGATCGCCGGCGCCGGCCACGGTCAGCTCGATCCGGTCGCCGCCGACCTGGTCCTTCAGCTCGTCGGCGGTGCCGAGCGCGATCACGTGACCGTGGTCCACCACCGCGATCCGATCGGCGAGGCGGTCGGCCTCCTCCAGGTACTGGGTGGTGAGCAGCACGGTCGTGCCGCCCGCGACGAGCTCGGAGATGACGTCCCACAGGCCCGCGCGGGCCCGGGGGTCCAGGCCGGTGGTGGGCTCGTCGAGGAAGAGCACGGGCGGGTCGGCCACCAGCGCGCCGGCCAGGTCGAGCCGGCGCCGCATGCCGCCGGAGTAGCCCCGCACCGGGCGGTCGGCCGCACCGGTCAGGTCGAAGCGCTCCAGCAGCTCCCGGGCGCGCTGCCTGCTGCGCCCGGCGCCCAGGTGGTAGAGGCGGCCGACCATCTCCAGGTTCTCGGCGCCGGTCATGTGGTCGTCGACCGCCGCGTACTGGCCGGACGCGCCGATGCGCGAGCGCAGCCGGTCGGCCTGCGTGACGACGTCCAGGCCGGCGACGGTGGCGTGTCCGGCGTCCGGTCTCACCAGGGTGGTCAGGATCCGTACCGTCGTGGTCTTTCCTGCGCCGTTGGGGCCGAGCAGGCCGAGCACCGTGCCCTCGGGGACGGACAGGTCCATCCCGTTGAGGGCGACGACGTCGCCGTACTTCTTGGCCAGGCCCTCGGCGTGAATGGCGGGGGGCATCGCGGGATTTCTCCTTTTATTGGGAGGTTAACCATGATTTATGGGCATGACGGGATGGCGGACGGTCGCCCGCCCGCTTCGATCAGCGGGTGCTAGATGTCCAGGTCCTCGACGGCGGGCCGCTCGGCCAGGTCGGCGATCAGGTCGTAGAACTCGTCAGGGATCTTGCCGCGCAGCTCCTCGACCGTGTCGAAGACGTCCAGCGTGGCCGCGCCCTGCACGAAGCCCCATCTCGTCTCGCCCAGGCCGAGGTAGCCCCGCCAGGTGCTCACCCAGTCGTCGGACTCCGAACCGCTCACCCAGTCGGGCGAGCGGTCGACGTGCAGGACGAACTTGCCCTTGCGCGAGCGGTACACCCGGAACATCTCCACCCGCCCGCTGCGGCTGGTGCGGCCCCACTCGCCGAGCAGCACGCCGGAGAAGCGCTGCTTGCGCCCGGCGCCCTGGCCGACCTGCACGATGATCTCTTCGTAGCCCTCCTGGCGGCCCTCCTCCATCTCGACGTAGCGCCGCAGCGCCACGCTGATGGCGGTCGACAGCTTGCCGCCGGCGAGCTCCTGCGCCCGCTGGAAGATCGGCAGATCCTCGTCCGACACGTAGATCGTTTTGTTCGGCATCGTCTCACCCTCATCCCGTATACGTATGAGTCTACGTATACGGGAAACGGATGGCAACGGGGCTCTCAGTCGCGGTCGTCGACGGTCCCGTAGGAGGAGGCCCTGAAGAGGAAGGAGGCCCAGGATCGGTAGGGCCGCCACGCCTCGGCCAGCGTCCGGTACGCGCTCGGCGGCGCGTCCTCCGGCAGGCCGTACGCCTCGCGCAGGATCGCGAACAGGCGCGGCTCGTCGCCGGGGAACGCGTCCGGCGCGCCCGCGCCGCGGATCAGGATCAGCCCCGCGGAGAACGGCCCCACGCCGGGCAGCGCGCGCAGTTCGGCCAGGGCATCCTGCGGGTCGAGCGCGCGCAGGTGCTCGGTGGTGAGCACGCCGTCGAGCGCCGCCCGCGCCAGGCCGCGCAGCCACTCCTCCTTCTGCGCCGGCAGCCCGAGACCCCCGGCCTCCAGCAGCGACACGGGCGGGGGGAAGGCCGATTGCTCCTGCCCGTCGACGGTGACCTTCGCGCCGTACCGGTCCGCGATGCGCTGCTTGATCCGCGAGGCGATGAGCATCGACGAACGCTGCACGATCACCGCCCAGCACGCGGCCTCCCACGGGCTCCAGAAGCACACCGGCCGCAGGCCGGGGCTGCGCCGCTGCAGGTCGCCGAGCACCGGGTCGGCCTCGCCGAGCTTGGCGAAGCCGGTGCCGTCGACGTCGAGGGACAGGATCCGCGCCACCTCGCCCCGGATCCCCGGCCCGGCGGGCCGCGTCGTGGCCACGGCGACCCCGCCCGGCGCGCCCGTCACGGTGACGCCGATCGGCAGCCAGTCGGATTCCGCGCTGTAGGCGAAGCGCATCGCCCGCCCGTCGGAGGGCAGCGCGCTGGTGGCCGGCCAGTCCTCGATGAAGCGCAGCGAGGCGTCGAAGTCGAACGGGCCCTCGGCGGCGAGCGTGAATCCGTGCGTGGTCATGCGCGAATAGTAGGCGGCGGCAAGGACGGTCACGCACCGGAGCGGCCGCATGACAGGCGTCCGCGCCGGGCGGCCGGCCGTCGGGCCGAGCGGGACGGCCGGCCGCGGTGCTCAGCCGATCGGGCGGGGGAGGCGGATCGTCAGGATGCGGCTGGGGATGCCGGTGTCCACCAGGCGGCCGTTCGCGTCGAAGGTGCCGACGCCGAAGTCGTTGTCGTTGGCGATGGTCCTCGGGTCGAGCACCGCGACACCCTCGATCTTGCCGGGCAGCCCGTCGATCGCCGCGAGGTCCACGGTCAGCGACTTGGCCGCCACGGTGACGTCCGCGGGAAGGGACGCCTCCAGCGACGGCGTGGTCGCCGGGTCGTCGTGGCGGCCGCCGAGGAGGCCGGTCGCCTTGCGGAGGTCGACGGTGTAGAGGCGGGCCACGGCGTCGGTGCGCTCCTGGAGCAGCAGGCGGCCGGGCTTCAGCACGCTGAGCGCGGAGATCTTCATGTCGCCCTGCTCGAAAGGGTGGAACCTACAGAGGTTCGATGTCCAGCCGCCGAAGCGCACATGAACGCGCGTTGACGTCACCGCACGGCAACCTGAGGCGCCGCCGCGTGACGGCGCCTGGGCGCGAGGTGGGTCAGACCCGGAGCAGGGAGGCGCAGGCGGCCGCCGCCGCGTCGGCGTCACCGATCACGACGGCCCGGGCGAGAGCCGTCAGGCGCTCGGCCGAGACCCGGGCGTCGTCCAGCGGAGCGGCCTCCGAGAGCAGGTCGTCGAGATCGGCCAGCAGGCTCGCCCCCGCGAGCCTGCGCACGCAGGGCCAGGTGTCGGAGAAGCGCACCGGCCGGCCGTCGGCGTCGAGCAGGGCGAGCCGGAGGCTGCGGTCGGGATGCGCCGCCGCGCTGCGCGCCAGCCCCGCCATGATCGCCTCGCGGGCCCGCGCGAGCTCCATCGGGTCGCGCTCGGCCAGCGATAACGCCGGATCCAGCGGTGACTCCTGCCGCGTCTCCTGCAGCGCCGGCGCGAGCACCACGGCGCCGTTGCCGTGCTGGACCTCGACCATGCCCTGGACCTCGAGCGCCACCAGGGCGCGGCTCAGGGTCGCCCGGCTGACGCCGAGCTCGGCCGCCAGGCGACGCTCGGGCGGCAGCCGGTCGCCGGGGGAGAGCCCCTGAGCCTCGATGAAGCGCGCGATGTGGTCGGCCAGCTGCACGTAGAGGCGGGGACGCTCCATCCGCTCGGGAACCGCGGCGGTCTGCGGGCGCTTCTTGGTCACGGGGGACAGTCTATTGACATCCGGCGCAGTGGCGCAGAGGCTAGGCCAATCCGGAAACACGCACGTAACCGGAGAGTCACCTGACCCGAGGAGTCGCCGATGTCAGCGGAAGTCGTTGCGTTGGTTGTATTGGTGTTGGTGTTCCTGATAGCCACCGTCAGGTCCATCAACATGGGGGCGCTGGCGCTCGTGGCGGCTTTCGTCGTGGGCACCGCGGTGTTCGGCGTGGAGGTGTCGGACGTCCTCGGCGGCTTCCCGGCCAACCTGTTCGTCATCCTGGTCGGCGTCACGTACCTGTTCGCGCTGGCCAGGAACAACGGCACCGTGGACTGGATCGTGCACCGGGCCGTGGTGGCGGTACGCGGGCGCGTCGCTCTGATGCCGTGGGTGATGTTCGTGGTGTGCGCCGCGATCACGGCGATCGGCGCCGCCAGCCCGGCCGCGGTGGCCATCGTGGCCCCGGTGGCCATGGGCTTCGCCGCCCGCTACCGGATCAACCCGGTCATGATGGGCCTGATGGTGGTGCAGGGCGCCACCGGCGGAAGCTTCTCGCCGATCGGCATCTTCGGCGCGATCACCAACGGCGTCGTGGACAAGAGCCACCTTCCGGGCAACCCGGCCGTGCTGTTCTTCAGCGCGATGGGCGCCTGCGCGCTGATCAGCCTGGTCGGCTTCCTCACCCTGGGCGGCACGAAGCTGCTGCAGCGCGACCGCGAGACGCCGAAGCAGCAGGTCGCGACCCTCGCGCGCGCCGGCGCCTCCACCGGATCCGCGGGTGACCCCGACCCCGCCGACGACGCCCTTCCCCGCCTCGACGCGCAGCGCTCCCTCACGCTGGTCGGCCTGCTCGTGCTCGCCGTGGGCGCGCTCGTCTTCGACCTCGACATCGGCTTCCTCGCCCTGGCGGTGGCGGTCGCGCTCACGCTGATCTTCCCCTCCGCGGCCCGCGGCACCGTCGACAAGATCAGCTGGGGTACGGTGCTCCTCGTCGGAGGCATCGTCACCTACGTCTCCCTGCTGGAGGACCAGGGCACGGTGAAGTGGCTCGGCGACGGGGTCGCCCACGTCGGCGCCCCGCTCGTGGCCGCGTTCCTGATCTGCCTCATCGGCGCCGTGGTCTCCGCCTTCGCCTCGACGACCGGCATCCTCGGGGCGCTCATCCCGCTCGCCGTGCCGTTCCTGCAGACCGGTCAGGTCGGCGCCGTCGGGCTGGTCACGGCACTGGCGATCTCCTCCTCGGTGGTCGACTGCAGCCCGTTCTCGACCAACGGAGCCCTGGTCGTCGCGAACGCGGACGTGTCCGAACGCGACAACGTCTTCAAGCGCCTGATGACCTGGGGCATGACCATCATGGTGGTCGCGCCGGTGCTGTGCTGGGTGATCCTCGTCGTGCCGGGGAGCCTGTCATGAGCGGCCCGCTCGCGGGTTACGTCGTCGTCGACCTGACCAGGGCGCTGGCCGGGCCGCACGCCGCGATGATGCTCGGCGACCTGGGCGCGCGGGTGATCAAGGTGGAGCAGCCCGGGAGCGGCGACGACACCCGGGGCTGGGGCCCGCCGTTCGCCGGCTCCGAGTCCACGTACTTCCTGTCGTGCAACCGCAACAAGCAGTCGATCGCCCTGGACCTGAAGGACGAGGACGGCCGGGCCACCCTCGAGGCCCTGATCCGCAAGGCGGACGTGCTGCTGGAGAACTTCCGCGCCGGCGTGCTCGACCGGCTCGGCTTCACCACCGCCCGCCTGCTCGAACTCAACCCGCGGCTGGTCGTGCTGTCCATTACCGGGTTCGGCCACGACGGGCCGGAGGCCGGGCGGGCCGGCTACGACCAGATCGCGCAGGGCGAGGCCGGGCTGATGTCGCTCACCGGGTCCGGACCCGGCGACCCGCAGCGGGTCGGCGTGCCGATCGGCGACCTGCTGGCCGGCATGTACGGCGCGTACGGCGTGGTGTCCGCGCTGCTCGAACGCGAGCGGACCGGCCGCGGCCAGGTCGTGCGCACCTCGCTGCTGGCCGGCATCGTCGGGGTGCACGCCTTCCAGGGCACCCGCTGGACCGTGGCCGGCGAGGTCGGGCGCGCCCAGGGCAACCACCACCCCTCCATCGCCCCGTACGGGCTGTTCCGGTGCGGGGACGGCCACGTGCAGATCGCGGTGGGCAGCGAGGGACTGTGGCAGCGCTTCTGCGCCGAGTTCGGCCTGGACCCGCGGGAGCCCGGCCTGGCGACGAACGCGGAGCGGGTGGCCGCGGGCCGGCGGCTGGTCGAGCTGATCGAGGCCGCCTTCGCCTCCTTCGGCGCGGACGAGCTGCTGCGCCGGCTGGCCGCCGCGGGCGTGCCCGCCGGCCGGGTGCGCAGCCTGGACGAGGTGTACGACTGGCCGCAGACCAGGTCGCAGGGCCTGCTCATCGACGTCGAGCACGCGGGCATCGGCGGGATCACGCTGCCCGGCCCGCCGCTGCGGTTCTTCGACCCGGCCGGGCCGGAAGGCGAGGTCGAGATCACCCGGACCGACCACGCCGCGCCTCCCGTGCTGAATGCCGACGAGGAGGAGATCCGCTCGTGGCTGGCCGGATGACCGCGCTCGAACTCGTCGAACTCGCGCTCGACGACGGCTCCTTCCGCAGCTGGGACCGGCCGCTCGGGCCGGTGGAGGACGCCGACGTGACCGCCGCCAGGCAGCGCACGGGCCTGGACGAGGCGGTGATCACGGGGGAGGGGCTGCTGCACGGCCGCCGGGTGGCCGTCGTCGCCTGCGAGTTCGGGTTCCTCGCCGGGTCCATTGGGGTCGCCGCCGCCGAACGCCTGGTGTCGGCCGTGGAGCGGGCGACCGCCGAGCGGCTGCCGCTGCTCGCCGCGCCCGCCTCGGGCGGCACGAGGATGCAGGAGGGCACGGTGGCGTTCCTGCAGATGGTGAAGATCTCGGCCGCGGTCACGCAGCACAAGGCCGCGGGCCTGCCGTACCTGGTCTACCTGCGCGACCCCACCCTCGGCGGCGTGCTCGCCTCGTGGGGCTCGCTCGGCCACGTCACGGCCGCCGAACCTGGCGCGATGATCGGCTTCCTCGGCCCGCGCGTCTACCGGTCCCTGTACGGCGAGCCGTTCCCGGAGGGTGTCCAGGTCGCCGAGAACCTGTACCGGCACGGCCTGGTCGACGCCGTGCTGCCGCCGCAGGCGCTGGCCGGGATCGCCGACCGCGCGCTGCGCATCCTGCTCGCGCCACCGGTGGAGCCGGCTCTGGGTGAGCCGCCGTCCGAGCCGCTGCCGGACGTGCCCGCGTGGGAGTCGATCATCCGCTCCAGGCGGGCCGACCGGCCCGGCGTCCGGCAGTTGCTCCGCTACGCCGCCTCGGACGTCCTGCCGCTGAACGGGACCGGCGAGGGAGAGCAGGACCCGGGGCTGTACCTGGCGCTGGCCCGCTTCGGCGGCGTCTCGTGCGTGCTGCTCGGCCAGGACCGCCGCACCCAGACCGACGTGGGGCCGATGGGCCCGGCGGCCCTGCGCGCGGCCCGGCGCGGCTTCCGCCTGGCGCACGAGCTGAACCTGCCCCTCGTCACCGTCATCGACACCCCCGGCGCGGCGCTCAGCCCCGAGGCGGAGGAGGGCGGGCTGGCCGGCGAGATCGCCCGATGCCTGTCCGAGCTCGTCACCCTTGAGGCGCCGACGCTGTCGATCCTGCTCGGCCAGGGCTGCGGCGGCGGCGCGCTCGCGCTGATCCCGTGCGACCGGGTGCTCGTCGCCCAGCACGGCTGGCTGTCACCGCTGCCGCCCGAGGGCGCCAGCGCCATCGTGCACCGCGACGTCGAGCACGCCCCGGAGCTGGCGGCCGCGCAGGGTGTGCGCTCCGCCGACCTGGTCGCCGACGGCATCGCGGACCGGATCGTCCCCGAGCGCCCGGACGCGGCCGACGAACCGGAGGCGTTCTGCCGCCGCGTCGGGCGCGAGCTGGAGCGGGAGCTCGCCGTGATGCTGCCGCGCCGCCGCCCCGACCTGCTCACCGAACGGCTCCGGCGCTACCGCGCCCTCGGCACCACCCGCGACCGGGCCCGGGCGGCCGGCTAGAAGCGCCCCAACCGCTCATTCAGGCGTCTCTGCGCAGTGCCCATTCGACGCCCGGGCAGCGGTCCATGACGACGTCGAGGCCGGCGCTCAGGGCGCGTTCGGCGGCCGCCTCGTCGATGACGCCGAGCGGGAGCCAGATCGCCTTGGCCCCTGCCGCGATCGCCTCGTCCACCGACTCCCCCGCCAGCTCGGCCCGCCGGTAAACGGCGACCACGTCCAGCGGGTCCGGCACCTCGGCCAGCGACGCGTACCCGGGCTCGCCCAGCACGGTCTCGGCGGCCGGATGGACGGGAATGACCCGTCTGCCCCGGGCCTGGAGCAGCCGGGCCTGGTCATAGGCCGTGCGCTCCGGGTTGTCGCTCAGGCCCACGAAGGCCCAGTGCCGCGCCCCGTGAAGCAGGCGCTTGATGACGTCGCCGTCGGCGAAGCGGTCTCCCATGCTCGGCACCAACACGGCGCGCCCGCCGGAACTTCCCGCATTCATCTTCCGCTCAGCGGTTGCCGCGCTTTCGACGCCGTCGACCGCCGCATATGGTCCAGAGCGTTGAAGAGCGCTCTCGCGACCGGCCTTTCTGTCCGCGTGCTGGCGAAAGCCACGCCCGTTCCACAGAGGTAGAGCATGAGATCTTCTCTCGTTTTCGTCGCGCTGGCCCTCGCCGCCGCGCTGGTCGGCGGCGCGGGTAGCGCCCAGGCGGTCGCCGACCCGCTGCTGTCCCAGGGCAAGCCCGTCACCGCGTCGTCCGCCGAGAACGCCGGCACGCCCGCCTCGGCGGCCGTGGACGGCAACGCCGCCACCCGCTGGTCGAGCGCCTTCGGCGACCCGCAGTGGCTGCGGGTCGACCTCGGCGGCACCGCCGTCATCAGCCAGGTGGTGCTCAGCTGGGAGTCCGCGTACGGCCGGGCGTTCCAGATCCAGACCTCCGCCGACGGCCTGACCTGGACCACCGTCTACGCGACCGGCACCGGCACCGGCGGGACGCAGACCCTCGCCGTGACCGGGAACGGGCGGTACGTACGGATGTACGGCACCTCCCGCGGCACGGCCTACGGCTACTCGCTGTTCGAGTTCCAGGTCTACGGCACGATGGGCGGTACTACGCCACCTCCAGGGGGCACCATCCCCGACCCGACCACCCAGTCGCTGGAGGCGACCACCGGCCCGCTGGCCACCGCGACCTACACCGTCCCCAACCCCAGCGGCTACAAGGCGGGCACGATCACGTACCCGACGGCCAGTGGCTCGTACCCGGGCATCGTGCTCATGCCGGGCTACCAGGGCACCCAGCAGAACCTGAGCTGGCTCGGCCCGCGCCTGGCGTCCTGGGGCTTCGTCGTCCTCAACGTCGACACCAACACGCTGTCCGACAGCCCCGACCAGCGGGGCACCCAGATCAGGGCGGCCGGCACCCAGCTGCTCAACCTCGGCAACGCCACCGGCAACCCCATCTCGGGCAAGTTGAACGGCGTGCTCGGCGCCGCGGGCCACTCCATGGGCGGCGGCGGCACGATGGTGGCGCTGCGCGACGACGCCCGGTTCAGGGCGGGCGTGCCGCTGGCGCCCTACCACCAGAGCGGGAGCTTCGCCGGGGTGGCCAAGCCGACCTTCTTCCTGACCTGCGCGAGCGACGTCGCCGCGCCCGGCGGCACGTACGCCAGGCCCTGGTACAACAGCATGACGCAGGCCGAGAAGCTGTACATCGAGGTCCCCGGCGACCACCTCTGCCCGATGACCGGCTACGGCAACAAGGCCAAGCAGGGCAAGTGGATCGTGTCGTTCTTCAGCCGCTGGCTGCGCGACGACGCCCGCTTCACCCCGTTCCTGTGCGGCAGCGTGCGTGACGCCGACCGGAACAACACCTCGCTGGTGACCCAGTGGACGGACACCTGCCCGTTCTGAACGACGTGACCCGGGCACGGCTCCCGAGAGGGGGCCGCGCCCGGCCCGGGCTAATTGAGCGCCGAGTGGCGCCGGCTGTAGGCGAAGTAGATGACCAGCCCGATCAGGAACCAGACGGCGAAGCGCAGCCACGTCACCGGACTCAGGAACGTGATCAGCCAGATCGAGAAGAGCGCCCCGACGCCCGGCACCACCGGCATCCCCGGCAGGCGGAACTGGCGCGGCAGGTCGGGCTGCCGGTAGCGGAGCACGATCACCGCCACGCACACGACCACGAACGCCAGCAGGATCCCGATGTTCGTCAGCTCGGCCGCCTCCCGGATGGGCAGGAACCCGGCGATCAACGCCGACGCGACGCCCACGATCCAGGTGACCCGCGTGGGCACCCGGCGCACCGGGTGCAGCTTGGCGAACCAGTGCGGCAGCAGCCCGTCCCGGCTCATCGAGAACCAGACCCGGGTGACGCCGAGCATGAACGTGAACATGACCGTGAGGATGCCCACCACGGCGCCCGCCGCGATCAGGGACGCGAGCCCGGGCAGCCCGACGGAGGCGAACGCCGAGGAGAAGCCGCTCTCGGGATCGATCTCCCGGTAGTTCTGCATGCCGGTGAGCACGAGCGTGGCCAGCACGTACAGGACCATGGAGATGGCCAGCGAGTAGATGATCGCCTTCGGCATGTGCCGCTGCGCGTCCCGTGACTCCTCGGCCGCGGTGCTCATCGCGTCGTAGCCGAACACCGCGAAGAACACGGTGGCGGCACCGGTGATCGCCCCGCCGACCCCGAACGGGAAGAACGGCGTGTAGTTGTACGGGTTGATGTAGAAGAAGCCGACCACGATCACCAGCAGCACGACGGCGACCTTGATGCCCACCACGGACGTCTCGAACCTGGCCGCGGCGCGGATCCCGAGATTCAGCAGGAAGGCGATGAACAGGCACAGGATCGCCGCGAACAGGTCCACCACGTGCCCCGCGCCGGTGCCGGGCGCGCCGAGCATCCACGCGGGCAGCGTGAAGCCGAGCTGCTCCACGAGGAAGCCGAAGTAGCCGGAGATGCCGATGGCCACGACCGCGACGATGGCGGTGTACTCCAGCAGCAGGTCCCAGCCGATGCACCAGCCGACGACCTCCCCGAGGACCGCGTACCCGTAGGTGTAGGCGGACCCGGCCTTCGGGATCAGGCCCGCGAACTCGGCGTACGAGAACGCGGCGGCGGCGCTGGCGATCCCCGCGATGAGGAACGAGACGAGCACCGCCGGCCCCGCGGTCTGGTTGGCGACCGCGCCGGCCAGGGCGAAGATGCCCGCGCCGATGATGCCGCCCACGCCGATGGCGGTGAGCTGCCACAACCCGAGCGACCTGGCCAGCTCGCCCTCGTGCTCGGTGGCGATGAGCTCCACCGGTTTGCGTCTGAAGACGCCTCCTGAAGTTGTCATGACGCCCCCGATGCGACTATGTGCGTCCGTCCTGCCCACCAGGGCCGTCCCTATGCGAAGGAGCCCTGGTGGGCGGGGTCACGGGCGCCACGTGCCGCCCGTCCGCGAGGTGCTGCTGCAGCTCGACATGCCGGAACTGGTAGTACGGCCCTTCCGTGCGCAGCAGGCCCAGCCGGTGGGCGTCGTCCAGGAAGTCCATCGCCCGCAGCGGCAGGCTCCCCCGGGTGGCCAGGCGGGGGATCGTCAGCTTGTAGGCCAGCCAGGCGTGGTGGCGGCCCAGGACGAGCCCGAACAGCAGCCCCAGCACCAGGCCGACCAGGATCGACATGTCCGGGGGGATCCCCGAATACAGCAGGACGCCCGCGGTGGCGAGCCCGACCACGAGCCCGCCGATGATCCGGATGGCGGTGAGGTTCCGGTCGGCCTGCCAGGTCGAGCGCGGGGATCTGGCCGTCAGGTCGGCGGTGGGGCTCTCGACCCAGCGGATCAGGCTGAGCAGGGCGACGAACCCGACGAAGGACAGCAGCCCGATCTGCACCGAGGATCTCAGGGCGAAGACCGGCTTCCCGCTCGCGTAGGCCATGAGCCAGCCGACGATGGCCCCCAGGGCTCCGACGATCAGCCCGTCCCGGAGGGCGGGAAGGAGCTCGGCGAGCCTGCCGCGCAGGTGGAAGTCGGCGTGGCCCGGCGACTCGGTGAACCAGGAGCCGATCAGGGTCTCGGCCACGAGCGCGGAGAACAGGCCGGCCATCGCGCTGAAGAAGAGCGACTTCGTCAGCAGCCCGAAGGCCAGCCCGACCACGACCCCGATCACGGCGGCGGCCCCGAACCGGACCGTGCGGCTGGAGGTGTAGCGGGCCAGATGCCACCACGCGACGTCGCGCGGGTCCTCCTCGTTGCGCTCGAGCTGGCGGGACAGGTACGTGAGCCAGCGGTCGACCTGCTCCGGCGTCCAGGCGTGCTGGGGCCGGAAGGGCTGCGGCGGGCCCTCGGCGGGCGTACGCGTGCTCACCAGAGCCGGGATGAGCTGGTCGCACAGATGGTCGTGCAACGTCGCCGCGCTGCCGCGCCCGAGCGCCAGCAGCGGCGTCGGATCCACCCGCGGCGCGATGTAGGTGGCGCGGACCAGCCAGAGCCCCAGAGACGTCGAGGTGACCTCGGACAGTGCGGGGACGGTGCCCTTGCGCAGCTCCTCCAGGACCTGGGGCCAGACGGAGTGGGGCACCGGCGGCAGGCACGCCTCCAGGTAGTCGGCCGACGCGGCGGGCGACATCGGCTGTGGCTCGATGACCGCCGCCGCCGTGAGGGCGTCGCCGATCTCCTCGACGGACTCGGCGAACTGGTCGGTACGGCAGGTGAGGATGAGCTGGTCGGTCTCGTACATCGACCGGTTCAGCGAGGTCAGCATGTCGGCGCGGGCGGTGTCGGGCAGCTCGTCCAGGCCGTCGATGACGGGCAGCACCTCGCCCCGGGCCACGAGCGTCTCCGGCATGTCCGTGCCGAGGCCCTCCGCGCGCAGCGCCGGATAGTCCAGCGCCAGGCTCGCGGCCAGCCAGTCCTGCAGCCGCCCATAGAGGCGGTCGTCCCAGCGCGCGGCCGACAGCAGCACCGGGACGGGCTCCTCCGGCTCCCGCGTGCGCAGCAGTTCGAGGACGAGCTGCACGGCCAGGGTCGTCTTCCCGGTGCCCGGGCCGCCCAGGATGACCAGCCGGCGGCAGCGCAGGGCGCGGAAGTTACGTGCCATGTCCGCGATGTGCACGTCCAGGCCGGGGAAGGCCACGGTGCCCTTGGCGATGATCTCGGGACGGTCGGCGAGCTCGCGGCGCTCGGTCGAGTGCCAGGGCAGCGGCATGGGCTCGGGATCGCACAGCGAGCGCAGGACCGTCTCGTCGCGCCACTGCTGGGTCACCAGCCCGGAGAGGACGTCCTTCGCGGTGGCGACGTCGGCCGAGGTGGGGGCGGCGGCGGCCGCGCCCCGCTTGCGCCACCAGGTCAGGAACTGCACCAGGCCGTTGCCCAGCCCTATCGCGCCCGTCACCGCCGCGATGATCTGAGCGGATCCGGCCGTGATCCCCCAGTCCTTCGGCAATCGGGTGGCCACGGTCAGGATCATGGTGGCCAGGGCCAGGAGCAGAACGCCGAGCACCACCGACATCTTGGCCTGGCGATTCTGCCAATATCGTGCGCCCATAAATCCAGTATGTGCGGATAAAGAGGCTGGTAATTCTCCACGCAAGGTCGATAAAGCGGAAAAACCATTCACCTCATTGATGGGGGCCGCCAATCCTGTGGCATCGAATCGGAAACCCGTCCGGCCGCGACGGCCAGCCCCCTGCGGCCGGGCAGGACGAGGTTGCCGTCGGTGACCAGCATGAACCGCTCCAGATCCGGCACGATCACGTGCACGGCGGTGATCCCGCAGGGGAGGACGCGCACCATGCGGTGGTAGGCCGGGTGGCCCCGCGCGGCCAGCATCGTGGCCACCTTCCGCAGCTGGGCGCCGGGAGTCCCGGCCGCCGCGGTGGCCTGCGGAAAGGGGACCACCTGCGCCTCCCGCAGGGCGTCGGTGAGGTCGAACCGTCCGCACGCGTGCAGCGCGGGGTGCGCCGCCAGCCCGGCCAGATCGCCGCGTACGGCTCCGGAGCGCGGCAGACCCTCGCCGAGCGTGGCCTGGACGAGCTCCGTGAGCGCCCGCCAGGCGGCGTACGCCGGGTCCAGCGAGGTGCCGCCGCCGCGCCGGTGCGGACGGCGGTCGGCCGGAGCCGTGTACGCCAGCATCGTCGGCATGCCGAGGTCGCTGGTGATGTCCAGCAGGTGCACCGGTGACCCGGTCAGCTCCTCCGCCGTCGCGTAGGCCCGCGCGAGGCCGTGCGGAAGCGTCCCCGGGTCGATCAGCCTGAGCCGGAAGCCGTCCCCGCCCAGGAAGGCGCGTACGAGGAGCAGCGACAGGGCGTCCCGCTCCACGGCCTCGTTGAGGGCGTGCAGCAGCGCCTCGGCGGCGGTGATGCCGACGGCCGAGCCGCTGTTGCAGCTGTAGCGCATCAGGTCGGCGTAGTCGCAGTCGTCCCCGGCCAGCTCGCGCAGCGGCGCGGCGCCGGTCTCGGCGTACCAGGGGGCCGACAGGAACAGCGGCACCAGCGCGTCGACGCGCCTGTGGGGGAGGGGCGGCCCGTCGAGGAGGCGATAGCGCAGGCAGGCCATCCGCCGGCCGGGCGTCCCGGTCAGCAGCAGCGCGCAGGCGTCCCCGCGCAGCGGGCCCGTGGCGAGGGCGGTGGGCGCGACGGGCCGCACGGCGGCGGGGTCGAACCCGGCCGGGCCGGTGAGGTAGTGCTCGACGGCCTCGAACAGAGCGCCCACGCGGGCCTCGTCCGGGCGTCCTTTGCCCATCCCGCACGCGACCGGCGAGAGGTCCCCCGCGCCGCCGAGCAGGCGGCACCACCAGGCGGTCGGGTCGCGGCCGTCGCCCGCGTCAACGAGCTCCGCCCGCAGGCCGAGCGCGGTCAGTGCCGCGGACGCCCGCCTCCCGGCCTCGTCCAGCGGCACCGCTCGTTCCGCCGCGCAGAACGGCCGCCCCGCCCGTCGCGGGGATTTCGGAAATCGACGCGGCCTACCTTCTGCCATCGCCGGTCGTGGCGGACAGCAGCTCGCCCAGCCGGTCGAGTTCGGCCTGGGTCAGGTGCTGGGTCGCGCGATCCAGCGACTCGGTCACGATATAGTCCACGACATTTCCCATGAGCCTCCCCCTTCCTTTCCGCCTTAATTGTAGCGCCGCCTCTGCAAAAGCCTAGAAAGGCTATTTGCGGACTTATTTACATTTTCTGGGGGATGGCCGCGGCCGGGGTGGGTACCCATCCCTGTCATCCGGAGTCCCAAGATCGTCACTCTGAGTGAGATGACGGCCGTTACGGTCACGAACCGTGTGCTGACAAAGAGTCAACCCGCCATTCGTGATGTTTCTTCGCATCCGTACCTTGAAGTACATCTGGCCCATCGGCATAGTGGACGCACCACAGGCGTGCCAGTCGTGGCGGACATTCTCGGGGTAGTGCCGGTTCGCGACTGCCCGGCGGCGCATCATCCGGTGCGCGGAATTGGACATGATGGATGAGTTCGCCCCCGCCGATCCGTACCAAGCTGCTCAGGATTCTCCTGCTTCCGCTGGTCTCCATGGTCGCTCTGTGGGGGTTCATCGCCTACTCCAGCGTTGAGGAGATCGTCACCGTCTCCCAGGCGCAGGACCGCTGGGAGGGCATCGGGTCGCCGGTGCTGCAGCTGATCGTCGAGTTACAGCGGGAGCGCCAGCTCTCGGCGGAGGCGGTCCGCGGCACCGGCTCGTACGAGCCGCTGGCCGAGCAGCGGCGGATCACCGACGGCAAGGCCAAGCGCCTGCGCGAGGTGATCAGCGCCCTCGACGTCGGGGCGGCGGACGGGGAGACCCCGGCCCAGGTGCAGGCGCTGCTGCAGGCGCTCGACGGGCTGCAGTCGCTGCGCGATTCGGCCGACGGCGGCGTGCTGGCCCCGCCGCTGACCATCATCGAGGCGTACAACAACCTGATCAGCGTCGCCAACGGGCAGTTCAGCGACCGCGACGCGCTCAGCGACGTCTCGTCCTACCAGGCGGTGCGCGGCATGGCGGCCTACAGCGCCGCGGCCGAGTATCTGGGCCGTGAGCACGCCGTGCTCACCACCACGATCGTGCACCACAAGATGACCCCCAGGGACCGGGCGTCGTTCGTCTCCGCGATGACCAGCCGCCGGCTCGTCTTCGCCAACGCCGAGCGCGACGTCGGCCCCGAACTGCGGGCGAACTACGACCGGCTGGTCGCCAGCGCGTCGTTCAAGCGGCTGGTGGACGCGGAGGACCTGCTGTTCGGCTGGGACACCAGCGGCGGCGCGCCGCCCGTGGACCCCACCGTGTGGAAGCGGGACGCCGACGCCATCTTCGGCGCGATCAGCCGCGACACGCAGACGGAGCTGGCCCGCACCGCGGAGGAGGCGCAGTCCCAGAAGTCCGGTGCGTACTGGCGGATCGGCCTGGTCCTGCTCCTGGGGCTGTTCGCGGTGGTGGCGTCGGTGGCGCTGTCGTACCGGTTCGGCCGCTCGCTGATCGCCGAGCTCAGCCGGCTGCAGGAGTCGGCCGTGGAGCTGGCCGAGCGGCGGCTGCCCCGGCTGGTCGAGCGGCTGCGCCGCGGCGACGACGTGGACCCGGCCACCGAGGCGCCCGGCCTCGACCGCGCCGACACCGCCGAGGTCGACCGGGTGGTGCACGCCTTCTCCGCCGTACGCCGTACGGCGGTCGAGGCGGCGGTGGGCCAGGCGACCCTGCGCAAGGGCGTCGGCCTGGTCTTCCTCAACCTGGCCCGGCGCAACCAGGCGCTGCTCCACCGCCAGCTCACGCTGCTCGACACCATGGAACGCCGGGTCGAGGAGCCGGAGGTCCTGGAGGACCTGTTCAAGCTCGACCACCTGACCACCCGCATGCGGCGGCACGCCGAGAACCTGATCATCCTGTCCGACTCCGCCCCCGCGCGGCGCTGGCGCGACCCGGTGCCGCTGTTCGACGTCGTACGCGCGGCGGGGCTGGAGGTCGAGGACTACACCCGCGTCACCGTCGTACCGATGCCGAACGCCCCGCTGCTGGTCGGCCCCGCCGTCACCGACGTGATCCACCTGGTCGCCGAGCTGGTGGAGAACGCCACCGTCTTCTCCCCGCCCGACACGACCGTGCACATCCGCAGCATGACCGCGGCCAACGGCTTCGCGCTGGAGGTGGAGGACCGGGGCCTGGGGCTGAACCAGTCCACCCTCGACGAGCTCAACTCCCGGCTGGCCGACCCGCCGGAGTTCGACCTGGCCGACAGCGACCGGCTCGGCCTGTTCGTGGTGTCCAGGCTCGCGGGCCGGCACGGGATCAAGGTCTCGCTGCGCCGCTCGCCGTACGACGGGACCACCGCGATCGTGCTGCTGCCGGCCTCCCTGCTCGTCAACCTCCAGCCCCCGGTCGTCGTCGCGCCCGCCACGGACCGCGTCGCCGCGCACATAGCCAGGCCCATGCGCGCGCTCGGCACCGGGCCCGCCGAGCCCCGGTCCCGCGGGGTGGCCGTCGCCCCTGAGCCCTTCCCGCCCCTTGGGCCGGACGCGCCCGCCCGCGCCCCGGAGCGCGGGACCTGGTTCGAGGCCGGGCCCGCGCCGACCCCGATCCTCCAGGCCGGGCCAGTGAGTGGGCCTGTGAACGGCTCCGCGAACGGGCTCACGGGCTCGTCCTCCAACGGGCTCACGGACGGGCTCACGGGCGGACTCGCGAACGGACTCGCGGGCGGACCCGCGGATGGGCTCGCGAACGGACTCGCGGGCGGACCCGCGGACCGGCTCGTGGACGGGCTCGTGGAGGAACCGGACAGCGGGCCCGCCACTGGACCGATCCGGATTCCGACGCCGGTCCCCGGCCCCGCCACCCCGCCCGGCCCGCCCGCCGACTGGAGCGTCACGGTGCCGGCCGAGGACGCGGACGAAGACCTCGACGGGCTGCCGATGCGGGTACCGCAGGCCAGCCTGGCTCCCCAGCTCCGCTCCGCCAGACGCGCGGACCGGCGCGGCACCCCGGCGCGCTCGCCGGAGGAGCTCGCACAACTCATGTCGTCCATGCAACGCGGCTGGCAGCAAGGCCGTCGCCAGGCGGAGCAGGGACCAGACGTGTGGAACCGAAAGGACGACCATCCCGATGCCCGACCCCAGAAGTGAACTGAGCTGGCTGCTGGACGACCTCACCCAGCGCATCCCCGGCATCCGGCACGCCATCGTGCTGTCCGCCGACGGGCTGGCCATGGGCGGCTCCCGGGACCTGACCCGGGAGGACGCCGAGCACCTGTCCGCCATCTCCGCCGGCAGCCACAGTCTGGCCATGGGCGCCGGGCGCCACTTCGGCATGGGCGGCGTACGGCAGACGATCATCGAGATGGAGGACGGCTTCCTGTTCGTCACCGCGGCCGGCCAGGGCGCCCGGCTGGCCGTGCTCGCCACGGGCGACGCCGAGCTGGGCATGGTCACGTACGAGATGGCGCTCATGGTCAAGCGGGTCGGCGAGCACCTCTCCGCGCAGCCGAGGGGAGCGGCACCGGCACCCGCCTGGAACGGCGCGAGACAGTGACCGGGGAGGATCCCGGGCCGCTGCTCCGGCTCTTCGGGCTGACCGGGGGCCGGGCGCGCCCGCAGGGCGAGGCGTTCGACCTGGTGGCCATCGTCACGACGGTCGCCGGCACCTACGAGCCCACGGAGCTGCTCCCGGAGCATCGCGCCGTGCTGTCGCTGTGCCAGAGGCCCACGCCGGTGGCCGACGTCGCGGCGCACCTCAGGTTGCCCCTCAACATCACCCGGGTGATCCTGAGCGATGTGCGGCGAGAGGGCCTTGTCACCATCGAGCGCCCGCGCCCCGCGGCGCAGACGATCGACGAACGCATCTACAGGGAAGTGCTGCATGGACTACGCAGCCTCTGAGCCGGGGACGACCGCCGTCGCCTCGGCCTTGGCCATCAAGATCCTCATCGCGGGCGGCTTCGGCGTCGGCAAGACCACCTTGGTCGGCACCATCAGCGAGATCCGGCCGCTGCACACCGAGGAGCTGCTGAGCGAGCGGGGCATCGGGGTGGACGACACCTCGGGCGTGGAGTCCAAGACCACCACCACGGTCGCGCTCGACTTCGGCCGCATCACCATCCGCGACGGGCTGTGGCTGTACCTGTTCGGCACTCCCGGGCAGGACCGCTTCTGGTTCATGTGGGACGAACTGGCCCTCGGCGCGCTCGGCGCCGTGGTGCTCGCCGACACGCGCCGCCTGGGCGACTGCTTCCCCGCGGTGGACTACTTCGAGCAGCGCGGCGTCCCGTTCGTGGTCGGCGTGAACTGCTTCGAGGGGGCCCGCCGCCACGACCCGGCCAAGGTGCGGCGGGCGCTCGCGCTGAACGAGCGCATCCCGATCGTGCTGTGCGACGTCCGCGACCGCGCATCGGTCAAGGAGGTGCTCACCACATTGGTGAAGTACGCGGTGGAAGGCGGATGAGCCGGGTTCAGGGGGCCGGCGTGAGTGGCGGGACGGCGTTGCGCGCCCGTTCGAGGGCCTGATCGGGCCACCACTGGCCGGAGGCCGGGGTGACGACGCCGTACACCGGGTCGGCCGGTCCCGGGGTGCCCCGGGTGCACTGGCCGTTGGAGAAACCCGGGCTGTTGAGCCAGAGGAACGCGTCGGCCAGCGGCTTCCCGGTGCCGGCGGACGGCCGGGCGCCCGCGCCTCTGCCGGGGGGATTGCACCATTCGTCCGGAACCGGGAAGCGCCCGGCGGGTGGTTGCCACTCGCCGGCCCCGTTCCGGCTCGTGTCGACGACGAAGTGCGGCAGGCCGGACGCGTCGTCCGGCACGGCGGCCAGGGCCGCGTCGGCGCACGAGGCGCTCCGCGACGCCGCCCTCAGGTAGACGCACCTGGACAGCTTCGCCGCGTACGTGAGCGATCGCGCCGTCGGCCGGTAGCCGACGGCGTTGACGTAGAAGCCGTCGGCGCGCACCGCCCCCGCGTTGACCAGCCGGTCGGCGATCTGCGTGAACGCGGGCCAGCCCGCCAGCCCGCCGTCGAGGTAGACGGCGGTGCGGGCCAGGCCGGTCAGGGTCTCCACGGCGTAGGTGAGATCGGCGTACCGCTGGACGGCGGCGGACTCCCCGCCCTGCGGGCACTCGGGGCTGCCGGGCATCCGCGCCAGGCCGCTGGGCTCCAGGGCGACGACCGCGGGCCGGTTCCCGATGCCCTCGGCCACCGCGTCGATCCACGCCCGGTAGCCCGCGGTGTCGGGGGCGCCGCCGTTCCAGCAGTCACGTCCCGGGATGTTGTTGGTGACGAACACCGGGACGGTCCGCCGGCGTTCGGCCTGGGCGACCGCCTCGCGCGCGGTGCGGGAGACGTCGGCGGGGGAGCCGCCGGCGAGCCAGATCGCCTGGGGGACCTGCGACAGCGCCCGCATGAGGGTGGCGTCGGCCGTCCTGCCCTGCGCCGACCAGGTCCGGGACTGCCGGGCCGCGTCGGTGTCCGGCTGCACGTAGAACCGCACGCCGTCCGCGCGCAGCGGGTTCTCGCCGGGGAGCTCCCGCCACAGCGTGCCCGCCTCTTTCGCGACGGCGGGGTTCACCGCCGGGTTCACCGCCGGGGTCACGGCGGGCAGGCCGGGGAACAGGCTGGGGAGCAGGTACGCGCCCGCCGTCGCCACGGCGAGCGCGGCCACCGTGCCGCCGGCCCACGCCCAGCGCCTGGAGGTCCCCCGCCGCCGGCCCCGGTGCGCCGGGGCGGCGTGGCTCCGGTCCGGTGTGGTACGGCCCTTCTCCGCGGCAGGGTGGCCCTGCTCGGGGACGGCGTGGCTCCGGCCCGAGGCGGTGGCGGCCGGGCTCGGCACCCTGGGTTCGTACGGGAACCGGCCGCTCGCCCGGCGTCGTGGAGGGGGCCCGACCGGGACCAGGTCGGGCGAGAGGCGGATCGTCGCGCCCCCGCCCAGCGCGTCCACGAGCTCGGCGGCCGTCGGGCGGGCCGCCGGGTCCTTGCTCAGCGCCCGCGCCACCAGCCGGCCGACCACGCCGCCCAGCTCGGGGAGCACGGGCTCCTCGTGGACCACGCGGTAGAGCACGTCGTGACCCGCCCCCGAGCCGAACGGCGGCCGCCCGCTCGCGGCGAAGGCCATGACACCGCCCCAGGCGAAGACGTCGGAGGCCGGCGACGCCAGCCCGCGCACCTGCTCGGGCGACATGTACGCCGGCGTGCCCATCCTGGTGACGGAGAGGGTCGTGGAGTCGGAGACGAAGGCGAGGCCGAAGTCGATGACCTTCGGGCCCATGGGGGACAGCAGCACGTTCGACGGCTTGAGGTCACGGTGGACGACGCCGGCCGCGTGGATGGCCCACAGCGCCACCGCCGTGCTCATGGCCAGTTCTTCGAGCTCCGAGCCCGACATCGGGCCCCGCTCCACGACCGCGCGGAACAGCGTCGGTCCCGGGACGTACTCGGTGACGACGTACGCCGTCTCGCCGTCCAGGTCGGCCGTGAGCACGGGAGCCGTCGAGAAGGGGGCGACCCGCTGCATGGTCGCGACCTCGCGGCGGAAGCGCCGCCGGAACTCCGGGTCGCCGGCGAGGTGCCGGTGGATGACCTTGATCGCCACGAGCCGCCGCGAACGGCTCTTCGCGAGGTAGACGACGCCCATCCCGCCGGAGCCGAGCCGGCGCACGATGCGGTGGCCGCCGATCCGCCGCGGGTCGTCGCCGGTCCGCCCGTCCACCGCCTCGCCGTGTTTGGTGCCGTTCGCCATCGCCCGCCCATCCCGACCCGACAGTCGACAGGAGGTACGGCCGGAGCGGCACCGGGGTTCAGCTGAACGCGAGCAGGACCTTGCTCGACCGCCGGGCGTCGGCCGCCTCCTCGAACGCCGCCACCGCCGCGCCGAGCCCGAAGACGGACGTGACAATGGGTGCGAACCGCCCGGCGTCCCCGCTCATGATCGACAACGCGGCCGGCATCTCGTGGTAGAAGCGGCTCGACCCCATCAGGGTCAGCTCGCGGGTGACCGCGAGGTGCAGCGGCGCGGTGACCCCGCCCGGCGGCAGGTGCCCCACGTTGACGAGGGTTCCGCCGGGGCGCAGCGCCTCCAGGGCGGAGACGAGCCCGGCCTGGGAGCCGGAGGACTCGATCGCGACGTCGGCGGCGGGGATCGGCTCGCCGAGGTCCGCGCGGACGACGTGGGTCGCGCCCACCTGGAGCGCCAGCCGGAGGGGTTCGCCGAACACGTCGGTCGCCGTGACCGTGGCCGCCCCCGCGCAGGCGGCCAGGGCGGCGCAGAGCAGGCCGATGGGCCCCGCGCCGATCACCAGCACGTCGCGGCCCTCGACGCCGGAGCCAGGCCGGCGCAGGCCGTGGAGCGCCACCGAGGCGGGCTCGGCCAGCGCCGCAGTCCGCAGGTCGAGCCCGTCGGGGATCGGCACGAGGCGGCTCGCGGGCACGACGAGGCGCTCGGCGAACCCGCCGTCCGTGTGCGGCATCCGGGCGGCGCTGCCGAGATAGCGCAGCTCCGCGCAGAGGTTCTGCTCGTCGCGCAGGCAGTAGCCGCAGCGGCCGCACACCTGGGCGGGGTGAACGGCGACGCGGTCGCCCGCCGGCGGCCCCGAGCCGTCGGCGGCGGGCTCGGCCACGACCCCGACCACCTCGTGCCCCAGGACCATCGGGGAGCGCAGGACGGACTCGCCCACCCGCCCGCTCCTGTAGTAGTGCAGGTCGGAGCCGCAGATGCCGCCGTAGACGACCGTGACGACGGCTTCGTGCGGTCGCGGCGCCGGGGTGGTCCGGGTCTCGACCGTCAGGTGCCCGGGGCCGGTGACGACGAGGGCCTTCGCGTCCATTCAGATCACCGCCGTCATTCCGCCGTCGACGTAGATGACCTGGCCGTTGACGAAGTCGGACGCCGGTGAGGCGAGCCAGATCGCGGGGCCGACGACGTCCTCGACGCGGCCCCAGCGCGCCGCGGGGGTACGCCGCGTGATCCAGCGGCTGAAGTCGGGGTCGGCGACCAGGGGCGCGTTCAGGTCGGTGTCGATGTAGCCGGGGGCCAGGCCGTTGACCTGGATGCCGGCGGACGCCCATTCGGCGCACATCGCCCGGGTGAGCCCGCCGAGCCCGCTCTTCGCGGCCGCGTAGGGGGCGGTGGTGGCCCGCACCAGGTGGTTCTGGACCGAGCAGATGTTGATGATCTTCCCGCTGCCCCGGGGGAGCATGTGGCGCGCGAAGGCGCGGCCGACGAGGAAGCCGCTGGTGAGGTTGACGTCGACCACGCGTTTCCAGTCGTCGACCGGGATCTCGGTCAGGGGGCCGCGGATCTGCACACCGGCGTTGTTGACGAGGATGTCCGGGCAGCCGTACGCGGTGACGACGGCCTCGCAGGCCTGCTCGACCTGCGCCGGGTCGGTGACGTCGAACGCGTGGACCTGCACGTCGCCGGGCGGACGGCCGGGCGCGAGCTCCTCGCGCAGGGCCGCGGCCGCCGCCTCGAGGCGCGCCGGGTCGCGGCCGTTCAGCACGACGCGCGCCCCCGACAGCGCGTAGCCGCGCGCGATGGCATGCCCGATGCCGCGACCCGAGCCGGTGACCAGGGCGAGCCTGCCTGTCAGGTCGAACGCCGGGACGCCTGGAGCGGTCTGGAGGGGCACGTCAACTCTCCCTTGCAGGTGCGGATCCGAGAACCTCGACGCGTGACGCGCGGACGAGCGACGCGGCCGCGGCCTCCGCCGCCGCCGGGTCCATGGCCGCGATGGCCTCGACGACCTGCTCGTGCCGGTCCAGCGAGGCGGCGGTGTCGGCGGTGAAGAACTGGTGGCGGTCGGAGTAGCGGGCGTGCAGGGTGGCGATGAGGGTCTGCACGAGCTGGCTCAGGACCGCGTTGTCCGCGCCCCGCAGGACCGTGCGGTGGAAGCCGGTGTCGGCCGACACGAACGCGGAGCGGCTGCGGCTTTCGTAGGCGTCCCGCATGTCCCGGAGGTGCTCGCGGAGGGTGTCCACGAGGGCCTGCCGGGCACCCAGCGCCGCGATCCTGGCGGCGGCGGGCTCCAGGGCCTCCCGCAGCGTCAGCAGCTCGCCGAGCTGGGTGTCGGCGTCGGGGCCGTCCGCCCGCCAGGCGATGACCTGCGGGTTGAGCAGCGCCCAGCTCTCCTGGGGCTGGACGGTGGTGCCGACCTTGTGGCGCGGGCGGACCATGCCGAGCACCTCCAGCGAGCGCAGCGCCTCGCGCACGACCGTCCGGGACACCTCGTACTCGGACTCGACGCGCTCGGGGGAGACGATGCCGCCCACCGGGAAGTCGCCGTGCGCGATCCGGCGTCCGAGCGCGTCAACGAGCTGCGCATGCAGGCCACCCGGCCGGGCGCTTTCGACCATCGACAACCCTTAAAAGTATGATTAAACACACTATATAACGGCTTCGGTGGGGATGCCCGCCGCAGACGCTGCAGGGCAACGTGCGGATCGACGCGCTGGACTACGCGGTCTCGGCGCCTCGATCACGCCGATCAGCGAACGGGGCGCGGTGCGGGACAACGTCCTGCTCGCCCGCGCCTCCGGTTCGTCCGGTCCGTCGTCGATCCCACCCTGATCCCCGCCTCCAGCTTCATCGGCCTGCAGACCAGCACGGGGACCGGCCGGGCGAAGTTCGCCGCCGTGTCGGTCACGGCCCGGGGCCGCCGGAGCTGAACGGCGCATTCGTTACGAGAAATACTCGCAAATATCAGAACTATGTGTATGGGTATTGGTTTTCTCTGCCTTGGCCACATAAAAGCGTAACCGCAGGTCTATGGGCCACTTCAGTGCGATTCATAACCCCCCTACGCTGTCCCCGTTCCACTTACGGCGAGGGGGATCACGTGCTCGGAATCGACACCTGCCTGGCGGAGGTCATGTCCATACCGGGGGCGCTGGACGCCATGCTGCTCGACCACACCAGCGGCATGGCGGTGGCCTTCAGCAGTGCCTCGGGCGTGGACGCCGACCGGTCGGCCGCCGCGTTGACCGAGGCGCTGCGGGCCACGACCGACGGCCTCGCCCGCGCGTGCCCGGGCGAGGTCGTCCGCATCGACGACATGCTCGTCACGACGGACAAGGGGCACCATCTGCTCAGGCCGCTGGAGACGGTCTTCGAGGGGCCGCTGGTCATCTACGTACGCCTTGACCTGGAACGATCCAACCTGGCCCTGGCGCGCCACCGCCTGCGGTCGGTCTCCAGCCAGCTGACGACGTGAGTCATGACCAGGCTCGACGCACTCCTGGCCGGGCTGGCGCACGAGCGTTCGACGGGCGCGCTCCGGCTCGGGAGGAACGGCACGATCTTCCTCCACGACGGGCGCGTGACGTACATGGAGTGCGCCCAGACCCCGGGCGTCGAGCGCCTGCTCACGGCCCGGGGCCGGATGACGGAGGCGGCGCTGCGCGGGCTCCAGGCGGACGGCGGCTGCGCGCGGCTCCTGGAGGAGGGGCCGCTCACGCCCGGCGAGCTGCAGTTCGCGGTGCTGGGCGCGGTTCTCGACGCGGCCTTCTTCCTGCTGCCGATCAGCGGGACGCGGCCCAAGTTCCGGCCGGGGGAGCGGCACTGGCTGGGCGGGCAGTGGTTCTTCGAGGTGGCGGGGCTGGTGCGGGAGTGCGCGCGGCGGCGGGCGCACCTCGCCGACATCTGGCCGTCCGCGGAGGTGGACACGCTGCCGGTACGGCCGGTGCCGTGGTTGCCCGGGCACGGGGTGACGCTGACCCGGGTCCAGTGGGAGGTGATCGTCGGCGCCGACCACAAGGCCACGCCGCTGGAGCTGGCCAAGCAGCTCGGGCGATCGGGCTACGCGGTGCTGCTGGCGGTCAGGAGGCTGGCGGCCGCGGGCCTGCTCACCCCACCCGACCCGGGCCGGGCCGCTCCCGCCGACAAGCGGCCCAGGCATGCCGAGCCCGCCGGGACCGCCGGGGCCACCGAGCCCGATGAGGTCGCCGACGGTGGTGAAGCGCCTGGAGCCTGGCTGCCGAAGCGGGCGCGGCACCCCTACGAGCGGCCGCCCCACGATCCCGGGGCGGTGGCCCAGCCGCTCGGCCCGCCCGTGACGGGAGACCCGACCGATCTGGCGCTGCTGATGCGGCTCAAGAAGGCGCTCGAGGAGCTGGCGTGAGGTTCCCCGTACTCAGGAGGAGGCCACCGGTGGAGCTGCGGAAAGAGGTTCTGGAGGAAATGACGCTCCTGCGCGAGCGCACACCGGACGTGAGCGGAAGCGTCGCCTGCACCGTGGACGGCATACAGATCGCCTGCGACCTCGAAGGAGACCGCGGCGAGCAGACCGCTGCGCTGTCGGCGGCGCTGCTCGCGATGAGCAGGCGGATGCTGACCATGACCGGCCACGGCGCTCTTGAAGAAACGCTCATCTCGGGCACCGCCGGCTTCGTGGCCTTCTACGCCGCCGGCCCCACCATCGTCCTCACAGTCCTGGCCAAGCCCGGCGCGAACGTCGGGCTGCTGCGGCTGGAGGGCAGGAAGACGGCCGCCGGAGTGGCAGCCGTCGCAGCACGTAGGCACTGAACCGTCCCCTGGCAGAAAGGGAGAGAACAATGGCCAGCATGGACGTCTCGCTCAAGGAGATGATGACGATCGACGGCGCCCTCGGAGCGGCGATCGTCGATCACGGGAGCGGCATGGCGCTGGGCACCCTCGGCGGCTCCAAGGACCTGGACCTGCAGGTCGCCGCCGCGGGCAACACGGAGGTGGTCAAGGCCAAGCTCCGCACGATGGACTCGCTCGGTCTCAAGGACAGCATCGAGGACATCCTCATCACGCTCGGCGGCCAGTACCACATCATCCGGCCGATCACGGGGCGCGGGGGGAAGGGGCTGTTCCTCTACCTGGCGCTCGACCGTGGGCGCGCCAACCTGGCCATGTCCCGGCACCAGCTCCGGGGCATCGAGGAGAAACTGGAGGTCTGACCCCGGCCCTCGGGTGGCCCGCCCTCGCTCAACCGCGGGCCACCCACCCTTCCTCTCCACCGCGCCGCGGCCGGCCGGTGAGAGGGAGGTCGGTCGTACGGACCGAGACGAGGGTGGCGGCGGCGGTCGCGAGCCGCAGCCGGATGCCGTATTGAAACGGGTTGCAGTTCGTCTTTAGGCTGAGCGCATGATCCTGGACCGCTTCCAGATCGGCGGCGCCGCGGCCGTGGTCACCGGCGCGGGCCGGGGCATCGGCGCGGCCACCGCCGTCGCCCTCGCCCAGGCCGGCGCCGACGTCGCGATCTGCGCCCGCACGGAGGACCAGCTCCACGCCATCGCCGAGCAGGTGAAACAGGCTGGGAGGCGGGTCCTGGTCGTCCCCGCCGACCTGACGCTCCCGGGCGCCGCGGAGGAGCTCGCGGAGCGGGCCGCGGCCGCGTTCGGCCGCCTGGACGTGGTCGTCAACAACGTGGGCGGTGCGATGCCCCGCGCCTTCCTCGACACGAAACGGAAGCATCTCGAGAACGCGTTCCAGTTCAACGTCGGCGTGGCGCACGAGCTGACCAGGGCCGCCGTCCCGCACCTGCTGAAGGCGGGCGGCGGCGCGGTCGTGAACGTCTCCTCCGCCGTGGGCCGCGTGGCGGGCCGCGGCTACCTGGCCTACGGCACCGCCAAGGCGGCCCTGGCGCACTACACCCGGCTGGCCGCGCTCGACCTGGCCCCCGCCGTCCGGGTCAACGCGGTCGCCGTCGGCGCGGTCGCCACCTCCGCGCTCGACATCGTCATGAACGACGAGGGCCTGCGCGCCCAGATGGAGCAGGCCACGCCGCTGCGGCGGATCGGCGAGCCGGAGGACGTGGCGGCCGCCGTGCTCTACCTGGTCTCCCCGGCCGCCCGGTACGTGACGGGCAAGGTGCTCGAAGTGGACGGCGGGATCGACCGGCCCAACCTCGACCTCGGGCTGCCCGACCTGTCATGACTTGGTGAGGACGTAGGCGCGGCCGGGGTCGATCGCGACGGTCACGTTCGTGCCCTCGGCCAGCAGGCCCTGCGGATCCGGCCCCGGCACGGTCACCAGGAGGGTGCCCGAGGCGGTCTCCACCTCGTAGTCCACGCTGTGCCCGTGGAAGGCGGCCCGCAGCACCGAGCCGGTCCCGCCCTCGGCGGCCGGGCGGAGCGACAGCGTCTCCGGCCGGACCATGAGGTAGGCGGCGGCGTTCACCTGCACGTCGGGGTGGGCCGCCACCGTCATGGTCCGCCCCAGGGCCGTGACGACCGCGCCGCCCGCGGCCATCCGCTCGGGCACGACCTCGACGAAGTTGGCCCGGCCGATGAAGTCCGCCACGAACACGGTCGCCGGCCGGAAGTAGATGTCGGCGGGGGTGGCCGCCTGCTCGATCCGGCCCCTGTTCATCACCACCACGCGGTCCGACATGGTCATCGCCTCGTCCTGGTCGTGGGTGACGTACAGGCTGGTGATGCCGAGCCGGCGCTGGATGCGGCGGATCTCGGCGCGCATGGCGCCGCGCAGCTTGGCGTCCAGGTTCGACAGCGGCTCGTCGAACAGCAGCACCTCGGGCTGGACGACGAGCGCGCGGGCCAGGGCGACGCGCTGCTGCTGGCCGCCGGACAGCTCGTGCGGGGCACGGTTCTCCAGGCCGACGAGGTTCATGCTGGTGAGGGCGATCTGGAGGGCGGTGTCGGTCTCGTCCTTGGCCCGGTGCTGGGTACGCAGGCCGTAGGCGATGTTCTCGCCCACGGTGAGGTGCGGGAACAGGGCGTAGCTCTGGAACACCATGGCCATCGGGCGGCGCTGCGGCGGCAGCCCGTCGATGACCTCGCCGTCCAGCCGCACGTGCCCGCTCGACGCCTCCTCCAGCCCGGCCACGATGCGCAGCGTCGTGGTTTTGCCGCAGCCGGAGGGCCCGAGCAGCGTGATGAACTCGCCGGGCGCCACGTCGAGCGTGATCGTGTCGACCGCGACGACGGGGGCGCCGGCGCGGCCCAGGAACGCCTTGGTCAGTTCGTCCAGGTGGAGGCGCCCCCTGCGGGTCTCGTCCGTCATCGTTCCTGCCTTCCGGGGGAGCGGTGGAGTGTCGCGGAGCGCCCGACGAGCAGCCGGATGACCCCGAAGCCGGCCAGCACGATCGCGGTCAGCACCGTGCAGTAGGCGAACGCGACCCCGTAGCGGCCGGTGTTGGCGGCGCTGAGGATCTGCGAGGTGATGATGTGCGTGCCCGGGGTGACGAGCAGGATGATCGTCGAGACGGAGGTCATGCAGCGCGCGAAGCCGTAGCTGAGCCCGGTGAGCAGCGCCGGGCGGATCAGTGGCAGCGTGACCTTGCGGAAGGTCCGCAGCGGGCCGGCGCCGAGGTTCCTCGACGCCTCCTCCAGGCTCGGGTGCAGCTGCGACAGCGCCGCCGTGCCCGTACGCAGCCCGGCCGGGACGGAACGGACGACGTACGCCAGCACGATCGCCAGCGCCCCGCCCGCCACCGCGCTGCCGCCCACCAAGCCGGGCAGGACCAGCAGGTCGCCGACGTACCGGGCGGGCCGGTAGGCCAGCACGTAGCCGATGCCGAGCACCGTACCCGGCACGGCCACGCCGAGCGTCCCGGCGAAGTCCAGCCAGCCGCCCGTCCGCGCCAGCTGCCGCACCGCGAGCCAGGCGATGAGCAGCCCGAACCCCCCGGCGACCGGGGTGGCGATCGCCGCCAGCAGGGTCGTGTCCTTCAGCGCCTCCTGGCCCACGCCGAGCAGCACCTCGCGCAGGTGCGTGAACGTGAGCGCGTTGTCCACGCCGAACACCCGCGTGACCGCGCCGGCCACCATGGTGCCGTAGAGGCTGACGATGACCAGCGCGACCAGCACCGCCAGGGCGAGGACGGGCCAGCGCACCCAGCTCGTGACCGGGTGCACGCTGCCGGACGGCCTGCCGGTGATCGTGGTGCGGACCTTGCGGCCCAGCCAGTACCGCTGCGCCACGAACACGCCCACGGACGGCACCAGCAGGATCAGGCTGTAGACGGCCGCGCCCGTGGTGTCGTACTCGCCGGTCACGGCCAGGTAGGCGCGGCTGGCCAGCACCGTGTAGTCGCCGCTCACGACGAGCGGGTTGGCCAGGTCCGCGACGGCCTCCACGAACAGCAGCAGGAACGGCGCCGCCAGCCCCGGCGCGAGCAGCGGCAGCATGACGGTCCTGAAGACGCGCCACCGGGACGCGCCCATGGTCATCGCGGCCTCCTCCATGGCCGGATCGAGGCCGCGCATCATGCCGAGCAGCCCCAGGTAGGCGACGGGGAACAGCGACAGCGACTGGACGAACACCAGCCCGTCCAGCCCGTAGACGTCGTACTCGACGCCCAGCAGGTCGTGCGTCACCATCCCGCGCCGGCCGAACAGCACGATCGTGGCCGTGGCCACCGCGAATGGCGGGCTCACCACCGGCATCAGCGCGACGAGGTGCAGCAGCCGCTTGCCCGGCACGTCCAGCCGGGTCTGCACGAAGGCGAACAGGAAGCCGATCGCCGTGCCGCACAGGCCGACCAGCACGCCGAGGACGAGCGTGTTCCAGAGGATCCGCAGGTCGACCGGCGAGGTGAAGAAGCGGGCATAGCGCGGCCACGCCTCGGCCGACAGCGCCGAGGCGAGCACCGTGCCGAGCGGGAAGACGCTGCCGACGAGGACGAGGACGACGCAGGCGGCGATCGCCAGCGCGACGCTGGTCTCGCGGCGCCGCCTGCGCCGCGCCCGCGCGTGCGGGGGGCCGGCGGGTGCGCTCATCTGGGGGCCTTCGCGATCTCGGCGTCGAAGCGCCGGGTCAGGTCGAGCTTGCGGGCGCCCGCGGCGGTGCTGTCGTAGTCGATGAGCTTCAGCGCGGCCAGGTCGGCGGTCTTGTCCGACCGCTTCGCGGCCGGGTTGGTCGGCGCCTGGTACGAGTGGACGGTCGGCCCGATCTCCTGCGCCCCCGGCGTCAGCGCCCAGTCGACGTACTTCTTCGCGCCGGCCACGTTGTGCGCCCCCTTGAGCAGCGCCACGCCGCCCACCTCGTAGCCCGTTCCCTCGGCCGGGAACGTGACCTGCAGGTCGGTGAAGCCCTGCTCCCGCGTGGCCACGCAGTCGTGGGAGAACACGACGCCCACGCCGACCTCGCCCCTGGCGGCCTGCTGCGCGGGCGCCGCGCCGGACTTGCTGTACTGCAGCACGTTCGGGTGCAGCCGCCTCATGTACGCCAGCGCCCCGTCGTCGGCGCCCCCGTGCAGCTCCACCTGCGTCCACAGCGCCGTGTACGCGGTGCCGGACGTGGAGGGGTGCGCGATGCCGACGTTCTGCCTGAGCGCCGGGTCCAGCAGGTCCTCCCACGACGTGGGCGCCTGTACGTGCTTCTCGGCGAGGACCGCGGTGTTGTCGCAGAAGCCGAGCACGCCCACGTACACGCCGGTCCAGGTGCCGTCGGGGTCCTTGTACCGGTCGGGGATGGCGGCCGCGTTCGGCGAGACGTAGTCCTGCAGGAGGCCGTCGTCGGCCGCCGCGGCGTACCCGTCGGCCGGGCCGCCGTGCCAGACGTCGAACTCCGGATCGGCCCGCCCCGCCTTGATCCGGGCGAGGGCCTCACCGCTGGACAGGCGGACGAACTCCGCCGGGATCCCCGTCTCGGAGGTGAAGACGGAGGTCATCGCCGCGCACCACTCCTCGGTGGCGCCGCACGCGACCACCACCTTCCCGGCGTCGGCGCTCGCCGCTCCGGGGGCGCGCGTGCACCCGCAGCAGGCGAGCACGAGGGCGGCGCCGATCGACAGGACCGGACGTGAGCGGGCAAGAGGTGAAGCCATCGTCGACCTCCTGGGGCGGCTGAAGGGTTGCC
Organism: Nonomuraea sp. NPDC049625; assembly: GCF_040675285.1. Classification (NCBI taxonomy): domain Bacteria; kingdom Bacillati; phylum Actinomycetota; class Actinomycetes; order Streptosporangiales; family Streptosporangiaceae; genus Nonomuraea; species Nonomuraea sp. NPDC049625. The sequence continues at coordinate 33,802 of NZ_JBFAOQ010000022.1, read as the reverse complement.
ATGCCGCAAAGCTAGGCCGCGGGGCGGGCCCCGCCGGTGACAGCGCGGTGAGCGTTGGTGACGGCGCCGTCACCTACCGATCGGGCTGGTCGGGCATCATGTAGCCGGCGCCGCGCACCGTCTGCACGTACGAGGCGGCGTCGAGCGCCTCCAGCGCCGACCGCAGCCGGTAGACGGTGGATTTGACCACGTCCCGCCCGCCGGTCAGGTTGGTGGTGCCCCACACCTCCCGCAGCAGGTCCTGCCACGACTGCGGGGTGCCCCGCCGCGCGGCGAGATGGGCGAGCAGCCTGCACTCGGTGTCCGTCAGGGTCAGCCGCCGCCCGCCGATCGTGACGGTGTGCCGGGCGGCGTCGATGACCAGGTCGCCGACCCGCAGCAGCGCGGGGCCGGTGTAGCGGCGCAGCACGGCCCGCGCCCGCAGGACGAGCTCCCTCGGGTGGAACGGCTTGGTCACGTAGTCGTCCGCGCCCCGCTCCAGCCCGGCGATGACCTCCTCGGGCCGGGAGAGCGCGGTGACCAGCACGATCGCGACATTGGGGTACTTGGCCTTGATCAGCTCACAGAGGGAGAGGCCGTCGAGCGCCGGCATGAGCACGTCGAGCACGACCAGGTCCACGTGGTGGGTACGGAGCAGGTGCATGGCGGTCGCGCCCTCGTGCGCCTCGATCACGTGGAAGCCCTGCGTCGTGAGCGCGAAGGCGATGATCGCGGTCATCTGGGGTTCGTCGTCGACGACGAGTGCGGTGGACATGGAGGCTCTCCCTAGCCCGGCAGCGTGAACAGGAAGGTGGTGCCGTGCATCGACGTGGTGTCCACCATGATGGATCCGCCGTGCAGCTCGATGATCGTCTTGGTGATGACCAGGCCGAGCCCGGTGCCGTCGGCCAGCGGGCGGCCGGTCACGAACCGCTGGAACAGGCGCCGCCGCTGCTCCCTGGTCATTCCCGCCCCGTCGTCCGTGACGTACACCGCGATCCCCGTGTCGATGACGGCCACCCGCACGTCGATGCCGCCGCCCACGGTGGTGAACCGGCCGGCGTTGGACAGCAGGTTGGTCAGGGCCTGCACGATCAGCATGGGGTCGGCCTGGATACGCGGCGTGACCTGCGGGGTGTCGAGAGTGATGTGCTGCTTGCGCTCGGCGCACAGGGCGCGCATGGCGATGACCACGTCGCGCGCCACGACCGAGACGTCCACCTGCTCCAGCCGCGGCGTGAACAGCCCCGCCTCGATCTTGGCCTGGGTGAGCAGGCTCTCGCACAACGCGATGACCTGCGCGCACTGCTGGTCCACGATGGTGATGAAGCGCTGCTGATCCGGGGTCAGCGGCCCGGGGCTGCCCTCTCCCAGCAGGTCCGCCGCTCCCTTGATCATGCTGAGCGGCGTACGCAGCTCGTGGCTGAGCGCCGTCACCTGCTCGGCCCGCCGCTCTACCAGCTCGCCCAGCCTGGCCAGCTCGGCCTGCTGGGCCACGGCCGCCCGCCGCATGGCGGCCACCGCCAGCCCGGCGCCGCCGAGCAGCCCGGCGAACGCCGCCGGCGCCGGCCACGTCCCGGTCAGCACCGCCGCCACCGCGCCCGCGACCCCGATCACGCCGGTCAGCAGGGGTAATCGCGGCGACCTGGCGATGCCGGACAACTCCTTCCATCCCATCCACGCCTCCCTCGCCGAAACGTGCGGCATCGTGAAAAGGATGACGTACCGGTACGCATGGCGGAAGCGGTGATCCGACGGGGTGTCAGGAATGCCCCGCCGGGCCTGACACACTGGGAGATATGGGACCAAAAACTGGCAGTGAGCTGGGGAACTTCCTGCGGGCCCACCGCGCGCGGGTGACCCCCGCCGAGGCCGGTCTCACGGCCGGTCCCGGCCTGCGGCGCACGCCCGGGCTGCGCCGGGAGGAGCTGGCCACCCTGGCCGGGGTCAGCATCGACTACTACACGCGCCTGGAGCGCGGCAAGGAGACCCGGCCCAGCCCGTCCGTGGTCGACGCGCTCGCCCGCGCCCTCCTGCTGGACGAGCGCGAGCACGAGCACCTGCGGGACCTCGCCGCGTGCGCCGCCCGCCCCGCGCCCGAACCGTCGTCCCCGCCCAGCCGGTCGGTGCCGTCCGGGATCAAGCTGCTGCTGGAGAGCCTGCGGCCCAACCCCGCGCACGTGGTCAGCCGCACCATGGACGTGCTCGCCTGCAACCCGAGCGGGATGCGGCTGTTCGCCGGGATGGAGAAGTGGCCGATCACGCAGCGCAACGTGGTCCGCTACGTCTTCCTCCACCCCGACGCCCCGGACCTGTACGACGACTGGGACGAGCAGATCCGGGCCTGCGTCGGCCGCCTGCGCGCGTTGGCCGGCACCGAGCCGGACGCCCCCGACCTGGCCGAACTGGTGGACGAACTGCTGTCCAAGAGCCCGGAGTTCGCCCGCCTGTGGGAGCGTTACGACGTGCGGGCGCACACCCAGGGCCGCAAGACCTTCCACCACCCGGACGTCGGCGATCTCACCCTCGGCTACCAGTCCATGCAGCTGGAGGGCACCCCCGGCCACCGCCTGGTCGCCTACTACGCCGAGCCCGGCACGCCCGAGTACGACGCCATGGTCCTGCTCGACCTGGCCGCCTCCGAGCACGCCTCGAAGCCCGCCGCGGACCACCGCCACCCGTGACCCACGGATTATGAGAACCGGGCCCCGAGCCGGGTCGTGACCCGGCGGAGCTTCCTGGGCACGCCGGCCGGGTACGGCTCGCGGGTGTGCAGCAGGGTCTGGTTGTCGGCGATCACGACGTCGCCGGCCCGCCAGCGGTGGGCGTACATGTGCCGGGGGTCGTAGAGCGCCCGGCGGATCCCCTCGATGATCCGCGTGGCGTCGTGGCCCGCCGGCGGGCGCGGCAGCGTGGTGGTGGTCGGGTTGATGATGACGACGTCCTCGGGAACGGGCTCGGAGAACCTCAGGGTCGGATGGCCGAGACGCGGATGGGGCACGACGAGCGGCACCTCGCGCGTCACCACTTCGCCGCCGGCGGTGGGCCGTTCGTAGCGGAACGTCAGGCCCTCCCACAATGCCCGCGTCTCCGGGTCGGCGTCGGCCAGGACCAGCGTCGTGTCGCAGAACAGCGTCGCCCCGCCCACGACCGGGTCGGTGGCCCGCAGGCACTGGAAGATCTGCAGGTCGGGCGCGCTCCCGGCGTTCATGTAGAGGCCGTCCCAGTGGATCGGCATGAACCCCGTCTCGAAGAGGTGGTCCTCCGGCTCGGCGTGCGCCTCCACGTAGAACGTCCGGCTGCCGTTCCACGCCACCGGCTCGCCCAGCCCACCGGCGAACTCCTCGAACTCCTCGTCGGTCGCGGCCCCCGTGAAGCCCCGCAGGACGACCAGGCGATGCTCGGCGACCAGGTCCAGGAGCCGCTCCGGCGGCAGCCCGGTGAGCGGGGCGTCCCCGCCGCCCAGCAGCCGCGCGCCGAACGGCTCCTGCCGCCGGACGTCGATGGTCGGATCGGACGGGGGTGGGACGGACATCGACGCGCCTGCCTTCGGTGGTCTCCGGTAGTACGTTCGCCGGATCGATACCCCCGCACGCGGCCGCTCATTTACGGAGAGTGATATAGCGTTACGTTCGGCAATCTTTCGTGGTCGGTGAGGAGTGCGATGAGTTCCGCGCCCGAGGTCGTCCCGCCGTCGGCCGTGGTGGTCTTCTCCGGCGGGCTGGACTCCACGGTGCTGGCCGCCCACTACCGCGCGACCCACCGCCTGCTGCTGATCTTCTTCGACTACGGCCAGCGCAACGGCCCGCGGGAGCTGGTGGCCGCCCGGGAGGTGGCGGCCCACCTGGAGGCCGAGCACCACACGATCACGATCACCGGTCTCGGCCCCCTGCTGACCGGCTGCTCGCTCACCGACCGGGCCCAGGACGTGCCGACCCTCGTGCCCACCGGCGCCGCCCTGCGCTCCATCACCATCCCCAACCGCAACGCCTTCATCGCCGACATGGCCGTGGCCGTCGCGATGGCCCGCCGCGCCGACGTGGTGGCGCTCGGCATCCACCGCACCCCGGAGGGCCATCCGATGCCCGACGGCAGGCCCGACTTCTTCGACGCCTACTGCGAGATGATCCGCCTCGGCGGGCGCGGGTTCCACCTTCCCCGTGTCGAGACGCCTTTCCTCGGCATGCTCAAGGAGGACGTCGTCGCCTACGGCCTGCGCCTGGACGCGCCGATGGGCAGGAGCTGGACCTGCTACCTCGAGGGCCCGGTCCACTGCGGAGTGTGCCTGGCGTGCGTGTCACGCAGGGACGCCTTCTCGCTGAGCGGAGTGCCCGACCCGACCGTCTACGAAGGTGAGGCCAGTGATGACGCATCAGATCTGCGTACGGCATAACTTCGAGACCGCGCACCGGCTCCCGCACCTGGCGGGCAAGTGCGTGAACCTGCACGGCCACTCCTGGTGGGCCGAGGTCACGGTGCGGGCGGCCTGCTTGAGCGAAGAGCAGACCGTGGTGGAGTTCGGCGCGTTCAAGAAGGCTCTGCGGGCTTTCGTCGACGAGCACCTCGACCATGGCGCCATGCTGGGGATCGATGACCCGCTGGCCTCGCTCCTGGTGGCCCATGGCAGCAAGGTCTACCTGTTCGGTGAGCACCCGTACGCCAGGGATCTGCCGTATCCCACGGTCGAGGCGGTGGCGGTGATGCTCGGCAGGGCCGCGCAGAGCCTGCTGGCCGGCCTGCCGCACGCCGCGGGCGCCGCCGTGGCCAGGGTGAAGGTGACCGAGACGCACGTCAACGCCGCGGAGTTCCGGCCGCAGGCCGGCGCGACGCCCGCCATCCGGCCGCCGGTCGCCGACACGGTCAGCGGTGCGTGAACGCGGCCGTCGCCCGATGCGCCGCCCTCGACCCGCCACCACCGCCCCCGGCCCGCCACCACCGCCCCCGGCCCGCCGTCGCCTCCTCGGCCCGCCGCCACAGCCCTCGGCCCGTCGCCGCCACCGCCGTCCTCGTCCGGGCGGCCACGGCTGAGCCCGGCGTGGCCCACCGGCACTGTCCCTTCGACCGGGTCCACCACGATGCGCACGTCCCTCTCCGTGACACGGCGCCGGGTGCGTGGGCCTGCGCGCTTGGGCGAAGGTCGCCGGGTCCGGCCTGGTCATCGTGGGCCGGAGCCGGGTGGCGGCTTGTCGTCGAGGGGTGCCCCCGTCGGTCGGGGCGGCGGGGCCGGGGGGTGGTCGTGTGGGTGGAGCCGTGGTGTTGAAGTTGACGACGACTAGGAGGGTGTGCGATCCTAAGGCGGGAGAGAGGTTGACATCAACATTAAATGTTGCCATCCATGTCCCTCTCGGTTTATGCTGCCATTCCGCGCTGCCTTTCGACGCCTCATGTCCCGGTGACTGCCGGGCGCTCGGCATGCGCGCATTCAGTCCCGCCGTCAGCTCCCGGAAGGACATCTGTTGGCAGCCTCGCGCAACGCCTCCGCCGTACCCGCTGGTCCCCGTCGCGTGTCTTTCGCGCGCATCCAGGAGCCCCTCGAAGTTCCTGACCTTCTCGCTCTGCAGACCGAGTCGTTCGACTGGCTGCTCGGGAACGAGAGGTGGAAGGCCCGGGTAGAGGCGGCTCGCCAGGCCGGGCGCAAGGACGTCCCGGCTCAGTCGGGCCTCGAAGAGATCTTCGAAGAGATCAGTCCGATCGAGGACTTCTCGGGGACCATGTCCTTGTCGTTCCGCGACCACCGATTCGAGCCGCCGAAGTACTCCGTGGATGAGTGCAAAGACAAGGACATGACCTTCTCCGCCCCGATGTTCGTGACGGCGGAGTTCATCAATAACACCACCGGTGAGATCAAGAGCCAGACGGTGTTCATGGGCGATTTCCCGCTCATGACGCCGAAGGGCACGTTCATCATCAACGGCACCGAGCGTGTCGTGGTCTCGCAGCTGGTCCGTTCGCCCGGTGTCTACTTCGAACGCAATGTGGACAAGACGTCCGACAAGGACCTGTTCGGCTGCAGGGTCATCCCGTCGCGGGGTGCCTGGCTGGAGTTCGAGATCGACAAGCGCGACAGCGTCGGTGTGCGCATCGACCGTAAGCGCAAGCAGGCCGTCACGGTGCTGCTCAAGGCGCTGGGCTGGACCAGCGAGCAGATCCTCGAGAAGTTCGGCCAGTACGAGTCGATGCGGGCCACCCTGGAGAAGGACCACACGGCCGGCCAGGATGACGCGCTGCTGGACATCTACCGCAAGCTGCGGCCGGGTGAGCCGCCGACCAAGGAGTCGGCGCAGACCCTGTTGCAGAACCTCTATTTCAACCCCAAGCGGTACGACCTGGCCAAGGTCGGTCGCTACAAGGTCAACAAGAAGCTCGGCTCGGACACCGACATCAACGTCACCGTCCTGACCGAGGAAGACATCGTGGCGATGGTCGAATACCTGGTGCGGCTGCACGCCGGTGCGGAGCCGGCGGACCGGCCGCTGGAGACCGACGACATCGACCACTTCGGCAACCGGCGGATCCGTAACGTCGGCGAGCTCATCCAGAACCAGGTCCGCCTGGGCCTGGCCCGCATGGAGCGCGTCGTTCGCGAGCGCATGACCACGCAGGACGTCGAGGCGATCACGCCGCAGACCCTGATCAACATCCGCCCGGTCGTGGCGTCCATGAAGGAGTTCTTCGGCACCTCGCAGCTGTCGCAGTTCATGGACCAGACCAACCCCCTGTCCGGCCTGACGCACAAGCGGCGGCTGAACGCCCTGGGCCCCGGTGGTCTGTCCCGTGAGCGGGCCGGCTTCGAGGTCCGCGACGTGCACCCGTCCCACTACGGCCGGATGTGCCCGATCGAGACCCCTGAAGGCCCCAACATCGGCCTCATCGGCTACCTCGCCTGTTTCGGCCGGCTCAACGCCTTCGGCTTCATCGAGACTCCCTACCGCAAGGTCGTCGACGGCAAGGTCACCGAGCAGATCGACTACCTCACGGCCGACGAGGAAGACCGCTACGTCAAGGCGCAGGCCAACACGGTGCTCCACCCCGACGGCTCGTTCGCCGAGTCCCGCGTCCTGGTCCGCACCAAGGGCGGCGAGACCGAGCTCATGCGGGCCGAGGAGGTCGACTACATCGACGTGTCGCCGCGCCAGATGGTGTCGGTGGCCACGGCCATGATCCCCTTCCTGGAGCACGACGACGCCAACCGGGCGCTCATGGGCGCGAACATGATGCGCCAGTCGGTGCCGCTGCTGAAGAGCGAGGCGCCGCTGGTCGGAACCGGCATGGAATACCGTGCCGCGACCGACGCCGGCGACGTCATCAGCGCCGGGAAGGCCGGGGTGGTCGAGGAGGTCTCCGCCGACTACATCACGATCTCGAACGACGACGGCACCAGCACGACACATCGGCTGGCGACCTTCGACCGCTCCAACCAGGGCACGAGCTTCAACCAGAAGCCCATCGTCGCCGAGGGCGACCGGGTGGAGGTCAACCAGGTCATCGCCGACGGCCCCTGCACCGACAAGGGCGAGATGGCGCTGGGCAAGAACCTCCTGGTGGCGTTCATGCCGTGGGAGGGCCACAACTACGAAGACGCGATCATCATCTCGCAACGGCTGGTGCAGGACGACGTGCTCTCCTCGATCCACATCGAGGAGCACGAGGTCGACGCCCGCGACACCAAGCTGGGCCCCGAGGAGATCACCCGGGACATCCCGAACGTCTCCGAGGAGGTCCTGGCCGACCTCGACGAGCGCGGCGTCATCCGCATCGGCGCCGAGGTCACGCAGGGCGACATCCTCGTCGGCAAGGTCACCCCGAAGGGTGAGACCGAGCTGACGCCGGAGGAGCGGCTGCTGCGCGCGATCTTCGGTGAGAAGGCCCGCGAAGTCCGTGACACCTCGCTGAAGGTGCCGCACGGCGAGCAGGGCAAGATCATTGGCGTCCGCGTGTTCTCCCGCGAGGAGGGCGACGAGCTGCCTCCGGGCGTGAACGAGCTGGTCCGCGTCTACGTGGCCCAGAAGCGCAAGATCACCGACGGCGACAAGCTGGCCGGTCGGCACGGCAACAAGGGCGTCATCTCCAAGATCCTGCCCGTGGAGGACATGCCGTTCCTGGAGGACGGCACGCCGGTCGACATCATCCTCAACCCGCTGGGCGTGCCCGGCCGGATGAACGTCGGCCAGGTGTTGGAGACCCACCTGGGGTGGATCGCCGCCCGCGGCTGGGACATCTCCGGCATCGCCGAGGCATGGGCCGAGCGACTGCGTGACAAGGGCTTCGAGAAGGTGGCCCCGCGCACCAACATGGCCACGCCGGTCTTCGACGGCGCCCACGAGGAGGAGATCGTCGGTCTCCTCGACAACACCGTCCCCAACCGCGACGGTGACCGGATGGTGCAGCGCAGCGGCAAGGCGCAGCTGTTCGACGGTCGCAGTGGCGAGCCGTTCCCCTACCCCATCGCGGTCGGCTACATCTACATCCTGAAACTGCTGCACCTGGTCGACGACAAGATCCACGCGCGTTCGACGGGTCCGTACTCGATGATCACCCAGCAGCCGCTGGGTGGTAAGGCGCAGTTCGGTGGCCAGCGCTTCGGTGAGATGGAGGTGTGGGCGCTGGAGGCGTACGGCGCCGCCTTCGCGCTCCAGGAGCAGCTGACCATCAAGTCCGACGACGTTCTCGGCCGGGTGAAGGTCTACGAGGCCATCGTCAAGGGCGAGAACATTCCCGAGCCGGGCATTCCGGAGTCCTTCAAGGTCCTCATCAAGGAAATGCAGTCGCTGTGCCTCAACGTCGAGGTGCTCTCCAGCGACGGCACGTCCATCGAGATGCGCGACACGGACGAGGACGTCTTCCGCGCGGCGGAAGAGCTCGGCATCGACCTGTCCCGGCGTGAGCCGAGCAGCGTCGAGGAGATCTGAGCCCGCCCCCAGCGAGATCCGGCGCCTCCGGAGGGAGGCGCCGGACGGCTCAGGTCGCGTCCGGCGCTGGGAGCGCCTGCTCGGCCCAGATGCACTTGCCGTCGGCGGTGAAGCGGGTTCCCCAGCGTTGCGAGAGGGCCGCGACGAGCTGGAGGCCGCGCCCGCCCTCGTCGGTCTCGCTGGCGCGGCGGATCCTCGGGGTGGTCTGGCTGCCGTCGGCGACCTCGCAGATGAGCGTACGGCTGCGCAGCAACCGCAGCCGGAGCGGGCCCCTGGCGTGCCGGATGACGTTGCCGACCAGCTCGCTGGCCACGAGTTCGGTGGTCATGACGAGGTCGTCCAGATGCCAGCGGGCAAGCTGGTCGCGTACGTGCTCGCGGGCCTCGCCTGCCGCGATCGGGTTGTCGGGAAGGGCCCAGGAGGCGACGTCCTCGGCCGGGAGCCGGTGGGTGCGGGCGATGAGCAGGGCGGCGTCGTCGGGGATCTGCTTGCGGGTCGGCAGCATGGCCTCGATGACGGACTCGCAGAGCCGGTCGAGGTCGCTGTCCGAGAGGCCGCCGCGCAGGCCGGTCAGGAGCCGGGTGAGCTCGGCCAGGCCGCTCTCGATGTCGCGGGTGGAGGACTCGATCAGCCCGTCGGTGTAGAACACGAGCAGGCTGTCCTCCGGCACGCGCAGCTCGTGCGTGCTGAGGGGCGGCGCGACGGCGCCGAGGGGCGGATCGGGCGTCACGTCGAGGACGCGGACCGTGCCGTCGGGGTGGACCAGAGCGGGCGGCGGATGACCGGCGCTGACCAGGGAGCATTCGCCGCTCGTCGGGTCGTACACCGCGTACAGGCAGGTGACGTAGAAGTCGTCGCCGAGGTCGCTGACGAGGTCGTTGAGGTGGGCGAGCAGCTCCCCCGGCGGCAGTTCGAGGTCCGCGAGCGTGCGTACGGCGGTGCGCAGGCGCCCCATGGTGACGGCCTCGGTCAGGCCGTGGCCCATGACGTCGCCGATGACGAGGGCGACCCGGTCCGCGGACAGCGGGATGATGTCGTACCAGTCGCCGCCGACCGCCACGGTGCCGCCGGGCAGATAGCGGGCCGCGGCGGTGAGGCCGGGCAGGGACGGCAGCGCGCGGGGGAGCAGGTGGCGCTGCAGCTCCTGGGCGCGGGTGTGCTCCAGGTCGTACATGCGGGCCCGGGCCAGGGCCTGGGCGATCAGCCCGCTGAGCGCGGTGAGCAGGGTGCGCTCCTCGCTGGTGAACTGGTGGGGCCGGTCGAAGGAGATCACGCAGTAGCCCATCGGCTGGTCGGGCACGCGCAGCGGGAGGATGGCCCAGCTGTCCATGCGCGAACCGGCCCTACGGTCGCCGCCGCCGGCACCCGGTGGCCGCTGCTCGGCCGTCGACGTGATGAAGATCGGCACGTGGGACCGGAGCACGTCCGCGTAGGCGGAGGGGACGAGGGCCGCGCGGTTCTGGAACTCGCCGAGGAGGTCGGTGGGGGCGCCGATCGACTCGACCAGATGGAGGTGATCGCCCTCCCGGGTCAGGACCGCCAGCCCCGCGGCCCCGAACGGCGGCAGCACCTGCTCGGCGATGACCTGCATGACGTCGCGGAGCGTCACCGCGTCGCCGAGGGTGCGGGTCAGCTCCTGGATCCGCGCGGCCCGCTCGGCGGAGGCCTGCTCGGCGGCCTCGCGCTGCTCGTCCTGGATCCGCTTGTCGGTGACGTCGGCGAGGTAGAGCGTCAGCCCGTCCGGCACCGGCACCAGGCGTACGTGGTACCACCGGTCGTCGGTCGGCCAGCGCATGTCGAAGCTGGCGGGCACGCGTTCGGCGGCGGCCTGGCGGCACATCGCCTGCAGCTCCGGCGTGTGGGCCGAGGTCAGCTCCCACAGCACCCGGCCGTTCAGGTCGCTGGACCCGAGGAGCCGCTCGGCGACGAGGTTGACGAACATGATCCGCCCGTCGCGGTCCACGGCGAGGAAGGCGTCGCTCATGTCGCGCAGCGCGCGGCCGGCCGACTCGCGGGCCACGCGGCTCTCGGTGGTGTCCCAGACCGTCCCGACCATGCGGACCGGCTCGCCCTGCTCGTCCAGCACCAGGCGGCCCCGGGCGTGCATCCAGCCCGTGGTCCCGTCCGGGCGGCAGGCGCGGTACTCGACCTCGTAGATGGCCCGGGTGCGGATGGCCTCCTCGGTCGCGGCCATCACCCTGGGCAGGTCCTTCGGGTGGACGATGTTCGACCAGGTGTCGATGTGGTGCGGCCCGGTCGCGGGGTCGATGCCCAGCATGATCAGCGCCGGCTCGTCCCAGTAGAGCTCTCCGGTGCGGATGTTCCAGTCCCAGGACCCGATCTTGACGGCCTTCAGCGCCTTGCGCAGGCCGGAGTCGGCCGAGCGCTCCGGCCACCACGAGCCTTTCGTACCCGAGTCGGCGCCGGTCCTGGCCAGCCGCTTGGCCAGCCAACCGGCCAGCGACCCGAGGAACTCCCGCTGGTCGCCGGTCGGCTCGGCGGCTCCGTCGCAGAGCACGGACAGCACGCCGAACGGCGGGCCCGGGCCGCGCAGCGGGACGGCCGCCACCGTCATGGGCCTTGCCCCGTCCAGGTCGGAACGCGAGACGGGGCTGCAGGCGGGCGTCCCGTCACGCAGGACCCGCACGATCACGTCCCGGGTCCCGCCCCACGCCTCCTGGACCGCCGGGGGCAGCCCGGACGCGGACACCAGCCGCGGCTCCCGGCTGCCGACGGGCCCGGCCCAGTGGATCATGCCGCCGAGCGCGTGCAGGTCGGCGACCGCCTGATCAAGGGCGTACTCCAGCACCTCGATGTCGCTCAGACCGGCGCACACCGAGGTGAGCACGCGAAGGCGTTCGTCCCCCGAAGCCGCGACGGGGGACCTGTTCACCGCCATCCTCTCGCCCCCCAGCAGTCACGAGAGAAGTAGGCCACCAGCCCGATGCCGGACGCTTCTTCCACAGGGTAACGAAACGGCCGCCAAGGGCGGGCAAAGCGGTCAGCGGGCCGCCGCGCCGGCGGCGGAGTACGCCTGCTGGAGGGCGGACAGGAACAGGTCGGCCGGCTGGGCGCCCGACACGCCCCAGGTGTCGTTGAGCACGAAGAACGGCACGCCGCCGGCACCGAGCCGGCGCGCCTCGCGGACGTCCGCGGCCACCTCGCCGACGTACGCGTCGCCGCCGACGACCCGCCGCACCTCCTCGTCGGGGAGACCGACCTCGGTGCCCAGGCGTACCAGGGTGTCGGGGTCGTCGACCGTCTCGCCCTCGATCAGGTGCGCGCGCAGCAGCCGCTCGTGCATCGGGCCGTCCAGGCCGTGCTCGGCGGCGAGCTGGCCGAGCCGGTGCGCGTCCAGGGTGTTCACCGAGACCGCCCGGTCGAAGTCGTAGGTCAGGCCCTCGGCGGCGGCCAGCTCGGCGACCTGGCCGGTCATCTGCCGTACCTGGGCCGCCGACCCGCCGATCTTCTTGGCCAGCATGTCGTACACCGGTTCGCGGACGCCCTTGGGGTGCGACGGATCGAGCTGGAAGCTGTGCCAGCGCACCTGGACCTGGTCGGCGTGCTCGAACCGGCCGATGGCCGTCTCCAGGCGGCGCTTGCCGATGTAGCACCACGGGCAGACGATGTCGGACCACACGTCGATCCGTACCTGCGCGCTCACAGGTAGCACACCCCGTCCGTGCACACCGGCGCGGCATCCGTGCCGACGGGGATCAGCGTCGGGAGCCCGGCCGGCTGAGGGTCGGACTGGTCGGTGCCGTCGACCGGCGCCGGCGTCTCGAAGGGGGAGACAGACATGGTCACTTCCTAATAGTTACTTCTTGTATGCAACCTAAGGATAGGTAACCCTAGAGGTAACCGGGAAGAAGGTACATTCATGTCAGTTACGCACACACGTGTGCCTGGGAAGGAGGCGCTCCGGTGTCAGGCCCGTACCTGAACGTTCCCGTGCCCGTCCCCGCCGACGGCGACTGCCCCATCCGCGAGGTCCTCGACATCGTGGCCGACAAGTGGAGCGTGCTGATCGTCGTGCTGCTCGGGCAGCGGATCCACCGCTTCAGCGAGCTGCACCGCTCGATCGAGGGCATCAGCCAGCGCATGCTCACCCTCACCCTGCGCACCCTCGTACGCGACGGCCTCGTGGCCCGGACCGCCTACGCGACGGTCCCGCCGCGCGTCGAGTACGAGCTGACCGAGCTCGGCCGTACCCTGCTCGACCCGCTGACCGCGCTCGACGCCTGGGCCCGCGAACACCGCGACGACATCGTGGCCGCCCGCCGGCACCATGACGCCCCGGAGGCGGAGGCCGCCCGGGGGTGAACCCGGGGCCTCAAACCCGGCCGTACAGCTCCGCCGGGCGTATGGTGATGGCCGTCACGAGCAGGCCGTCGGCGGCGAGCCAGCGGCCGACGAAGCCGGTCAGCTCCCGCCCCAGCACCCGGGGGCCGGGGACGAGGAAGCGGGCCGTGAAGGTCCCCGTACGGGTGAGGGTGATGTGGGCCTGGTCGAAGCCCAGCCAGCGCCGCGTCAGCGGGAACCACGCCTTGTAGACCGCCTCCTTGGCGCAGAACAGCAGCCGGTCCCAGTGGACGCCGGGGCCGAGCCGGGCCAGGGCGGCGAGCTCCCGGTCGAGGGCGATGGCCGGCAGGACGCCGTCGGGGAGCGGTTCGTGGGGCTCGGCGTCGATGCCGACGGTCAGCGCGTCCAGGGAGACCGCGGCCGCCCGGTATCCGGCGCAGTGCGTGATCGCCCCGGCCACCCCCGGCGGCCAGCCGGGAGCGCCGCGCTCGCCGGGCAGGATCGGTGCCGCGGGCAGCCCGAGCCGGTCCAGGGCGCGGCGGGCGCAGTGGCGGGCCGTGGTGAACTCGCGGCGCCGCTTGTCCACCGCGCGCGCGATGACGGCCTCCTCCTCGGGGAAGAGGGTCGCGTCCGGCGGGTCCCCGAACGCCTCCTCGGCGGCCACCCACGGCGGCAGGATCTTCTCGATCATGGCACGGGCAGGATCTGGCGGAGCCGGCCGGGCGGGGTGGGGCGGGGCCGCCACTCACGCGGGTAGCCCAGGGAGACCTCCTCGAAGCGGACGCCGTCGTGCCAGGTGGTGCGGGGGATGTGGAGATGGCCGTAGACGGCCGCGCAGGCGTTGAAGCGCAGGTGCCAGTCGGCGGTGCGCTCGGTGCCGCACCAGATCGCGAACTCCGGATGCCGCAGGACCAGAGTCGGCTCCCTGACCAGCGGATAGTGGTTGACCAGCACCGTCGGGACGCCCGGCGGGAGCTCGGCCAGGCGGCGTTCGGTCTCGGCGACCCTGGCGGCGCACCAGGCGTCCCGGGAGGCGTGGGGGTCCGGGTGGAGGAGGAACTCGTCGGTGCAGACCACGTCCTTGGCGTACGCGAGGGCGAGGGCTTCTTCCTTCGTCTCGGCGTCGGGGGTGCGGAAGGTGTAGTCGTACAGGACGAACAGCGGGACGATCACGGCGGGGCCGCCGGGGCCCGTCCAGGTGGGATACGGGTCCTCCGGCGTGACCACGCCCAGGCTGCGGCAGACCTTCACCAGGTGCTGGTAGCGCTCCTCCCCGCGCAGCTGGACCGGGTCGGAGGGATGCGTCCACATCTCGTGGTTGCCCGGCACCCACACCACCTTCGCGAAGCGGCGGCTGAGCAGGGTCAGGGCCCATTCGAGGCCGGCGACCTCCTCCGACACGTCCCCGGCGACCAGCAGCCAGTCCGAGGGGTCGCCGGGGTGGAGTCCTTCGAGGATGCGCCTGTTCTCTGCGTATCCGATGTGCAGATCGCTGATGGCCAGCAGCGCGGTCATGCGCGGATCGTCTCCAGGGACTTGAGGATCGTCTCGGCCACGGCCGCGTTGTGGTCGCGGACGAAGAAGTGCCCGCCGGACAGGACGTGCAGCTCGAAGCCGCCGCTGGTGTGCGCCTCCCACGCCTGCGCCTCGGCCGGGCTCGTCAGGGGATCGGCGTCGCCGGTCAGCGCGACGATCGGGCAGCCCACCGGCGCCCCTCCCGCGAACCGGTAGGTCTCGATCGCCCGGTAGTCGGCGCGGATCGTGGCCAGCACCATCGCCCGCAGCTCGGCGTCGTCCAGCACCGCCGCCTCGCTGCCGTTCAGCGCCTTCAGGTGCGCCACCAGCTCGTGGTCGTCGAGCAGGTGCAGCATGTCGTGGCGGACCCGGCTGGGCGCGCGCCGCCCCGACACGAACAACGCCGTGGGCCCGTGGTCGCCGAGGGCCAGGGCGGTCTCGAACGCGACGAGCGCCCCCATGCTGTGCCCGAAGAACGCCCGCGGCCGGCCGTCCCCGGGGCCCAGGACGTCGGCGATGCGGCCGGCCAGCAGCCGCAGGTCGTTGACGGGCGGCTCGTGGCGGCGCTCCTGCCTGCCGGGGTACTGGACGGCGACCAGTTCGGCGGCGGGCACCAGCGCCGCCGCCAGGGGGTGGTAGAAGCCGGCCGAGCCTCCGGCGTGCGGGAAGCAGATCACCTGCGCGTCGCTGTGCGGCGACGGATGGGAGCGGTGCAGCCAGGGATTGGTCCTCGTCACGGCGTCTCTCCTTCGGTTCGGGGACTCAGTTCGGGGACGGGGAGTCGCGGAACTCGGCGGCGACGGAACGGACATAGCGACCATAACTGGACGCGGAGAGCTCGCTGCCCAGCCGGTCGCAGGCCTCGGCGTCGATGAAGCCCATCCGGAGCGCGATCTCCTCCACGCAGGCGATGCGCACCCCCTGCCGCTGCTCCAGCACCTGGACGTACTGGCTGGCCTGGAGGATGGACTCCGGGGTCCCGGCGTCCAGCCAGGCGAACCCGCGCCCGAGGTCGACGAGCCGGGCCTTGCCGCGCGCCAGATAGGTACGGTTCACGTCGGTGATCTCCAGCTCGCCCCGGGCGGAGGGCTGCAGGTTCTTGGCGATGTCCACCACGTCGTTGTCATAGAGGTACAGGCCGACGATCGCCCGGTTGGACCGGGGATTGATGGGTTTCTCCTCGATGGAGATGAGCCGGCCGTCGGCGTCGGTCTCGCCGATCCCATAGCGTTCGGGGTCGCTCACCGGATAGCCGAACAGCACGCAGCCGTCCACGTCGGACGTGCTCTGCTGGAGGATGTCGAAGAACGAGTGGCCGTGGAAGATGTTGTCACCGAGCACGAGGGCCACCGAGTCGTCGCCGATGTGGTCGGCCCCGATGATGAAGGCGTCCGCCAGGCCGACCGGCTGGGACTGCTCCGCGTAAGTGATGTCGAGCCCCAGATGCGACCCGTCGCGCAGCAGGCGGGTCAGCTGGGGCAGGTCCGTGGGGGTCGAGATGATCAGGATGTCGGTGATGTTCGCCAGCATGAGCGCCGACAGCGGGTAATAGATCATCGGCTTGTCGTTCACCGGGAGAAGCTGCTTCGAGACGGCCAGGGTGAGCGGGTAGAGCCGGGTTCCGTGACCGCCCGCCAGAATGATGCCCTTCATGTCTGATTCCTTCGATGAAAACTCGTAAACGGAAATCAATCAGTGGGGGGTGAGTGTGATCCTGCTCGCGGCGTGCCGTTCCACCTGCGCGCGGCTGTAGAGAAGCGGGAAATACTCGCCCGACCTCCAGCGCTCCGCGAGATCCCGGTAGTGCGGGCTGCGCGGGTCGCCGGACTGGCCGGGCGCGTTCACGGCGCGGGAGTTGTCCCATCGGCCGACGTCCAGCACCATCTTGAACGAGGCCCCCGACGACTGCTGGAAGGTGGCCGGGCTGTAGGAGGACGCGTCGACCGTGTACGCCGACCCGCCCCGGGGGAAGGGACCCACGTCCGCCCCGACGGGGCTCGTGAACGCGGTGTACTGCAGCGCCCCCCACCTCCACGTGCGCGGGTCGGCGCCGAGCCGCCCGGCGACCTCGCGGTAGGCGGCGGCCAGCGACGTGTCCAGCAGCTCGTCCCGCGCCGCCTTCCCGCCGGAGCCGAACCACCGGTCCGGGTTCTCCAGCGCGTCGACCAGCAGGCGGGCGTCGACGAAGGGGATGGAGTCCGCCACCTCCGGCGGCAGCACGGCGCGGCGGAAGGCCGGCCCGAGATGGCGCGAGAACCACGGCTCGAACAGCGCCGCCTCCGGCGAGTCCGCGTCCGCGACCCCGTCATAGGAGCGGAGCAGCCGCAGCGCCCGCGTGGTGTCCGGGTCCGTGCTCGTCACGCCGTCGAGCAGGCGCACGATCCGCCGCGCGGGCGTGGACACCTTGTCGGCCTGCAGGCGGATGGAGTCCTCGACCGTGCCGCGCGGGCTCGCCGCGAGCACCTCGTCGATCCGCTGCCTGCGGTAGGGCGGGTCCCACTCGAACCCGATCTCGTCGGGGTGGTCCGCGGGGAGGTTGAACTCGTTCGCCGAGGAGACGAACCCCTGCCGTGGATTGTAGGAGCGCGGCAGGCGGGCGCCGTCGAGGAAGCCGTCCCACTCGTAGCGGCCGTCGCCCGGGACGGGCAGCAGGCCGTCGTAGCCGTCGCGTTTGGGGGTGAGGGCGCCGGGCACCCAGCCGATGTTGCCCGAGACGTCGGCGTACACCTGGTTCTCGGGAGGGCCGCCCCAGGTGCGCATGGCCGCCGAGAACTCCGTGAAGTCGCGGGCCCCCATGTACGTCATGCTGCCGAAGTAGGGGGACGTGCCGGGCTCCAGCCAGGTGGTGCGCACGGCGTACGCGAGGTTGCGCTGCCGGTCGATCTTGATCACCGGGCCGTGCCGGGTGAAGGGGAGCTCCACGTCCACCGGCGCCGCGCCCGCGACCGGCACCCGCTCGGCCGTCGTCCTGAAGCGCTCCCAGCCGCCGCCGTACCGGTACCTGCCCGGGTCGGCGGGGTCGAGCTCGTAGACGTAGAGGTCCTCCTGGTCGGCGCCGAAGATGGTCAGGCCGAACGCGACGGTGCCGTTGTGCCCCATCGAGATCCCGGGGAGCGCGGGCTCACCGGCCCCGATGACGTCGAGCCCGGGGGCCGACAGATGGGCCATGTAGCGCAGCGAAGGCGCGGTCAGCGACCGGTGCGGGTCGCCGGCCAGGATGGGCCGGCCCGTGGCGGTGCGGCCCGGCGAGATCGCCCAGCTGTTGCTGCCACCGTTGCTGCCACCGGGGTCCGCGGGGGAGGCGGGGGCCGGGCGTAACGCGCCGTTCTCGAAGACCACGCCCCGCGTGGCCAGCTCGTACGTCCGCAGCACGTCCATGGGCACGGAGCAGGGGTCGAGTCCCTTGGGCACGGCGGCGGCGCGCTCGGGCTCCAGCCGCCACAGCGCCGCCGAGGCCTTGGCCCCGCCCGCGCAGACGACGAGCGAGCGCAGCACCTCGCTGTAGACGTTCTTGGCGATGCCGTGGCTCCTGATCCGCACGACGTCCTCCGGCTTCCACAACGCGGGCGCGTACCCGAGCTGCCGGAACTCGGGCGGCAGCTGCTCCGGGTTCTGCCCGAGCCGGCGCACGTAAGCGTTGATGCCCTCGGTGAAGCGGGTCGCGGCCCGTTGCGCCCCGGGGCCGTAGCTCGCCCACTCCCGGTCCATGTCACCGCGGTAGAGGAACATCCGCGCGGCCTTGTCCTGCTCCACGTAGGCGGGGCCGAGGACCGAGGAGAGCTCTCCCAGGCCGCGCCGCCGCCAGAGGTCGATCTGGAACAGCCGGTCCCTGGCGGCGTTGAAGCCCTGCGCGAGGAAGAGGTCGTCGGTGTTCCGGGCGTAGATGTGCGGCACGCCCCACCGGTCCACGATCAGCTCGACCGGCTGCTTGAGGCCGGGGACCCGCAGGGTCTCCGCATCCTGCGGGCGGGCGGCGGCGGGCAGTGTCGTCAGTGCCAGGACGAGCCCGGCGGTCAGCGCCGTTCCGGCACGCAGGCGTCTCCGCATGGCACAGCACCTCTCGTTCAACGCGGCTCATATGCTTTGAGGGGCTTCCACCAGTCGCGGTGCTCCAGATACCAGCGCACCGTCTCCGCCAGCCCCTCGGTGAACGGGACGCGCGGCGCGTAGCCCAGCTCCTTCTGGATCTTGCTGATGTCCACGGAGTAGCGGAAGTCGTGGCCTTTGCGGTCGGCGACCGGCCGGACCATCGACCAGTCCATGCCCATGATGTCCAGCACGCGCCTGGTCAGCGTCAGGTTGCTCAGCTCGGTACCGCCGCCGATGTTGTAGACCTCCCCGGCGCGTCCCGACTCCGCGACCAGCGCGATGCCGTCGCAGTGGTCGTCCACGTGCAGCCAGTCCCGCACGTTCGCGCCGTCGCCGTAAAGAGGCACCGGCAGCCCGTCCGCCAGGTTGGTGACGAACAGCGGGATGACCTTCTCCGGGAACTGGTAGGGGCCGTAGTTGTTGGAGCAGCGGGTCACGCACACGTCCAGCCCGTGCGTCCGGTGGTAGGCCAGGGCGAGCAGGTCGGAGGACGCCTTCGACGCCGAGTACGGGGAGTTCGGGCCGAGGGGGTCGTCCTCCGAGAACGAGCCCTCCGGGGTGGAGCCGTAGACCTCATCCGTGGAGACGTGCACGAACCTGCCGACCCCGGCCTCCAGCGCGCACTGCAGCAGCGCGTGGGTGCCGAGCACGTTGGTCCGGACGAACTCCGCCGACCCCTCGATGGAGCGGTCGACATGCGACTCGGCGGCGAAATGGACGACCAGGTCCACCTTCTCCATCGCGTCCCGCACGAGTGCCACGCCGGCGATGTCCCCGTGGACGAACCGGAGCCGGGGGTCGTCGAGCACCTCCGCCAGGTTCTCCAGGTTCCCCGCGTACGTCAGCTTGTCGAGCACCACGACCTCGGCCTCGGCCAGCGCCGGATAGTGCCCCTGGAACACCCTGTTGACGAAGTTCGACCCGATGAAACCGGCGCCACCCGTCACAAGAATGCGCATCCTCAGTCCTCTTCGTAGGCCCTGTCCGGTCCGCCCGGCGGCGACTTCCATGACAGGACGCGCGCGGTGGCATCGGCCAGTGAATTCCGGATATTTAGGGGGGACCGGCACCGGAAAAAGCTCTTCGGTCCCGTCCCGCCGTACATTTAGGGGCTGTTTAGGGGCTGACGGGACGGCACCCGGCCGTGCCTGCCGAAACCCGGTAGGGGTGGGGATAAGGGTTGGTGTGGGAGGGGTGCCCATGTAGCGTTCTTGCTGATGAGACCGGCCGAATTCAGAGCCGTCTCGGAAATTCCCGGAAGATCGGTCGCACCCGTGCCCACGGCATGTGAGAGGTGGCGAACGTGCGAGAAAAGACCTCCTTTTCGGAATCAAATCTTTTTGAGGGCGGACGACGTTGCTGACTATCAGCCCCACCGGCTCCCCTGTCGTTCAGGAGGAGCGCGAGCGCGATTTTCGTGAACCTGCCGTCCGCCTGGCCCGGCTGCTGGACGCCGGCTCCGTCGTGCCGCTGCACGACAAGGACGCCAGCGGCGTGACCGCCGTGCGCGGGCGCGTCGCGGGAAGGGATGTGATCGCCTACTGCACCGACGCCCTCAACATGGGCGGCGCGATGGGCGCGGAGGGCTGCCGCTGGGTCGTGGAGGCCATCGACGCGGCCGTGCTCGAAGGCGTTCCCGTGATCGGCCTGTGGCACTCCGGCGGGGCCAGGCTGGCCGACGGCGTCGAGTCGATGGACGGCGTCGGAAAGGTGTTCCGCGCGATGACGCGGGCCTCCGGCCGGGTGCCCCAGATCTCGGTCGTCCTCGGACCGGCCGCCGGGGCCGCCGCCTACGGGCCCGCGCTGACGGACGTCGTGATCATGTCGTCCGCCGCCCGCATGTTCGTGACCGGCCCTGACGTCGTACGCACCGTCACGGGCGAGCAGGTCGACATGGAGTCGCTCGGCGGCCCTGGCGCCCACGGCCGCAAGTCGGGCGTGGCGCACGTGGTCGTCGAGAACGAGGCGGAGGCGTACCAGACGGCACGGCGCTTCACCGAGCTCTTCAACGGCCCGCGCTCCTTCGACCCGGACCTGGTGAAGGACGGCGACGACCTCGGGGCGCTGCTGCCGGAGAACCCGCGCCGCGCCTACGACGTGCGCCCCCTGGTCCGCGAGCTCCTCGACGACGGCGCGTTCGAGGAGTTGCAGCCGCGCTGGGCGGCCAACGTCGTCATCGGGCTCGGCCGGCTCGCCGGCGGGACCGTCGGCGTCATCGCCAACAACCCCCTGCGCAAGGGCGGCTGCCTGGACTCGCTCAGCGCCGAGAAGGCCTCGCGGTTCGTCCGCATGTGCGACGCGTTCGGCATCCCGCTGGTCGTGCTCGTGGACGTGCCCGGCTACCTGCCCGGCGTCGGCCAGGAGTGGGACGGCGTGATCCGGCGCGGTGCCAAGCTCCTGCACGCGTTCGCCGAGGCCGTCGTGCCCAGGGTCACCCTCGTCACGCGCAAGTCGTACGGCGGCGCGTACATCGCGATGAACTCCCGCTGCCTCGGGGCGACGGCGGTCTTCGCCTGGCCCCAGGCCGAGGTCGCGGTGATGAGCGCGGAGGCCGCCGTGGGCATCCTGCACCGCAAGCGGCTGGCCGCCGCCCCCGACGAGGACCGCGAGGCGCTGCGGCTGAGCCTCGTCGAGGAGCAGATCCGTACGGCCGGCGGCGTGGGACGGGCCCTCGCGCTGGGCGTCGTGGACGAGGTGGTCGAGCCCGAGCACACCCGGCGGAGGATCGCCGAGGCCCTGGCCGCGACGCCGGCGCGGCGCGGCGACCACGGCAACATCCCCCTCTGACCGCGCCCGGTGGTACTGATGGGAAAGGCGTACTGGCAGTGGCCAAGCAATTCACGGGAATCCTGGGAACCGGTTCCTACCTGCCCAAGGAAGAGGTCGCCAACGAGGAGGTGGCGGCCAAGGCCGGCGTGACCGCGGAATGGATCCAGCGCAAGACCCAGATCTCCGCCCGCCGCCATGCCGCTCCCGACGAGGCCACCTCCGACCTCGCCGTCCGGGCTGCCAGGAACGCGCTGAGCCAGGCCGGCGTCGACATCGGCCGGATCGGCTACATCATCGTGTCCACCTCGACCGGCGACTCGCCCCAGCCGCCGACCTCGTACCTGGTCCAGGACGCGCTCGGCGGGCGCGGCGCCGCCTGCTTCGACATCAACGTCGTCTGCAGCGGTTTCGTGTACGCGCTGGCGCTGGCCGACAGCCTCGTCGCGCTCCGCCCCGACACTTACGCGCTGGTGGTGGCCGCGGACGTGTACTCGCGCATCCTCGACGCCACCGACCGCCGCACGGCCGTGCTCTTCGGGGACGGCGCCGGCGCGGCCGTCGTCGGCCCGGTGCCGGAACGCTCCGGGATCATCGGCTTCGACCTGACCAGCGACGGTGGGGCCAGCCAGCTCATCAGGGTCGACGCCGGAGGCAGCAGGCTTCCCGCCTCCCACGAGACGGTCGAGGCCGGCGACCACTACTTCCGCATGGACGGCCGCGGAGTCAGGAACTACGTGATGGAACACGTGCCGCCCATCCTGGAGGGCCTGGTGAGCCGCGCCGGGTTCCGGCCGCAGGAGGTCGACGTCTTCGTGCCGCACCAGGCGAACGGGGTCATGGTCACCGAACTGGTCGAACGCGTCGGCCTCACCGGCGCGCGCACCGCCCGGACGCTGGAGCGGTACGGAAACGTGGGCAGCGCCTCGGTCCCCGTGGCGCTCGACGAGGCGAACCGGTCGGGCCTCATCAAGGACGGCGATCTCGTCCTGCTCGCCGGGTTCGGCGGCGGCATGTCCATCGGGGCGTGCCTTCTTCACTGGTCGGCGCCGACGGTGCCGGTGTCACAGGAGGCGTGATGAGCGAGATGCGCAAGGTCGGCATCGTCGGGTGCGGCGTCATGGGCTCGGGCATCGCGGAGGCGTGCGCCCGCGCCGGGCTCGACGTGATCGTCGCCGTGTCCACGGAGGCGTCCCTCGCGCCCGCGCGGCGGCGCGTGACCGCGTGGCTCGACCGGGGCCTGCGCAGGGCCACGATCACCGAGGCCGAGCGGGACACGGCGCTGGCCCGCGTCTCCTTCGTCACGGACCTCGCCGAGCTCGGCGACCGGCAGATCGTCTTCGAGGCCGTCCCCGAGAGCGAGTCGATCAAACTCGACGTACTGGGGGCGCTGGACAAGATCCTGGACGACCCGGACGCGATCCTCGCGTCGAACACCTCCTCCATCCCGATCATCCGGCTGGCGCGGGCCACCAGCCGGCCCGCCCAGGTGATCGGGGTGCACTTCTTCAACCCGATGCCCGCGCTCCCGCTGGTGGAGCTCATCGGGTCGCTGCTGACGGCGGACGAGACGTACGCGCGGGCGGAGTCGTTCGTCGCCGGGACGCTCGGCAAGCAGGTGATCAGGTCGCAGGACCGCGCCGGTTTCGTGGTCAACGCGCTGCTCATCCCGTTCCTGCTGTCGGCCGTGCGGATGGTGGAGAGCGGGTTCGCCCGCGCCGACGTCGTCGACCAGGGCATGGTGCTGGGCTGCTCCCACCCGATGGGCCCGCTGAAGCTGGCCGACCTGATCGGCCTGGACACGGTGGCCTCGATCGCGGAGGCCCTCTACGAGGAGTTCAAGGAGCCGCTCTACACGCCCCCGCCGCTCCTGCTGCGCATGGTCGAGGGCGGCCTCCTGGGAAAGAAGACCGGCCGCGGATTCTACGAATACGCGTAGCGGCCGGCGGACACCACAGAAAGGTTTTCGGACATGCAGATCCGCCAGCTCAGGGTGGACGGCGCGTTCTTGATCCAGCCCAAGGTCTTCCACGACGACAGGGGCCTGTTCCTCGAGGCCTTCAGCCAGCCGGAGTTCCGGAAGGCGGTCGGCCACGAGCTCTCGGTCGCCCAGGTCAACTGCTCGGTGTCGCGGCGCGGGACCATCCGCGGCCTGCACGCCACCGCGCTGCCGGGCCAGGCCCGCTACATGACCTGCCCGCAGGGCGCCATCATCGACATCCTGGTCGACATCCGGGTCGGCTCGCCCACCTACGGCGAGCACGTCGCGGTCGAGCTGAGCGCGGAGAACCGCAACGCCCTCTACCTGGCCGAAGGGCTCGCCCACGGGTTCGCGCCGCTGACGGACCAGGCCACGGTGGTGTACCTGTGCTCCAGCACGTGGTCCCCCGGCACGTCGATCCAGATCGACCCCCTGGACCCGGAGCTGGCCCTGCCCTGGCCGGCCAAGCGCGACCTTCTGTCGGAGAAGGACCTCGCCGCCCCGTCCCTGCGCGAGGCCGAGAAGCTCGGGCTGCTGCCGGACTACTCCGCCTGCCGCGCCCGCTACGCCGAACTCGAGGACCCCGCCCTCGTCGGCTGACGACGGGCGAGACAGGCAAGGAGCACAGCCAATGATCCCGTTGTTCAAGGTGCCGATGTCCGACGAGGCGCCGGCCGCCGTCGCCGAGGTGGTCGGCAGCGGCCAGATCGGCCAGGGAGCCAAGGTCGTCGAGTTCGAGGCGGCGCTCGCCGCCAGGATCGGCAACCCCAGGGTGGCCACCGTCAACAGCGCCACCGCCGGGCTCCAGCTCGCGCTGCGCCTGGTCGCCGGCGACGACGACGGCCAGGGCGAGGTGCTGTCCACGCCGCTGACCATGGAGGCCACCAACTGGGCGATCCTGGCCAACCGGCTGCGGATCAAGTGGGTGGACGTCGACCCGGCCACCCTCAACGTCGACCTCGACGACCTGGCCAGGAAGATCACCCCCAGGACCCGCGCCATCATGGTCGTGCACTTCGCCGGATACCCGGTGGACCTCGACCGGCTGGCCGAGATCCTCGACGACGCCGAGGCCGCGTTCGGCTCCCGGATCACCGTGATCGAGGACTGCGCGCACGCCTGGGGCGCCACCTACCGCGGCGCGCCGATCGGCACCCACGGCAACATCTCCGTCTTCAGCTTCCAGGCCATCAAGCACCTCACCACCGGCGACGGCGGCGCGCTCGCGCTGCCCACCGACGAGCTGCACGAGCGGGCCAGGCTGCTGCGCTGGTTCGGCATCGACCGCAGCGCGGACCGGCTGCGCAACCCGCCCGACGTGCCCGAGTGGGGCTACAAGTTCCACATGACCGACATCAACGCCTCGATCGGGCTGGCCAACCTGGCCAAGGCGGACGAGGTGGTGGCCAGGCACCGCGACAACGCCGCCTTCTACGACCGGGAGCTGGCCGGCGTCCCGGGGCTGGAGCTGACCGAACGCTCCGGCGACCGCCAGTCCTCCTTCTGGATCTACCCGATGAAGGTGGACGACCGGGACGGGTTCCTCAAGCGCATGGACGCGGCCGGGATCATGGCCAGCAACGTGCACGAGCGCAACGACCTGCACACCTGCGTGCGCGAGTACGCCGCCCTGCTCCCCGGTCTGGAGCGGGTCGCCAAGCGCGTGGTGTGCGTACCGGTGGGCTGGTGGGTGACCGACGAGCAGCGCCGCCACATCGTGGACACCATCAAGGAGGGCTGGTGACCTCCGCCACCTCACCCCGGACCGCGATCGTCTTCCCCGGGATGGGCCCCGTCCAGTTCGCCGACGTCGCCGAGTTCATGCGGGGCGATCCCGCGGCGCGGCGGCTGATCGCCGCCGCCGACGACGTCCTCGGCTACTCGCTGGTGGACCGCTTCCAGGAGTCCAGGAACGACTACAGCGAGGCCGCCCAGGTGGCGTTCATGGTGAACTGCGTGGCCCTCGCGGACTGGGCCGAGCGAACCCTGGGCGTGGAGCCGGTCGTGTGCGTCGGCCCGAGCTTCGGCGGCAAGGCGGCCGCGGCGTACTCGGGCGCCCTGTCCTTCGAGGACGCCGTGCGGATGACGGCCGGGCTGGCCCGCTGCACCGACGACTACTTCGCCCGCGAGCACCGGGACATCGTCACCCACTCCTTCGTGCGCACCCCGGAGCCCGGGCTGCGGGAGGTGCTGGCCGAGCTGGACGAGCGCGGCGAGTGGTACGACCTCTCCTGCTACATCGACCACGACTTCTACATGCTCTCCCTGGCGGAGCGGCAGGTGGAGTGGCTGCAGCGGCGGGTACGCGCCCTCGGCGGGCTCCCGCTGTACACGATGCGCCC
This sequence comes from Nonomuraea sp. NPDC049625, assembly GCF_040675285.1. Classification (NCBI taxonomy): domain Bacteria; kingdom Bacillati; phylum Actinomycetota; class Actinomycetes; order Streptosporangiales; family Streptosporangiaceae; genus Nonomuraea; species Nonomuraea sp. NPDC049625. The sequence goes on along the minus strand of NZ_JBFAOQ010000022.1, from coordinate 7,919 downwards.
CCCGATGCACTCGGCGGCGTTCCAGGCGCTGCGGCGGCGGGCGGAGGAGGAGGTCCTCGACGGCCTCCGGTTCTCCGACCCGAGGCTGCCGGTGGTGGACGACCACGACGGCGCCCTGCTGACGACCGGGGACGGCGTGCGGACGATGCTGCTCGACGGCTTCGTACGGCCCCTGCGCTGGCCGGAGGTGGTGGCGGCGCTGCGGCGGCTGGAGGTGGCCCGGGTGTGCGTCTCCGGCCCGGACAGCCTGTTCGGCCGGGTGGCGGTCACCAGGGAGAACTTCGCGGTGACACCGGTGAACCCGAGGCTGGCGATGATGCCCCGCCCGGCCCCGGTGGCCTAGCCCGGCATGCGAGGAGGCCACGGCTCACCGGGTGATGAGCGCGTGGCCTCGTCGCGGGCGTCAGCCGGCGGTCTCGGAAATCCCGGTCAAGGTGTTCCACAACACGGCGGGGGTCTGGAAGGTCTCCGGGGTCAGCGCGTCGTCCCGGAATCGCACCCCGTACGTGTCCTCCAGAGCGCCCAGCAATTGCACGATGCCGAGCGAGTCGAGGCCGAAGTCCAGCAGCGCGACGTCCTCCCGGAGTTTCTCGTCGGCCGGGAGAAAAGGCAGGTGCTGGCGCAGGATCTCCTCGAAACGGTTGTCCCACATGGCGCGCGGATTCCTTTCTCAATCGAATTATCTGGACTTGACGTTATAGCGCGGAAACCCCAATGTCCACGGATTCGACAAAAGAATTTGACAAACATATTCGGACCTGGTGCCCGGAATAATTCTGGCCGGAGGAAACAATGACCGGAGAATGCAGCCCCGCCCTCTATGAATTCTTTCTGCGCGGTCTGGCGAAGTCGCCCGGCCGGGCGGCGTTCCGGGCCGGCGCGGACACCTTGACCTACGACCAGGTCCACCGGCTGGCCCTGCTGTGGGGCGGCGCGCTGCCGCGTACCTCACCCGCCGCCGTCGGGGTGCTCGCCGCCAAGGGGACCGTCTCCTACGTCGGGATCCTCGCCGGCCTCTTCGCCGGGGTGACCGTCGTGCCGCTGCAACCGGACTTCCCGGCCGCGCGCACCAGGCAGATGATCGAGGCGGCCGGGGTGTCGGCGCTCATCGTGGACGAACGCGGGCGGAAGATCGCCGAGGAGCTGCTGGGCGAGGGGGTGGACGTCGCCGTCCTCGCACCCGGCACCGACCCGATCGACCCCGGGCTCGCCCTCCCGCGGCCCCGGCCGGTCGAGGCCGGCGACATCGCGTACGTGCTGTTCACCTCGGGCTCCACCGGGACGCCCAAGGGTGTGCCGATCACCCACGGCAACACCGCCCACTATTTCCGGTTCCTGGCCGGACGGTACGACTTCACCGGCGACGACGTCTTCTCCCAGACGTTCGACCTGACCTTCGACTGCGCCATGTTCGACCTGTTCTGCGCCTGGGGAGCCGGGGCGACGTCCGTGGCGGTGCCGCCGCACGCGTACCGGAACCTGCCGCGCTTTCTCGCCGAGCAGGGGATCACGGTGTGGTTCTCCACCCCCAGCGCGATCTCGATGGTGCGCAGGACCGGTGGTCTCGGCGGAGCCGCCATGCCGTTCCTGCGCTGGAGCTTCTTCGCCGGAGAGGCGCTGAAGGTCGCGGACGCCACCGACTGGCAGCGGGCCGCCCCCGCCTCCGTCCTGGAGAACCTGTACGGCCCGACCGAGCTGACCATCACCATCGTCGGTCACCGCTGGTCCCAGGAGACCTCGCCCGGGCTGGGCGTCAACGGCCTGTCGCCGATCGGGTTCGTCAACGACGGCCACGACCACCTGCTGCTCGACGACGAGGGACGGCCGACCGGCACCGAGGGCGAGCTGTGGATCACCGGCCCGCAGACCACCCCCGGATACCTCGACCCCGAGCACGACCACGGCCGGTTCGTCGAGCGCGAGGGCCGCGTCTGGTACAACACCGGTGACCGGGTCCGGCGCGCGGCCAACGGCGAGCTCGTCTACCTCGGCCGGGGCGACGCCCAGGTCCAGGTGCAGGGCTGGCGCGTCGAGCTGGCCGAGATCGACCACGCCGTACGCGGCTGCGACGGCGTCGAGGACGCGGTGACGGTGAGCACCACGGCCGACGACGCCACCGCGCTCGTCGTCTTCTACACCGGAGTCCCCGCGCCGCCGGCCCGCTTCGCCGCCCAGCTCCGCAGGACGCTGCCGGCGGGCCTCATTCCCCGGCACTACCACCACCTGGACGAGCTGCCCCTGAACCCCAACCGCAAGGTCGACCGGGCCGGCCTGCGGGCCCGCGCCACGGAGCTGGTCGGCTGAGCGAATGCTAGGGGCGGGGCTTGGTGCCCCGCATCCCGCGGCGCAGTGAGAAGATCATGTCCTCGCGCATCTTCTTCGTGATCTCGGCGTGCGCGATCACGGACGCGCCGTGGAAGGTCCCCGGATACAGCACGAGCTCCGTCGCAACCCCCGCCTGGACGAGCCGCTGGGCGTACTCGATGCCCTCGTCGCGCAGCGGGTCGAACTCGCACACCACCACCAGCGCCGGAGGCAGCCCGGTGAGGTCGCCGGCCCGCATGGGCGCGGCGTAGGGGGACACGTCCGGTCCGCCCGGAGCCGGGCCGTCCTTGAGGTAGTACCGCCACATGGCCTCGTTGTTGCGGCTGTTCCAGCTGGGGGTGTCGACGAAGTCCCGCATGGACCGCGTCGTCATCCGGTCGTCCAGCACCGGCACGTCCAGGAACTGGAAGCAGATCTCCGGGCCGCCGCGGTCGCGGGCCAGGAGGGAGACCGCCGCGGAGAGGTTCCCGCCGGCGCTGTCACCGCCGACCGCGATCCGCTCGGGGTCCACGCCGAGCTCTCCGGCCGCGGAGTGCAACCACGTCAGCGACGCGTACGTGTCCTCCAGCGCCCCGGGGAACGGGGTGTCGGGGGAGAGCCGGTAGTCGACCGACACCACGACGGCGCCGACCCGGTCGGCGATCTCCGTGCACCGGGCGTCGAACACCACTAAGTCCGAGGCGACGAATCCGCCTCCGTGGAGGTAGAGGAGCGCCGGTCGGGGCCGGTCGGCGGCGGGCGGCCGGTAGAGGCGTACCTTCACCGGGGGCGCGCCCTCGGGGCCGGGGATCTCGCGATCGCTGATGTCCACGGCCTGCTCGGGCGTGTAGTGCGGGAGCTTCTCGTGGAACGCCTGCTCTTCCTCTGGGGTGAGGGTGATCTCCCGGTTGACGACCTGGGAGAGTTCGACGTCGGGGATCATCGACGCCCATGGCGCGAGCTCTGAGTCGAGGTTGTAGCGCATGAGATCATCCTCCGCGCCGGGGCGGCGCCGGGTCATCCGCCGAATGGCCGCCGCCGGGCGGGTCCGCCCGGCCGAACGGCGGTGTTCATTTGGGCAGCGTCTATTGCGCGGTGGCGCCGCCGTCGATGGCCAGTGCCGCGCCGGTGATGAAGGCCGCGTCATCGCTGAGGAGGAACGCGACGAGCGCGGCGATCTCCTCGGGATGCGCCGCCCGTCCCGAGGGGTTGGGCACCCGGGTCTCCAGCGGCCCGTCCAGCGGCGCTCCCAGCAGGTTGCGGAGCAGCGGGGTGTCGACGTTGCCGGTGACCAGCGCGTTCACCCGTACGCCCCGCTCGGCGTTCTCCAGGGCGACGGCCCTGGTCAGCCCGACCACACCGTGCTTGGCGGCCACGTACGGCGCCGCGCCCGGGATCCCGGCGCAGCCGTAGGTGGAGGCGTTGGTCACGATCGAGCCCCCGCCGGCGGCCAGGATCGCCGGGACCTGGTGCTTGAGGCCGTAGAAGACGCTGGTGAGGTTCTGCTCCAGGTCCGCCCGCCAGTGGGCCTCGTCCACGTCCGACACCAGCCCCGTCCCGTTCACGCCGCCGACGTTGTTGAACGCCCCGTCCAGCCGGCCGAACTCCGTGACCGCCGAGCGCACCACCCGTTCGGCGTCGGCCTCCACCGTGACGTCGGCCGGGACGAACAGCGCCCGGCCGCCCTTCGCCTGGATGTCGGCCGCCACCTGCGCGCCGACGTCCTCGCGCCGGGCCGCGATCACCACGGCACCGCCGTCGGCGGCGACCCGCTCCGCGACGGCCTTCCCGATGCCGGAAGTCCCTCCTGTGATCACGACGACCTTGGAAGCCAGGTCAGCAGCCACGTCTCATCCTCCGCAAGCTAGTTGTCCGACGGTTCGCGGAACCGGTTGATCTGGTCGATGTGGCGGGCGCGGAACTCGGGGTCGTCGACGCCGAGACCGGGCCGCGGCGCCAGGCACAGGACCCCGACCTTGCCGCTGTGGGCGTTCGCGTGGACGCGGCGGGTCGCCACCCCGACCTCGTCGAGGTCGTATACGGCGGACAGGGTGGGGTGGATTGCCCCCTTGGCGATGAGGCGGTTGGCCTCCCAGGCCTCCCGGTAGTTCGCGAAGTGGGTGCCGACGATCCGCTTCAGCGCCATCCACAGGTAGCGGTTGTCGTACTGGTGCTGGTAGCCGGAGGTGGAGGCGCAGGTGACGATAGTGCCGCCGCGGCGGGCCACGTACACGCTCGCGCCCATGGTCTCCCGGCCCGGGTGCTCGAAGACCACGTCGGGGTCGTCGCCGCCGGTCAGCTCGCGGATCCGCGCCCCGAACCGCTTCCACTCCTTGGGGTCGGGGGTCTCCGGGTCCTTCCAGAACCGGAAGCCCTCGTCGGCCCGGTTGATCACCAGCTCCGCGCCCTGGGCCCGGACCAGCTCGGCCTTGTGGTCGCTGGAGACCACGCACACCGGGATCCCCCCGGCGCGCAGGACGAGCTGGGTGGCGTACGAGCCGAGCCCGCCCGCGGCCCCCCAGATCAGCACCACGTCGCCGACCTTGATCTGGGCGCCGTTGCGCGAGATGAGCTGGCGGTAGGCCGTGGAGTGCACCAGGCCGGAGGACGCCGACTCCTCCCAGGTCAGGTGGGCGGGCTTGGGCATGAGCTGGTTCGCCTTGACCAGGCTGAGCTGTGCGAGCCCGCCGTAGTTGGTCTCGTACCCCCAGATGCGCTGGTCGGGGTCGAGCATGCTGTCGTCGTGGCCGTCGGCCGAGGAGAGCTCGACCGACAGGCAGTGCGCCACGACCTTGTCACCGGCCTGCCACCGGTGGACGCCGGGGCCGGTCCTCAGCACGACGCCGGACATGTCCGAACCGAGCACGTGGAAGGGCTGGTCGTGGATCCCGGCCGACGGGACCGCCTTCGCGTAGCGCTTCAGGAAGCCGAACGTGTGCATCGGCTCGAAGATGGCGCTCCACACCGTGTTGTAGTTGATGCTGCTCGCCATCACCGCGACGAGCACCTCGCCCGGGCCGGGCTCCGGCGTGGGGACGTCGGACAGGGTCAGCGACTTCGCGGGATCGCGGTTCTCGGCCGCGATGCCGCCGAACATGTCCACGTCGTCGTGGAGCACGACCGCCGCCCGGTAGCTCTCCGGGATCGGGAGGTTCCTGAGCTGCTCGGCGTCGTACTGCTCGGACAGGAGGACGTCTCTGATTTCCTTCATCGATTCTCCTTGGCGGGAGTTCGAGCGGGTGGGGGTCAAGGGCCGGCGACAGGACGCGCGGCCCGCCGGGTCAGGACGCGCCGAGCTGGTCGTCCAGCGCGGCGAAGAGCTCCTCGTCGGAAAGGTCGTCGAGGTCCCGGTCGGCCTCCTCCGCCGCGCCGTTCACCCCTTCGGCCGCGTGCAGGATGGCCCGGAAGCGGTCGCTGATCTGCGCCCGGTCCCCGGTGGACAGGGCCTGCTCCCGTAGCAGCCGCTCCATCTCGTCGAGCTGGGCGAAGATCGAGCCGGACGGCGTCTCGGGCGCGAGCCTGTCCTGGACGAACCGGGCGAGGGCGATCGGGGTGGGATAGTCGAAGACCAGGGTGGCCGGTAGCTTCAGGCCGGTGGCCCGGCCCAGGCGGTTGCGCAGCTCCACCGCGGTCAGCGAGTCGAACCCGAGCTCGTTGAACGCCCGGTCCGGTTGTACCGGGTCGTCCGAGGTGTGCCCCAGCACCGCCGCGGCCTCCGCGCGTACCAGGGAGACCACCAGGCGCTCCCGCTTGGCCGGCGGCAGCTCCGCGAGCCGCGCCGCGAACGCCGTACCGTCGTCGTCGCCCCCGGTGGCCGCCGGCGCTTCGAGCGCCCGCGTGAACTCGGGAACGGCGCTCACCAGGGGCCGCGGCCGCGCCAGCGCGAAGGCGGGCGCGAAGCGCTCCCAGTCGATGTCGGTCACCACCAGGTGGCCCCCGCCGCTGCCGACCAGCTGGCCGATGGCCATCGCCGCGGCGTCGGGCGCCATCGGCCGCAGACCGCTCCTGCCCAGCTGCTCTCCGGCGTCCTCCATCATCCCGCCGCCGCCCCAACCGCCCCAGGCGATCGAGGAGCCCGCGAGCCCGCGGATCCGCCGGCGCTGCGCCAGCCCGTCGAGGAATGCGTTGGCGGCGGCGTAGGAGGCCTGCCCGCTCGACCCCCACACGGCCGCGCCGGAGGAGAACATCACGAACGCCTCCAGCGGCCGGTCGCCCAGGACCTCGTCCAGGTTGATCGCCCCGATGACCTTGGACCGGGCGAAGCCGGCGAAGTCCTCCAGCGTGGTGTCGGCCACGAGCACGTCGTCGTGCCCGACACCGGCCGCGTGCATCACCGCCGTCAGGTCGGGGATCGACTCCAGCAGGTCCCGTACCGCCGGCCGGTCGGCGACGTCGCAGGCGGCCACCGTGACCGCGGCGCCCAGCTCGGTCAGCTCCGCCTCGAGCTCCGCGACGCCCTCGGCGGCGCCTCCGCGTCGGCTGACCAGCACCAGGCGGTCGGCGCCCTCCCGGGCGAGCCACCGTGCCACGTTCGCTCCGACCCCGCTGGTGCCGCCGGTGACCAGCACCGTTCCGTTCGGCTTCCAGCTCCGCGCCCGGTCCGCGCCGCCGTTCGGCGAGCGCACCATGCGGCGTGCCCGTACGACGCCTGAGCGGATCGCCACCTGGTCCTCGCCGCTCGTGCCCGCGAGCACCCCCTGGAGCAGCGCGATGTCGTCGGCTCCGGGGGCGGGGGGAAGGTCGACGATGCCGCCCCAGGTGTCCGGATGGTCCACCGCGAGAACCGCGCCGAGCCCCCAGAGCGCAGTCTGGAACGGACTGACCCTCTCCACAGCCCTGTCTCCGCCGCTTCCCTCTTCGGTTGCGCCGTCTCCGCTGGCGCTGTCTCCGGTGGCGCCGACTTCAGCCGCTCCGTTTCCGGTCGCTCCGTTTTCGGTGGCCTCGTCCAGGGCGACCGCGCCGGACGTGGTCAGCCACAGGGGCGCGCTCACCTCCGCATCGGCCAGCGCCTGCACCAACGTGACGGTGGCCGCGGCGCCCCGGGACAGCGTCGGGTGCTCCTCGTGCGGCTCGTCGTCGAGCGGCAGGAGACAGAGCACACCGGTCAGTCCAGGCCGGGCCTGCGCACGTATGGCTTCAGCGAGCGCGGCGCGGTCCTCACCGCCGACCACCAGCGGATACACCCGGGCGGCCCGCGCGGACAGACCGTCCAGGACGTCCCGGACGATCCGCGGATCGCCGCCCGCGGCGGGCACGGCCACCAGCCACGCCGTACCGGTGATCCCCGCCGGGCTCGGCGCGCTCACCCCGCGCCACACCAGCTTGTAACGCCAGTCGTCGAGCACGGACCGCTTGCGCTCCGCGTCCCGCAGGGACGACAGGGCGGGAAGCACGGTCCTGAGCGCGTCCGCGTCCACCTTCAACCGGGTGGCCAGTGCCTCCGTCTCCTCCGACTCCAGCGCCTTCCAGAAACCGTCGTCCTGGGGGCCGTCCGACCCGTGCCCGTGGGACGACGGCTCAAGCCAGTAGTGGTGGTGTTGGAAGGGGTAGGTGGGCAGGTCGGTGGTGGTGGCGTGGGGGATGAGGGTGGTCCAGTTGGGGGTGGTGTTGGTGTT
>NZ_JBFAOQ010000021.1:0-200041 GCF_040675285.1 Nonomuraea sp. NPDC049625 | reverse complement strand
CGACAGCCGGGCATCCACGCTGACCACAGCGAGAAAATCGACCCCCAGCCGAACCTCTCAGCCGACCAACTCAAGGTCGAGAAAGATCGAGGCTAGGGCACTGACCCGCTGATTCGTGATTCCGTGCCAGTGGAGACCCTCTCCACGAACCACAGACACGCAGGCCCGCAGGCCCGCGACTCTCTGTGTTGTATCCAGCAACCCGAATCTAGCATGACGTACCTGCTAATACTTTCGCCGGATGAGCGACTGATGGCCGATGCACCAATAGGGTCGCATGAACTAGCTCTGATCGCTATAGTTCCAACATGCCGGATATTGACTCCGATCAACTGCTGTTCTCTGCTCGGGACTTCACCAAACGCGCTCTCGATGCTTACATTGCAAACGACGGTCGCGTCATCCTCATGTTTTCGGCGATCAGCCTTGAGCATCTATGCAAGGCATATCTATACCAAATGGATCCAGCCTTTCTTGTGGACCCAAACTCTCGAGGAAAAGAGCATACAGATACACTAATCTACTTCACAGGAAATAGCCGCCCAGGGGGGGACTACAAGGTGCGAACCATAGGCGCAAGAGACGCTATTCAAATTGTCCGGCGCCTCAACAGCCAAATTTCTATTCCCTCCGACCTGATCGAACAACTCTTTCATGCACGAGATAGCATGGTGCACGCTGGATATTCCGAACCTACCCTCAATATCAGCGTGTTTTCCGCATACCTACACACCTGTAGCGACCTCTACCCTCTGATGGGGGTTGACCCTAACAATATTTGGGGTCGACACTCAGATCTCGTCAACGCCCTAGTTCGCACTTCCCTTGAAGCAATAAGGACATCGGTCGAGAGGAAGATAGCCATCGCGCGGTCCAGACACGTCTCGGAAACCTTGCTAACCCTAGAAGAGAAGGACAGCATCCTGCAGGCTATCACCAAGGTTCGCAACCTGTACGGCGGCTTCGGTGCCACCACCACCATCTGTCCGGCGTGCGGACGAAAGGCGGCAACCTATATTGGAAATGTAGAAGCGGCAGTTGATCCAAGACGTACACACACAATCAACTACACACTCCACGGACACACGCTGATCTGCCGAGCATGTCAGCTCACGCTGCAAGGGTCGTTGGAGATTGAACACGCAGGCATCGCGAAGAAGGTCTCTTACGCTGAGGCGCAAGTCTCAGACCTGAAATCCATCGATTATGTCGACCGCAGAGATTTCATTCCTTACTTCGACGATCCAAATTTTGAATATGAGCGCCAGTTTGATCCACAGGATCCACATCATCCCGAAGACGATTACATAGAAATGATCTCTCAGCAGGACGAGGACGAGGAACGTTGGTAGCTTCCTAAGTAGACAGCCTAGCTTGAGTCCCGAGTTTCAAGGCATCGGTTACTCCCGTCGATTCCGTTCACCGAAGGCGATTGCACGATGCGACCCTGACTTAAGCGAGAAGATCACACCGTCGTTATGATCGCAGCATCTATGGAGCGAGCCCCGTGGCGCCGACTAAAATCGATGCCCTCACCAAGCACGTACTCAACCCAGCAGCTAACAGCAGTCGTCTGTGCCCTCTCTGCTCAGCCCTACGACTGAAGGCGTGGTAGCTAATCCGCCGATACGGGACATGCTCGACACGGCCATGGGACCGCGAGAAAGGCTTCGGGTATCCCTACTGTGCAGACCAGATGCGGCATGTAGGACTTCGCTCCTATCTCCCACCATGGAAACTCAGGAACCGCAGACATTCCTGACTATCACCATCCTGCTAACATTGCGTCGACAGACTGGGGAATTTCGCGGACTTCCAGGCGAAAGTGCCGTTTAGGAAACCATCAAGAATTTGATTTCCCAGGTTGCGAAGGGTCTCGTTTTCAGCCTGTGCGGTTTGTGCCCGCGCATGGAGGCGCCCAGCAATCCGTGCGAACCGCTCACGCACCTTCTGCGGAGGCCAGCGGACCACAGTCGATGAAAATGCGCGTCGGCTGAGTTCACGTCCGGCGGAGCCCTGCGCATTGGCCGCTAGTTCAGAACTTCGAGAGCGGATTTCATGGAGCAGCCAGTAGGAGTCGGCAGCCGAGTCCGGCTTAAGCACCAAAACTCCACGGCCAGCAGCAACAGGCACTTCGTTCCTCATGACCTGCACACCGTCCTCCCTGGAAGCGACGAGAAGCGAGCCGAGGTCACATACGCTTGCGTCATCTGCTGACGCGAGTAGCCGCTCTGTTCGGTATAGGTATGGAAGGCCGCCTTGCAGGATGTCCGCAGGTGAAGCGAAGGCGATCCTGTCCTTAGTCGGAATACCATCCTTGTCTGGGCTTGGGCGCGACGCGGTTCCGGCGTGTAGCTCAGCTAGAGCCCCGAAGGGCTGTTCGGGCCATTCCCTACTTTGCCATGTCTCGACAGCGAATTGCGCCTCACTCAGCGTGATCGCGCAATCGGCGATGCGTATATTCGTCGCAGTTTTCTCCTCCAGAATTTGCATCGCCCGCAGAAAGGCCTCCCTCGGACCAGCGGGCGGCAGCGGTACAGGCATATCACGCAGCGCCGCCAGGGCGAGTGTACGCTGCAGCGTCGAACTGGTGGCCTGCCGCTCACACCATTGACGTACCTCTGGCGACCTCAGCCATAGACTCAGCCATGCTCCTTCGTCGGGGTCTGTCACGCGGATGATCCCGACGGTCCGCGAGGCGTTCCAGTGGTGAAATTCGTCGGTGACTACCGCAGCCTCACCCACTCTACCCACCAGGATCACGACGACATCGCCAGCCTCCACCCGACTGCGAAGGTTGGCTTCGTGTACTTGAGGGCTAATTCGCCTTGGCTGGCGGCTGTCTAGTCGCCCGTCTTGAATATCTGCAGCACGGATCATGCCCACTCCATCGTCGGCATGATTACCAGGACGGGTGATGCCGTAACCAAGGATGTGTGCGGATCGCAGCTTGCCCAGTCGCTCTACCGTCCAGTCCTGGGGAAGCCGACGGAGCCGCTCCTGCAAGGCATCCCGCATCACGATTTCCCCAGCAGATCGCGCAGCTCGCCTTCGAGACGGTGGGCCTTGTCGAAGAGCTCGTACAATTCATCGGTCAAGCGGGCTACGAGTTCTTCTCCGTCGGCCTGTGTCGCCTCTACTGCGGCCCCGCCTACATAATGAGACGGCAGTACGTCGTACTTCTGAGCCGAAATTTCTTCGGTGGAGACGGACCTGCACCAGCCGGGTACGTCCTCGTATGAAGTCATTCCCTGTGCGCCCCGCCAGGCGGCGAAAGTTCCGACAATCCGCTGCCGCGCCTCGTCTGGTACAGTACGGCGGCCTCGTCCCACGGCCAGCGCCATTTCACGTGCGTCGATCAGTAGATACTGGCCCGACCGATCGTTGCTACCCCAGTTGTCGCGAGGCTTCTTACTCCTGCTGAAGAGCCACAAGCTTACAGGGTTGCGCACATGGGGGATCAGCCCGGCGGGCAGCTCAATCACACAGCTGAGAACATCGTCTTCCACCAGGCCAGCCCGTATGTCGCGTTCGGCTGGTTTCGTTCCTGAGGCGGCGCCTGTTGGTAGGAGAAGCACCCCGCGCCCCGTAGGAGACATCTTGCTGATCACGTGCTGGGCCCAGGCGAAGTTAGCATTGCCGGCTGGCGGTACCCCATAAATCCAGCGGCGACCGTAACGACTGTGACCGCCTTCATCCCATCCGGTCTGGTTAAAGGGAGGATTGGCGACGACCACGTCGAAGGTCCAGTCCTCGAAATGATCATCTGTCAGACTCGAGGCTGGCCCTCTTAAATCTGCTGCGACATCGTGGATCACGAAGTTCATCGCGGCGGTCTGCAACGCGATCCGGTTGACATCCTGCCCATGCAACGCCAGCTGAGCGTCCCCGCCATCGTTTGCTTTAACGAACTCGCTGGCCCGCAGGAGAAAACCACCGGAACCGCAGACCGGATCGTAGACTGTTTCACCTTTTCGGGGCGCCATCAGGCCGACCAGAAGCCGAGCGATGTCCACCGGAGTGTAGTACTGGCCGCCTCTCCCCATCGTCAGCGAATGCGCCAGACAGAGATCGAACAGTCCTGCAAGGTCTGGTGCCGCGGCTACGCAGTCGACCAAGGGAGCGAGCTGTGAGCCACGCGCGTCGACGAGGCCCGGCAGTTCTCTCAGCCCTCCATTGGCCGACTCCCACGTTCGCAAACCGCTTCGAATGACACTTGCCAGTTCGTGCCCGTCGCGCCACCGGAAGTCCTGGGCCATAAGCGCGTCCCAGGCCTGGCGAGCAGCTGTCCGGCCGCCCCGCTCATCGGTGCGTTCGGTGTTCGCCTCGTGGCTCAAGAGGATCAGAGCCATGGCGAGGAAGAGGGCATCTTCGGGTGTCAGTGCCCCGCGTAGGGCGTCCAACGCGCGTCCAAGCGACAGCTCCTTCGACGCTCTCTCCACCCTCGACTCCTGCCGATCCTTGACTTTCTTGTTTCTTGTGAACCCTATCGGCCCTTGCCCTGCCCCAGCATGTCTGGCTGCCTTCAGTCGGGCTGCAGGAAGGTCAGAATCATGATGGCCAAGGTGGCAGCGCTGGCGAAGACACAGGCGATGGTCATCACCGCCTGGTCCACCCCTTTCCCGCGCGCCAGCCACCAGAAGCCAGCGAGCAACGCACAGATCGCCGCCACCGATAAGGCGATCACGAGCGCCGTAACGCGCATCCCATCCACCCCGTCCTCCCTCCGCTACGTATGCCGTGAACCCAGCACGAACGGACGAGCTAGAGGTCGCCCGATGCTGTGAGCATCACCGTAGCACGTGCAGCAGTCGGTTTGGATGGGCTAGAGCAGTCCGTTTGGATCATTCTTCTTGACTATAGGATCGTGGTTGAGGACGCGACAGATAAATGCCGACCTTCCCTGATTGGGGGACCCTGGCCGTCCGGAACCACCCGCGCTCGACTGACGAGCGGTGGCGATGAGCAGACGTACCGATACCCGACTGCTCTGCCAGAAGTTAGTCAGTTAGTCACTATTGGGGTTCGCCGATCTTGCGCTCGCCGATGGCTGGAGTTGCCCGGTTCGGTAGACACATCGGGCTTGCGACAGGAAGTCCTCTCCACCCCTCCGATCACATGACTGTGGACTAGTCAGTCTTTAATTCCATGGTCAGTTGCGGCGAGGCCATGTGGTGGCCAGCCTCGACGGGTACAGGGACATGAGCGGGATGATCTTTCAGATGGTGCAGGCCGTAGGACTGCATCTACGCAGGTCAGAGCGCACGTGCTAGCCGTACAACTGCCACTCTCCTAATGCGAGCCCTCTTGTTAGCGTCAAGGACGCCTGCGAGTCGAACGCCCACCCCGCCCCGATCTATGGGTGATCGTTGGTTGTGAGCCACCACCAGGCGCCGGCGAATCAGATACGTAGTCTCGGGCTGTAACGGAGTTCATGGGCAGCAGCGGCCTGCCGGACGGAGATACACCGGGTTACGAAGCGCGATCTTGTCCGTTCTTTACCTGCACTCGTGTCCGAATTCGTGCCTGGAGGCAGGTATTTAAAGAGTGACAGGGACCAGGTGACTCGGATGATCGGGCCACATCACCATGACACGACCCAACCACATCACCCTTCGAAGTTCGGCATCCACCACGCCCATCAGGCCCAACGACCTCAGCCAGAACAGGCCCTGGCATGCGCCGCCGAGCGGCTCTCCTGGGCTGCCTCAGCGCGATCAACTGTTTGCTGAGCACCTCAGGTCAGGTCCGGTCACCAGATGGGGCTTGTTTTCGCTTGTCCGCCGTGCGCAACCATCCCCGAGCGCACAACCTCCCGATCCACGCTGGCACCTCCGACGGGCTGCTCATCATCGTCACGGCGCCTCGCTGGGCCATGCGATGCGTGCCTCCCGTAGCGACGATCGAATCGGGCTTGAGTGCCGCCGCCGAGGTGGGCGTCGATACGTCGTGCCCGGCACCGCACTCGGGGCGGTGGGCGATGGTGGGCATTACGCTCACCCGATCACCCGCACCGCCCCATCCGTGCTCGTGCCGGGCGGGCCCACGGCAGTCGCGCGTCCTTCTCGGCCTGGATGCCAGCGATGAGGCGCGCGCTGACGTTGGCCGAGATCCAGCAACTGCCAGCCGTGGTCGACGTGGTCACCGCGGGAAGGGCGCTCGGATTGGGACGCACCACGGCCTACCAACTCGCCAGGGACGGCCACTTCCCCTGCCGGATCATCCGCATCGGCAAGAGGTACCTGGTGCCCACCGCCGCCCTGCTCGCGCTGCTCGGCGATCACACCCTCATGGAGGAGGACAGGACAACCGATGGCTGAAGGCAGCACGTTCAAACGCTGCTCCTGCCGCGACGGCGACGGCAAGGAACTCGGGCAGAAATGCCCCAAGCTGCGCCGCCCCAGCGGCGGCTGGAACCACCGGCACGGCATCTGGCACTACCAGATCGAACTGCCACCCACCCCCGACGGGAAGCGACGCGGCCCGCTCCGCCGCGGCGGCTTCACCGGCCAAGACGACGCCGAAGCCGAACTCGCCCAGGTACGCGCACTCTTGGCGTTGGCCGGACCGCGCGAGCCCGCCACCCGCACCCAGATCGCCGACCTGATCAAGCGCACGCTGGCCGAGACCAAGACGCTGCCCAACATGGAGACAGTCCGCCGCAAGATCAAAACCGGGATGGACCTGACCCAGGAGATCACCGTCGAGCAGTGGCTGGAGGAGTTCCTCCAACGCAAGCGGAAGATCGAGGAAAGCACCCGGCGCTCCTACGAAGGTCACATCCGCCTCTACCTGAGCCCCTACCTCGGCCAGCTGGCGCTGGACCGGCTCAAGGTCAGCGACATCGCGGTGATGTTCGAGCAGATCGAAGAGTTCAACGACGCCATCGCCGAACACCGCGCCAGCCCCGACCCGAGCGTGCGGGCCAGCGTCAAGTACCGGCGTCCGGTCAGCATCGCCACCATGCACAGCATCCGCGCCACCCTGCGACACGCCCTGAACATGGCCATCCGACAAGACCGACTCCTCGACTTCAACCCCGCCGCCGTGCTGGAATTGCCGGCCAAGACCCGGCCCAAAGCGTTGGTGTGGACCGACGACCGGGTCCAGGACTGGCAGACCGCCTTCCACGAACGCCTGCGAGCAGAGAAGCAGTGCCGGGGCGGGCGGCGGGTGGATCCGGTCGACGCCTACACCAGCACGCCCCGGCCTTCCCGGGTGATGGTCTGGACCCCGGCTCAGACCCGGCTGTTCCTGGAAGAGGCCCAGCGGCACCGCCTTTTCGCCCTGTACCGGCTGATCGCGTTGCGTGGTCTGCGCCGGGGAGAGGCGTGCGGGCTGCGCTGGAAGGAGGTCAATCTCGACGCCCAGACCATCACGATCAACTGGCAACTGGTGCAGTTGGCGGGACAGGTCCACGAAGGCACGCCCAAGACCGACGCCTCGGTACGCACCATCGCCCTGGACGCCGAAACCGCCACAACGCTGCGCACCCACCGGCAGCGGCAACTCCAGGAACGACTGGCCAAGGGCCAGGCCTGGAAGGACACCGGGTTCGTCTTCACCCAACCCGAGGGAGATCGGCTGCATCCCCAGCACGTCACCGACCAGTTCCTGTGGCTGGCCTACCTCGCCGGCCTGCCACCCATCCGCCTCCACGACCTCCGCCACGGCGCCGCCTCTCTGATGCTGGCCGCCGGGGTAGAGATGAAGGTCGTGCAGGAGACTCTGGGGCACACCTCCAGTTCCTTCACGGCCGACACCTACACCTCGGTCTTCCCCGAGGTGGCGATGGCGGCCGCGGAGAAGACCGCAGCACTTCTGCTCGCCGAGGAGGAGGACCAGGAGGGGCCGGGAGAGGTGATCCCGCTGCGGGCCTGACCCGCTACATCAGGAACCGGCCCCGTGATCGCCGCGCTTGCACGGCGATCACGGGGCCGGTTCCTTTGCCGAGATAGCCCCAGAAGGCCGATGTCGATCACGGTGTGTGCGGGGTTGGTGCGCGCGAGCACGCACGGAGCACGCAAGCGCTAGACGAAAATTCTAGAACGCATCCGATCCCGCATAGCTGCAGGTCAGGACATGATCAAAGCGCGCCCTGCAGGATTCGAACCTGCGACCGTCGGATTAGAAGTCCGGTGCTCTATCCAGCTGAGCTAAGGGCGCTCCCGCCTTATTGTGCATGATCCGGCGACATGTCACGCACACGTTTTCCTCGTGTCAGTCTGTCAGGCCGATCACACCCACCATGAACAGCGCCCCCAAGGTGGTAGGAGTCAGGGTCGAACCAGTGGCCGAGCAGGGTGTGGGGGCCTCTGGGACGATATCGGAGGTGGCCAGATACGGGAGGAAACCGGCTAAAAGACCGGGGTAGGCGCTCCGGGTGCTGTCCGGGATGGTGATGAGGGAGGCCAGGGGAGCGACGCGTCCAGGAGCAGGAAGGTCGGGATGCGGCGGCGGGCGTGTCGTAGAGGAATGTGACCGTTCGGGAAGTCGTGAGCGGTTAATCCTGTCGCTGCGGCCAGCCTCGGGGAGGTGTACGTCTGGGCGCGGGGCCGTCCGGTGGCTGGGGGCGATTGGAGCGTCGGTGGGGAGGCCGACATCGGCGTGGGGACAGGTGACGTGGTGGCGGGCGACGTGGGCATCGGGCATGGTCATCTAGCGTTCGGCGATAGGGATGGGTGGGAACACTGGGGCGACGATCAGCATCGGCGGGGGTACGCCGAACGCCTCCGCCAGGGGTTTGGGGAGGAGGTCGAAGGAGTTCTCGCCGAGCATCGCGCCGGCGGTGGCGTTGAAGACCCAGCCTCATAGGACTCTGCGGTGCTGCGCCCCGCGGCACAGTGTCCGGTCGCGTAGGACCCCGTAACGCGGCACCCCGTGCGACAGCGCCTGGCCGCACAAAACCCCGCGGCACAGGACCCCACGACACGGTGCCCGGCCGCGCAGGACCCCGTGCCGCAGGGGCCCGCGCGATAGCGCCTGGCCGCACAGGGCCCCTGCAGCACAGGTCCCCACAGCACGGCGCCCAGCCGCGCAGCACCCCGCGGCGCAGCACCCCGCGGCGCAGCACCCCGCGGCGCAGGAGCAGGTGGCTGTGGGGATGGGGCGGGTGGTTGGTGCGGTGGGTGGAGGGGCAGGAGGGGGCGCCTGGTGGGGAGGGGTGGGGGGAGATTGTTGTGGAGGGTGGGTGGAAGGTTGGAGCTGGAGGAAAGGGTGGGCGGGGGTGGGGCAAAAGGGTC
Organism: Nonomuraea sp. NPDC049625; assembly: GCF_040675285.1. Taxonomy (NCBI): domain Bacteria; kingdom Bacillati; phylum Actinomycetota; class Actinomycetes; order Streptosporangiales; family Streptosporangiaceae; genus Nonomuraea; species Nonomuraea sp. NPDC049625. Next base: position 190,799 of record NZ_JBFAOQ010000021.1, on the reverse strand, counting down.
TAAGCTCTCGTGGCATGGTCGCGACGCTCCTGCATGAGATTCCGTTGCAGGGCGGGGACGTGACTGACGGGGTGGTGCGGGTCGGTGACACCGTGCGTAGACCGGCCAGTACGTCGACACCCGCCGTGCACGCCCTGCTCCGGCACCTCGAGGCCCGTGGGTTCGGAGGGGCGCCGCGGGTGGTGGGGATGGACGGGCTCGGGCGGGAGATCCTGACGTATCTGCCGGGTACGACCGGGTTGCGGCTTGAGTGCGTGAGTGATGAGGCGCTGGCCGGGCTTGCGGTGTTGCTTCGGGAATTTCATGACGCGACCGTCGGGTTCCCGCTGTCCCTGGAGGGGTGGGAAGGCGGATCGAATGATGACAAAGCGCCAGAAATCATCGGACATTGTGATTTAACGCCAGCCAACGTGATATTTCGCGAGGGCAGGCCCCACGCGCTGATCGACTTCGATCTGGCCCGCCCCACCACGCGGCTGTTCGACATCGTCACCACGCTCCGCCACTGGGCTCCCATCGCCGACCCCGTGGACCGGTCCCCGCTGCTCCGCAACCTCGACGTGGGCGAGCGGCTGAGGCTGTTCTGCGACGCGTACGGCGTGCCGCCCCGCGACCGCCGCCGCCTCCTCGAACTGGCCAGGCTCCGCTTCCACCGCTCCTACGACGTCATGCGCACCCGCGCCTCGGCGGGCGGCAACTGGGCGAAGATGTGGGCGGGCGGCGCCGGCGAGCGCATCCGCCGCGCGGCGGCCTGGCTGGACGTACACGAAGACGAGCTCCATGCCCATCTGGTGTGACCCGCTGGGGATCGCCCTCGGGGTGGCCCTCGACCGGCTGATCGCCGACCCGCGGAGCGCCGCCCATCCGGTCGCGGTCTTCGGGCGCGTCGCCGCGAGGGTGGAGAAGTCCCTGTACGCGGACAAGAAGGCGCACGGAGTCGCACATGTCGCCATCTGCGTCGGCGGCGCGACCGCGCTCGGAGTGCTCGCCCAGCGGATCCCCCACGCCCGTACGGCCGTCACAGCCGTCGCCACCTGGGCCGTGCTCGGCGGCACCACGCTCGCCCGCGAGGGCGAGTACATGGCGGACGCCCTCGAAGGCGGCGACCTGGAACGGGCCAGGGCCCGCCTCCCCCACCTCTGCGGCCGCGACCCCTCCCACCTCGAGGCCAAGGAACTCGCCAGGGCCACGGTCGAGTCGCTGGCCGAGAACACCTCCGACGCCGTCGTGGCCCCGCTCCTCTGGGGCGCGGTGGCGGGCGTGCCGGGGCTGCTGGCGTACCGGGCGATCAACACGCTGGACGCCATGGTCGGCCACCACTCCCCCCGCTACGAACGGTTCGGCTGGGCGGCGGCCAGGCTCGACGACGTGGCGAACTACGTACCGGCCAGGGTGACGGGGCTGCTCACGGTCCTGACCGGGCCGGCCCCCGGCCGCGCGCTGGCGGTGCTCAGGCGGGACGGCCACCGGCACCCCAGCCCGAACGCCGGCAGGTGCGAGGCCGCCTTCGCCGGGGCGCTCGGCGTCACCCTGGGCGGCACGAACGTCTACCAGGGCAGGACCGAGCACCGGCCCACCATGGGCGACGGGCCCGAGCCCGACGTCAAGGACATCCGCCGTGCGGTACGTCTTACGCGCGCCGTCAGCCTGGCCGCCGCCGGAGCGGCCGTGCTGACGGCTTGGGCCCTGCGAAATCGCCGCAAATAGGCCATCGGGAGGATTGCGGACGGCCGCGCAATTGCGCGGTAATCAGCCATTGATTGCTTTTCACATTACGCGGTTGAGGTTGAGCACCAGCCAGACCACGAATATCGCGAGCAAACTGATGCCGATCATGGCCTTCGCGGCGCTGTTCGCGACGGCCTTCCTGGCTGTGACCTGCTTGGCGCTCTGCTTCCACACCTGACGCATGATGATCATCGTCTGGAAGCGGCGGCCGAGGGCGAACACGGCGAGAGCGATGATGATGAATAGAATGACGCGACCGTCTGCAGGTTCCACGGAGATCCCCCCTGTGGGCCGTGAAGCTACTCAATCCCCCGAGACATTTGAGAAAACAGGATACTCGGACGGACGCGGTTTGTGATTTGAATTATGGTCCGAGATCAACGACGATCGGGGCGTGGTCGGAAGGGCCCTTGCCCTTGCGGGCCTCGCGGTCGACGTACGCCGACCGCACCCGCCCGGCGACGTCCGCGCTCGCGTAGACCAGGTCGATGCGCATGCCCATGTTCTGGTGGAACATCCCGGCCCGGTAATCCCAGTACGTGAACGGGTGCGGGCCCTTCATCGGCGTCGGCACCACGTCGTGCAGCCCCAGGGCTCGCAGGTCGGCCAGGGCCCGGCGTTCGGCGGGGGTGACGTGGGTGGCGCCGACGAACAGCGCGGGGTCCCATACGTCGGCGTCCGTGGGGGCGACGTTGTAGTCGCCGCACACCGCCAGCGGCATGGCCGTCTCGGCCGCCAGCGCGTCCCGGAGCGCCGAGAACCAGGCGAGCTTGTACGCGTAGTGCGGGGAGTCCACGGTGCGGCCGTTCGGCGCGTACAGGGACCAGACGCGCAGCCCCGCGCAGGTGGCGGCGATGGCGCGGGCCTCCGGGGCCACGGCTTCCACGCCGTTCAGCTCGCCGGGGAAGCCGCGGGTCACGTCGTCGAGGCCGACCCTGGAGAGGAGCGCCACGCCGTTCCACCGGCCGTCGCCGTGGGCCGCGGCGGCGTACCCCAGCTCTGCTACCTCCGCCGTGGGGAACGCCTGCGCGGAGCATTTGGTCTCCTGGAGGCAGAGGATGTCGGGTTTCGCCTCGGCGAGCCATTCGAGCAGGCGGGGCAGCCGGGCCTTGACGGAGTTCACGTTCCACGTGGCTAGGCGCATCCTTCCAGCCTGCCACTCTTCCGGAGATCCGGCTTTCCCACTCACGGCGGGCCACCGACCCGCCGCACGTGGTGCTCTTTTCCAGCTTCTCCGCTCACGGCGGCCCGTCCACCCGCCGCACGTGGTGCTCTCCTCCAGCCTTTACGCTTACGGCGGGCAACCCACCCCCCGCACGTGGCCGGGCCCTGTCCAGGGAGACGGTCACGAGGTGTGCGGGGCCGGGCGCCGTTACGCCGCCTTCTGGGCCATCGGATGGGAAAACCCGTGACCGCCGGACAGACCCCCCAGAAGGCGGCGAGACCGGGATCGGGTCAGCGGCTGGTCCAGAGAGGCTTGTTGTCGCGGGAGTAGATGATGATCCGCCCGTCATCGCTGACCGCCAGCCAAGCCCCCGGGTTGCCGGCCGTCTTGGTGGTCCACAGGGCCTTGTTGCCGCTGTCCACCACCACCCAGTTGCCCTCCGCCTGCATGATCGACCGGGCGCCGGGGTGACCGGCCGTCGGCGTGGTGAACAGGCTGCGCTGCCCGTCGTACAGCACCGCGTTGCCCTCGTCCTGCTGGATCAGCCGGTAGCGGCCGTTGCTCGACTGCACTGCCTGCCCCGGCCGGAGCACGTGCCCCGAGGGCAGCTTGCCGATGTACGCCTTGGACGACCACAGCGGCCGGTTGTCCCGGCTGTAGATCACCAGGTTGCCGCTCTCCTTGGGCAGCAGCAGGTACGCGCCGGGGTTGCCGGCGGTCGGCGTGGACCACAGCGGCTTGTTGTCGGCGCCGTAGACGACGAGGTTGCCCTCCTTCTGCATGGTCGCGCGGGCGCCGGGCTTGCCCGAGGTGGGCGAGGTCCACAGCGCCTTGGTGCCCTCGTAGAACACCAGGTTCCCCTCCGCCTGCTGGACGAGCTTGAACCGGCCGCCTTCCGAGGTCAGCGACTGCCCGGACAGCAGCCACTCGCCGGGCCCGAGCCGGTTCTTCGCGGCTGCGGTGTGGGTGCCGGTGATGGTGGCCGCGCCCGGCTGCGTCAGGGCGACGGCGGCCACCGGGCCCGCCAGGAGCGAGCCGGCCAGCACGGCGATCGCGGCCTTCTTCGTGATCAACTTGGGTCTCTTCCTGTGTAGGCGTAGAGCGTGAGTGAAAGACCCTGGCAGAGCTCCTTGGCGTTCTGTTGGTGCGGGCGCAGCGCCATAACCGTCTTTAGCGGGGTTTTAGCGGTTCCGGGCATCCTGGGACAGATGGATCACTTGGAGTACTGCCTGCTCGGGTCCATCGACGCCTGTGTCGGGGGACGCCGCCTGGAGATCGGGCCGCGTAAGCGTCGTTACGTACTGGCCGCGCTGCTGCTGGACCTGAACCGTCCGGTCCCGGTGGAGCGACTGGTCGACGCCGTATGGGAGGGAACTCCCCCGGACAGCGCGCGGATGACCGTGCAGGGACACGTCTACCGGCTGCGCCGGACGTTGCCGGGCGTGCGCCTGGAACGGGACGCCTCGGGGTACGTGCTGCGTGCCGACCCCGAGCGCGTCGACGCGCTGCGCTTTCGCCGCCTGGCCGCCGAGGCGGCGGGCCTCGGCGACGAGGCCGGCGCCGATCTGCTGGACGAGGCGCTGGCTCTGTGGCGCGGCCCGGCGCTGGGCGGCTCGGGGGGCGGCAAGGCGCTGGAGGTGGCGGCGGTCGAGCTGGACGAGGCGCGGCTGGCCGCCGTCGAGGAGCTGGCCCGCAGGCGGCTCAGGACTGGTCGGCCGGAGCTCGCGGTGGCGCCGCTGCGCGCGAGGGTGACGGCCGATCCGCAGCGGGAACGGCTGGTGTCGCTGCTGATGACGGCCTTCTACCGGCTCGGGAGGCAGGCCGAGGCCCTCGAGCTGTACGAACGCACCCGCCGGCTGCTGGCCGACCAGCTCGGCGTGGATCCCGGAGCGGAGCTTCAGGCCACGTTCGCGACCCTGCTGGCCGGCCCACCCTGACCCGGGTCAGGCCTAGTGCGGAGCTGCGGGCCGCCCCGCCCGTGAGCCGGGTCAGGCCTGGCGCAGAGCCGCGGGCCATCGCCGGTCGCCGCTGAGGCGGGTCAGGTCTGGTCGAGCACCGCCAGGGCCGCGGCCTCGTCGAGGCGGTGGCCGAACTCCCGGTGCACCTCCAGAGCCCTCCTGGCGCAGTCGCGCCCCTCTCCCGCCGAGCCGTCCCGTACGTGGAGCCGGGCGAGCAGCGTGAGCGCCTGGCCTTCGAGCAGCCGCAGCCCGTACCGCACGGCCGCCTCGCGCGCCTGCCCGGCCACGGCGGCGGCCTCGTCCCACCGGCCGCCGTCCACCAGCACCTCGGCCAGCCACACCCGGGCCCGGGACTCCAGGTAGGGGTAGGTGCGGTCCCGGTAGACGGCCAGCACCTCGTTGAGCATGCCGACGCGCTCGCCGAGGTCGAGCGACTCGTCCACGCGGGCGAGCGTGCTGCGCGCCTCCTCGTGCTCGTGGGCCGGCGGGCGCGCCCGGGTTATGTCCACGGCCCGCCGCGCCAGTTCGGCGGCACGGGCGCCGTCGCCGCGCAGGTGGTGCGCGAAGGCCACGCTGGACAGCGTCGCGGCGAGCTGGAGGTCCTTGGCGACGGCCAGCGCCCGCTCGAAGTCCTCGACAGCCGGCGCGAGCTCGCCCAGCGCCACGCGGATGTCGCCGAGGATGGTGTACGCCCTGGCCTGCCAGGGCGGCTGCCCGCCGAGCTCCTCCCTGATCCGGACGGCCCGGAGCTGCCGGTCCAACGCCTCACGGGGACGCCCGGCCCACAGGAGCTTGATGGCGTAGTTCTCCAGGGTCACGGCCAGCTTCGTGGACGGCTCGAACTTCTCCCACAGCCGGATGATCCGCTCCTGGCTCTCCAGGCTCTGCTGGAGATCCCCGAGGCTGGAGCGTGCCACCGCGAGGTTGGTCAGCGTGAGCAGCGTGCCGGTACCCCAGCCGACCCCCTCATAGAGGTCGGAGGCGATCTCGTAGTGCCGGACGGCCGGCCGCGGCTCGTTCAGCGCGAACATGGCGTTGGCCAGCGTGTGGTGCATGCTGGCCTGGCCGGCGCGGTCGTCCGCCCGCTCGGCGGCGGCCAGGCCGCGGCGGGCCGCAGTGATGATCACGTCGGGCTGGTAGGCGCCGTACATGAAGGCGCGCAGGGTCTCGGCCAGCCGCCAGAGCAGCCTGCCGCGGGCGTGGTCGATCACGGTGAGCAGGTTGTGCTGCTCGGCCTGGAACCAGGCGCGCGCCGCGTCGGTGTCGGCGAACTCCTCCGCGTCGCGCGGCGGGTCCTCGCCCGTCAGCGGGAGCAGCTCGATGGAGGGCGCCAGCAGCGGCGCGACGGCCCGCGCGGTGTGCAGGTAGTACGCGTGCAACGGGGCCGGGTCGTCGGCGGCGTCCGTGCAGTGTTCGCGGGCGTAGAGGCGGACCAGGTCGTGCAGGCGGTAGCGGCCCGGCGCGTGCTCCTCGACCAGGTGGGCCGAGGCGAGCCTGGCCAGGAGCCGCTTGGCCGTGCCGGGGTCCGTACCGGCGAGCCTGGCGGCCGAACTCGCGGTGAAGTCGCAGCCGGGGACCAGCCCGAACCGCCGGAACAGCACCTGGGCGTCCGGCGTCAGCGCCGCGTACGAGCCGGCGAAGGCCGTGGCCACGGTCGCCTGCGCGTCGCCTTCGACGGCCAGCGTGTTCAGGCGGTCGTCGAGGAGCTCCGCGAGGTATTCGCGCAGGCCGGCCCGGCCTATGAGGTTCGCACCCGCGATGGCCAGCGCCAGCGGCAGGTGGCCGCAGAGCTCGGCCAGCTCGGCGGCCGCCGCCGGGTCGGCCTGGATCAGGTCCGGGCCGACGAGGTCGGCCAGCAGGTCGCGGGACTCGCCAGGGGTGAGCGTGCCCAGCCGTACGGTCTGCGCGCCCTGCAGGGCCAGGCCGCGCAGCGTGTCGCGGCTGGTGACGATGACCGCGCTGGAGGAGCCGCCGGGCAGCAGCGGGCGTACGTGCTCGGCGTGGGCGGCGTTGTCGAGGACGATCAGAACCCGCCTGGTGGCCGTCGTCGAGCGGTAGAGGTCGAGCTGCTCGGCGGCGCCGCTGGGCGCGGGCACGCCGAGGGCTCCGAGCAGGCGGGGCAGCACCCGCTCGGGCGGCAGCGGCTCGCCCTGGCCATAGCCGTTGAGGTCGACGTGAAGCCGGCCGTCGGGGTACTCGGCGGCCACCTGGTGGCCGACGTGCACGGCCAGCGCCGACTTCCCGATGCCGGCCGCGCCGGTCACCACGGCCACGCGGCCGCCGTGCAGCAGATGCCTCAGGCGCTCGGCCTCGGCCTGCCTGCCGACGAAGCAGGGGACGTCCCTGGGGAGCTGGCGCGGCACCACGGGCCGGTGGCCCTCGACGATGCGCTGGTGCAGGTCCCGCAGCCGCGGCCCGGGATCGACGCCCAGCTCGCCCGCCAGCAGCCGCTGCACGTCGTGGAACAGCTCCAGCGCCTCCGCCGGCCGCCCGTCGTGCCACAGCGCTGTCATGGCCAGCGCGTGCGGCGTCTCCCTGAGCGGCTCCTCGTCCCTGAGCTCCTGCAGCAGCGCGGGGACCTCGCGGTGCCGGCCCAGCTCGATCAGCGCGGCGGCGTGCTCCTCCAGCAGGTCCCACCGCTCGCGCAGCAGCGGGCGGCGCACCCGCCGCTCGACCCAGTCGGTGCCGAGCCCTTGCAGCGGCTGCCCGCGCCACAGCCCCAGCGCCCGCTCCCACGCGCCGGCGGCGTCCCGCGGCTGTGCTGCTCGCCCCTGCGCGGCGAGCGTGCGGAACCGCCCGAGATCGACCTCTTCCTCCGGTACGGCGAGCGCGTAGCCCGCCGTGGTGCTCGCGATGCGCCCGCCCAGGGTCTTGCGCAGCTGCGACACCTTGAGCTGGACGATGGTCCTGGCGGTCTTGGGCGGGTCGCGCTCCCACAGCGCCTCGATCAGCCGGTCCACCGGCACGTACGCGCCGAGGTGCGCGGCGAGCAGGCCGAGCACGCACTGCTGCTGCGCTCCGTCGATCGGGATCTCGACGTCGCCGTCGTAGACCTCGACCGGGCCCAGCACGCGGATGTCCATCGGGCCCGAGCATAACGGCGGTCCGGCCGCTCCCGGTCAGGACGGAGAGCGGCGTGCGCGTGGATCCGAGCCGGAAGCCTTGCACTCCTTTGGGCTTTCGACCGGGCGGTTCGCGGTACGAGTGCATCAGCGTCCGACCGGCCGGATCGCGGTCTGCCCTTCTTCCGCGATCCGGCCGGGCGGCCTCTCTCGCTTCACTTCTGGGGGGAAATCATGATGGACGAGTCAGAGTTTTCCGAACCGCTCACGCGAGACCTGTGCGGCACCATGCCCGTGCACCGCCGGCTGCTCAACGAGAGCATGTCCTACCGCGCGCGGCGGGCGTCCATCGAGAACCAGGCCACGCAGTACAGGCTCGGCACCCGCATGGTCAGCCGCGTCGGCGTGATCAGCATCCCCGTCGTCGTGCACGTCGTCCACAACCCGGCCCGCCCCGAGCAGAACATCGGCGCCGACCAGATCCACAGCCAGATCGAGATCCTCAACCAGGACTTCCGGGCCGCCAACCCCGACGTGACGAAGGTGCCGCCCGTCTGGAGGTCGCTGGTGGCGGACACGATGGTCGAGTTCCACCTCGCGAGCCGCGGCCCGAACGGGGAGCCGACGGACGGGATCGTCCGCGTGGAGACCCAGCGAATGGGCTTCACCTTCGACGACCTGGTGAAGTCGAGCGCCGGCGGCGGCGCCGCCCCGTGGCCCAGCGACCAGTACCTCAACATCTGGGTGTGCCAGCTGACGGGCGGGTTGCTCGGCTACGCGCAGTTCCCCGGGGGGCCGCCGGACACGGACGGCGTCGTCATCCGCCACTCCGCCTTCGGCAGCACGGGCACCGCCGCGCCGCCGTTCCACCTGGGCCGGACCACGACGCACGAGGTCGGCCACTGGCTGAACCTCTTCCACATCTGGGGCGACGACGGCGAGGGATGCAGCGGCGACGACAAGGTGGCCGACACCCCGAACCAGGCCGGCAACAACACCGGAATACCGACATTTCCCCATATTTCGTGCAACAACGGTCCCAATGGCGACATGTTCGTGAACTACATGGACTACACCGACGACGCCGGCATGATGATGTTCACCAGCGGTCAGTCGACGCGGATGAACGCCTGCCTGGAGGGCCCGCGGGCGTCCTTCCTGGTCCCGCAGCTGGCCGCGCGCGCCGAGGAGCGGATCCCCGCGGGCGTCGCCTCCCCCGCCGAGACGCGGCTCACCGGCAACGGTTCGCAGCGCGACCTGGAGCAGCTGCTCCAGGAGGTGCTGAAGGACACCCGCGCGGCGCTGAACGTGGTGGCCGGGAACCGCCAGGTCCGATGAGCGTCATCATGATGAACGAGGAAGCGCCGGACGTCGTCGGAGCCTGGACGCACTCCTACGAGGAGGACACCGACGCGATGGCGGTGTACCGGCCGGACGATTTCGCGTTCCGGCCTTCGCGGCGGCCCCGGCGCGGGATGGAGTTCCACTCCGACGGCACCTTCGTCGAGTGGCTTCCCGGGCCGGACGACCGGCCCAGGAAGATCGTCGGCCACTGGGAGCGCCAGGGAGCCGACCGGATCCGGATCACCTTTCCCGGGGGCCCGGGACAGCCGTTCGTCCTGACCGTCGTGTCCCGCGAGAACGACCAGCTGGCCTTCGCGAAATGAGCCGCCGGAGATCGCGCGCATGAACGTGGCCGCCGCGGCGGAGGTCTGAAAACCTATGGCACACCGCGTCAAGGTCGAGGGCGACCGGTTCCACGGCCGCGTGCCCGAGGGCGCCGAGTACGTCGGGCGCGAGTTCCCCGGTCACCGGCGCAGCCCGTTCGCCAACCCGCACAGCCTGTCGGAGAAGGGCTGCCGGGTCTGCGGCGGCCGGGTCCACCAGCGGTCCCAGGTGATCGAGCTCTACCTGGCCCACCTCCGCGAGCACCCCGAGCTCGTCGAGCGGGCCCGCCGCGAGCTGCGCGGCAAGGACCTGGCCTGCTGGTGCGACCCCGATCAGGAGTGCCACGCGGACGCGCTGCTGGCCGTCGTGGCCGGCGCGGAGCCGTAGCTCACGGACGTTCGACGCCCACGGTGATCTCGTTGCCGAGCCGGCGCTCCATCAGCAGCTCCAGGTCGTCGCCGCTCCAGAACTTCCCCGGGTCGTACCAGTTGGGCCGGCGACCGCCGGGCAGCAGGCCCATCTCCTCGTACGTGACCGCCACCACCTCGGCGCAGTACGCGCTCTCCAGCGTCTCCTGGCGGCGGCGCCGTCGCGGCAGCCGTCCCCTGGCCCAGCGGGCGGCCAGGCGGGCGGTGGAGGGGAACGGGGTGCCATCGAGCCGGGCCACCGTGCGCAGGGCCGCGTCCTCCATCTCGGGCGTCGCCTCCGGCTCGAGCTGGCGCAGCCAGGGCCGCTGGCCGTAGCGGCCGACCCACGTGGTCACCGCGTCGCGCAGGTCGTGCAGCTGCACCCCGCGCTGGTGCGTGCCCGACCACAGGTCGATCAGCGACTTGCCCAGCTCGGCGTGCCACATCATCGGCGGCAGGTCCTCGACCACGATCGCCATGCCCACGTGGTTGACCGGGCTGTTGGTCATCGTCTGGATGGCGCGGTCGGGGACCGAGCGCCCGCGGAAAATCCACAGATCGCCGGTCCTCGTCACCCTTACGGCCTCGTCGAGAGTCAGCACACCGTTAGCCTAGGCACATGCGCTGGTGGAAGATGCTCGGTCTGGCGGGAATCATGGGCGTGGCGGCCACGGGAGTGGTGATCGCGCGCGCCGAGCGCCGCCGCCGGGCCTACACGCCCGAGGAGATCAAGGCCCGGCTGCGCGAAAGGATCGTCGAGGGAGCGCCTCACGAAGTGAGGCCATGAACACAGCAATCAGCCCGAGGGGCGTAGGTCGTAGACGAAGACCACGTCCGGGTAGGCCGGGTTGTCGTTGTAGCCCTGCACCGCGCCCTGGTAGGCCCGCTGGTAGTTGACCACCCATGGCATCGCCGCGGCCGCCCGCTGGTCGAGCACCCGCTTCGTGGCCTGCTCGTACACCCGCTGCGCCGCCGGCCGGTCTGTCACGGTCAGCTCAGGCACGGTGTCGAGCAGCGCGTCCAGGCCCTGGTCGCGCAGGTAGGCCAGGTTGAACACGGGCGGGTTCCCGCTGTGGAAGACGTTGCCGAAGTAGGAGTAGCCGTCGGCGTAGTCGGGCCACCAGTACATGACGAAGATGTCCTGGCCGCGCTTCTTGCCCTGCTCCCACTGGGCGTTCCAGGGCATCGCCCGGGCGTCGATCGTCACGTTGAGCGATTTGAGGGCGGCGGTGAGCTTCGTGGCGAGCAGGTGCCAGTCGGTGTCACCCTCCCCGTACGTCAGCCGCAGCCGGAGCGGCCGGCCGCCGGGGCCGTACCCCGCCCTGTTCAGCAGCTGCGCCGCGCCCGCCAGGTCCTGCCGGGGGACGCGGCCCGGCACGTACCCCATGAGCCCTTCGGGGATGATGCCGCTGGCCGGTGAGACCGCGCCCTTCAGGTCCTTGACCAGGCCCTGGTAGTCGACGGCCTTCTGCACCGCGCGGCGCACGCGTATGTCCTTCATGGGGCCGTTCGCGGTGTTGAACAGCAGCATCGCCGTCTGGAACGAGGCCCGCTCGGAGGTGCGCACGCCCGGCGCGGTCGAGGCGGCGGCGAACAGGCGCGGGTTCAGCCGCGCCACGAAGCTCACCTCGCCGCGCTGCAGCATTCGCCACGCCCTGTCGGGATCGGGCACGACGCGGAACTTCACCGTGTTGTAGTGCGGCCGGCCCCACCCTCCCCAGTACTTGTCGTACGCGCTGAGCGTGAGCTCGTCCTCCTTGCCCTTCTGCCACTTCGTCACCGTGTACGGCCCCGAGCCCGCGTCCCTGCCCGACGCGAAGAACTTCCCGAGGTCGGGCGCCGCCTGCGTGTCGTAGATGTAGGCCGCGTACGTGGAGGAGGCCACCAGGTCCAGCGGGACCGGGTACTTCAGCGCGAACGTCACCGTCGTGGGCCCGTCGATCCTGATGGACGAGACGGCGTCCCAGATGTAGGAGGCGCCCGCCTTGGCGCTCATGGTGCGCTCGACCGACGACTTGACCGCCGCGGCGTCCAGGGGCCTGCCAGTGTGGAAGGTCACCCCGGGGCGGAGGTTGAACGTCCACGTCCGGCCGTCGGGCGACGAGCGCCACGACGTGGCCAGCCTGGGGCTGGACTTCTTGGTGACCGGGTTCCAGAAGGTGAGCGTCTCGTAGATGTTCTGGAGGGCGACGATCTCGTTGGAGTAGGACTTGGAGGGGTCCCACTCGGTGACGATGTCCAGGTTCTCGACATAGACGAACGGGGACTGCCCGGACGGCGCCTGCGGGGGCTCCGGAGGCGGCGAGCAGGCCGCGAGGAGTAAGAGCGCGGCGGCCGCTGCGAGACGACGGCGCAACGCATCTCCCTCTGTCGGCGATGTACTCGGGAAACCTACTCCAAGATCGATGGATCAAGGCCCAGGTGTCCAAAAGTCCCGAAAAATTGGGCATTTTGATGATCCAATTGCTATTCTCTGGGCTTGTCCCGTCCGGGGTTGCCAGCAGGGGACCGACCGGAATGAGGTGTCATGGGTCGTAGCCGAACGATCCGCATGAAGATCATCGGACTACTACTCGTGCCACTGGCCTCCATGGTGGTCTTGTGGGGGGTCATTACCGCCGTCACCGCCACCGAGAGCTTGGAGCTGCGTCAATACAAGACACTCTGGACGAACCTCCGTCTTCCCGCGTACAAACTGATCAGCGAGATCCAGCGTGAACGTCTAGTCTCGGCCAGGCTCCTGCGCAACTCGGGGGAGAAGTCCGCCGTCGCCGCGCAGCGCACCCGCACCGATGCCGCCAGTGACGCGTTCAGGCAGCTCTCCAGCACATCCAAGGACCGATCGGAAGAGATCCGCACACAGGTGGACGCGGTGTACACGCAACTCGACAGGCTCGATGCGATCCGAGGCGAGATCGACACGGGCCTGTCCGACCGTCTGCACACCGTGGAGGCCTACAGTGCGATCAACGACACGCTCTTCGGCCTGCACAAGCGGGTCGCGCTGATCGACGACATCCCGATCTACGAGCAGTCGCGCATCGTCATCGACCTCGGGTACGCCAAGGAGCTGCTGACCAGGGAACAGGCCGTCGCGTTCGGGCCGACCCAGCCCGGCGAGCGCCGGCTGTTCACGGAGCTCGTCGGCAACCGGCGCTTCCTGGTCGACCAGTCGCTCAACGAGCTCGACCCGAGCCTGCGCGACCAGCAGGTGGCGCTGATCACCTCCCCCGCCTACCAACGGCTGCGGATCATGGAGGACCAGATCATCGCCGGGAAGGCGCCACGGAGCTGGCTCACCCTCACGGAGGGGCTGTCCAAGTCGTTCCAGGAAGCGCTGATGCGGGCCAGCGCGGTGCTGAACACGCGGACCGAGCCGATCGCCGACCAGGTGCTGTCCCGGGCGCTCCTGCTGGCGGGCGCGACGCTGGGGCTGGTGGTCGTGTCGATCGCGTTCTCGCTGCGCATGGGCAACCGGCTGTCGAAGGAGCTGGGCGCGCTCCGGCTGGCCGCGCTGGAGGTGGCCCAGGAACGGCTCCCCCACGTGGTCGCCAAGCTCCGCAAGGGCGAGAAGGTCGAGATGCCGGAGCTGTCCGTGGCGAGCACCACGGTCGAGATCGACGACGTGGGCCAGGCGTTCTCCACCGTCCAGCAGACGGCCGTCGAGGCCGCGGTCGGCCAGGCGCAGCTCAGCGAGGGCGTCGGGCACGTGTTCCGCAACCTGGCCAGGCGCAGCCAGACCCTGCTGCACCGCCAGCGCATCCAGCTGCAGGACATGCAGCACCGGGCCACCGACCCCGACGCGCTGGACGACCTGTTCAAGCTCGACCACCTGACCACCCGCATGCGCCGCCACGCCGAGGGCCTGATCATCCTGTCGGGCGCCACCCCCGGCCGCGGCTGGAGCCGGCCGGTGCCGCTGCTCGACGTGGCCCGCGGCGCGTCGGCCGAGGTGGAGGACTACCAGCGGGTCACCGTCGAGCCGATGTCCGGCCAGCGCCTGGCCGGACCCGTGGTCGGCGACGTGATCCACCTGATCGCCGAGCTCATCGAGAACGCCACCGTCTACTCGCCGAAGCACACTCCGGTCATCGTGCGCGGCGAGGTGGCGGCCCGCGGCTTCACCTTCGAGGTCGAGGACCGCGGGCTCGGGATGAGCGCAGAGGAGCTGGCCGAACTCAACGAGCGGCTGGCCAGCCCACCGGAGTTCGACCTGGCCGACAGCGACCGGCTCGGCCTTTTCGTCGTCTCCCGCCTGGCCGCCAGGCACGACATCCGCGTGACGTTACGCGGTTCACCATATGGAGGGACCACCGCGATCGTGTTGATCCCGGAAGAGCACGTGGCAGAGCCCGAACCGGAGGCCCACGTGAAGGAACCCGCTCGACCCATGCGGGTGGTGCGAAGTGAGTGACGAACGCTGGCTGGACGAGGACGCCGGTCCTATCGTCCCGGCCTACCTACTGACCCGGGGCCGTACGGTCCCCGCGAGCGAGGCCATCGACCTCATCGCGGTGATCATCACGGCCGGTGGCCTGGCGCCGCCGATGGGCCTGGGCCCCGAGCATCTGATCATCATGCAGAAGTGCACCAAACCGACCCGGCTCGTGGACGTCGCGGCCGAGCTGAACCTGCCCATCGGCGTGGTACGGGTGCTGGTCGGTGACCTGCACGCGCAGCAGCTCGTGCAGGTCGAGCACCCGCCCCCCGCGCCCGACGCGAAGGTGCTGCTCGAGGTGATCAGCGGCCTGAAGGCGCTGTGACCGTCGCGCGGTTGAGCCGCCCGTACACGGCCGCGAAGAGCGCGGCCGTGGCCCCGGCCACGGCTGCCGTCCCGAAGACCCACTGGTAGCCGCCCACGCCCGGCTGGGCGGCCAGGATGGCGGCGATGGCCGCGCCGGCCGTGCTGCCGCCGACGATGCGTACGAGCGCGTTCACGCCTGCCGCGAGGGCCGTCTTGCCCGGGTCCACGTGCTCCACGGCCATGGTGCCCAGCGCCGCGTAGCCGATGCCGAGGCCGATGCCCATCAGTGAGGTCGCCACGTACAGGTGGGCCGGGCTGGTGTGCGCGACCACGAGCCACAGCCCCGCCAGGCCCGTGACCGCCGACCCCGCCGCCACCATGGACGAGGCCTGGAAGCGGCGCATGATCCGGCCCGCGAACAGCGAGATGACCAGCATGAAGATCGTGCTCGGCAGCAGGAAGAAGCCCACCTGGAGGGTGGAGGCGCCGAAACCGTAACCGGTCTCCGTCGGCACCTGGGCGAAGCTGGACGTGCCCGTCATGAGGGTGAAGAACGAGAACCCGAGCAGCATCGAGGCCACCGTCGCGCCGACCGTGCCCCGGTGGACCAGCATCGCCATCTCCACCAGCGGCTCGGCCACCCGGCGCTCGACCGCGACCCAGACCGCCGCCAGCGCCGCCGCGGCGGCGAACAGGCCGAGCACGCCCGGCGAGGTCCAGCCCCACGAGCCGCCCTCGCTGATGCCCAGCAGGAGCGCGACCAGCCAGGCGGCCAGCAGCGCCGCGCCGGCCAGGTCGGGACGGCCCTTGGGGCCCGCCGGGGCGCTGTCCTTCACGAGCAGGGCCACGATCGCGACGGCCACCAGCGAGATGCCGGCCGTGATCCAGAAGACCAGGTGGAAGTCACCGGACGCGAGCCCGGCCAGGATCATCCCGCCGCCGCTCCCGAACCCCATCGTCGCGCTGATCACCCCGATGCCGGTGGCCAGCTGCTCCCTGGGCAGCACGTCGCGCGCCACCCCGATCGACAACGGCACCAGCGCGGCCACGGCTCCCTGGAGCACCCTCGCCACCATCAACCAGGTCAGCGAGGGCGCCAGCGCGGCCATGACCGAGCCGACCACCAGGAGGCCCAGGGCGCCGAGGATCATGGGGCGCCTGCCGTACATGTCGCCGAAGCGCGACAGCAGCGGCGTGGCCACCGCCGCGACCAGGAGGCTCAGCGTGAGCGTCCAGGTCACGGAGGAGAGCGGGGCGTTCAGCTCCCGCTGCAGCACGGGAAGCAACGGGACCACGGCGGTGTTCTGAAGTGCGGCGATGGAGGCCGCGAAGGCCAGCGCGACCACCCCGGGCCACGGACTTCTGGTGGACGTCGTACGTGCCGCGGACGCGACGACTGTCGCCATGTCGGCTCCTTTAGCTAAGTTAGGTAAGTAACAGGGCAAGATAATACATACGTAAGTTAGGTAAGCAAATCGGTTATGGACGAAGATCTCAACAGGACGGTGTCGGCGTTCCGCTCAGTGGTGGACGCGCTGAACCGCGCCAAGACGCACGAGCGCCTGACCGAGGCCGCCGGCGTCCGGCTCGACCGGCCCGACGTGAAGATCCTCGTCCACCTGCTGGACGCGCCCGAGCCGCGCAGGATCGGCGCGATCGCCGAGGCACTGCAGGTGGAGAGCCCTCACGTGACGAGGCACGTCGCCTCGCTGGAGCAGCGCGAGCTGGTCGAGCGGGTACGCGACCCCGACGACGGCAGGGCCTGGCGCATCGCGCTGACCGAGGAGGGGGCCGAGGTGGCGAGCAGGTGCCGCCAGGTGACCACCGAGTTGTTCGAGGGTGCGCTCACGGACTGGTCGGCGGAGGACCGGGCGGAGCTGTCCCGGCTGATGAGCAAGCTCTCGGGCGACCTCTGCGCCCACCTCAAGAACCTCGTCAGCTGAGCAGCACGTCCTCGGCGCGGTGACAGGCGACCTGGCGGCCTTCCAGGTCCCTGAGCGCGGGCGGCTGCTCGCACTCCGGCGCGGCCAGCGGGCAGCGGAGCCGGAACGGGCAGCCGGTCGGGGCGGGCACGGCTTCCGTCCTGCCCCTGGCCACGGGCGGGGCGCCGCCCAGCTTCGGCACCGCGTCGCGCAGGGCCCGCGTGTAGGGGTGGGCCGGCTTCGCGAGGAGTTCGGCCGTCGGCCCCGACTCGACGACGCGGCCCGCGAAGAGCACGTGCGCGGTGCGGCACAGCCGGTCCACGACGGCGAGGTTGTGGGTGATGAGCAGGCGCTCGGTGTCGAGGGAGGCCAGCAGGTCGAGGATCCTGGCCTGGACGGTGACGTCGAGCGCGCTGGTGGGCTCGTCCAGGATGAGCAGGCGGGGGTCCACCGCCAGGGCTCTGGCGATCACCACGCGCTGGCGCTGGCCGCCGGAGAGCTGGTGAGGGCGGCGGGTGGCCAGGTCGGGGTCCAGGCCGACCTGTTCGAGGAGGTCCTTGACCCGGCCTCGCGCGGCGCGCGGCAGGGCCTCGGCGACGGAGGCTCCGATGCGCATCCTGGGGTCGAGGGCCTCGGCCTGGAACACGGGCTGGACGTCTTTCCGGAACTTCCGCATGTCCGCTTTTTTGAGCGTTTGGTCGCCGTACCAGATATTTCCGGACATGGGGGTGAGGAGGCCCAGGAACGCGCGCGCCAGGGTCGTCTTGCCCGAGCCGCTCTCCCCGATCAGCCCCACGCCGCCCTCGGTGATGTCCAGGGTCACGTCGTGCACGACCGGGGTGCGGCCGTAGCCGAGCGTCACGCGCTCGGCCCTGAGCATGGTCACGGCAGCGCCTCCAGCAGCTCGCGCGTGTACGGATGTGACGGCTCGGCCAGCACCCGCGCTGCCGGCCCCGACTCCACCACCGTGCCGTCCTTCATGACCAGCACCCGGTCGGCGATCGTCGAGACCAGGGCCAGGTCGTGGGAGACGAGCAGGAGCGCCAGCCCCCGCTCCTCCCGCAGCCTGCGCAGGACGCCGACCACCTCGGCCTGCACGGTCACGTCCAGCGCACTCGTGGGCTCGTCGGCGAGGATCACCTCGGCGCCCAGGGCGATGGCCAGCGCGATGGCGAAGCGCTGGGCCTGGCCGCCGGAGATCTCGTGGGGGTAGCGGCGCAGGATCTCGCGGTCGAGCATGACCGCTTCCACGGCCTCCCCCATGATCTCCTCCAGCCGTCCCTTCCCGGCTGCGGGTTGTGGAGGGGTGCCGTCCTTCGGGCCGGGGCGTGGGCCCGCGGCCTTGCCGACGCCGTGGAGCTTGAGGGCGCGGCGCATCAGGACGCCGAGGCGGGTCGCCGGGCTGAGGGCCGCCTGCGGCGACTGCATCACGAGTGCCACCCTGGCGCCCCGGATCTCGCGGAGCCTGCGGGGTGACGCCGTGAGCACGTCGACGCCGCACATCCGTACATGACCTGAAATTTCGGCATCTGGGGTGAGGCCCAGCAGCGACATCAGCGTGGTCGACTTGCCCGAGCCGCTCTCCCCCACGATCGCGACGCACTCGCCCTCGCGCACGTCCAGCTCCGGCACGTCGGCCACGACGCGCCCGCCGTAGCGCACCCGGAGGTCACGCACCTCGATCATCTGACCGCCCTTCGCGGGTCCAGCGCGTTGCGCAGCCCCTCACCGAGCACGTTGAACGCGAACGCCGTCACCAGGATCGCCAGGCCGGGGAACGTGACCACCCACCAGTTCGTGGTGAAGAGCGTCTGCCCCTGCTGCACCATGAGCCCCCACTCCGCCGTCGGCTCCTGCGCTCCCAGCCCCAGGTACGACAGCGCCGCCGAGGTCAGGATCACGCCGCCCGCGTCGAGCGAGAGCTGGACCAGGACGGGCGTGAGCGAGTTCGGGAGGACGTGCCTGAGGATGATCAGCGGCGCGGGCACGCCGAGGCACCGGGCGGCGTCCACGTAGCTGCGGGTGGCGATCGAGGCCGCCACGGAGGCCGCCAGCCGGGTGTACCAGGGCCACCAGGTCACGGCGATGGCCAGGATGACCGTGTTCACGCTGGGCTGGAGCACCACGGCCAGGGCCAGGGAGAGCAGCAGCGCGGGGAAGGCCAGGAAGATGTCCGTGATCCGCATGATCACGTCCCTGATCCAGCCGCCCGCGTACCCGGCGACCACGCCGAGCGTGACCCCGATCACCGCCGACACGGCCAGCACGGCCACGGCGATGAACAGGGAGGTGCGGCCGCCATACAGGACTCTGGTGAGCACGTCGCGGCCGACCTGGTCGGTGCCGAACCAGTGCGCGGCGCTCGGCGGCTGCAGGTTCTCCAGCGGCTTGACCTGGTCCACCGGGTACGGCGCGAGCCACGGCGCCAGGATCGCGGCCAGGACGACCAGCACGATGAGCACCGCCCCGAACGCGGCGAACCGGTCGGGGATCCTGGGCAGGAAGGTGCGCCGCAGCGGCGCCTCGACGCTCGTCATCGGGCCCTCGCTCGCGGGTCGACGAAGCCCTGGAGGATGTCCACGACCAGGTTGGCCAGCACGTACACCAGGGCCACCAGGAGCGTGACGCCCGCGATGGCCGGGGTGTCCAGCGACTTGATCGACTCGGCGGCGTAGCGGCCCAGGCCGGGCCAGTTGAAGACCGCCTCGACGAGGAAGCCGTTGACGATCGCGTACGCGAAGACCAGGGCGATCAGCGACAGAACCGGGTTCAGGGCGGGCCTGAGGGCGAACCTGGTCAGGATGGACGTCTCGCCGAAGCCGAGCGCGCGCTCCAGCTTGGTGTGGTCCTGGCCGGACTCCTCGATGAGCGCCGCCCTGGTCATCTGGGCGATCACGCCCGTGGGGTAGGCGGCCACGACCAGCGCGGGCAGCACCAGGTGCTGGAGCGTGCTGGTGAAGATGGGCCAGTTGCCGGTGATGAGGGCGTCGACGATCGTGATGTTCGTCCAGAGGGTCAGCGGGCTGGTGGTGTCGAGCGAGGAGTCGTACTCGCCCGCGATCGGGAACCAGCCGAGGTTGCTGGCGAAGACCGTCTGGAGGGCCAGGGCCAGCCAGAAGACGGGGACGGAGACGGCCAGCATGCTGCCGACCCGCACCCCCAGATCCGGAAATTTCGCCTTATAGCGGGCGGCGAGCACTCCGACCGGAATGCCCACGACGACCGCGATGAGCAGGGCCGTGCCGACCAGCTCCAGCGAGGCGGGGAACGCCACGTAGAGGTCGTCGAGCACCGGTTGCCGGGTGCGCAGGCTGACGCCCCAGTCGCCGGTGAGCAGGTCGCGCACGTAGTTGAGGAGCTGCACGGGGATCGGGTCGTCGAGCCCGAACCGCGTGCGCGCCGCCGCGAGCTCCTCGGGCGTGGCCTTCGGCCCGGCGAACGCGACCGCCGGATCCCCCGGCACCAGCCGCATCACGACGAACGTGAGCACGACCACGCCGGACACGACCAGGAGGGCCTGGCCGAGCCGGCGGGTCAGATAACGCGACATCGTCAGCTTGCGCGCTTCTTGAGGTCGTAGAAGAAGACCACGTTCGGATAGGCGGGGTTGTCCACGTATCCCTCGACGTCGGACGTCAGCGCGCGCTGGTAGGTCTGCACGTACGGCACGGCCACCGCCGCCTGAACCTGGATGATCTTCTTCTGCAGGTCCTTGTACGCCTGGTCGGCCTTGAGCTGGTCAGTGGCCGTGAGCTGCGGCAGCGCGTCGATCTCCGTGTCGATGGCGGAGTCCTTCAGGTACGACAGGTTGAACTGCGGCTTGTCGGCGCTCTTGAACACGTTGACGTACCAGGAGTAGGCGTCCGGATAGTCCGGGTACCAGTACATGACGAAGATGTCCTGGCCCTGCTTCTTGCCCAGGTCCCACTGCGCGCTCCAGGTCATGGGCTTGGCCTGCAGCGTCACGTTCATGCCCTTCAGCGCCGAGCTGAGCAGCGTGACCAGCAGCTTCTGGTCGTCGTCACCCTGCGCGTAGGTCATGGTGAGCTTGAGCTCGGGGTTGTCCGGGCCGTAGCCGGCCTCGGCGAGCAGCGCCTGCGCCTTGGCGAGGTCCTGCTTGGGCTCCATGTCGTTGGCGTGGCCGAGCAGGCCCTGCGGCACCAGGCCGTTGGCCTTCTGGCCGGAGCCCTTCAGCGCCGCCACCAGGCCGTCGTAGTCGATCGCGTACTGCAGGGCCTGCCGGACCCTGACGTCCTTCGCGGGCCCGCTCGCGGTGTTGAACAGCACCAGCAGGTTCTGGAACGACGGCGAGGCGGAGGTCTGCACGTTCGGGGTGGTCCCGGCCTGCTGGAAGAGCTGCGGGTTCAGCCGCTGGACGAAGTTGACCTCGCCCTTCTGCAGCAGCTGCCAGGCCGTGGTGATCTCGGGGGTGACGCGGTAGGCGACCTTCTTGTACTGCTCCGGCTTCCAGCCGCCCCAGTAGCCCTCGTACGCCTTCAGCGTGAGCTCGGTCTCCTTGCCCTTCTGCCAGGAGCCGATCGTGTACGGGCCGGTGCCGGCATCCGACTTGCCGTCCTTGTCCACGGTGTTCACGTCGTAGATGTAGGCCGCGTAGCCGGAGGAGGCCACGAGGTCGAGCGGGGTGGCGTACTTGAGCGTAAACTTCAGCGTGGACGCGTCCACCGCGTCGATCGTCTTGACCGCGTCCCAGATGTAGGCGGCGCCGCCCTTCTTCTCGATCGTCCGCTCGATGGCCTTCTTGGCGGCCTCGGCGTCGAGCGCGGCGCCGGAGTGGAACTTGACGCCCTGCCGCAGCTTGAACGTCCACTCCTTGCCCTCGTTCGCCGAGGTCCACTCGGTGGCCAGGCGGGGCTCGGCCTTCTTCTCCTGGGAGTTGTACCTGGTCAGGCCCTCGTAGATGTTCTGCATGGCGACGATCTCGTTGGAGTACGAGGTCGCGGGGTCCCAGTCGGTGACCACGTCGAGGTTCGGCACGTACACGAACGTGCTGTCGTTGGCCTGCGCGGCCGGGGAGGCCGCCGGTTGGCTGCTGCCGCTGCTCTCGGCCGGCTTGGGGGTTCCGCCGGCCCCGCGCACCTGACCGCCCGCGCACGCGGATGCGGTCAAGGCCAGGACACCGGTGACCCCGGCGACGAGCAGACGCTTGTGCCAGCTCATGAAGGGGGGATCCTTTCGGTCTGTCACCGGGCGAGTGGTCCGGCTGCTTTGACGTGTACCCGCACGGCGGGCTCGGAGAGGTAGCTCAGCGGCACCTCGAGGAGGTCCACGATCTCTACGCCGGAGGGATCCGCCCCCGCCGCGACGGCGCGCGCCGCCGCCTCCTCTTTGGCCCTTTCGATCGCTTTTGACCGGCTATCTCCCGCAGGCAAGATCGTATCCACTCTGCCACTCGCGAGTGCGATGGCGGCGCCCACGGCGTTGGCCACTTCGGCGTGCTCGGGGCGGACGACCCGGCTCGCGCCGGGGATGGCGTCGGGCAGCAGGAAGGCCCCGCCACCCACCGCGACCAGGGGTCTGTCCGTTTTGCCGAGCGCCATCCGGTCCACCGCGTCGATGATCATCTCGTCCGCGATGGCCACCGCTCTTTGCAGGGTGTCTGCCATTCTTTCCGACATGTCACCCGAGTCGCGCGCCCGGACGGCGGCCTCGAGGCGCTCGCGCCACCCGGCCGCCTCGTCCGGGGTCCGGCCCGCCGCCACGGCCGCGTCGGTCATCGTCACCGTGGAGCCGCCGAACACGAGCGCCTCCTCGACGATCCGGTAACCCACCGAGTCGGGGCCGATGCCCGGATTGCGGACGACCGTGCCGCCGCCGAGCGCGATGGCCAGGATGTCGGGCATGCGGAAGTTGGTCAGCACCCCGCCGATCTCGACCGCCGCCGCCGACTCCCTCGGGAAGCCGCCCACCAGCACGCCGAGATCGGTGGAGGTGCCGCCGACGTCCACCACGATCGCGTCGGCGACCCCCGACAGGTACGCGGCGCCGCGCAGGGAGTTCGCCGGACCCGAGCCGATCGTGGAGACCGGCAGCCGGGCGGCGTGCTCCAGCGTCATGAGCGTGCCGTCGTTCTGCGCCAGGTACGGCCTCGCGCCCAGGCCCCGTTCGGCCAGCGCGGTGACCAGGGCCTCGGTCACGTGGGTGGCGACGCCGTACAGGGCGGCGTTGAGCACGGTGGCGTTCTCGCGCTCCAGCAGCCCGAGCGAGCCGATCTCGTGGCTCACCGAGACCGGCAGGCCGTACTCGGCCTTGATCAGCTCCTCGACGACGCGCTCGTGATCGCCGCTGGCCGGGCTGAACACGCCGGTGACCGCCACCGCGTCGGCCTCCAGGCCGTCCAGGAAGCGGCGCACGGCGTCGAGCCCCGGCGGGCCGATCTCGCGGCCGTCCACGTAGTGGCCGCCGGGCACGATCGCCTCCCCCGCCGAGACGGCCGCGCGCAGGTCGCCGGGCCAGCCGGACAGTGGCGGGACGGAGGTGGTGGCGGGCGCGCCGAGCCGTAGCACGGCGACGCGGCCGAGGTTGCGCCGCTCGAGGAGGGCGTTGGTCGCGTGCGTGGTGCCGAGCATGACCCGGCCGATCCGCGTTCGGCCCTCTCCGTCCTCTCCGAGCTCGCCGAGGACCGCGTCCAGGGCGGCCCGGAGCCCTTCCGTCACGTCCGGCGTGGTCGGCCGCTTGGCCTTGGCGATCACGCGGCCGTCGGCGTCGAGCACCACCGCGTCCGTGTTCGTGCCGCCGACGTCGATCCCCACCCGCAGGTCAGCCATGCGCCGTCAACTCCTCGACGGGAACGTGGTCCAGGTCGTAGCCGAACGCCCGGGGCCCGGCCGTCTCCAGGCCCTTGGGGGTGCGCCAGAGCGGGTCGCACGGCCAGGCGAGCACCGTGACGCGCTGGCCGTACCTGAGCCCCTCGGTCTGGACGGCGGCGGCGGTCTCGGTGTCCACGACGGTGATGAGGTCGGGCACGATGGCCCGCACCCGGCCGTCCTCCAGGGCGACCAGGTTCTCGTTCTGCAGCTCCAGGGTGAGGCGGCGGCCCCGGTCATCGCCGGTGCCCTCGATCGTGGCCGTCCCCCGGACGAACCCGCCCGTGGTGCGCCGCTCCACGTCCGTCAGCTTGCCGGTGATCAGCCGGGCGGCGCCCAGGCTCCCCTGGAGCGCGCCGAGCGGGTCCGCCGCGCCCTCCGTGGCCCTGCCGATCTCGATGGCGCGGGTCACCGTACCCTCGATGACCGCGCCTCTGGCCCGTACGGTGGTGAGCACGTAGTCGGCCATCAGCGCGGACGAGCCCGCGGCCACGCAGACCGCCCTGGCCAGCCGTTCCGACCAGAGGCCGTCGACGGGGCGGATGGTCACCACGTTCCCGACGATGTCAGACATGATCACCAGGTCGGCCGGCAGCCCCGCCACGTACATCGACACCATCTGGACCTCGGGGAACGCCCGCCCCATGCCGTCGGCGTCGAGCAGCGGCAGGCCGAGCCGGGCGGCCCAGGCGACGGGCGCGACCCCGTTGGAGCCGCCGATCTCGGAGGACATGATCGCGCTCGGCGAGCGGCCGAAGAGGCGTTCGATCTCCTCGGCGATGCGCTTGGGCTCGTCCGCGCTGTGGATCATCTCGTGGCTCACGGTCGGAGCCCCGATGCCCGACAGCGGCACGATCAGCGCGTCGTCGTCCAGGTCGTCCAGGCCGATCAGCGGGACCTCGCCGTACTCGCGGACGGCCCCGATCGCCGCCAGCGATCCGGTACGCACGTCACCACCGCCCCCGGTGCCCAGGACGGCACACCCGCGGGCGAGCGCCGGAATATCGCTCTCGTCAATATTCATATGGCGACACAACCAAGCACACTTCATCTCATTTAGCCAGTCCAGGGCATGTGCTGGCGCCTGGGCCGCGGCGCTTGATACATCTGAGGTCGGAACGGGAGGGCACATGCGGATTTCGGTGGCCGCCGACAGCAAGGACGGGGTGGCCGAACGGGTCGTGTCGGAGCTGCGCAGGCGGGGACACGAGGTGGTCACCCACGGCGCGCTCAGCGAGGAGGAGCGCGACGACTGGGCATGGGCCTCCGAGCTGGCCGCCCGCGACGTGCGCGAGGGGCGGGCCGACCAGGCGGTGGTCTGCTGCTGGACCGGTACGGGCGCCTCGATCGCGGCGAACAAGGTGCCCGGGATCCGAGCGGCGCTGTGCGTGGACGCCTACACGGCCGACGGGGCCAGGAAGTGGAACGACGCCAACGTGCTGGCGCTCAGCCTGCGGCTCACGTCCGAGGTGGTGCTCGACGAGATCCTCGACGCCTGGCTGGCGGGATGGCCGAGCGCCGAGTCCGCCGACGTGGCGAACATCTCCCACCTGGACGAGATCTGACTAACCTGTATAGGCATGCCGAACTTACACTGTACGCACTGCGGTGAGGAGGGGCTCGAGGCCGGGTTCATCCGAGACTCGGGCGAGAACTCTCCGGGCTTCGCCAGATGGGTCGAGGGCGCGCTGGAGCGCGGGATCTTCGGCGGCGCCAAGCTGATGGGCCGGCCGAAGTGGGAGATCGACGCCTACCGCTGCCGATACTGCTACCACGTGGAGCTTTTCGCGGCCCGCCGCGACTGAGCGCGACCGTCCGTGACTTGACGCGACCGGTCGCGGCCGAGAAACGGCAAGATCTTTCGCGCGGCGCCGCCCGTGAACGTGACCAGTCTCGGCCGATCCCGGCCGGGAGGCGGAAATCGTCGGCATCGCCGTTTAGGGTGCTTGCCATGACCGACGTGCTGCTCCGCGGCGGGCACCCCTGGGGGCGCGACGCCCCCGCCGACATCCTCGTCCGTGACGGCCGGATCCACCTCGTCGCCCCAGGCGTCGAGGCGCCGGGCGCCCGGATCGTCGACATCGCCGGGCAGCTCGTGCTGCCCGGTCTCGTCGAGGCGCACTGTCACCTCGACAAGACCCTCTACGGCGGCCCGTGGGTGCCCCACTCGGCCGACGACACGCTGGCCGGGCGCATCGGAAACGACCTCGGCCGCCGCGCGGAGCTGGGCGTGCCGAGCGCCGAGCGGATCGGCGCGCTGCTGGCGCGCATGAGCGCGGCGGGCACGTCCCACGTCCGCACCCACACCGACATCGACCCCCAGGTGGGGCTGCGGGGCGTGGAGGCCGTGCTCGAGGCGGCCGCCTCCTCCCCCGTCGACGTTCGGCAGGTCGCCTTCCCCCAGCACGGCGTGCTGATCAACCCCGGCACGGCCGAGCTGCTCGAAGAGGCGCTGAAGAGCGGCGTGGAGGCGGTCGGCGGCCTCGACCCTGCGGGCATCGACCGCGACCCCGTACGCCACCTCGACCTGGTCTTCGGCCTGGCCGAGCGCTACGGCGCCCACCTCGACCTCCATCTGCACGACGGCGGGTCGCTCGGCGGGTGGGAGCTCGAGCTCATCACCGAGCGCACCAGGGCGCTGGGGCTGGGCGGCCGGGTGACGGTCAGCCACGCGTACGCGCTCGGCCAGCTCGACGACGCCTACCAGGACCGCCTGGTCCAGGGGTTCGCCGAGGCGGGCGTCGCCATCGCGACCGCGGCCGTCTACAGCTTCCCCGTGCCGCCGATCAAGAAGCTGCGGGCCGCGGGCGTCACCGTCGCCTGCGGCCACGACGGCATCCGCGACCTGTGGGGGCCCTACGGCAGCGGCGACATGCTGGAGCGGGCGATGCACGTCGCCTACCGCAGCACGTTCCGCAGGGACGAGGACATCGAGCTGGCGCTGGAGGCCGCCACCTACGGCGGCGCCCGCGCGCTCGGGCTGGAGTCGTACGGCCTGTCCCCGGGCGACCGGGCCGACCTGGTCGTGGTGCCGTGCGGGGGCGCGGCGGAGGCCGTGGTCGTTCACCCTGCGCGCACTCTGGTCATGAAAGACGGCGTCGTCCTGCACAATTGACCGGCGGGACCATCGAAAGGCAGGCAAGTGCTCTCTATTCACCAGCGGATCGCGGCAGAGCTGGGCGTACGCGACGGCCAGGTGCAGGCGGCCGTCGAGCTGCTCGACGGCGGCGCCACCGTGCCGTTCATCGCGCGATACCGAAAAGAGGTCACCGGCACCCTCGACGACGCGCAGCTGCGCACGCTCGAAGAGCGCCTGCGCTACCTGCGCGAGCTGGAGGAGCGGCGGGCGGCGATCCTTGAGTCGATCGAGTCTCAGGGCAAGCTCGACGACGAGCTGCGCGAGCAGATCATGGCGGCCGAGACCAAGGCCCGGCTCGAGGACATCTATCTGCCGTACAAACCCAAGCGGCGCACCAAGGCGCAGATCGCCCGCGAGCTCGGCCTGGAGCCGCTGGCCGACCAGCTGCTCGGCGACCCGACGCTCGACCCCGCCGCCACGGCCGAGGGCTTCGTCACCGAGGGCGTGGCCGACGCGGGCGCGGCGTTGGAGGGGGCCAGGGCGATCCTGATCGAGCGGTTCGCCGAGGACGCCGACCTGATCGGCGGCCTGCGCGAGCAGCTCTGGAGCCGCGGGCAGCTCGTGTCGAAGGTCCGCGAGGGCAAGGAGGAGGCGGGGGCCAAGTTCTCCGACTACTTCGAGTTCGGCGAGCCGTTCACGAAGCTGCCCTCGCACCGGATCCTGGCGATGTTCAGGGGCGAGAAGGAGGAGGTGCTGTCGGTCGCGCTGGAGCCGGACGACAGCCCCGAATACGAGATGCGCATCGCGTCCCGGTTCGGCGTCTCCGACCAGGGGCGGCCGGCCGACAAGTGGCTGGGCGAGACCGTGCGCTGGGCCTGGCGCACCCGCATCCTCGTGCACCTCGGCATCGACCTGCGGATGCGGCTGTGGCAGGCGGCCGAGGACGAGGCGGTGCGGGTCTTCGCGGCCAACCTGCGCGACCTGCTGCTCGCCGCCCCCGCCGGGAGCCGGGCGACCATGGGCCTCGACCCCGGTCTGCGTACGGGGGTCAAGGTCGCCGTGGTCGACGCCACGGGCAAGGTCGTCGAGACCGCGACCATCTACCCCCACGAGCCCAAGCGGCAGTGGGACCAGTCGCTGGCCGTCCTGGGCGCGCTCGCGCAGCGCCACGGGGTCGAGCTGATCGCCATCGGCAACGGCACCGCCTCCCGCGAGACCGACAAGCTGGCCGGTGACCTGGTCAAGCACATGCCGTCGATCACCAAGATCGTCGTTTCCGAGGCCGGGGCCTCGGTCTACTCGGCCTCGCCGTACGCGTCGCAGGAGCTGCCCGAGCTCGACGTGTCCCTGCGCGGCGCGGTCTCGATCGCCCGCCGGCTCCAGGACCCGCTGGCCGAGCTGGTCAAGATCGACCCCAAGTCCATCGGCGTCGGCCAATACCAGCATGACCTGGCGGAGTCCAAGCTCTCCCGCTCGCTCGACGCGGTGGTCGAAGACTGCGTCAACGCCGTCGGGGTCGACGTCAACACCGCCTCGGCGCCCCTGCTCACGCGCGTGTCCGGCATCGGCTCCACGCTGGCCGAGAGCATCGTCCGCCACCGCGACTCCAACGGCCCCTTCCGTACGCGCGCCGCGCTCAAGCAGGTGCCCCGGCTCGGGCCCAAGGCGTTCGAGCAGTGCGCGGGCTTCCTGCGCATCCGCGAGGGCGACGACCCGCTCGACGTGTCGAGCGTGCATCCGGAGGCCTACCCGGTGGTCCGCCGGATCCTCACCTCGGCCAAGACCGACCTCAAGTCGCTGATCGGCAACACCGCGGCCCTGCGCTCGATGAAGCCCGAGACCTTCACCGACGAGACGTTCGGCCTGCCGACGGTCACCGACATCCTGCGCGAGCTGGAGAAGCCAGGCCGCGACCCGCGTCCCGCCTTCAAGACCGCCGTCTTCAAGGAGGGCGTCGAGAAGCTCTCCGACCTGTCCTCGGGCATGATCCTGGAGGGCGTGGTCACCAACGTCGCCGCCTTCGGCGCCTTCGTGGACATCGGCGTCCACCAGGACGGCCTGGTCCACGTCTCGGCCATGTCGCGAAACTTCGTCAAGGATCCGCGTGACGTGGCCAAGCCCGGCGACATCGTCCGCGTCAAGGTCCTCGACGTCGACATCCCCCGCAAGCGCATCTCCCTGACCCTGCGCCTGGACGACGAGACCCCCGCCCAGTCCCCGGGCGACGGCTCCCGCCGAGGCGGCGGCCGCGGAGAGGGCAACCGCGGCGACGGGGGTCGCGGCGAAGGCGGCCGCAGAGACGGCGCACGCGGTGACGGTGCACGTGGCGACGGTGCACGCGGTGACGGCGGGCGCGGCGACGGGAAGGGCAACGGCGGCCAGCGCGACCGCACCCAGGGCCGCGGCGACGACCAGCGCGGCCGGGGAGACGGCGGTCGTGGGGACGGTGGCCGTCGCGGCGGAGGCGGCGGGGGCGACCAGCGCGGTCGCGGAGACGGCCAGCGCGGCGGCCAGCGCCGCCAGGACCGCCCGGCCCCCTCCGGCGCCATGGCCGAAGCCCTCCGCAAGGCAGGCCTCACCGACTAACCCACCACCAACCCACCGGCCCCTCCCGCGGAACCAGCCGCGCGAGGGGCCACGGCGTACCACCCCAGCGAGGACGACGGCCCTCCCTCCGGCGCAGTTGGCACGCCGCCACACGCGCACCCCACCCCTGGTCGCCCCAGACCACTCGGCGAAGACGCCGCGCACCCGCGGGCGATCCTCCACACGCGGGACAGCCGAACAACCCGGGGCCGGGCGATACGGTCGAAGGTTGACTTCCTCCTCCGCCTAAGGGCAGAGGGTTCCAGCCCTCACGGGCTGGGCTTCCTGCTTCACAGCCGACCGCACCCGGGAGTACCCGGAATGTCTCACATCAGCTCCACAGGCAGACACGGCAAGACCTGCCGCCAGAATGTTCTTGGCCGCGTTGATGTCCCGGTCGTGCCGGGTGAGGCAGCCCGGACAAGTCCAGTGCCGGGTGGACAGGCTCAGCTCAGCGAGCAGGTGCCCACAGCGGGAGCATGTCTTGGACGAGGGATACCAGCGATCTATCACGATCAGGCGGCGACCATACTTGGCTGCCTTGTACTCCAGCATGCGACGGAAGGAGCCCCATCCGCAGTCGGAGATCGCTTTGGCCAGGCTGCGGTTGCGGACCATGCCACGCACGTTGAGGTCCTCAATGAGGATAGTGTCGGCCTGGCGGACCATTCGGGTGCTGACCCGGTGCAGGAAGTCCTGTCGGGCGTCCCGCATCTTGCGGTGGGCGCGGGCGACCTTGGCCTTGGCCTTGGCCCGGTTGTTGCTCCCACGTTCCTTGTGGGCCATGCGCCGCTGGTAGCGGGCCAGGTTGCGCGCCTTGCGGTCCAGCAGGCGCGGGTTGGCGACACGGTCCCCATTGGAGGTCACCGCGAAATCCTTGACACCCAGGTCAACGCCGATCATCCGCCCGGCCGGCGGGAGTTGCTCGCCGTCGTTGCCTTCGGTGTCGACAGCGATGGAGACATACCAGCGGCCGTCGGGGTCTCGGGAGACGGTCACGGTGGTCGGGTTCAGTGTGGCCGGGTCCACGTCGGGCCACGACCAGACGAACTCCAGCGGGCCGTCCAGCTTGCCCAGGTGCAGACGCCCGTCACGCCAGCGGAAAGCCGACCGCGTGTAGGCTGCGGCCTGCTTGCCGTGCCGGGACTTGAAGCGCGGGTAACGGGCACGTCCGGCGAAGAAATTCATAAACGCTGTGTACTGGTGCCTGAGCGTCTGCTGGAGCGGCACCGACACCTCGTACAGGAAGTCGTGTTCGCCGTCACGTTTGAGCTGGGTCAGGTATCGGTCTGTTTCGGCGTAGGAGGTCTTCCGGCCTTCGGTGTGGTAGCGGGCGTGCCGCCAGGCCAGGACCGTGTTCCAAATCAGACGTACGCATCCAAACGTGCGGTTGAGCCCCGCGACCTGTTCGGGGGTAGGGTAGGCCCGCATTTTGTACGCCGTACGCACGTTCGAATCCTACCGAAATCCAAGAAGATCCATAAGCATTTTGGAAAGGAGTGGCTATGTGCGCTTTGCGCTTGAGACCAGCGCGGCCACGTCGGCGTTATGCTGGCGGGGGTCTGGTTCCATCTGGCCCTAAAGGACCGGCCCTCCTACAGAGGTTTAAGTGAACACGACAGTGTTTACCATGGCGATTACCCAAGCACGTGACCTGCTCCGGTGGTGCTCGCCGCTGAGGACCGAGCTGTGGGCGGCGCGGCTCGCCGCCGATCTCGAGCCGGACCAGGTGGAGCCCTTCCTGCGGCAACTGTCCGAGGACGGCGGGACGGAGGCGCGGCTCGCGCTCGCGGCCCTGGCGGCGGTCGACCCGGCCGCCGACGCACGCCCAGCGTCCGACGCACAGCCTGCGTCCGACGCAGGCCCCACATCCGATACACCCCTCCCATCCGATACACGGCCCGCGTCCGGCGAAGGTCCTGTGGCCGATGTGGGCTCGGGGTCCGGAGCGGACGCTCGGGGTGGGGCGGGGTCCCAGGGCCAGGCGGCGGCGAGCGTGTACGTCAGGGCCGCTGACGGCGTCCTGGAGACGCTGCCCGGGTGGGTGCGGCGGATGGGGCGGGTGGCGTGTGAGGGCGGCTGGTACGGCAAGGCGGACCCGTACGGCGAGCAGGCCCTCGCGGCCCTGTCGTTCCGGTACGAGAACGGCAAGGAGCCGCACCTCCTCGTCGTCGCCATCGACCAGGTGAACGGCGGTCTGGCGGTGGACGCGGTGGTCGAGGAGGTGAAGTTCCTCGACGACCTGGGCCTGCGGGCCGAGGAGCCGGGAGCGGTCGCTGGGCGGGTGCTGGACGCGTTCGAGCTGGGCGACCGGATCATGGGGGCGCTGGTCGCCGACACGCTGCCCGCCGTGCGGCCGGTCGCGCTCTCCAGGGCCCGCGCGGTGCCCGATCTCGTACGCCCGGCGCCCGACGACACCGTGAGCCGGTTCCGCGAGCTGCCGGACCTGCCCGGGGCGCGGGAGGCGTTCGAGAAGCTTGCCGAGTTCGTGGGCGATCGTCCTCTGTGGTGGAGCCCGGCGCGGGTCACCCAGTTCCTGACGTCCTGGTTGCCCAGGGAGGCCATCCTGTCGGAGGCGGGAATCGCGGCGATGCCGGAGGTGGTGCGGGCCTGGAGCCGCTTCTGCGGAGCGCATCCCGCGGTGCTCGCCCAGGTCGAGGCGGACGCGCCGCGGCTGCCCGCCCTCATGGCCGACGAGTCCTTGGCGAGCCTCGGCAAGCGCATCGCCAAGAACCGCCTCTGACGCCGGCGTCCTGATACCCCCAGAGGCAGGCCGGCGTCCCGGTACGCCCACGAGTGCGCCGCCATATCCGGATGCGGCCGCCGGCGGCCCCCCGCTACGGCCGCGCTGAGGGTCGCAGTCCGTCGATGGCGAAGGCCAGCAGCCGTTCCCCCTGCTCGGGCGTCGTCTGCTCGCCCGCCCACGCAAGCGCGTTGATCAAGGTGTAGAAGTCCGAGGCGGTCGCGTCGGGGCGTACGGCGCCGGCCGCCTGCGCGCGTTCGAGCAGCCGTTCGCCGGCGGTCAGCACGGACTGGCAGGCGGCGTGCAACTCCGAGGTCTCGTCCTCGATGCTGCGCATGAGCGAGGTGGCCAGCCCCCGATACATCGCCGCATGCGCGATCCCCGCGCGCGCCCAGGTGATCAGCGCCTCGTGGGCGTCCGGGTGGTCGAGGAGGTCGCGGGCCCGGCCGGCCAGGGCCTCCATGCGGTCGCGCATCAGGGCCTCGAGCAGCGCCTGCCGGGTGGGGAAGTGGCTGTAGAGCGTGCCGTTCGCCACCCCCGCGCGCCGCGCGACGTCCTCCAGCGAGGACTCCACCCCGTGCTCGGCGAACGCCGCCGCCGCTTCGGCGAGCAGCCGTTCGTAGTTGCGGCGCGCGTCGGCGCGCATCCGGCGCCGGGGCGCTGGGCCGGTGGTCGTCATAGACACTCCCAGGTTGCTTAACTTGAGACTATCTCAATATATTTCTTGAGACAGTCTCATCTTACTGTGAGGAGCCCTGGTGAACCTCGTCGACAAGCCCGTCCTGGTGACCGGCGCCACCGGACGCCAAGGCGGCGCCACCGCCGTCCAACTGCTCGCCTCCGGCTGGCCGGTCCGCGCCCTCGTCCGCGACCCGGACGCGCCGGCGGCCCAGGCGCTGAAGGCGAAGGGCGCCGAGCTACGCGTTGGAGACCTCGACGACACCGGCTCGCTCGCGGAAGCGGCGGCCGGCGCGTACGGCGTCTTCGGCGTCACGCCCGACGACGACGACCTCGACCGGGAGATCCGCCGCGGCCGCGCCCTCGTCGACGCCGCCGCCGCGGCCGGAACCTCCCACTTCGTGTTCACCTCGGTCGGCGGCGCCGACCGAGGTGCCGGCCTGCCCTACTGGGACAGCAAGTGGCAGATCGAGCAGCACATACGCGCGTCCGGCCTGCCCGCGACGATCCTGCGGCCGGTCCGGTTCATGGAGAACCACACCATTCCCGGCCTGCCCGTCGGCGGGATCGCAGGCGGCGAGCTCAGGCATCTCTTCGGCCCGGACACGCCGGTGCAGCTCATCGCCGCCGCGGACATCGGCGTCTTCGCCCGCCTCGCCTTCTCCCACCCGCGGGACTACCTCGGGCAGGCGATCGAGATCGCCGGGGACGAGCTGACCCCCAGGCGGACGGTGGAGCTGATCAGCCGGAGCCTCGGGCGCGAGATCACCTACCGGCAGCTGCCCATCGGCTCTCTCGGGCTCGGTCCGGACGCCGAGAGCGCCTTCGCGGACGAGCGCGGACTGTGGCGCGCCGACATCGCGGCGTTGCGCGAACGCCACCCCGGTCTCCTGGACTTCCGCACCTGGCTCCGGGACGGCGGCACCGAGCAGATCCGGGCCCTGCTCACCTGAGCTGCGCGGACGCGCTCGACAGGAGCATGTCGAGGGCCGTGGGGTAGGCGCTGTCGTTCATCTCGGCCACCAGCAGCGGCGCCGTCGCGGCGATGTTCGGGTGCGTACGGGCGGGCAGCCGCGCGTACGTGGCCTGCCACACCTCCTCGTCCGCCTCCCGCGCCGCCTTGGGCAGGGCCAGCGTGGCGGCGTCGAGGATGGCGAAGGCCAGGCTCTGGTCGATGAACGCGTGATAGATCCGCACCGCGTCCCCGTCCGCGAATCCGGCACCGCGCAGGATGCCGATGATGGTCTCGTCCCCGGCCACCTCGTTCGGCCGGCCGGTGACCCGGCTGGCGGTCAGCACCGCGGCCTGCGGGTGCGCCAGGTACGCGTGGTGGATGCGCAGGCCCAGCTCGCGCAGGTCGGCGCGCCAGTCGCCGGTAGGCCGCCAGTCGGCCATCGCCGTGCCGAACAGCTCGTCCGCGATCGCCAGCACCAGGTCGTCCATGCCGCGGAAATAGCGGTAGACCGTGCTGGCGTCCGCGCCCAGCGCCAGACCCAGGCGGCGGGCGGACAGCCCCGCCGCCCCGTGCTCGCGGAGCATGCGGAGCGAGGTCTCCACGATGAGCTGATGGGTGAGGACCTGCCCGTGTTTGGTGGGGCGGCGCCGTCTGCGCGCCGCCTCCGGCACCACTCGCTTGGCCACGAGTACGGCCTCCTTATGCCAACGCCATTGACGTTGACGAGCCTACCCAAGTTAAATTCTCGACACACCCCCCAAAACAGCATTAAAAGGGGACTTATCGTCATGCGTATCCTTCTCGTTGGAGCCGGCGGCGTGGGAACCGCCATCACCCGGATCGCCGCCCGCCGCCCTTTTCTCGACCACATGGTGGTCGCCGACTACGATCTCCCCCGCGCCAAGGCCGCCGTCGCCGCGCTGGGCGAGCAGGCGGACCGGTTCACCCCTGTCAAGATCGACGCGGCCGACCGGGCCGCGGTCACCGCGCTGCTGAAAGAGCACCGGTGCGACGTCCTCCTGAACGCGACCGACCCCCGATTCGTGTTGCCGCTGTTCGAGGCGGCCCTCGCGGCCGACGCCGACTACCTCGACATGGCCATGTCGATGTCCAGGCCGCACCCCGACCGCCCGTACGAGGAGGTGGGGGTCAAGCTGGGCGACGACCAGTTCGCCCGCGCCGCCGAGTGGACCGCGCAGGGCCGGCTGGCGCTGGTCGGCATGGGCGTGGAGCCCGGCCTGGCCGACGTGTTCGCCCGCTACGCCGCCGACGAGCTCTTCGACGAGATCGAGGAGATCGGCATCAGGGACGGCGCCAACCTGACCGTCGACGGCTACGAGTTCGCCCCGTCGTTCAGCATCTGGACCACCATCGAGGAGTGCCTCAACCCGCCGGTCATCTACGAGAAGGACCGCGGCTGGTACACCACCGAGCCGTTCAGCGAGCCCGAGATCTTCGACTTCCCCGACGGGATCGGCCCCGTGGAGTGCGTCAACGTCGAGCACGAGGAGGTCATGCTGGTCCCCCGGTGGATCCCGGCGCAGCGGGTCACCTTCAAGTACGGGCTCGGCGAGGACTTCATCGGCAAGCTCAAGACCCTGCACGCGCTCGGCGTGGACCGCACCGAGCCGGTCGCGGTCCGGACCGACGACGGCACCGCCAGGGTGT
Organism: Nonomuraea sp. NPDC049625; assembly: GCF_040675285.1. NCBI lineage: Bacteria > Bacillati > Actinomycetota > Actinomycetes > Streptosporangiales > Streptosporangiaceae > Nonomuraea > Nonomuraea sp. NPDC049625. Next base: position 155,612 of record NZ_JBFAOQ010000021.1, on the reverse strand, counting down.
CGCCGCGCGACGTGGTGGCCGCCGTGCTGCCCGACCCGGCGGGCCTCGGCGACCGCATGCGCGGCAAGACCTGCGCCGGGACCTGGGTGAAGGGCGTCAAGGACGGGCGGCCCCGCGAGGTGTACCTCTACCACGTGGTGGACAACCAGTGGTCGATGCGCGAGTACGGCTCCCAGGCCGTGGTCTGGCAGACCGCCGTGAACCCGGTCGTGGCCCTGGAACTGATGGCGAACGGGGTCTGGAAGGGCACGGGCGTGCTGGGGCCCGAGGCGTTCGAGCCGGGCCCGTTCCTGGACCTCCTGGTGGAGTACGGGTCACCCTGGCGCATGCGCGAACAGTGAGCGCGAGATCATGGAGGCGTAACGACCCGCACGACGAAGGGCAGCGCCTTGAGCATCGCCGACGACCCCGACCGCGCACCGGCCCGATCCCACTTGTACGCCATGGGCTGGTCGGAGGAGGACATGCGCCGCCCGGTGGTCGGCATCGCCTCCACCTGGACCGGCACGATGCCGTGCAACCTCACCCACCGTGAGCTGGCCGCCCACGTGGCCGAGGGGGTGCGCGCGGCGGGCGGCACGCCGATGGAGTTCAACACGATCGCGGTCTCCGACAACCTCACGATGCACACCCCCGGGATGCGCACGTCGCTGGTCAGCCGCGAGGTCATCGCCGACTCGATCGAGCTCATGGGCCGCGCGCACGGCTTCGACGCGCTGGTGGTCATCGTGGGCTGCGACAAGACCGTGCCGGCCGGGATCATGGCGCTCGCCCGCCTGGACGTGCCCGCCGTCGTCCTCTACAGCGGCACGATGATGCCCGGCAGGTGGCGCGGGCGCGACGTCACGATCCAGGACATGTGGGAGGCCCTCGGCGAGCGCGCCGTCGGCCGCCTCGACCAGGCGGAGCTGGACGACCTGGCCAAGCACGCCTGCCCGGGCGCCGGCACCTGCGCCGCCCAGTACACCGCCAACACCATGGGCAGCGTCGCCGACTTCCTCGGCCTGGCGCCGTTCGGAGTGGGTGACATCCCGGCGGTGGCGGAGGAGAAGAACGCCGCGGCCCGGCGGGTCGGCGAGATCGCCATGGAGGCGCTGGCCCGCGACGCCCGCCCCTCGCGGGTGCTGACCGCAGACGCCCTGCACAACGCGATCGTCTCGGTCGCCGCCATGGGCGGCTCCACCAACGCCGTCCTGCACCTGCTGGCCATCGCCCGCGAGGCGGGGCTGCCGCTGCGCATCGACGAGATCGGCGAGGTCTGCCGCCGGGTCCCGATCATCACGGGGCTCAAGCCGAGCGGCGGCGACCACACGGCCCTGGACCTGTGGCGGGCCGGCGGCACCTCGCTGGTGGTGCGCCGCCTGCTGGAGGCCGGGCTGCTGCGCGAGAACGCCACGCTGGTGGACGGCCGCACGCTGGCGGAGGTCGCGGCCGACGCCGAGGAGACGCCGGGGCAGGAGGTGGTGGCGAGCGTGGCCGAGCCGTTCAAGCCGCGTGGCGCGCTGGCCATCCTGCGGGGCTCTCTCGCGCCCGACGGCTGCGTGCTCAAGCTGGGCGGCAAGGACGACTTCCGCCACGAGGGCCCGGCCAAGGTGTTCGACTCGGAGCACGACTGCTACGTCGCCATCCAGGAGGGTCACATCGTGCCGGGCGACGTCATCGTCCTGCGTTACGAGGGCCCCGCGGGCGGTCCCGGCATGCAGGAGATGCTCTCGATCACGGGTCCGCTCGTCGGCCGCGGCCTCGGCGCCTCGGTGGCGCTGGTCACCGACGGGCGCTTCAGCGGGGTCTCGCACGGGCGCGTCGTCGGGCACGTGGCGCCGGAGGCGTACCACGGCGGGCCGATCGCGCTGGTGCGCGACGGTGACACGGTGGTCATCGACAGCGCGGCGGGGGCGATCGAGCTGGTGGTGCCGGAGGAGGAGCTGGCGCTGCGCCGCGCCTCGTGGAAGCGGCCCGAGAGAGAGGTCGAGCGGGGGGTGCTGACCAAGTACATGGCGACGGTGGCCTCCGCCTCGGACGGCGCCGTCACGGCCTGATCCGGGTCGAGCAGGCGGCGCGGGCCGCTATGCTGCGCAGTGACGTACTCGAGTCGCTGTTAGGAGATTTGCGCGATGTACAAGGAGTTCGCTGTCGAGGCCGTGATGTGGCTCGTTCCGGTCGCGGTGCTGATCGGGGTGGCACTCCTCGTCACCGCGTGAGCCAGGGGCTCAGCCGGGGGTCGGCTTGGCCCCTGGCGGCCGCTCAGCGGTAGTACCTGTACGAGACGTACGTGTTGGCGTAGCGGTTGAAACTGCTGAAGCCGTCCAGCCAGTTGTTGTAAGCCTGAGACAGGGACCGCGTCCGCACGGTGCTCTCTGCACCGGCCGAAGTAGACCTTGGTGCGGATGAGCTGGCGGGTGCCGCCATGAGTGTGGCGGCGGTAAAGAAGATCCGATACGAAACGGTTATCCGTTCTCCCATGAGGCCAGCGGGCTACGCGGTGAAGCTCCCGGGTTCGTTGAGCTCGGCGATGGCCAGCTCGGCCGTGGTGCGGATGTCGAAGAACTTGTCGAGCGCGGTGATCGCGAACAGGTGCTTGCACCGGCCGTTCAGCCCTGCCAGCAGCAGCCGGCCGCCCGAGGCGGTGACGGCCTTGTGCAGGTAGACCAGCACGGACAGGCCGGAGGAGTCACAGACGCTGACCGCCTGCATGTCGATGACGAGCATCGGGGGCTGGGTGAGATCGAGGGCCTTGGTGACACGATCACGGACCTCGGCGGCAGACCCGAAGTCGAAGTCCCCCGTCAGTCGCGCGATGACACAGGGTCCCTGGAGCCCGAGGCTTATCGACAAGGCCTGCTCCGAAGTCACCCAGCTCCACCTACCTGCATTGCTTGCCCGATCCACCTACTTTACGAGAAGTAGCGCTTCGGGTTGAACACCAGCATCTGCTCAATCTGGTCGTCGGTCACACCCGAGTCCAGCAGTGCGGCCAAGACGTCGTCGTGGATGTGATCGTAGCGCCAGTTCGGCGCGAGCGTTGAGCGGGCCTCGTCCCAGGCGCCGCCGAAGTAGTCCATGAAGCACGCCGTGTCGTGGCTGAGGACCATGCGATCGGCATATCCGCGCCCGCACAGCTGCGCGACCGTGGCCACCCGCTGCGCGGTCGGGTTGTACGGATCCAGCCCGAACCGGTCCATCCCCAGCGTCGCGCCCGTGTCGGCCAGGCGCATGAGGTAGTCGAGGTCGTTGCTGTCGCCCGCGTGCCCGACGACCACCTTCGCCAGGTCGACGCCCTCCTTGGCGAACAGGTCGAGCGCGATCAGCCCGCTCTGCGTGAAGGAGTTCGTGTGGATGGTGATCGGCGCGCCGGTGCGCAGGTGCGCCTGCGCGACGGCCCGGCAGATGCGCTCGACGCCGGGCGTCAGGCCCTTCTGCTCGACCACGCACTTCAGGAACGCCGCCTTCACGCCGGTGTCGGCGATGCCCTCGGTGAGGTCGCGGACGAAGTCGTCGATCATCGGGTCCGGCATGTCGATGAACAGGCCGGGGCCGCGGTGCTCGTACTGGTGGGGCAGCTCCTCGAAGGAGTAGATGCCGGTGGCGACCACGATGTTCAGGCCGGGCACCTGCTCGGCGACGCGCTGGATGCGCGGGATGTAGCGGCCGAGGCCCCACACCGTCGGGTCGACGATCGTCCGCACGCCCTTCGCGGCCACCGCGTTCAGCTTGGCGACCGCGTCCGCCACCCGGGCCTCCTCGTCCCACCAGGCACCTCTGCCGTAGTTGTCGAGGTGCTCGGTGGCGAGGACGAACACGTGCTCGTGCATGAGCGTCTGCCCGAGCTCCTCGACGTCTACGGGGCCGCGAATGGTGGGGACGGTGGCCATGGGCGCCTCCATACCGGCTGGTCGGTGTGCGCCACCGTAGGCTCCCTCCGGGACTCCGTCAACCAGCCACTCCGGCCGTGGCGAGGCGGCGGAACAGCGGCTCGGGCCGGGGCAGCCGCTCGCCGGCGACCGCAGCCGCCACCCGAGCCGCCGCCGTCGGCAGGAAGGGCTCCAGCTGTACGGCCAGCGTCCGGCAGGCGTGCACCAGCGTCCCCAGCGCGGCCTCCTGCCCGGCCCGGGGCTGCCGCCACGGTTGAGTCCGCTCGACGTACCTGTTGGCCTCCTCGACGAGCGCCCAGACGGCCGTCGCCGCCCGCCGGAAATCGAATGCCTCCAGCGCCTCGTCCACCGGCACCGCGGCCAGTTCCTCCCCTGCCGGGGGCACGTGGCCGTCCAGGAAGCGGTGGACCATGGTGACGACCCGGTTGACCAGGTTCCCCAGGCCGTTGGCCAGGTCCTCGTCCGCCCGGGCGACCAGCCGTTCCTCGGTGAAGTCGGCGTCGCCCACGCGCGGCACCTCGCGCAGCAGCCACCACCGCACGGCATCGACCCCGTACGCGTCCACGAGCGCCACCGGATCGGCCGCGCCGCCCGACGACTTGCTGATCTTGCGGCCGCCCACCGTGAGGTAGTCGTGCACGAAGATCTCCGTGGGCAGCGGCTCGCCCGCGGAGAGAAGCATCGCCGGCCAGTACACGGCGTGGAACCGGATCACGCCCTTGCCCATCAGGTGCACCTTGCGCCGCTCGGAGACCCACCAGCGGTCGTAGTCGTCGCCCTCGAGCGCGGTGACGTAGTTGGCCAGCGCGTCCCACCACACGTACACCACCTGGTCCGGGTCGCCGGGCACGGGGATGCCCCACCCTCGGGCGCGGGCGGCGGAGCGCGAGACGCTGATGTCGTCCAGCCCGGCCTCGATGAACGCCAGCACCTCGTTCCGCCGCGCGACCGGCTCGATCCTGAGCCGCCCGACGCGGATGAGCTCGCTCAGGGCGTCCTGGTAACGGGAGAGCCGGAAGAACCAGTTGTGCTCGGAGACGCGCTGCAGCGGCGCCTCGTGCCCGTCGGGACAGGGGCCTTCCGGGTAGAACTGCTCGCAGCCCACGCAGTAGAGCCCCTCGTAGTGCCGCTGGTAGAGGTCGTGCCCGGTCGCCTCCCAGATCCGCTCGACCCCGGCCCGGTGCCCGGGGTGGACGCTCGTCCGGATGAACGAGTCGAACGACAGGTCCAGCGGCTCCCGCAGCCCTTCGAACGCGGCCGCGTTCCGGTCCACCAGCTCCCGCACCGGCACGCCCGCCGCCTCGGCTGCCAGCACGTTCTTCAGCGAGTTGTCGTCGGTCCCGGTCTGGAACCGCACCGGCTCGCCGCGCCGCCGGTGGTGCCTGGCCAGCACGTCGGCCTGCACGAGCTCCAGGGCGTGCCCGAGGTGGGGGCGGGCGTTGACGTACGGGATGGTCGTCGTGAGATACATCAGGTGCCTCCAAGGGGCCCCGAACACGACGAGAGGCCCCGCTCGCAGGGCCTCGACAAGACGTCGCCGACGAAACCCCCTAAGGGGCCATCATCTTCGGCGAGATCGTCATGCCGCCCATGCTAACGACGTCCACCCGCCCCGGCCACCCGTTAACGCCCGGCGCGGTGGCGGACCAGCCAGACGGCCAGGCCGACCGCGAAGACCGCCAGGCCCGCCAGCACCGACGCCGGCGGGAGCGTGGCGGCCAGCAGCACGCACAGGCCCAGCCCCAGCCCGGCGACCGGCCGGGGCGGCGCGCCTTCCGCGCGGTCGAGCGTGAGCGCGCACGCGTTGGCGATGCCGTAGTAGACCAGCACGCCGAACGACGAGAACCCGATCGTCCCCCGCAGGTCGGCGACCAGCAGCAGCACGATCACCGCGGCCCCGACGGCCAGCTCGGCCCGGCGCGGCACCTGCCGCGCCGGATCCACCACGGCCAGCGCGCCGGGCAGGTCGCGCTCGCGCGCCATGGCCAGGACCGTGCGCGAGACGCCCAGCAGCAGCGCCATCAGCGCGCCCAGCGCCGCCACCGCGGCCCCGGCGCCCACCACCGGCACCAGCCACGGGGCCCCGGCCGCCCTGACGACGTCGGCCAGCGGCGCCGGGGACCTGGCCAGCAGCTCCGGCCCGAGCGCGCGCAGCGCGGCCACCGCGACCAGCGCGTAGACGACGAACGTGATGCCCAGCGCGATGCCGACCGCCCGCGGGATGGTGCGGGCCGGGTCGCGCACCTCCTCGCCGAGGGTGGCGATCCGGGCATAACCGGCGAACGCGAAGAACAGCAGCCCGGCCGCCTGCAACACACCCCAGACGTCGACCTGTGACCCGGGCAGGGGCTCGTAGGCGAACCAGCCGAACGTGACCGTGTCGTCGCCGAGCAGCCCCGTGACCACCACCGCGGCGAGCACGGCCAGCACGAACACGACGATCACCCGGGCCACCCCGGCCGAGCGCTGCACGCCGTACAGGCTGACCGCCGTCAGCGCGGCGACCGCGCCGACGGCCAGCGGCCTGGCCAGCGCGGGGGCGACGTAGGCGCCGAACGTGAGCGCCATCGCCGCGCACGAGGCCGTCTTGCCGACCGTGAAGCCCCAGCCCGCCAGGTAGCCCCAGAGCGGGCCGAGCCGCCGCCTGCCGTAGACGTAGGTGCCGCCGGACTCGGGGTAGAGCGCGGCCAGGCGGGCCGAGGAGGTGGCGTTGCAGTACGCCACGACGCCGGCCAGCACGAGGGCCACCGGCAGCCAGGCGCCCGCCGCGGCCGCCGCGGGCGCGAAGGCCGCGAACACGCCCGCGCCGATCATCGCGCTCAGCCCCACCACGACCGCGTCGGTGGTGCCGAGCCGCCGCGACAGCTCCTCCGGCACGTGCCCGCCCCCTCTCCCGCCTCAGGAGGCTCCCACTCTGCCGCATCGCACCGACAACCCGGCCGACGGCGGGGTGAACGCCCGCTGTCAGGTCTCCGCGTCGTCAGTGGCGTCGTCGGTGGCGTCGTCGGTGGCGGGGGCGGGCACGACCAGCACCGGCCGGCCCGCGTTGTGCAGCACCCGGTCGGACGTGCTGCCGAGCAGCAGCGAACGCACCCCGCCGAAGCCCCGCGTCCCCGTCACGACGAGCCTGGCGTCGATCTCGTCGGCCACGTCCACGATCGTCGACCACACCGCCACCGAGTCCGCATCGCACCGAGGGGTCGCGTCCAGGCCGGCCTTGCGGGCGAGGTCCGCGCCGTGCTCGGCGAGCTCCCGCATCGCCACCTCGATCGCCGCGTCCTCCGTGCCCAACTGGTCGATCGCCATCATGAGCCCGGCGGAGGCCCTGGCCGAGGCCATCGCCGCCCGCTCCCACACCGTCAGCACGACGGCGGACTCCCCCTTCAGGAGCTCGCCCGCGAAGGCGATCGCGGCCTTGGCGTCGTCGGAACCGTCATACGCAATCAAAATCGTCATCTCAGCACTCCCACATCGTGATCGGGCCCGTACCTCTATCCCGGGCAAGCCGTTTCACGCCTACGTCAGGGGTAGCCGCCTCATATGACCGTTACGCGATTCCACGACCTGCCCCTCGCCGAGCGCGACCGCGAGTGGGACGCCGCCGCGGCGGACAAGCGGGTGCGCAAGTGGGCGGACGCCGAGGACAAGCCGAACGCGAAATACCGCGAGGCCTTCATCTGGTACGACGCCGACAACGCCGACGAGTTCGGGGCGTACAAGCTGCCGATCGCCGACGTCGTGAACGGGGAGCTGAAGGCGGTGCCGCGGGCCGTGTTCGCCGCGGCCGCGGTCATAGAGGGCGCCAGGGGCGGGGTCGATCTGCCGAAGAAGGACATCGAACCCGTCAAGGAGCACCTGGCGCGCTACTACGCCAAGCTGGGCGAGGAGCCGCCCTGGGAGCGCTGAGCCAGCGGCTTGAGCATCGACAGCCCGGCCAGCGCCAGCACGCCGATTTCGGTGACGACCACGGCCCGCTGGGTCAGCCCGGCCGGGATCTCGTCGTTGGTCAACGGGATGCCGAACATCCGCACCACGTACGGGACCACGACCAGCAGCAGGGCTCCGAGCGCCACCCCGCTGAGGATCCGCACCGCCCTGGCGTACCGGATCCTGGCCTTGGCCAGCAGCATCCCCGCCGCGGGCATCACCAGGAACGCGGCGAAGGCGGCGTAGCGGTGGATGCCACCCGACAACGACAGCGGCACTCCCGGCCGGTCGGTGGGAAAGGCGCCGATCAGGAACATGCTCGCCCCCCACGCCAGCAGCAGCGCGACGACCCAGCGGCTCATCCCGGCGCGGCGCATCGCCTCGGCGATCAACGCGGAGCCCACCGCGAACAACGTCAGCGAGGCGGGCAGCAACCAGCCGGACGCCTGGAAGGCGTACTCGCTGATGACGCTGTGCAACGGGTCGAGGTCGGATTCCGCGTGGAGGGTGAGCATGGCGCCGCTTCCGGTGCCGATGGCCGCGAATCCGCTGACAAGCAATGCCTTCATGCCTCAAAGCTCGTGGAAAGCGGCCTCGCGGAATATCGGAGATCGACCCTGAAGTGACCTGAACGATCCCTTAATACCTCGGTCGGAAACGACCCTGAGAACACCCGGCCACCTGCGCAGACGTGACCCTGAGTAGGGACTCCCCCCTCAGGGTGGGTCCCGGGCGCCTGACCCGGTTTGACCTGGAACGCACTCCAGGGGTGAACCTGGAAACATGAAGAAGCGCACTCTCGGGAACGGCGGGCCTCAGGTCTCGGCGCTGGGCCTCGGCTGCATGGGCATGTCCGACTTCTACGGGCCGGGCGATGAGAAGGAGTCGATCGCCGTCATCCACCGCGCACTCGACCTGGGCATGAATTTTCTGGACACGGCCGACACGTATGGGCTCGGGGCCAACGAGGAGCTCGTCGGCCGGGCCGTCAGGGACCGGCGGGACGAGGTGGTGCTGGCCACCAAGTTCGGCGTCAAGCGCGGCGGCGGCACCCGCTCCGTCGAGAACAGCCCGGAGTACATCAGGGCCGCCTGCGACGCCTCGCTCCGGCGCCTCGGCGTGGACCACATCGACCTGTACTACATGCACCGCCGCAACAGGAACGTCCCCGTCGAGGAGTCGGTCGGCGCGATGGCCGAGCTGGTCGAGCAGGGCAAGGTAGGCCATCTCGGGCTGTCGGAGGTGAGCGCGGGCACCCTGCGCAGGGCCTCGGCCGTCCACCCGATCGCGGCCCTGCAGAGCGAGTACTCGCTGTTCACCCGGGGGCTGGAGGCGGAGATCCTGCCCACGGCCAGGGAACTGGGCGTGGCGCTGGTGGCGTACTCGCCGATCAGCCGCGGCTTCCTGTCCGGCGCGCTGCCGCCCGTGGAGGAGCTGTCCGAGGACGACGTCCGCCGGTGGATGCCGCGCCTCGCGGGCGAGAACGCCGAGCGCAACGCCGGGCTGGTCGCGGAGGTACGGAAGATCGCCGACGCCGCCGGGATCACCGCCGCGCAGCTCGCGCTGGCCTGGGTGCTGGCCCAGGGGGACGACGTCGTGCCGATCCCGGGGACGAAGCGGCTGACGTACCTGGAGGAGAACGCGGCGGCGGCCGACATCACGCTGACCGCCGACCAGCTCGCCGCCCTGGCCCGCGCCGTCCCGGCGGACGCCGTCGCCGGCACCCGCTATCCGGATATGTCGGAGATCGAGGGGTAGTGGCCGGCCGGGCTCAGGCGACGGGGCCGGGCGCGTCGAAGTAGACGCGGATGGCGGTCGCCCCCGGGCGGGTGTGCACGCGTACGAGGTCGCTCAGGAGGTTGACGATCAGCAGGCCGCGAGACCCCGCGTGGCGCGGGTCGACCGGGCGGCGGCCCACCAGCGGGTCGGTGATGTGCCCGGCGTCGCTGACCTCGCACACCAGCCGCCCGTCCTCGGCCCAGGCCCGGATCGTGCCCGAGCCGCCGCCGTGGTCGAGGCTGTTGGCGCCCAGCTCGGCCACCGTCAGCTGGATGTCGTCGAGCCGGTCGCCGGAGAATCCCATCTCCGCCGCCCGCCGCGCGGCCAGGCCGCGGGCCGCCGACAGGCTGGTGCGGTCGAAGCGCAGCGAGACGAAGTCGGCGGGCTCGTCGAGCGGCCGGTTGTGCGCGGACACCACCAGCTCGGGCGCGTATTCGGCGCTGGCCCACTCCCCCGAGAGGTCGCACAGCACGGGGTGGGTGCGCTCCGCCTCCTGGAGGACCTCGGGAGCGAGCCGGTCGGCGTCGTACGGGCACAGGATCGTGACTTGCCGCCCCGCGAACGACAGGTTGATCAGCGCCTCGTGCTGCGCGGCGGCCCCGTATTCCGTCCTGGTGCGCCCCGGCCAGATCGGCTCTCCGATGATCCGCACGTGCCCGCCGGTATGCCGGTCGGCGAAGTCGCGCAGCACGGCGGGGATGATCCGCCCCGGATTGCGCCCGGCCTCCTGCATGTCGAGCAGGTGCACGGCCTTGGCGTCGTCGCCGAGCTCGGCCTCGATCAGGGCCAGATTGCGGGCCGGCACCGCGATCGCGACAGGCTCGTCCAGGGCCAGCCCCGCGCGGACGAATGCGCTGGTGGCAGCCACATATTCCCGGTCGCCCCGATAGAGGAGCGCCGGGTGCGTGAACGGTTCCGCCAACATCAGCATTCACGCTACCCAAGGAAGATGACTTCACAGCAATCCGGTGGGTAGGTAATTGGCGTGAAGCGAATCCGGGTCGTTCGCCGCCCCCGCCTCGTCCGGGGGCCGCTCCCCCTTGATCTCCGCACCCCTTCCGGCCGACAACTCCCGTTCTGAGCGCTGCGACTCTATGCTCAAGATATGTCGCAATTGCAGATGCGAGTGTCCGACGAGGACCGAGAGCGCACCGCGCAACAGCTCCAGCACGCCTTCGCCGAAGGCCGGCTCACCCAGCTGGAGCTCGAAGACCGCCTTGAGATCGCCCTCACCGCGAGGACCTACGGCGAACTGCTGGGCCTGATCGAGGATCTCCCCACCGACCAGCCGCAGGTCGACGACGTGGTCGACCTGGAGTCCAAGAACGGCCAGATCAAGCGCGCCGGCGACTGGGCCGTCCCCCGGCGGCTGCGGGTGGCCTCCAAGTACGGCGGCGTCGAGCTGGACCTCTCCGAGGCCGTCATCACCCACCCGGTGGTGGACATCGAGCTCGACCTCGCGTACGGCTCCGCCAAGATCATCCTCCCGGACGGCGGCGTCGCGAACGTGGACGCCTTCCGCAGCGACTGGGGCCAGGTCCACACCTCCGACGTGCCCGGCAGGCCCCGCCCCGGCGCCGTGCACGTGGTGATCAGCGGTAGCACGAAGTACGGCAGCCTGACCGTCCGCTACCCGCGCAAACGCTGGCTCGCCCGCTGAGGCTTTACGCCCACTTGATACCCGTGGTGTTAGTGGGGTGCAAGCGACAGTCAAGGGCTGATCCATAATGTTCCCTTCGTTCGTAGAAACCACCGAAGGGCAAGAAATGACTCCCCCTCGTCGTCGCCTGGCCGTCGCGGCCGCGACGCTGACCCTTGCTGTCCTCACGAGCACCGGCTGTGGTGCGCTGGGCCAGGCGGTTGACTGCAACACCGCCGCCCAGGAGGCCACCAAGATCATGAATGAGTGGACCACCGCGATCACCAAGGACGCCACCGACACGAAGGCCATCGGCACGGCCTCGAAGGACGCGGCGGGCAAGACCAAGGAGCTCGCGGGCAAGTACGACGGCGAAGTCGCCGCCGCGCTGAACGACCTCGCCGCCGGTTTCGAGACCCTGGAGAAGGGCGACCTGGCCGAAGTGTCCTCGTTCACGGGCAAGATGCAGGGCTTCTCGACCAAGATCACCTCTGCCTGCAGCTGACGCTGAGCCCGCGGTCGCCGTTCCGCCTGTGGGGGGCAGGACGGCGCGGCGGCCGCGCCACGTTCGGGTGGATTCGTTCTACCCTTGCTGCCCGTGACGGGTGACACTCTGGCGGCGCGACAGGGGGCGTCCGCCGCCGCCTTCCTCTGGAAGATCCGGCTGTCCGGCCACCGCGTACGCGTGGGCGCCATCGCGCTCGTCGCCGCGGTGGCCTACGCCGTGCTCGGCCTGGTCAAGCTGGCCACGTTCCGGGCCACGTCGTTCGACCTGGTGATCGTGGACCAGGCGGTGCGCAACTACGCGGCGCTTCGGCCGCCGCACATCCCCGTGCTGGGCATGTTCCACGGGCGGGGCATGGACTACGTGCAGCTCGCCGACCATTTCTCGCCCGTCTACGCGATGCTCGCGCCCCTCTACTGGATCCACGACGGGCCCGAGACGCTGATCGTCGCGCAGGCGCTGCTGTTCGCCGCCGCGATCCCGTTCATCTGGCTGTTCACCCGGCGCGTGCTCGGCGTGGCGCCCGCCTACCTGGTCTCCGTGGCGTACGCGCTGTCGTGGCCCGTCGCGCAGGCCGTGGCGTTCGACGCGCACGAGGTCATGTTCGTCCCCGTGCTCACCGCGATCATGATCGAGCGCTACCACGCCGGCCACCGGCTGCCCGCCCTCATCGCGATGCTCGACCTCCTGCTGGTCAAGGAGGACATGGGGCTGATGGTGATCGGGGCGGGGCTGTGCCTGCTCGTCCTGGGCGACCGGCTGCGGGGGCTGCTGTGCATGGCGCTCGGGATGGGGGCCGTCCTGCTCGTACGCGGGCTGGCGATCACAGCCTTCGGCGGCGACTCCAAGGACTTCTGGGCCTACAACCATCTCGGCCCCGACGTGCCGAGCGCGATCCTGGCGCTGCTGCGCGACCCGATCGCGGCCGTGCTGCTGCCGTTCAGCGAGGAGGCCAAGGTCGACACGCTGTTCCTGCTGGTGTGGCCGACGCTGCTGCTGTGCCTGCTCTCGCCGCTGTCGCTGGTGGCGCTGCCGCACGTGCTGGAGCGCATGTTGTCCGACCGCTCCCAGTGGTGGCAGGCCGACTTCCAGTACAGCGCGTTCACCGTGGTCATCCTCTTCTGTGCGGGCGTGGACGGGCTGGCCAGGCTGCTGCGCTGGATGAAGCGCTCCGACGACACCTCGCTCAAGCTCGCCTGGGCGACGGCCGCCTGCGTGGTCGCGATCACCCTGGTGCCCAGATTCGCGCTGGACCAGCTCTACCATCCGCCCTTCTACCAGGAGCCCAAGGCGGCCGCCGCCGCCGAGGCCGTGAGCAAGGTGCCCTCCGGGGTCACCGTCGAGGCGGTCAACTCCGTCGGCCCCGCCCTGACCTCCAGGACCACCGTCCTGCTGTGGACGGCCCAGTCGCATGGCGCGCCGTGGGTGGTGGCCGACACCTCCCGCTGGGAGTTCCCCTTCGGCTCTGCGGACGAGCAGCGCGCCGCGGTCGACGCGCTGCAGGGCCAGGGGTACGCGAAGGTGTTCGAGCGCGACGGTTACGTGGTGCTCCGGCGCGGCTGAAGCGCCTCCGCGTAGGCCCGGTCGAACCCGTCGAGGACCGACGGCCACGAGCCCGCCGCCGGAGGGGTCGCCCGGTTGTGCGCGGCGATCGACTCGCGCAGCGCCGCGTCCGTGCAGAGCCGGGCCACCGCGCGGGCCAGGTCGCCGAGCGTGTGGCCGAGCAGCCCCTCCGTGCCGTCCGCGACGAAGTCGGCGACCCCGCTCTGCGCCCTGGCCACCACGGGCAGCCCCGCCGCCCGCGCCTCCAGCGCCGCGATGCCGAACGACTCGCGCGGCGCGGGCGCCACGAACACGTCCGCGGCCTCCAGCACCTTCGCGATCTGCTCCCGCGTGTAGCGGCCCGGCAGGGAGACCCAGCCGGCCATGCCGTGCCGGGCGAGAAAACGTTCCATCTGGCCGCGAGCCGGCCCGTCGCCGACGATGGTGGCCCGCATGGGGATCCCGGCGGGCACCCGCCGCCTGGCCGTCTGGAGCAGCCTCAGCAGGCGTACGGGCTGCTTGCGCGGCGCCAGCCGGCCCACCGCGACGATGTGCACCTCGTGCACCTCTTCCCGCCGGTCGGGCGTGCCGGGAGGCGGCGCCCAGCCCGACAGGTCGAGGCCGTTGGAGACCACCCGGACCGGCACCTCGGGCCCGGCCACGGCGCGGATCGGGACCGCGGCGGCGTTGCTGACCGTGGTCGCCACCAGCCGCCACCGCTGCCAGCCGAACGCCAGCCGCAGCAGCCGGTAGAGCGCCCGCGTGACCGGGTCCCACATGCTGTGCACGGTCACCACGCACGGCAGCCCGGCCCGCGCGGCGGCCCGCACGCCCATCCAGGCGAACGGCGAGACCGCCCCCGTGTGCACGTGCACCACGTCGGGGCGCAGGGACGTGAGCCGGCGCGTGAGATGCCCCACTCCGAACGGGTGAACGGGCAGGTCGAACGGCATTCTGGCGACGATCCGGTGGACCCCGGGCAGCGGCTCGCCCCTCGTCGCCGTGGCCACGGAGACGTCGTGTCCCGCCTCCCGCTGCATCCGCACGAGATCGGCCACCTGGACCTCGATCCCTCCGAGTCGCGGCAGGTAACAGTCGCTCACGTGAAAGATCCGCACCCCTCCCAGACTAATCTGGGCGTGTGCCTCCACGTACCGCAGTGTTCTTTCACGCTCACCCTGACGACGAGGCCCTGCTGACGGCGGGCACCATGGCGATGCTCGCGGCCGAGGGACACCGCGTGGTGCTCGTGGTGGCCACCGCGGGCGAGCGCGGCCTGGCCGAGATGGAGCCCGGCGAGGCGCTCGGCGAGACCAGGCTCAAGGAGCTCTACGAGTCGGCCGCGCTGCTCGGCTGCGCCCGCGTGGAGTGCCTCGGCTACGGCGACTCGGGGCTGAGCCCCAAGGGCGGCATCGCCGAGGAGCGGCCCGACAACGCCTTCATCGACGCCGACACCGAGGCTGCGGCCAAGGCGCTGGCCGCGATCCTGCAGGAGGAGGAGGCCGACCTGCTGGCGATCTACGATCCGGCGGGCGGCTACGGGCACCCCGACCACGTGCAGGTGCACCGGGTGGGCAAGCGGGCGGCCAAGATCGCCGGGACCGAGATCGTCCTGGAGGCGACGGTCAACCGCGATCCGCTGGTCAGGCTGCTGCGGCTGGCGGGGCGGTTCTACAAGTTCCCGCCGGAGTTCGACGTACGGACGTTCGAGAGCGCGTACTCGTCGAGCGAGACGATCACCCACCGGGTCAACGTCAGGAAATACACCCGCCAGAAACGGGCGTCCATGGCCGCGCACGCCTCCCAGGCCAGCGGCGGCGACAGCGACCGCACGCTCGCCGTCATGCTGAAGGTCCCGCGCCCGATCTACCGCCTCGTCTTCGGCACCGAGTGGTACGTCCGCCGCGACCTGCCGCCGGGCACCCGGCTCACTCATCCCTTCGACCAGTGGCCGAAATGATTCCTCCGAAGGAGGATCCTCGTCCGGCGACCCGTCAGACTGGACCCCGATGAAGAACAAGTGGCTCCAGATCGCGCTGTCCGTGCTGTCGCTCGGGCTGGCCGTGCTGCTCGTGGTCTACCTTCCGCAGATCGTGCGCACGCTCACCGGCAAGCCCGTCTCCTGGCACGAGATCGGCAAGGTCTTCGGCACGCTCGGCGCCGGCGAGATCGCGCTGATGACCGTGCTGTGGCTGCTGAGCCTGCTGGCGTACACGTTCGTGCTGACCAACTCCCTGCCCGGCCTCAACAACCTCCAGGGCCTCACGCTCAACGCGGCCGGGAGCGCGGTCAGCAACCTGCTGCCGTTCGGCGGGGCGGTCGGCGTGGCGGTGTCGTTCGCGATGACCAGGGGCTGGGGCTTCTCCAGCCGGTCGATCGTGGTCATGACGCTGGTCAGCGGCATCTGGAACACGATGTTCAGGTTCATCCTGCCGGCGGTCGGGATCATCGCGCTGCTGGCGGCCGGCGAGGCGCCCAACCCCACCGTCGCCAAGGCCGGGTGGACGGGCGCGATCTCGATCCTCGTGCTCTGCGTGATCGTGGCGGTCGCTCTTTACTGGGACCGCGCCGCCGTCGCGCTCGGCCGCGCGCTCGACGGCGTCACCCGGCTGCTGCGGCTGAAGATCCACGCCTCGGACGCGTTCCACAAGCTGCGTGCCGACACCGCCGGCGTCGTCAGGTCGAGATGGCCCGGGCTGTCGCTGGCGATGGTGTTCTTCCTGGGGTTCCAGTGGTCCATCATGGCGCTGTGCCTCCAGGTGACGGGCGCCTGGCCGGGGTTCGCCCAGTCGATCGCCGTCTTCGCCCTCTCCCGCGTGCTCACCGCCGTCCTGATCACGCCCAGCGGGGCCGGGATCATGGAGGGCGGCGTGGTGCTCCTCCTCACCGAAGGGTTCGGTGTCGGAGTCGCTCCGGCCACCGCGACCGCACTGCTTTTCGGCTTCTGGACTTACACTATCGAGATCCCGTTCGGCGGCCTGGCTCTGGGCGCATGGGCGCTCCTGCGCAGGCGCAACGGCCGGAACGCCGGGGCGGAGCCCCCGTCCGCGATCTCGAAGGCCCAGTAGTGACAATCCCAAACCCATCAAAGACCTTGTGCGTGATTCCTAGGCCCGCATAGCGTGGCGGCTGACATGGTGGCGTTCCGAGTTCTGGGGCCAGTCGAGGCGTACGAACACGACGACGAACTCGACCTCGGCGGGTTGCGGCAGCGGGCCGTCCTCGCCCGGCTTCTCGTGGCCAGAGGTCAGGTCGTGCCCGTTGACACGCTTCTTTACGATCTGTGGGATGACGACGGGGCCAAGGGCGCGCAGTCGGGCCTGCAGGTCTACATCTCGCGCCTGCGCCGGGTGCTGGAGCCCGGCCGCCCGCGCGGGGGGCCCAACCGGCTGCTGGTGACGGTCGCGTCCGGCTACGCGTTGCGGGTGGCCTCCGACCAGGTCGACGCGCTCAAGTTCGAGCAGCTCGTCCGCGCGGCGGGCGAGCACCTCGAAGAGGGCGATCCGCAGTCCGCCCGAGGCCGCCTGGAAAAGGCGCTGGGCCTGTGGCGCGGCACTCCCTATTCCGACTTCGCCGACCAGTCGTGGGCGGAGGCCGAGGTCAACCGGCTGGCGGAGCTGCGCCTCGTGACCCGCGAGCGGCACGCCGACACCGGGCTGCGGCTCGGCCTGCACGCCGAGACCGTTCCCGACCTGGAGGCGCTCACCACCGAGAACCCGCTGCGCGAGGAGGGCTGGCGGCTGCTGGCGCTGGGCCTCTACCGCTGCGGCCGGCAGGGCGACGCGCTGGCCGCGCTGCGCCGGGCCAGGAACATCCTGGCCGACGAGCTGGGCATCGACCCGGGGCCCGCGCTGCGCAAGCTGGAGTCCGACATCCTGGCGCAGTCCCCGGAGCTGGATCTGGCCGTCACCGCGCGCCCCGCGCGGCCCGCCGCGCCGGTCACCGACACCTGGCCGCCCAGGCCGGCCGCGGCCGTCGAGCCGCCGCCGCTGGAGCCCGAGCCGTTCGTCGGCCGCGACGCCGAGCTTGCCAGGCTGACCACGGCGGCCTCGCGCACAGGCCGGTTCCAGGTCGCGATCGTGGCCGGGGTCGCGGGCGCGGGCAAGACCACGCTGCTGCGCCAGCTGGAGAGCAGGCTCGCCACCGACGGCTGGATCACCGCGTCCGGCGCGTGCCCCGACTCCAGCGCCACCCCGCCGGGCTGGGCGTGGGTGGAGATCCTGCGCACGCTCACCGTCGCGACCGGCGCGGGCGAATACGCGCAGCTGCTCGCGCCGCTGCTCGACGACGCCGCCCCCGACCCCGACGAGGACGAGGCGTCCGGCGGCTTCCGGCTGCACCGCGCGGTCGGCGGCTACCTGGCCGGGGTCGCGCGCCGCGCGCCGGTGCTGCTGACCCTGGAGGACCTCCACTGGGCCGACGACCAGACGCTCGCCCTGCTGCGCGCGCTGCCGAGCCTGCTGGCGACCAGCCGGGTGCTGCTCGTGGTGACGTGCAGGGAGAGCGAGCTCGACGACCGCCAGTCCGACGTGCTGGCCGCGCTGGCCAGGCTGGGCCCGGTCCGCGTGGGCCTGTCGGGGCTCGACCCGAAGGCCGTGGCCGAGCTGGTCAAGGCGACGTGCGTACGCGACATCGACGAGGACGCGGTCGAGTCGATCGTCGAGCGCACGGGCGGCAACCCGTTCTTCGTCCGCGAGACCGTGCGCCTGCTCGACTCCGAGGGCGCGGCCGACCGGGCCAGCGCCACCGAGGTGCTCTCGCAGGTGCCCTCCGGCGTGCGCGACGTGCTGCGGCGGCGCATCTCGCGGCTGCCGTCGGGCGCCCAGCAGATCCTGCTCCAGGCCGCCGTGATCGGGCGCGACGTCGATCTCGACGTGCTGATCGCCGTGTCGGGCGACGAGGACGCGGTGATCGAGGCCGTGGAGGCGGCGCTGCTGGCCGGGCTGGTGACCGAGCCGGGTCCGGGGCTGCTCAGGTTCGACCATGACCTGGTGCGCGACACGATCTACTCCGACGCCTCCAGGCTGCGCCGCACGCGGCTGCACGCGGCCGTGGCGGCGGTCATCGAGCAGCACACGCCGTCCGACGTGGCGGCGCTTGCCCACCACTACTTCCTGGCCGACGCGGCCGGGAAGGCGGTCCACTACGCGGGGCTGGCGGCCGAGCAGGCGGAGCGGCGCTTCGCCCACCGCGAGGCGGCCACCCTGTGGGAGCAGGCGATCGCGGCGTTCGACCGCTCGCGCGACGAGCAGAGCGGCGCGCAGACGCCCGAGCGCAGCAAGGAGCGCCTGCGGCTCATGCTGCGCCAGATCAGGGCGCTGGCGCTGTGCGGCGACATGACGGCGGCCCGGCTGCTGCGCCGCCAGGCCATGGACGCCGCGCTGCCGCTGGGCGACCTGGAGATCACCGCCAAGGTGGCGGCGTCGCTGGCCGTGCCGCACAAGGGCATCGCGCGCGACTTCACCCGCACCGCGTGGGAGATCGTCGACATCACCGAGAAGGCGCTCATGGAGCTGCCCGAGGGTGAGCAGCGGCTGCGGGCCAGCCTGCTGACCACGCTGGCGCTGGAGCTGGAGGGCTCCTCCTCCCCCGAGCGCGGGCGTCAGGCGTCGCTGGAGGCGCTGGAGCTGGCCCGGCAGAGCGGCGACCCGACGCTGATCGCGGCGGCGCTGAGCGGGCGGCTGCGGCAGTCGTACGACATCCCCGCCGTGGACACCCGGGAGAGCATCGGCAGGGAGCTGCTGGAGGTCGCGCAGCGCTCGGGGCAGATGGCCACGCAGGCGCTGGCCCACCTGGTGCTGCTGGAGTGCGCGGCGGCCAGGGGCGAGTTCGCGGTCGCCGACCAGCACGCGTCCGCCGCCGACGCCCTGGCCAGGCAGTACGACCTGTCGGCGCCGGCCGCGGTCGTGGTCTGGTACGCGGGCCAGCGGCTGATGATCGCCGGCGACTACACGGGCGCGGAGCGGGCCTATCGCGACGCGACCAGGATGACGGCGCGGGCGGGCATGCTGGAGGGCCGCCAGGACCTCCCGCTGATCACGACGTTCTGCCTGCATCTGGTGGACGGCCGTGCGGCCGAGATGGTCGACCTGCTCGCCGACGCCCACCGGCGGGGCGCCAAGTGGACGCTCGACGCGTACGCGCTGGCCCTGGCCTCGTCCGGGCACCTCCAGGACGCCAAGGCCGTGGCCGCCACCCGCCCGCCGGTGCGGCCCGACTTCCTCTACGAGCTGGCGATGACCTGGCGGGCGCTGGCCGGCATGCTGCTCGACGACCGGGAGCGGATGGTCGACTGCTACGACAAGCTCAAACCGTTCGCCGACCGGGTGGCGGGCGCGGGCACCGGCGTGGTGGCGCTGTGGCCGGTGGCGCTGACGCTGGGCGACCTCGCCGTGCGCCTGGGCCAGCCGGACGCGGCCCGCGCCCACTACGAGAAGGCCCTGGAGGTGGCCGAGCGGGTCGGCGTGCCGCGCTGGGTGGAGGCGGCGCGGCGGTCGGTCAGCAGCTCACCTGGAAACGGTCGCTCGTGACGGTCTTGACGCCCTTGGCCGACAGCTCGACGCGATACCAGCCGGGGTCGCCGGAGAGCTCGGGCCGCCACTCGACGGTCTGCGCGGAGCCCACGAAGCCGTCGTAGTCGACCAGGTACGTGCGCCACGACTTGGTGGAGGGGCTCCAGCGGGCGAGCTTCCAGCCGTAGTGCACGCTCCGGCCGGGCTCGAGGCTGACGAGCACGCTGCGCGCGACGAGCGGCCCCGAGCAGGCGCCGACCAGTCCGCCGAGGGTGACCTGGCCGGGCTGGGCGGCCGGGGCCAGTTCCTCGGCGACGGGCACCTCGCGGGCCGACAGGGTGATGGTCGTCACGGCGGCCGGCGCGCCGTCGGCTGCGCTGTAGGCGGAGAAGCCGATGTACGCGCTGGTGAACGCCAGGGCGGCCACGATGAGCTTGACCGCGTTCGTCGTGCCACTCGCCAGGACGGCCGCGCTTCTCGACGCCATCTTCAACACCCCTTTTGCCTCACCCATAGAGTGAGCTCGGGTGGTTGAGGCCTGCTTGTCGGCTGGTTGCGGCGGCTTGCAAGCCGATATGGCGAAAGCTTGCAACTTGAACTAAGGTAAGCCTGACCTAAGGCTTGGGAGGGGTGGGAGAGCATGACCGGCATCGCCGATCCCACGAGGCCTTATTGGCTCGGTCTGCCCTACTGGCTGGTGGGCGCCATCCTGATCCTGGCCCTGTTCGGCGCGTTCCAGGTCTACTACTGGGTCGGGCGCAAGCTCGGCGTGAAGCTCTACGACTCGCGCGTCGGCGCCCGGGTGGGACGCGAGCGCATCGCGAAGATCGAGCACGTCGTCGAGAAGTGGGGCGCGCTGGCCGTCTACGGCTGCTTCTGGGTGCCCATGCTCCGGCACACGCTGCCGTGGGTGGCGGGGGCGCTGCGGGTGTCCTACCCCTGGTACGTGGTCGCGAGCGCGCTGGGCTGCCTGACCTGGGCGCCGATCTGGTGGTTCGGCATCACGGCGCTCGTGTGGGGCTGGCTGGAGCTGGCCGCGCGCTCGCCCGTCACGGCCGGGGTCGTGGCCGTGCTGGCCGTCGCGGCGGCGTTCTGGCTGGTGGTGCGGCGCAGGAGGAAGCGGCGCGCGGCCGCGTCAGAGAAGGCTCTGGTCTCCTAGGCCCCGCCCGGTCCGGTCGTCGATGGCGGCCTCGGGAGCGTTCCTGCGCACGGTCTCGATGCCGTTCACGCAGGCGGCCTTGCTCGGGTAGCCCTCGCCGACCGCGAGCGTCTGCCCGTTGTTCGCCACGAGGGCGAACCTGAATCCGCCCTGCCCGTCCTCACTGATCACGAACCTGCCCGCCACCGCCGCTCCTCTCTAACCTGGCATTGATTTACCCCCATCTGATCGGGCTTTATGGCGTAGTTAGGCAAACGGACCCTTGATCTCCTGTCAACATGATTGCCATGCGTATTGGGGGTTTCATTGGCTCCGCCGTACTCGCGCTGGTTGTGGGAGTCGCCTCCCCGGCCGGGGCGGCGGACGCGCCGGAGGTCGGGGCAAAGTCGGCGTACCTGGTCGACTCTGCGGGAACGATCCACTTCGGCAAGCGCGAGACTCGCCGGGTGCCCGTGGCCAGCCTGGTCAAGGTCATGACGGCGTACGTCGTGCTGCGCGAGGCCAGGCTGAACGACACGATCACGATCACGGCGACCGACGTCAAGCACGCGACCAGCAACGGCGCGACCACGGCGGCGCTGAAGAAGGGTGAGCGGCTCACGGTCAACGATCTGCTGTACGGTCTCATGCTGCCGTCGGGGGCCGACGCGGCCAACGCCCTGGCGCGGCGCTACGGCCCGGGCAAGACGGCGTTCGTCGCCAAGATGAACCGCGCCGCCCGCGCCTTGGGGCTGTCCGACACCCGCTACACCAACCCCGACGGCCTGCCCACCCCCGGGAACGGCGGCTACTCGACGGCCGTCGACCAGGTCAAGCTGGCGGAAAAGGCGCTGGACAACAGCACCTTCGCGGCCGTGACGGGCACCAAGGTGCACAAGGTGGCCAAGACCGCGCTGCACCGGGCGCACACCTGGCGCAACTCGAACAAGCTGCTCTCGCGCGCCGACGGCGTGCTCGGCGTGAAGACCGGCTACACGCGCGCCGCCGGCTACTGCCTGCTCTTCGCCGGGGAGCGGGGCGGCAAGCGCGTGGTCGGCGTGCTGCTCGGGGACCAGAACGAGCGCCGCTTCGAGACGGCCGAGCGGCTACTGGACTACGCGGGCGAGCAGATCGCCGGCGGCTAGCAGCTCGCGGGTGTACGGGTCGGCGGGGGCGGCCCACACCTGACCGGCCGGACCGGTCTCGACGATCCGGCCGTGGCGCAGCACCGCCACGCGATGCGCCACGTGCCGGATCAGGGCCAGGTCATGACCGATGAACAGCTGGCCCAGCCCCAGCTCGTCGCGCAGCTCGGTGAGCAGGTTGACGATCCCGGCCCGTACGGACGGGTCCAGCGCGGACACGGGCTCGTCCAGCACGAGCAGCCTGGGCTCGCAGGCCAGGGCGCGGGCGATGCCGACGCGCTGGCACTGCCCGCCGGACAGCTCGTACGGCCTGCGCCGGGCGAGCGCGGGATCCAGGCGGACGAGGTCGAGGAGCTCGCGGACCCGGGCGGGACCGGTCAGCGGGTCCCAGCGGCCCTGGACGCGCAGCGGCTCCGCGATCGCGTCGTGCGCCCGCAGGCGCGGGCTGAGCGAGCCGTACGGGTCCTGGAAGACCGGTTGCAGCGCGGGCCGCAGCGGGCGCAGGGCGCGCTCGTCGAGCGCGGTGAGCTCACGGCCCTCGAAGCGCACCGAGCCCGCCTCGGGCCTGCGCAGCATGAGGACGGCGGCGGCGATGCTCGACTTGCCCGACCCCGACCCACCGACCAGGGCGAGCGTCTCGCCGGCGGCCAGGGTGAACGAGACGCGGTCCACCGCCAGGACAGGCGTGGGGTAGCGGACGGTGAGATCGCGCACCTCCAGCAGGGGTGTCGTCATGCGGGCTCCTGGTAGAGGTCGGTGGCCGGGCCGGGCAGCTCGCCGAGCCGGTGACAGGCGGCCAGCCTGTGCTCCCCGGCCTCCTGCGGCTGTGGCTCCCGCTCGTGACAGACGTCGGCGGCGGCCGGGCAGCGGGGGGCGAAGGCGCACCCGGGCGGCAGCGCTCCTGGCGCGGGCGGCGAACCGGCGATCGCCGGGAGCGGCCGTCCCGTCACCTCGCGCGGCGGGAGGGACGCGACGAGGCCGCCGGTGTAGGGGGCGCGCGGCCCGCGCAGCACCGCGCCGGCCGGGCCCGACTCGGCGAGCCGTCCCGCGTACATGACCAGGACGCGATCCGCGTACGCGGCCGCCGCCCCCAGGTCGTGCGTGATGAGCAGCACGGCCGGCCGCGTCCCCTCGCGGGGCTCCGTCAGCAGGCTGAGGATCCGGGTCTGGACGACGGGGTCCAGCGCGGTGGCCGGTTCGTCGGCGACGACGAGGGCGGGGTCGTTGACGGTGGCCATGGCGATCACCGCCCGCTGGCGCATCCCGCCGGAGAACTCGTGCGGGTAGGCGCGGGCCCGCCGCGCGGCGTCGGGGATGCCGACCCGTTCCAGCGCGGCCACCGCGCGTTCCCAGGCCTGCTTGCGGCCCAGTCGCCGCACGGCGCGGGCGAGCTGGTCTCCGACCGGGTACACGGGGCTGAGCACCGACAGCGCGTCCTGCGGCACGAAGGCGATCCGCCGGCCGCGTACCTGCCGGTAGACGTGCTCGGGCGCGCCGGACAGCTCCCGCCCGTCCAGGCGCACGCTGCCGGACATGCGCGCGCCGGGCGGCAGCAGCCCGAGCACGGCCCGGGCGGTCAGCGACTTGCCCGCGCCGGACTCGCCGACGACGGCGAGCGTCTCGCCCTCGGCCACGTCGAACGAGAGCCCCCGTACGACCTCCGTGCCCGCCACGCCGACCCTCAGGTCCCGTACGCGCAGCAGCGTCATGCGGCACCCCGGGTCCGGCGGCCCGCCGTGGAGAGCGAGACCGCCAGGGCGGCCAGCAGCAGGAGCATCCCCGCGGGGACCAGGGCCGCCCACGGCGCGCGCTCCACGTACGGCAGCGACTCGGCCAGCGTCAGGCCCCACTCCGGAGCGGGCGGCTGTGCCCCCAGGCCGAGGAAGCCGAGGGAGGCCATGGCCAGCGCGATCCCCGGCAGCCGCAGCACCGCGTGCCTGGCGACCGGGCCCGCGATCGCGGGCAGGACGTGGCGGGTCAGGATCCAGGCGGGCGAGGAGCCGATGGCGCGCTGGGCGGTCAGGTGGGCCGCGGCACGTACCTCGGAGACAAGAGCCGCGGCGTGGGCCGCGAGCGCGGGCCACGAGACGAGGGCGACCGCGACGGACGCGCCCGGCGTGCCTGGCCCGAGCACCGCCGCGACCAGGATCCCGGCGATCACCGGCGGCACGGCGTTGGCCACCTCGGCCGCGCCGGAGGCCAGCCCGGGGAGGAGGCCGACGGCCAGGGCGATGACGTACGAGCCCGCGCAGACCAGCGCGGAGACGCCGAGCGTGGCCGCGGCGCCATGACCCACCCTGGCCAGCACGTCCCGGCCCAGCGCGTCTGCGCCCAGCGGGTGGTCCCAGCTCGGCCCCGCCAGCCGCGCGGCCACGTCCACGGTCAGGGGGTCGAGCAGCGACCCCCACCCGACGGCGACCGCCAGCACGACCCCGCACACGCCGGCGACCGGGCCACCACCTCGCCCGCCACCGCCTCGCCGGCTGCCGTTGCCCTGGCCGCCGCCGATGGCCGGTGCGGGGAGCGAGAGGGCGGCGTCGCGGAGGCCGGGGCCGAGCATCCGGTGCCGGGCGGCGCTCGCCAGGATGCCGGCGAGCACACCCAGCAGGACCAGGGCGAGTACCGCGGCCTGGAGCAGCGGAAGGTCCTGAGCCTCCGCTGCCCCCAGCGCGGTCCGGCCGATGCCGGGCACCGCGAACACCGTCTCCACGGCCACCGCCCCTCCCGCCAGCCCCACGGCGACCAGCCCGAGCTGGGGCACCAGCGCGGGCAGCGCGCGGCGCAGCGCCGCCCGTGCGATGACGCCGGGACCACAGCCCGCCGAACGCCACAGCCCCACCCACGGCTCGGCGAAGGCCGCGGGCAGCGTGTCGTCCACCAGCCGCCCCAGGACCCCGCCTGCCGGGATGCCCAGGGCCAACGCGGGCAGCACCAGGTGCCGCGGCTCCTGCCAGCCGTAGGGCGGCAGGAGGCCCAGCCACACCGACAGCGTCACCAGCAGCACCGTCGCGATGAGGAATTCGGGCAAGGCCCCGAGCATCGCCGCCACCGCCCCCGTACCGCCGCCCCGCAGGGTGCCCCGCGCGCCGCGCACCAGGGTGGGCGCGCACAGGGCGCACGTCAGTGCCAGCGTCACCGCCAGCGCGGCGGCCATCAGCGTCAGCGAGACGCCGAGACCGGACAGCACCGACGGCAGCACCGCGCTCCCGTCCGCCCACGAGCGGCCGAAGTCGCCGCGCAGGACGCCGCCCAGCCACTCGCCGAGCAGCGGCAGCGGGCCGCCGTCCAGGCCCAGCTCGTGGCGGATGGCCTCCAACGCCTCAGGCGTCGGCTCCTGCTCGGCCGAACGGGCCCGCAGCAGCGACAGCGCGGCATCACGACCGGACAGCCAGGGCAACAGCCCGACCACCGCGACGACCGCCACGACCGCGACACCCCGCGAGAACAGCACCCCGCCGGTCATTTGAGGCGGGTCTCCGCCGTGATCAGGACGCGCTCGCGCGGGTCCTTCACCGAGTCCAGCACCGTGGTGGCATCGCCCTGGATCACGCGCTCGTGCAGCATCGGGACGGCGGCGT
Organism: Nonomuraea sp. NPDC049625; assembly: GCF_040675285.1. Taxonomy (NCBI): domain Bacteria; kingdom Bacillati; phylum Actinomycetota; class Actinomycetes; order Streptosporangiales; family Streptosporangiaceae; genus Nonomuraea; species Nonomuraea sp. NPDC049625. The sequence goes on along the minus strand of NZ_JBFAOQ010000021.1, from coordinate 129,975 downwards.
CGGTACGCAGGATCGCCGCCTCGGCCTCAAGGGTCGCCGCGTGCCTGGCGGGACCGGCGTCCGCCGCCGCGGCCTCGCGCACCGCCCGGTCGACGTCCTCGTCACACAGGCGGGCCAGGTTGAAGGAGCCGTCGCAGGTGAAGTCGGCCTGCATGTACGCCACCGGATCCCCCGAGTCGAGCACGGTCGCCCGGGAGAGGACGAACGCGTCGAACCTCCCGGCCAGCGCGTCCTCCTCGATGTGCGCGTACTCCCGTACCACCAGCTCGACCGCGAACCCCGCCTCCCGGAGCTGCTGCTGCAGCACGGAGGCGACCTCGGGCAGCTCGGCCCGGTCGGAGTAGGTGGCCAGGGTGATCGCCACGCCCTTCGCGCTCGCGGGGGCCGTACGCTCCCCCAGGCTCTCGCGGCCCTCGGCGGCCCACGGCAGGGCGGGCCCCAGCAGGCCCGAGGCCACGTCGGCGCGCCCCTCGTACACCCCCCGCACGAGTTGCCCCGCGTCGACGGACGCGCGCACGGCGGCGCGCAGGCCGGGGCTCTTGAACGGTCCCTTGGCGGTGTTCAGGTACAGGGTGTTGGTGCGCGGCATCGGCACCTCGCTGATCGTCTCCTTCGCCAGCAGCGCGGCCTGCGAGACCGGCACCGCCTCCGCGATGTGCGCCTCGCCGCTGCGGATGGCGGCGGCGCGGGCGGCGCCGTCCGGGACGAAGGAGACGTCGATGCCCGGCGCCTTGGCCTTCGTGCCCCAGTAGCCGTCGTGGCGGTCGAGGGTGGCGGTGGTGGTGCCGTTCACCTTGACCAGCTTGAACGGGCCGCTCCCGGTGCCGACCGGATCGACTTTGCCGTCGGTGCCGTACGCGCGCTCGGCCAGGATCGCCAGCTGCGGCGAGGACAGTCGGTGCGGGACCAGCGGGTCGGGCTCGCGGGTGGTCACGACGACCTTGCCGCCCTCGGCCCTCGCGGTCAGCTCGACGCCGTCGAGGATGCGCGGCTTGGGCGTGGCCTGGGTGGCGCGGGTCAGCGCGGCGGCGGCGACCCCGGCGGTCAACCGGCTGCCGTCGTGGAAGATCACGCCGTCGCGGACGGTGAACTCCCAGGTCCGTTCGGAGGTACGGGTCCACGCGGTGGCGAGGGCGGGTCGCGCGTCGCCTCTCGCGTCCAGGTTGACCAGGGTCTCGGCGGTGGACCAGCGGGAGAGCTTGAAGGCGTCGTCGCTGAAGGGCGACAGGCCGGAACGCGGCGGCTGGAGCATCGCCACCTTGATCCGGCCCGTGCTCTGCCCGCCCGCCGGGGCGGAGCACGCGGACAGGGAGAGGACTGTCATGAGGGCAAGCCAGAGGCTGCGATGTTGCACGGATTGTCCCAAATTCAGGGGGAATGAGCGGGACGAGGCACTAGCACATGATAACCGTTTCCATATTCACATCCGATAGGCGTGCCCCTCGACGCCCCACTCCCCGAACGGCGGCCGCTCTCCCCGGTCGATCGCCCGGATGGAAGGGCGGCCCACATGGGCGAACACCAGCCGCCCCACCCCGTGATCGCGCGCCTCCCGCGCCACCTGGAGCACGCTCGCATGCCCGCCCACACCCCCGGCGAAGCGGATCGGCCGGTCCCAACCGGCGGCGTCGGCGAACATCAGATCCACCCCGGCCGCCCAGTCCGGAAAGCCCCAGAACTCCGGCGCCCAGACGGCCCGCGCCCCGGCCGTCCTGATCAGGTAGCCATAGGTGGGGTGAGAGGTGTGGCTGACCGGCAGTGGCACGATCTCCACTCCCGCGGTCTCGAAGGTCGCCACCGCGGCGGCCAGCCCGAGCGCCCGCGCCGTACGGCGGATCTGGGGCATCAGTTCGGCCCGCTCATCGCAGACCAGCCAGCCGTCGAGCCGCTCACCGGCCGCGGCGTCGCCACCCCCGTCGAGCAGGACGCGGTGACCGCGCCAGCCGACCAGCAGCCCGGCCGGGCTGTAGCGCGGCGAGTTCATCGCACCGACCCCCACCAACCGCAACCACACGACCGCCACCCCCACCCCAGACGCAGCCGCTACCCACTCCCCCAGCCCGACAACCGACGTCGACGACGCACCCGCACCGCAGGCGACCACCAGCGGCCAGGGGACCCGCGAAAAGGGCTCACCCGAAGGTGATCTTGCCGCTCCCAGGAAGCGTGCTCATCCCCCGGGCGGCGCAGCCGAGGATGGCCGCCGCCGGTGAGAGACCGCCGCGGACGCGCTCCCCCTTGAGAGCGCCGGCGGCGATGGTGCCGGTGAGCAGGGCGTCGGCCGGATGCTGGGTGGCGAGCCGGTCGGCCTTGATGCGCAGCCTCGAGGTGCCGACGGGCCGGCCGTCCCCGCCGAACCAGGTGATGACGGCACCCCCGCGCACCTCGCGGGCACTGGTGCACGAGGCCTCCGCGGTCGCCTTGACGGCGACCCAGGCGGAGCGGAGGGACGGGGCCGAGCCGTCGGGTGAGGTGCAGTCGGTGAGCTGGAGGTTCCCCCGGGCGGCGACGCGCCGCGGCGTGAGGCCGACCTGCGGCGTGAACGCCAGCGGCCGCTCGGACGGCGTGGCGACGGCGCAGGTCAGGGCCGGGTCCGGGAGGCCCGCCGGGGCCGAGGTGGCGATCGCGATGATCCAGTCCAGGTACATAAGCCTTCCCCGTTGGCTGCTGTACGTAATCAGCACCTCACATTGTGCTGCATCACGCGGTACGGCACGCCGGATCCAGCCGATCCGCGGTCCACCTGAGCGAGTGCGCCACCCGTACGCGCACCTTGGCCCTCGCGCGGTGCGGCTGCCGAGGTGCGCCCGGCAGGGCTTCGCCGAGCGACTCCCGGTAGCCCATCGCGGTCTGGTGAGCGAGCACTTGCATGGGATCCATAAACCCTCCTTAATCAATTAAGACCTTAATCGATTAAGACAAGCCGGGCAAGCTCTTCGGTACGGTGGGACGATGGCCAGGGTGACACTGCAGACGATCGCCGACCGGCTGGGCGTGTCCCGGGCCACCGTGTCCTACGCGTTCTCCCGGCCCGACCAGCTCAGCGACGGGCTGCGGCAGCGGATCATGGAGGTGGCCGACGAGCTCGGCTACGCGGGGCCCAACCCGACGGCGCGATCGCTCCGGCTGGGGCGGGCGGGGGCGCTCGGGCTGCTGTTCAGCGAGACGCTGGCCTACGCGTTCGCCGACCCGTACGCGATCGGCTTCTTCCAGGGGCTGGCGACGGCGGCCGAGGACGCGGGGGTGGGGCTGCTCATCCTGCCGCTGCCGCACGGCGACCGGCGCAGCGAGACGGTCAGGGACGCGGTGGTCGACGCGTTCTGCGTGATGTCGCTGCCCGACGGGCATCCGGCGCTGGCGGAGGTGCTGGCCAGGAAGCTGCCCGTCGTCGTGGTGGACGAGCCGTACGTGCCGGGGCATCCGTTCGTGGGGACCGACGAGCCGGCGGCCGCGGCGGCGGCGGCGCGGCACGTGCTCGAGCTCGGGCACCGGCGGATCGGGGTGGCCATGGTCGGGCTGCACGACGACGGCCACACCGGCTGGGCCTCCCTGGAGCGCCAGGAGGGCGCGGTGTTCGAGGCCATGCGGCGGCGTGCCGGCGGCTACCGGCAGGCGTGCGAGGAGGCCGGGATCGACTGGTCAGGGGTGCCGTTCTACGAGGTGGCGCGCAACTCCCGCGAGGCCGGCAGGAAGGCGGGGCACGCGCTGCTGGGGCGGGACCCGCGCCCCACGGCGATCCTCACCAACACGGACGTGCTGGCGCTGGGAGTCCTCGACGCCGCCGCCGACCTGGGGCTGGAGGTGCCCGGGGAGCTGTCGGTGGTGGGGTTCTCCGACAGCGCGGCCGAGGAGGCGGGGCTCACCACGATCCGGCAGGCCAAGCAGGAGATGGGAGCGGCGGCGGGGCGGCTGCTGCTGTCGGGGGCCGCGGCGGAGCCGGAGCGGCTGGTGTTCCCGCACGAGCTGATCGTCCGCGCCTCGACCGCTCCCCCGGCACACGCTTGACGAACCAGGTCACCCCAGGAGGAGCAGCACGCCCGCCGCGGCGCTGACCAGGGCGGTGGCGCCGTGTATGCCCCACGAGATGCTGGGGTGGCCGCCGCGCCTGGCCACGATGAGCGCGTCGCCGACGGGGATGACGCTCATGACCAGGATGACCCACCCCAGCGTGTGCGCGTCCGCCACGGCGATCATGACGAAGATGGCCAGGGCGGTGCCGAGGTCACGAACGGCCTTCACGGAGAAGTAGGCGCCCGTGTCCATGCCCACGGCCGAGCCCGGCACGCCGTACGCCTTGGCCGCGGCCTCGGGGACGAAAAAGAAGCGCAGGCTGACCACGACGAGGCCGATGCCGACCAGGGCTGCGATCACATAAGCGGTGGTGACCATCTTGTGCACTCCAAGCGAGAGTCATCGGTAGAAGTGCTAGCAACGCTAACCTAGCGATGACTCGATGTCTAGCAGCGCTAGAAACTGGTCGCCTAGTCATGCCAGACCGCGGCCACCTCCTCGGCGATCCGCTGCGACCGGCCCAATTCGGCCACTCCCGCACCTCGTCGCCGAGCCACCGGGCCACCTGCGCGCGCCGCTCCGCCTCCGGTACGGTCCTCGCGGCCAGCGCGAGCCGCCCCATCCGCGCGCCGAACTCCTGGGACGTCTTGGACCTGGACAGGTTCCACACCATGCGGAACAGGCCCAGCGGCGACGACGTCGGCCTGCTCTCCCCGGTCGGAGGCTCCAGCTGCCGGGCGTACAGGTGCTCGGGATCGAGCCCGGAGGCGAGTTGCGCGCCCACGAGCGCGCCGGCGGACGTGCCCACCACCAGGTCCGCCTCCCGCAGGTCGACGCCGTTCGCGGCGAGCCCGGCCAGGACGCCCGTCTCCCAGGCGATCCCCAGCACCCCGCCACCACCCAGAACCACTGCTCTGCTCGTCATCCGCACTCCTCGGGTCGAGTCCGGCCCGGCCGCGGGAAATCGGTTACCGACCGGGAGTCACGTAGGTAAGGTTGCCCTCACACCTCTCCCGAAGGACAGCCCCATGGCGCAATTCATCGAGGTCCGAGCGACGGTCGAGGGCCATGAGAGGGCGGCCGCCCTGGCGAAGGGCATCTTCAGCGCCGGCCTGGCGGCCTCGATCGACATCGCCGAAGTGCCGTCCCCGCGCCGTGACACGACCGTCTGGGAGCTCACGCTCATCACGACGGACGGTCAGGTCACCACGCTCGAACGGCGCATCAGGGAGACCGCCGACGGCTGCTCCGTCACCAGCCGGCCGGTCTCGCCCGACGCCGACGGCTACCCCGACTGGCTCTGAGCCCTGCTACGCGCCTCCTCGTTCGAGGGCGGTATCCACCCATTCGGCAGCCCGCACCGCGCCGGTCCGGATGCCCCGGTCGCTCACCTTGGCGTCCACGGCGGTGTACGTGACCTCGATGACGAGGTTGTCCTGGAGGAACGTCAGCTTCGTGTAGTGCACGCCACCCGCGCGGGGGCCGACGTCGGCGGCGAAGGCCTCCTCGCCGATGCCCGGCACGTCCCGTGACCCCGTGGTCGAGTCCCTGAACACCCGCTCGACCCCGATGTCGTCCCGCCGCCATTCGATCCCCGAGGAGGCGTCGGGGGCGAGCTCCTGTCGCCGGAGGAACTCCTGGCGCGCCGCCGATGTCCTGGGGTGCCACGATTTGGCGGCGTCCGGTTCGGGCCCCAGCGGTGTCACGTCGAGGGCCCGGCCTTGTGACGTCCAGATGCAGCCGCCGGTCTTGTCGTCGTACCGTTCGCGCGGCCGCGGGACGAGTCGCCGTACCTGACCCGGTTCGAGGAGGGCGCAGTAGTCGATGGGCCGGGAGAACCGGCCGCTCTCCTGTGGCGTCGGGCTCGCGGTGAACTCGGAGTCCGAGAGGTCCGAGAAGTCCGGCATTTCGGGACTCCCCGGGGAGAGGGCGATGATCGCCAGTGCCACGAAGGGGCTCACGAAGAGGGCCACCATGATCCGGTCGCGTAACCTCCGAGAGGTCGGGTCCACGGCCTTCGCCGGGCGCGGCGGCGCGGGGACCTCCCGGCCCCGTACGGGCGACAGCCGCGTCTCTTGCTCGTGCGCCGAAAGCCCGGCACTCCCGGCCTTCGTGGACCTCGGGCTCGGCGGCTCCACCACGGTGGACCCACCGGCGGGCGCACCGGCGATCGGCTCCGCCACGGCGGGCACGTCGTCCGGCTGCTCCGGGGGTGGGGCGGACTCGGCGACAAGGGTGCGGACGGCCTCGGCGACGGGGTCGGGCAGCCACCGGGCCTCGGTGTACAGCTCGGCGAGCGCGCCACCCCCCGTGGCACCGTCCGACAGCTCGTCCAGCAGCGCCGTCGCGCCCGGCCGCTCCTCGGGCCGCTTCTCGAGGCACCGGCGCACGATGGAGCGAAGCCGGGGCGGGAGCCCTTCCAGGTCCGGCTCCTCGTGCACGGTCCGGTACCACAGCCCCTGCCACGACCCGCCCCCGAACGGCCCGGTCCCCGTGGCGGCGTACGCGAGCACCGCCCCCAGGCAGAACACGTCACTGGCCGGCCCCACCGAGTCCCCCGTCAACTGCTCGGGAGAGATGAACCCCGGCGTTCCCACGGACACGCCGGTCCGCGTCAGCCTGCTGCCTTCCACCGCCACGGAGATGCCGAAGTCGATGACCCGCGGCCCGTCCACGGCCAGCAGCACGTTGGAGGGCTTCAGGTCCCGGTGCACCACCCCCGCCGCGTGGATCGACTCCAGCGCCTCGGCCAGCCCGGCCCCCAGCGCGAGAACGGCCTCCTCGCGCCAGGTCCCGTGCTCGGCGACGGCCTCGTCCAGGGACAGGCCGGGCACGTACGCCGTCGCCAGCCACGGCGGCGCCCCCTCCGGATCGGCGTCCACCACCCCGGCCGTGAAGAACCCGCTCACCGTGCGGGCCAGGGAGATCTCGCGGGCGAACCGCTGCCCGAAGTCCCGGTCGGCGGCGAGCTCCGGGTGCACGACCTTGACCGCCACCGCGCGTCCGCTCTTCGACCGCCCCAGGAAGACCCGCCCCATCCCGCCGGCGCCCAGCCTCGCCTCGATCCGGTACGGTCCCACCTTCCGCGGATCCTCCGGCCGCAGCACCTCGAACACGGACACGCGCCCTCCCCAGGGTCCGCGATCAGACGTGTCGAATCACCACATTAGCCCGATCCCCGAAGGAGAGGGATCAACTTCACATAGCGACGGTCAGCCGGAGCAGCGGCGCCGCCGAAGGCGCCGAGGGAAGGTCCCCGACCGCCGCCAGGAGGGCGTCCACCCTGTCCGGCGGCAGCGCCCGTCCCGCGTTGGCGCGGAACTTGACCCCCAGCTCGTCCGCCGTCAACGGGTGCTCCGGCCCGCCCCGCGAGGAGTCCACGCGGTGCTCCAGGGTCGAGCCGTCACGCAGCCGTACCCGCATCACCGCCGCGAACGCGCGCGGGAAGATCTCCGACGCCCGCTCGTCCGCCACGCAACGCACCCGCTTGGCCAGCTCCAGCCGCTCCGGGGACAGGGCGGCGAAGTCGTCCAGGGAGAGCCCGAGCCCGCCGCCGCCGTGCAGCGCCGCCGCGACCGTGTACGGGCCGGAGAACTTCGCGTGGTACGGCGACCTGGGCGCGGTCTTCTCCTCCCTGGGCTCCGCGATCGTGCGCAGCACCGGGGCGGGCACCCCCAGCTCGATGTCCTCGACGTCGTCCGGGGACAGGCCGCCGGCCCGCAGCGCCAGGGCGCAGTCGATGGCCGGGTGGGTGAAATGGTTCGTCGGGTAGGGCTTGTAGACCGTGCGCAGGAGCTCCCACCGCTCGCCCAGGCCGGACAGCAGCGCGGCGTCGTCGTACCGGCCGTCGAGCCAGGCCTGGAAGAACCCGAACCGGCCCTCCAGCACGGTCGGCGGCCCGGTCACGCCTTCCAGGGCGAGCACCGCGGCCGAGACGCCCGCGTGCGCGGCCCAGCCGCAGTGGACCCGCTTGATCGTCCCGCCCGTGCGGTTGGCCTCGATCACGCCCGCGCCCATGCTGGCCGCCACGCCGACCGCGTGCGCGATGCCGTCCGCCGTGAGGTCGAACAGCAGCCCCGCGGCGACCGCGGCGCCCAGCGTGCCGCAGATGGACGTCGCGTGCTGACCCTTCTCGAAGAAGAGCGAATTGCGCGCCTCAGGCAGGTAGGAGGCCATTCCGAGGCGGTTGCACACCTCGACGCCCGCCGCGATCGCCGCGGCCAGCGCGGCTCCGCTCGCCCCGGTCGCCTCGGCGACGGCCAGCGCGGCGGGCACCACGGACGCGCTCGGGTGCAGCACCGACGGCAGGTGCGTGTCGTCGTAGTCGAGCGCGTGCGCCAGCGTGCCGTTGACCAGCGCCGCCGCCGGCGCGGGGAGCCGGTCGCCGCTGCCGATCGCGCTCGACTCCTCGACGCCGCCCCACCGGCGTACGGCCCGCAGCACGGCCGGTCCCGCGTCGCCCTCCGGCTCGGCGTAGGCGGCCAGGCAGTTGCCCAGCACGTCGAGCACCCGTCCGGTCACATCGTCGCGCACCCGGTCGGGAACGCCCTTGTCACGGCAGGCGACGGCGAACTCGGCCAGCCGCTGGACATGGGTTGTCATGGTCCCTCTCAGGTCAGTCGATCACGGCGAGCGGACGGACGGGGGCGCCGGTGGCGCCGACGACCGGCAGCGGGTTCAGCACCAGCACGAACTCGCGTGCCCCCGAGTCCAGCAACTCGGACAGCCGCATGGTCTCCACGATGTTGATGCCCGACTCCACCAGCATGATCCGGTGCACGGGCAGCGTGGCATGCCCGCGACCGGGCGCGATGTGCTCGAAGGCGATGGACTCGCCGCCCACCACGCGCGGCCGGCGCTCGGCCAGCCAGCGCGCCGCCTCGACGCCCGGCCCGGGAACGCCGCCCCGCTGCCCGACGAACTCCTCCGCCGACGACCACAGCCGCGACCAGCCGGTGCCGATGAGCACGGCGTCGCCGGCGCGGATCTCCAGGTCGCCGGCGGCCCGCGACAGGTCGTCGGCGGTGATCTCGTAGCCGGCCGGCAGCGTGTCCACGCCGTGCACGGCGGCCACGTCGAGCAGGACGCACCGGCCCACGTACGGCTCGAAGGTGTCGATGCCGAGCGCGCCGAACCCCTCGTGCGACATCACCTCGGACGCGGGCCGCCCGCCGTACAGGAGCCCTTCCTGCGAGACGTGCGCGAGCGCGTCGACGTGCGTGCCGACGTGGCCGCCCGTGACGATGATCTCGTTGGCGGCGGAGCCGCCGTCCGGCCTGACCATGTCGCCGTGCCTGCGCTCCAGCGCCATCCGGAACGGGGGGTGGTTCGGTGACTGCGGCATGCCTTTGCGCATCGGCTGCGCGAGATCAAGGACACGCGCCCCTTCCAGCGCCTTCCACAAGGACATCTCGGACGGCTCTCCTTATGTTCCGATCATGAAAACAGCGTCTCGACAGTACACAAGACGGACAAAACCGGCTCAATCAGCCCGCAGATCGCATCAACCCATGACAGGCGATGGCCGCGGCGGCCACCACGTTGAGCGAGTCGACGCCCGCCGCCATCGCCGACCGGCTCATCGGGATGCACACCGCCCGGTCGGCCTCGTGCAGCCAGTGGGAGGAGAGCCCGTCGCCCTCGGCGCCGAGCAGCAGCGCGACCCGCTCCGCCAGCTCGACGGTGTCCAGGGGCGTGGCCGCCTGGTCCGGGGTGAGGGCCAGGGTCTGGAAGCCCGCCTCCCTCAGCTGCGCCAGCCCGCCGAACCAGTCGTCCATCCGCGCGTACGGGATCGAGAACACCGCCCCCATCGACACCTTCACCGCCCGCCGGTAGAGCGGATCCGCGCACCGGGGCGACAGCACGACCCCGTCCACCCCCAGGGCGGCGGCGCTGCGGAAGATGGCGCCGATGTTGGCGTGGTCGACCAGGTCCTCCAGCACGAGCAGCCGCCGGGCGCCGCCCTTCAGCAGGGTCTCGACGGCGGGGAGCGGGAGGCGTTCCATCGAGGCGAGGGCGCCGCGGTGCACCTGGAAGCCGACGATGCCCGACATGATCTCGTCGCTCACCACGAAGACCGTCGCGTCGCCCAGGACGTCCTCGAGCGAGGCCAGCCAGCGAGGCGTCGTCAGGACCGAGCGGATCGGGTGGCCGGTGCCGATGGCCCGCCTGATCACCTTCTCCCCCTCGGCCAGGAACAGGCCGCGCGACGCCTCCAGGCTCTTGCGCAGCTCCACGTCCCGAAGCCGGGTGTAGTCGGACAGGCGGGGGTCGTCGGCGTCGGTTACGTACTCAAGCACCTTCCGATACTGCCATGCGCCGCCTGACCTGCCAGACCGCCGCGTAGCAGGCGAGCACCAGGCACAGGCCGATCAGCGTTCCGGCGCCCGTCTTGGTGATCACGCTGGGCAGGCCCAGGTGCGGGACGGGCTCGTCCACGAGGGGCCAGAGGAACGCTCCAGCCACCGTGCCGATCGAGCACAGCGTCATGACGACCGCACGCACGCGCGGGGCGATCCGCAGGCGTTCCGGTACGGGGGCCGCGGGCATCCGGGACAGACCGCGCCAGCCCCACCACACCACGACGGCCAGGCCGATCACGGACGAGACGTACTGCAGCAGCCGGAAGAGCCTGATCACGCCCATGACCGAGACCGCCAGCCAGCCGCCCCACTCCACCGGGCCGGTGGAGTGGGTGAAGGAGTCCCACAGGACGTGGCTGGCCGCGCCGATCACGCCCCCGACCGCCATGGGGAGCAGCCGCAGCCGGGACGGCGCCAGGAGCGCGGCACGGCCGGCCAGCGAGGACGGGAGCAGCGAGATCAGCGGGTCCCTGAAGACGCCGTGGAAGAGCGGCAGCAGCACCAGCACGGCGGCCAGGTCGATGGTGACGACACCGAGCCAGGAGTGCCAGTTGCCGTAGTCGGGCAGGAACGGCAGGAAGATCGGCAGGTCGGGCACCATCGCCCCCAACGCCATCGCCCACGGATCGGCGAACCTGCGTACGCGCTGTGACGAAATCAGCGGCACCATCGCGGCCACATGACTGGGCGTGAACGGCAACCGGCCCTCCCTCGGCGTTCCGGGCAACCTTCGCGACCTGGCGATCAACGCTCATTATGCGGGCAAGCTTGACCATCCTTTGCCCGGACGAAACTACGCTACTGTCTGTAATGGGTACGGTACGTATCGCTGTCGACGGCCGGATAGCCGGGAGTGCGGGGGGTCATGGTGCCTGACCAGCGGATTCATGAGCGTCCGGCCGCGTCAGCCGATTGGCTGCGCGCAGCCCGCGCCGCCCGGTCGCTCTCCGTCGCCACCCTGGTCTGGCTGAGCGTGGAAAGCACGCTCGGCCTGGCCGCCGGCTTCGCGGCCCACTCGCTGGCGTTGATCGGCTGGGGGCTGTCGGCGTTCGTGGAGGCGGCGGCCAGCCTGATCGTGGTGTGGCGGTTCACCGGCGCCCGCACGCTCTCGCCGCACGCGGAGAACACCGCCAGGAAGGCGGTCGCGGTGAGCTTCTGGCTGCTCGCGCCGTACCTCGTCCTGCACGTGGCGCACGACCTGGACGCGGGGCACCGGGCCACGCCGAGCGTGCTGGGGATCGTGGTGACGACGTTCAGCCTGGTCAGCATGCCGGCGCTGGGGATCGCCAAGCGGCGGCTCGGCGCGCGCCTGGCGTCGGAGGCCACGTCCGGCGAGGGGACGCAGAACCTCATCTGCGCGGCCATGGCGGCGGGAGTGCTGGCGAGCCTGTGGCTCAACACGCTGGGGTGGTGGTGGGTCGATCCGGTCGTGGCGGTGGTGCTGGCGGCGGTCGCCGTACGGGAGGGAAGCCGGGCGTGGCGCGGCCATCAGTGCTGCCATTAGCCCCCGATTCGCCGATCATGCATATCTCTCAGAAACCGTCACGCACGCAGCCAACACCACCCACACAGGGTAATCACCGCACCAAAAGGGCTGTTTTCCCGCACTCGCCACACCGAGTATCGTTCCCGGAGTATTGCGGAGCATCTCCCGCTAGGGTCTCCGGAAGGTCTCAAGCACACCTAAGAGGACATCGTGGGGCGACACCGCACAGACGAGCTTGATGGCGGATACAGAGCGCACGAACCACCCCCAGCCCGCAGAAGGTCGAACGGCCGCGGCAGGGTTCTCGTACCGCTGGCCGGTGCCGTCGCGCTGGCCGTGCTCCTCGGTGTCGCCGCGTTCGTGATCTTCAACCGCGACCACGACTGCTCGGGCGGCAAGCTGGCGCTGCGGGTCGTCGCGACACCCGACATCCAGCCCGCGCTGAACAAGGTCGCCGGCAACTACAACAAGGCCATGCACTCGATCGACAGCAAGTGCGTCGAGGTGACGGTGGCCAAGGAGGCCGCGGCCAGGACCGCGAACGCGGTGGCCGCCGGCAAGGCCAAGGCGGACTTCTGGGTGGCGGATTCCAGCCTCCTCATGGAGAGCCTGCGCAACACCCCGGCCGGCCAGGCCCTGCCGCAGATCGAGGGGTCGATCGCGACCTCGCCCGTGGTGCTGGCGACGGCGAAGTCGTTCGCGTCGAAGCTGAGCGGCGCCCTCCAGCCGAGCTGGGCCGCCATGATCTCGGCCGCGAACGTGGCCAACGTGGACGGTCCGGGCAAGAAGGTCCGCGTCCTCGCTCTCGACCCGCAGAAGAACTCCGCCGGGCTGGCCGCGCTGCTGGCCGCCGCCGGCACGGCGAAGGAGGCCGGGCTGGACAAGGCGCTGGTGGGCGCGATGAAGGAGCTGTCGGGCCAGCTCGCCTCCGACCCCACGGCGCTGCTGGCCAGCCTCACCGTGAAGTCCGGCAGCAGGGTGCCCATCGGCGTCACCTCCGAGCAGGCCATCTACGCCCACAACGCGAAGAAGCCGGAAGCGCCGGTGGTCGCGCTCTATCCCAAGGAAGGCACGCTCAACCTCGACTACCCGGTCACGATCCTGACCAAGGATCCGGCGGTGCTCAAGGCGGCGGCGGACTTCAAGCAGGACCTCGCCACGGAGTCGGCCAAGAAGACCCTGCGCGACGCGGGCTTCCGCAGCACGGACGGCAAGGCGGGCGACGCGCTCGCGACGGACAAGGGCTTCAAGCAGGAGACCCCGACCGCGCTGGAGCCGCCGGACGGCAAGACCGTGGCCAGGATGGTGCAGACCTGGTCCCGGCTGAACCTCGGCAGCCGCCTGCTCACGCTGCTCGACGTCTCGGGCACGATGGCGCTGCCGGTCCCCGGTACGGGCATGACCCGCATGCAGGCCATCAACAAGATCGCCACCGAGGGCCTGAGCCTGTTCCCCGCCGACTCCGAGCTGGGTCTGTGGACGTTCTCCACGCATCTGGACGGACAGGGCAAGGACTGGAAGGAGCTCGTCTCCATCGGACCGGTCAGCGAGTCGGTCAACGGCACGCTGCGCAAGGACATGCTGGGTAAGGCGTTCTCCTCGATCCAGGCCAAGCCCACGGGCGACACCGGGCTGAACGACACGATCAAGGCCGCGTACACGCAGCTGACGAAGACGTACCAGGAAGACAAGATCAACACGCTGCTGGTCCTCACGGACGGCGCCGGCAACGACGACCCGGACGGCGGCGTCAAGAACAGCGAGATCCTGCAGTTCCTGAAGAAGACCTACAACCCGAAGCGGCCCATCAGCATCCTGCTCATCGCCTTCGGCCCGGAGGCCGAGAAGGGCAAGCAGCAGATGGACGCCCTGGCCAAGGCCGCGGGCGGCGAGGCGTACATCGCCAAGAACGTCCTGCAGGTGCGCGACTTCTTCCTCCAGGGCATGGAACGCCGCCTCTGCATGCCGGGCTGCGACGGCTGAGAGCCGACCGAGGTGCACCCTGCTTATTGCCTCACTTCGTGAGGCGGGCTCAGTCGCCATGGAGCCATGCCCGATGGGCATAAGGGGCGAACCCATCACAATGAGGCCGCGTCCTCTCCGCGTGGGGCTTGAGAGCCCGTTCTACCCGCGGGGGAGGAATTCGTGCCTGGATGGCCGTCCGTCGGTCGCGCCGAGGATCATGAGCTGTTCGAGGCTCTGCGGCGCGCGGACACCGACGCTCCCGCCAAGCTGTACGACTGCTACGGCGAGCGGCTGCACGACTACGCCGCCTCCTTCGCCCAGGACCTGGCCGCCGAGGCCGTGCACGATGCCCTGGTCACCGCGCAGGGGTGCGTGCACCGGCTGAAGGAGCCGGCCAGGATGCGGGCCTGGCTGTACGCGCTGACCAGGTTCCAGGTGCGGGCCAGGATGTCCCGCCGGACCCCCGTGGACGGCGTGCCGCTGCCGGAGCTCGAGGCGCAGGGGGACCCCGAGCTGACCGACCTCGTCCACGAGGCGCTGGGCGAGCTGAGCAGGAACGAGCGCGAGGTCCTGGAGCTGTCGCTGCGCCACGGGCTGACCCCGGCCGAGGTCGGCGCGGTGCTCGGGCTGACCTCACGGCAGGCGACCGGCAGGCTCACCAGGGCCCGCGACCAGCTGGAGAACGCCGCCGCGGCCGTGGTGCTGGCCAGGACGGGCCGGGCGCACTGCCCCGACCTGTCGGCGATGCTGGACGGGTGTGAGGGCCCGCTCACCCCGCTGCTGCGGCGCAGGTTGTCGGGCCACATCGGCGGGTGCGAGGTGTGCACCGAGGGCCGGCACCGGCAGGTCTCGGCGACCAGACTCCTGGACCTGGTCCCGGTCGCCTACCCGCCCATCTCGCTGCGCCGCCGGGTGATCGACACGTGCGTCAACCCCGAGCGCGACCAGACCCGCACCTTGATCACCGATCGCGGTGACAGCTTCGACCGGACCGGGTTCCCCGTGGCCGTCGAGAACCGCTCGCGGCGGCGCAGGCCGCGCCGCCTGGCGCCGGTGCTGCTGGCGGGCGCGTGCGTGCTGGCCGCGACGGGGGCCATGGTCGTGATCAACGGCCGCGACGTCTCGACCGGCACGCCTCTGCGGTCGGCGCCCTCCCCCTCCTCCCCCGCCGCCTCGCTCGACCCGGGCGAGGAGAGCCCGTCGCCCGATCCCTCACCGGAAGAGGACGAGCTCACGCCGGCCCCCACCCCCACCCCGACCCCGAGCCGCACTCCCGGCACCCGCGCCACGCCGGCCGAGCGGCCCAGCGCCCGGCACGCCGCCGGGCCGACGCCCACCCGCCGCAGGCCCGCGCCCGGCGCCCGGCTCCGCACCTCCTGCCCGAAGGCGATCGAGGGTGCCGCCAAGATCGGCCTCGGCGCCCGCAACGCCACGGTCTCGTGGGTGGCGACCGCCTCGCAGGGGCTGGACGTGTTCCCCGCGAGCGGGTCGATCAAGGCGGGCGGGTCGGTCGCGATCTGGGTCACGATCGTCGACCCGAACGCCGCAGGCCGCGGCCGCGTCGCGTTCACGTCGAACGGCGGGAGCGCGAACTGCTCGCTGTCCTGGGACGGCGACGGGCCCGAGACGTCCGACCCGACCGACGAGCCGACGAACTCCAGCGAACCGACTCCGTCACCCTCCGTAACCGCGTCAGCCGAGAATACGGAGACGCTGGAGGGGTAAAACGGACGCCAAGCGGGAGTAGATCAACTTTTCTTGCCAACAAACCCGGATAAATCGGACCCTGGCTCGAAGAACCTCGGTCACATAGGGCATTCTGGTGTGCTTGGGGGCCACGTCCGGGCCGGAGTCACTTGACCGTGTGTTGAACATCACACGAGAAATCTCTGCCTGCCGGTAAACCGGGATGCGTCCTCAAGCGTCGGCATTGACGTGTCCTGGCGCAGATTGGTCCCATGAACTGCGATCAATCGTGCTTTAACCAGCAGAAGCAGGAGAGAAAAGGGAGATGCTCAAGCACCGGAGAGCGCTGGCCTGGCTGCTGGCGCTCGCCTGCATAGCGGGAGCGGTCGTCGCGCTGTTCGACATAGAGACACCGCTGCGCCCGTTCTTGATCTCTCTGTTCCTTCTCGTCGTCCCAGGGGCGGCAGTGGTGGGACTGTTGCGTGATCGTGACCCCCTTGCCGCACTATCAGTAGGAGCCGCGGCAAGTCTCGTGCTGAACGTGCTCCTCGCTCAGGCCATGCTGCTTTTCGGCGCGTGGTCGCCCCGGGCGGGCGTCGCGACGGTCGCCGTGCTCGGAGGGTTCATGTACGTGCTTCGCGTGTTGTACCGGGGGAAGAGCATGCAGACCCAACAGGGGGCCAGGTGAACATCCAGGTAGTTCGGCCCAGAGAGCTCGGGGACTCCGAGCGGGCACGATGGCGGGAGCTGCAGAAGGCCGACCCGAGTCTGGACAACCCGTTCCTGTCTGTCGAGTTCGCCGTGGCGATGGACCGCTTGCGCGATTACGTGAGGGTGGCGGTCATCTCCGACGCGAGCGGCATCGTGGGGTTCTTCCCGTACGAGCGGCACAGCTTCGGCATCGGCAAGCCGCTCGGCGGCTTCCTCACCACGTGCCACGGCCTGATCGCCGGCCCGGACCTCAAGCTCGACGCCAAGGCCCTGCTGCGGGCCTGCAAGCTCAGCGTGTTCGACTTCGACCACCTGGTGGCGGGGCAGCCCACTTTCGCCCCGTACGAGCAGGATGTCCGGCCCGCGCCGGTCATGGACTTCACCGCCGGGTACGACGCCTGGATCGAACAGGTGAAGACCAACTCCCCCAAGAACCTCAAGACCGTCCGCTACAAGGAGCGCAAGCTCGGCAGGGAGCAGGGCGAGCTGCGCTTCGAGTGGGCCTCGGCCGACCCCGAGGTGCTCCGCACGCTGCTGAACTGGAAGTCCGACCAGTATCGAAGAACTGGCCGCGTGGACAGGTTCGCCCAGCCGTGGATCGTCGAATTGACGGACATGATGCATGCCGAAAAGTCATCGGACTTCGGGGGCGTCCTGACCATGCTTTATGCCGGGGACGTCCCGGTAGCCGGACATTTCGGCCTCCGCACGGCCACCACGCTTGTAGGGTGGTTCCCCGCCTACGACACCGAGTTCGGCCGCTACTCGCCGGGCATCGTCCATCATCTGCAGATGGCCGAGGCCGCCGCGAACGACGGCCTGCACATGGTGGACATGGGCAAGGGCGGCAAGGAGTACAAAGACTGGCTGAAGAGCGGGGTCCTGTACGTTGCCGAAGGCCGCATCTCGCGACCGTCCGCCGCCGCGGCCGTTCACTGGATGGGCCGAACTCCTTTCAACAAAGCCCGAACAATTGTCATGGACCGACCGTCTCTTTATAGGGCGGCCGACCGTGTCCTCAAGGGCTTCGGTCGGGTGCGCACCTCCATGCAGCAGCAGGAGTCACCCAACGGAGTAGTCAAAGAACCAACGGGAGCACGCTGAGCGCTCCCAAGTCCCGGCAGACACCCTCACAGCACAGGACCCTTCAATGCACCGTTCACCGGCTTCGTCATTCCCGCAGCACCCGGGGGTGGCCGCGACCGGACCGCAGCAGGGCGGGGTCCCGGAAGGATTTCCCTCGCCATGAGTCCCGAGATAGCCAAGCACAACGGCAAACTGCAAGCCTCGCCCTTGCGGTCGATGCCGCCCCCTTCGAGTTTCACGCCCGTCACCCCGCACCTGGCCATTTCGCCGACGGTCAGTGTGGTCGTGCCGGCGATGAACGAGGCCGAGAACCTGCCGCACGTCTTCGCCACCATCCCCCAGTGGGTGGACGAGATCGTGCTCGTCGACGGCAACTCCGTCGACGACACGGTCGCCGTGGCCAAGCGACTGCGGCCGAACGTGAAGATCGTCACGCAGACCGGCAAGGGCAAGGGTGACGCCCTGTCCGCCGGCTTCGCCGCGTGCACGAGCGACATCATCGTCATGATCGACGCCGACGGCTCGACCGACGGCCGCGAGATCATCAACTTCGTGGGCGCTCTGGTGACGGGCGCCGACTTCGTCAAGGGCTCGCGCTACGCCTCCGGCGGCGGCAGCGACGACCTGACGCTGAACCGCCGGCTGGGCAACAAGGTCCTCACCGGCATGGTCAACGTCATGTACAACACCAAGTACACCGACCTGTGCTACGGCTACAACGCCTTCTGGGCCCGTCACCTCGACGCGCTCAACCTCGACTGCGACGGCTTCGAGGTGGAGACGCTGATGAACGTGCGCGCGGCCAAGGCCGGGTTGAAGGTGCATGAGGTGCCCAGCCACGAGCGCAACCGCATTCACGGCGAGAGCAACCTGCACGCCGTACGAGATGGCTTCCGCGTGCTCAAGACCATCCTGAGGGAGTGGCGTCGCCAGCCCGCTCCCGCTCAGCCTGAGCCGACCGCCACTCCTGCCGCTGACCGAGGCGTCGCTTAAGAAGGAACGCTGTGAACACGTCTGTTGTCATCTGCGTCTACACCGAAGAGCGGTGGGAGGACATCAGGCAGGCAATCGAGTCGGTCGAGAACCAGACCAGCCCGGCACACGAGCTGATCCTGGTGGTCGACCACAACACCGACCTGCACCTCAAGCTCAAGCGCGCGTATCCGCAGGCCATTGTGGTGGAGAACACGCATGAGAAAGGGCTGTCGGGGGGCAAGAACACCGGAGTGGCCACGGCCAACGGTGAAATTGTCGCGTTCCTCGACGACGACGCGGTCGCCGACGCCGGATGGCTGGAGGCTTTGGAGGAGGGCTTCCAGGAATCCGGTGTGGTGGGCGTCGGGGGTCGCACGGAGCCGCTGTGGGCGTCCGAGCGACGCCCGCGGTGGTTCCCGTACGAGTTCGACTGGACGGTCGGCTGCACCTACCGCGGCATGCCCGCGGTACGCGCGCCGATCCGCAACGTCATGGGCGGCAACGCCGCGTTCCTGCGCGACGTCGTGTCCGAGGTGGGCGGCTTCCACAGCGGCATCGGGCGCAGCGTGCAGGGGCGCAAGTCGCGTCCGCTGGGGTGCGAGGAGACGGAGTTCTGCATCCGGCTGAGCCAGCGCAAGCCCGGCTCGGTCATGCTGTTCGAGCCGCGTGCCGTGATCGGGCACAAGGTGTCGAAGCAGCGCGAACGGTTCGCCTACTTCAGATCCAGGTGCTACGCGGAGGGGCTGTCGAAGGCCCTGGTGACGAAGGAGGTCGGCACCCAGGACGGGCTGGCCAGCGAGCGGGCGCACGCGCTCAAGACGCTGCCGCTCGGCGCGCTGCGCGGGGTCGGTGAGGCCGTCCGCGGCGACGTGGGCGGGCTCGGCCGGGCCGCCGCGATCGTGATCGGGCTGGCCTGGACGACCTGGGGTTACGTGGTGGGCTCCGTACGGCTGAAGGCGGCACGATCATGACCCGCATCCCGATCCTGATGTACCACTCGGTCACCGACACGCCCAACGACGAGACCAAGCCGCATTCCGTGCGGCCCTCGGACCTGGCCGAGCAGCTCGCGTACCTGTCGGAGAGCGGCTTCACCCCTCTCACCCTGGGCGACCTCGTGGCCTCCCTCAACCAGAACAACGGCCGCTCGATGCCGGACAAGCCGATCGTGGTGACGTTCGACGACGGCTACGCCGACTTCCACGGCCACGCCCTGCCCCTGCTCGAGCGCTACAACTTCCCGGCCACGGTCTTCCTGACCAGCGGCTGGGTGTCCGACGCGGGCAAGGACGCGGCGGGCCGGCCGCTGGACGACATGCTGTCCTGGGGCCAGGCCCGCGAGATCGCCCAGACCGGCATCGAGATCGGCGGCCACAGCCACAGCCACCCGCAGCTCGACCAGCTCCGCATCGAGGACCTGCGGCAGGAGCTGCGCAAGAACAAGGGCCTGCTGGAGGAGAAGATCGGCGCGCCGGTCGCCACCATGGCCTACCCCTACGGCTACTCCAGCGCCCGCGTCCGCCGCGAGGTGCGCAAGGCCGGCTATTTCGCCGCCTGCGCCGTGAGCAACACGATCGCCGCCGACCGGCACGACATGCTCGCCATCCCCCGGCTGACGGTCGGCAAGCACACGACCATCAGCATGTTCAAGCGCGCCGTCGAAGGCAACGCCGTACCCCTCATCTACCTGCGCGAACGCATCCTCACCAAGGGGTACGCGGTCGTGCGCAGGACGAGGTACGGGCTGCAGCGGGTGCGCGGAAATGTCTAGCGTCTGGGGGAAGATCCTCCACGACCTCCGCAACCCGCTGTTCCGCCAGGGCTACGCGCTCATGGCGAACACCGTGGTCACCGGCGTGCTCGGCATGGGCTACTGGCTGCTGGCCGCCCGCCTCTACTCCCCGGAGGAGTTCGGCCGCGGCCAGGCGGTGATCACGGCGATGCGGCTGTTCGCGTCGCTGACGGCGCTGGGGTTCGTGGGCGCGCTGGCCCGCTTCCTGCCGGTCGCCGGGCGCCGCACCCCCGAACTGGCCCTGCGCGGGTACGGCCTGGCCGCCGCCACGGGCGGGGTCGCGGCGCTCGGCTTCCTGCTGACGCTGCCGATGTGGGGCAAGACGTACTCGGTGCTGAGCGGCTTCTGGCCCGGGCTGTTCTTCCTGGCGTCCGTGCTGGTGTGGGCCGTCTTCACGCTCCAGGACGTGGTGCTGACCGGGCTGCGGCGGGCCACGTTCGTGCCCCTGAACAACCTGGTCTTCGGCATCGTCAAGATGGGGCTGCTGGTCGCGCTGGCCGGCGCGCTGCCGTCGGGCGGGATCTTCGTCTCGTGGGTCATCCCGACCGCCCTCGCGCTGATCCCCGTCAACTGGCTGATCTTCGCCGTCGTGGTGCCCAGACACGTGGAGAAGAGCGACGCCGAGCAGGAGCCTCCTCGGCTGCGCGAAATTGGAAGGTTCCTAGCTGGGGACTTCCCCGGGACGCTGTCCATTCTCGGCATCGTCTACCTGGTGCCCGTGGTGGTCGCCACGCAGGTGGGCGAGGCCACGTTCGGCCGCTTCTCGATGGCGCACACGCTCGCGAGCATGATCGAGCTGCTGGCCATGAACATGGCGGTCTCGCTGACCGTCGAGGGCTCTTTCGACCGTGCCAAACTGGCCGACAACTGCCGGCGGGCGCTGCGGCGGGCCTTCATGATCGTCACCCCGATCATCGCGGTGGCGATCCTGGCGGCGCCGCTGATCCTGACCATCTTCGGCTCGGCCTTCGCGGCCGAGGGCACGACGCTGCTGCGGCTGATGTCGCTGGCCGTGCTGCCGCGGGTGCTGATCGAGGTCTACCTGAGCGCGCTGCGGGCGCAGAGCCGGGCCCGTACGCTGGCGACCGTGCAGATCGGGCTGGCCGTGCTCGTGCTGGTGTCCACCGTCGCGCTGTTCCCGTACGCGGGTGTGAACGCGGTGGGGTACGGGCTGCTCTTCAGCGAACTTCTCGTGGCAGTTTTGATCTTCGGGAATCTACGTAAAATTCTCAAGTTCGGCGAAACCCGTACGCCGGTTGTCACCCAGGGGTCGTCCGGGGCCGCATGATGGTCAACGTGAAGCAACGGGACGGCGATGGCGTGGCAAGCTCCTCGGAGGTGCGAGGGGAGGTGCGCGGAGGCAAGGAGGAGTCAGACGTGCCCTTCGATCCGGAGGCGACCGGGGTCATCCCGAAGCTGACGTTCGACACCGCTCCCCCGGAGGGCTCGCCTGCGGAGGACCCGCCCGCGGAGGACGCCGAGCCGGATTCGGACACGACGACGATGATCCGGCTGCCGGCCGCCCTGCACATCGGGCACCCGCCCACGGTGGAGGAGGCCGCCGACCCGGACGCGACGGGCACGGTGACCACCCCGGCGCAGACCGCCCCACCCGCTGACACCTCCGCGACCAAGCCCGGACTGCGGTCGCAGCCGGCGAGCGGGCCGCAGCCTGCCGATGGGACGCGGGCCGATGGCGCATCGGCGGAGGCGACGAGCACGAAGCCCGACACCGCCGCCAAACCCGGCACCACCACGCCCAGCGGCGCTACCTCCAGCCCTGCCGCACCCGGCACCTCCAAGGACGCCGCGCCCGGGAAGGCGCCCGCCAAGAGCGCGTCGCCGGCCGAAGCTCCCGCCAAGGACGCCGCATCCGGGAAGACGCCCGCCAAGGGTGCGACGCCTGCCAAGCGGCCCGTCACCGAGACCGCGGCCGCCGGGACCGTGCCCGTGCCGATAGTCCGTCCCGCCTCGGCGCCCTCCGCCGGAGGAGGAGCACCGGCCGGAACGACGCCCACCGGAACGACGCCCGCCGGTGGCTCGGCCTCCAGCGCGTCAGCCGCGAGTGGATCGGCCGCCAGCGCGTCGGCCGGCGGGTCGGCCACGAGTGGATCGGCCGCGAGTGGGTCGGCTGCCGCGCCTGTGGAGGCGCCGCAAGCCTCGCCCATGTCCGCCGCCCCGCCCACCGCGCCCCCGCAGCCCGCGGCCCCCAAGGTCGCGACGAAGCAGGCCCCGCCCCAGCAGGCGACCCCCCAACCGGCCCCTCAGGCGGCCCCCGGCAAGCCGCGCACGCTCGGCGGTCGGATCGGCGCGCTGGTCGCCAGTGCGCCCAAGTGGCTGCCCGTGCTGCTGGTCCTCGAGGGCCTGGCCATGTACATCCTGGCCCTCAAGGTCGCGCCAGGACCCCTGCGCGGCGTGGACCCCAACAAGATCGACGGCCTGGGCCTGATCTCGGCCCTCCCGACGACGGCGTTCATCGCCATCCTCATCATGATCGTGTCGTTCTTCGTCACGGTCGCCCAGAGCACCGACCGCAAGTTCCTCCTGCTGTTCCAGATCGCCGCCATCACCTTCGCCCTGCACGGCGCGGGAGCGCTGGTGGCCACGGCCCCGCGCTTCCCCACGGCGTACATCCACGCCGGTTTCGTGGAGTTCATCAGCAGGACCGGCGAGTCGGCCATCAGCATCGACGCCCGCATGGGCTGGCCGGGCTTCTTCGCGCTGTTCGCCTTCGTGACGAAGGCCGCCGGGATCACCGACCTGACGCCGATCCTGCAGTGGACGCCGCTCGTCTCGAACCTGCTCTACCTGCTCCCGTTCGTGCTGATCCTGCGCCAGGTCGTGGCCACCACGCGCGCGCGGTGGTTCGCGGCGCTGCTGTTCGTGCTGGTGCAGTGGATCGGGCAGGACTACTTCTCGCCCCAGGGCTTCACGTTCGCCTTGTACCTGGCGTTCATCGCGATCCTGCTCAGATGGTTCGGACGGGTCGAACAGCGGACGAAGCCGATCCCGCCCAAGGGCCTGCGCAAGCTGCTCGGCAAGCTGGACGCGATGACCCCGGGCGAGCTGGCCAACACCGGCACGTACCGGGCCGACAAGCTGCTCATGCTGATGATGCTGCTGGCGCTGTTCGTCGCGTCGGTGGCCTCGCACCAGATCACCCCGTTCATGATGCTCGGGGTCGTAACGGCGTTCCTCATCTTCAAGCGGACGTCGCTGACCTGGGGGTTGCCGTTCTTCCTCGGGCTGCTCGTGCTGGCCTGGATCAGCTACATGACAGTGGGCTTCTGGTCCAGCCAGATCGGCGCCATCTTCGGCGGCTTCGGCCGGATCCTGCAGAACATCGGCAACAGCACCGGCGACCGGATCGAGGGCAGCGACCCCGCGCACGCGCTGGTGCTGCAGGCGCGGCTCGGCATCCTCGTGGTGATCCTCAGCCTGGCGGCCACGGGGCTGTTCCGGCGGTTCCGGCGCGGGGTGTTCGACCGGTCGGCGCTGATCCTGCTCTGCGTGCCGGTGCTGGCGCTGGGGCTGCAGAGCTACGGCGGCGAGATCGGGCTGCGGATCTACATGTTCGCGCTGCCCGGGGCCTGTCTGCTGGCCGCGTACGCGTTCTTCCCCAACCTGCCGGCCGACAGCGCGGACGTGCGCGAGGAGACCGTGCCGCTGCGCAAGCGGAACGTGCGCTTCAACCCGCAGCTCACCAAGAAGCTCTCGGTCGTGCTCGCGGCGTGCTTCGCGGTGCTTTTCGCGTTCGCGTTCCTGCTGGCCAGGTACGGCAACGAGAAGTTCGAGCGGGTCACCGTGGGTGAGGTGGCCGCGCTGCACTACGTCTACCAGCACGACAAGCCGAGCGCCAAGGTGCTCTACCTGGTCCCCAAGACGGGGCCGGAGGTCACGCCGACCCTGCCGTGGGGCGAGAAGGACGTCGAGCTGGTCAACTTCGGCGTGCAGGCCCTGGTGCACAAGGACCCGACGCAGGTCGCGGACGCGATCGCGGCGCTCAAGGAGCAACCGCGTAACTCGTACCTGATCGTGAGCCGCGGGCAGGTGAGCTACCTGCAGCTCAACGAGGGCTTCCCGGAGGACTGGGGGACGAAGTTCCGCGCGGCGCTGGACGCCTCGCCGGACCTGAAGCGGGTGTTCTCCAACCAGGACGCGGCCCTCTACACCTGGAAGAAGTTCGTCCGGGGCACCGAGATCCCCGAACCGCAGCCGTACAAGGGACGCGGCGACCCCACCACCCCGTGGACGCCCGTGGGCATCGGCGCGCTGGCCGTGACATGGGTCTCGCTCTTCGCGTACGAGGTCATCCGGCTGAACGGCCCCAACCGGGCACGCAAGGCCAGGAAGCGCCTGCTCTTCCTCGCCGTGCCCGCTTTCGTGGTCGCGCTAGCGGTGATCATCGAGCGATTCATCTATATCGCACAAAATAACTGAATTCACAGGAAACACTCAGCTTGTACGGGATGATGTTCTCCATATGAGGACACAGGAGACGCTTCCCGCCATGCCGAACGCACGACTCGCGGCTGCGAGGATCGCTTCCGTGGACGCCTTACGAGGCTTCGCACTCCTGGGCATCCTCGTAGTCAACATCGCCTTCCTGGCCTCCGGCTACCGGATGGCCGGGATGGCCGAACCCGCCTTCCAGTCCCCGCTGGACTGGACCGTGCGGTTCACCGTGACGCTGCTCGTGGAGAACAAGTTCTACCTGCTGTTCTCCTTCCTGTTCGGCTACAGCTTCACCCTCCAGGTCGACTCGGCGGCGCGGCAGGGTCGCCCGTTCGGGCCGATGTTCCTGCGCCGCCTGGCCGGGCTGCTGCTGATCGGGCTGGCGCACGCCGTGCTGCTGTTCCCCGGGGACATCCTGACGACGTACGCGGCCGTGGGCCTGGCCCTGCTGATCTTCCGCAAGCTCCGGCCCAAGGCCGCGGTGGTGCTGGCGGTCATGTTGACCGCGATGCTCGCGCTCGGCTTCGTGCTGCTGGCCCTGCTCGCCACGTTCGGCCTGGACATGGGCGGCACCGTGGCGGACTCGGCGGCGGAGGCCACCAAGGCGGACACGGCGCTGGCGGCCTCCGCCCTGCAGATCATCTCCGAGCACCTCAGGAAGCTGTCGCTGATCATCGTCTTCCGCGTGCTGTTCCAGGGCCCGGCGGTGCTGGCGGCGTGCCTGATCGGCCTGGCGGTCGGCAAGCTGGGCGCCATGCGCGACCTGTCGGCCCACACGGGCACGCTGCGCAAGCTGCAGTGGACCGGGTTCACGGTCGGGCTCGCGGGCGCCTTCATCTACACGACGTCGGCCTGGCACGGCACGATGCACAAGTTCTGGGGCGAGGCCGTGGACCTGGTGACGGCCCCGCTGCTGGCGGCGGCGTACGCGGCGACGTTCCTGCGGGTGCTGCCGTACATGCCGCGCATCGCCCGGGCGCTCGCGGCGCCGGGCCGGATGGCGCTGTCCAACTACCTGGCGCAGTCGCTGATCTGCTCGCTGATCTTCACCGGGTACGGGCTGGCGCTCGTGGACCGGGTCAGCCCGCCGCTGGAGGTGCTGATCGCGCTCGGCGTCTTCGTCTGCCAGGTCTTCTACAGCCACTGGTGGCTCAAGAGGCACCGGTACGGGCCCGTGGAGTGGCTCCTGCGCTTCCTCACGTACTGGCGCAAACCAGGCCCCAGCCGCCCGCACCAGGCGCGCCACTCTTTGGAGAAATGACGGACTATGCGTCACTGGCCCGTGTTCAACCTCCGCCTCACCACGCCCCGCCTAGAGCTGCGCATGCCCTCTCTGGACGATCTCGACGAGCTGGCCGACCGGGCCGTGGAAGGCGTGCACGATCCGGATGTGATGCCGTTCGGCGTGCCGTGGACGGACGTCCCCGCCGACGAGCTGCCGGCGAACGTCGTCCGGTACCAGCTCGGCCTCATCTCGCGGTGGCAGCCCGAGCGGTGGTGCTGCAACTTCGTCGTCGTCCACGAGGGGCGGGTGATCGGCACCCAGGACCTGTCCGCGCACGGCTTCCGGGTCACCCGCGAGGTGCACACGGGCTCGTGGCTGGGCCGCGCCCATCAGGGCAAGGGCCTCGGCACGGAGATGCGCGCAGCCGTCCTCCACCTGGCCTTCACGGGGCTCGGGGCCCTGACGGCGGTCTCCAGCGCGTACCTGGACAACCGGGCCTCACTGGGCGTCTCCCGCAAGCTCGGCTACCGGCCGGACGGGGTGATGGTGGACGAGGTACGCGGCAAGCGGGCGTTCCAGCAGCGCCTCCGCCTCGGCCGGGACGACTTCACCGACCCCGTCCCCGTGCGGATCGACAACCTGGAGCCCTGCCTGCCGCTCTTCGGGCTCACCTGATGCGGGGCCGGTCGAAGACGGTGTTGTCGATGACGACGTCCATCCGGCTCAGCGGGTCGGTCTCCTCGAGGTAGATGCGCTCGGCTACCAGGTACCGGTTCCGGTGGATCGACTCGGCCTCCGACCCGGCCCAGTCCTGGTCGCGTTCGGCCCCTCTGCGCACCGACAGCTCGGCGTCCACGTCCATCCAGATCCGGAGATCCCAGTACTTGTCGATCTCCGGCCGGAACGCGAACACCCCGTCCACGACCACCACCGAGTCCGCCGCCAGCGGCGCCGTCGTCCCGGAATGATCGATCTGCGTCAGCGGATCGATGCCGCACAGCGCGCACGACACCGCCTCCACGGAGCGGCCGGGCTCCAGCAGCAGCCTCTTGACCGCCTCATAGTCGTAGGCGTTGCGGTAGTAGCCCTCGCCCGACTCGCGGTCGTAGAGGTGCCGGTCCTTCCACGGCTTCTTGAAGTCGTCCAGGGTGGCGCGGAGCGCGGGCCGCCCCGCCTTGACGATCTCCTCGGCCAGCTCGTGCCCGAAGCTCGTCTTGCCCGAGGCGGTGAACCCGTCGATCCCCACCAGCACCCGTCCACCGCCGCAGGCCAGCGCTTGCTCGGCGACCCGCCTCACGAGCGCGGAACGTTCCGGCGAGGCCGGGGCCGGGCAGGGCTGCTGCCAGGTCGAGACGGAATACTGCACCCGCGCATCAGAGGACACCACCAGCACACCCTATCCACGGACATTTCACCCAACGTACGAAGGTCATGGTGTGCGGGCGTTGGCGGGTCGCCACGGCGTCCGGGACGGGGAGCAGGCCCCCTAACCCCGCGGAGATGATCTTGTCGGCGGAGGCCACTATGGTGCGGCGGCATGACCACCGGCTCCGCAGCACCGAACCTCGCGGCCTTACGCACCCTCCTGCCCAAGGCAACCCCGACACGCGCCTGGAAAGCGATCCGCGAACTCGCCATCGTCGCCCCCACGGTCTCACGGCCGGCACTCGAACTGGCCGCCGAATTCGCCGAGATCGCATTGCCGCCCACGGAACGGCTGCTCAGGTTCTGGCCTGCGACCCCGGATCCGGACGGGTTCGCCGAGTTCCTCCTCGCGCCCGCCTTCGTGCGCGAGGAGCGCACCCACCTTCGGGTCAATGAAAGATCCCTCACCCCAGGCCTTCGCCATCTCAGCAACCTGCGTACGGTGGACCTGCGCAAATGCGGCTCCTACGCCGACATCGCCGAACTCGCCGGCCTCACCAGCCTGGTCGAGCTCGATCTCAGCTCAGCCGGGCTCGTGACCGACTTCTCGCCCCTGGCCGCCCTGACACGGCTGGAACATCTCGACCTCTCCGCCACCCGGATCAGCGACCTCACCCCATTGCTGGGCATGCACCACCTGAGCTGGCTGAACCTCTCTCGCACCGAGGCGACCAGGCTCGACGGATTCGCCGACGCCTTTCCCCTGCTCTACTGGCTCGACCTGTCCCACTGCCGGTCGCTCGACGACGTGCGCCCCCTGTCCGGGCTGCCCGAGTTGCACAGCCTTGACCTCGGTTACACCAAGGTCAGCGCTCTCACCGGCCTACGCGATCTCGGCGCACTCCAGGAGCAAGGACGCGGCGCAGCGCCCCGGGGCCGGCGGTGAGCAGGTCGCGGACGGCCCGCTCGGCGCGGGCTGTGGCCCCCGTCGCCTCGGCGGCGAGGGCTTCGTGGACGAGATCCTCGTATCCGCTCATGTGATAACTAGTACTCCAGTTTGACGGTCGGACGGAGAACCGGCGACGGGTTCAGGCCGCCGCGGGAGTCGCCGCCGACCGGATGCGCAGAACCGGACCCTGATCGCCTTACGGCTGGTCAGGGCCCGGTTCTTTGGGTACTGGATGGGCCGCGGTCACCGATCGGGCTCGATCACGGCTGCGCCGCGAAGACGTGGGCGACGGTTCCGCCGCTGAACACGGTCGTGCTTTTCGGCTCGAGGGTAAGCGCCGCCGGGAAGATCCGCTCGCCCGCGCCGAGGACGACCGGGCGGACGAGAAGGCGGTATTCGTCGATCAGGCCGGTCTCGACCAGCGACCGGGCGAACCGTGCCCCGCCGTGGGCGAGCAGGTAGCCGTCGGAGCGCTCCCGCTTGAGCCGCGTGATGGATTCGGCCAGGTCTCCGGCGGCGATCGTCGTCTCGTCCCAGTAGGCGGAGGTGAGCGAGTTCGAGAACACGACCTTCGGGATGTCGTTCATCGGCTTGGCGAACGGCCCGGAGTCGTTGGGATAGTGGGCGGTCCGGCCGATCGGAGGAGGCTCCGACGTGCCGGTACCCGCCTCAGAGCTTGCACCGGGCCCCTTCGGCCGGGGACTTGAGGTCGATGAGGTAGGCGGCCACGGCCTCGTTGACGCAGGCGTTGCCGGCCAGGAGGGCGCCGTGCTGCTCGCCCTCGACGGTGAGCAGGCTGCCGCCCAGCTCCTTGGCCAGGTTGATGCCGCCCTCGTGCGGCGTGATGGCGTCGCCCGTGACGGAGACCGTGAGCGTGTCGGCCAGGCCCTTGATGCCGGTGGCGTACGGGTAGCCAAGCGTCGGCTTGACGGGCCACTGCTCGCAGCCGTCGCGCGCCTCCTTGACCGGACGGCCATGATCGGTGAACGGCGCCGCCTTGAACCACGCTCGGTTCATCGCAGTCTCTTGCTTCGGCGTGTGGCGCTCCTCGTCCAGGCAGTTGATCGCCAGCGTGGCCTCGAGCGAGTCGGGGTAGACGCCGTCGGCGGTCCGCCCGTGATAGCTGTCGCGCAGCTTCAGCAGGCTGTCGCCCTTGCCCGCCTCCAGTTCGGCGATGCCCGCGATCGCGACGGGCCACATCGCCTTGCTGTACAGCGCGGCCGTCACCCCCTCGACCGCTTGCTCGAACGTCAGCCCGCGCCCGTCAGACGTCCGCGCGGGCTTGTCGATCAGCGGCCGGACGAGTTTCTGGAAGGCCTTGGTGGCGCGCTTCGGGTCGGTGCCGAGAGGACAGTCCTTCTCGGTGGCGCACGAGGCGGCCAGGCGCTCGAACGCGGCCTGCGTCCCGGCGGCCTGCTGGACGCGCCGCTCGTGGGTACCCACCAGCGGGTCCATCGCCCCGTCGAGCACAAGCGCGCGGACCTTCTTCGGGAACATCTCCGCGTACACGGCGCCGAGCCGGGTGCCGTAGCTGGTGCCGGCGAAGGAGAGCTTCTCGTCGCCCAGGGCCTGGCGCAGCACGTCCATGTCCCGCGCGACGTCGCGGGTGCCGACGTGCGTGAGCACCTGCTTGCCGCCAGAGCGCTCGGCGCACTGCTGGAGGAGCCGGCGGGTTTCCTGCTTGGTCCAGTCGTCCAGACCGGCGGGGATCGAGGAGAGCTTGGCATCGCGGTCGCGCTCGGCGTCGGTGTAGCAGTCGAGCGCCGGCTTGGAGGCGCCGACGCCGCGCGGGTCGAACCCGACCAGGTCGAAGCGTTCGGTGATCGGCGATTTCGCCCACGCGGCGGCGGTCAGGGCCGCGTGATCGGTGCCGGGGAAACCGGGACCGCCGGGGTTCAGCAGAAGCGACCCGATCGGATTCTTTCCGCGCGCGGGCACGCGCAGCAGCGCGATCTCCGCCTGCTGACCCTGCGGATTCCGGTAGTCGAGCGGCACCTTGAGCCGCGCGCACTCGGCTTCGACGGCCGGCGCGCCCGGCGGCAGCTTCGGATCGCAGGGCTTGAACGCGAGTTTCTGCCCATAGAAGCGGTCCAGGCCGGTGTCGGGGGAGGCGGGCTGCTGACCGCCCTGGAGAGTGCCGGCCTGGCCGGCGCAGGCGCCGAGCAGCAGCGTCAGCGCCGCGGCGCCCAGGACGACGGCCGGTCTCTTGCGGTAGGGCATGTGCTTTCTCCCATTGTCGGAGGTGATGGTCAACTGGGGGTCCGGAGGCCGAGCAGGCTCACGTCCGGTGCGCGGCACCGCCAAGGGCGTGGACGTGCATGCGTCGGAGCACGTCGAGCCGCACTTTCGTGGTACGGGTCCCGCGGCGCCGGCGCCACCGTCCTGGCCGCGCGTTCGTCACCGGTCGGGGCGCGTGACTCCAGGCTGGTCAGCCACGGACACTCGGCCGGCTCGCTGGTCGTGCTGTTCGCGACACCGAGCTAACAGCGTGCCCTTGGGGCACAGTCAAGGAGCGTCGCGTATCCGGCCACGGAGCGGTTCGAGAGAGGCTTCGAAGCCTGGGCGCACTTCGACATGCTTGTCGTTCCCGGCATGGAGCACGCTCCCCGGGCCTCCAAGCCGGCTCGGGCGCGCGAGACGTCTGGGCCCCCATTTTGACTGTGCCCTTGGGGCATGGTGTGAACTGCAGTCAGGGACGCGTGGCGTGGGCGCCCACGGCTGCGGACGACGAGGGAGACAGAGAGTGGCGTGGAGCACCCGGCAACTTGCCGATCTTACGGGCTCGACGGTGAAGGCCATTCGGCATTACCACGAGATCGGGTTGCTGGATCTGCCCGAGCGCGCGGCCAACGGGTACAAGCAGTACCAGGTCGCGCATCTGATCCGGCTGTTGCAGATCAAGCGGTTGCGCGATCTGGGGGTGCCGCTGTCGCAGGTCGCCGCGATGGGGCGGGCCGACGAGGAGCCGGACGAGGCCATCCGGGCGCTGGATGCCGAGCTGGAGGCGACGATAGAACGGCTCAATCGGGTGCGTGCGGAGCTGGCCGTCATCTTGCGTCATCGCGCACCGGTGCATATGCCGCCCGAATTTGCTCCCATCTCTCAAGACCTCTCCGACACAAACCGATCCTTGTTCATGGTCTTCTCGACGCTTTTCAGCGAGGAGGGCATGGCGGAATTCCGCGAGATAATCGCCGTGCGCGACGACACCGGCGACGAGTTCGACGCCCTTCCCCCGGACGCCGACGATGCCACGGTCGACCGGATTGCCGAGCGAATTCTGCCGCTGGTCCGCAAGATGCGGAAAGAGCACCCGTGGTCGAACGACCCGGTGGCGGATTCGCCACGAGGAGCAAAGCTGGCCGAAAGCACGATGGGCCACGCGGCGGTGGAGCTCTACAACCCCGCGCAGCTACGAGTCCTGCAGCGCCTGTTCATCCTCCTCGAACAGGCAACGCACACGAACGAAGACACTGACGCGAGCAATGAGCACGCGGCCCACCGCCGTAATTGAACGGAGACCTCATCCGCAGGGCACGTCGTCAGATCAGGCCAGGATGTACTTCGCTGGAAATTTCTTCATTGCCGCAACCCCTCACGGAATCACGAAAGTCTCCCGACAGATCGATGACAGCGTTTGTGAGTACCTTCGACCGCAGACGGACTGTCACCCGAAGAGCCGGAAGAGGCTCTCTTTCCCAGGGAGGAAGTAATGCGGCGCTTATGCATCACCGTCGCGGTTCTACTCACTGCGATGACCGCGCTCATCACGAGCCCCGCCTCGGCGGCCGAACCCGCCGTCGTCACCGCGGCCGAAGCCTACAAGCAGGTCCAGCAAGCCGCTGCCGCCGGTGAGGGCGGTCGGAAGCTGGCCGACGGTTCCACCGTGTACGACTCCGCACCTTTCCTCATGCGCGTCCGCTCCTACGGTAGCGGCTACTGCCTGGACAACTTCGCCTCCGGCGGAGGGCAGAACAACTCCCCTGTCGGCTTCTGGCAGTGCAACGGCGGCGGGACCCTGCTGTGGCGGTGGCGGGTCTTCGACAGCAACCGCTTCTACGGCACCGAGTTGGTGAACAACGCTTCCGGACGCTGCCTGGACTATCCGGCCTCCGCCGGCGGCCAGACCGGTCGTCAGTTCAACGTCTACGACTGCCGAGACGGCGGCTGGTCCGGCCAGAACTTCCACATCTACATCGGCGGCTCCGACCTCTGGCTCTCATCCGAGCACACCGCTGACGCCGTCTGCCTCGACGGCTACGCCAGCAGTTGGCGCGGCAACGGCAGCCCCGTGGGCCTGTGGAGCTGCAACGTCAGCAACCCCAACGCCTGGCAGCGCTGGTACTGACCGACCGCGGAGCCGCTCTCCCCCGGCACCTCCACGACCGCCCCGCCCCGATCATCGCCGACGCCCTCGGCTTCCACCCCGTCTCAACTCCGTCCAAGCCCTAGCGGTTCGTCTCTGGCCGTGACAGCTCGTGTGCGCGGCCCTCGCTGGATCGCGAGTCGGCCTGGGACTCGGGTACCGAGGAAGCGCACCATCGGCGGAGCCCCAAAGCGAGCGAAGCGAGCGGGATTTCGGGGTGGGCTCCAGCAGGCCCAGCCGGTAACAGGGCAACGGGCGGGGGGTTAAGGGGGGATCGAAAGGGGGGCGGAGCCCTCCTTGGGCAGCGCTGTCTGGAATTTCGTGCGCGAAGCGCTCCCTGTGGAAGGCCGTGCTTTAGGTGCCGCCGCGGCCCGACCATTTGATTTCGTGGGGTTTCAGGGTTACCTGGCGGCCGTCGACCGTGGCCGTGACCTCGCGGTCCGAGGTGTTCACCATGACCACCTGGCGTTCCTGGCCGATTGCCTTGATCTTGGGGTCCGAGGTTGTCACGGGCTCGACGCGTACGCCTGCCGGAAACCATTTGGTGAAGCCGCTGAGCAGGCCCGCCATCGGCATCTCCCCGCCCACCTTGGGGCTCCAGAGGCAGCCGGCGCAGTCACCTTCGCTCTTCTGCTGCGGGTTCCAGTAAAGGGCCGTCGTCACGCCGCTCTTCGCGAATTCCATCAGCGCCGTCGCCTGCACCGCCGTGCGCTTCGCCTCCGACCAGCCGGAGTTCTCCGGCTCGACGTACCATTCGGCCCACCACACGGGCAGGTCCTTGCTCTGCTGCCGCAGCCACGTCGTGATGGCGGCGAACTTGGCCTGCGCGGCGAAATCGTCGGGTACGTTGCCCCGGTCGTTCGTCATGGACGCGCCGTCCACCACGACGAAGTCGGCGCCCTTCTTGTGCTCCAGCCAGTACGTGATCGCGTCCAGCGCCCGCTGGTCCACCGTGCCCCACGGGCCGCTCAGCTCTGAGGGGCCGCCCTTGGAGTTGGTCTCGATGGGGATGTACGGGCCGCCGACCTGGATGTCCTTGTTCACCTTCTTCAAGGCCGCGTAGACCTTGTTGTACAACTCGGTGTACCCCTCGGCGTCCCAGCGGTTCGTGGACGGGTCCCAGAAGCCCTTGAACTCGTTCCACACCATGTAGTGCTTGACCGTCGGATACTGCTTGGCGACCGTGGCGGCCAGTTTGGCGTAGTCGTCGAAATGCTCGCGCTTGGGCGCGACCGTGTGGTTCTTGCTCCAGTCCGTACGCCCGGCCTGCCCGCCCTTCATCCAGTCCGGCGCGCAGCACAGCGTGATGACCGGCACCGCCCGCGACGACGCCATGAACTTCAGCCGCCGGTCCAGGTCACGGAAGTTGAACTGCCCGGGACTGGGCTCCGGGTTGCCGACGCCCCAGCCCATGATGTGCTGGTTCTGCAGCATGGGGACCCGGCCGAGCACGCCCCTGGCTTCCTCCACGACCTGCGGCGGCTCGTTGTCCGCGCTGTACTGGGTGTGGGTGATGCCCCAGCGCGGCCAGTTGTCGAGCGCGGGCGGCTGCTCCAACTGCGGCGCGGGCTCGCTGGGGAGCGTCGTGGCGACGTCCTCGCCCTTGAACACGCTGCGTGACTGGCTGCGCATCGACGCGTAGACCATGATGCCCGCCACCAGGACGACGGCGAGGACGCCCGCTCCCAGCGCGAGCGGCCACGGCGATCGTCTTCGTGCGTGCCGGCCGTCAGTCGGAATCACCGAATGCTCCTCATGCTGCGGCAAAGGTACAAGGACTCACGAACCTACAAGGGCTCTGGATTCTGCGAGGGCTGCGAACGTTCCAAGAGACTGCAAACGTACAAGAGCCTGACCCTTAATAGGCTAATCGCCCCACTTGCAAGGCACTTGCCGTTTCCGTTCAGGAGACAGGGGGACGCTGGCCTCCCACAGGGCCCGGAACCCCTGCGTAGCGGTACGGGACCGGCGGCCGGCCGGGCTGCACGACCAGGAGCGTGCCGGGGGTGTCGGCGTAGAAGGCGGACTCGACGGCGGCGGCCACGTCCTCGGCCGTGAGCAGGGGGAACCCGGCGTTGACGAACATCTCCCGCGACTCCGCCACCAGCGGCGTGTCCGTGAATCCGGGGCAGACGGCGCTGATGCGGATGTTCTGGGCGGCCAGCGGCTCGGCGAGCGCCCTGACCAGGCCGACGACGGCGTGCTTGGTCATCGTGTAGATCGGGTCGCCGGCGAAGCCCACGAGCCCGGCCAGCGACGAGGTGGTCACGATGGCGCCCCCGCCCGATCGCTTGAGCAGCGGGAGGCTGGCCTGGACGCCGAAGACGACGCCGTCCACGTTCACCCCGACCACCTGGCGGTAACGCGTCAGGTCGAAGTCCGCCAGGTCCACCCGGCCCGAGATCCCCGCGTTCAGGTGGACCAGGTCGAGCCGTCCGTAGCGCCGCTCGGCCAGCGCCACCGCCTCCAGCGAGGCCTCCTCGCGGCTGACGTCGGCGGCCAGCCACGCGCCGTCCACCTCCTTGGCCAGCCTCTCGGCGCCCTCCCCGTCGAGATCGACGAGGACGCACTTGACGCCGCCCGCCGACAGCCGCCGCGCCACCGCCGCCCCGATGCCGCTGGCCGCTCCGGTGATGAGTGCAACTGTGCTCATGGCGTGCTCCTTGCGTCGGGGGTGTCCTTCGCGAAGGCCGACCGTCAGGGCTGGTCGAGCATGCGATGCGCACGGGAGATCAGCGTGGGCACCGCGGACCCGATGCGGTCGAATCCCTCCCCAACGGTCTTACCTTGCCGGAACCGGGCGTGGATACCCTCCACGATGACAGCGAGCTTGAAGTTGCCGAAAGCCACATAAAACCCAAGATCCGAAATATCCCGGCCGGAGACCTTGGCATAGTGCGCGGCGAACTCCGCCGCGTTCATGAAACCCGGCGCCACCGTCACGTCCCCCGCCACGGGGATCCGCGCCCGTTCCTCGTCCCCCTGATCGTGCCAGTACGTCAGCGTCAGCCCCAGGTCGGCCAGCGGATCGCCCAGCGTGGACATCTCCCAGTCCACCACGGCCATGATCTCGATCGGCTCCCCGAACCGGATCAACGTGTTGTCCAGCCGGTAGTCACCGTGCACCAGCGTGCTGTCGGAGGCGGCGGGCAACCGCTCCCGCAGCCGCTCCACGAGCCGGTCGTACTCGGGCAGGTCTGCCGTCTTCGACCGCTCCCACTGCTGCCCCCACCGTTCGAGCTGCCTGGCCAGATAGCCCTCGGGCCGCCCGAAGTCCCCGAGCCCCACCTCTCGGTAGTCCACCGCGTGAATGGCCGCCAGCACCTCGGCCAGCCGCTCCGACAGCCGCCGCGTCTGCGCCGGCGACGGCGAGCCGAGCTCCTCCCGGGTCCGTACGGCGGCGCCCTCCACGTACCCCATGAGATAGAACGGCGCCCCGACGACGGACTCGTCGGCGCAGAACGCGATCGGCGAGGGCACCGGCACGGGCGTGCCCGACAGGGCCGAGATGACCCGCCACTCGCGCCGCATGTCGTGGGCGGTGGGCAGCACGTGGCCGAGCGGCGGCCGGCGCAGCACCAGGCGGCGGTCGCGGGCCTCGATCAGGTAGGTGAGATTGGACCTGCCGCCCGAGATCAGCGAGACGGACAGCGGCTCGCCCGCATCGGGCA
Organism: Nonomuraea sp. NPDC049625; assembly: GCF_040675285.1. Classification (NCBI taxonomy): domain Bacteria; kingdom Bacillati; phylum Actinomycetota; class Actinomycetes; order Streptosporangiales; family Streptosporangiaceae; genus Nonomuraea; species Nonomuraea sp. NPDC049625. Next base: position 93,870 of record NZ_JBFAOQ010000021.1, on the reverse strand, counting down.
CGTTCCGGCCCATCCACGTGATCAGTGCAGGCCAGTCGATGCCAGGTACGGTCATGAACACACATTAGAACGACACTCGGTCCTGAACACCACCTGAGAGTTCGGTAACGTTCGGGACCTGCGGTTACGACTGCTCTGGTAATAGCCTTTACCCTGGCTGTACAGGTCCCCCCTCAAGCTTGAAACACAGTGGCATGCCGACGGTAGGAGCCCATGCGCGTCACCCTTGCCCTGCCCCGTGAGCTGGGACAATCCGAAGTGAGCCGCTGGAGAGAGCTGCAGGAGGCGGACCCCGCGCTCGACAGCCCCTTCTTGTCCCCGGAATTCACCATCGCGGTAGGCGAACTCCGAAATGTCGTACAGGTCGCGGTCCTCTACGACGGCCCGGACATCGTCGGTTTCTTCCCCTTCGAACGACATCCCCTCGGCATCGGCAAACCGGTCGCCGCGGGGCTGACCGACGCGCAGGGGATGGTACGTGCCAAAGAGCTCCCCATCGATCCGCGCCGCCTCCTCAAGGAGTGCGGGCTGGCGGTGTACGAGTTCGACCATCTGGTCTCCGGCCAGCCGCTGCTGAACGAGCGGCACGAAAGGCATCCGTCGCCGATCATCGACCTGCGCGGAGGCTACGAGCACTACACCGACATCCTCCGGGAGCACTCCGGCAAGACGTACAAGACCACCCTGGCCAAGTCCCGCAAGCTGCAGCGCGAGGCCGGGACGATGCGTCACGACTACGCGACCACCGACCTGACGCCCCTGCACACGCTGCTCGGCTGGAAGACCGACCAATATCGCCGCACCGGGCGCACCGACAGGTTCGCGCACCGGTGGATCGTGGAGCTGGTCGAGCGGCTGCTGGCCACCCAGTCGGACAGCTTCGCCGGGGTGCTCGACATGGTCTCCGTGGACGGGCGGCCGGTGGCCGGGCATTTCGGTCTCCGCACGCGTACGACGCTCGCCGGGTGGTTCCCCGCCTACGACACCCACTTCGCCAAGTACTCCCCCGGCCTCATCCACCACCTGGCGATGGCCGAGCAGGCCGCGGCCAACGGCATCGAGGTGATCGACATGGGCCGGGGCGAGAAGGAGTACAAGGACAAGCTCAAGACGGGCCAGCTCGAAGTGGCCGAGGGGCGGGTGGCCAGGATCGGCGCGGCCGCCGGGGTCCACTGGATGATGCGGGTGCCGGTGCGCAAGACGCGCGCCACGGTGATGGCCAACCCGTTCCTGCTCAAGACCGCCGACAGGGCGCTGAAGACCTACGGACGGCTCCGTACCGTCCTGCAGGGATGAGGCTCGTCGAGGAGCGCACCGGCCGTCGCTGCCTGGCGCTCCCCTCCAACCGCCTCGGCCTCTACCTGGCCTTACGCCACTGGTGCGAGCCGGGCCAGCGGCTGCTCATGTCGCCGATCTCGGCCGACGAGATCCTGTTCCTGGTGCTCGCGGCCGGCCTGCGCCCGGTGATCGCGCCGCTGTCCCCGCGCGACGGCAACATCGACGTCTCCCGCGTCGACCTCGCCGCGGTGGACGCCGTCCTGACGACCAACCTGTACGGCCTGCCCGACGACGCCCCCTCCCTGTCCGGAGAAATGTCCGGAAAAATCCTGATCGAAGATGTGGCGCACGCCATGGAGACGAGCATCGGCGGCCGGCCGCTGGGGACCTTCGGCCAGGCCGGGGTGTTCAGCCTCTCCAAGCACCCGGGAGCGGGCTCGGGCGGCGTCCTGGTCGTCGAGCACGAGTCCGACCTGCGCGCGCTCCAGCGTGCCCGTGACGCCCTGCTGGCCCCCGGCTCCCTGCGGGCCGACCTGACCGGCGTGGCCACCTCGATGGCCCGCCAGGTGGCGCTCAGGCTCGACCTCGTACGCCCCGCGCTCAGGCTCATGCGGGCACTCGGCATGCAGGAGGACCGCGAGGGCTACCGCATCGCCCTGGAGCCCGAGGCCCTGAAGCAGGCGCTCGAGCGGATCCCCGAGCTGCCGCCCTTCGACCCCTGGGTACGCGCCGACCTGCACGACTACCGCGCCCGCCGCGGCCGCGTGGCCCGCTGGTACCAGTCCAGGCGCCTGGCCAAGGTCTCCGCCGACCGCGGACGGCGGCTCGCTGGCGTCGCGGCCCTGGCCGAGCTGCCCACGGTCGCGCCCGCCGTGCGCGACGACGTGCGCCGGCCGCTGTTCCGCGTGCCGCTCCTGGTGCGCGACAGGGACGCGGCCATCGCCGAGCTGGAGCGGCGCGGGGTGGCCACGGGCTACCTGTACGACCCGCCGTACGACGACTACGCCCCCGCCTTCACCGAGCCCTCCCCCGACCCCGGCCCCGCGCGCTGGTGGGCGCGGCACGTGCTGCCCGTGGACCCGGTGTACGCCTCCCGCGCCCTGCCCGTCCTGCGCGACCTCGAGCCTCCTACGCAAGGTCCGCCCTGATCAGCCGCAGGAACGCCTTCAGCCCCGTGATCACCTCCTGGTTGTCGTTCAGCCCGTCCACGGTCTCGTCGAACCGGCGCGCCATGAGCGTCATCCGGCGGCCCAGATCGTGGTCGGCCAGCTCCAAGCCCTGGCGGGCGGCGTTCAGGTCGTCGATGTCCCTTTTGAAGCCCTTCATGACCGTCTCCAGCTCGGAGACCCGGTCGCGCAGGGAGATCACGTCCGCGCGCGGGTAGCGCACCTCCTGCCCGAGCGTCCTGACCCGGTCACGCAGGTGCTTCGTGTACGCCGCGATCGGCCGGAAAGCGGTGGCGAGCAGGTAGAACCCGGAGAAGTAGTAGCCGAGCTGGGCTCCCGCGAAGAACGTGACGACCGCGATCACGGCGGCCGAGACGACGTGGCCGGAGATCGCGAGCACGAGCATGCGCCGGGCGATGCGCCGCGCCTCGTCCTCGCGGTGCTGGGCCACCTCGATGCCGGCCTCCCTGGACACCTGGATCTCGTGGAGGACGTGGCGGGCGGCCAGGCACAGGTTCCACGGGACGGTCAGGACGACGACCAGCCAGAGCAGGCTGATCGCGCCGGCGCCCAGGGAGAGGAGCGTGGACGGCGCCACGCCCGCGTAGAGGATCAGCCAGACGGTGAGCAGGGTGACGATCAAGGACGCGAGGAGTAGCCACCATTTCATGGGGTTCAGCATGCTTCGGGGGTGGGGTGGGGAGCGAGAGCTCGGCTACTCAAATCCACCCTGAGCACCCGACGTGACCCGCCGCACTCCGGCTGGGGTCCCTCGGGGGAGCGGAGGGGTGGGAGCCGGCCGGGGTCCCTCGGAGGGTGAAGGGCCGGGGCCGCTTGAGGAGTGGGCGGGGGTCAGTGGGGGCGGGTGGAGCGGATGAGGTCGGCGAGGATGCGGCAGCCGCGGCGGACGTCGGCGAGCGTGGCGGAGCCGTAGCCGATCACCACGCCGTGCAGCCGCGCCCGCCCGTGGTGGTGGCGGCCGATGGAGTCGAGCAGGACCCCGCGCTCCCTGGCCCGCTCGACCACGTACGGCTCGACCGACGACGGCAGCTCGGCCACCACGTGCAGCCCGGCCGTGTCGCCGCGCAGGCGGCAGACGGGCCCCAGGAGCTCGACGACCGCGGCGCGGCGGCGGGCGTACTCCAGGCGCATCCTGCGCAGGTGCCGGTCGAGGTCGCCGCACTCCAGCAGGTTGATCACGGCCTGCTGGACGGGCCCGCTGGTACGGTCGCCGACGCTGCGCCGCAGGCGGGCGATGGCGGCGACCAGCTCGGGATCGCCGACGAGCCAGCCGACGCCCACGTCGGGCGCGAGCGTCTTGGAGAGCGTGCCGAGGAGCACGACCCGCGAGGGGTCCAGGCCGTAGAGGGCGGCCAGCGGGGCGACGTCGTAACGGAACTCCGCGTCGTAGTCGTCCTCGACGATCGTCGCGCCCGTGCTCCTGGCCCAGGCCAGCAACCGCTCCCTGCGCGGGATCGGGAGCCGCCCGCCCAGGGGGTACTGGTGCGCGGGCGTGGTGTAGAGCACGCGGAGGTCGCCGGGCAGCCCGTCCACGATCACGCCGTCCTCGTCCACCGGGCACGGCACCACCTGGGCGCCCCTGGCCGCGAAGACCGTGCGCGCCACGTGGTAGCCCGGGTCCTCGACGCCGGCCCGCGTGCCGTTGCCGAGCAGGGCCAGCGCGCACAGGTCGAGCCCGTTGCCGGTGCCCCGGGTGACCAGGATGTTCTCGGGGCCGACGGCCATGCCTCTGGCCCGTCTCAGGTGGTCGGCGAGCAGCTCCCTGAGGCGCGGCAGGCCGTACGGGGTGGGGTCGGCGCCCGGCGGCAGGTCGGCGGCCCTGCGCCAGGCCCGCTTCCACGCCGCCAGGTCGTAGTCGCGCACCCAGGGCTGGCCCGGTGTGAGGTCGATCCAGTCGGCGGGGGCGGGCGGCGGCGCGGGCACGTACGGCGTCTGCTCGCGCGGCGGCGGGGCCACCTCCATGTCGGCCACGAACGTCCCGGAGCCGTGCCGCCCGTCCAGCCACCCCTCCGCGTACAGCTGCTGGTACGCCTCCGTGATCACGGTCCTGCTCACCGCGAGCTGGGTCGCCAGGGAACGCGTGGACGGCAGCCGCTCGCCGGGCGCCAGCGTGCCGTCCAGCATGGCGCGCCGCAGCCAGTCGGCGAGCTGCGCGGTCAGCGGCGCGTCCGAGTCACGGGAAAGGGAAACAGGCAGGTCAACATGGGTACGCACGGAAGTGGTCTCCGCGAAGGGCTCGATAGTGGCCCTACAGAATAGGTCCACTTCCTGGTTACGGTCGAATCATGCTCTCCACCACTTCCCGTACCACGCTCGGCCGCTCGAAGGAGCGGGGCAGCACCGACAGGAACGATCTCTTCGAGGTGCTCGACACCGGCCTGGTCTGCCACCTGGGCGTGGTCGTGAACGGCCACCCCATGGTCGTGCCCACGGGCTACGGCCGCATCGGCGAGACCCTCTACCTGCACGGCTCCACGGGGGCCACGACGCTGCGCGCCGCCGACGGCGGCGAGGTGTGCGTCACGGTCACGCACGTGGACGGGATCGTGCTGGCCCGCTCCGTCTTCCACCACTCGGTCAACTACCGTTCGGCGGTCATCTACGGCCGCGCCAGGCTCGTGACGGACCCGGAGGAGCGGATGGCGGGGCTGCGGGCCCTGTCGGAGCAGCTCGCGCCGGGACAGTGGGACTACGTCCGGCAGCCCAACCGCAAGGAGCTCGCCGCCACCGCCGTGCTGGCCCTGTCGTTGGAGGAGGCGTCGGTCAAGATCAGGCGCGGGGCGCCCAAGGACGAGGAAGAGGACTACGACCTGCCGGTCTGGGCCGGGGTGCTGCCCCTGGTCACCACGTGGGGCGAACCCGAGCCAGATCCGATGCTCCCAGAAGGTATCGACGCGCCTGTTCACATCCTCCATCGGGAGTAGTTCCATTGAGCAGGCAACACCTGCTCCTGATGGTGATGGGAGACGGCGATGGAGTGGAGCGCTCCCGGATATACGGAAGTCAAGCAACTCGGCGCGGGCGCCAGCGGGCGCGTGGCGATGGCCGTCCACGACGAGACCGGCGTCAAGGTCGCCATCAAGTACCTCTCCGAGGGACTGCTGCGCGATCCCGCCGCGCTGGGCAGGTTCCAGGCCGAGGCACGGCTGCTGACCACCCTGCGCGACCCGAACATCGCCACGATGTGGGAGTACGTCCAGGACACCGGTGGCGCGGCCATCGTGATGGAGCTGGTCAACGGCGTCTCGTTGCGGGCCCTGCTGCGCGAGAACGGCGCGACCGAGCCCGAGGCGGCGCTGGTGGTGCTGAAGGGGTCGCTGCTCGGGCTGGCCAGGGCGCACGACCTCGGGCTGGTGCACAGGGACTACAAGCCCGAGAACGTGATCGTCAGGGACGACGGGGTCAGCAAGCTCGTCGACTTCGGCATCGCGGTGCGGCAGGGCACGCTCACGCACCCCGAGGGCACGCCGCCGTACATGGCGCCCGAGCTGTGGGAGGGGCTGCCCGCCTCGCCCGCGACCGACGTGTACGCGGCCACCGCCGTCTTCTTCGAGTGCCTGACGGGGCACCGGCCCTACCGCTCCACCGAGCCGAGCGTGCTCGGCTACCAGCACGTGCACGCCCCTGTGCCGTTCCACGACGCGCCGCAGCCGGTGCGCGAGCTGGTCAGGCGCGGGCTGGCCAAGGACCCGGCGCGGCGACCGGCGAGCGCGCACGCGTTCGTGGCGGAGCTGGAGGCCATGGCCAGGGCCGCGTACGGCGAGGACTGGGAGGAGCGCGGAAAGCGCCGCCTGGCCGCGCTCGTGGCCCTGCTGGCCCTGCTGCTGCCCACGGCGCAGACGCCCGTCCCCGAGGTGACGACCTCGCTGGCCCGGACGGTCTTCCGCGGCCTGCGCTCGAACGCGGCACGCATGGCCATGGCCGGCGCCGTGGCCGTGGCGACCGCCGTGGCGGTGGTGGTCGTGCTGGCCAACCGCCAGTCGCCGCCCACGGAGGAACTCGGCGCGGCGGCGGCCGTCCCGCCCTCGCAGTTCACGACGGAGCCGGCGGCCGATCCCCCGACCACGCCGGAGCCGACGCCCGAGACCACACCTGAGGTCACCCCGAAGGCGACGCCCGCGAGCACCCCCAAGGCGGTCGTCCCGATAAAGACGCCCATACACACCCCCGTGAAGACCCCGGTCAACACACCGACCGCCACGAAACCGGTCAAGACGCCCAAGCCCACCAAGAAGGCCACCCCGACCCCCACCCCCAAGCGGACGCCGACTCCCACCCCGACCCCCACCCCGACTCCGACGCCCACCCCCACTCCCACTCCCACTCCCACCCCGGAGCCCGTGACCGACGTGCTCGGGGTGAACGTGGGCGGCCTCACGGTCGACGAGGACGGCGACGCCACCGCCACGGTCACCGTACGCACCGACGGCACCGCCGCCGTCATCGCCACCGCGACCTGGTCGGCACCCGGCGCGGGCGGCCGCACCCAGCGCCTGCGCCTGGCCGGCGCCAGGTCCTACACCCGCACGCTCTCCTGGTCCATCGGCGAGCGCCCGTGCGGCAGGACGGTGACACTGACCGTCGCCACCTCTCCTGCGGCCCCAGGAGGCGCCAGGACGGCCTCGCTGGCCGTGCCGCCCTGCCCGACGAGGGTGACCGGCCTGCGCGTCTCTCTGGACCTGCCGGACGCGCCGGGCCGCACCGCGGAAGCGGCGGTGCGGGTGACCGCGAGCGGCACCGGGGAGATCCCCGTCGAGGCCCAGTTCGCGGTCAACGGCGATCCGGTCGGCACCCGTTCCGCGACCCTGTCCGGCCGGACCTCTTATGCGCGCTCGTTCGCCCACACCTTCAGGTCCCGCCCGTGCGGCGCGATCCTGTCGGTGCGGGTGCGCGCCGGTGACCGGACCGCCACCGCGCGGGCCTCGGTGCCCTGCCCGCCGCGGGTGGAGCGGGTCTCGATCGTCAGGGCCGGTCAAGGCGAGGGCGGGCTCGTCGCGACCGTCTCAGTGACCACGTCGAGCACCGAGCCGGTACGCCTCGTCGTGTCGTTCTCGGCCGGCGAGGGCGGGGGCACGAAGTCGGTCACCCTGTCCGGCGACACGTCGTACACCAGGACCTTGAGCCACTCCGTCAAGCTCCCCTGCGGGACGAAGTGGTCCGTGACGGCCTCCACCGACCCGGCGGCCGGCAACGGGAGCGACAGCGCGAGCGGGGCCACCCAGGAGTGCCCAAGGGAGGAGGAACCTCCCAAAGAGGAGGAGCCCAGCAAGACACCTAGCCCCGGCACAGACGACAACATTGGGTGACATTGTTGACTAATAGGGATATCGGTAGCGGGAAAGCGGTTCCCTCTGGTTAAGCTACGGCCGTTTGATGAGGGTGGGGGCCCGGCAGACTCCAGAGGAGACCGTTATGCACGGTGAAGGCCAGTGGGGGGTCCCCGGCTACACCGAGATCCGCGACCTGGGCTCGGGTGCGTCCGGGCGTGTGGTCCTGGCCAGGCGCGACCTCGACGGCGTCGAGGTCGCGATCAAGTACCTCAGCGACGAACTGAAGACCGACGTGGGGTTCGTCGCGCGCTTCCGGCACGAGGCCCGGCTGCTCGGCACGCTCCAGAGCCAGTACCACGCCCGGCTGATCGACTACGTCGAGTCCGGCCGGGGCGCGGCGATCGTCATGGAGCTGATCAGAGGGGTGTCGCTGCGCGAGATCCTCAGGTCCGAGGGCCCGACCGGCCCTGAGGCGGCGCTGACCGTCCTCAAGGGCTCGCTCCAGGGTCTGGCCTCGGCGCACGCGCTCGGCGTCGTCCACCGCGACTTCAAGCCCGAGAACGTCATGGTCCAGGGCGACGGCACCAGCAAGCTCGTGGACTTCGGCATCGCGGTCAAGGCGGGCGAGGGCGCGAGCGCCGCGGGCACGCCGCCGTACATGGCGCCCGAGCAGTGGGCGGGCGGTCCTCCCGCGCCCCCGACCGACGTGTACGCGGCGACCGTCGTGTTCTTCGAGTGCCTGACCGGCACCAGGCCCTTCCGCGCTCCCAACGTCGCCGCCCTGGCCCGCCAGCACCAGAGCTCGCCGCCTCCGGTGGACGAGGTGCCCGCGCCGCTGCAGAGCCTCGTCGAACGCGGTCTGGCCAAGGACCCGGCCCAGCGGCCGCCGTCCGCGGAGGCGTTCCTGAGCGAGCTGGAGGCGGTCGCGGCCGAGGGGTACGGGCCCGACTGGGAGGAGCGCGGACGCCGCCGCCTGGCCGCGCTCGCCGGCCTGCTGGTCCTGCTCTTCCCGACCGCCCTCGACGAGCCCGCCCAGACGCAGACCTCGCTGGCCGAGACCCGGTTCCGCGACCCGTCGCACGTCCTCGGCAAGCTGCCCGCGAAGATCGCCATCGGCGCGACCGCCGTCGGCGTGCTGGTGGCGGTGGTCGTGGTCATCGCCAACGCCTCGTCGGACACTCCGGTGCTGCGGGCGCAGACCAGTACGGTCTCCCCGACCACGGCCGTGCCCGCGACGCCGGAGCCCGTGGAGACCGACGAGGAGCCGACGCCCACTCCCTCGGCCGAGGCGACCACCCCGGAGGCGACGCCGACGCAGAGCGCCGCGCCGCCGCCCGTACAGCCGACCGCCACCACGCGCCCCACGCGGCGGCCGACGCGCAAGCCCACGCCCAAGGCCGTCGCCACCCCCGTCAAGACGCCTCCCAAGATCAAGAAGCCGACCCCGACCCCGTCTCCGGAGCAGTCCCGGATCACCGGCACACCCCACGACCCCGAGGGCGACATCCCGCCGACCACGGCCGCGCCCACCCCGACGCCTCCTCCCGCCACCACGACCCCGCCGACCCGGCCGACCCGGCCCGCCCCGACGCCCAGCTCGCCTCCCGGCGACGGCGGCGAGGGCGGAAGCGGAGGCGAAGGGGAGCCGTCGCCGGAACAGCCTCGGATCGATCGCGGGAGTGACGCGCAGGCCGCGCTGGTCGCCTTCGGCCTGATGACGTCCGGCGCGGTTCCGGTCACACTTGCGGTGAGACGCCGTATGGCGGGACGCCACAGAAGGAAGCGCTGAGACGCGCCGGGGGGACGGCGGATGAACAACCCTGGACACGGGATCGCCGGTTTCCGGCTCACTGAACACACCTGGATGACCGAGCTCGGCAACTGGATCGACGCGATCTCACCCGATGGCCGTAGGGCGGGGGCGCTGCTGTTCGACCCCAAGATCATCGCCCTGCCCGGCGTGCGCGACCGGGTGGTGCACGCGGTCATGACCGACCAGCGGCTGGTGCTGGGCGGGCTGACCGGGCTGATCCCGGTGGCCGACGTGGTGGCGGCGGGTGACCAGGTGTGGCTGCTCACCGCGCAGGCGGTCAGCCCCACTCTGTCCGATCTGCTCGCCGCCGGGCCGATCGGCCCGGCGGGTGCGGCGTCCGTACTCGTGGAGACCGCCCAGACGCTGATCGCGCTGCACGCGGCCGGGGTCACGCACGGGTCCGTGCACCCGGGCACCGTGGTGATCACGGCGGAGGGGGCCCCGCTGCTGTCCGAGCGCGGGCTGTCCGACGCCATCCGCGGCCGGGTCGCGCCTCGCGAGCGGGACGCGGCCGGGTGGGCGTCGCTGGCGCGCGGGCTGGCCGCCTCGTTCGGGCAGGGCCGGCAGGAGGCCGAGCTGTTCGAACGCGCCGCGGCCACGGCCGGGACCCTGGGCCTGGCCGCCGCCCGCGACCTGCTGGCCGGCCAGGCCACCGGCCGGGAGGAGCTGGCGCAGGCCGCCCGCGGGAGGTCGGCGTTCGCCCAGGCGCGGGCGTACGCGCCGCCGCCCGTCCTGCCGCCCAGGGACGAGGGCGACATCGTCACGCTGCTGCACGTCCCGGGCCGGTCGTCGGGGCCGGTGCAGTTCGGACCGGGGATCGGCACGCAGGAGCAGCGGCCGGAGACGACGGCCGAACGGATCTGGCGGGCCGGGCGCGACCAGGCCGCCACCGAGCACCGTCCCGGCGTCAGGCTCGCCAAGGCCTCGCGGGCGCGGCGGCGGCGCACGATCACCTCCGCGGCCCTCTTCGCGGTGATCATGGCGGGGGCGGTCCTGGCCTGGTTCTACGTGGGGAAGACGCCGGAGCTGGCGGTCGAGTCGATCGACGTGGTGGCGCCGAAGAAGACCCAGGGCTGCGACAAGGCCGTCCTGATCACCGGAACGGTCGTCACCAACGGAGCGCCTGGCGAGATCACCTACGAGTGGCGCAAGAACCTGGACAAGGAGGTCGTCAGGGGGACGCTGCGCACGAAGGCGGACCAGACGACGTACGAGGTGCCGCTCCGGTGGACGCTCCAGGGCAGGAGCAACGTCAAGGCCACCGCCACGCTGCGGATCCTGACGCCCGGCCCGGTCCGCAGCGACAAGGCCAGCTTCACGTACAAGTGCTGATGCCCTCGCGACAATGCATATCAATGAGGTTCTTACTAATCTGGCGAACATGACCACGCAGACCCCCGCGGGCTGGTACCCGGACCCGTACGGAGAGCCCCAGCTCCGCTGGTGGGACGGCACCCAGTGGACCGACGCCCTCCATGCGCAGCAGCAGCCCGGGCCGGGCGGACCCCCGCAGCAGCCCTCCGGGCCGCAGCCGCAGCCCCCGTCGCAGCCCCAGCCCCAGCCCCAGTCACAGCCGCAGCCGCAGCCGCAGCCGAGCCCCGACTGGTCGGCGACGCCCGCGAACCCCACGCTCCAGTTCGGCCAGCCGACGTACGGGCAGGGAAGCTACGGCCAGCCGACGGCGCCCACCCAGTGGGGCGGCCCGCCCCTGCCCGGCGTGAACTACGGCCCGCCGCCCAAGCAGTCCAACCCGCTGCCCTGGGTGTTCGGGGGTCTGGCGGCCCTGGTGGTGGTCGCGCTGATCGTGGTGGCCGGCATCTTCTTCGTCAACCGGAGCACCAGCCCGACGGCGTCGCTGCCGACACCGGCCGACACGTTCGAGCAGGAGGACCCGCCGAGCCAGGAGCCCCCGTCCAACGAGCCGCCCTCCCAGGGCGTCACCGAGCTGCCCCAGCCGGTCGGCGGCCGCATCACCGACCCGAAGGCCGGCCTGTCCTTCCAGGTGCCCGACAGCTGGACGGTGCCCAAGTCCGCCGAGGTCAACGGCTCCAACCCGGCCCCGACCCAGCAGCTGTGGTCGGGCGGGGCGCAGGCCGTCTCGCAGGCGAAGTACGACGGCGAGGGCGACTGGATCGGCAACATCTACACGGGCCTGCTCAACGAGCTCTATCCCTATTCCGGCGCCTCCGGCATGGGCGACACGGCCAAGGCGGTGTTCGTCGACTTCTCCACCAAGTTCTACCAGGTCGCTCACGAGACCAAGGTGGTGGAGGACAAGGCGATGAAGATCGGCGACAAGGACGCCTGGGTGCTGCAGTTCCAGCTCGATTTCTCCAAGGTCTCGGAGGAGAAGGGCTACAAATGGAAGAAGGAGAACGGCGCGATCGTGCTCATGGACCGTGGCGACGGGCAGCGTCCGGCCATCATGTACGCCTCCATTCCCGACAATCTGGGCACCGACGTGCTGGCCAAGGTTCTCGGCTCGCTCAAGCCCGCCTAATCAGTGGCACTAGGCTGGTGGGGTAACAAGCGGGCGGATTGCTCCGAGCCGCTGGGCGAGGAGATCGAATGAGTGACTTGCTGGTCTGGATCGACTGCGAGATGACCGGGCTCGACCTGGGTCGCGACGCGCTGATCGAGGTGGCGTGCGTCATCACCGACAGCGAGCTCAATCAGCTCGACGAGGGCGTCGACGTGGTCATCAAGCCGCCGCCGGAGTCGCTGGAGCAGATGTCGCAGGTCGTACGCGAGATGCACACCGCCTCGGGGCTCCTGCCCGAGCTGGCGGGCGGTGTGACGCTGGCGGAGGCCGAGTCGGTCGTGCTCGACTACATCCGGCGGCACGTCCCCGAGGCGAAGAAGGCGCCGCTGTGCGGCAACTCGATCGGCACCGACCGCACGTTCATCGCGCGCGACATGCCCGGGGTCGATGGTTATCTGCACTACCGGATGGTCGACGTCTCGTCGATCAAGGAGCTGGTGCGCCGCTGGTACCCCCGCGTCTACTTCGCGGCACCCGAGAAGCAGGGCGGACACCGGGCTCTGGCGGACATCACGGAGAGCATCAGGGAGCTTCGCTACTACCGCGCGGCGATCTTCGTCGCCCAGCCAGGGCCCGATTCGGCGACCGCGAGATCCCTGGCTGAGCGTGTCAGCGGCTAAAGGAGTGGCGTAAAGACTCCCGAACCCCGCTACACTTTTCCTGTGCCACCACACAGCGGTGGCCATGGTGGGTGTAGCTCAGTTGGCAGAGCGCCAGGTTGTGGTCCTGGATGTCGAGGGTTCAAGTCCCTTCACTCACCCCAACGAGGCACGGCCGGTCCTTCGGGGCCGGCCGTTGTCGTTTTCTCCCAACAACGGCCCCAAATCATGACATTGCGAGTTATGCTCGCTGTCTACCGCTAACGCCGGAAGCACGGGGGCCATCGGCGATCTGACCGTCTGCGCGCCACCCGGAGGCCGGATGAGAGTCGACGACGCAGCGTTCGATAGCGTGTTCACGTCCCTGAGCAAGCGTGAAGCCGAGGTCATGGACCTGATCGCCACCGGTCAGTCCAACGGGCAGATCGCTCAACGGCTGTTCCTCAGCGAGAAGACGGTCAAGAACCACGTCAATCGCATCTACGCCAAGCTAGGGGTGGACTCCCGGGTCACCGCCATCGGCCTGTGGCGGTCCCGCCAGGAGTAGCCCGCTTTGCTCGACCCCGTCACGAGCGACCCGCCTCCCCGATCCGGCGGGCCGCCTACAGGCCTGAGCCGCCGGTTCCGTGAGCGCATTCAGGGGCAGACCCCATGGCATGGTTCAGAGACCGCGAGTCGTGGTGGTGGGCGGCGGATTCGCCGGGCTGGCCGCCACCAAGGAGTTGGCCAAGGCCGGAGCGCTGGTGACGCTCATCGACCGCAACCCGTACGCGACTTTCCAACCCCTCCTCTACCAGGTGGCCACCGCCAGCATGGGCAGCGCGGACGTGTCGTACCCGATCCGCACGTTCGCCGCCAGGTGGCCCAACGTGCGGGCGCGGCGGGCCGCGCTGACCAAGATCCTCCCGGGCGAGCGGCGAGTGGAGCTCGACGACGGCAGCGGGATCGAGTACGACTACCTCGTGCTGGGCACCGGCGTCACCACCAACTGGCTCGGCATCGAGGGCGCGCAGGAGAACGCGCTGCCCATCTACTCGCTCGGCGACGCGGCGGTGCTGCGCCGCCGGTTCCAGGACTACCTGGAGGACACCGCGGCGGGCCGGCGCGAGAGCGTGCACGTCGTGGTGGTCGGCGCGGGCGCGACCGGGGTCGAGATGGCGGGCACGCTGGCCGAGCTGCGGCGGCGCACGCTGCCGCTGACGCATCCCGAGATCAAGCCGGAGCAGACCAGCGTGACGCTGGTGGAGCGGTTCGACTACGTGCTGGCGCCGTACAAGCCGCGGCTGCGCGACAGGGCGGCGGCCGCGCTGCGCAAGAGGGGGGTGAACCTGCGGCTGGGCGCCACGGTGGCGTCCGTCGAGCCGGACGCCGTGGTGCTGTCGGACGGCACGCGGCTGCCGTCCGACGTGACCGTGTGGGCGCTCGGCGTCACCGCGCCCAAGCAGGCGGGCGACTGGGGCCTGCCGCAGGGCAAGGGCGGGCGGATCACGGTCACGCAGGCGCTGAACGTACCGGACCATCCCGAGATCTTCGTGGCGGGCGACCTGGCGGGGCCGCCCAATCCGCTCCCCCAGCTCGCCCAGCCGGCGATCCAGATGGGCGAGCACGTGGGGCGGCAGATCGTCGCGGTGCACCAGGGGCGGTCACCGGCGGCGTTCAAGTATCACGATCCGGGCATCATGGCCACCGTCGGCAAGGCGGAGGCCGTGTTGCAGCTGTCCAACGGGCTGATCATGTACGGGCTGCCCGCCTGGCTGGCGTGGATCTTCGTCCACGTGGCGTACCTGCTGGGCGGGCGCAACCGCATGACCGTTCTGCTGAACTTCTTCTGGCGCTACTTCGGGCCGCGCCGCGCGGCCACCAGCGTCACGCAGTAAGAGCCGCCGACAGGGCCCGGAGGCCGTGGTCGACGTCGGCCTCCGGGATGTTCAGCGCGGGCCTCAGGCGGACCGAACGGGGCCCGCAGGGCAGCACCAGCACCCCGTGCTCCTCCCTGAGGCGGGTCACCAGCGCGTCGCGCTCGGCCTGGTCGGGCAGGTCGAACGCGCACATCAGGCCCCGGCCGCGGACGTTCGAGATCGACTCGGGGCGCTCGGCCTCCAGCTTGGTGAGGCTTTCGAGCAGCACGTTGCCGAGGGCGCCGGCGCGGGCGATCAGGCCGTCGCGTTCGACGATCTCCAGGATGCCCCGGCTGCGCACCATGTCCACCAGGCCGCCGCCCCAGGTCGAGTTGATCCGCCCGCTCTGCCGGAACACGTTGTCCGGCACCAGGTCCACCCGGCGGCCCGCCATGATCCCGCCCACCTGCACCTTCTTCGCGAAGGCCACCACGTCCGGAGCGAGACCCAGCTGCTGGTACGCCCACGGCGTCCCGGTCGTCCCGCCGCCCGTCTGAACCTCGTCAAGGATGAACAGGGCGTCGTACTCATGGCACATATGCTGCATGGCCTGCAGGAACTCGGGCCGCATGTGGTTGTCGCCGCCCTCGCCCTGGATGGGCTCGGCGATGAAGCAGGCGATGTCATGCGGATTCCGCTCGAACGCCTCACGGGCCTGGGCCAGCGCGCGCTCCTCGGCGGCCTCCACGTCTCCGAAGTGGATGGCGGGCACGTCGATCCGCGGCCAGTCGAACTTGGGGAAGCGGTCGGTCTTGCCCGGCTCGGTGTTGGTGAGGCTCAGGGTGTAGCCGCTGCGGCCGTGGAAGGCCTTGGCCAGGTGCAGGACCTTGGTGCCCAGGTCACGCGAGCGTCCGGCGGCCTCGTTGCGGCGGCTCTTCCAGTCGAAGGCGGTCTTGAGCGCGTTCTCGACGGCCAGGGCGCCGCCCTCGACGAAGAACAGGTGCGGCAGGTCGGGGTCGCCCAGCACGCGGACGAAGGTGTCGACGAAGTCCGCCAGATGCTCGGTGTAGATGTCGGGGTTCGCCGGTTTGTTCCGGGCGACCTGACCGAGCAGGAGAGCGAAGTCGGGGTCGAAGGGCGGGTTCACCCCGAGCGGGGCCGAGGCGAAGAACGTGTAGAAGTCGAGGTAGCGGCGGCCGTTTCGGGCGTCGACGAGCCAGGAGCCGCGGCTGAGCTCGAGATCGAGCACGAGCCGGTATCCGTCGACGAGCAGGTGGCGGGCGAGGCGGGCGTGTACGTCCATGAAGACTCCACGTGCGTCGGTCTGACCGGATGTTCCTCTTGAGGAACACGGGCATCTACGCAAAATTTACGGCATACCTACCCTGCGAGTGAAGTTCTTCACGCGGAACGACAGAGCGATCATGGCGATGCCGTGCAGGATCGCGAAGATGCCGACCAGCCAGACGAGGCTGAGCAGTCCCGCAGCCGGCCAGATGAGCAGCAGGATGCCGAAGATCAGCGACAGGATGCCGCCGACGATGAGCATCCATTCGTTGTCGATGGACTTGCGGAGTTTGATACCGGCGATGATCTCCGAAACGCCCGCGAAGATGGCCCAGAAGGCCACGACGTAGAGCAGAGCCAGTGACGTGATGCCCGGCCAGATAAATGTCGCGATGCCGGCCAATATCCCGATAATTCCCGAGATGATCAGCCAGGCTCGCGACTCGGCCCCGTGCCGGAACCCGGCGAACAGCTCAGCCACACCGCCGACCAGCGCGTACGCACCGAAGAAGATCACGAGCACGAGCAGCGTGATCGCCGGCCAGATCAGCGCCAGGATGCCGAAGATCAGCGAGGCTAGGCCGCGTATGAGTAGAAGCCACCACGACCGTGTGATATCTCCCATACTGATCTAATTTCCAGGTAATGCCCGAAATCAGACCAGTGTGGGGTCAAATGTCGGTGATCCGCACTCCAACGGTGCCGGTGCTCCCCCTCCGGAGCCTGCTGCCGAGCAGCGTGATCCGCCCCATGAGGCCGTACTTGCGCCGCAGCAGCCCGCGCACCCGCTCGGTCTCCGCCGCGTCCAGCACCACGGCCCGGCCCTTGACCGGCTCGGTCTTCACCTTGCCCCGCACGTCGCACCCGGCCACGCTGACCTCGGAGTTGTTCCGGATCCGCTTGATCTTGCCGGAGTCGGCGACGGTCCAGAAGACCACCGCGTCACCGTCCTGCACGGCCCACACCGGAGTCGCGACGGGGGTGCCGTCCCTCCGGTACGTGGTCACCGAGATGTACTGCTCTGCCCCAAGGTTCATCACACGTGCGAATAAACCACAATCGACACCGCGATGTACTGGACCAGGTACGCCGCCAGGGTGAAGGCGTGGAACACCTCGTGGAAGCCGAACCAGCGGGGCGACGGGTCCGGGCGGCGCAGGCCGTACACGACGGCCCCGGCCGAGTAGAAGACGCCCCCGACGGCCACCAGCACGACGGCGGCCACGCCCGCGCCATCCAGCAACTGCGGCATCACGAAGATCGCGGTCCAGCCCAGCGCCAGGTAGAGGACGGTGTAGAGCCAGCGCGGCGCACCCATCCAGAACACCCGGAACAGCACCCCGGCCAGCGCGCCGCCCCAGATCACGGAGAGCACCGCGATCCTCGCCACCCCGTCCAGCGCGAGCAGGGCGAAAGGCGTGTACGTGCCGGCAATGATCAAATAGATGTTGGCATGGTCGACCCGGCGCAGGAACTCCGCCAGCCGCGGCCCCATCGTGCCCCGGTGATAGGTCGCCGAGATCCCGAACAACAGACCGGACGTGATGGCGTAGACGGCGGAGGCCACCCGCGCCTGCAGGGTCGGGCCGAGCGCCACGAGCACGAACCCCGCGACCAGCGTCACGGGCAGCGCCCCGGTGTGCAACCAGCCTCGCAGCCTGGGCTTGACGGTGATGGTCGTCATGAAACCTACGGTACCGTAGGTTAGGGTCGCCTTCTCACCGACCCCAAGGTGCTCGCGGTCAGGGGCCGGGGGCCTTTGAGGGAAAAGGCGGAGGCGTCCGCCGGAGGTGGCCTTTCGCAGCTCAGAGGCCGCTGAAGAAACGCGCGGCGATGGGGACGGCGGCCTGCCGGCCCGAGCCGCCGTGCCGTACGAAGACGCAGAAGGCCAGGTCGTCCCGGTAGCCAATGAACCACGCGTGCGACAGTTCCTCGTCCGGCACCTCGGCCGTCCCCGTCTTGCCCGCCACGCCCGCCGGCAGCCCCATGTCGCTCGCCGTGCCGTGATCGACCACGGCGGCCATCATGTCCCTGAGCGAGGTCACGATCCCCTCGTCCATCCGCATGTCCTTGTGCGGGATGCCGTCGATCCGGCGCACCTCCGCGTCCGACAGCAGCCGGGGCGAGCGCCAGGTGCCGCTCTGGACGGCGGCGGCGAGCGCGGCCATGCACAGCGGCGTCGCGACCACCTGGCCCTGGCCGATCGCGTCGAGGCCGAACATGTCGGGATCGTCGGTTTCCTGCATGGCCCCGCAGGTGCCGCCGATGCCGGTCGCGATCTGCCGGCTGAACCCCCACTCGTCCGCCGTCTCACGCAGTTGGTCCGCGGTGAGCCTGGTGGTGGCCTGCTCGACGAACGTCGTGTTGCACGAGTACGCGTACGCGTCGGTGAAGCTGATGAACCCGCGGTCCACCTCGCCGTCGTTCTTGAAGGGCGCGTGGAACGGGATGGTGTACGTGCCGGGGCACCGGACCTCCGCCGCCGGGTCGAGCCCGCTCCCGAGCAGCGCCGCCGCCGTGATCGTCTTGAAGACGGACCCCGGAGGGAAGACGTCCCGGACCGCGCTGTAGTTGTTCTTGAGCCGGTCGGCCAGCGCCAGGATCTCGCCGGTGCTCGGCCGGATGACGACCATCGCGGAGTCGTCGACCCCGTCCAGCGCCCTGGCGGCCGCCGCCTGCACGGGGCGCGACAGCGTGGTGCGCTCGACGTCCGCCTTGGGCAGGCGGGTCAGCAGCTGCCTGGCGGGCTGCCCCGGCGCCTTCGACACCAGCTCCCAGCCGCGGGACGACGACCCGAACTCGGGTTTGAGCTGATTGAGATAGGCGTCCGCGTAGCTGTCGTTCGGGATCCGCTCGCCCTCGCTGGTGACCAGCTCGGTCACCGACGCGTCGACCTCGTCCAGTTCCAGCGTGCCGCCGTCCTTGAGCAGGGGGTGCAGCGTCTCTGGGGCCCACAGCACCTTCCAGGCCCGGTCCCGTACGCCGAGCCGCAACGTGCTGTCGAACGGCCACGCCCCGAGGTCGGCGAGCTGCCGCACGCCGGCGAACGGCACCTCGGCGGCCCCCTCCCCTGTGCTCTTCAACCGCCCGGGGGTCAGCCGGATGGACTCGATGTGCAGGTCCTCCGTCAGCCGGTGATGCCGGACGGCGAAGTCGGCCGGCGGCTGGTACACCAGGCGCGCCATGCGCGACACGTCACCCTTGCCCCAGGCGTCGAAGTAGTCCGCAGCGGTCTGGGAAGCGCTCCCCTTGACCCGGTTCGACGCCGCGACTGCGAACGCACCCGCCCCAACTACCGCGACAAGTGCGATAACGAGCACAATCAGCCTTCGTCGTCGCATACGGTTTCTCCCAGGAGGGGATCAGCGTGGCACGAGGACAACGGGAACCGATGCCCGGCGTGTATCCGGTGACGTTCGGCGAGGTCGAGCTTCTCCGTGACCTGGACCGGCAGGACGGCTGGGTGCTGTCCAAAGATGGCGTACCTCAGTCGTATGTTGATCTTCAAGACCCGACATTTCTGGAATTTGAGTATGTACGACTCATGGCGGATGTGATCGACCTTTTGTCGGAAGGACCGCTGAGCTGCGTACACGTGGGCGGCGGCGCCTGCACCATCCCCCGCTACGTCGCCTCCACCCGGCCCGGCTCCCGCCACATCGTCATCGAGCCGGACGGCCTCCTCGTCAATCTGGTACGCGAGCAACTGGACCTGCGTTCGGTGCCCCGCCTGAAGGTCATCGTGGCCGGGGGCCGCGAGGGCACCGCCAAGGTGTGGGACGACTCGGCGGACCTGGTGGTGCTGGACGCCTTCACGGGGGCGACGATGCCCGTCGACCTGGCCACGACCGAGTACATGGGGGACATCGCCAGGATCCTCCGCCCGGACGGGACCCTCCTGATCAACCTGGCCGACGGCAAGGGCCTGGCCTTCGCCAGGCGCCTGCTCGCCACGGTGACCGGCACGTTCGGCCACGTGGCCCTGCTGGCGGAGCCGGGCATCATGCGCGGCCGCCGCTTCGGCAACCTGATCGTGGCCGCGTCCCGTACGGGCCTGCCGCTGGACCTCCTGACGCGGCGCGCGGCGGGCGGGCTGACGCAGGCGAGATGCGTGCACGGCGAGGCTTTGACGAACTTCATCGCCGGCGCCGCCCCCATCAAGGACGGCGACCCGGTCCTCGCCCCCGTCCCCCCGCCCGCCGTCTTCGGCTGACCGGCCGATCCTCCCGAGTCGAGGCCTCTTCCCCGTGCACCCGAAAAGTGATATCACTTTGATAGCAGACAAAGTCAGCTAGAAAAGGGGACGGGCGATGACAGACACATCGTTCGAAGGGACCGTCGTGGACATGCCGGCGCCGCACACCAGCGAGCACCCCGTCCGGGCGGCCAACGGATTCGTGCTGCTGGGGGTCGCGGTGGTGCTGATCCTGGGCGGGGCGGCGTTACTCGCGCTGGGGATCATCATGCTCGCCGGCGGGGCCGGGCAGTCCGGCGCGTGGGTGGTGGTGGCGGCCCCCCTCGTGGTCCTCGCGGGCGCGACGCTGTGCTGCGGGCTCACCGCCGTGGCGCCGGGCGAGGCCAGGGTGGTGCAGCTGCTCGGCCGGTACGTCGGCACCCTGCGGACGCCGGGCTTCCAGTGGGTCAACCCGTTCACCCTGCGGCGGCGGGTGTCCACCAGGATCCGCAACCACGAGACCGAGGTGACGAAGGTCAACGACGCGGACGGCAACCCGATCCAGATCGCGACCGTGGTGGTCTGGCAGGTACAGGACACGGCGCAGGCGGTGTTCGAGGTGGATGACTTCGTGGAGTTCGTCGCCATCCAGGCGGAGACGGCGGTGCGGCACATCGCGGGTGTCTACCCGTACGACGCGCACGGCGAGCCGCGGCTGTCGCTGCGGGACAACGCCGACGAGATCAACGAGCGGCTGTCCGCGGAGATCGGCGCCAGGGTGGCCTCGGCCGGGGTGAAGGTCATCGAGTCGCGCATCATCCACCTGGCGTACGCGCCGGAGATCGCCCACGCGATGCTCCGCCGCCAGCAGGCCGGCGCGGTGGTGGCGGCCCGGCAGCGGATCGTCGAGGGGGCGGTCGGCATGGTCGAGATGGCGCTGGCCAGGCTCGCCGAGCACGACGTGGTCGAGCTCGACGAGGAGCGCAAGGCGGCCATGGTCAGCAACCTGCTCGTGGTGCTGGTCGGCGACCGCGACACCCAGCCGGTGGTCAACACCGGCACGCTCTACCAGTAATCGCCGTGGAGCGGAAGAAGATCCTGCTGCGGCTCGACCCGGTGGTCCACGACGCGCTGGCGAAGTGGGCCGCCGACGACCTGCGCAGCACGAACTCGCAGATCGAGTTCCTGTTGCGCAAGGCCCTCTCGGAGGCCGGTCGCCTGCCCGACAGCGTGGGGCGCATGCGCCCCCGCGGGCGCCCGCGCAAGGCCCCGGAGACGGAAGAAGCCCTGGAAGGAGGGGAGACGGCGGATGGAACCGCGGACGACGACGCAGCAGGGTGAGCCCTGGCCAAGGTCGGTTTTCCTGCTGGCCTTCGACCTCCGCAAGGAACGGCCGACCAACCGCCGCCGGCTGGGCTGCCTCCTGCGCGCGGCGGCGCTCGCCGAGCTCATGACGAGCGGCAGCCTGGCGGACGAGTCGGGCAAGGCGCGGGCGGTCACCGCACCCGCCGCCCCCGGCCGGCTGCAGGCGGCCGTCTGGGAGCAGATCGCCGGCTCTCCGCCCCGGTCGTGGGCGAGCTGGATCCGCAAGGACCACGCGCAGGCGTACCGGCTGGTCCGCGACGAGCTGGAGGCCGCCCGGCTGGTCCGGGTGGAGCGCCACCGGGTTCTGCTGTTCCCGGTCGAGCGGGTCACGCCACGCAAGCCACACCTCTCGCGCAGGCTCGTCGAGCGCGTCGCCCGCGCGGTCCACGGCGGCCGGACCGTCAGCCGGCTGAGCCCGGACGTCCGCGCCCTGGCCGCGCTGGCCGCGGCGGCCCAGCTCAAGACGGTCCTGCCCGGCCGGGAGTGGCGCCGCCACCAGCACAGGGTGGAGCAGCTGTCGGCGCCCATCGAGCCGATCACCACGGCGCTGCGGAAGAACCTGCAGGCCGCCGAGAGCGCCGGTTGAGTGGCGATTTATGGAAGTACGTAATAAAGTGTGGCTTCATTATGAAGCTAGAACATGATGACACCGGATTGCTCTACGACCCCAACGCCAGAGCCGCCATGAGCCGGCTCGCCGGCGACGACACCCTCACCTTCGAAGCCGCCGCCGCCGTCCGCACCGCCTTCCAGGCCATCGAGCGCATGCGCGCCCACGGCAGCGAGGGCCGCGGGCTCAGCTCCGGGGCGATGGACCTGCTGTTGCGGCTGAGTGACGCGGACGACGACGGCGTCAGCATCGGCGAGCTGGCCCAGTCGGCGGGCGTGAGTTCGAGGAACGCCACCGGCCTCGTCGACACCCTTGAGAAGGACGGGCTCGTGCAGCGGGTCCAGGACCGGCGCGACCGGCGGTCGGTGCTGGCCCGGATCACCCCCGAGGGGCGGGCCTGGATCGAGGCGTTCAGGAGGCCGTCGCAGCTCGCCATGGCGGCGATCTTCCGCGGGTTCTCCCCCGAGGAGCTGACGTCGCTGCGCCACCTGTGCCTGCGGCTGGCCGGCAACCAGCAGCGGCTGGCCGAGCACCTGGCCGCCCAGGAGGCCCGATGAGCGCGCGCGAGGTCGTCAGGGCCTATCACGACGCCCGCTTCCGGGGCGCGGTCGAGGAGGCGGCGGCGCTGGTCGGCGAGCCGTTCTCGTTCAGGAGCCCGTTCATCTCCTCCGCCGACCCGGCCGGGCACCTGGCGGGGCTGGAAGGCTTCCTGCGGGTGGTGACGGAGGTGGAGATGATCAGCGAGCTGTACGGGGAGTCGGAGGCGACGCTGGTCTACGACGTGCACACGGCGACGCCGGCCGGGATCCAGCGCACGGCCGAGCACTTCCGCCTTCGCGACGGGAAGATCAGCACGATCATGCTGATCTTCGACGCGGCGCCGTGGCAGCCGATGGCGGCCGCGATCAGGTGACGGGCGCGGCGGCCGCCGTCTGCCGCCAGATCCTGCCGTCCCTGACGACCAGGGTGCCGTACGTGGTGACGCGGTTCCCGGCGATCGTCATCAGGGCGTTGTAGAAGATCACGTCGTCGGTCGTCCGCACCGAGACGATCTCGTCCACCTTGGGCTCCGCCGAGAGGTACGCGCTGAACAGGTCCCTGATCTCGGCGGGGCCCCGGGCGACGCGGTCGAAGCGGACGACCGTGGCGTCGTCGTGATACTGGCCCAGCAGCGCCTCCAGGTCGCGGTCGGCGATGGCGGCCAGCTGGCGGTCGAACAGGTCCTTGGCGGTCATGCGACACCTTCCGGCTGCGGGCGGAACAGGTCGTACGCGACCTGCGCCGCCGCGTACAGGATGATCAGGGGCAGCGCGGCGGCCACGGGAAGCGCCGAGGTGGCGAGCGTGAGCGCCGCCGCGCCGAGGCGGATGGCGCCCGCCCGCCGGTCGGACGAGCACAGGTGTTGCAGGCCGAGCACGGCGAGCACCACGGCGGCGGGCAGCCCGAAGGACCAGCTCGACGAGGACGGGTCCATGATCGCGTGTTCGATCCCGATCCCGAACGCCACCAGTCCCAGCGAAAGCGGCAGATGCGAGTAGACCCACACCTGTCCGGCCAGCCGGGTACGCAGCACGACGGACTCGTCGGTGTGGCCGAAGTACAGCCACCAGAAGCCCATCGCGATCGCCACCCCGGCCAGGGCGATCAGCAGCGTGCCCGGCGTCACGTCGTGGCCCTTCAGCCCGAGGACGACCGCCGCCACGACCTCGCCCAGGACGATCACCACGAACAGGCCGAAGCGCTCCGGCAGGTGCTCGGACTGCGGCGGCAGCTTGCCCTGGGCCCGCCGGGTCAGCAGGGGCGTGACGAGGTCGATCGCGAGGGCGACGGCCCAGAACGCGTAGCGCTGGGGCGGGTCGACGGCGAGCGAGGCCAGCCAGATGAGCACCGCGACCGTGAACCCGATGGCGTAGCGGGTCGTCAGGGGCCGGGCCTCGGGCACGTGGCGACCGGCGCGGACGTAGGCCACGATCAGCAGCACCCTGACCACCGCATACGCGATGGCGAAAAGTCCGGAACGCTGCTCGATGTCGCTCACGCTCGCCGCCATGGCCGCCACGGCCAGGATCTGCGGCAGCGCGAGCAACCGGTGGCTGACGTCGTCGGTGTCGAACCTGTTGGCGTAGAAGACGTAGCCCAGCCAGGCCCACCAGATCGGTACGAACAGGCCCACGAAGGCCGGCAGGCTCGTGGGGAGCACATCGGCCAGTTCGGCCACGGCGACGACGAAGACGAGGTCGTACAGGAGCTCCAGCCAGGTCGCCCTGCGGTGCGCGTCTTCGAACAGCCGTAATCTGGGTGGCTGCCACTGGGTCACAACTACACCTTCCGTTATGTAATTGTGTAATTATGCCCTTGGCTGGGTGGTTACGACACCTTTTTAAGGGTCAGGCAGGCCACGCGGTCGCCCGCCGTACCGACCTCCGGACCTGAGGTCTTGGTGGCCTTGGCGTGGATGACGAGCGAACCGGGCAGTTTGGCCGGGTCGAGGACCCAGTCGTTGCGGGCGGACGAGCGGCCCGCGCCCTCACCGTTGGTGGTGAAGTCGAGCCAGACCTCGCTGGCCGGGCTGATCTCGCCGGCCTTGTGCTGGTAGTGCGGCCCCGCCTCGTCGGGCTTCTTCCCGCAGGGCTTGACGTGCAGGTGGGCGCCGTAGTGGCGGTTGGGGAGCAGGCCCTCGACGACGAGGGTGGTGCGGGTCTGGCCGTCGGCCGACTCGACGTGGGCGCTGCCCTGGGCGCCCTGCGGGACCAGCTTGCGGTCGTAGACGATGGCGGCGGTGTCGGAGGCGGTGAACTCCCCCTCGCCGGACAGCCTGATCGCCGCGCTCGTGGCCCCCTCGCTGGGGCCCTCGCTGGGACCCATGGCCTGCTGGAGCGGGGCGGGCGGGCCCGCGCAGGCTGCGGTGAGCATGATGAGCAAGAGTGCGGGCACGCGCATGAGACCCTCCATGGTTCGAGCCCCTTCGACAGGAGGGCTCCGGGAGGGCACCCACTCTAACGAGTAATCGAGCTACTACGGTGAGTATTCAGCGGTTAGGCGCCGTGTTTCGCCGCGATGTCATCGATGACGGCCGCCAGCGTGAAGTCGAGGTCGGTGAGCCCGCCCGCGTCGTGGGTGGTGAGGACCAGGTGGAGAGTACGCCAGCGGATGTCGATGTCGGGGTGGTGGTTGAGCTCCTCGGCCTTGACCGCGATCTCGTCGACGATGCGGATGGCCGTGGGGAAGTCGGGCGCCTCGATCGTGCGCCGGATCTCGTCGCCCTCGCGCCGCCATTCGGGCAGGTTCTCGCTCATGGCGCCACGTTACTTCAGCGCCCCCGAGCCGAGCCCGGACTGGATCTGGCGTTGGAAGATAATGTAGACGACCATGACCGGCAGGATCGTCATGCTCAGCGCGGCGAACAGACCCGGCCAGTCCGCCTCGTATCCGGCCAGGGTGGAGATCTTGGCGATGCCCTGGGTGAGGACCCATTTGTCCGGGTCGCCGGCCAGGAGCACGAGGGGCAGCAGATACTGGTTCCACTGGCCCAGGACGTTGAAGATGGTGATGCTGATCAGGCCGGGCCGGGCCATGGGCACCATGATCTGGAAGAACGTCCGGGTGTGCGAGGCGCCGTCGATCATCGCCGCCTCGGCGACGGTCTCCGGCAGCGTCCGGAAGAACGCCGCCAGGAAGAAGACGGTGAAGGGCAGGGAATAGGCGATGTAAACGAGAACGAGCCCGACGTGGGAGTTCAGCAGGCCCAACTGCTTGACGACGAAGAAGAGCGGCCCCAGGGCCAGGAACACGGGAAACGCCAGCCCGGCCACGAAGTAGTAGTAGATCAGCCTGTTGCCGATGAAGGTGTAGCGGGCCAGCACGTACGCCGCCATCGACCCGAACAACATCGTGCCCGCCGTGCCGAAGAAGACGACGACCACGGTGTTGAGCATGTACTGCCCGATGTGCGCCTTGTCCCAGGCCCGGCCCCACGAGTCCAGCCGCAGCGCCCCCGGGAGTTGCAGCGGGTCGCCGAAGATCTCTGTGTTGTTCTTGAACGACGCCAGGAACGTCCACAGCAGCGGCAGGATGATCAGTAACGCCCAGACGGCCAGCGCCACGTGCGAGAGCCCGTTGAGCACGCCGGGCCGCGGCCTGTTTCTGGCCATCTAGAGCTCAACCCTTTCACGCCTGGTCGTCCGCAGTGTCAGCACGGCGAAGGTCACGGTGAGGAAGAACAGCGCCACGCCCATCGCGGAGGCGTATCCGACCTTGTTGTAGGCGAAAGCCGTTTTGTAGATGGTGACCGGGAGAATGGTCGTGGCGCCGTCCGGCTCGCCTTTGTCGCCGGCCAGCACCTGCACCAAAGCGAATCCGTCGAAGGCCGCGATCCCCAGGTAGATCCAGCCGACCTGGATGGTGTCGCGCAGCAGCGGCAGCGTTATCGAGAAGAACAGCCGGACGCGTCCGGCGCCGTCCAGCGCGGCGGCCTCGAAATAGTCCTTGGGAATGGCCGCCATGCCCGCCGAGAACAGCACCACGTAAAAGCCGACGCCCTGCCAGATCATCACCGCGATGATCGACCAGAGGGCGAGGTCGGGCTCGGTGAGCCAGCCGACGGGCTCGGCGCCGAACCTGGCCAGCACGCCGTTGATGACGCCGTCCGCGTCGGGGCGGTAGACCGCCTGGAAGAGCACGCCCACCACGGCGACGGCCAGGACCTGGGGGAAGAAGAACACCACCCGGTAGAACTTCGACCCCCAGACCCCTCTCATGCCCGCGCCGCGCGTGCCGCCGCCCAGGTTCAGCAGGAACGACAGGAACAGCGCGATGACGATCGTCGCGATCGGCAGCACGAGCAGCATGATCCCGTGGTTGCGCAGGGCCTGCCAGAACACCTCGTCGTCGAACAGCCGGCCGAAGTTGTCCAGCCCCACGTACCGCACGATCGAGCTGTATCCGTTCCAGCTCGTCAGGGAGAGCTGGAACGCCTGGACATAGGGGCTGATGACGAAGACCGAATAGAGCGCCAGGGGGACGACGAGAAATCCGGCGACGAACCCGTACTTGCGCAGCCGCTCCATCTGCTCACTGGCTCCGCGTCTGCTTGGCGACCGCGTCGTCCTTCTTGATCTCGTCGGCCTTCTTCTGCATGTTCGCGCAGAACCTCTCCGGGGTGATGCGCCCGGCCATGACCACGTTGATCTGCTGGGTGCCGTAGTCGAACAGCTCCTTGTACCAGCCCTCGAAACGCGCGTCGGTGATGATGTTCTGGCCGGCCGCGTCCTGGGCCTTGGCGGCGCTCATCAGTCCGGCGGGCAGGTCGAGTCCGGCGGCGGCGCCGTTCACCACGGTGAGGTTCTCGGTCTTCTCCGTGAATCCGCGCGCGCCGTCCTTGGACAGCATGATGCGCAGGTATTCGAGGCCGCCCTGCGGATTCTTGCCCTTGGCCGCGACGACGAAGTTCTCGCCGACGCCGACCTGGATGGCGCCGTACGGCATCTTGTCGGCGGCGGTGACGTCGGGAATGGGGGCGATGGCGTATTCGAAGTCGTCGGGCTTGTCCTTGGCCATCTCGTTCTCGACCCAGGAGCCCACGGGGTAGAAGAGCAGCTTGTTCTGGAGCTGCTTGACCTGGGTCTGGGTGTGGTCGAGGCCGAAGTACGCTTTGTCGCCATATTTCGCCTGGATGTCCACCCAGGCCGTGACCGCCTGCTTCATCGGCTCGGCGTTCCAGGCGTTGTCGACCAGGTTGTCGATGTCGATGATGACCTGGTTCCCGCCGATCTTGGCGGCCGTGTAGAGGACGTTCCAGAGCTGGTAGTACGGGCCCTTCTGCCCCGGGTACGCGAAGAGCAGGATGCCTTCCTGCTTGGCCGTGTCCCCCAGCGCCGTGAACTCGGCCCACGTCCTCGGCAGCGACCACCCCTTGGACGCGAACAGCTTGGCGTTGTACCAGAGCGCGCGGTGGGAGACGGTGTAGTTCAGGACGAGGTCCTTGCCGTTGATCTTGGCGTTGTCGATCACGGCGGGGGTGACGGTGTCGCGGATCTTCTTGGCCGGGTCGTCGATCGACGGGGCGTCGAAGAGCGCGGTCAGGTCGGCGAGGTGGTTCTCGGCGGCCAGCGCGGCCAGGTCCATCGAGTCGGGGCCGGAGTTGTTGAGCACGTCGGGCACGTCGCCGCCGGCGAAGCGCGGGCGTAACTGGGTGCCGATCTGCTGGGTGGCGTTGTGCTTGATCGACACGCCGGGGAACTCCTTCTTGTAGAGCTCCTCGTGCAGGTCCTTGGCGTACGCGTCACCGTACCCGCCGCTGAAGATGACCACCTCCAGCGGCTTCTTGGGGTCGACGCCGAACGGGTTCTTGCTGTCGGCCGAGGCGGTGATGCTGGGGGCGGCCGACGGCTCGCCGCCCGTGCCGGCCGTGGCGCAGGCGCTCAGGAGGCCCGCACCGGGGCCGGCGACGAACGCGGTCATACCGAGGCGGCGCAGCAGCTGACGCCGAGTGATCTCGCCCGGATGGGTCATGGGGGGCTCCTGAATTAGGAAAGTTTCCTAAACGTTTGCCCGAACGTACGAACGGCCGCCGACACGCGTCAAGGGGGCGCAATCGAGACGTGACCTTGCCGTGTTCCCTGCCGTGATCCACTCGCCTGGCCAGATGCCAGCATCGCGGACGAGAGTGTGGACGGCAAGAGCGGGCTCAGTCCTTCCACCAGTCGGGATCGTCGAACACGGCGGATTTGGGCAGCGACCCCAGCGGCACCCCGGGACCGGCTTCGACCGACAGCCGGACGGTGTCGGACGCGGTCTTGCTGGCAAAAGCGACGGTCCAGTCGTCCTTGACGTACGCGGCGTCCACTTTGTACCCCTCGCCGCTGCCGTCGGGACTGGTGGTCCACATCACCACGTACGTGATCTTCAGCCCGAGCTTTTCCATGTCGGCCCTGACCTCGGAGACCCGCTTGCCGTGAGCCTTGTAGCCGTCGATCATCCCGCCGTCGGAGGGCGGAGAGATCTGGCCCTGGGTGGCATAGCGCTCCCCCGGCGCGGCCGGTCGGCCGATCCCGAAGATGACCTTTCCCTTGAAGTGGATGGGGATGGAGACCGTGCCGCACCAGGCGGATGCGCAGTCCTCGGTCCATGATCCGCTCACGCCCGTACCGGGCGGGAACTCTCCGTCCATGATCGGGCCGACCAGCTCCCCCACGTCCTCCGGCGCCACCGGCGCCTTCTTCACCTCGGCGTCCAGCCCGACCGCCCGGAACGCCTCCGTGAACTGCGCCGCCTCGGCCTCGGGATCGTTGATCGCCACCTCCAGGTAGTCGTCGCCCGCCTTGACCGAGACGGCGGCGTTGGCGTACTCGGTGACGGGCCCGCCGAACGGCACTCCGACGACGAGCACGGCGGACGCGGCGACCGCCACCGTGGCAAGCCCGAGCCACCGTCCTCTGCGCGGGGAACGCCTGCGCACCGGCACCCGTTCCTCGGCCATGATCGACTCCATCAGCGCCCGCGCCCCCGCGCCGGACGCCTGCCCCACCGGGTCCCCGGCCAGATCCTCGTCCCGTACGCGGGCGAGCTCGGCGATGTTCACGGGCTGCTCCCTTCGGATGCTCACAGGCTGCTCCCTTCGATCGCGACGGCATTCGAGTACTCGACCCCGGCCTCGGCCAGGCCACGGGCGAAGCGTTTTCGCGCACGGAAGAGCCTGACCCGCACGGCGTTGCGCGAGATGCCGAGGATCTTGGCGATCTGACCCGGATCCAGCCGCTCCCACGCGACGAGAGCGAGCAACTCCCTGTCGTCCCCGGACAGGGCCCGGAACACCTTGCCCATCTGCGAGAGGTCGTCGCCGGGCAACTCGGCGACGAGCGGCGAGGCGGCCAGCTGCTCGCGCAGGGCGGCGGTGCGCTGCTCATGCCGCCGCTCACCGCGCCGCTGGTTGGCCAGCACCTTCCTGGCCACCCCGAAGAGCCACAACCTCGCCTCGTCGCCTTCGGGCACCTCCTCTATCCGGCGCCACGCGACCATGAACGTCTCCGCGACGACGTCGGCCGCGTCGTCCGGGTCCGGGCATCGGCGTAAGGCGTATCCGAGCAGTTGGGGGTATGCCGCTTCGTATATCGCCTCGAACCGGCTTTCGGGATCGGCTCCCATCCGTTCTCCTCACTGTGGTCCACCACCACTCACCCCATGTCCGGATTCCCGCCCCCATTACCGACCCTCCTCGACTACGGAAGCGCGCGAGGGGGCGGTGGAGCCGCGGCGGTGCGCGGTGAGAGGCGGGCGGCGCGTGGGCGGCGGGCGCTCCGACGACGCGAGGCTGCGACGGCGAGCGGCGATGGCGGGCCGTTGAGGGGCGGGTGCGCTGGCGAGGAGCCGACGGTGCGGTGGTGAGGAGCGGGGACGAGGGGTGAGGGACGGGCGGTGAGGTGGTGAGGAGGTGGGGTGGCGAAGGGGGTGGGGCGGTGAGGGGGCCGGGTGGAGGTTAGGCGGATTGGGTGCGGTGGGTGAGGATTTCGGTTATGTGGTTCTCGGCCCATGCCGCCACCGCCGAGATCGGCTCGTGCAGTGAGCGCCCCAGGGACGTCAACTCGTACTCCACCCGCGGCGGCACCTCCGCGAACACCTCCCGCGTCACCAGCCCGTCCGTCTCCATGGCCCGCAGCGTCTGCGTCAGCACCTTGGGGGTGACCCCGCCGATCCGACCCCGGAGGGCGGTGAAGCGCATGGGGCCGTGGGCGAGGCTGAGGAGTACCAGCACCGACCATTTATCGCCGATCCGATCCAAAACCACCCGGGTCGGGCAGTTAGGGTCGAAGACATCGCCAGTATCCATAAGGTACTTATAGCACGATGAAGTAACCAGTATCCGATGGATACTCTGGCGCACATGAAGATCCTGCTCTTTGGCGCGACCGGCATGATCGGCCAGCGCATAGCCGCCGAGCTCGCGAATCGCGGCCACCAGGTGACCGCCGTCAGCCGCAAGGGCCCCGTCAAGGGTGACGTCCACGACGCCGCCACCCTGGCCAAGGACTACGACGCCGTCGTCTCCGCCATCGCCCCGCCCCGCGACGGCACCGAGCCCGAGCCGCCGTTCCTGGACGCGAACCGCGCGCTCATCGAGGGCGTGCGCGCCGCCGGCGTACGCAGGCTGATCGTCGTGGGCGGCGCCGGCAGCCTCCAGATCGCGCCGGGACAGGACCTGGTCGACACGCCCGGCTTCCCGGAGCTCTACAAAAAGGAGTCCAAGGCCCAGAGGTCGGCCCTCGGCCTCTACCGGGAGGTCGAGGACCTGGACTGGACGTACATCTCACCGGCCGCGGAGATCGCGCCGGGCGAGCGCACCGGCGTCTACCGCATCGGCGGCGACACGCTGCTCGCCGACCGCGAGGGCCGCAGCTTCATCTCGGCCGAGGACTACGCGGTCGCCGTCGCGGACGAGCTGGAGAACGGCGCCCACCCGCGCAAGCGCATAACTGTGGCCTACTGAGCCGCCTCCTCCGGGAGCAGCGCCTTCTCGTCGGGCTTGTGGACGAGCACGTTGTCCACGTACGACTTCACGGCCGCGGCCAGCCCCACGTCCGCGCCCGTCTCCTCGGACAGGTACCAGCGGTGGTCGAGTATCTCGTGGAAGAGCTGCGCGGGCTCCAGCTTGCCGCGCAGCTCCGCGGGGATGGCCTCGACCGTCGGCTGGAATATCTCCGCCAGCCACCGGTGCGCCACGATGGCCTCGTCCTCGTGCCGCAGCCCCTTGGCCACCCGGAACCCGTCGAGGTCGTTGAGCAGCCGCCGCGCCTGGTTCTCCTCCACGTCGAGCCCGGTCAGCCGGAGCAGCCGCCGCTGGTGGTGGCCGGAGTCCACGACCTTGGGCCGTACGATGAGCCGCCCGGTGCCGACCTTGCGCCGCACCATCATCTCGGCCACGTCGAAGCCGAGCAGGTTCAGCCGGCGGATCCGCTGCTCCACGCGGTGCCAGTCGACCTCCTCGATGATCTCGCTCTGGGTGATCTCATCCCACAGGCGGTGGTAGCGGGTGACGATGTCCTCGGCGGTCTCCATGGGGTCGATGGACGGGTGCAGCAGCCCGCCGGCCTCCAGGTCGAGCATCTCGCCGAAGATGTTCGTGTGCGCGGTGTCGATGTCGGCCAGCCGCTGCCCCTCGCTGATCATCGGGTGCATCTCGCCGGTCTCGGCGTCCACCAGGTACGCGGCGAAGGCCCCAGCGTCCCTGCGGAACAGCGTGTTGGACAGCGAGCAGTCGCCCCAGTAGAACCCGTTCAGGTGCAGTCGCACTAACAGCACGGCCAGCGCGTCCAGCAGGCGGGTGAGCGTGTCGGGCCGCAGCGTGCCCGACATGACGGCGCGGTACGGCAGCGAGAACTGCAGGTGCCGGGTGATCAGCGCCGCGTCCAGCCCTTCCTCGCGGCCGGTCACGTAGGCGACGGGCTCCACGGCGGGCGCGTCGAGGCGGGCCAGGTCCCACAGCAGCTGGTATTCGCGCTTGGCGTACCGTTCGCTGATCTCCTTGATCGCGTACACCTTGCCGGACAGCCGGGCGAACCGCACCACGTGCCGTGAAATGCCGCGCGGCAGATCGACGAGATGGTACTGCGGCCAGTCTTGGAGGGGGACCTCCCAAGGGAGGCGGATCAGGTCAGGGTCGCCTAGCGCGCCAGTGATCTGCAGGGGCATTTCCACAGGATATGGTGCATTGGTGGACGAGTTTCTCAAGTGGTACTTTTCCGACCGTCCCGTCGTGGCCAGCTTACTGGGGGCCGACGGTTATGATCACACCCTCGGCGACTTCACGGCCTCCGGCTGGACCGCCCGCGAGCGGGAAGAGGCCCGCTGGCTCGACCGCCTCTCCTCCCTCCGAACGGCCACCCTTGACGACGCCATCGACAGAGATCTGGTCCTCTCCCAGCTGAGAGGCTCGACCGCGCTCGCCTCCTGGCCCGAGTGGCGGCGTGACCCGGCCGTCTACCTGTCCGCGATCTTCTCCTCCATGTACACGCCGTTCCAGCGGCGCCTCAAGCCGGAGCCCGAGCTGGTGTCCTCGGCCGTCTCCCGCCTGGCCGAGGTGCCCGGCGTGCTGGCCGCCTGCCGCGCCAACCTCGACCCCGAGCTGGCCGCCCCGCTGCTGATCAAGCGCGGGCTCGGCCAGGCCCGCACCGGCCGCAACTTCCTCACGCGTACGATCCCGTCCATGGTCGAGGACCCCGACCTGGCCGCCAAGCTGGCCGAGGCCGCCGAACCGGCCGCGCGGGCGTTCGACGAGCTGGTCGCCTTCCTCGAGGGCTTCGAGTGCGGCGGCACCTGGCGGATGGGCGAGAAGCTCTACTCCACACTGCTGCGCGAACGCGAGATGCTCGGCTACGGCGCCGCCGAGCTGCACGAGAAGGGCAAGGCCGCCTGGGCCGAGCTGGACGCGCGGATGCGCCAGGTGGCGCTGCGGGTCAACGGCGGCGAGGACTGGCGGGCGGCGATGGAGTTCCTCATGGACGACCATCCGCCGACCCTGGCCGACATGCGGGCCGAGTACGCGGCCGAGACCCAGCGGGCCAGGGAGTTCGTGCGGGAGCGGGACCTGGTCACGTTCGCCGACGGCGAGGAGTGCGACGTGCTCCCGTCCGCCGAGTACACCCGTCCGGTGCTGTCCGTCGCCCACTACCTGGCGCCGCCCCCGCTGAGCGCCTCGCGCAAGGGCGTCTTCTTCGTCCCCTACACGCCCGACGACTTCACCCCCGAGCAGGTACGCCAGCGCCTCCGTACGAACTCGCGGGCCCAGATGCCCTCGATCGCCGTGCACGAGGCCTACCCGGGGCATCACTGGCACCTGTCGTACATGGCGGGCAACCCCCGTACTGCCAGGAAGGTCTTCCGCACCCCGTACTTCACCGAGGGCTGGGCCCTGTACGTGGAGAAGCTCCTGCACGAGCAGGGCTACTTCGACACCCCCGCCACCGAGCTGGCCCACCTGGACTGCCGGATCTTCCGCGCCGCCAGGATCGTCGTGGACACCGCGCTGCACTGCGAGGACATGTCGATCGAGGAGGCGGAGACGTTCATGGCGACCAGGGCGTCGCTGTCGCCGGGCACCGCTCAGGGCGAGGTGAACCGCTACTGCGCGTGGCCCACGCAGGCGCCCTCCTACCTCACGGGCGCGATCGAGATCGACCGCATCCG
Source organism: Nonomuraea sp. NPDC049625 (assembly GCF_040675285.1). Lineage (NCBI taxonomy): Bacteria > Bacillati > Actinomycetota > Actinomycetes > Streptosporangiales > Streptosporangiaceae > Nonomuraea > Nonomuraea sp. NPDC049625. The sequence continues at coordinate 59,730 of NZ_JBFAOQ010000021.1, read as the reverse complement.
GGAGTCGTTCCAGGGGTCGCTGAAGGAGTTCCACGACCGGATCGCCGGGTCGGGCGGGCTGCCGCTGGGCCTGGCGGAGCAGGCGGCGCTCTCATAGGCGACGAGGGAACGTCGGGGGGTTCAGCGCGCGCTCGATCACCGCGTTGAGCTGCTCGTTCGTGAGGACGGCCGGCTTGCCCACGCTGAGCCCCCGGACGTAGACCTCGCACAGCCACTCCAGCAGCCGGGTGGCCTCGAACGCCTCCTCCAGCGTCGCCCCGACGGTCACCCCGCCGTGGTTGGCCATCAGGGCGGCCTTCTTGCCCTCCATCGCCGCCCGGACGTTGGCGGCCAGCTCGGGCGTGCCGTAGGTGGCGTACTCGGCCACCTTGACCACGCCGCCGAGCAGCAGCGCGTTGTAGTGCACGGGCGGCAGCTCGGTCATCGTGGTGGCCACGATCGTGCCGAACACCGAGTGCGTGTGCACGATGGCCTTGGCGTCCGTGGTCGCGTAGACGGCCAGGTGCATGGGGGTCTCGCTGGACGGCTGCAGGTCGCCCTCGACGAGGTAGCCCTCGACGTCCACGACCGGGCACATCTCCGGGGTCAGCCGGTCGAGCGCCGCCCCCGAGGGGGTGACCGCGACCAGATCCCCCTCGCGCACGCTCAGGTTGCCGGACGTGCCGATGACCAGGCCGAGCTCGACCGCGCGCCGGCCGTACTCGCACAACTGCTCGCGCAGGCTCATGCGCGGCAAATGTAGTCGGTCGTCCGAAATACATCAACGGGTCACAAACGATCCAGCGCCTGGAGCATGAGGCGCTCGACGTCGACGCGCCTGAGCCGGCCCGGGTAGAGGAGCAGGTGCAGGCTGAGGCCGTCGACCAGGGCGAGCAGGTGCTCGGTGAGGTCGTCCAGGTTGTCGTCGGTGCGCAGCTCGCCGGCCGCACGGGCCTGAGCCAGCAGGTCGCGTACGGCGGCGCGCAGCTCGTCCGCCTCCGTGCGCTGGACGTCGGCCAGGCGCTCCGAGGCCAGGCTGCGGCTCCAGAAGCTGACCTCCAGTCGCGACTCCTGGGTGCGCTCGGCGTCCAGCGGCAGGTTGTCCAGCAGCAGCTCGCGCAGCGCGGCCAGCCCGGTCGCGCCCTCGACCTTGCGGGTCAGCCGGTCGCGGATGCGCTGGTGCGACTGGCGCAGCGCCGACAGCAGGATCTCGTCCTTGTCGGCGAAGTAGTGGGCGAGCACGCCGTTGGAGTATCCGGCCTCCTTGGCGATGGCCCGCGTGGTGGCGGCGTCGATGCCGTCCCTGACGATCACCCGGCGGGCGGCTGACAGGACCTCGCGCCGGCGCTCGTCGTGATCGACGATCTTGGGCATCGGCTCCTCCATTGACTTTTTATTCGGACGTCTGTCTATTTAGACTATGACCGTCGCCACCGTCGGCGTCCACATCGTCGACATTCTCGCCAGGCCCATCGATCACATCCCCGAGGGCCAGGACACCGTACTGGTGGAGCAGATCCGCCTCACCGCCGCCGGCGCCGCCGCCGGGACCGCCGTCGACCTGGTCAAGCTGGGCAACCCCGTGATCACCATGGGAGCCGCCGGCGACGACGAGCTGGGTGACTTCCTGGTGGCGGTGCTCGCCAAGCGCGGCGTCGACGTCTCGCGCCTCGTGCGCAGGGCGGGCGAGCAGACGGCCGCGTCGATCCTGCCCATCAGGCCCGACGGCGGACGGCCCAGCTTCCACGTGCCGGGGGCCAATCTCAGCGTGACGTACGCGGACCTCGACCCCGACGTGCTGCGCGGCGTGCGGGCGATCCACCTGGGCGGGATGGACGTCACCTTCGGCCTCGGCGACCCGGCGTTCTTCGCCCTCCTGGACGAGGTACGCGCGTCCGGCACCGTCATCACCATGGACCTCCTTTCGGAGATGCCCGACTTATTGGGAATGGCCCGCGCTTTCCTGCCGCACGTGGACTACGTGCTGCCGAACGAGTCGCAGGCCCTCCTCATGACCGGCGCCTCCGACGTCGGCGAGGCCGCCCGGGCCCTGCTGGCCGACGGGCCGCGCGGCGTGCTCGTCACGCTGGGGGCCGCGGGCAGCCTGGTGGTCACTGCGGAAGGCGCGGAGACGGTGCCCGCACTCAAGGTGGACGTCTCGGACACGACCGGCTGCGGGGACGCGTACTGCGCGGGGTTCCTGACGGGACTCCTGCACGGGCAGGACGTGCTGACCGCGGCCCGCTGGGGCACGGCCGCCGCCGCCCGCGTCGCCACCGGGCTCGGCTCGGACGCCGGCCTCATCGATCTCGACTCGACTCTAAGGACTCTCGGATGACCGACGCAGAACTCCGTCAGCGCGCACTGAAGGTCGTCCCCGGCGGCATGTACGGCCACCTCAACGCCGCCCTCTTCGCCCCCGGCTTCCCGCAGTTCTTCGAACGCGGCGAGGGCTGCCGCCAGTGGGACGTGGACGGTCGCGAGTACATCGACTTCATGTGCAGCTGGGGCCCGGTCGTGCTCGGCCACCGCCACCCGCGCGTGGAGGAGGCCGCCGCCCGGCAGGCCGCACTCGGCGACTGCCTCAACGGCCCCGGCCCGGTCATGGTGGAGCTGGCCGAGCTGCTGGTGGACACCGTGCCCAGCGCCGACTGGGCGATGTTCTCCAAGAACGGCACCGACGCCACCACGCAGGCGCTCATGGTCGCCCGCGCCGCCACCGGCCGGACCAAGGTCCTGATGGCGCACGGCGCCTACCACGGGGCGGACCCCTGGTGCACTCCCTCCCTGGCGGGCACGACGCCCAACGAGCGGGCCGACCTCGTGGAGTTCACGTACAACTCACTCGAGTCCTTGGAGGCCGCGGCGGCGACCGTGGAGGGCGACGTGGCGGCGATCATCGTGACGCCGTTCAAGCACGACTCGTTCGAGGACCAGGAGCTGGTGGAGCCCGCCTTCGCGCGGGGCGCCCGCGCCCTGGCCGACCGGCTCGGGGCCGCGCTGGTGATCGACGACGTGCGGGCCGGGTTCCGGGTCGATCTGCGGGGTTCCTGGGAGCCGTACGGGGTGCGGCCCGACCTGACCGCCTGGTCGAAGGCCATGGCGAACGGCTACCCGATCGCCGCCGTCACCGGCACGGACGCGCTGCGCGGACCGGCGCAGACGCTGTACTCGACGGGGTCGTTCTGGTTCTCGGCGGTCGCCATGGCGGCGGCCAAGGCGACCATCGAGACGCTGCGCGACACGGACGGCATCGGCGCCATGGAACGCGCGGGCACGCAGCTCCGCGAAGGGCTTTACGCGCAGGCCAAGTCCCACGGGTTCGTGGTGAACCAGACGGGACCCGTCACGATCCCGTGGCTCAGCTTCGACGGGGACGCCGACCTCTCCGTCGCGATGTGGTGGAGCGACGCCTGCCTGCGGCACGGGGTCTACCTGCACCCGTGGCACAACTGGTTCATGTCGGCCGCGCACACGGAGGCCGACGTGGCCAGGGCGCTGGAGGGCACGGACCAGGCGTTCGCGGAGACCCGTGCCCACTTCGGCTAGGGAGCGGTGAGCTTGCTGATCTCGGCCACGACGGACGGCCAGAGCGGGCGCGGCAGGTCGTGGCCCATGCCCGGGTAGGTCACCAGCCGGGCGCCCGGGACGGCCGCGGCCGTGGCCTGGCCGCCCGCGACCGGGACGAGCTGGTCCGCCTCCCCGTGCAGCACCAGCGTGGGCACCCGCACCCCGGCGAGCCCTGCCGTGCGGTCGCCCGAGGCCATGATGGCGGCGAGCTGCCGGGCCGTCCCGCCGGGGTCGAAGCAGCGGTCGAACGCGAGTCCGGCCAGCAGGGTGATCCGCTCGCGGTCCAGCTCGTATCCGGGCGAGCCGATGACCGACCAGGTCAGCACCGCCTGGGCCTGGACCGCTTCGCGGTCGGCGGGGGGCGCGGCCATGAGGGTGGCGAGCGCGGCCTCGGTGGGCGGGGCCGCCGAGGGGCCGGGGGTGGACATGATCGAGGTCAGGGTCAGCACCCGGTCCGGGTGGCGGATGGCCAGCGCCTGGGCGATCATGCCGCCCATCGACGCTCCGACCACGTGGGCGGCCGGCCAGCCCAGCGCGTCCATGAGTCCCGCCGAGTCGTCGGCCAGGTCGTCCAGCAGATACGGCGAGGGCGCCCCCATCGCGGGAACGCCCTTGTCGTGGAAGTGTGTGGAGAGACCGGCGTCGCGGTTGTCGAACCGTACGACGTGGTGTCCCTGGTCCGCCAGCAGCGCGCAGAGCCCTTCATCCCAGTGGATGAGCTGCGCGCCGAGCCCCATGATGAGGAGCAGGGGGCGCCCCTCGTGCGAGCCGAAGCTCTCGTAGGCGATTTCGATGCCGTTCGCGGCTACGCGGGTGGTCACGAGGACCAGAATGACATTCTGGTCCAGGTCCGTAAAGTTCAGCCCTTGAGAAGATTGCGGACGCGGTCGCTGGCGAGCACCACGCCGCCGCCCACCGCGGCCACGGCGCTGGCGACGACGGCGCCCGTGCTGGCGCTCCACTCTCCGGCCTCGCGCGCCGGCGCCGGCACGGCCGCACCGGCCGCCGGGGGCTCGGCCGGGTTGTTGTCACGCTCGGACCAGGCGCCGGTCGAGAACGGGACCGGGTAGTTCTTCTTGCCGGGACCGTTGCCCCACTTGGTGATGACGTAGTCGACCTTGATGTGGCCCTGGCCGCCGACGCCGTCGACGCCGAGCGTCTCCATGTTGAACGAGCCGCCGGTCAGCTCCGCGAACGTCTTGCCGTCCAGGTCGAGCATGACGCCGTTGTTGGAGGGCACGCCCGGGCCGCGGTCGCCGACGAAGAAGGGCAGCTTCTTGCCGTCGTGAATCACGTATCCCTCGGTCATGAGCGGCCAGCTCGGGCTGGCGGCCAGACCTTTCTGCATGGGCTTGCCACCGGCGGGCAGACCGGTGTCCCCGGCGCGGCCGGAGGAGTCGTCCCAGAAGTACGAAGCGGTGGTCGAGCCCTTGAGCAGGACCTTCTCGTCCGTGTTGGAGTCGGCGTGGGCCGCGGTGCCGGCGATGGTGAGCGCGCCGACGGTGGAGGCGGTGAGCAGAGCGAGGGTACGCAAACCAGAACGTGCAGACATGAAAGTACAGTCCTTCGCGAGGGGGCAGGGGGATTGCGCTCGCTGAAAAAGGGCGTAGCAGGGCAAAGCACCTGACAGGGGGAAAGCTACGCGGAGCGCGAAACGAGCCTGGAGAAGGGACCGCTCAGAGGGCGGCCGTCATCACGCCGTATGGGTGTTCTACGTGATCATTCAAGTTCTGCATATGTCCTCTCCATCTCGCCTACCGGGTTAGCTGACGGGTTCGGGCGGTGGAGTTGCCCTACCGACACAAGGTCGGATTCACCCCAGGGAGGTGGGTCCCCGGCTCCCGAGTGATCGGGATTAGGCGCCAGCCGGCTGGTTCCCTTGTGTGGTCCACGCCACCGGCTGGTAAGTGGGCATCACTCTAACCACGTATTCCGGACAAACACAAACAGTTCGTCATGAATCGGTGTAAAGATCTACCTGCCTCCGGCATAGAGAAAGGGGGCACGGCATGGCCGTACCCCCTTGAAATTCCCGGCCTCAGCCGCCGCTCTTGCGCCTGAACGATCTTTTACTCGCAGCCGGACCGTGCGCCCCGTGGATCTTCGATGGGTCGCCGCCCTTGCCACCCGCGCCCGAGTCCGCGTGCTGGTTACGCTTGCGCTCCAGCGCCTCGCGGAACTTGCGCTTCATCTCGTCCTCGGGAGTCTCGCTGACTTCCGGCTCCGGTGTTTCCGCCATGAGGACCTCCATGGTGTTGGGGACTATCACAGCTTCGCATGGCGCCGCTTATGACGCGAAACTGGCCTCAACCCTGTTCTGCGGCGTGGCGGGCACCTCCAGCCGCCTGGCCGGCATCGCCACCAGCGCGATCAGGGCGAGCAGCGCCCCCGCCACCCCCAGTGACGGGATGACCGCCGCCGCGGCGGAGGCGTGCGCGGCGGCCAGGCCGTGCACGGGCGCCTCCGCCGTGACCGTCGAGGTGTAGAGGGTGCCGCCGACGGCCAGCGCCACGGAGCCGCCGATCTGGCGGAAGAAGGTCAGGTTCGCGGAGGCGACGCCGATGTACTGCGGCTCGACGGACTGCTGGGAGGCCACGGTCAGGCCGGACAGCATCGGGCCCATGCCCAGCCCGATCAGCAGCATCCAGCCGGCCAGCAGCAGCCCGTCGGTGTGCGCGGTCAGGTTCAGGCAGAGCAGGGTGCCCGCGACGAGCAGGAACGGGGAGGCGACCAGCCACGGCTTGTAGACCCTGGTCCTGGACATGAGCGCGCCCATGACGACGCTGCCCAGGACCATGGCCAGCGTCATCGGGTAGATCCTCAGCCCGGACTCGGTGGCGCTGACGCCGAGGGACTGCTGGAAGTAACGCGGCAGGAACACCACGCCGGCGTACATGCAGAAGGCCGTGAAGAAGGACGTGACGTTCACGAGCGTGTAGGTGCGGTTGCCGAACAGGTGCATGGGCATGATCGGGCTGGCCGCCCGCCTCTCGACCAGCACGAACACCGCCAGCAACGCGGCCGCGAGCACGATCGGCCCGGCCACGGCGGCGTCGGTCCAGGTGTTGCCGTCCAGGCCCTTCTCCGTCAGGCCCAGCAGCAGCGCGCTGATGGCCACGGTGAAGACCGCGATGCCCGCGTAGTCGGGGCGCCCGCCGCCGCCCACGCCCGGCCGGTTCGGCAGGCGGCGCGCGACGATGGCGATCAGCACGAGGCCGATCGGCACGTTCACGTAGAAGGCCCACCGCCAGGTCGCGTGGTCGGTGAACAACCCGCCCAGGAACGGCCCGGCCAGGTACGTCAGGCCCATCACGCCGCCGAGCGCGCCCTGCACGCGGGCGCCGTTCGTACCCGGAGGGAACATCTCCATCACCAACGCCATCGACAGCGGCAGCAGCGCGCCCGCGCCGAGCCCCTGCAGCGCGCGGAACGCGATGAGCTGCGGCATGTCCTGCGCCGCCCCGCACAGCGCGGACCCGGCCACGAACACCACCATCCCGATCAGCAGCAGCGCCTTCCTGCCGTGCTGGTCGGAGAGCCGGCCGTAGAGCGGCACGGTCACCGTCGAGGTGAGCAGGTACGCCGTCACCACCCAGACGTAGAGCGTCGTGCCGCCCAACTCGGCCGTGATCCGTGGTAACGCGGTGCCGACGATCGTCTGGTCGAGCATCGCCAGGAACATCCCGCCGAGCACCGCGAGCAAAAGGAGCCCTTGAGGCTTCATGTCATCATTCACATGTGAAGAGTGATATGTAAATTCTGACATGTCAAGTCTTCGATATGCTGGCGCGCATGTCCCTTCGGATCGCACTTCTCGGGCTGCTGGAGGCCGTGGGCCCGGCGAGCGGGTATGACCTGGCCAAGAAGTTCGAGCACTCGCTCAACCACGTGTGGCAGGCCGGGCACACGCAGATCTATCCCGAGCTGGTGAAGATGGCGGCCGACGGCCTGGTGGCGGCCTCGTCGGAGGGCGCGAGGGGGCGCAAGATCTACACGATCACCCCCGAGGGGGCGCGGGAGCTGCACACGTGGCTGGTGGAGCACGAGCCCGTCTTCGTCGTACGCAACGAGACCGCGCTGCAGGCGTTCCTGCTGCCGCTGCTCTCCACGGAGGAGGCGATCGCGGTGGTCGAGCGGATCAAGGCCGGGTACGAGGCACGGCTGGTGGTCCTCGACTGCCAGCCCGCGGAGGGGACCGGCCACTACGCGCTCCGGCTCGGGCTGGCCCAGGTCCGCACCGGCATCGAGTGGGCCGAGGAGACCCTGGCCGCCCTCAGGAGCCGCTGAGCCCGCCCGCTCAGGTAAAGGGGAACCACTCCGTTCCTGGTGTTGCGTTGGAGCGGCCCAGGAAATAGACCCCGCATGCCCGCCACGATCGCCACGTCCGCAGTCGCGTCATGAGTCTCCTCGGCCGCGACCTGGCGATGGACCTCGGGGGCTCCCGCACGCGGATCTACGTCAGGGGCAAGGGCATCGTGCTCGACGAACCCTCCGCGGTGACGATCGACGGCCGTACCGGCAAGATCATCGGGTACGGCGCGGACGCGACGGGCGAGGAGATCTGCTGGCCGGTCAGCGGCGGCCTGCCGGCCGACGGCGACCTCACCCTGCGGATGGTCAAGCACTTCCTGAGCAAGGTGCACCGGCGCCCGCTCGCCAGGCCACGCCTGATCATGGCGCTGCCCGACGGCTCCACGCCGATCGAGCGGGCCACGCTGCGCGACGTGGCGTACGAGGCGGAGGCCAGGCAGATCCGGCTGATCCCGCACTCGCTCGCGGCGGCGCTCGGCGCGGGCCTGCCGGTCCGCGACTACGTGGGCGGCATGGTGATCGACATCGGGCGCGACTCGGCCCGGATCGCCGTGCTCTCCGGTGGGGAGGCCGTGGCCACGACGGCGGTCCCGGGCGGCGGCCGGGCCGTGGACCGGGCCATCGCCCGCCTGGTCGAGCACGAGCACGGCCGCACGATCGACGAACGCGAGGCGGAGGCGGCCAAACACCACGCCGGCGCCGACGGGAATCCCGTTACCGTACGAGCCAGGGACCCCGAAACCGGTCAGGAGCACGACGTGCGGCTGCCCGTGGAGCGGATCCGGGAGGCGGCCGGTCCGGCGATCGAGTCCATCGTGTGGGCGGCGATGGAGACCGTCGAGCGCTGCCCCGCCGAGCTGACCGGCGACCTCGGGGATCGCGGCGCGGTGCTGGTGGGGGGCGGCGCGCTGCTCGCAGGGCTCGCGCAGCGGCTGCGGGAGTCCCTGGGCATGCCGGTACGGCGGGCGGAGCGGCCGCTGGAGTGCGTGGCGCTCGGCCTCGGCACCTGCGTGGACGACCTGGGACTGCGTGCCCGGCTCCGCCGGCGCCGTTGATCATTCTGTTTTCGCTTTTTTGGTGGAGGGCCCCGGACGATCTCGGATATGGTCCGATCGTGCGCGCCTGCCGTCACGGCTTATCCGCGGTGCTTCTCTGCGTCGCGGCGATGACGGCCTGCACGGCGGCGGCCGAGCTGCCCACACTCGAAGACGCCGCCCGGCAGCTCGACTCCGACGGCGGCGCCCTGCTCAGCTCCGCCGGCCTCCGGCTGTCGACCGAGTCGCCGGTGGACGACGACTCGTGCGTGCCGGGGCAGGTGCGGCGGTACTTCCGCGCCGAGAGCGACCTCGCCTCCGCCTCCTCGGGGCTGCTGGATCGGCTCCAGGAGATGGGGTACGACAAGGTGGTCGACGACCTGGACCTGCGGGATGGGGATCAGGACGTCTCCGTCCTGCGCAATCCCGAGACACGGCTGACGTTCGAGCTGACCGTGCTCTCCGGCGACCGGCCCGGCGTCCGGGTCATCGGCAAGACCACCTGTTACGCCACCGACTGACACCACCCGGCCCCTTGGGTCCGCCGCCGGGAGGGCCTCAGGGGGTGGACAGGGCCTCGGTCGGGGAGAGGCGGGAGGCGCGGATGGCGGGGTAGAGGCCGGCCGCGGCGCCGATGGCCAGGGTGGCGGCGAGGCCGCCGACGGTGGCCCAGGCCGGGACCACGGAGGGCCAGCCGCTGTACAGCGCGTAGCCCATCGTGACACCCGTCCCCAGCAGGATCCCCCCTCCCCCGCCAAGCGCCGACAGAAGCAGCGACTCCGCCAGGAACTGGGTGCGGATCTGCCCCCGGGTGGCCCCGAGCGAGCGGCGGAGGCCGATTTCGGCGCGGCGTTCCAGCACCGAGATGACCATCGTGTTGGCCACCCCCACCCCACCCACGAGCAGGGCCACCGCGCCCACCCCCAGCAGGAGGTTGGCGAACGCCTGGCTGGTCGCCTGCTTGGCGGCCAGGGCGTCGGACGGGCGGGAGACGTCCACCTCGTTGGGCGCCTCCGGGTTGGCGGTGCCGGCCAGCACCTGGCGTACGGCCTCCAGCTTGGACTCCTCCGAACGGGTGTAGAGCGTGGTCGGGTGCCCGTCGAAGCCCAGCCTGGACTCCGCCACCGGCCAGCCCACCAGGACGCCGCTGTCCAGTTCGGTGGCGAGCGCCACCGGGTTCATGACCCCGACGACTGCGAAGCGGACGCCGCCGATCACGACCTGCGTGTCAGCCCCGATCGAGCCCACCCCGAGCCGCTGGGCCGCGGAGGAGCCGAGCACGGCGGCCGGGTAGCGTTCGGTGGCGGCGTTGAGCCAGGTCCCGCTCCGCAGCGTCGCTCCGACGGTGGCGGGCAGGTCGAGGCGGGCCGCGTACGTGGTCATGCCGCCGGTCTGGGCCTCGGGGATCTCCTCCGACCGGTAGACCTTGGCCTCGCTGATGCGCCCGATCGACGAGGCCGCCTGGACGGGGCCGATCCGTTCGATCATCGCCTCCGCGTCCTTCGGCATCTGCGCGGCCTCGCCCATGAGCGTGGTTCCGGACGAGACCGTGAGCAGGTTGGTGCCGAGCGCGGAGAGCGTACGGTCCAGCTCGGCGCCCGACGAGGACGACAGCCCGACCACGCTGACCATGGCCGCGATGCCGATGGCGATGCCGAGCGCCGACAGGAAGGCCCGCAGCGGTCTCGTACGCAGGCCGACCGCCCCGACGCGCATCACGTCGCGGGGCCGCATCCTGGCCGGGGACAACTTCGGCCGGGGCGCTTCCACGACGGCCATCACACCGCCTCCAGCGGGACCCGCGCGCTGTCGGAGATGATCCGGCCGTCGCGCATCCGCACCTGCCTGGGCAGGCTGGCGGCGATCTCCCGGTCGTGCGTGATGATCACGATGGTGGTGCCGCTCGCGTTCAGCTCGTGCAACAACTCCATCACCCCCGTACCCGACACCGAGTCCAGGGCCCCGGTCGGTTCGTCGGCCAGGAGCAGCGGCGGGTCGCCCGCCACCGCCCTGGCGATGGCCACGCGCTGCCGTTCGCCGCCGGACAGCTCGTGCGGCTCGTGGTCCATCCGGTGCCCGAGCCCGACCCGTTCGAGCGCCTTGGCCGCGCGGCGCCGCCGCTCCGACCGGCTCAGGCCGGTGTAGACCAAGCCGTCGGCCACGTTGTCCAGCGCCGGGACCTTCGCGGCGAGATGGAACGACTGGAACACGAACCCGATCGTGGTGGCCCGCAGCGCCGACAGCTGGTTGTCGGAGAGCTTGGAGACGTCGTACCCGTCGATGTGGATGGTCCCGGAGGTGGGCCGGTCGAGGGTGCCGACGACGTTGAGCATCGTCGACTTGCCCGAGCCGGACGGCCCGACGATGGCGATCAGCTCGCCGTGCTCGATGCGCAGCGACACCTCCCGCAGCGCCGCCACGCCGCCGGGATACGTCCTGGACACGTCCGTCAGCGCGATCATGGGGTACGTCATTTCGGCATCCCCACGGTCATGCCCTCGGTGAGCCCGTCACCGCTGACCTCGACCCGTCCCCCGGCGAACAGCCCCGTCTCGACCTTGATGTAGCGGGACCTGCCCCCCTCGACGATCTCCAGGCCGTAGCCGCCCTCCTGTAGCGCCACCAGCGCCGCGACCGGCACGGTCAGCACGTTCTTGCGCTGGGAGGCCGTGAACGTCACGTCCACCGCCGCCTTGTCCAGCCCCTTGGCGGACTTGGACTCGCCGATCGAGACGAGCGCCTCGACCCGGGTCTCCGGCTCGGCGTTCTGGCCCTCGCCCGGCTTGACGACCGTGGCCACCTCGGTGACCTTGCCCCGTACGTTCTTGCCGTCCGGCAGCGTGACCTCGACCTTGGCGCCCTTCTTGGCCATCCGCTGGTCCTCGGCCTCCAGCTCGACCGTGACCACCTTGGACGTGCCCGTATAGGTCAGGATTTTCTGTCCCGGCGTGGCCGGCTGGCCCTCCTCGGACTCCAGGCTCTCCACCCGTACCTTGCCGGGGGCGAAGACGACCCGGCCCAGCTCGACCACGCCCGTCTCGTCCAGGCCGCGGTCCTCCTGCCACTCCTTGACCGCCTCGGCGGTGTCGTAGGTGTACTCGTCGTCGACCGTGAAACCGTCGTAGCCGAGCTTCTTGAGGTTGCGCTCCAGGTTCTCGACGTCCTTGCCCTCCACGCCGACCTTGAGGTCGCGGTAGGCGGGCGTGTCGCCGTACAGGAGCATGACCGGCTGGTTGTCCACCCGGTACAGCGACCGGCCGCGGGTGACCTGGGCTCCGCTGTCGGGCAGCCAGGTGATCGTGCCGGGCTTCCTGCTCATCGCCGTGGTCACCGGGCCGTAGCCGAGCTCGCCGTCGGCGTCCCTGGTGTCGTTCAGGGTCTGCCTGGTCACCGCGGTGGTGGCCGGGGGCAGGGCGGTGGCCGACCGGGTGGGGCCGGCGCCGCCCTTCAGCAGGCCGGCGCTGTTGATCGCCACGAACCCGCCGCCCGCGGCGACCAGCGCGATCAGGAGCCCGGCGACCACCTTGCCCCGGCCGCGCCGGCGGCGCGGCCGGGAGGGCGGGGAGCCGGGCTCCGCCTTCCCGTCGATGGTGGCCATCCCCATCACATGCCTCCCATGCCCGCCTCAGAGAGCTCCTTCTCGCACTTCTGCTGGGCGGACTTGAAATCGGGGTCCTGGCCGACCTCGGCGTTGATGCGCACCATGCCGCCCTCGGGGTCGGGGTAGGACTCGACGCCGTTGTCACGCATGCACTGGGCGACCTTGCGCAGCGCCTCGGCCCGCTGGGGGTCGATCTTGCCGCCCTCCCCGCCCATCTTCGGCGCGTACTGCTTGCACGCCTCCTGGGCGGCCTCGACCTTCTCCTGCGGGACGCTGCCGTCGAACTTCATCATGATGCCCTTGCCGGGCTCGGGGTCGGGGACCTCCACTCCGTTCTCGCGCATGCACTGGGCGAATTTGAGACCGCGCTCCTGCGGGTCCTCGCTGGGCTTCGCGCTGGCCGCGGCCTGGGTGCCGGTGCCGGACACCGACGCCACGTCGGAGCCGCCGCCTCCGCCCGAGCCGCAGGCGGCCAGGGTCAGGGTGAGCGCCAGGGCCATCGCGCTGAGGACTGGTCCTCGCATGGGTGTTCTCCTCCGTCGAATGAACGTGGTTCGAGGAGAGATGCAATAGGGGCCGCTGTTTCCTCAGCGTTTCCGTCCGCTGTTTGTTCCGCGGCTTATTTTGAGCAAATGCCGTCTACGCCACACTCAGCTCCGTAAGCAGAAGAAAGGTGCACGATGCGGGTGCTGGTGGTGGAGGACGAGCCGCTGCTCGCCGACGCGATCGCCGAGTGGCTGCGCGAGGAGACGCACGCGGTCGATCTGGCGCGCGACGGTGCGGCGGCGCTGGAACGGATCGCGGTCAACGAATACGACGTGGTCGTGCTGGACCGCGACCTGCCGCGCGTGCACGGCGACGACGTGTGCCGGGAGCTCGTCGCGTCCGAGCGCGACGCGCGGGTGCTGATGCTGACCGCCGCCGTCCAGCTCGACGACCGGGTCACGGGGCTGTCCCTGGGGGCCGACGACTATCTGTCGAAGCCGTTCGCGTTCCCCGAGCTGGCCGCGCGGGTCCTGGCACTGGGGCGGCGCTCGCGGCCGGCCGTGCCGCCGGTGCTGCGCAGGGCCGGGATCACGCTGGACCCGGCGCGCAGGGAGGTCTTCAGGAACGGGCGGTTCGTCCCGTTGTCGAAGAAGGAGTTCGCCGTACTGACGGAGCTGATGCGGGCGAACGGCACCGTGGTCTCGGCCGAGCTGCTGCTGGAGAAGGCGTGGGACGAGCACGCCGACCCGTTCACGGGCGCGGTCCGGCTCACCATCCTCAAGCTGCGCCGCAAGCTCGCCGACCCGCCGGTGGTGGAGACCGTGCCGGGGGTCGGGTACCGGATCCCATGAGCTTCCCTCGCATGAGCTTCCCTCGCATGAGTTTCCTGAGGCGGCTCGTACGGCCGCGGCCCACGCTGCGGCTGCGGCTCACCCTGTTGTTCGGCGCCCTGTTCATGCTCGCGGGGCTGACCCTGCTCGGCGTCACCTATCTGCTGTTCAACCAGCAGCTGACGAACTCGTTCGAGAGCCGGTTCATCGCTCCGCCGGGCAAGTCGAAGCAGCTGTTCTTCGTCCAGGACGGCGTCGAGCTCTCCGGCGAGGCGGCGTACGAGTGGATGCGGCAGCAGGAGCTGACGCTGCGCGGCGCGGCCATCACGTCGCTCCTCACGCAGGGTCTGATCGCGCTGGTCGTGGTCGGCGCCGTGGCCGTCTGGCTCGGCTGGGTGGTCGCCGGACGGGTGCTGGCCCGGCTGCACCGGGTCACCGAGACGGCGCGCAGGATCGCCGCCGCGCCCATGGCCGAGCGCGGGCTGCACGAGCGGATCGCGCTGGCGGGGCCGGACGACGACGTCAAGACGCTCGCCGACACGTTCGACACCATGGTGGAGCGGCTGGACCAGTCCTTCGACGGGCAACGCAGGTTCGTGGCGAACGCCTCCCACGAGCTGCGCACGCCGCTGACGCTGAACCGGGCGCTGGTCGAGCTGGCCATGCACCGCCGTACGGCCTCGGCGGAGATCAAGGAGCTGGGCGAGAGCCTGCTGGAGATCAACGCCCGCCACGAGCGGCTCATCTCCGGGCTGTTGCTGCTGGCCAGGTCGGAGCAGGAGATCACGGACCGCTCCCCGGTGGACCTGGCCGACGTCGTGACGCACGTGGTCAGGCAGACCGCCGCGGACGCCCAGGACTCCAAGGTCACCGTGCACGAGGTCACCGCGCAGGCGCCCACCGTCGGGGACGCCCTGCTGCTGGAACGGCTGGTGCACAACCTGGTCGAGAACGGCATCCGGCACAACCTGGACGACGGGACCGGGTGGGTGCGGGTGGTGAGCCGGGTCGTGTCCGGCGGCCCGGGCGGGTCGGGGGGCCCGGGCGGCCCGGGCGGGTCGGGCGGGTCGGGCGGCTCAGCCGGATCGGGCGGGTTGGGCGGCTCAGGCGGCTTCGGCGGCTCGGGCGGGAGAGCCGAGGTCGAGGTCAGCAACACCGGGCCGGACGTGCCGCCATACGAGATTCCGCAGCTCTTCAAGCCGTTCCACCGGCACGGGGCCGAGCGCGTGATCACGGCCAGGAGCGCGGGGCTGGGGCTGTCGATCGTACGGTCGGTGGCAGTGGCGCACGGCGGGGACGTCCGGGCGGAGCCCAGGGAGGGCGGCGGCCTGGTGGTGACCGCGTCGCTGCCGCTCGCCTTCCATTAGCTCTGTACTGTCGGGTGTCATGGAGATCTGGATCAATCCGGCGTGCTCGAAGTGCCGCTCCGCGCTGTCCATCCTGGACGCCGAGGCCGCCGAATACACCGTGCGCCGCTACCTTGAGGACCCGCCCGACGAGGCCGAGATCCGCGCGGTCCTGGCCCGGCTGGGCCTCGAACCGTGGGACGTCACCAGGACCGGCGAGGCGCGGGCGGCCGAACTCGGCATGGCCACCTGGCCGCGCGACGCGGACGCGCGTGACCGGTGGATCAGGGCGCTGGCGGAGAACCCGATCCTGATCCAGCGACCGATCATCACGGCCGACGACGGAACGACGGTGGTCGCCCGGTCCGAGGACGCCGTCCGCTCTGTACTCCCCTGACCGTCCCCAACGGCTCACCACCGAACACGACCAGACAGCCACGAACCACCGCCAAACCAACACGCCCGCACCCATCTCGGTGCCATGTCGGTCCGGCCACCGCCCGCCCGCACCCCTTCGGCGCCACGGCGGTCCGACCACCATGCCCACACCCATCCCAGCGTCGCGGCCGTCCAGCCACGGCCCGCCCGCACCCATCCCAGCACCGCGGCGGTCCAGCCGCCACGCGCCCGCGCCCTTCTCAGCGACCCGGCAGTAAGCCCGCCAACGCGTCCGCGCACATCTCGGCGGCACAGCGGTCCCGCAGCCACCCATCCGTTCGTCCGGCCGATTTCCGATTTCGGCCGCATCCGCGCGGACGCGCAGGTCGTCGTGCTCGCGGGGACGGCGGGCGAGGATCATCGGAGCCGACACCGGCCAACTGCGGGCATCGCCCCCGTCGTTGACGACGACCCGGCGGTACACGGCCGTACTCCCCCGGCTGCGACGGGGTGGGGCGTGGTGCACGCGCTCCTACAACCCCCGTGTGGATCGCTTGGTCAGTTGACGCAGTCCTGCGTCTTGAGGCTGAGCGCCAGCTCGTAGACCTTGCCCTTGGAGAGCAGGAACGAGTAGTTGGCCTTGGAGTTGCCGGGGACGCTCACGTACGGGTAACCGCTCGCCGCGGTCTTGACGCCCGGATACGCCTTCTTGATCTGCGTCATCGTGGAGCCGAGGCCGATGCCCTCGGGCGTCTTGACACCCTTCGCGGCGAAGATCAGGGCCACGCCACGCTTCTTGGAGATGTACAGGCCCACGTTGTCCTTGCCGGTGGGCAGGGCCTTCAGGTCCCAGCCCGCGCACGAGCCCGCCTCGCCGGCCTTCTTGAGCACAACCTCTCGGGTCGCCTTGGCCTGCTTCTCGCTCATGCCGAGCCGGACCTTGCCATAGCCGTAGGGCCCCAGCGTGGTCTGGGCGGACTGGGCGAACGCGGGCGCGCCGGCGGTGAGCAGTGCCCCGCCTGCCAGGACCGCCACAAGCACCTTCATCACGATGATCTCCCCTGTGTCGAACGGTACGCATGCTTCGAGTGGCGGACCCGGCGGAAAGTTCATCCGGATTAGTCACGAACGCGCCACACCGGCGGCGCGAACAGGCTCACAGCCGTGACGAGCACGGCCGCCACGGCGCCCACACCCAGGACGGGCCCGCTGCCCAGCAGCGCCGCCGCGGGCCCCGCCAGGCCCATGCCGACGGGCGCGGCCACGAGGGCGCCGAGCATGGTGACGGAGGTGGCGCGGCCGACGAATTCCTCGGGGAGGTGGCGCTGGATCGAGGTGGTCTGGAGGACGTTGTAGACCACCAGCTCCATGCCGGCGGCCGCCGCCGCCAGCGCCAGTAACCAGAGCGCGGCGGGGATCGCCAGCAGCGCCGGGAGCGGGGCCATCAGGAAGAAGAAGAGGAGCGCCGCGACCACGGGCCGCCCCGGCCGCCACCGGGCGCCGACGAAGCCCCCGGCCAGCCCGCCGACGGCGTACGCGATGCCGATGGCCGACCAGGCGGGCGCGCCGCCGAGGTGCTGGTCGGCGACGTACGGGCCGAGGACCAGGATCGGGGAGACCACGAGCACGTTCGTGAGCGCGCTGTGGATCGTCCACATCCACAGCCACCGGTGCCGGGAGAACTCCGCGAACCCGCCGCCGATGCCGGCCAGCACACCGCCGCTCGGCCGCGGTCGTCCCGTCTCGAGGGGCAGGCGGTACAGGAAGGCCGCGCTCACCAGGAACGTCAGCGCGTCGACCAGGATGGCCCAGCCCGGCCCGACCAGCGCCACCAGGGCTCCGGCCGCGCCCAGCGCCAGGATCGACGCCGCGCTCCTGGAGATCGAGATCAGGGAGTTGGCCGCCTGCACATGCTCCCTGCCGGCCAGCCCGGTCACGAGGCCCGCCGCGGCCGGGGTGAAGAACGCCGATCCCGCGCCGGCGATCAGCTGCAGGGCGATCAGCATCCAGAGGTGCGCGGCGCCGGTGAGCAGCAGGACCGCCGTCATGCCGTGCGCGGCGAAGCGGGTCAGGTCGGCAAGCAGCATCACGGTCCTGCGGGAGAACCGGTCGCCGACCGCGCCGCCCAGCAGGGTCAGGAGGATGACGGGCAGCCGGGTGCTCAGGACCACGATCCCCAGGTCCACGGGTGATCCGGTGAGGTGCAGGACGGCGAACGCGATCGCCAGAGGGGTCAGCGAGTCACCGAACGCGGAGGCGGTCTGACCCAGGTAGTAGCGCCGGAACCCTTTGGCCGCCAGCGGCGCGAACATCGAACGCGAACGAGAACGAGGCGAGACCGCCCGGCCACCGGCGTCTCGCTGCCCATCCACGGCGAGCCGAGCGCCAGCATCAGCCCGGACGCGCGCAGCGTCAGGAACGGCGGCGTCAGGGACGGTGGCCGTGGCACGGGGATCGGGCTCGACGCCCGTGGCACCCGGGGTGCTCGGGCCGAGTGGCGTCGTGAGGTGGCGAGCGTCGGGTGCCGCGAGGTGGCGGGCTTCGCCTATGGCGAGGTGGTGGTTGTCGGGTGCCGCGAGGTGGCGGGGGTCACCTACGGCGGGGTGGTGAGTGTTGGGCGCGGTGGGGTCGAGCGGCTGGGGCTCGGTTGTGCTCCGGTGGCTGCGATCGGACACCGTGCCCCTTTCGACGCGCGCGTGGCATCGGCACTCGCCCCTGGCCGCCGGCGCCGGTCTGAAGATTCGGGGACACTCTGCCAGGCTCCACCGACAGTTCCGGGGTGGTCAGGCTGGGGCGTAGTGCGCGTTGACGGCGGGTTGGCCGGTGTAGTTGGGGCCGGCCTGGTCGTCCGCGCCCAGGTAGCGGTACGGGAGGTCGAGACGTCTGCGGCCCCGGCAGCTGATCCTCCTCGTGCGCCCGTCGTACGTCATCCCTTGCGAGCGCAGGGCGGTGGTCAGGCGGCGGCCGGCAGGGGTGTCGTCCGGGAGGCGGATGCTGCGGGTGTCGAAGTTCGCGACGAAGAGGCCGTCTTCGGTGAGCCAGTCGGCGGCCTTCGCCAGGAGCGCGAGCTTGTCACCGATGTAGTGGAGGCCGTGTACGCAGGTGATGAGGTCGAACGGGGTATCGGGGCGCCACGTGGTGACGGAGGCGGTGATCAGTCGCAGCCGTGGCGGGGTCGGCGGGCAGGCGAAGAAGTCGACCAGGTCCACGCCCACGATCTCGGCGTCCTGTCCGAGCAGTGCGGTGGCCTCGTTGAGGGCGTTCGCCGTGCCGCAGCACAGGTCCAGCCAGCGCGCCGGCCGGGCTTCCGTGGCGCGGAGCACGTGGATGACGTCGATGCCGAGCTCTCGGTTGTAGGAGGGGAGGCGGCGTTCGCGGTTCATGAGGCTGTTGGCCACGACGGGCGAGCCCTCCAACTCGTCGTCCGTGGTCAGCGGCATGATCGCACCTTTCTGGCCGCGCCCGGGGTTACCGGAAGGTTTCCGACAGATCCGGAACTTCGCCACAAATCCGTATGCAGTCGCTATCGTACGTAACGATCAGCCGCCCCCGTCTCAGGAGTCACTTCTCTCATGCCGCAAGTCGAACCGCTGCGGGAGGATGACCCAGCGACAGTAGGGGAATACCGCCTGTTCGGCCGGCTGGGCGCGGGCGGCCAGGGGACCGTCTACCTCGGGCAGGCTCCCGGCGGGAGCCCCGTGGCGGTCAAGGTGCTGCGCGAGGGTGCGGGGTTCGACGACAGGCTGGCGAAGGAGATCGCGGCCGCGCGGCGGGTGGAGCCGTTCTGCATCGCGCAGGTACTGGACGCCTCGCTGGGCGGCCCACGACCGTACATCGTGACCGAGTACGTGGACGGCCCCTCACTCCACCAGGCCGGCCGCCACAGCGGAGCCGACCTGCAACGGCTCGCCGTCGCCACGGCCACCGCGCTGGCCGCCATCCACCAGGCGGGCATCGTGCACCGGGACTTCAAGCCCGCGAACGTCCTGCTCGGTCCCGGCGGGCCGCGCGTCATCGACTTCGGCATCGCCCGCGCCATGGACGACGCCCTCACGCACACCAGCAGCATCGTCGGCACGCCCGCGTACATGGCGCCCGAGCAACTGGCGGGGCAGTCGGTGGGGCCGGCGGCGGACGTGTTCGCCTGGGCGTCGGTCATGGCGTGGGCGGCCAACGGGACGCCGCCGTTCGGGCAGGACACGCTGCCGGCCATCATCAACCGCATCCTCCACAACGAACCCCAGCTCGGCGACGTCCCGCATCCGTTACGGGGCATCCTGTACGACTGCCTGGCCAAGGATCCGCATGCCCGGCCGACGATGCGGGACGTCATCCTGCGGCTGCTGAGCGGGCAGAACTCCGGGGGGCAGGGTCCGACGGCCGGGGTCCCCCAGGGAGCGGGGTCCGGTCCGATCCCAGGATCCGCAATGCAGGGGCCGGGTTACGGGTCGGTGCCAGGGCAAGGTCCGATTCCAGGGCCGGGGCAGGGGCCGGTGGCCATATCGGGGCAAGGGCCGGGGCCGGGGCGGGGTCAGGTTTTCGGGGCTGGGAACGGGCCGGTGCCGATGCAGGGGTCGGTGCCGGGGCAAGGACCGCTTCCCGGGCCGGGACGTGGGCCGGCGCAGGGTCAAGGACCGGCGCCCGGGCCGGGATATGGGCCGGTGCCGGGGCAAGGACCAGTGCCTGGGCCGGGTCAGGGGTATGGCCCAGGCCAGGGGCATGGGCCGGAGCGGCGGGGGGTGGCTGGGCGGCGGGTTGTGCTTCCGGTGGCCGTGGGTGTGTCGGGGGTCATGGTGGTGGCGCTGATCGGTGGCGTCGTCTGGCTTGCCCCCTGGTCGAAGCAGCCCGGTCGGGCGTCGTTCGCCGCCGATCAGCTCAGCCCGTCCGCCGCCACCAAGACCACCGAGCCCCCGGCCACGAAGACGCCGCCCCGGAAGACCCACAAGGCCACCCCCAAACCCACCCAGAAGATCACCCCCAAGGTCACGTCCACGCCACCGTCGGCGACGCCCACGCGCACCACGGCGCGCCCGACCGTGGCTCCCACCCCCACCAAGACCACCAAGAAGCCGGTCGCGAACGCCAGGATCAGCATCCTCGAGATCGAGCTGTTCGGCGGCCCCGGCCAGAGCCAGGGAAGCGGCTGCTACATGCCACCGGTCCACTTCCAGACCAACGTGGAGTCGACCCGGCAGAAGGTGTGGGTCTCCTACAAGTGGCTGCTGGACGGCAAGGCGGTCGCAGGGAACAGGTCGTGGGTGTCCGAGGGCGGGTACACCGCGTTCGCGACCTCCGGCCAGTACATGCTCAAGGCCGGGCGCCACACGGTCGCCCTCAAGGTCACCTCCCCGTCGGCGACGCAGAAGAGCGTGTCGTTCAACGTCTGCGCCATCCCGACATGATGATGCCGGAGGCCATCGGCCCGTACCGGGTCGTCAAGCAGCTCGGCGAGGGCGGCCAGGGCGTGGTCTACCTGGCCACCGCCCCCGACGGCACCCGGGTCGCCGTCAAGGCGCTGCACGAGGGGCTGCCGGGTGACGGCCGGTTCGCGAAGGAGATCGCGGCCGCGCGGCGGGTGGAGCCGTTCTGCATCGCGCAGGTGCTGGACGCCTCGCTGGGCGGCCCACGACCGTACATCGTGACCGAGTACGTGGACGGCCCCTCACTCCACCAGGCCGGCCGCCACAGCGGAGCCGACCTGCAACGGCTCGCCGTCGCCACGGCCACCGCGCTGGCCGCCATCCACCGGGCCGGCGTCGTCCACCGGGACTTCAAGCCCGCGAACGTCCTGCTCGGACGTGACGGGCCGCGCGTCATCGACTTCGGCATCGCCCGCGCCATGGACGCCGCGCTGACCCGTACCAGCAGCGTCGTGGGGACGCCGGCGTACATGGCGCCCGAGCAGTTCATGGGCGCCGCCGCGGGGCCGGCGGTGGACGTGTTCGCGTGGGGGGCCGTCATGGTGTACGCGGCCACGGGCGCCCCGCCGTTCGGCAACGACTCCGTGCCCGCGGTGCTCAGACGGATCCAGTACGAGGAGCCGCAGCTCGGCGGGGTGCCGGAGCCGCTGCGCTCGATCGTGTACGCCTGCCTGGCCAAGGATCCGGCGGCCCGCCCGGCCATGCACGACGTCCTCTTCCAGCTGATCGGCGGCCAGGCACCTCCGCCAGGCGGTTCGGCTCATCCGGCCTCACCAGGACCGGGATCGGGGGCGTTCCCGGGCGGCCCGGTGCCTCAAGGAATGGCGCCCATGGGATCAGGACATGCGGGTCCGGGGGCGTTTCCAGGAGGGCCCGCATATGGGGCCGTCCCGGGCGGACCTCATGGGCCTGGCCCGTACCGGGGACCCGCGCATCACCCCGGCGGGCCCTTTCCGCACCAGCCGCCGATCGCCCACCTCCGGACCAACCCCGGACGGGGATCCTCCGGCAACGGGCGCATCCTCGCGTTCCTGGCCGGCGGGACCGCGGTCGTCGTGACCGGCGCCGTGGTGGCCGCCTGGGCC
The DNA here is from genome assembly GCF_040675285.1 of Nonomuraea sp. NPDC049625. Classification (NCBI taxonomy): domain Bacteria; kingdom Bacillati; phylum Actinomycetota; class Actinomycetes; order Streptosporangiales; family Streptosporangiaceae; genus Nonomuraea; species Nonomuraea sp. NPDC049625. Next base: position 37,690 of record NZ_JBFAOQ010000021.1, on the reverse strand, counting down.
TGGGCGCCGTGGTGGCCCGGCCGTGCCACCACCGCCAACATCGTCACGGCCTCCACCCCGACTGTCTCCGGCTCGGGCACCGGGGCTAAGGGATCCGCCAAGACCCCGCACCCCACCAAGAGCCCGAAGACCTCCAAAACCCCGAAAACGCCCAAGACCTCCACAACCCCCAAGGCCACCACCACGACCCGCCCCACCTCCGAGCCCACCGTCAGCCGAACGTCCAGACCGACCACGAAACCCAGCACCTCCAAACCGACCGCGACCAGCGGCGGCGGCGGGGTGAAGTCGGTGTCCTTCAGGTACGAGGGCTACAAGCTGAGCGACTGCTGGCGCAACGACACGAACATCTGGGCCACGGTCTCGGCCACGGGCACCTACAGCTACCGGTGGCTCGTCAACGGCCAGAACCAGGGCAGGCAGGAGGGCACGTCGTCGTCGAAACCCCTGCTGCCGTCCATCACCTGGAAGGGGGCCGGGACGTACAACGTCGTCTTCGAGGTGGTCACCCCGACGAGGTTCACGAAGAGCGCCACGGTGAAGATCTGCAGCAACAGCGAGAGCTGGGGCGAGGAGTGGCCGGACTAGCGTCTTGAATTCTCTGTGATCTCTGAAGAAATTCGGGCGGGCGTAGCCTGCTTTGGGCTGCTCCCGTGCTTGGCAAGTGCGAGCACGGGGGTGGCTTTGGCGTGGTGGAAGCCGGTCCGGTGGTAAGAATTCCTGACATGCCCTGTCCGGTACGACTCGCGCCGTCCCGGCTTGGATGCATGGCCCGCCGGACGCTGTCCCACCCCGGGCACGCCGGGGACGGGGGCGGGCACCGTGCGCCGGTCGGGCACACGGCTGGAGGTCAGCCAATCGTCTGCCAAGGTGTTCACCAAGTTGTTTGCCGGGTCCTTCGCGGTGCGGGCCGGCCGTTTCGGGGTGGGACGGTTCTTGGATCTGTCGCGCGCCGCCGGCCGGGGGTGCAGGTCGGTTCGGGTATGTCGGGCGCGGCGGGCGGCGCGGGTGGGCTTGGCCGGCCGGCGGGCGCGCGCCACGTTACCCTCCACGACCTTGGGGATGGTGCGGGCCCCGGTGGCGCGGTGGGTGCGGGTGGCGTTTTGGCCGAGCAGGCCGCGCGCCAGGATCCGCTCGGCTGCGGCCCAGTCCCGATCACACGACAGGCCGCAGACAGGGCAGTACGCCCACGCCCAGCCGCGCTCGGCGAGCCGGTCCGGGGCCGGGCAATGCCGGAGCACCGACGTGCCGTCCCCGCAGCGGGGGCAGTACCGGGAGGTGCCGCGTGCCGGGACGGTGACCACGGCGATGGTGTGCTTGGCCGCCAGGTGCCGGATGGCCTGGACGATCTGCCCGCGCACCTGCCCCGACAGGCGCGCGTTCGCGCGTCCTCGGCGCCCGCGTGCTTCCAGGGTGGCAAGGTCTTCCAGGTAGATGACCGTCGCCCCGTTGGCGACGGCCTGATCGACCGCCCAGCGTGCCGCCGACCAGGCCAGCGCCTTGTTCAAGTGCCGGATGCGGGCGCACACGCGCTCGTGTTCGACACCAGTGTGCCGGCACGCTACGGCCAGCTGCGCGTAGCGGGGATCGGCGGGCGTGATACCGGCCAGGAGCCGCTGCTGATGCTGGTGCTTGGCGGCCAGGCGCTCACGCTCGGCCCGCAGCCGGTGCAGTTTGGCGGAGATACCGCTCGCGTCGTAGGTGAGTGGCCGCCCGTCGCCGATCACCCGGCCATCAGTCAGACATCCGGCCGTGCCGGTCAGCAGGGTGTTGAGGCCCCAGTCGAACCCCACCCCGGTCACATGTCCGGTGGCGGGCGCGAACGCGATCGGGATCTGGAACGGCAGATCGACGCGCACCCGGCCGTCTTTCACTCGAAGGGCAGGCGTGCATAGCTTCGCTTGCGAAGGCACAGTCGGTGGCAACGCGATCGGCAGCACGTGCCAGGCCCAGTCCTTGGCGGAGGCGGGCGAGGCGATCAGGGGAAGCCGCACCCGCAACCGGGCGCTATGGTTGCCGGTGCGCTCCAAGGTGACCAGCTGCCGGTCGGCTGCGGCCAGCACGATCTGCGCCGCGCTGACCGGGGGCTCCTCCAGGTCGGTCAGATCGACTGGCAACACGCCATGCTCATCATGGTAGGCGCGGATCTGCCGGGTCCGGTTTCGGATCTGCGCCAGGGTCACCCCGTCCGGCAGCACAGCGTGCAGCGCGTCCCATTCGGCGCTGGTGCGGGCTCGCGGGTTGGCTGGCCAACTAGCCACGATCGCCGCCGCTAAGCGGCGACGGTGAAGCGCCAGCCGCAACGCGCGGGCGGCCTGCTCCTGCGCGCACCGCACCACGCGATCGAACACGTACACGCTCGACGCGGGGGTTATGCTCCAGCCCAGCCGCCGGAGAGCCATCCACCCTTTCGGCGGCAATGCGCGCCCGTCCAGCCCCACTCCGGACGCCAGACCATCCAGATCAGCCGCATTCCACCGGGCCGCGACGATACCGGCGCTGAGTTCTCGCGCCAGGCCGGTCAGCCAGGCGACCCGCTGCGCCAGCAGCGGCTGAGAAACGACCTCGCCGGTCTTTTCCACCGTCGCTACGTGGGCGGTGCAGGGCGCGGTCGCGGTGAGCTTACTCACGTCGCCGCCCCCTGCCTCGAAGCGGTTGCGCGGCGGCACCCGGGCGTGTACGGCACGACCTGCATCCGCCCACCCCGCCTCTCGCCTCCACGATGTGTCACCGAAACACTACCAAGAGTTCGCGTCCATGGATAGAACACTTGAGCGATAAATATCCAATACCGTCCGCCCGCACACGCGCTCAGGCCACACGGCAAAAATGCTCGCCGACCGCCCGGCCAGGCCGGTCTTCCACAGCCTGAGCCCTGTCCATGCGGACCTCCACGATCCGGTGGCGGCGCCCTTCGTCTGCCCGTACCGCCAAAGATGCCTCCTGCCCGCCCCCACCGGATACGCGCACGTAGCCGACCCGCACCCGCCTCTATACCGGAAAGAGGCCGCAACACCAGCGAACGAATCAAGGCCCGCCTTCTCGAAGCGGCCCTCGAGTTGAGCCGTGCCGACCCACCTCACGCGAATCCGACCCCGACCGACCCGCAGCCGCACTACGCCGAGACGCTTAGCCGCCGCCCGTCTCAACACACTCAACTGAGCTGAGAGATCACGGCAGAGCCTCTGGCTTTCATAGCGAATATGGAGAGCAGTTCATGCCCTTAGCCCTTGGCCAGGAGCTCCTCGAACGTGGTCGCGGCGTGCCCGGTGAGCGTGGGGATCGCGTCGCCGACCCCCTCCAGCTCACCGGCGGCGATGGCCTCGTACGTCGACACCCACGCCGCCACCTGCCACGCGGGCGCGTTGTAGCCGCGGCGTGACTCGTAAGCCTCTTCGACCGTCTCCGGGTGGTATGTGATCGCGCGCCCGGTCGCCCTGGTCAGCGCGGCGGCCACCTCGTCCAGTGTCAGGGCCTGCGGCCCGGTGAGGTCGTAGGTCGCGCCCTCGTGCGCGCCCGGATCCAGCAGGACCGCGGCCGCCGCCTCCGCGATGTCGTCCTGGGCCACCGCCGCGACCCGCCCCTGACCGGCCGGGCCGCGGATCACGCCGTCCTCCCCCGCCATGCCCGGCAGGAAGTCGGCGTACAGGTTGTCGCGCAGGAAGGTGAAGGGCAGGCCGCTGCCGCGAATGTGCTGCTCGGTGGCCCAATGGTCGCGCGCCAGCGTGAACGTGGCATCCGGGGCGGCGCCGTAGAACGAGATGTACACCAGATGGGCGACACCGGCGTCGCGGGCGGCGTCCACGAACGTGCGATGCCGGTCGAGGCGGTCGGCGCTCTCCGACGCGGACACGAACAGCACGGTCGAGGCCCCTTCGAGGGCCCGCCGCATCGCGCCGGGATCGCCGTACTCGGCGCTGACCGCGCTCGCGCCCGCGAGCGGGGCGACGCGGTCGGCCTGCCGTGAGACGAGCCGCTGCTCGACCCCGGCGGCGGCGAGCAGCGCGGCCACCCGCCCGCCGAGGCGGCCGGTGGCACCGGTGGTGACGATGAACCCCATGCCGTCACCCTATTGCGGCCGGAGCTGTCAACCAGGCGTCCCCCTGCACCGTCTCCTCATGGTCCCCATCCGTCGCAAGGAGTCGCCGTGCGTGTTCTGCTGCTCGTCCCAGCCGCCACCCTGTTGCTCTCGTCCGCCGCCGCCCGAGCCGACGTCGTGGAGTACGCGTGCAAGGTCCGCGCCACGGGCGAGACCCAGGACGTGAAGGTCGAGGTCGAGCTGACGGTGCCCACGGACGCGCAGGTGGGCGAGCAGATGGCCATCGGCTGGCACGGCACGTACGTGGAGGGTTCCGAGTTACGCGCACCTGCCACGGGCCTGGAGGACGGCCTCAAGCTGTACGCGTACGCGGGCATCAGCGGCATCGAAAAGCTGACGTCGGCCACCGGCGTCGCCGCGGTCGGGCCGATCATTCCCGGGGCGCCCGTCCGACTCCCCGCGACGACGGTCGACATGAAGACGACACCCAAGAACCCGGGCACCGGCACCGTGCACGCGGCCTCCATCAACTTCGGCACCAGCCCCAGCGATCGCGCGATCGAGTGCGAGGTCAAGAACGAGGACGCCCGGACGGAATACCCCCTCAGCATCCCCGGAACCGGCGAGACCACGAGCGGCAGCCCCAGCGAGACGGACACGAAGACGAAAACCCCGGCGGGTGCGGCCGACACGGGTGGCGGTGGTGAGGCGGGGCCCGACGGGCGGGTGCTGGTGGGGGTGGGAGGCCTGCTCGTCCTCGCCTCCGCAACCGGCCTGGTCCTGCGGCGGCGCAGGGTTGTAGCGGGCTTGTAGCGACCCTGTAGGACCCGGGCTGATCGTTTACGGCAGAGGGGCGCGAGAAGCCCCTCTGCCCCGAACAACGAGGGAGAGTCCCATGGTCAAGACTGTTCGCCGGTACGCCAAGTACGCCATCAGCACGCTGTCGACCGCGGTTTTCGTCCTCAACGGCTGACACCCAGGTGTCCCCCGGGCGCTCCGGGCCCGGGGGACACACTGCACCATCGCGACAGGAGGGCGAGGCGTGTTCGGCACAGCGGTGCGGCAACTGGGCTACGCGTGGACGATGATGTCCGGCCGCAGGTTCCGGATCAAGGACGTGCGGGCGCTGGTGGAGGACACGCGGGCGACCATGGAGGCGTTCGGATCGCCCGGCGAGGGCTCCGACGACATGCTCGCCGCCGCCGACCCGGAGATCCAGGAGGACCTCACCAAGCGGCGCCTGCGCCGCACGATCAGGCACGCCCGCGCGGAGGTCCCGTACTACCGCGGTCTCGAGTCGGACGACCTGGCCGGCATCGCCCCCACCCCCAAGCAGGCACTGCGCGGCATGTCCGCCGCGTTCGTCTCCGAGCTGGCCCGTCCCGCCGTGCTCGCGCACACGACCGGCACGACCGGCAGCCCCACGCTCGTGTGGTTCTCCGCGTACGAGATCGAGCTGATGTCGTCGATGGCGGCGCTGGCCGCGATGCTGAACGGCGGCCTGCGCTCCGAGCACCTGTGGGCCAACGCCATCAGCTCCCGTTCCATCGCCCAGATCGTGGCCGAGCGGGCGGTGCCGATGACGGGCGCGGGCTTCGTGCACCTCGGCATGATCGACCCGCGCGCCACCCTCGACCGGCTGGCCACGCCGATGCACGTCCCCGGCAAGCAGCCCCTCATCACGCACCTGAACGTGACCGCCTCCTACCTGGCCGCGCTGGTGCAGGAGGCCGAACGCGGCGGCTGGAGCCCGCGCGACTTCGGGCTCATCGAGGTGACGTCCGGCGGCGAGGTGCTCACCGACGCGCTGCGCCTGCGCGCCGAGGAGGCCCTGGGTGCCAGGGTCTACGACGGCTACTCCATGACCGAGATCGCGCCCGTCACCGGGCGGGTGTGCGATGACGGCCACCTGCATCTGCCCTCCGACCAGGGCCTGATCGAGGTGCTCGACCCGGTCACCATGGAGCCCGCCGGGCCGGACGCGCTCGGCGTCCTGGTCGTCACCCCGTACTCCACCTTCCGCGACACCACGCTGCTGCTCCGGTACGTCACCGGCGACCTGGTCAGAACCCTGCCCGAGCCGCCCACGTGCGCGCTGGCGGCGATCCCGGCGACCTCCCGCATCCTGGGACGCGCCGTGGACGGCGACGTGACCACCCGTGACGTGCTGGACCTGCTGCAGGCCGAGCACGCGCTGCCGCTGCCGACCAGGTTCGCGGTCGAGGACGGGATCCTGCACGTCGTGTCGGGCAAGGACGACCCGGCGCTGCTCAGCCGGCTGGAGGAGCGGGCCGCCGCGACGAAGCTCAAGGGCATCGTGCTGGTCGAGAGCCCGGACGACCTGCCACGCCCCTGCCACGTCCGGGCGGACCTGATCGAGCAGAGCTTCGAGCACGCCGCGCACCTCCCGATCGGAGTCCGATGACCGCGCACGTCCTGGGCCTGCACACGCTCATCGCGCTGACCGTCGCGTTGGCGGCCCTGTTCCTGTCCCGGTACGAGATCCCGCGACCGCCGGTCGGCAAGTTCGTCGGGTCCGACATCGCCGTCATGATCGTGGCGCTGGTGGCGATGCCGTTCGCGTACCTGCACATCCCCGTCGGCATCGTCGTGACGATCTTCGGCGTCGTGGTGTTCACGCTCGCGCAGCTCACGCTGGCGCCGGTGCTCGGCGGGCGGACGGCGGCGATCGCGGCGGCGGTGCTGGTCGGCGGCGACGTGGCCGCGTACTTCGCCGGTTGGGAGCCCGCCGTCCTCGTGCTGAACGACGTGGCGGTGATCCTGCTCGTCGTCGGCGTGGTCAACCTGTGGGTCCAGACGGCCGTCACCCCGGCCCAGGTGGCCGCCCTGGCCGCCGCCCTGACCTGCTACGACACGCTCGCCACCGGGCTCAGCTCGCTCACGCTCGACTTCGTGGCGCGGCTGGACGGGCTGCCGTTCGCGCCGGTGCTGGCCACCCGCTACGGCGCCGACGCCTCGCTCGTCGGGTTGGGCGACTGCCTCATGCTCACGTTGTGGCCGCTGGTGGCGTACAAGAGGTACGGCCGGCGCGCCGGCTGGCTGGCCGCCGGGATCGACGCCGCGCTGCTGGCCGTCGCGGCCACGGCCTTCCTGTTCGGTAGCGGCGCGATACCGCTGCTGACCCCGCTCGGCCCGCTCATCGTCGCGCAGTGGCTCTTCTGGCGCACCCGCCCGGTCCCGGCGCCGTCGCGGCCGGTGGTGGAGCGGGCGCTGGGCGAGATGATTCCCGCGGGCGTGTGGGTGGCGCTGGCCGACGGCGAGATCGTGGGCGAGGGCCCCACGCCGGGAAGCGCCCGGCGGGCGGCACGGCAGTCGGGCCTCGCAACCGTCCCCGTGGTACGGCACCGCCCGGCCGAGTAGGTCAGCCCTGGGCCTCGTTCAGGAAGCCCTCGACCTGGGCCCGTTCCGGCCCGCTCTCGAACAGCTCGGCCGACTCGCGCCACACCGCCGCCGCGCACGGGTGCTCCCCCAGCTCGGCGTACGCGCGGCCGAGCTCCCTGAGCACGCGGGCCCGCCAGGTCGGCGGCCCGCCGGGCCCGAGCCCGTCGCGGGCGGTGACCAGCAGGCCGAGCGCCTCCGCGGCGCGCCCCTGCCGCAGCCGCACCTCGCCCAGCGCGTACGTGGCCAGCGCCTCCCCCAGCCCGTCCCCGCACTCGCGGAAGAGCGACCTGGCCCGGTCGAGCGCGTCCACGGCCTCGTCGAACCGCCCGAGCGCCCCCAGCGCCTCGCCGAGCCTGCGCAGCACCTTGCTGGACGCGACGCGATCCCCGATCATCTCGCTGACCACCAGGCTCTCCTGGTAGCACCACACGGCCTCGGCCACCTCGCCACGCAGGTAGCAGGCGGTGCCCAGGGCCCGCAGCAGGTCACCGCGGGCCCGCCGGTCCTCCCCCGCCTTGGCCAGCCGCTCCTGGCAGAGCCGCACCGCCTCGCCGTACCGGCCCAGCTCCATGTGGATCCAGACGGGCCACGTCCAGGCGTAGTCGAGCCCGCCCTCGTCACCCAGCTCCTCCAGCAGGGCGATGGCCCGGTACGCCTCCTCCAGCCCTTCCTCGAACAGCCCGGCCCCGTGGAGGCAGGCCGCCCGGTTGATCAGTGCGTACGCGGCCCCGTGCGAGTCCCCGATCCGCAAGCAGTCCTGATATATCCGCTGGAAGTGCTCTCCCGCCGGCCCGTAGGCCCCGCGCGACAGCGGCACCCCGGCCAGCACCAGCTCGGCCCGCAGCGCGATCCGCTCGCTCGGCGCCGCCGCGATCACGATCCCCTGCAGCCGCTCCACGTCGTCGAAGAACCCCTCCAGGCTCAGGTACGCCGACAGGTGGTGCGCCAGCTCAGCCGCCTCCTCCGCCATCCCCAGCTCGACGGCCGCCGACACGCTGTGGACGAGCGTCCTGCGCTCGGCGGCCAGCCACGCGATCCCGACCCCGTCGATCGCCTCGGCCTGAGGGAAGGGCGGCGCGGTCGGGATGGGCAGGTCGCTGGTGGCCGCCCTGAGCAGGCGCAGGCACTCCAGCACGTGCCGGGTCAGCGCCGCCCGCTGCTCCTCCAGGTCGTCCTCGACCCGGGCCCGCTCTTCGGCGTACACGCGTAACAGGTCGTGCAGGCGGTAACGCGGCTGTCCCGCCCCGTCGACCTCGCCCGAGTCGAGCATCCCCCTGACGACCAGCGTCTCCAGCGCCGCGTCCGCCTCCAGCCCGGACGAGCCGAGCAGGGCCGCCGCCGACCACTCGGCGATGCTCCCCAGGTCGGCCAGCCCCAGCAGCCGGAACGCCCGCCGCGCCGGCTCCGGCAGGGCCGCGTAGCTCTCCCCGAACGTGCCCCGCACGTCCAGCCCGCCCACGATCAGCTCGTCGAGCCGCCGGTCCTCGAGCCTGCTGGCGAACACGCCGACCGGCCAGGACGGGCGGATCGCCAGCCGCGCGCCCGCCACCCTGATCGCCAGCGGCAGCAGCCCGCAGGCCTTCAGGATCGCCTGCGCGGCCTCCGGCGCCGCGCGGAAGCGCGCCCCGCCCGCCACCCGCTCCAGCAGCAGCCGGGCGTCGTGCTCGCCGGGCAGGTCGAGCTGGAGCCGGGTGGCCCCCTCCAGGGCGGGCAGCCGCGACCTGGACGTCACCAGCACGCAGCTGCGCGCGGTGCCCGGCAGCAGGTGGCGCACCTGCGTCTCGTCCTGGGCGTCGTCGAGCACGATGAGCACGCCCATGTCGGCCAGGCGCTGCCTGAGCAGGCTCGCCCGCTCCTCCAGCGGCCCCGGGACGAGCGTGCCGTCCACGCCCAGCGAGCGCAGCAGCTCGCCGAGCAGGTCCTCCGGCCGCCGCGGGCCGGCCGCGTCCCGGCCCAGCCGCAGGAAGACCTGCCCGTCGGGGTAGTCGGCGCGTAACAGGTGCGCCGCGTGCACGGTGAGCGTGGTCTTCCCCACTCCCGGCAGCCCCGAGACGACCACGATGGGCGGCGACATCCGCTCCGGCCGGGCCCGCGCGGCGGGGAGCAGCACGTCCAGCTCGGCCTTGCGGCCCACGAAGTCGGAGGTGTCGGCGGGCAGCTGGCACAGCGGCACGCGCGGGGAGACCGGGGCGCTCGGCGCGGGATCGCCGGCCAGCAGGGCGGCGTGCAGGTCGGCCAGCTCGCGGCCCGGCTCGATGCCCAGCTCGCTGCTGAGCACCGCGCGGGCCTGGCGGAAGGCGTCGAGCGCCTCGCTGCGCCGCCCGCTCCTGTGCAGGGCCAGCATGAGCTGCGCCCACAGCCGCTCGCGCAGCGGGTGGGCGGCGACCAGCGTGCGCAGCTCGACCACCAGGTCCTCCCCGCCGAGCTCCAGCCGGACGTCGATCCACTCGGACCTGGCCAGGAGGAGCTGCTCCTCCAGCTCGGCGATCCTGGGCTCCATGGCGCTGCCGAGCCGGCTGTCCTCGGCGGGCCTGCCCCGCCACAGGGACACCGCGGCCTTGTAGGCCTGCTCCGCGGCCTGGTGCTCGCCCGCCTGCCGCGCGCGCCGCGCCCGGCGTACGAGGTCCTCGAACGCGAGCAGGTCGAGCCGGTCGGGCGACAGCTCGCACGCGTACCCGGCGGGCTCCGTGCGCAGGCGGAGCGCGGTGCCGCTGACGACGCGGCGCAGCTGGGAGACGTACGTCTGGAGGTTCGCCACGGCGGAGCGCGGCGGGTCGTCCCAGACGGCGGCGACCAAGCGCTCGGTTGAAATCACGACATTGGGGTGGAGCAGCAGGACGCTGAGCACCGCGCGCTGCTTGGCGCTCAGCCGAACGGGCCCTTCTGCGCCTTGTACGCGTAAGGATCCCAGAATCGAGAAATCCATCGTGGCAATCTCCCCGAGGCCGTCCGGACCCACGACGCAGTACATCCCTTGCCGGATGTTTTGGCAACTGCCGACCTTGACGGGTCTAGTTTGATGTCATGGGATATCTGCCGATCGGCGAACATGGGCTGATCGGCGACCTGCGAACGGTCGCCCTGGTCGGCACGGACGGCACGATCGACTGGTACTGCTGCCCGCGCTTCGACGCGCCGAGCGTCTTCGGCTCGATCCTGGACACCGAGCGGGGCGGCTGTTTCGAACTGGCCGCCGACCTCGACATACGGACCAAACAGTTCTACATCCCCGACACGAACGTGCTCGTCACCCGGTTCTTCGCGGACGAGGGGATGGCCGAGGTCCAGGACTTCATGCCGGTCGTCGAGGAGGAGACGCACGAGGCCGACCGGCACCGGCTGATCAGGCGGTTGGTCTGCGTACGCGGCTCGCTGCCGTTCCGTGTGCTGGTCGCTCCCCGGTTCGACTACGCCGCGCAGGAGCACAGCGTGCGCCTGCACGACGGCCGGGCCACGTTCGAGTCATCCGGGCTCTCGCTGACCTTGACCTCGACCGTGCCGCTGGAGAGCGACGGGCGTGACGTGCGGGCATGGTTCACGCTCTCCGAGGGCGAGCAGGCCGTCTTCGCCCTCGACCGGTCCGACATGGGGCTCGGCCCGAAGTCGTGCGCGCTCGCCGAGGCCGAGCAGGAGCTGGCCAACACGGTGCGGTTCTGGCGGTCGTGGCTGTCCGGCTCCCGTTATCGCGGCAGGTGGCGGGAGATGGTGCACCGCTCGGCGCTGACGCTGAAGCTGCTCACGTACGCGCCGACCGGCGGCATCGTCGCGGCCCCCACCACGAGCCTGCCGGAGCAGATCGGCGGCCCGCGCAACTGGGACTACCGCTACGTGTGGGTGCGCGACGCGGCCTTCTGCGTGTACGCGCTGCTGCGGCTGGGCTTCACCGAAGAGGCCGAGGCGTTCATGAACTTCCTGTCGGAGCACGTCACGCTCGGCCGCGGCGACCAGTCGGCCCCGCTGCAGATCATGTACGGCATCGACGGGCGCGTCGAGTTCCCGGAGCGCGAGCTCCACCACCTGGAGGGCTACCGCGGATCGGCCCCGGTACGCGTGGGCAACGCCGCCGCGGACCAGCTCCAGATGGACATCTACGGCGCGCTCATCGACTCCGTCTACCTGTACGACAAATGGGGCAAGCCCATCTCCAGTGACCGCTGGGACGAGCTGTGCACGCTGGTCGACTGGGTCTCCGACAACTGGGACCAGCCGGACGAAGGCATCTGGGAGACCCGCGGCGGGCGCAAGAACTTCGTCTACTCCAGGCTCATGTGCTGGGTGGCCATCGAGCGGGCCATGCGCATGGCCATCCACCGCGGGCTCCCGGCCGACATCCCGCGCTGGCGCGAGGCCCGCGACGGCATCTACCGCCAGATCATGCGGCACGGCTATTCGGCCACGCTGAACGCCTTCGTCCAGCATTTCGACGATGACGTGCTGGACGCGGCGGTGCTGATGATGCCCCTGGCCAAGTTCGTCTCGCCCATGGACCCGAAATGGCTGTCCACGCTCGACGCGCTCGCCGACGAGCTGGTCTCCGACTCGCTGGTCTACCGCTACAACCCCGAGGCCAGCCCCGACGGGCTGCAGGGCTCGGAGGGCACGTTCTCGATCTGCACGTTCTGGTACGTCGAGGCGCTGGCCAGGGCGGGCCGGGTGGAGGAGGCCCGCCGGGTCTTCGACAACATCCTGAGCTACGCCAATCATCTGGGCCTGTACGCCGAGGAGATCGGGCGCTCAGGGGAGCAGCTCGGCAACTTCCCCCAGGCGTTCACCCATCTGGCGCTGATCAGCGCCGCCTTCAACCTCGACCACGCCCTGGGTTGACGCGTTCCGCTCCGGCAAACTGGGCGGATGACGTCGAGTGATCACGAACCGGCCACGCCGTTCGAGGAGCGGTTGTGGGCGGCGCACCGGGACGGGCAGGACGCGCTGTGCCTGAGCCTGCTCCGCGACGCGGACCTGGCGCTGCCGATCACCGCCGCCGCGGCGGACGGGACCGAGGCCCCCGCGTGGGCGACCGCCGCCGACGCCGAGCGGACGTGGCTGCTCGCCTACACCTCCGTGGAGGCGATGCGGCTGGCCACCGGGGGCGTCGCCACGCACTGCCGCGTCCTGTCGCTGGTCGAGCTGGCGGCCGGCTGGCCGGACCCGCGGTGGGGGCTGGCGATCAATCCTGGGCTGACGGCCGCCTTCATGCTGGAGTCGGGGACGGTGGCCAGGCTGGCGGTGCCCACGCTGGCCGCGGACCTCGTGCTCGACCCCGGGTCGGGGGTGCCGGCGGTCCAGAAGCTGCTGTCCCCCGCCGCCATCCATGACCTGCTGACCGGGGGCGAGCCGCGCGTCTCCGGCTACTGCCATCACGCCCTGGACGTCTCGCACATCGCGACGCCCGTCGTGCTCGCCGACGCGCTGGGGCAGCCGGACCTGCTGACCGAGAACGGCTCGCTCAACATCCTGCGCTGGCGCCCCGTGGGCCTGGCCGGCTACCGCACCCCCTACGGCGGGACCGACGAGGAGCGCAGGGCCGCGGTGGCGGGCTGGGTGGTCGAGGAGCCGCCGTTCGTGGGGATGGGCCTGGTGCCGAACGTCGACCAGGTCATCCGCGAGTACAAGGTGTACGGCGTGGGCCTGCCGCACGGCGCGGAGATCTGGGAGCTCACCTCGGGAGGGACGGAGCACCGGCGCGCGATCTACCACGGCGACCTGGGCCGGTGGCTGCTGGTCGGGAGGCGGACGGGATGAGCTGGCACTTCTACCGGGCTCGCTGGCAGGGGGCGGACTACGTGGCCAGCCCCGAGCCGCACTCCCTGGAGCTGTGGATCCGGCTGCGCAGCCCCGAGCCGGCGGACGGGTTCGAGGAGGTCGAGCCCGGCTGCCACGTACGCCCGGTGCCCGCGTCGGAGTGCACGGCCCTGGACTTCGTGACGACGGTGTGCACCTGGCGGGGAGAGCGCTTCCACGTGCACGGCGAGCGCGACGGGCGGCTGCTGCTCGAATACCTGGGCGGGTCCGCGCCCGCGGCGGTGGAGCTCGGGCTGGAGCGCGTCGAGCGGGGTGTGTACCGCCTCTGGGTGCCCCGGGCCGAGGTGACGGACCTCCACGAACACACCGAACCACTAAATGTCGGGAAACAACACTTTTGAACACACTCTTGTCTGATGGTGTTCATGTGACGGAAACTAACTAGAAACGTGGAAGTTTCGTAAGAGGATTTCCCGTAGACGGGAGGCCTGGCTTCAGGGGGTGTCATGGAGTCGCTCGACCAGCCTGATTCGGCGGCGATGAGGGCATACGCCGACGAGCTGCGCGACATGTTCCGGCAGATCCAGGACGCGGGCATGGAGCTGCATGCCCAGGCCAGAGGGGTGCAGTTCACCGAGAAGTCACGCGACGGCCTGGTGTCGGTCACGGTCGGCCCGCGCGGCGAGCTCGTCCGGCTCGACCTGGACCCGCGCATCTACCGGCGGCCGGAGGCACGGCAGCTGGCCGACACGATCGTCGAGACGGCTCAGCGGGCGGCGGCCGGCGCCCGCGAGCGCGTCACGGAGATCCTCGAGCCGGTGATCCCCCGTGCGGAGCTCGAGGCACACCTCGACGGCGACGTCGAAACCGCCCTGACGCAACTCGCCGAGCGGATGGAGGGTGAACGATGAGGCTCTGGGACGGTACGCAGATCATCAAGCCCAGCGTGGACCGGGGGCTGTCCGAGTGGTCGACGATGGCCGAAGACCTCGAACACGAGTCGGCGAGGCTGGTCTCCCTGGTCCGGGAGGCGCTCGACGCCGCCCCGTGGGGTCCCGGCGCCGAGGGGGAAGCGTTCAGGGCCGCCCATTTCCGCAACGACGGCCCCAACCAGATGCTCAGCCAGTGCACCCAGCTGGCCAAGGAGATCACCGGTGCGGGGAGCGGGGTGCGCACGGCCGTCGACAACACCCTGAAGATGGATCTCGACATCAAGCGCGACATGGCGGCCGGGCGGGTGCGGGAAATCTGAGGCCCAGGACGTGACGGTCAACGCCGACACCGGGGTCCACGGCTCCGGCAGCAAGAACGGCGGCGGCCTTGCCGCCCCGCGGCCAGCGGTCCGCATCGACAGCGACGTCCTCCCCGCGTGGGAGACCGAGGCGCTGCCCGACTGGGTCGTCTACTGGCTGCTCCCCCTGCTTTCGGCTGGGCAGAAATGGCCGGGCGCCAGCGAGAGCGGCCTGTCGAAGCTGTCCGAGGCGTACGACAAGCTGGCCGAGGGGTCCGTCAGCTCCGCGCCGGCCGCGGGCTCGGCCACGCGCGTCCTCCTGGACGGATGGATCTCGCCCGCGACCGCGAACTTCGTCACCAGGGCCACCTTCCTGTACGGCCACGAGGGCGGGCTGGCCGGGGTGTCCGGGAACGCGCAGGCCTACTCGCAGCAGGCCAACAACTTCGCCGTCGAGACGCAGTACTCCAAGCTCTCCGTCAACGTGGCCTTCTGGGTGACGGTCGTCGCCATCGCGATCGCCCTCTTCGTCGCCTTCTTCACCGCCGGCTCCTCCACCGCGATCATCGGGCCGTACGCGGCGGGCGCCCGCGCGGCCATCACGCGGATCCTCGTCAGGCTCATGACCCTGGGCGGCCGGGAACTGGGCGTGCGGCAGCTGGCCAGGGTGACCGCGCTCAGCGGCGCCACCGGGCGCGGCCTCATCGCCAGGCTGCTGGCCTCACCGATCGGCCGGGAGCTGATCGAGGAGATCGGCGAGGAGTTCTTCATCGACGCGGCCTCCCAGTACCAGCAGCTCCAGATGGGCACCGTGCAGGACTGGGACGTGAACAAGTCGGCCGCCTCGGTCATCGGCGCGGGCGGCGGCGCGCTCTTCGGCACGGCCCTGGCCGGGCCCGTGTCCCACGTCACCAGCCACGTGCCGGGTTTCGCGGGCCGTGCCCTGACCACGGGCCTGACCAACACGATCGCCTCCCCGGCCGGCAGCTTCATCGCCAACGGCGTGGTCTACGACCAGTGGCAGAACCCGTTCACGGCCGATTCCCTCCTGGGCGGCTTCATGGGCGGCGCCGGGCGTACCGGGACGATCAGCCCGTTCAACCCCGAGGTCTACACCGCGCTGGCCCACCCGGTCACCTCTCTCGCCTCCGCCTACGACCTCGCCGCGCACACCGACGCCGGCCGCGCGGCGGGTGGCCCGCCCGGGGGCCCGGCGGACGGGAACACGTCAGGTGGCGGCCCCACGAACGGCGGCCCCCAGCCCGGCATGGCCGGAGCCGTGCGCCAGCCTGACCCCGCGGGGCCCACCACCGTGAGGTCCGGCGGGCAGGCGACCGCACCGGCGACCCCGAGGCCCGACGCTCCGGCGACCCCGAGGGCCGACGGCGGCCGGGACGGCGACGGCCGCCGCAACCCCGCCGCGCCGGACCCGGACGCGTCGTCGCAGCGGCGGACCTCCAGGGGCGAGGACCCCGACCAGACAGACCCGAATGCGGCGGCACCCGACCAAGCGGACCCGAATGCGGCGGCACCCTCCCAGGACGACGCCGCGCCGCAGCCCGCCGGCGACGCGGGCCCGCGACCGGACGACGCCTCCGGAACGGCCCCGACGGGACAGGCGCCGGACGGCACCACCGCGCCCAACGCCGACCCGGCCCAGCCGGACGGCACCCCCGCGCAGCCGGACAGCGCCCCCGCCCAACCGGACACCAATCCGACAAACCCTGACAACAACTCCACCCAAGCCGACGCCAACCCGACAAACCCCGACAACAGCCCCGCCCAGCCGGACGGCCAGACGGTGCCCGACGCCCAAGCGATGCCCGACGCCCAGGCCGCGACCGGCACGACGACGCTCGCCGACGACGGCTCCGGGCACCCGGTCACCTCCCTCGACGGGTCGGTGCCGGCCGGTCAGCCCATGCCCGCCGCCGTCCGGGCCCGTACGGCGCTGATCGGCGCACTCACCACGAGCTTCCCCGACGCGGTGATCGGCCCGGAGGGCGACCTCCTCATCTCCACCCCCAATGGCGTGCGCGTGATCTCCGCGGCCACCATGAGCCGCATCCGGTCCGCGCTGGACATGCGGGCCGAGGAGGTCTCGGACGTCTCCGACCTGCAGGCCGAGGCCGCCGCCCTGCTGACGGTCGCCCAGGCCGGGGAGCCGGCCGCCCCCGCGGCGGCCCCGGCGCCCGACGACGCCCCCGCCGCCGCGCCTGCGTACACGAGCAAGCCGGGGACGGTCACGTCGCGGCCGATCGCCGGCACCAGGTACGTGACCGACGGCCGCCAGGGCCCGGACCTGGACCTCGACGAGGTGCGGAGCTCGATAGGAAACTGGCTCGCCCGCCACTTCCTCGACCAGGGCGTCAAGCGCTTCACCTGGTCGACGGATTCGGAAGGCCGCCGGACGCTGGCGGTCCACACGGAGACGGACGGCGTCCACCACTTCCGCCCCGTCATCGGCGGCCTGCCCTCGGACCTGATGGGCCAGACCGAGATCAGGTCGGGCAGGAGCGCGGACGACGCCCACCTGGTGCACTTCAACCCCCGTGTGGCCTCGGACCAACTGTCCAGGGTCTGGCTGCACGAGATCACCGACACACTGCAGGAAGTGCGGTCGGCCGGCGGGGGCAGGCGGCAGGGCTTCCTACGGCGCCGACGCGGCGGCGAGGCCACGCAGGACGCGTGCGTCCCCGCCTTCTACAACGAGTTGTCGTTGCTGGCCGGGAAGTGGCACCAGGCCCAGACGCTCCCGGAGAAGCGGCTCCTCGCCGTCGACATCGACGGCGTGGCGCGCAAGCTGCACGAACGCGGTCACACCCCGCCCCTGCCGCCCTGGGCGCCCGGGCAAACCGCCCGGCCGAGCCACGCCCCGGCCTTACCCGGCGAGCACCCGTCCACCCACGAGGTTCAGGACGTCATCAACGCGCTGATCGAGGCGGAGCATGCGCTCCAGAAGCAGATCAGTGCCAAGAAGGACAGCGCGAAAGAGGCAGGTAAGCAGGCCCGCAAGGCGGCGCGGGACGCGGTGAAGGCGCGGATGCAGCACGACCAGGGCCGGTCCGAGCGGGCCCGCAAGGCGCGGCAGGAGATGCGGACGCACCTGGCCACGCAGAAGCGGCACTCCAGGATCGCGCAGGCGTACGCCCCCGCGCTGGCGGAGGCGACGAAGGCGCGGAAGGTCTACGAGCAACTGCTCGCGGCGATGAGGCAGCCAGGAGGGCCCACCCAGCCGGGAGAGGTCGGCATGGCCGCCATCGCCCGGTCGCTGGAGGCCGAGGCCAGGCGGCGCCACAAGGGCTATCTGGACGCGCTGGCCGAGGCGCTGCCGCACAAGGACAGCCTGTCCACGGCCATGCCGACGGGCCGGCTCGCCCACCTCAACGCGCTCACCACCGCCGTCAACGAGATGTTGGGACGCAACAAGATCGGCTACCAGTTCACCCCGGACGAACTGGAGCGCGCCCTGCGGGCCGACTTCCACAAGATCGTCTCCGACGGCGCCGTGTTGCGCGTCGGCCGCGGCAGCAGGGCGGCGGAAGTGCGGGTCAAACTCTCACTCTCCGACCTCGTCGAGGTGCTCGACCCGGGCGTCAAGGCATCGGAGATGATGGTCGGCCTGTTCTTCCAGGCGGGCCGCACGGTCACCGCCACCGAGTCGGGCAGCGGCGGGATGAACGTCGGCTTCGACAGCTCCGTCCTGGCGCAACTCCTGGCCGAGGGCGAGGTGCCCAGGACGCTGGTCGAGCTGCTCGGGGTCGGCCTCGGGGTCGCCGCCGGGCGCAACTGGTCGGCGACGGGCGGCGCGGGAATGTACGCGCAGGGCGGCTCCGTCGCCGACAACAGGAGCGAGTCGCTGCTGTTCGACGCCGCCGCGACGTGGACCGTCGACATCCGCACCGGGCAGGACACGAGCTGGCGGGACACCACCGTGGTGAATTCCGGCAAACCCGGCGATTCCGCCGCGCAGCGGATGTGGGTCTCGCACTCCTTCACCGACCAGCCGCCGCGGAAGCTGGCCTGGATCGACGACGACAAGCGGGACCCGAAGCTTCCCAACCACGTCCTCACCAGCATGGACGGCTTGGAGGAGGCCCTCGACGAGATCGCGGCGACGCTCGGCGGGGAGTACACCAAGGTCGGCGCCGTCCCCCACGACCAGCTGCGCACGTTCGTGACCGACGTACTGCCCCACCGGCTGCGCGATGCCGTCAACAAAGGGCGGGAACAGGTCTTCACCAAGAACGGTGAGCCGCACGCGAGGGTAACCGCCAAGAGCCGGGTCGTGCTCGTGGAGAGCGAGCCGCTGGGCGGGGCGACCGCGGACGAGTGGGAGGAGGAGGTGCTCGTCGACTTCGTCGCGACCCCGGGCGGCGCGTCATCCGGCGGGTCGCTGGAAGCGAGCGCCTCGGCCGGGTTCAGGCACGACGCGCTACAGGGGGTCGGCGTCGGCGGCTACCATCCCACCATCGGGCCGCAGGTCAGAGGCTCCCGGGCGGCGTCGCGGTCCTACTCGGCCACCGCCAACAAGCAGGCCATCCACCCGAGCGTGCACAGGAAGACCAGCTACAAGCAGAGCTACCGGCTCGTGGTGGAGACCACGTTCACCGTGGAGGTGATCGGCAAGCCGCCTGTCACGCTGCGGCCGATGCGCAGTGAGGCGGTGGTCAGCATGCGGGAGAAGGCCGCCTACCACTTCGGCCTGCCCGTCGACAGCGCGGCGCTGGTGTACAGGAACGGACAGCCGCTCCTCGACGCGGACGGCAACCAGGTGCTGCGCGGCGACATGAATCCCGATCCGCCGCCGGGGCGCAAGCCCGAGCTGCCCGTGTGGCTCGGCGACGGCCCGGGACAGATGCGGGGCGCCGGCCCCGCCCTCGTCCAGGACATCGACGGGCTGGACGAGTTCAGGGATCAGGTGCTGGACGAGCTCGCCGAGCGCGGGATCATCCCGAAGACCGTGAACGGCGTGCCGCAGTACTCGTCCAACCTGCTCGCGCGCGCCTCCCAGATTCTCAATCGCCAGGAGGTCACGGAGCAGCTGTCCGAGCACCGGATCAGGTCCGCGTACGACTCGCTGGCCCAGGACGGCATTCAGGTCGACCTGGTGATGCACGGCCTGAACAGCACGTCGGAGCACTACGTGCTGCACCTGTCGCTGAAGCAGGACTTCGACGACGTGAAGTACCTCGGGCACACGGAGTCGGAGACGGTGGTCAACCTCGAGATCGGCTCCGACACCTCGGCCCAGGGCACGAGCAGGTCCAGGACGTACGGGGGCGGCGCCTCCGTCAGCGAGAGCGACGGTCCCGACCAGGGGCACGACGGCCTGTCGCACGAGGTGGGCGTCAATGCCGGCGGCAACCGCACCCGTACGGCGGGCTCGAGCGACGGCGACACGGTCAACGTGGTGCCCATCCTGCACGAGAGCACCGGCCCGGTCGCGGGCTTCTCGGTGCGCCACGACCTGACCGCCACGCTTGTGCACGACGGCACGGCGACCACCCTGGCGTCCGAAAGTGGTAGGGCCAAGCTGCTGTTCGCGGCGGACCACCTTCCTTCAGAGGACGGATCGGCGCCCATGCCCATCGGCAAGATGTCGCGGAAGGTGCTGTCCAGGGCGAAGCTCATCCACTTCGACACGCACGGCAGTCTGGAGTCCGCGGCGAAGCAAGTGCTGCCGAGAGGTATGCGCGAGGATTCGGTGGCGTACCAGATGATCAAGGCGACCCTGGGCGTGCGCAATCTCGTCGCCCACCCCAGGACGCTGATGAGGATGCTCACCAGCGGCCTCGGGATCCGCACCCGGGGAATGCCCACCCGCTCGTCGCTGACGGTGCGGGGCGAGGTCGGCGACACGGAAGTGGTGGGCGTCGTCGACCAGGTGAACGGCGACATCCTGTTCGGGCTCGGCAGCGCCGGCGTGTCCTGGGGCGGGTCGTCCGGCGTGTCGGCCGGCGCCTCGACGAACGTCTCCGACCTCGACGACGGCGGCACGTCGAACGACGGCGGCAAGCTCTCGCTGCCTTCCCGGTCGGGAGGCACCTCCGACTCCACGTCGATCCTCGACATCTGGGGCACCGAGGAGCTCACGATCTTCTTCGGCCGCCAGTACGTCCTGCGTGCCAACGTGGACCTCACCCTCACCGGCTCGGAGAACACGGCGCACGCGCTGCCGCTGGGGGACCGGGTCCCGCTCGGCGAGAACGGCGAGGCCCCGGCACAGGGCACCGGGCTGTTCCTGCTTCCCGAGGAGGAAGCGCTGCAGCTGTACTCCGAAGGCGAGCTCCCGCTGCCGGGCGCCCTGGTGGCCGACGCCATCGAGCGGCTGCTCAACGGCAGCCTGCCCCTCGACCCGTCCCTCGCCGTGCCCCTCGTCCAGAGGTACGTCATGGACGTGGCCAAGGCGCGAAGGGCCGGCGAGGACGTGGGGTACGCCGACCGCACCCCCCGGCGGGCGCTGCTCGCCAAGCTCCAGGAGCTGACGGGCCTTGGCCCGCAGGCGACCACGGCCCGGCAGGCGAACGAGGAGAAGCGGCTGGACGAGACGCTGAGCGAGGCGGCGGACCTGGTCGAGCGCTCCAGGGAGGTCGTGCTGTCGCCGTCGAACGAGGACGGGATGGGCCTGGGCACGACGGAATCGCTCGAACTGACCGACGAACAGGGCAATCCCATCGACGTCGCGGACGCCGTGCTGAAAGCCGTGCGAGCCGCCGCCCCCGAGGTGGTGGACGGGAGCCCGACCCTGAGCGAGGAGCTGAGCGTCAACTTCTCCCAGGACGCCGTGAAGATCCACGTTCCCGACATGTTCTCGCCGCGCGGCTTCCAGAAGAGCTACCACGTGCAGGTGGGCTCCCAGGTCGGGCAGGCCGAGGAGGTGACCGTCACGACCCGGCTGGTGTACGACAACCCCGCAGACTCCCGCAAGGCCACCTTGCTCTCGCGCTTCAAGCAGGCCGGGGTCATCATGCAGCGCTACCGCTACACCGACCTGTCGCACTCCGAGTCGTACAACGGCTCCTACTCCGCAGGCCTGGACTACGGCAGTTCGGACCAGGGCGACGGCCGCGGGGCCGGCGTGTCGACGGACCGGGGCCGCTCTTACACCGGCTCCACCAACCAGCAGGGCACGCGGCTGCAGCGGGTGGCCCGGTTCAACGGCATCAACCGGGTCAAGCAGAAGCCCAGGCTGGTCATCGAGGTCAAGCGCACGCCGGTGCGTGGAGGCACGATCCCGGCCAAGGTCCAGCAGGCGGCGAACAAGCTCCGGCGCAGGCTCCCCTCCACCCACACGGTCGAATACAACGCCACGCTGGTGCGGCGCATCCCGATCGGCATGGTTCGGCCCGTCGACGAGGATCCGGGGCAGGTCGTCATGACGTCCGATCCCCGGCAGGTCGAACTGCACCCCGGCTTCTTCACGGACGCGCTGTGGGAGGACCCGCGTAAACCCAGCCTTTTCGACGTCGTCACCGCGCAGCTGTCGAAGATGCTGGGCGCCAAGACGGTCACGGAACGCCTGTCCGAGATAACCAAGCGGCTGTCCCTGGGGGCACTGCTGACCGGGTTCGAACGGATGACGGGACCAGACGGCGACATCGTCGTGCGGGTGGCCAGGCAGAAGTTCAAGGACCAGGGCGCCCAGGTCAGGATCCGGGCCCGCATGTCGGACTTCACCATCGTCGCCGGCCCGTTCGAGGCGGAGAAGGGAGAGGTCGACAGGACGGCCAACGCCCAGAACGTGACGGTGTCCCGCGGTCGCGCGCTGCCGGTCGGCGAGAGCGGCAGCATGAGCGACGGCCAGTCGGGACTCAACGGCGGCGTGCGGGCCGGGGAGCAGGCGTCCGAGAGCGTGACCGACCACAACGGGGGGCGCCGCGAGCGCACCAAGTCCGAGAAGAGCCAGGCCTACACCGTCCGGCTCAGGGTGGACTACGACTTCACCTTCGAGCACGTGGCGCGGCTGCGGAACGGAGACGAGCGCGTCGTCGGCGACCCGATCCATCTGCCGGGCGCCAGCAGCGGCTGGGTGGACGTGACGCTCTTCGAGGAGGAGATCGCGGAGCTGCGCGCCCGGGTGGAGGCGAACGTGCGGCTCGCGCCCCTCGTTGATCAGGGATGGCCGACGTTCAAGTTCGTGCCGGCCGAGGGCCGCGTAGGGCTGATCCAGGTCCTGCAGGACGCGCGCCTGGCCGCCCGCGAACGCCGTGCGGTGGCCCGTGTGACGGTCCGGGAGGCGGACGGCCTCCATCGTTACGTGGCCGCCCCTGACGGCTCGGTGCACAGCGAGACCCCCGACGGCGGGTTCGCCGAGGCCTTCGCCACCCTCTCCCCCGCGGTGCTGGACGCCGCCCACCAGGTCGGCCTCGATCTACGCGACGTCTTCATGAACTCCGAGAACCCCGGCACCTTCTCCCATCAGGTCAAGGCCGAGCTGATGGCGCGTGGCGTCTTCGCGCTCGACACCGCCAAGCCGGCCTGGCCCGCCGACCGGGAAGAGGAGAACCAGCCGGTGGGAGGCAGCGTCGCCCAGGGGGTGGCCATGTCGGATCCCGCGATCGAGGGCACGCCCTTCAGCCGGTCGGCCCGGCCCGACGGGGTCCCCGACCTGACCGTGGACGAGCTGCGCAACCAGAACATCACCCTCGGCGACCTGGGCGGCGCCGCCGCGCACGTCGCCTGGAACGGCGACACGCTGACCGTCCAGGTCCCCAACGCGCCCGACCAGCACGTCCGCGTGCTGATCGGGGAACCGGGCGCAGGCAACGACGCCTCCACCGAGTTGCGCGCGGGCACGGCGGACGACCCGCACGTCATGCGCTTCTGGCCGCGCGTGCACCCGGACGTGGTGTCGTCGGTCCTGGTGCACGAGCTCTCGCACGTCCTTCAGGAGACGCTCGCCGCGTCGTCGGGCGCTCCGCAGGGCGTGATCAGGACCTCCTTGTCGGAACACCAGACCGAGGGCACCGACTACTGCCTGCTCCCCCGTCTGAACGAGCACGCCCACCTGTCGCGCAAGTGGCACGCGACCTCCGACCCGGCCACGCACTCGCTCCTGGCCGACGCGATCGACGCCATCGCGGCCGACCTCGAACGCCGCGGCCACACCCCGCCCGCGCCACCGTGGGGAACGGGCCCGCGGGCGCCGGCCGCCCCTCAGCCGCTGAGCCGGCTCGCGCGGCTGCTCAACGGGGGAGGCCCGGTGGGGCTGGACACCTCGCCGGCCGGGCTCGGCAGGCTGGCGCAGACCGCCGGCGTCGCCGACCTGGCTCCGGCGGGACCCTCCGGCGAGTTCACGGTGTCCACCAGGAGCGGGACCTTCACCGTGGCGCTGGCCGACGCCGCGCCGGGCGCCACGGACGTGACCGTCGACTCGCGTGAGCCGGGGCGGCTGGCGCTTCGCGTGCCCGCCGACGGAGGCGGGCGCGGGGTCGTCGCGGTGGCCGAGCAGATCGCCGCGCACGCGGCCGCGCTGGACGGCCGCCCGGCGGGCCGGACGCTCGGCCCGGGGCCGGCCTTCGGCGCACACCCCACGGCGCCGGGGCAGATGCTCGGGGTGGCCGACGCCGCGACGCTCGCGCGGCTGCGCGGGCTGGCCCGCGCGGTCACCGAAGGCGGCTGGAGCGGCGCGGCCGAGGCGCTGCGTGCCGAGGCGGCGCGGGCCGGTCTGGCGCCCGGCCAGGCCGGAGCGGCGCCCCGGTTGCTGGCGCTGGCGCGGGCGGGCGAGCTCTCTCCCGCCGACGTCACGGCGATCCGCGGCCATGCGACGCTGCCGGAGACGGCCGCGGCCAGGGCCGTCGAGCGCGGCGCGGCGCTCATGGGCGCCCGGGTCCACGACTACGGCTCCGGCCTGCTGGACATCGTGCTCCCCGGCCGCCCGCCCATCCCCGTAGAGGTGCGGTCGGGCCCAATGGGTGACACTGCGGGTGACACGGGCATGCTGACCGTCCAGGTGGACGGCCGCCGCACGATCGGCGCGAACGAGCGGGCCGCCGCCGCGACCGTTGCCGGAGCGGTCGCCCGTACGCTGGGCGCGACGGCCGCCGGCGACCACGCGGCCCTGGCCGAGCTGTACGAGGCCGTGCGCCAGGCACGCGCGGCCACCGTCCGCCAGCGGCCGGCCCGGCTCGGCGTGCTCCACGACCTGCTCGCCACCATCCGCCCCCAGGTGTGGCAGCTCGTCCCGCAGCCGCTGGCCACCGAGCTCGCCAGGCTGGCGGACGGGGCGCGTCCCCGGGACCTGCCGACGTACATGGACCGCCTGCGCACGCTCGCCAACGCGACCGGCTGGCACGAGCCGGAAGAGGAGAACTGCCGGTGCCCCGCCGACGGGCCGTGCGAGTGCGGCCTGCGCACCGGGGAGGCACCGGCCGTGGCACGCACGATGGCGGTGTGACCGCGATCGCGCGTTCCGGCATGATGGAACTCCCGAGGAGAGGACGGCTATGGCATTCGCGGTGGCGCGGACGAGGGATGAGGCGCATCTCTACCTCGATCTGCACCCGTGCGCCTGCGGGTCGGTGGACACGACCTGGCACAGCGGGCTGGTGAGCGTCGAGGAAGGGCTGGTCAACCGCTATTCCGGCGGGTGCGGGAAGTGCGGGACGGCCCGGGAATACCTGTTCGGCCTGCCGGAGCGTCCCGTGCTGCCCACCGGCTATCCGACGTTCGGCGGGACGGAGCCGTCCGAGCTGCTCGACGCGGGCGAATGGTTGTGGGTGGCCGACCTGAGCGCGGGCAACGTGCCGGTGGACGACCAGGCAGAGGCCAGGCGCACGCTGCGGGTCGCGACCGCGGCCGTCGAGGAGGTCGTCAAGTTCGTGCCGCCGGGGGCGGACGCGGTGCCCGATGACGGGTTCTGGTCCGAGCGCGGGCAGCAGTTGCGGGCGGCCGACCCCGGCAGGTTCCAGCTCGACCGGCTGCTCGTCGTCAGGGACACCTACCAGGATCTGGCGGGCCGGCATGCCTGAGCGCGGTCTGGCCCGTTCCCTCGTGGAGGCGTACGTCTACTTCGACCTGGTGGCCGGCGGCGGTGAGGCGGGCGCGTCGCGCCGGGCGGTGGTCGAGCAGGACCCGGACGGCTGGGTGGTGCGGCTCGGCGGCACGGAGGTCCTGGTTCCCGAGGAGGCCGAGGTCGTGGCGAGGCAGGCGGGGCTGATCTTCGGCACCGGCCTCTCCGAGCTGATCGACCCCGGCCAGTGGGTGCTCATCGCCACCACCTACGCGAGCCGGGCTCTGGAGGGCGCGCTGTTCTTCGCCGCGGACCCCTCGGACCCCGAGGCGTTCGGCAGGATCGAGACCGACTGGCGCTTCGCCGCCGACGCCGTGGCCGAGGCGCTGAAGTTCTTCCCCGGCGGCGCCGCCGAGCTGTCCCCTGACGACTTCTGGAGCGAGATGGGCAGGGCGTTGCGGGAGTCCGAGCCCCATCGGCTCACCAGGCAGAAGCTGGAGAGCGATCTCGCCTTCTACCGCCAGAGCCTGGACGACTTCCACCGTCTCCACGACGGCTGAGGGTCGGCCTCGGTCAAACGATTGATCTCTGGGTCACACCCGTAATATTTTATCGATTATGGTGCGACGCAGCCGAATCAGAAACGTGATGGTCATCCTGGTCGCGGCCTTACCGGCGACCGCCGCGACGCAAGCCCCGGCGGCGGCCGCCGCCCCGCTCACCGTGTACGTGTCACCGGACGGCAGGGAAGGGGCCCGCGGCACCGAGCAGGACCCGTTCGCGACCGTCGAGCAGGCCCGCGACGCGCTGGCGGGCCGGACGAGCGCCCGCTCCCCCGGGACGGTCCGCATCAGGGGCGGCGTCTACCGGACGTCCAGGACCGTCCAGCTCAGCGGGGAGCGCAATTCCTACGTCACCTATGCCGCCTATCCGGGCGAGCGGGTGGAGTTCGCCGGGGTCACCACGCTCTCGCCGGAGAAGTTCCGCAGGCTGAGCGACCTCCCGGCGGGCGAGGCCAAATGGTCGTCCAGGTCGCGGGTCCGGGACTCGGTGTCCGGCAATGTCTACGTCTACGACCTGGCCGCCGAGGGCATCCCGGCCGGGCGGCTCAACAAGAACGGGTTCAACTGGAAGCCGCAGCCGTACGCGCCCGAGTTGATCACCGACGACGTCGCGCAGACCCTGGCGCAGTATCCGAACGGCGGCGAGAAGCTGGACCGCGCCGACCTCACCGTCAAGGAGGCGCCGAAGGGCGCCCGCGACTACTTCTCGGACAAGACCGCCGACGGCACCACCCTGCCCTACGAGGACATGCTGAAGCTGCCCGGCCCCGCCTACACCGCGGTCGACCCCGCGCTCAAGGAGCGCTCCGCCACGTGGGCCCCGCCCGGCGGGACCGCCGACAACACGACGTACGAGACCGACGGCTGGCTGTCCGGATATTTCGGCAACAACTATGCCAACGACCGCGTACGCATCGACTCCGTCAACGGTGACGAGCTCAGGACCCGCTACCCCACGATGTACGCCGCCACGGACAAGTGGACGTCGTTCGTGGCCCAGAACGTGCTGAGCGAGCTGGACGCCGAGGGCGAGTACTACATCGACCGCTGGAACGGCGGCGACGCCCTCTACTACTACCCGCCCGGCGGCACGGTCGAGGGCAAGCGGATCAGCCTGACCTCCTTCGACGCCCCCTTCTTCACGCTGGAGCACGTCAAGGGGGTGACGCTCAAGGGGCTGAAGCTCAACGGCACGACCGGCACCGGCGTACGCCTGCTGGACGCGGAGTCGTGCACCATCGACGGCCTGGAGATCCTCAACGTCAGCATGGACGCGGTCGCGATCGGCGAGGCCAACGACGCGATCACGGCCATCGCCGAGTACCGCACGAGCCGGGGCGGCCACCGCAACCGGGTGGTCAACAGCAGGCTGCACGACCTGGGCGGCGGCGGGGTGTTCACGGCCGGCGGCGACCGCGACTCGCTGGAGCGCGGCGACCACGTCGTGGAGCACAACGAGATCTACGACTTCTCCAAGCTCGCCACCTACACCCCGGCGGGCTACCTGTACGGCGTCGGCAACACCTTCAGGTACAACAACGTCCACGACGCGCCACACATGGCCATCCAGATCATGGGCAACGACATGGAGGTGAGTCACAACCGGTTCGAGAACCTCGTGACGCACGCCTCGGACCAGGGGGTGATCTACGCGGGCCGCGACTACACGTACCTGAACAACGTGATCTCCTACAACCTCTTCAGGAACGTCGGGCCGAAGGGCAACCAGGCCGTCTACATGGACGACGGGATGTCGGGGATGGTGATCCACCACAACTTCTTCGACGGGGCCCAGCACGGCCTGTTCTACCAGTCGGGGCACAGCAACGTCGCGACCGACAACGTGTTCAAGGACGTGACGTACGTCGGGCACGACAAGCTCTACCACGAGAGCGGCGGGCGGCTGCCGGTGCCCAACTCCAAGGTCGTGGTCGAGCGCTTCAACGACATGCTGAAGGCCGGCGACGGCACCGGCTTCACCAACACGCGCGAGAACATCGAGAAGTGGTACCGGCACTACGGCCGCCAGTACCCGAACATCCGGTCCTGGTACGTCCCGGCGGACGCGAGCGGGCGGACCTGCACCGCCGTCGGCACCACGGAGTGCACGGAGGCGTACGTCTGGCGCGACCCGGACTCCGTGTACGTGCCGTCCCACAACGTGCTGACCCGGTCGGTGAGCATCGCGTCGGGCGGCTTCGCCTACACCGACGACGCCGGCGGCCTGAGCAACAAGACGTTCAACCCCGACTTCGACTCCTACAACGTCAGGAAGGACACCGCCACCGGCTTCGCCTTCGACCCGGTGACGGGGAAGTTCGACGCGGCCGCCACGCCGCTGAACTCGGCCGAGGGCTTCGGCCGGAGGTGGGTGCGGGAGTGGAACGCGCGCTTCACCCTGGAGGGCATCGGGCCTCACTGACTCAACGACTGACAGAAAAGCGGCGTCATGTAAAGATCGAGACTCGGCGAACCCTTGTTTCGGAATTGAGCAAGATCTGCTTCTGCCCTTCCCGAGGGTTTCGGGTCATCGTGAGGACGTGCATCCGACCCCCCGGCAACAGGAGCAGGTCCTCATGGTCAGACGATCCCGCGCGCTACTCGCCGCTTTCGCCCTCTCTGTGATCACCGTACTCGGGTTCGCCTTGCCCGCCCACGCGGTGACCTTGGAGCAGAAGCTCGCCGCTCTTTCCGGTTTCTCGCAGCCCACGGCCGCCAGCGCCTCGTCCTGGCGGGCGGCCTGGGAGAACCAGGCCGCGTGGGCGGACTACGCCTTCGACTGGTCGACCGACCTGTGCTCGAGCAGCCCGGACCAGCCGCTCGGCTTCGATTTCCGGATGCCGTGCAGAAGGCACGATTTCGGTTACCGCAACTACAAGGACGTGAGCCAGTTCCCGGCGAACAAGTCGCGCATCGATGACTCGTTCTACTACGACATGAAGCAGGTGTGCGCCAAGTACTCGGGCGTCTCCAAGTCCACCTGCAACGGTCTGGCCTGGACGTACTACCAGGCGGTCAAGGAGTTCGGGAACCTCAACGTCACCCAGGAGCAGATCCAGGAAGTGCAGCAGGAGGCGCAGCTGAGCGCGCAGAACGCGGAGAACGCGGAGAACGCGGAGAGCGTCGAATCCTGACAACCCAAAAGGGCGAGGATGCCTTGGCATCCTCGCCCTTTTCGTGCGGTGCGCCGCCAGGGACTCGAACCCCGGACCCGCCGATTAAGAGTCAGTGGCTCTTGTGTCGGATGCTTACGCAATGTGCCCGACGCGTCGCTCTGTCCAGGAATGCCCATGCCAAGAATATCCAAAAATGTCGCTTGGTGTTTCAGGGTGCCGTTAGCCGAAGAGCAACCATCGAGCAACCGACGGCGTGATTGCGTGGCCTTGACCATTCCGATTTGATCGGATCTGGGGGTATCAGTCTCACCTACAGTAATAGGTGTCCGTGGAAGGTCCCCTTGGTGATGACGAGACTCGCCGCGGACACCGTTAAGAGCGTGCATCACGCCGTTGGCGTGCGGTAAGCGCTGAGCAGGTCCTCCCGCCCCACCCATCCCACGCCTGCGTGAGGTGTCCACATCTGAAGAAGCCCTGATGGCCGACCGTGAACGAAGCATTGCCGCGTCGCCTGAGGGAGGCCGCATTCAGCCGAACCCGAGATTGCCATGTACGACGCAGCCGGTGGCGGCAAGGACATCACTCCGCCGGCCCGGATGGTGCGGCCCTGGTGGGCACGGTCTTCAACGCGTGCGCGATGGTCAACGTTGTTGCCCAGAATCGAGCGGCGCAGCGTCTCTTTGCGCTGTGACCGGAGATGATCACCGTGGTGGCGTGTAGGTCGCTCCTGCCAGGTGGATGGTGCTGGACAAGCAGGAGGCAGGTCTGTGTGCGGCTGACCTGCCTCCTGTGAACCTCGCCTGTAACTAGCTGGTAGGCAGGTGAATCACCGTCCCGCCCTTGCCTGTGGCCCTTTCGTCCGTCGCGCCTTGTCCGGGGCGCGGGATGCGCCGTCCGGGAGGTACTGGCCGGGGCGCAGGTGCGGGAGATCCGGTGAGGAAGGCAGCGGTTGCCTCGGCTGCCGCGGCGGCGGCTTCGGGGTAGATGCTGGTGTAGGTGTCGCGGGTGAACGCCGAGGAGGTGTGCCCGAGGGTCTCCTGCACGATCTTGATGTCCACTCCGGCCGCGAGCATGGCGGTCGCGGCGCCGTGGCGCAGGTCATGCAGCCGGATCGGCGGCAACCCTGCTTGATAGCAGATGCCGTAGAAGCGGTCGGTGACGTGCTGGGGGTGCAGGGGCCGGCCGATCTCGTCGGTGAAGACGAACCCGGACTCGATCCAGTCCTCGCCCGCGGCCAGCCGTTCCCGCCTCTGGCGTTTGTCGTGCTCCTTCAGAAGGGTCATCGTCTCGGCGTCGACGGCGATCTCGCGGTCGCTGGCATCGGTCTTTGGGGCGCCCTGGATCGGCTCCCAGCCGAGCTGAGTGATCTGCCAGTGAATCCCGATCCTCCCGGTGGAGTAGTTGACATCCGGCTTGCGTAGACCCACGCCTTCACCGCGTCGCAGGCCGCGCGTAGCGATCAGCCGGAACAGGACGAACAGCCGATCCTTGCGGGCGTAGGCAAGGAACGCCTTCGTCTGCTCGGCCGTCCACACCATCACCGACGAGGGCCTGGGCGTACTGATGTAGGCGACGATCGGATCTACGCGCCGCCCCTCACGGGCTCGCTGGAGCAGGTTGAGGTGCGCGGCGTGATCCTCACGCCATTGCTTCACCTTCTCCTCGGTCCATACGAGCGGCTTGGGCCGGTCGATCGCTGGCAGTTCGACCACGGAGGCGGGGTTGAAATCCAGGAGCCGGTCTTGTCGAATCGCCATGTTCAGGGCATGGCGGAGGGTAGCGCGAATGCGATGCATGCTCGTAGGACCGACCGGTCGCCGGTAGCGAACCGCCAGGACGCGGGCGGGATCGCCACTGGCACGTTCGGCGGCGATGGCGTCGTTGAACTCCTCGATCGCATCGAACATGCCCGCGATGTCGGAGACCCGTAGCTTGTCCAGCCGGATGCTCCCGAGGTAGGGGGTGAGGTAGAGCCGGACGTGGGATTCATAGGAGCGCCTTGTGGTCGGCTCGATGGCGCGCTTGCGCTTGAGGAACTCCGCCAACCACTCCGCGACCGTGACATGGCGGTTGAGGTCTTGGCGAGTGCGGACCTTGCGCCGCACTTCCTCGACATCGGGCAAGCACTTGGTGTCCTTGAGCACCGACAGCATCAGCGCGGTGATCTGCCGCCGCACCGCCAGGTCGGGGTCGAGAGCGAGCAGGCCGCGGGTGTGCTCCAGCTCGGCCTCGGCAGCCTCCAGTGTGGCGAAGCCACGGCGGCGCAGGGGGTTTTGCCGCTTGCCGTCAGCGTGAGCGGGAAGTTCCAGCTGATATCCCCACGTGCCGTGGGCGGTGCTCCACCGCTGGCCGCCGTCGCTGTGCGTGATGCGCAGTCCGGGGCAGGACTTGCCCAGCCGCTTGCCCGTGACCGGGTCCTTGCACGCACACGATTTGAACGTGGTGCCTTTGGCGACCGCGCGGGTCTCTCTTGCGGTGGTGCCGGGGTTGTTGCTTGTCATCGTGAGTTATCCCTTCTCGCTTGCCGGACGGCCACTGCGGTCCGGGTTGGTGAGGTCGAGCAGCGCCCACAGCCCGCGTATCGGCGCCGCGTACCAGCCGCCGATGCGCAACACCCGGCGCGGGAACGCGTCCGCGTTGGCCAGCCGGTATGCCTTGGTCCAGCCCATCCCGAGCAGCCGCCCGGCCGCCAGCAGGCCCACCACCTCAGGCACCCCGACGGCATCGGCTACCGAGCCCCTGGCAGGGGTAGTACTGGTCATCCATCTCCTCCACATACGTTGACGAACAAGGCCGATTCAGGCCGCGCGGGGTGCGTGATCCGCCCCGGCGTGGCGGGCTGTGACGGGCGCTACGCCACCGCCCCGGCCGCGTCCGCCCCTTGCTGGGTGCAGCCGTCGCGTTCACGACAGGCCGGATACAGCCCCGGCACGCGGGGGCCGGTACGCGGCCGGGATTGGCGGCAGCGGTATCGACGCCCAGCTCTATGGCCCGCGTCAAGCGAAATCCACAGGTCAGTGCCCGCACCCCAGTTCCCGGCCCGATTCGGTGCCAAGGACGAGGGGACGGAACCGACCTACTCCAGCGGGCGGCCGTCTGACAGGCCAGACCCAGGCGCGGACGGCCCCGACGCCGAGTGCAACTTCGGTCGTGTGAACAGCAGCAGGTCCGCATGCGCCCCTGCACTCGCCGGCAGCCTGGCGTCCGGCAAGCGGCCGCTTCGGCGTCCGCCGCGGCCAGCCACACGATCAGCGGCAGATGCCCCCACTCAGGGGCCCACACCTCCCGCCTCACGCCGCTTCCGACGGCGAGGTTCGCGGGTGACGGGAAGGTGATGGACGACGTTTCGGTGGTGAAATTGAGAACGGTGGTCGAGGTAGTGGCGAGTTCGGTCATGTGGGTGTGGCCCGAGCACCGGGTCGCTGATCCCTGTCACTAATCCAAATACCTGTCTCAAGGCCCGAGTTAGGACAACCGATCAAGCAAATATTCGACAATACCTGCTAATGCCAGGCGCCTTCAGGTACTTCCCGATCCTGGCCGATCAGGTCTCCCATACAGTCGTCCACAGCAGGTATGCGGGACGCCCTGCATCTCGACCGGGGCGCGGCGCCCGACACCAACCCTCCTGGCGAGCCGAACGCGATCAACCGCCAGGCGCCCCGTGCGATGCCTCCCGGAAATCGGGGCCGACAGCGGCCCTGTCGGCCCCGCACCGCGGCGGAACGCTCGGCACCGTCATAGGACGTGAAGGCAGGCGGCCAGCCCGACGCAGATGCTCATCAGCCAAAGGCCACCGCGCCAGGCTTCCTGCCAGAGCCAACCCAGCCCCTGGAGGCCCACTCGGCGAACCAGCTGGAAAATAGGTCACCGTCCACCGTCCCGAGTTGACGAGCGGGTGCTTCCCTGTCACCTGACTCAACACCAGCTCGAAAAGGCCGAGTTGAGACAGCGCGACAGTTCAGTCTTCAGCAAAATCGACATCGGAATCCACACCGGACGCCCCGAGCAACCAACCACCAAGCGAGAGTGACGAATATATGACATTCATAAACAAATCGCCACTATTGTTTTGTCACTGAATGCCTAGGTAGAACGCGCTCGCAGCGACACTTCCCAACCCTGCGCAACCGCCTGCGACATACTCCGACATGCAGCGACGGACCTCGGGACTTTTAATCCGTAGGTTCCGGGTTCGAGCCCCGGGCGCCCTACCACTCCACACCCCATCTGACCTGGGCTTTCCCGGTTCTCGACCGCCTCCGACGGGTCACAGATGGCCGAGTTCATGCTCGTCACATGCTCTTCGGCACGCGTCCGGCACATCGGCGGACCGGCAGCGAGGGTGAAATGCGCCGTTTGCGCTGCCGGGTATCGACCACCTTTGGTCGAACCGTAAAGCCAGACCCGCACGACCTCCAACAGAAGTGAGCCCTTTTCATCCTGAGTAGCGGCCTTCTTCCACCAGCTGCAGCACGAGGATCGCCTGCACGAGTGCGGTTGCGCGATGCGGGCAACAGCGCAGCCTGGTCAGCACCTTCCAGGACTTCAGGGTCGCGACGGCACGCTCGCCGATGGCCCGGATACGGGCATGGGCGCGGTTAACGTCCCGCTGTCCACGCGACAACCAGGGGCGATGGCGGTGCCTTTTGAACGGCGTGCGGATCGTGCCGCCCGCGCCTTGATAGCCCTTGTCCGCAAAGGTTTTCACGCCGGCGCTGGTCAAGGCGTCGATCAGGCCCACCGCCCGAGCGGCGCTCACGTCGTGGGTGGCGCCCGGCAGTGCAGGTGAGGCCCACACTAGCCGGCCCGCGGGGTCGGCCAGCAGTTGCACGTTCATCCCGTGCTGCTTGTGTTTGCCGCTGTAGTACGGCCGCTCGTCGGCGAGGCGGTCGATCGAGATGAGGGTGCCATCCAGGATGGTGTAGGCCAGCCGGGATGCCCGCTCGGCGGCGGCGTGCACGTCGTCGGCCAGCTCGGCGAGCAGGTCCACGCTTTCGCGGATGTAGCGCCAGGCCGTGGTGGTGCCGATGGCGAAGCCGGCAGCCAGGCGGGCGTAGGTATCGCCGTTGCGCAGGTGGGCCAGGACCAGCAGGGCTTGCCGGGCCGGGTCTAACTTCCGCCACCGAGAGCGGCGTTCGGCGCGCCGGATGCGGATGAGTTCGGCCAGGCGGATCAGGGTGTGGTTGGACAGTGGAATGGAGGCACGGTAAGACAGCAACGAGGCTCCCGGTTGGGGCATCGGATCTTGGTCGACTGCTGTCTTATCGGGAGCCTCCTCTCAGCCGCCACCGCTTCCCGCAGACCCATCCTGACCAGTGCCGTCACGATGTAGGGTCGGGAGCTGGCGCGGCGGCTTCTCCTGGCGGTAGGACCTGGGGCCTTCCTTCCGCCGGTTTCCCGGACGGGTGTGCCACCCCAGTGGCCATGACCAGGTTCATGACTCCGTTTCCAGCTCCCGCCGCTTCGAACCGGGCATGCGGTTCTCCCGCACCCGGCTCACCGACGTCGTTCACCGCCGGCATTCGGTCTCTCCCGCCAGGGCTTGCCCGCCCTGGGTGCGACGACGATTCCATACAAGCTGATCAGGCCCAGATCGATCGGCCGGGAGCAGGTCATCACCCACCAGCCGAACGCGCCGCTGCGGCGGTGTTTCTTGCTGACGAACCGCGCCAGCCGCTGTTGCGCATACCGCCTGATCTTGCTGAGACTCCTGGCCGAGTGCCCGTACTTGAAGTACCCGGCCCAGCCGCGAAGGAAGGCGTTCAGATCCTCCGCGATCGTCTCTGGCCGTAATGGCAGCCTGCGCCGGTCGGTGATTTCCCGAAGCCGGTCACGGGCGTGCTGCATAGCCTTGTCCGCGGGCCAGCGCGCAAGGAACGTCACCTTCGGTTTGCCCCGGTCACCCCGTGAGCGCACCAACCGGTGATGAAAGCCAAGAAAATCCAGGCCCTCGCCACCCACCTGCAGGTGCACGATGCGGGTCTTGGCCAATTTCGGCTCCAAGCCGAGCCCGGCCAGCAGATCGACCAGGCGCCTCAGCGCCCGCTCGGCCTGGCTCTGCGACCAGCACATGACGATCAGATCGTCAGCGAACCGCACCAACGTCCCATCACTTCCGTCCCATTCCCGATCCAGCCGGTGCAGGTAGACGTTGCAGAGCAACGGTGAAAGTGGGGAACCCTGCGACGTTCCGGTGACCCCTCGTCGGACCTGCCCGTCCTGCATCACCCCCGCGCGCAGGATCACGCGCAGCAGCTTGAGCACGGACTGGTCACAGACGCGTTCCTCGATCGCTTGCATCAACTCCTGATGCGGAATCGCCGTGAAGCAGTTGGCGATGTCCGTCTCGACCACCCACCGCCGCCCCCGCTGCTGCTCATCAATGAGCACCTGCAGAGCGTCATGCGGCGACCGTCGCGGGCGAAACCCGAACGAGCAATCGGCCATATCGGCTTCGAAGACCGGCTCGAGCACGATCTTCACCGCCGCCTGCACGATGCGGTCACGAACCGAGGGAATCGACAGCGGCCGCTGCTCGGTTCCACTGCCCGGCTTCGGGATCATCACCCGCCTGGCAGCCAGCGGCCGATACCGCTGCGTCTTCAGTTCGTCGGCCAATTCGCCAAGGAGCCGGTCAACGCCGTACTCCTCGACCTCAGCCAGCGTGGTCTTGTCGATGCCGGGTGCACCGTTGTTGACGCGCACCGCGACCCACGCGTGCTGCAGGACATCTCTGCGGAAGACCTTGTCCATCAGCGCGTGGAACCTACGTCCGGGATCGGCCTTGGCCGCCCGGTAGAGCGCATGCTGCAAGGCACGGACCGGATCACGCGGACGTGATCCCAAAACGGCGGGACTAGCCGAGACGGCACTCACCGGGCCTCCTCCTCAAAGACGCTGCGCATCGACGAAGTAGTGGCCCTTCCCTCACCGCCGGTTGTGTTGTCCGGTCGGCTCCAGCAGTACTACGGCCACCTCCGACGCCCACCCGGCCAGCGATCCACTTCCCGAGGTCATCGGTTATAGGACGCCACGCTCCGATGACAATTTCCGCAGGTCATCGGGCCGGGGAGGGTCTCCCCAGTTCCCGCCGTCACTATCGATACGTTCCGCGCCCCATACGCCGGGGAGTTCTTCACGGCTGCGCCTCCAGGCTCTTCACCGCTTCCATGGCCTTCACCCCGATTTCGAAGGGCTCGGCTCTCCCTGTTCCCACCCGAAAGCAGGCTGAGTAACGACGCCGCAGGCTTCGCTTCATGCTACGGACCGCACCGTCGCTCCCCCTGTTACAGGGCCTTTGACGCTGGGCTTCGACCCCGCCCGTTTCCAGACGAAACCGCCAGCCTGCTACCGGGCCTCCTGGCAGCTACCCGGACCGGACTCACACCGGCAAGCGACGACGAGCTTACGAACACGAAGATCAGCTACTCACGTAGCCTCACCTCCGTTCTGCTGGGCGCACGGAAAGAGCTCAGTGTTGGATGGAAGCGTTGGCGGGCGGGACACGCCCGACTTGATCGCAGGCCCGTCCAAGCAGTGGTCAAGCCGCCTTCGGCCGAGTCCACGCGCGGTCGACGCGGCGGCCGTCCAGCTAGCTGGCGCGCGTCTGGTGCGCATGGGTGGCGCGTTCACCCTTGTCACGCCGCAGCGGCCAGATCGCCGATGCTGAGTGACTTGGCGGGAGCGGTCGCGGTGGTGGTGACGTGTTGGATCGTCATGCCTGTACGACCCTGCTGGTTAACTCGTTTCAGGCGGTCAGGGCTGGTTCGAGTCGGGCCAGGTGGCTGGTGAGTTTGCGTTCCAAGGGCTGGCCGTTCCACCAGGCGTTCAGGCGGATCAGGTTGACCGCGATGGCGGAAGCGATGTGTTCGAGGTGGACTTTCTTGATGCCGCGGTAGCGGGCTCGGCGTAGGCCAGCGACCGTGACGGCTTGGTGGATGGTCGCTTCGATACCGCACCGGAGGGTGTATTCGTCCCGCCAGGCGGGGGTGGTCTGTTCGGCGCGGGCAGCATCGAGGGTTTCCTGGATCGCTCGTGGGTGCAGGGTGAGGTGGCGGCCGCTGCGCTGGGCGCTGGTGCACAAGGTCCGCACCGGGCAGGGGCGGCAGGCGCTGAGCGGGAAGGCGGCCACGATCATCGGCTGTTCCTTTTGCCGGCAGGGTGTCCAGGAGGTGCTGGTCTGTCCTTGCGGGCAGATGACTTGCCGGCGGTCCCAGTCGACGGTGAAGGCGGTGCGGTCATAGCCGTTGCGGGTGCGGGCCTGGACGGAGTTGTCCGTCCGCAACGGCGTGATCAGGTTGATCTGGTGCTGTTGGCGGGCGGCGACGATGAGTTCGGCTGAGGAGTAGCCGGCATCCAGGTAGTGCTCGGCGGGCAGGAGGCCGCGCCGGGCCAGGTGCTGGTGGATGGTCTCGGTCATCGCCGTGTCGGGCACGGTGGCGTCGGTGGTGGCCACGTTCGTGATCAGGTTTGGCGGCCTCGTGCCGGGGTCGGCGAGGATGTCTTGGGTGTCGGCGCTGCGGTGGCAGGTTTCAGTGATGTGCACCGTGAGGTAGGCCACGGGCGCGGTGTCGGTATCGCTACCGGTCCGTTTCCCGTGACCCCCTCCCGAACCCGGCGTGTCCATTGCTGAACACCGGG